>UPZA01000001.1 GCA_900538575.1 uncultured Ruminococcus sp.
AATTTTCCGACTTCGCTCTCTCTCGTTCGACAGCTTTATTATTATATCACCTCCTTACTCTTTTGTCAATCTTTTTTTTTGAGATTTGACGGAATATACAAAATCATGGCCATATTTAATATGTTTTTTAAATGGATTTTACAATATATTCGACATAGATTGACTTGTTTCCCTTTTTAAAGTATAATTCTACTTATAAAAAATATATGAAGGAGGTTAAAAATGCCGGATTATACTATTTGGCAATGGATTCTTTTCTTTTTTATCTATTGTTTTTTTGGATGGTGCTTTGAAACCGCTCTTGTTTCAATTGAAGAAAAGCATTTTGTAAACCGCGGCTTCTTACGAAGTCCGTTTCTTCCCATATATGGCTTTGGTTCATTGGTAATGATATCGGCAGGACAGCCTTTTAACGACGATCCAGTCGCTATGTTCATATGCGGCGCTTTATCCGCAACTTTGCTTGAATACATAACCGGCTGGCTAATGGAGCTTTTATTTAAAACAAGATATTGGGATTACAGTGACTGCCGCTATAATTTATCAGGCAGAATTTGCGTCGAAGCAACTTTTTTATGGGGATTTATGACTCTTCTTGTCAATTATAAAGTACATGTGCATCTAATAAAACCCGTTACTGATCTTGACCGCACAGCAATAATTATTATAGATATAATATTAATAGCAATTTTCGCCGCAGATTTTATTGCTTCTGCAAAATCAGCGATAGATGTAAATCATCTGTTAAAACGTCTGACAGAAATACGGGAAGAGCTATCCCAGCTTAACTGCAAGCTTAAGGAGGCGGCAGAAAATTCTGAAAAACATTATATTGAATCTATCAGCCGCAAGATACAGCAGCTTCAAAATGAACGCAGTTCGGCTTCCGATCATTTGAATTTTCTTAAAAAAGATCTCATAAACGCTCATCCGCGTGCCAGATCAACAAAATTCAACAACGCCCTTACAGAACTGAAAATAAAAATCCGCAGCAAAGACAAGAAAAAGCGTTAGTACAAAATTACCCGCTGAAAAAATCAGCGGGAATTTTTTATTTTGTACCAAAAATTCTATCCCCGGCATCTCCAAGTCCGGGAATTATATAATTGTTTTCATCAAGACCGTCATCTTTAGCTCCGCAATATATTTCCACGTCAGGATGAGCTTTTTCCAAACGATCTATTCCCTGAGGAGAAGCTATAATACACATAAATTTAATATTTTTTACTCCCGCTTTTTTTATTTCATTGATTGCGTCTACAGCGGTATTGCCCGTAGCAAGCATTGGATCTACGACAATAACGTCCCTTTCGGCAACATCCTCAGGCAGCTTGCTGTAATACTTTATAACATTAAAGCTCTCGTTGTCTCTGAACATTCCAATATGACCTATTTTTGCGGCAGGAACCATATTTATAACTCCGTCTATCATACCAAGTCCGGCGCGAAGAACAGGAACAAACGCAAGCTTTCTTCCTGATATAACCTTTGTTTTGGCAACCGCCATAGGCGTTGCGATTTCAACTTCTTTAAGCGGCAGATCCCTGGTGGCTTCATAGCATATAAGCATAGCTGTTTCTGAAACTAGCTCTCTGAATTCCTTAGCGCCCGTGTTTTTATCTCTCATCAAAGAAATTTTATGCTGAATAAGCGGATGTTCAATTAGATGCAGTTTTGCCATAGTTTTTCACTCCTTATTACTCTTTTCTATATCTTTGAATTTGTCTATACGCTTCTGATGGCGCCCGCCTTCAAATTTTGTTTCAAGAAATATACTAACTATTTCCGACGCTGTTCCCGAGCCTATTGTTCTGGCTCCCATACATAAAATATTAGCGTCGTTATGCAATCTTGTATACTTAGCCGTATAATAATCAGCGCAGAGAGCCGCCCTTATCCCGTTCACCTTATTAGCCGCCATCGACATGCCTACTCCGGTGCCGCAAATCAATATTCCTCTTTCACATTTTCCTCCGGCAACACATCCGGCAACCTCGGACGCGATATCAGGATAATCGCACGCTTCGCCGTTGCAGCCTATATCAAGAATATCATAGCCCATATTTTTAAGCTGTTCTATAATTTCTTCTTTTAAATTGTAACCCGCATGGTCACTGCCAATCGCAATCATAATAAACTCCATTCTGACATTATTGCTTAATATACTTTATATTATATCACATTTATTGTGTAAAATCAACGTCGCTCAGCATTAATTAAATCTTTTTCCGCCTTAACCAATTGAAGATAACTGGCTTCAAGCATTTCTGGACGGCAATAATCATGATTAAGGGACGCCAGGCAAATACCTGCCGCGTTCTGATGTCTTAAATGCATAGGCGAAAGCTTTATACAGCCGTTTCCGAATTTTTCAGAGAATTCCTCTGCTCCGTCGCCTGTCATAACAATTTGTTCGCCGTATTCCGAAAGCATTTCCGACAGTCTGCCGTCCTCAATCAGCATATCATCAAGAATCCTATGAGCTTTATTGTCTGAAAATCTGAATAATGCAGTATAAACCAGGTTTTGTCTTGCCTTCATAACCGAACACACAAGACCGTCAGACGGAAAGTTATATGCAAGACCTTCCAAGGTTGATACTCCGCAGCATTCAATTCCAAGTGAAAACGACATAGCCTTAACTGCGGCAACTCCGATTCTGATTCCGGTATATGATCCGGGACCTATACCAACCGCTATTTTATCAATCGAACCAATTTCCTTATCACAGTCAAAAATAAGCTTTTTTACCATAGGCAATATAACCTGAGAATGCGTCTTGGCAGTCAATAAGGATGACTGCCCGAGCATAATACCGTCCTCCATCAAAGCAACGGAGGCAGTTCTTCCCGATGTTTCAATTCCAAGTGTCAGCAAACCGATCGTCCCCCTCCACTGTTATTCTTCTCGTATCATCATCTATACGGTCTATTGTTATATAAATGGTTTCCGAAGGTAATATATCATCTATATTCTCCGACCACTCAACTGCAAAAACACTTTTTTCCAATGGATAATCGTAAAAGCCTGTAGCTTCAAGCTCCTCAGAGCTGATGATCCTATACATATCAAAATGATAAAGGCTGATTTCTCCCCTATATTCATTTACTATTGAAAACGTTGGCGACGTTACAATATCCTTTAATCCAAGTCCTGCTGCAAGACCTCTGGTAAAGGTGGTTTTTCCTGCTCCAAGTCCGCCCTTAAAAGCAATTATATCTCCCCTTTTCAAAAGCGATCCCAGCTTTTCCGCAAATGCAATAGTTTCCTCAGGACTCTTAGTTATAATTGTCATCATTTTTATCCTCTAAAAAAATTTTCTTTATACTCTTATCCGTCACATCGTTTTCTATTATATAAGCAGTCCATTTATCCGTACTGTCGAGCTTATAAATATAACACTCGACAGGATATTCATCTCCGTCCTTATAGGCGCTGTAATACCTTGCAGCGACGGATTGATTCTGATTTATCCCCAAAGAAACGCTTTTATAGCTCTGAGTGTCAAAATCCGTATATTTTTCAATAAACTCCATGCCGTCTTCAATATTATCTATCCAGACCATTAAAACAGGTTGTTTTCCGCCCGTATATTTAGCGCGGCTGACGCTTACGTCCTCTGAGATGAGGATATTCAATTCGTCAGCAATAATTCCAATCTCATATTCAGAAAACTCGTATTTAACCGCCGTATTATATCCGTTAAAAAAATATGAAAATACATGATATATAATATAAAGGAATACGACGGTCAAAATTGTTATAACCAAAACCCTCCAGATTTTTTCCGAACGTCCTTTTTCCTTTTCATTATCTGTTCCGGAAACTATGTCGCCCTCATTATCATCTATTATATTCCGCATAATCAGAAAAGTCCCGTTATACTGCCGCTGTTATCGCAGTCTATATTCAAAGCCGCGGGACATTTCGGAAGACCGGGCATTGTCAGTATATTTCCGGTAAGCGCAACCACAAATCCGGCTCCGGAGGATAGCTTAAGGTCTCTTACAGTAATTTTAAATCCTTCCGGTTTCCCCAGCTTTGACGGATCGTCAGAAAGCGAATATTGAGTTTTTGCAACGCATACGGGTATATTGCCATAGCCGAGTTTCTCTATTTCCTTCAATGCTTTTTCAGCTTCAGCCGTATAAACCACTCCGTCTGCACGATAAATCTCCTCTGCTATAATATCAAGCTTTTCTTTTATGGACAGCTTTTCATCATAAATTGGTTTAAACTCTGAAGATTTATTTTCAATCGTACTGATAACTTTAGAAGCAAGATCCTTGCCGCCGTCGCCGCCCTTAGCAAAGATTTCCGTCATAGAGGATTCAACGCCCGCATTTTTACAAAATTCTTCAACGATTCTGATTTCATTTTCAGTATCCGTGTAAAATCTGTTTATTGCCACTACTACCGGAACCCCGAACTTTTTCATATTTTCAATATGAACGCCAAGATTAACGATACCCCTGCAAAGAGCGTCAGTATTTTCCTCCTGCAAATCGCTTTTTGGAATTCCGCCGTTATATTTAAGCGCTCTTATAGTAGCCACAAGCACTACGCATTCAGGCTTTAATCCGCCGAAACGGCATTTTATATCAAAGAACTTTTCAGCCCCGAGATCAGAACCGAAGCCGGCTTCCGTAACGCAGTAATCTCCCAGCTTCAGAGCCAGCTTAGTAGCTCTTATCGAATTACAGCCGTGCGCAATATTTGCAAAAGGACCGCCGTGAATCAAAGCCGGAGTATTTTCAAGAGTCTGCACCAGATTCGGTTTGAGCGCGTCCTTCAAAAGAGCGGTCATAGCCCCTTGAACACCAAGCTCTCTGGCGTAAACAGGTTCTCCTGAATATTTGTATCCAACAAGTATATTTCCTAAACGCTTTTTCAGATCGTCAATATTGCTTGCAAGACAAAGTATCGCCATAACTTCCGATGCGACGGTTATCTGAAAGCCGTCTTCTCGGGGAATTCCGTTTATCTTTCCGCCCAATCCCGCAATTATATTACGAAGAGCGCGGTCGTTCATATCCAGACATCTTTTAAAAAGGATTCTCCTCTGGTCAATTCCAAGCTCGTTTCCATGCTGAAGATGATTGTCGACAGCGGCGCAAAGCAAATTATTAGCAGACGTTATAGCATGCATATCACCGGTAAAATGCAGATTAATATCCTCCATAGGAACGACCTGAGAGTAACCGCCTCCGGCTGCTCCTCCCTTTATACCGAAAACCGGTCCCAGAGAAGGCTCTCTAAGAGCTAAAACGGCATTCCAGCCGATTTTATGCATAGCCTGCGCAAGACCGACGCTTACCGTTGTCTTTCCCTCGCCTGCGGGAGTTGGATTTATAGCTGTTACAAGTATAAGTTTTCCGTCGTCCTTATCCGCAAGCTTTTCATAAAGAGCCTCCGACAGCTTAGCCTTATAATGCCCGTAAGGTTCAATATCTTCGTTTTCTATTCCAAGACCGGCTGCAATTTCAGTTATAGGTTTCATTTTTGCGCCGTGCGCTATCTCAATATCACTCAACATATTTTATCACCATTATTTTAAAAGCTAAAATAATTTTTCCTTTCGCACATAATAACAATTTTTATTATAACATTTCACAGTATAAAATGCAAGTAAAAAAGGACGGCGCACGCCGTCCTTAATATATTACGATTCGACTGTTTCCTCAGCTTTATTTTTTCCGGAAAAAAGCTTTAAGCATTGCAGACCTATAATTACAACGCCTCCTATAAAGAAGAAGAGAATACTGAAGGTATCCATCGTAAGCATTTCTTTCGGAGTTTCCAGCGATTCCGGTCCCTTAACAATAGATAACAGCGAACCGAGCATTAAACCGATTATCGCATATACGGTTTGAGAATGAAAATGTTCAAGCGCCGCCTTAACAAGCTTGATAATAACAATAACTCCAAGCAGTATGCCGATTCCGACAGAAATTACAATGGGAAGACCGCTGAAATCCAAATGGAGCAGATCCTTTATAGCATTCATAACCGGCAGGTATACGCCGAATATCAAAAGCATGGTCGAGCCTGAAATACCCGGAAGAACCATTGCCGATATAGCTATCATTCCTACAAGCACAGTATAAATCAATTGTCCTATATTAAAGGCTCCCGCCGAAACCGATCCGCCGTCCGATGGATTTACCATCGTTATAGCTACAACCAGCGCTGCGCCCAGAATGAGAAATACAACGTTGTAAAATTTCTTAAGGGATTCTTTTTCCTCGTATACTATAAGCGGAATAGAAAAAACTATAAAACCTATAAAAAGCGAGCTTATCTGATAAATATGTGATTCAAATACGCTGGTTAAAATTAGTACTGCTGATATGAATCCGACTATCCAGCCTATTCCAAGTCTTATAAGAAACTTAAACGATTTCTTCAAATTCTCTTTTCTTTCAAGCTTGTCCCCTTTTCTGCTCATAAATGAGTTAAGCGAATTGATAAAATCCTCATAATAGCCTAAAAGATAAGCGATCGTTCCTCCTGATACTCCGGGAACGCTATCGGCAAGCGCCATTAAAAGACCGCATATATAAATCATAAATTATTACACAAGTTACTTTTTTAAGTAACATTCTCCTTTCTTTTTTTACACATTATAACATACGTAAAAATCAAAGTCAATCAATTACAATGGTTTTACGTAGATTTAACAATAGCGATTATTTTCTGGATTTTCGTCTGTATGCAATAAAAAATACGGAAACGGCCGCGGCTAATATTACAGATATGAAATAATATCCCAATTCTCAAAATAAACGCTGCGCCTATTATATCTGTAACAATGCTATTAATCAACGCGTCTAACGGTATTAACAGCAAAATTGAAATCCCTGAGGAAATTAGCTTTTCTGGTTTTATTATAACAAAAAGAAAATAAACTAACCAAAGATATATAATTTAAACAACAGAAACTCTTATTCCTATAGAAAATAAAAGACATTCCTCATATTTTTTTAATTAGATATACCTCCATAAATTCCAATTTGTATACTAAATTCAAGTATAAAATCATCACTTCCTGTTTGGCTTTCTTTTTATTCCCAGCAGTTTAACAAAATCATTAAATAAGGCTGTATCCGATGGCTCAAACATCAGCCATTTTCCGTCATGATAGTTTTTAGTTTCATCATAAATTTTTTGCACTTCTTTTGAATAACTATTTCTATCTGTATCAAATTTTAATCGTTCATCTTTCCCTAAGATAATCATAAATCCTATGCAGTTTTCCCTTGCGTACAATGCACAAAGCGTTTTTCCGCCACGACGGTATTTATACTCATAAGTCCACGCTTTACCGCCTTTGTTCCATAAGCGTTCCATGTCATACTTTTCATCAATTAAGGCACACAGTTTATTCCATATATCATATAATGATTGACCAACTAAAGCAGTCATTTCTTCTGAATTAGGTATTTTATCCAGCATACTCGTTTCTCCTAACTTCAAATTTCTCAGTTCTATAAAAAGAGAATTTTCGTAGTCCTTTATATAGTATCGTACATTTATCAGCCCTTTCGTTTATTAGAGCATAATAATTATAACTTGTTCCGGATCATGAGTCAATCCACTTCCGGTTGAAATGCACACTAAACTGACGTTTACCTGCTTTCTTATAGTTTAAATAAGCTTTATGGGCCGATAATCAATTAAATGCTGTAAGAATCTAAAAATTCCTGTAATTTATTCGCAAGCTTACCTATGTGAATACCGTCAACAAACGAATGATGCGCCTGTATTGAAAACGGAAGAATAGTTCTGCCGTTTCTTTCAAAATACTTTCCCCAATCGAAAAGTGGCGTTGAATTGTCCTTTTTTCCTGAAACGGTATGGGAAATATGAGTGTAGGAAATCCAAGGGAAAGGTGAAAACTGAAAAACATCAATTCCAAGCGGACCTGTAAAATATTCTTTCTGCGACAGAACAGTATTTAGGGCCAAAGCATTATATTCGTCAAGCGTATCTGTCATTTTTACATTTACAACCTTAAAAAGTTCGGTATCATTATCGAGAAAGGTAAACGCCGTATCAATCTTATCGAATAAAACCACAACTCCATTTAAAAAACGATATCTGAATTCCTCTATTTCATTGGCGCATTTTGAAACTACATAAATCATTGAAAAAGTGAAGGAATATCTGTTTTTTATCTTTTTTAAGAATTCTGTAATATCTAATTCGAATGTAACACAGTACGACGGTTCTATGTAATCTCTGAACACCTGAAAATGCACTTTTCTTTTCCACTCATTTAAATTAATTATTTCATAATTATTCATCAATAGCTCCTTTCATATACCATTGACATAATAAAAAACAGCGGAAAGTATTTAAAAACCTTCCGCTGTCTGATTTTTATTAAATATTTGGCATAACCGGTAACTGAGACGGATACGGAATTTCCTGATGATTGTCAGTTTTTACAATCTGAACCTTGTTATAAACGTCCATTCCCGTTCCTGCCGGTATAAGCTTTCCTATTATAACATTTTCCTTCAAGCCAAGCAGCTTATCGCTCTTGCCTCTGATTGCAGCGTCTGTTAGAGCCTTGGTGGTTTCCTGGAACGATGCCGCAGATAGGAAGCTGTCAGAGCTTGACGACGCCTTTGTAATACCCTGAAGAACAGGAAGCGTTGTAACAATCTCCAGATTTTCTTCTCCGTTTTCTATTCTCGTCTTAATCGACTCGTTTATTTCGTCAATTTCCTTCTTATCAACAAGCGCTCCCGGCAGCAAATAGCTACTTCCGGATTCATCGACCTTGATCTTCCTCAGCATCTGGCGAACAATAACTTCGATATGCTTATCATTTATATCAACACCCTGTAAGCGGTAAACCTTCTGTACTTCATGGATAATATAATTCTGAACCGCCTGCACGCCTAAAATGTTAAGAATATCCGCCGGATATACGTTACCCTCCGTAAGCTTAGTACCCTTTTCAATAACCTCATTTTCCTTAACTCTTATCTTGAAGTTATATGGAACCATATAGCTTTCTGTCTCTCCGGTTTCATTATTTGTTACAATAACGTTTCTGGTCGTCTTGATCTCTTCGATATTGACTATGCCGTCGATTCTTGAAAGTATAGCGGCATTTTTCGGACGCCTTGCCTCAAACAGCTCCTCAACACGCGGAAGACCTTGCGTAATATCCTCTGCCGAAGCGATGCCTCCCGTATGGAATGTTCTCATCGTAAGCTGAGTACCCGGCTCGCCTATAGACTGAGCAGAAATAATACCTACAGCTTCGCCGACAGCGACAAGGTTTCCGTTTGCAAGGTTGGAACCATAGCATTTAGCGCATACTCCATGCTTTGAACGGCAGTGTAAAACTGAACGTATTTTGATTCTCTCCACTCCGGCCTCGCACACTCTCTTTGCGTCCGCCTCAGTCATAAGCTTATCCTTTGATATTATAACGTCTCCGGTGCTCTCGTCCTTAAGATCGTCGACAAGATATCTTCCCACAAGTCTTTCAACCAGCGGCTCAATTATCTCGTTGCCGTTTCTGATCTCATATACCTCAAGACCGTCGTGAGCGTCACAGTCATGCTCGCTTATGATTACATCCTGCGAAACGTCTACAAGACGTCTGGTAAGGTAGCCGGAATCGGCGGTACGTAAAGCAGTATCTGCAAGTCCCTTACGGGCGCCTCGCGATGAAATGAAATATTCAAGAATATTCAGTCCTTCACGGTAATTCGCTCTGATAGGAATTTCAATGGTAGTACCGGAGGTATTGGCGATAAGGCCTCTCATACCTGCAAGCTGCCTGATCTGATTGATACTTCCTCTGGCTCCCGAATCAGCCATCATGAATATAGGGTTATATTTGTCAAGTCCCGTTTTAAGCGCCTCGGTAACATCATCCGTAGCCTGATTCCAAACTTCAATTACCTTTTTGGATTTTTCCTCAGACGATATATAGCCGTATTCATACTGCCTTGTTATTACCTCTATCTTTTTATCGGCTTCCGCAAGAATATCTTTTTTCTGGGGCGGTATCGTAGCGTCGCATACCGCGACGGTAATTGAAGCCTTTGTCGAATACTTAAATCCAAGCGCCTTGATCTTATCAAGTACTTCGGAAGTTGTTGTTGTACCGTGAATTCTGATACATCTTTCAATAATATTTGAAAGCTGTTTTTTGCCTACAAGGAAAGATATTTCAAGATCAAACTGCTTATCAGAATTAGTTCTGTCCACATAACCAAGATTCTGAGGGATGTTTTCGTTGAATATCAGACGTCCGACCGTACAGTCAATTATTTTAGATACGGTTTTGTCGCCTATTTCCTTTGTGATTCTCACCTTAATAGCCGCATGCAGCGATACGTCGTGCTCGTTATATGCCATTAAAGCTTCGTTTACATCTCTGAATACCTTGCCCTCGCCGGGTTCTCCCTCCTTCTGCATAGTCAGATAATAAGAGCCAAGCACCATATCTTGAGACGGAACGGCAACAGGGCAGCCGTCGGAAGGCTTTAAAAGGTTATTCGCGGCAAGCATTAGAAATCTTGCTTCTGCCTGAGCCTCCGCTGAAAGCGGCAGATGCACAGCCATCTGGTCGCCGTCAAAATCGGCATTGAACGCGGTACAAACCAAAGGATGAAGTTTAATTGCGCGTCCTTCTACAAGAATAGGTTCGAACGCCTGTATACCCAGTCTGTGAAGCGTGGGGGCGCGGTTCAGCATAACCGGATGATCCTTAATCACGTTTTCAAGTGCGTCCCATACTTCAGTAGAAGCTCTGTCAACCATTTTTCTCGCGCTCTTTATATTTGCGATAACCTTAGTATCAACAAGTCTTTTAAGCACAAACGGCTTGAAAAGCTCAAGAGCCATTTCCTTTGGCAGACCGCACTGATACATTTTAAGCTCCGGACCTACTACGATAACAGAACGTCCGGAATAGTCGACACGCTTGCCGAGAAGGTTCTGTCTAAAGCGTCCCTGCTTACCCTTAAGCATATCGGAAAGAGATTTCAAGGCACGATTATTAGGCCCTGTAACAGGTCTGCCGTGACGTCCGTTGTCGATAAGAGCGTCAACGGCTTCCTGAAGCATTCTCTTTTCATTTCTTATAATGATGTCCGGCGCTTCAAGCTCAAGCATTCTTTTTAGACGGTTATTTCTGTTGATAACTCTTCTGTAAAGGTCGTTTAAGTCGGACGTTGCATAACGTCCGCCGTCCAGCATAACCATAGGACGCAGATCAGGAGGTATAACAGGGATTACATTCAGAACCATCCATTCCGGCTTGTTTCCCGAAAGCCTGAATGCTTCTATTATTTCAAGTCTTTTCAATAGCTTAATCTTCTTCTGACCTGAAGGCAGACCTTTAAGCTCTTCCTTCAGATCCTCTGAAACGACCTCAAGATTATTTTTCCATTCAACGTCAAGCTCTGAGAATTTTTTACATTCGTCACAATCGCATGTCAACGGCGAATGAGTACACTCAGATTTTTTTCCTCCAAGAGAAATCTTTCCCGACATTATAAGTCTGTTCTTAAAAACGTCGTATCGTTCAGGATCATATTCCTGCAAAAGCTTCTGTATTGCCTCAGCTCCCATTTCCGCTGAAAATTCATCGCCGTATTTTTCCCTTGCGTCTAAATATTCCTTTTCGGAAAGAAGCTGTTTTTTTATCAGCTCGCCTGTATTGCCCGGATCAAGAACAATATATTTTGTAAAATAAAGTATTTCTTCAAGGCGTTTTTGAGAAATTTCAAGCACCTGTCCTATTCTTGACGGCGTTCCCTTGAAATACCAAATATGAGATACCGGAGCCGCAAGCTCAATATGGCCCATTCTCTCGCGTCTTACCTTCGCGCGGGTAACCTCAACTCCGCAGCGGTCGCAGACCTTTCCCTTAAAGCGTATTTTCTTGAACTTTCCGCAGTGGCATTCCCAGTCTTTAGTAGGTCCGAAAATTCTTTCACAGTAAAGACCGTCCCTTTCAGGCTTCTGGGTTCTGTAATTTATAGTTTCAGGACGCTCAACAGCGCCGTAAGACCAGCTTCTGATCTGTTCCGGTGATGCGAGACCTATTTTTATAGAATCAAAAGTATTAAATTCCAAACCGTTACCTCCTTGTCTGAATTACGACATTGCCGTTTCCGCCCCGCAGGCGGCTCCGGAGCCGACTATATTTCTTCGTCGTCAGCAGATATATCAAAACTGAACATCGCGCCCGACTCGGAATCATCAAGATCCTCCAGAATATCATCGTCCTCAACATCGTCAAGCGTGAATCCGGCGTCTTCAATCTCAGACTCCTCAAACGGATGCTCATCCGCATTTTCGTCCGCAAACGAAACGGGCTGAGGTATAATATCGTCGTCGTCAAACGACTGCTTAAGATCAATTTCATCCTGATTTTCATCAAGAACCCTGACATCAAGACAAAGCGACTGAAGCTCCTTGAAGAGAACCTTGAATGATTCCGGAATACCCGGCTTAGGTACGTTCTGACCTTTAACTATCGCTTCATAGGTGTTTACTCGTCCTACCGTATCGTCCGATTTTACAGTAAGAATTTCCTGGAGAGTATAAGCGGCGCCGTATGCCTCCAGAGCCCATACCTCCATTTCACCAAACCTCTGTCCGCCAAACTGCGCTTTACCGCCGAGAGGCTGCTGAGTAACCAAAGAATAAGGTCCGACAGAACGAGCGTGTATCTTGTCGTCAACCAGGTGATGGAGCTTAAGATAATACATATAACCTACCGTAACACGGTTATCGAACTGTTCTCCGGTTCTTCCGTCGTACAAAACAGTCTTGCCGTCCTCGTCCATTCCGGCAGCTCTGAAGCACGCTCTTATATCGTCCTCGTGAGCGCCGTCGAATACCGGCGTCATAATATGCCAGCCAAGAGCCTTTGCGGCCATTCCGAGATGAACCTCAAGCACCTGACCTATATTCATACGCGAAGGCACGCCCAATGGATTCAGTACTATATCAAGCGGCGTTCCATCGGGGAGGAACGGCATATCCTCCTGTGGAAGTATCCTTGAAACAACGCCCTTATTTCCATGACGTCCGGCCATTTTATCGCCGACAGAGATTTTTCTCTTCTGAGCGATATAGCAACGGACAAGCATATTTACACCCGGACTAAGCTCGTCGCAGTTTTGTCTTGTAAACACCTTGACGTCCACAATAACTCCGGCTTCTCCATGAGGAACCTTAAGAGAATTATCACGAACCTCTCTCGCCTTTTCTCCGAAAATTGCACGAAGCAGTCTTTCCTCGGCAGTAAGCTCGGTTTCACCCTTAGGAGTAACCTTTCCCACAAGAATATCTCCCGAATGAACCTCGGCTCCTATTCTGATAATACCCTTTTCATCAAGATCCTTTAAAGCGTCCTCGCCTACGTTAGGAATATCTCTTGTAATCTCCTCAGGGCCAAGCTTCGTATCGCGGCATTCTATTTCATATTCTTCTATATGAATCGAAGTAAATACGTCGTTTTTAACTAAGTTTTCGTTTAACAGTACGGCGTCCTCGTAGTTATAGCCCTCCCATGTCATAAAGCCAATAAGAGCGTTCTTTCCGAGAGATATCTCGCCGTCCGCGGTAGCGGGACCGTCTGCAAGTACCTGTCCCTTTTCAACGTTTTCTCCTACGCTTACAATCGGACGCTGGTTAACGCAGGTGCCCTGGTTAGAGCGCTTGAATTTCGTTAATTTATATTTGTGTTCAAGACTGATATTGTCTTCAACAGTTATCTCGTCCGCACTGACAGCCGTAACCTTTCCGCTGCACTCAGATATAATGCATACTCCGGAGTCAACCGCCGCCTTATATTCCATACCGGTACCGACAAAAGGCCTTTCGGTTTTAAGCAAAGGCACAGCCTGTCTCTGCATGTTAGAACCCATAAGCGCTCTGTTAGCGTCGTCGTTTTCAAGGAACGGAATCATAGCCGTCGCTACCGATACGACCATCTTCGGAGAAACGTCCATATAATCTACAAGCTCTCTGTCGCATTCAAGTATCTTGTCGCGGTAACGAGCGTTTACTTTAGGTCTTGCAAGCTTTCCGTCCTCGGTCAGCGGCTCGTTTGCCTGTGCGACAATAAAGTTATCCTCCACATCGGCCGTCATATAAACTACTTCGTTGGTGACAACTCCGGTTTCCTTGTCTACTTTTCTATAAGGCGCTTCAATAAAGCCGTATTCATTTATCTTGGCAAATGTAGCAAGATATGAGATCAAACCTATATTAGGACCTTCAGGCGTTTCAATCGGACACATTCTGCCGTAATGACTGTAATGAACGTCACGGACTTCAAATCCGGCTCTGTCTCTTGAAAGACCTCCGGGACCAAGCGCCGAAAGACGTCTTTTATGCGTCAGCTCCGCCAGAGGATTGTTCTGATCCATAAACTGTGAAAGAGGGGAAGAGCCGAAAAATTCTTTGATTGCCGCCGTAATCGGACGTATATTAACTAAAGACTGCGGAGTTATGGTTTCCATATCCTGAGTCTGAAGATTCATTCTTTCCTTTACGACTCTTTCCATTCTGGCAAAGCCTATCCTGAACTGATTCTGAAGCAGCTCTCCTACCGAGCGGATACGTCTGTTGCCGAGATGGTCAATATCATCTACTACTCCGACGCCTTCGCATAAATTAAGATAATAGCTTATTGTAGCATAGATATCATCGAGAATTATATGCTTAGGAACAAGCTCGTCAACTCGCTTCTTTATATTGTCCTCAAGCTCCTCCTCGTCTGCGGAGGATTCAAGAATATCCTTAAGAACCTTGAAGGATACCTTTTCATTAATACCATACTGAGCGGCGTCAAGGTCAACGTAGCCATTTATATCGACCATTCCGTTTCCTATAACCTTAACTTCCTTTTCAACCATTCTTATGGCGTTTTCACCGTTTTCAGTGACATAATATTCTTTAGCTTCAACTGTCAGATAAGCCTCATATACTCCGGCCTGCTCGATTTCCGCAGCCTTATCATAGGTCAGTTTTTCACCCTCGTCAGCCATGATTTCGCCTGTAAGCGGATTTACTACCGGTCGTGAAAGAACATGTCCGGAGATACGCGAGCCGATACCTAACTTCTTATTGAATTTATATCTTCCGAATCTGGCAAGATCATATCTCTTGGCGTCAAAGAAAAGATTATTGAGATGAGAAACCGCGCTTTCAACTGTCGGAGGTTCGCCCGGACGCAGCTTTTTATAAACGTCGATTAAAGCGTCAGAATTGTTTTTAGTTCCGTCCTTCTGAAGAATAGTCTGAGCCAATCTGTCGTCTGAGCCGAAAAGCTCAAATATTTCCTCGTCTGAGCCGACTCCCAGCGCTCTTATAAATGTAGTAAGAGGAATTTTCCTGTTTTTATCTATTCTGACATAAGCGATATCGCTTGAATCCATTTCATATTCAAGCCATGCGCCCCTGTTCGGTATAACTGTAGCTTTAAAAAGATCCTTACCCGTTTTATCCTTTTCAAAGGAATAATACACGCCCGGAGAACGTACAAGCTGTGAAACAATAACACGCTCCGCGCCGTTTATTATAAACGTGCCGCTTTCAGTCATAAGAGGGAAATCTCCCATATAGATTTCGCTTTCCTTGACATCTCCCGTTTCCTTGTTCCAGAGAGTTGCTGTAACTCTCAGAGGAGCGGCATAAGTAACGTCGCGTTCCTTGCATTCTGCAATGGTATACTTAGGCGTATCGTCAATCTTATAATCAACAAAATTCAGGACGAGATTACCGTTATAATCGGTTATTGCGGACATATCGCTTAAAACGTCCTTTAAACCTTCATCCTTGAACCACTGATATGAATTTTTCTGTACCTCGATAAGATTAGGTATCTGAAGCGCCTCGTTTATTTTTCCAAAGCTCATTCTGACATTCTTACCAAGCTGTACTGGCTTGACATTCACCATAGGCGGAACCTCCTTGATTTATTAACGGCTTTAATTTCTATATGCCTAAACTGATTTTTTTCATAAAGCTCTTGACAGAACATAAAAATTTATGTTATACTATTCAGCCAAGAAATATAATCAGTCATACTGATACATTTTATTATTATACAACTCTTTTTTGGCTTTGTCAAGTAGCAAATATAATAAAATAATCCGCTTTAATTTATTTACCTTTTTTAGCGAGATTCATTGACATCTATTGGTTAATATGTTATTCTATATAAAGAGGGGGGTAATAATAATGAAATTTTATAAATTAGTAAGTGTATGTACGGCATTAATATTATCTTGCAGTTCAACAATATTTAATTTTAAGGCTGACGCTAACGCAAGAATTATTCATCCGATTTCTTTTGCCAATCGACTACAGGTAAACATGAGCAATTGTAAGGCTTACTACTCACCAACATATGCAAATTCATATGGCGAAAAAACAATGCGCGCTGCAAATGCTTGGGCTAGCCATAAAAACCTTGCTTTTACTATGCGTTGGAGTAGAGTTTTATCTTCATCAGGAGCCACAGTTCAATGCAGTTTTTATCGAAACGCCAATGATAACGCTATAGCCAAAACCACATTTTTTTACAATTCTATTTCCACATATCCTACTTCATCAGATTGGAATATGTGTAAAATTCAACTTAACCTTGCTTATGACGTTCAAACTGATACTATAACGCATGAATTTGGTCATGTTTTCGGATTAGACGAAAATAACGATACCCCGTCATCTATTATGTGTCAAAAAGGTTATGGCAGAACAGCGACATACCCATCAGATACGGACATTATAATGTTAAATGGATTATATCCTAATGCTTAAGGGGGCTATTTTTATGAATATCAAAAAAAGGCTTATCATCTCTTCAATCATATGTTCCTTATTAATTTTAGCGTCGGGCTGCGGAGATAATCAGACGACAGACAATAACACGTCTAAAGCCGAAGTCTTAACGGAGCATAATGTCGTAAGCTTCGCCAAAACAGAAGCAGATATTGCAAAATGCGCTTATACGCTTGAAGAACTTTATAACGCTTCCGATTTTGTTGCTGAAGTTAAAATAACAGATACGTCTTCGTTTATTTGGCCGGACACAGATATGATCTATACAAATTTAACTCCGGAAATCATAAACATTTACAAGGGTTCATTTAATAACGAATTGTTAACCGTAAGCGGAGGATATATGAATTACAAAAAATATGCTAATTCTCCAGAAATAATCAAAGAATTCGGACACGCTCTTGATACTTCCGAATATTCTGAAAAAGAACTTGAAACCGCTGAGATTTACTATGATTTGTACGGCAATTATATTCCTGAGATTGGAGATAAATTAATCTTCTTTGGCATTAGGGATAGAAATAATGAAACTGAAAATTATTATGTTACTTATTCCAATCAAGGCATTTTTTTATGTGATAACAATGGTACCATTTCAAACCAAGCTCTCCTTGTGGACGATAACGGATTTACCGAACCTTTGGCCAAAGATTTAACGAAGTTATTTAATAATACAGAAAAGCATAAACAAAAAAATATGTTGAATGAAACGTCAACCGTTCTAAATATACCTAAAAGTGAATTTATTAACGAAATAAACAGTATGGAATAAAAATAAATCGGCATTTAATGCCGATTTATTTTTTCTGTAGTATACTATGTTATTATTTACATCAACTGCTTGGAAATTTCAATTGCGTCGTAAAGGTCGCATACTCCGTCGCTGTTTATATCGCCTACCGACTGCTGACCTTCTGTCAATTCAAACTTATTAATCAAATGACCTCCTATCCAGATAACGTCATATAAATCTACCGTTTCATCAAGGTTAACATCGCCTGTTAAAACTTGCTTTTTATCGGTTGAAATCGAAATCGGATTACAGAGGCGATTATTATACAGAGGAATAATCTGATTGACGCACTGTCTTATTTTAATAAATGTAAGTATATTTTCATCGCTCACAGCAACATTATTATATTCAGGAAATGTTATGCTTAAAAGATAATCATAATAAATCGCACCGTCTGTTACTGAAACGTTAATCGGGGAAATTATTTCATATTCTAACGAATCTTCCAATAATTCATGTAAATTTTGTTCAGTTTCATTAGCTCTGTATTCATCCTCTCTTAGTACAGAACAGCCAAATCTTGCTTCCACAGTATATACCATAGAAATTTCATTTTCAAGCATTTCCTCATAATTTTCTAAATCCGGATCATATCCTGCCTGAAACTTTTCTATTGTATTCTCCTTTTCATCTTCATAGAACTGTTTCTGTTCGTTAAAAGACGCTTCCGCCTCCGGAAATTCTTCAAAATATTCTTCCTTACTCATTTCAAGCAGCTCTTTTAAAGTATACATTTTTTCATTGTATTCTTCCGCTGCTACGGAAGAAACTCCAATAACTGATACGGACATTAAAGCTGCAACTAAAAATAACGATAAAGCTTTAATCATTTTCATATATATCTCCTCCTTAAAGTAAGTTCATATTTATTCCAACAACATCTGCAATATCCACACTTCCGTCATTATTATAGTCTGCCAACTCATATTGAATCGCATGAATAGAGTTCAGATAAATATTAAAGAAATAAATAGCTTTTAACTTATGAGATTATTTCCCTAACATTATTATACACCATTAATAATATAATTTATATAGTTAGATCGTATTAATCTTTAATAAATCATGAACATTTTGCAAATTTTTTATGAACTGATTTACCTGTTATCCACATTTTCGGGGTACATATCATGATTAAACAGTCTGTTTTCCGCAAGACGTTCCCATTTAGTTCCCGGCCTGCCGTAGTTGCAGTAGGGATCAATTGAAATACCGCCTCTCGGCGTAAACTTCCCCCAAACCTCAATATATTTTGGATTCATTAGTCTAATCAGATCCTTCATGATTTTATTCATGCAGTCCTCGTGAAAATCACCATGGTTACGGTAACTGAAAAGATAAAGCTTTAGCGATTTGCTCTCAACCATTTTTACATCGGGAATGTAAGAAATATAAACTGACGCAAAATCCGGCTGTCCGGTTATTGGACAAAGACTTGTAAATTCAGGACAATTGAATTTTACAAAATAATCGTTTTCCTTATGCTTGTTTTCAAAGGTTTCCAGCATTTCCGGAGCATAATTATCCGGATATGCAGTTTTCTGATTTCCAAGAAGGGTAAGCTCCTCTTTTTCTCTTTTTTCCATTTTTTTACCTTTCCGCAGGATCTTTAATACCGTTTAATTTGAACGCCTTTGCTCTGTCAATACAAGTTCCGCATTTTCCGCATGGCCTGTCCCCTCCCTCATAGCAGCTCCAAGTAAGCTCATAGGGTACGTCAAGGCTGAGCCCGAGCTTTACAACCTCAGCTTTCGACATTCCGACAAAGGGCGCGCTTATCTCAAGCCGTCGGCCGCTTCCTTCATAAATTGCAGTATTCATAGCATTATTAAACGCTTCAGAGCAATCAGGATATGCGTTTCCGGCCGAATCGTCCGCATGGGCGCCGTAATAAATTATACCGCATTTTTTGGATAGCGCAATACTTGCCGCAGAAGCCAGAAACAATCCGTTTCTGAAGGGAACATAAGTTGAAACAGTAGAGCCGTTTTTCTTTTTTAACTGCTCAGAATATGATTCATGCGGAATATTTTGTTCTGAATTTTTTAATAGCGAACAATCGGAATACTGAAAAATCAAAGACAAATCAAGCTCAATTCTTTCCGTTCCATAATATTTCGTTATAGCTGCGGCTGCTTCTATTTCCTTTATATGCTTCTGACCATAGGATACAGAAAGAGCCGTAACATTATCAGCCCCGTATTTTTTTACGGCAAGGCCCAGACAGGTCGTACTGTCGACTCCTCCGCTGAATAAAACTAATGCTTTCATAAAAATTCTCCTTTATTTCAATTGAAGAAGAAACCTTTTCTGTAATTGCAGATCGGTCTTAAATCTTCCCCTGAAGGCAGTATATGAAGAAGAAGAGGAACAATTTTTAATCCCTCTTGCCGTCATGCACGAATGCTTTCCCTCTATAAAAACCGCAATATCCTCAGAGCCTGACGCCAACGACATTATCTCAGCTATATCTGACCCCAAACGTTCCTGGAGCTGAAGCCTTTTTGCCGCCATATCTGCAATTCTTGCAGCTTTGGAAAGTCCTATTACCCTTCCGTTCGGTATATAGGCAATTGAAACCTTCATATCATACATAAGCGCCATATGATGCTCGCAGAATGAAAATACCTCAATATCCCTTATTAACACCATATCGCTTTCTCCGCAGGCATAGTCGTCTTCAAAGGTTTTGCTGAACATCTCCGCTATCTGAGAATTTGTATAATTCATACCCTCAAAGATTTCCTCATACATTCTCGCAACCCTGTCGGGCGTTTCCTTTAAGCCCTCGCGTTCGGGATCGTCTCCCAAAGCTTTAAGTAAACCTTTGATATGATATTTTACCGCTTCTTTGTCTATCGCCATATTCAAACTCCCCTCATTCCGGCCGGCCAGATGAATTTATGAAGCTGTAGCTGAAAATTAACGCCGTTCATCTTGTGCTTGAGCATATATCCGACAATCTCCTTAGGATCTATTCTGCCGAACACAGGACTCAGATAAACCGCACACCTTTTATCCAGTCGGTATTTTTCAATGATGTTCCTCGCCGTCTCAAGATCAAGACTGCTGCCACATACAAATTTAACGGTATCACTTTCTGTCAGATAGTCGTAGTTGTCCAAATTCATAAAGCCCTCCATACCGCTCGACGGCAGCTTATAGTCAAGTGTAAACGACGGCGGAAGTTCCATATTTCTGTATAAAGATATATCGGCAGAGCCGTTAGTCTCTATTTCAACGCTAAGACCGTTTTTGCATAGCATATCTATAAGATTATAAATATCCGGCTGTATCAGAGGCTCGCCTCCGGTGAGAGTTACGTTATTTATACGGGAGGATATAATATACTCCAATATATCCTGCGCGGACATTGGCTTCGCGGGCCAATCGTCAGAATTTGCCCATAGCGTGTCGCAGTAAGAGCAGCAAAGGTTACATCCCCTAAAGCGTATAAAGACAGCCGGCTGTCCCGCTTTTCTTCCCTCGCCGTTTATGCTGACAAACCTTTCGGCAATATTATATGCCAAGCCTAACCCTCCTCATACATAGCGCAGTTATTCGGGGTTTCATATACGGTAACATTATGCGGTCTGAATCCGCGCTCTTTGATTATCATAAAGAAATGTCTTGCAAGATTTTCCGCTGTCGGACGGAACGGCAGTTCAACAAGCCTGAACCCGTCTCTTTTAAGACATTCCATAGTATCGTTTTTTAATGTGTTCTTTTCATATATCAACGAATGGTCATAATGCTCCGCAATAACGCTCAACGCTCTTTTAAGCTCTGAAAAGTCCATGATCATTCCTTTATTCTGACCGTTTCTCTGCAAGAAGGCATTTTTAACCGTTACTTCTACTTTCCACCTGTGTCCGTGAATATTGCTGCATTTCCCTTCATATCCGTATAAAAAATGTGCGCTGTCAAAAGAAAATTCTGATTTTAAAAAGTACATTATATCTCCTCCGAAAATTAAAAGGATACAGAATCGACATCTGTATCCTTGAATTTCAAGTTTATGATGTCCTGGTTTTGTTTAAGGACAGGATGGCACAATCGAACTGTCCATATAAAATTTTATGCAAGCGGTATTGTTTTAAGTGAAATTATATTATAATAATCCTGCGTTTTTTTAAGCGTTACCATTACCCTTTTTTCAGGATCCGCTTTTCCACTGTTCCATGGCGGCGTAGATTTATAGCAGTCCGCATAAACGGTATAGGTATCGTCTGTTTCAGCAATGTCCGTAACCTTCGGATAATAAGAATATAAATCTGTATCCTTTGGAATTATATACTGCTTTTTCTTTTTATCATATGATATAATAATATCACCAATACCGGAATCAGAATGATCAAGCTTCATATACTCTCCGAACAGCTTTTCAACAATATAAGTCATTTGATCCTGAGGAAACAAAATATCTCCCGTTTCCTGATCCTCAAATACAGATTTTTTCCCGTTTATAACAAGCTCCCATACCGCAATATTAATAAGCTCCTCATTACCTAAATCTGAAACGCTTTCAAAATCCTTTGTTTCGGTAACAATCAGCGGATAGATAACCGATTCAAATTCCGTTTTCTGCATATCGGCAGCTCCCGAGCCGGAAGATTCGCTGAATTTATTTATACCTGTACTAACAGTATTTATAATTCCCGTAACGGCAAATGCTCCAAATACAGCAAGAACAAGTATCTTTAATATTATTTTAACAAGCTCCGAGGCTCTGAATTTAGGAATATCACCTTTATCTCCGTCATTTTCAGAATCCATAAAACTATTAAAGTCGCCGTTGTCTATAATTCCGTCGTCTTCGCCGCCTGTATCCTCAAATCCGCCGTCCTCATAATCGTCATATTTATGCGGAGCATAAAAGCTGTCCTCTGATTTTGATTCATTATCCCTTCGTACTGAAGCCTCATATTCATAACGTTCCTGCTGTTCAGTCTTAGCCGGCCTGATTTCAGTTCGGCGGCTTTCCGATATGCCTGAGCTTGGCCGATTTATATCGCTATGAGACGTATTCTGTCTGCCGTCAGAAGAAAATTCACGCAGCAGTTCGTCTATTATAGCGTCTGTTTCACTTTTTTCCCTCATAGGCGTATATTTCCATTTACTCCTTTTTTCACGGACAGCAGTGTCTACTTCATCAAGTATATCCATAGAAACCCTCCCATATTTTAAGAAAAGCCGATATACGGCAAGCTGTTATTCAATTTCTGTTTAAGCCGGCGCTGTTATTCAAATTGTTTTTACATACATAGATATTCTATCTTATCTGACCGCTGCCGTTAATAAGATATTTAACGGTTGTAAGCTCGCGCAGTCCCATTGGACCCCTTGCATGAAGCTTCTGTGTTGAAATGCCGATCTCGGCTCCGAATCCGAATTCTCCGCCGTCTGTAAAGCGTGTCGACGCATTGACATAAACAGCCGCCGCGTCTACCATACGCTGAAACCTCTCTGCATTTTCAAGACTTTTTGTAACAATCGCTTCAGAATGCTTTGTCCCGTATTTTGCTATATGATCTATCGCCTCGTCAATTGAATCAACAACCTTGACAGAAATAATATAATCGAGAAATTCCGTACCGTAATCACTTTCCGACGCCGCTATGACGCAGTCCCCGAGAATTTCGGCCGTTCTCTCGCATCCCCTTATTTCAACATTATGCCCGTCAAGCCTTTCTTTTATAACCGGAAGAGCCTTTTTCGCTATATCCTTATGAATAAGCAGTCCCTCCACTGCATTGCATACGGACGGACGCTGAGTCTTTCCGTTTTCAACAATATCGGCAGCCATTTCAATATCTGCGGAGTCGTCAACATAAACGTGACAGTTACCTGTACCGGTTTCAATCACCGGAACAGTAGCCTGACTGATAACTGCCTGAATAAGACCGGCTCCGCCTCTTGGAATAAGAACGTCAAGATATCCGTTCATTTTCATAAGCTGAGAAGCCGTTTCCCTTGACGTGTCCTCAATAAGCTGAATAACGTCCTCCGGAAGTCCGGCAGCTTTTACAGCTCCGCGCATTACGTCCGCAAGACACTTATTAGAATTTATCGCTTCCTTGCCGCCTCTTAAAATAACGGCATTCCCAGCCTTTAAGCAAAGAGTGGCTGCGTCTACTGTAACGTTGGGGCGGGATTCAAAAATAATTCCGATAACGCCCAGCGGCACTCTGGTCTTAGATATTTTCAGCCCGTTCGGCCTTACAAAGCCGCAGTCGACAGAGCCGATTACGTCCTCAGCCTCAGCAAGCTTCAAAACCGCGTCTGCAATACCTTTTATTCTGCTCTCATTAAGCAGTAGTCTGTCCTGCATTGCTTCAGACATATTATTTTTAACGGCGTTCTCAAGATCCAGCTTATTATTTTCAATAATAAGCTGAGTATTGGATATCAAAGCGTCCGCTATTGAAACCAAAGCCGCGTTTTTTGTATCAGTCTGTGCAGAAGCTATAAAAGGCTCCGCACATTTCGCTTTCTTTCCGAGCGTTTCAATATAATTCATTCTAATCGCCTCCGTTTTTTCTGCTATCAGAGATAAAAACAGTCCCGCTTGGATTGTTTTCAAACAAATCATATAATTTATCAGGATTATTCCCGTTCATTATTATCATATCAATACCGGCGTTGTTTGCTATCCTGGCCGCGTTTATTTTCGTAATCATTCCTCCGGTGCCGAACATACTTCCCGCTCCGCCGGCCGCTCCCTCGATATGATCGTCTATTCGGGTTACCACAGGTATCAGTTTAGCGTCGGGGTTCTTGTGAGGGTCACTGTCATAAAGACCGTCTATATCTGACAATATTATGAGAAGATCGGCATTTGCAGTTTCCGCTACAATAGCCGAAAGCGAATCGTTCTCACCTATTTCAAGCTCCAGCTCGTCTATTGCGACAGTATCGTTTTCGTTGACTATTGGTATAACCTTCATGGAAATAAGCTTTTCAAAAGCATTTTCTACATTCCTGCGTCGTTCTGTTTCAATAATAGTTTTTGTTACCAGTATCTGCGCAACGGTTATCCCATAATTATCAAACAGATCGTCGTAAAGATACATAAGCTCGCATTGTCCTACTGCCGCCGCCGCCTGTTTGGTCGGAGTATCGGTAGGTTTTTCCTGTAAGCCGAGCTTTCCTACGCCAAGTCCGACCGATCCGGAGGATACTATTATAAGCTCTTTTCCAGAATTCTGCAAATCCGCCATTACTCTGACAAGATTAGTCATTCTTCTAATATTCAGTCTGCCCGTTCTGTGCGTCAGGGTGGACGTTCCAAGCTTTATCACAATACGTTTTTTTTTCGATATATCCAGCATTTTTCAGACGCCGTAAATGGCGCTTGCTCCTTTCAGTTGACTTTATTCCGAGGCTTTCCGTCCAAGTAAGCCTTTATATTAGAACGTACAATATCAATCAGGCGCAGTCTTGTTTCAAGAGACGCCCATGCGGTATGGGGAGTAATAATACAGTTTTTTGCGTCTTTCAGAGGCGTATTCTCAGACATGGGCTCATCGCATAGCACATCCAGAGAGGCTGCCGCAATTCTGCCGCTGTTTAATGCGTCTGCAAGATCCTGTTCGTTAACAATTGCGCCCCGTGCGGTATTGACAAATACCGCGCTGCTTTTCATAAGCGATAAAGCGTCGGAATTAATCATACCTAAGGTTTTATCGGTAAGCGGACAGTGTATAGTCAGCACGTCCGCTCTTGAAAGAGCCTCTTCAAAGGATACGTTTTCATATGGACAGTTTAAAGGATTCGATCTTGTATTTACCAAAACGTTCATCCCGAAAGCCGCTCCGATACCGGCGACCTTTCTTCCTATACTGCCAAAGCCTATTACCGACAATGTTTTCCCGGCAATTTCCTGAGTTTTAATAGGAAATTTTGAAAATGTTTTAGAGGATATCCAACCTCCGCCTTTAACAAATTCATTATACTCCGATATTCTGCTGAAATACTCTAAAATGTGTGCAAACGTATGCTGCGCGACAGCGTCGGCTGAATATTCTCCCGCATTGCAGACCGTTATTCCCTTTTCAGACGCAGCCTTTAAATCAATATTATTAAAGCCCGTTGCAAAAAGACCGATATATTTTATATTAGGACATTTATTTATTACATCCTGCGTTATCATTACCTTATTGCATAAAACCATATCCGAATCCGCTATGTATTCAGCAGCCTTTGCGTTATCGGTAATCGGATAACAACGCACTTCTCCGAATTCCCGGAAAACGCTATAATCTATGTCGCCGGAGGTTACGGTAGTCCAGTCAAGAATACAGATTTTCATTTTAGATATCCTTTTTGTCTTCTGTAGCGTTTTCAGAGGAAATCTCAGCTTCAAGCTCTCTTCTTCTTTTTTTCTCGGAAATTGCCGCAACAAGAGCGATGATTAGCAAGCCGAATTCGAGTATGCCTATTCCATAAAACCAAAGCTTTGTATCCTTTAAATATATAAGCATAGTCATAGCGACCGCAACAGCCATTACCAACTGATATTTATATCTTACTCTTATAAACTGGATAAGGAAAAAAACAAAAGCTACCACTGCAAATATTAGGTGAGCTGAAAACGGCAGCGGGAAAATATTACCATTCATTATCTTATCTCCATTCCGCCGGCTTAAAAGACGGCTCTGACTTAAAAGCATTTATTTTCTATTGTATCATAGAATTACAATAATTTCAAGTGCTCATTTGCATAAATCAGGATATGAAAGAAAAATTATCATAATATACACAAATCAGTAAATAGCAAGAACAATTGCACTATTTTAATTTATTATCACAGAAAACAGAAAATCCCGAAAATCGCTGCAAAATTTTCGAGATTCATTATTTTATTCCCACTTGGCAGATTCAGGTATAAGAGGGCGTATTTAGGGTGATTTCACAGGTAAAACATTCGTAAATATGTTAATGCTTATCCATTTTGGGGACAACTTGTTTTCTTAGTATCAAAATTGTACCACAAAAGTCAAGAAATTATTAGAGTTTCAATCCCTAAACTGTCATTATAAAAGCTTCCCTCAAATTGAGAGAACGGCGGCGCAGATCGTGCGCCGTTCATCTCGACCATTGACGTCCACGGCTGATATTGCTTCTGTTTTATAAAGTATAAGTTTACGAATCCGACTTACTAAACGTACCTGTCATAAGAAATAATGCTTTGCAATTATAGCAACCCCCAAAACAATCAATACGGCAGGGACAAGAACATGTTGATATTTCACAATTTTCCTTTTGATATAGGGGCGGCGTATTAAGACAAACCCAAGGTAACACCAAAAAGCGATCATAAAGATAAATACAATAATTGTAACTACAAAATCCATAAAAGAATATCCGCTAAACGCCGGAATATATACCCCGATATTGTCGGCGCCATTCGCCATTGTCAATAGAGCAACGCTTATAAGGCTTATTTGTGTGTTTTTCTGTTCTTCGTTTTCCTGCGCATACTGTTGATTATGATAGGTAATCCACGCACGAACGCCGAGGATCAGGGGAAAAACCCCCAAAAGTCCAATATACTTAGATGGAATAACCTGCGTCCCCAGTGCGCCTAATATGCTTAAGGCGGTTAAACAGCCAATACCTAAATACTGACCAATAATAATTTGTATGATACCTCTGCGATTTTGCGTTTGGGCATAAAGTATCATTAACACAAAAATATCATCAATATTAGTGCTTGCAAAAGAGGCAAACGCCGTTAAAAAGGTTGCTGCCATAAATTTATATCTCCCTTTTCATAATTTCCTATAAAAAAACTTCGCCTATTCAACTCCCTGCTCCTCAATCGGCAGGGGTTAAGGGGGTTATTTTTGCGTCTTTTTCCTGCATAATAATATTATGAATCTCTGGCAAAGAACGCTTACGGACTATTATGAAAAAATAATGGAAAACTGATATTACAATGTCCTTCGGTTATGATCCTTGGCATACCCCGACTGCAAACACAAAATGGCGATTTTAAAAATCCATTACGGTCATTCCCACTCAATAGTAGCAGGCGGCTTTGTAGTTATATCATAAACAATACGATTTACATTTTTAACTTCGTTAACTATTCTTGAAGCTGCAATTTCTAAAACCTCATAAGGAATCTTCGCAAAATCAGCGGTCATAAAATCTGTCGTTGTAACGCCTCTCAGCGCAACTGTATAATCATAGGTACGGCTGTCTCCCATTACGCCAACAGAACGCATATTAGTAAGAACTGCAAAATACTGATGTATACTGCGTTCAAGACCGGCTTTTGCAATTTCTTCACGGAATATATAATCCGCATCCTTGAGGATTTCAAGCTTATCGTCAGTAATATCGCCGATAATCCTGATTGCAAGTCCCGGTCCCGGAAACGGCTGACGCCAAACTAAAACCTCTGAAAGTCCAAGCTCGATACCGAGCTGACGTACCTCGTCCTTAAACAGCATTCTAAGAGGCTCTATTATTTCCTTGAAATCAACGTAATCCGGCAGTCCTCCCACATTATGATGGGATTTGATAACCGCGGCGTCTCCTGCTCCGCTTTCTATAACATCCGGATAAATAGTTCCCTGAACAAGGTAATCTACCTTTCCGATTTTTTTTGCTTCCTGCTCAAAAACACGTATAAATTCTTCTCCGATTGTCTTTCGCTTTGTTTCAGGATCCGAAACTCCGCGTAATTTAGACATAAACTGCTCCTTGGCGTTAACTCTTATAAAATTCATACCGCTGTCTTCAAATGCGGCTTCAACCTCGTCTCCTTCATTTTTACGCATAAATCCATGATCAACAAAAATGCATGTAAGCTGATTTCCGACAGCCTTTGCAAGCAGGGCGGCGGCTACGGAGCTATCAACTCCTCCGGATAAAGCCAGCAGCACCTTACCGTTTCCTACCTTCTCACGAATCTGTGCAATAGCAGTCTTAGCATAATTTTTCATGCTCCAGTCGCCGCGGCAGCCGCACACATTTTTTAAAAAGCCGTCTATCATTTCAAGACCGAAATCGGTATGATTGACCTCCGGATGAAACTGAACGGCATACAGCTTTTTTTCATTGTTTTCCATAGCCGCCGCAGGACAGTCGGCTGTATGCGCCGTAATTTTAAACCCCTCCGGAATCTCAGATATGTAATCAGTATGACTCATCCATGAAATACCCTTGTCCGGAAGTTCGCCTATATCGCCGAAAATACGGCTTGATTTATCATAAAAGGTTTCCGTTTTTCCATATTCCGACGTAACGCACGCTGTAACCCTGCCGCCCAGCGCAACAGCCATCAGCTGACAGCCGTAACAAATTCCCAGAATAGGTATTCCCAGTTCAAAGATTTCCTTTGTTATATGAGGGGACTTTTCATCATAAACGCTGTTTGGTCCCCCTGTAAAAATAATACCCACAGGATTTAAAGCCTTAATTTCTTCAATGGAGGTCTTATAGCTTTTTACTTCACAATAAACCCCGCATTCACGGACTCTTCTTGCAATAAGCTGATTATACTGTCCTCCGAAATCAAGTATCAAGCAAAACTGATGTTCCATATATTAGCTCCTATCATGTTTTAATCGCCTTTGGCAGATTTTAAAATCTGTCTGCCTAATCGGATATTTTTTAAATCAGAAAGAAACTGCCGCTGTAAGCTTTTCTGGCAGCTCTGAAATTTAATTATATATATTATGCCATTAATCCGGTAAAATTTCAACTGTTTTCAGCATAAATCCTTAATAATTTCTCCGGCAATTATCAAGCCGGCACAGGACGGCACAAAAGACACGCTGCCGATCGTCTTTCTTTTATAAGCAACCTCCGTGCTTTCTGTTTTATGAGCGCATGGCTGTTCAGTAGAATAAACTACCTTAAGATTTTTTACATTTCTTTTTTTCAGCTCATATCGCATAACCTTTGCAAGCGGACATACCCGTGTTTCATAAATATCGGTTACGGTAAGCCTTAAAGGATCAAGCTTATTGCCTGTACCCATAGAGGATATTATGGGAATTCCAAGCCTGTATGCGTTTTCAATCAGCGCAAGCTTTGAAGAGACCGTATCTATAGCGTCGGCGATATAATCGAATTCCGTTAATTCAACCTCGCCGCCTGTATAAAAGCAATCGACAGCATAAACCTCCGAATTTGGGTTTATGTCCAATATCCTTTTTTTCGCGGCGTCTGTTTTTTTCATTCCTATTGTCGAATGAAGCGCGATAATCTGACGATTAAGGTTGGTTAATACAACCTCGTCGTTATCAATAAGGGTAAGCTTTCCAACGCCGCACCTTGCAAGTCCCTCCGCGATATAAGAGCCTACTCCTCCTATTCCGAAAACAGCCACATGAGAATTTCTAAGCTTATTCATGCTTTCTTCCCCCAAAAGCAGCTCCGTTCTGGAAAACTCATTGAGCACGCCAGTCACCTCTATCCGTTACAATATTGTATCCGGCGGCTTTTACACGTCCCTCGAGGCACATTCTGCACTGTGCGGATTCATCGCCGGTACATATCTTATTGTCATAAAGCGCGTAAAGCTTTCTGAATCTAACGGGCGAAAGATTAGGCATAACAACGTTTGCTCCCGCTTTTAATCCAAGCTCACGTCCCTCGGGATGTATTGTTCCGAGCGCCGTTGTCGACGGTATCAAAGCGTTCGGAAGAATAAGTCTTGCAAGAGCCACCATAATTAAAGTATCGCGAAGCAATCCCTGAGGATAATCCTTAAAAGGAGTTTCACTATGAGGTATAAATGGACCTATGCCTACCATTTCAGGCTTAAGGCTTTTTATAAACAGCAGATCTGATACAAGATTTTCAGTTGTCTGAAAAGGAGAGCCCACCATAAACCCGGCTCCTGTCTGAAAACCGATTTTTTTCAGACTATTCAGACATTCAATCCGTCTTTCAAAAGACATTTCAGGTGGATGCAGCATGCCGTAATGCTCCTTTGAAGCCGTTTCATGACGCAGAAGATACCTGTCCGCGCCGCTGTCATAAAGACGCTTATAGCTTTCCTCCGTCCGTTCTCCCATTGAAAGCGTAACTGCACAGTCAGAATATCTTTTTTTGATTCCTGATATCATATTACAGAGTATATCGTCAGTAAAGCCCGCGTCCTCGCCTCCCTGAAGCACAAAGGTGCGAAAGCCGAGCTTATATCCCTCTTTACAGCATTCCATAATTTCATCTATTGAAAGCCGATATCGCTTAATATTCCTGTTGTCACGCCTGATACCGCAGTAGAAGCAATTATTTTTACAATAGTTTGTAAATTCTATTAAGCCTCTGATATAAACATCTGTTCCATACGCCTCTCTTCTGACTTTATCCGCGCACTCAAACAGGAAACCGTCGTTTTCACTGTTTTTTATTACAGCGGAAATCTCATCGGTAGTCGCTTCATGAACCTTTGCAATCTTTTTTATTATATCTTTAGTATCCATTATCAGATCCTTTAATCTTCATCGTAAAACATTCTGTATTTCTTATTATTATGAGCGCAGCAGCTCAGCACCATTCCTATAGATACATACATACTTACCAAGGCGGTACCTCCGGCGCTAAAAAACGGAAGCGGTATTCCGATAACAGGCATCACCTTTAAAACCATGCCTATATTCATAAAACAATGGGTGAAAATCATCGCAAAGGTCCCTAAGCATATAAGCTTTCCCAACTTGTCCATTGTATTACGGCTGTCGTTTAAAATTTTAATGCAAATATAAGCAAGCAATATGATAACGGCAATCGCTCCGACAAATCCGAATACCTGACCTATATAAGCAAAAATAAAATCATTATGTATTTCCGGTACCTCTACGTAATCCTTCCCCCCGAAAAGACCTTTTCCGAAAAGACCGCCTGCTCCGAGAGAAGCAAGTCCCAGATCCTGTTGATATTCCAAACCCATAGGATCCGTACCCGGGTGTAACAGAACAAGAATACGATTTTTATGCAGCGACTGCAAAACATAATTCCAAAGGATATAAATTATCGGAGGCGTTATAACAATAGCCGCAATTATATATTTAATTGAAAGTCCCGCAGAAAACAGCATTATTATAAACATAACCAAAAATACCATAGCCGTTCCATAATCTCCCTGAAGGACTATAAGACCTATCGGCACAGCCGCATGAATAAGAATCAGCAGAAGATGAAGCGGACGGTTAATATTGGCCTCTTCCTTTGACAGATGAAATGAAAACGTAAATATAAAAGCGAGCTTAAGAAGCTCCGACGGCTGTATTGTTGTAAATCCGAGATTAAGCCATGCCCTATCGTCTGCACCAGCTCTCTGAAGGCCAAGACCTGTAAACGTCAGCAGAACAAGAAAAAGTGCCGCGGGAGCATATAAAAACCACAGCCTCGACAGCGTATGATAATCAATGGAAGCTACTATAAGACATACGACGATTCCGAGTGCGGTTGAAACAAGCTGAGTAACATAATAGCCGCTTTCAATGCCGCCTACTTCATTTTTATAAAGAGAATACAGTAGCACGACGCTTATTACCGAGCAAACCGTAACAACTACCAGCAGGCCTTTATCAAGCCGCCTGTAAAAGCCTGAGAATTTTTTTAAAATGGGTTTCATAAATTTTGCTGCCTTTCAATTTTTTACTTTTGTTCTTCGCCGCTCCAGTATTTTCTGTCAAGACTGCGAAACTGTATCGCGGCGGATATATGTTCTTTCTCTATTTTTTCGCAGCCGTTCAGATCCGAAATAGTCCTTGCTACTTTTAATAGCCTGTCATAAGCTCTGGCAGATAATCCAAGACGGTCAAAGGCCATTCCTATAAAAGCTTTTGCCTTATCGTCCATAGGGCAAAAACCGTTAAGACGGTCAGGAGTTATTTTGGCATTGCAGGTAATACCGGTTCCTTTAAACCGTTCATTCTGAATATCCCTTGCGGATGAAACCCTTTTTCTGATCTCCGCCGAGGATTCCTCCTTCTTATCGGACGATATATCGCTGAATTCGACAGGAGCAACCTCTATGTGCAGATCGAATCTGTCCAGCATAGGTCCCGAAATCTTTGAAAGATAATTGGCCACCTGCTTATGACTGCACCTGCATTTTCCGCTTGGATGCCCGTAATATCCGCAGGGACAAGGATTCATCGCCGCAATAAGCATTATTGAAGCAGGATAAACGACAGTTCCGGAGGCTCTTGAAATAGTCACTCTGCCGTCCTCAAGAGGCTGGCGAAGTATTTCAAGAGTCCTTCTGTCAAATTCCGCAAGCTCGTCCAGAAAAAGCAGACCATTATGAGCAATGGAAATTTCACCGGGTTTAGGAATTGTTCCTCCGCCTGCAAGCCCTGCTGAAGAAATCGTATGATGAGGAGCCCTAAACGGTCTTGAAGTCACAAACGGAGAAGCAGGATCAAGCATTCCGGAAATAGAATGTATTTTTGTCGTTTCTATCGACTCGTCAAAGGTCATATCCGGCAGAATAGAAGGCATTCTTTTTGCAAGCATGCTCTTTCCGCTTCCCGGAGTACCTATTAAAAGAGCGTTATGTCCTCCGGCGGCCGCAATTTCAAGAGCGGCCTTGGCCGTTCGCTGGCCCTTAACATCAGCAAAATCCAGAGTAGGGCCTTTGTCCCTGACGGGCAGCTTGAATTTTCCGGATTTTTTTATACGGCGGGAACTTGTAAAATGCTCTATCAGCTCTTTTATATCCGAAACCCCGTAAATATCAATGCCGTCGGCTACCGACGCTTCAAAAGCGTTTTCCGAAGGAACGAATACCCCTTTCATTCCCTCTTCCTTTGCAAGCAGAACCATCGGCAGAACGCCGTTTACAGGACGCAGATCTCCGTTTAGTGAAAGCTCTCCGATAAAGCAGAAGCTATCCAGCTCCGCGTTTATATATCCCGCGGCTTTCATTACCGCCATAAAAATCGCCGTATCATGAACAGATCCGCTTTTACGGGTTCCTGCCGGCGCAAGATTCACCATTACCCTCGCTACGGGAAACTCCATACCGCAGCTCCTCATAGAAGCCTTTATACGCTCTCTGCTTTCCCTGACTACCAAATCCGGCAGACCTACAATATCAAAAACAGGTATACCCCTGCTTATTTCAACTTCTACATCTACGCTAAAAGCGTTAAGTCCGAAAAGACCAAGACTATTGATTTTTGCAAACATTCCGCCGTCCCCCGAAAGTTATATACTGCACAATCCTTGATTATTATATAAATACATTATATCATGCCGTTTAAAAATTGTAAACATCAATTAAAGAAATAACTCGAAATTTGTAAATTAATATTCATGTAAAATGTTAAATACGACGGCGCAATAAATTCATATGATGCTATAGAAACGGCAAAAACGCTTATCAAATAATATTTATATCCATAAAATGTAAAAATCCTCCTATGATTTAGGAGGATTTTTTAACTATACCAGTTTATTAAACGCTGAAACGATTTCATTCCATAATTCTGCGTCGATCCCTTCGTAATTATTGCGGTCGCCTGTTACCTCCTTAAACATATTAACGGATTTTTCTGTAGGTTCGTCATATATACCTGTTAAACCTAACGGAGGAATATTATCATACCTATCCGATATAGTATTAAGCATGACCTGAACCAGATAAACGACCGGACCTGCGCTGCCCGGTATCAGCAAGGAATTTTTCCTGAAAGCGTCCGGTCTTATTATATTTATGAAAATCTCCCTGTGTACGTCTGCCAGTTTATCCCATGTATACCTGTCTACTTCTCCCGTCGGCATTAACCCGTATTCCTGTTGAAATATTTTGACAGCTCCCGCGGTTTCCGGGCCGTATATTCCATCAGGAATAATAACAGGAATTCTCACATTATAATGCGAAATTCCAAATAAAAACTGCTGAAGCTCTCTTATATGCTGCCTAAGCTGTTCGTCGCTAAACATAATTAACATTTCCTCCCTCTCACTGAATAACATATCCGGGATTCTGATATGGCCTTTTGTCAAAGCCATATTTTAAATCGGAATAAACGCCCGCTATCTCGTTCCAAGTCGGTCCTCCAACTATTCCGTTGACCGGCAGATCGAACTGCCGCTGAAACGCAAGAACAGACGAACGCGTTACCGGACCGAAATAACCCGTATTCTCCACTGCCGGTATATTAGGAAATGTCTGATTAATAAACGAAAGATATTCCTGAAGAATTTTAACATCCTCCCCCGTCATGCCTTCTCTGAGTACTCTGCCCTGATATAGAATAACATCGGAGCCGTCCGTAATCGGTATGGATTCCACGATGCCCTCGTAGGCTCTGTAAATATCAACCCATGTCTGCCTGTCTACCGTTCCCGTCTGCGGAAGACCGTAAACCTGCTGGAACGACCTTACAGAACGTTCCGTCTGCTCTCCGAAATAACCGGTAATATCGACGGGCATTACGGCGGCGTAATATGCGCCGATTACCGCCAGAAAATACTGAAGAACTCTTACCTCCGGAACCTGCATTCCTATGCTCAGCTCCGTTATATACTGCTTCTGAATGTCCTCCACGCTAAGGCCCTCTGAATTAAGCTCCGCAAGCCTTTTTACGCTTGTAAAAATGTACATGATTTTATACCATGTAGCCTTATTGACAGTACCGGTTACGGGAAGATTAAAAATTTCCTGAAACTTTTTTACCGCCTCCTCGGTACTGTCGTCATAAATACCGTCTGTAACCGGTATTTTAGGTATCGCCGGATAATTTCTTGAAATACGGTTAAGCCGAATCTGAACGTCTCTGACATCGTTCGACTGTACGCCGATTTTGAGTTCTATTTCAGGAAAAGACGGAATTGCCGCGGAGATCGGCGCGTTTTGAACAATATTAATATCTTCCCCGTAATAATATTGAAGAATCTGATAAGGCGTATAGCCTCTTTCGGCAAGATCAACCGTTCCCCATTGAGAAAGCCCGTCGCAGGTTACGGTTGTGCCGTTGCAGAACTGTGCAAAAAGAGGCTCGACATTTCCCTGACGTACTATGTAATCGTTGAATATCTCGTCTACTATATTGCTTATATTTTCAAAAACTTCACGACCGAATATAAACTTCTGATCATACTGCGTAGAATCCGTAATATCAAAATCATATCCCTTTGAACGGTACCATTCCGTGTAAACGCGGTTAAGAGCGAATGTAACGATAGTATATATATTAGCTCTCAGCGAATTTTCAGGCCAGTTAGGAAAAATCTCGCTGCTCGCCACATTTTTCACATAATCCGGAAAGCTGACCGTAACGTTTCTGGCGTCCTCATCAGGTCTGCCGAGATGCACGATTATCGTTTCCGGAATAAAAGGTTCTCCTGTCATAAAAATTTCTCCTTCTTTATAGTCGGCGGTAAAATCATGCAATTAGAAATTAGGTTCGGTATTTTCATTTACGATCGACCGCCCCATATCGTCATAATTAAAAGGCTCCGGTATCAGATTAAACCTCTGTATCGAAGTTATTCCGGAAAATACCGGAACATTTTCACTGACTTCGCGGTAAAAGCCGTTTGAATAGGCGCTCACCATATATGTTTCATAATGCTCAAACGATTCCGGAGTGTTACCCGTTCCCATAGGCGGAGCCGGAAGCTCTATAATCGGAACAGAACCGCTTTCATCGGTAATTCCCGTAAACATTATATCCTCTTCTTTTCCGTTCTTTTTTGTTACTGAGACTGCTGCTCCCGATACCGGTATTCCGTTTTCGCCGGTTCTAACCTCAACCTTTAAAAAACCATGCTCGCTGTTTACAGGATTAGCCGTTCGACCGGTAGTCCTTGATGATATACCGGGTTCTGTTACTGTAACGGGCTTATTCTCCTGCCGCGGTGATGACTGCCTAATAAAATCAGGTATAATAGGCGACGGAAAACGATTTTCAAAATTTGATTCGTCTTCCCTTACATCGTTTTCCATATTAGAAATTTCTGCTTCGGAAAAAATATTTTCTGCCAATCTCTCAACGGCGCTTTTCTGAGAATCATCGCCGTTTCTATCCATAGTTTCCCTCATCAACCTATTCTGTGTTTCCATACCCGTTTGCCCCTGCGGTATTTCTCTCATCATGCCTGGCTGCTGCTCCGTGACCGTTTGCCCCTGCGGCATTTCTCTCATCACGCTTTGCTGCTGCTCCGTGACCGTTTGCCCCTGCGGTATTTCTCTCATCATGCTTGGCTGCTGCTCCGTACTCGTTTGTCCCTGCGGTATTTCTCTCATCATGTTTGGCTGCTGCCCCGTGACCGTTTGCCCCTGCGGTATTTCTCTCATCATGCTTGACTGCTGCTCCGTGACCGTTTGCCCCTGCGGCATTTCTCTAACCTCATTTAAATTTATTTCGGGCTCTGGCATATTATTATCAGACATTCTTTCCGCATTATTTATCCTTTGAGTCGCTGAATTATTATTCACAGGTATTGAATTACCTAAAGCAGATGATGGTCCGGACTGTACCCCTTCCGCATTAGAATTCGCATTTCCGCTTTTTGCATACAGCTTCATCATTTCATCAAAATATCTTTGACTTTCATTTCTGAAATCGTTATCGTTCAAAATTATTCCTCCATTCATTTAAAATAAAGTTTTATTAATGTATATTCGTCCGTTATATAAAATATGTTTTTTACAGTATTTTGCCATATCATTTGTCTGATTTACAGTAACCCGCATAAGATTTTTGATATTTATCACAAAATTAATCGTTATAGTTGACAAAATTTATAAAATGGTTTATACTTTTTAATGAAAAAAATAATATACAGGAGAGCATCATATGATAAAAAAACGAATAATATCATGCATTATTTCAGCAGCTATGCTAATATGCATGACAGCTACCATGCCTTTTTCGGCGTCGGCTGAAATCGTTGAAATTTTTAAAGACGATTTTGAAAACGGCTTCGGCGGATGGGCCGGCAGAGGCGACGCCTCCATAAGCGTTGTGGACGCTGCCGCAAACACAGGCAGTAAATCGCTTTATGTTAGTGAAAGAACAATCGCATGGCACGGCGCCGCATGCGCTAAAATAAAAGAGCTGCGACCAGGTAAAAACTATTACATCAGCGGATATGTAATGCAAGATGAAGGAAACGATACCGAGCAGATCAATTTACAGATACTATACAAGGATTCAAGCGGCAAAGAACAGTATAAATCAATTGCAAATACCCAGGCAAAAAAAGGCGAATGGGCGAAGGTAGGCGGAAATTATACCATTCCGGACGACGCTTCAAACGTAACGATTTATTTTGAAACGCCGTCTAATCTTATAAACTTTTATATCGACGACATTTCGGCAACGGGCGAGCCTAATGATGACGGTGAAACGGCAGAAGGCTTCACCGAAAATTTTGAGAGTGGAATAAACGGCTGGAGCGGAAGAGGCGACGCCGTTTGCGAAATTGTTTCAGGCGTCGGCTGCGAAGGAAGCAGCGCTTTATTCACTTCCGGCAGAAAAAGCCTTTGGAACGGTCCCTCAGCAAATAAAACAATGGTTCTTTCCGCAAAGGGCTATTATAAATTCACGGGCTGGGTTATGTATAACGGTGACGAATGGTCGGAAACACAGACCTTTTCCATGAATATACAGTTTCAGCAGGAAGGCAAAGAGCAATATATCGAAATCGGACGGGTTACCGCCTCTAAGGGCGAATGGGCTAAAATTGAAGCGAAATATACTATACCGGCTGACGCTGCAAATTTTGTGATTTATTTTCAAACGGCTTGGAAAAATGACGCAAGCGTAACGGATCAGGATCTTATGGATTTTTATATAGATAATGTATCCGCAGAGCCGCTTCCCGAGCCGCAGGCTCAGATGGATATTCCAAGCCTTAAAGACGTATATTCTGATTATTTTATTCTCGGAGGCTCCTGCTCAAAGGGCGATATGGAGGTCCAGGCAGCAAAGGATATTATAGTAAAGCACTACGACAGCATAACATTCGGAAACACATTAAAGCCGGATTCAACTCTTGATCAGTCGGCGTCAAAAAAATATGCTGCTGAACACAACGACGATACAAATCCTCAGGTGAATATTGACGCTGCAAGAAAACAGCTTGATTTCGTAAAGGAAAACAATATAAAAGTAAGAGGCCACGTTCTTGTATGGCACAGTCAGACGCCGGACTGGTTCTTTAAGGAAAATTTTGATGACGACGGCGCATGGGTATCAAAAGAGGTAATGATAAAAAGGCTTGAAAACTATATAAAAAATCTTATGCAGACGCTCAAGGACGAATATCCGGAGGTTGAATTTTACGCATGGGACGTAGTCAACGAAGCCTTTTCAGAGCAAGGAACAATGCGTGAGGCCGGCTCAAATAATATTGTGTCTGGTCAGTCTGCATGGGTTAAGGTATTCGGCGACGATTCGTTTATCAATTACGCCTTTAAATTTGCAAGACAATACGCTCCGGAAGGCTGCAAGCTGTTTTATAATGATTATAACGAATATACTCCCGCAAAGCGAGACGGAATCATTAAAAAAATTAAAGAGCTTGTTAAGGAGGGAAATATCGACGGCATAGGCATGCAGTCCCACATAGGCATGAGCTATCCTTCCATAGAGCTTTATGAGGAAGCGTTCAGAAAATATGATGAGCTTGGTCTTGAAATACACATTACCGAGCTTGATATAGATCAAAAATCAAACAGTCAGGAAAGCATGCTTGACCTGGCACAGCGTTATCAGGATGTTTTCAACCTATTTAAAAAACTGGTAAATGAAGGTGTAAATCTTACGGCAGTTATAACATGGGGAATTTCTGACAGCAGCTCATGGATCGGAGGATATCCAAATCTGTTCGATACCGATTATCAGGCAAAAGACGCATTTTACGCTGTGGCTGATACGGACAAGGAAATTCAGAAAATAAAAACGTCAAGCTCATTGGAATATGACGGAACTGATTCCGACTATGAAAAGGCGTTCAGTCTGCAAAAGAAAAACGAAATTGTTAATGCAGCGTCCTTCAGAACAATATGGAGCGGAAATACAGTTATTTTCAGACTTGAATCCGCTGTAATCGGAAATGCAAGAATAGTATTTGAAGGCAAAACAGATGAGACGCTTATTTCAAAATCAGTTCATTTAAAGGCCGGAGAAACAAAAGATATTGAAATAGATTTGTCTGAACTCAGTATAAAATCCGGCGCCTCGGCAGGTATGGAGATAATTATTGAAGAGGAAACAGATAAATCCGGCGTTTATAATTATTATGCCTGGAACACAAATGAAATTCAAAGCGCTGAAGACATAGAGTATACCTTCGGCAAGCTTAATTTTATCGGACAGCCGCTGAGCGCAGCAGCATATAAGATATCGGAGGCTCCTGTAATAGACGGTAATATCGACGACTGCTGGCGGCAGGCTGAAGCCGTCGACGTCAATAAATATACTATGGGCAAGGACGGAGCCTACGGTACTGCAAAGGCTTTGTGGGATAAAGATTATATTTATTTCATGATAGAGGTTAATGATAAAAACCTAAGCAAAGCTAACGCAAGCGCATATGAACAGGACACGGTAGAAATATTTTTTGATGAAAATAACGGAAAGACCTCATATTATGAGGAAGATGACATTCAGATAAGAGTCAACTATGACAACGAGGTGACTGTTACTGACGGAAAATCTCCGGACATATATAAGACAGCGGCAAAAATAACGGACGGCGGTTATATTGTCGAAATTGCCATACCGCATACTATTAAAGAATTTGAAGCCAATCAGGTTGTCGGTTATGACGTGCAGATCAACGACGACAACGGAGAGGGCAAACGAACCGGAATAGCCAATTGGAGCGATCTTACCGGTCAGGGATACATCAACACGTCAGGCTTCGGAGTTCTTGAGCTTAAAAATGATCCTTCGGAATTTGAAATCGGAGATATAAATTCTGACGGACAGGTTAATGCCGCAGATCTTGTAATGCTCCAAAAATATCTTGTACAATCAGTCAGGTATATTGAAAACGCAGACGCTGCCGATATTAACAGCGATAATGTATTAAACGTATTCGACGCGTCGCTTCTGAGAGGAATTATACTGAAATAAACCAAAAACGGCGTGAAATTATTCACGCCGTTTTTATTTAAAATTGTATATAATCTGTTTGAGTAATAGTAACGGCGTCCGCCGCCTTAAATTCATCTGACGATACCGCATAGAGATAACCGTCGATATACACCGCTCTTCTGAAATTTTCCGAGTCCTGCCCGTTTTCCTTATTAATAGATCCTTTATAAGTAAAACTGTCGTTTTCAAAAGAATAAAACTGATAGGAATATAAGCTCTGTCCATTTTCGTCGTAATTGTATTTATCTACAGGAAATCCAATTAGATTTCTCTCCTCGTCTATAAACAAGGCTTTACGCTCATAAACTGCCTCGGAATATATATACTCGAATTCGCCGCCGCTTATTAAAGAAACTGAGTCAAGCGCCGCAAGCTCATCGGGATTGCTGTTATCAAACATAGTGACCTTTATTCCGGTCTCCATTCCGGTATCCTCATCCGCTTCCGCACCGAATCCAAGAAGAAGTCCGTCGCCCCATTTCTGCATATACGAGCTGTAACCGCTAATCTTAAGCTCGTCAAGCATTACAGGCGAATAAGGATTGCTGAGATCTATCGCATATAACGGATCAGTCTGACGGAAGGTTACCGCATATGCAGTATCTCCGCTGAAATTAACCGATTTAATCTGTTCGTTAATTCCAAAATCGCTTATGCTTCCGACGACCTTCATATCCATATCCAATACATACAAGCTGTTTTTCTGTGTTACCAGCGCATTAGTCGCTATACTGCTGTCCTCTTCGGCAAAAACGGTTGATTCCTCCCATACGTTTTCTGTAACCGCTATCCTGAAAAATCCATTATATTCACTCATAGAAAACTGATCGTTCACATAGCCGTTTACCTTACCGGACGCCTGAGGCGCTACGGCTCCGCCGCTTACCGAAAATCGGGTAATCTCAGATTCATCATATCCTGACACCACATATAAATTCTGCGGAGAACAATATACGTTATTTGTGTAACCGGCGATGGATTTCATATCTACGGGCTGATTAGGGGTTTCGCTGTTCAAATCAAGTCCGGATATGTTGGTATATGAAACATAATCATATAGTTCTGTGATTTTGCAGGACGGTATCATAATATTTTCAGGATCAACATAGCGGCTTTCATTACCGACGCAATATTGCGGAATATAATTATCTATATCATCGTCTGACGTTTCTTCATAATCTAAATATTTATCATCGGAAGAAATTATATAAAGATAGCCGTCCGACATAAGCCTAACGTCATTATAACTTCCCTCCTGAATATAATATCCGATCAGTTCCAAGTTTGAGGCGTTAAAAACGGCCGTATAGGTATCAGCCTGAACACCGCAGCCATAGCACGAATCATAATATTCCGAATTCTCTCCGTCGCTATTATTATAATACTCGCACACAGCTATGAGTTTTCCTTTATAAATATACATGTCCCTTATTTCGCCGAACATTCTGCCGATACCAAGCTTGCCAGATACGCTCATTGAGCTGTGATCCAAAAACCTTCCGTTATCAGCCCGAGCAATATAAATATTATCTCCGTTTGCATAAAAAATTCTGTCGCCGTCGGTTTTTACAATATCCGCCTCAAGTACTCCCTCCTCCTGATTATAGGTGTCTGAAAAATCCTTTTTAGCCGATCCGTCAATATCGTCTGTTGAACCGTTTTCAACGACAGATTCAGATTCCATTGCATCCTCATAAACAATGTCTCCGCCGCCAGCATAGCCCTTGACGCCGCCGTTTAAAATCCCTTTAAGAGTATTCCTGAACCTGGTAAGCTTAGTGGCAGCCGTAAAATAATTATAAACCTCGCTGTAATTGTCAGCCGATTTCATAGAACTTGCCTCAGCGGCCTTATTCGTATCGTTTATTACGATTTGATCTTTATAAAGAGACGGCTTCATAAAATATACAGATGTTCCGAAAACAACGGCAAGGGCTGCCGCTGCCGCCGCAATACGCATTATTCTGCTTTTTTTAATCCTGCTTCGTTTTTTTTGAGAATAATTATTATCAAGCGTTCTCTTAATATTTTCCGGCTCAAGCCTTTCAGGAATACTGCAATTTTCAAGGATCTGTTTTATTCTTTTGTCGTTGCTATTATCACTCATAATATCTTCTCCTTTCATTCACAAAGACTTAGACGTAGCTTTTCTTTGATTCGCGAAAGCTTTGAACGTACCGTAGACGCCTTAATTCCGCTTATTTCCGCTATTTCCATACTCTTGTAACCTCCCAGAACCGAAAGAGACAGAATTGCCCTTGATTCATCGTCAAGCAGACAAACGGCTTCCCTCAGCTCCGAGCTTTCAAAATCAAACTCTCCGACATATAAGCTCTCCGGACTTATCTCTGCTCCTGAGTTCATATATTCTCTTTGCCGTTTTTTTATTTTAGCAAAAAGTATTTTCATAATCCACGCCTTGAATGCCTCGGCGTTTTTCAGTCTTCCTATATTTTCGAATGCGTCCGCAACCGCGTCGCTTACCGCGTCAGCAGCGTCGTGGGTATTTCTAAGATTATATAAGGCCGTTCGGTACATATCCTTATACACAAGAGAATAAAGCCTTGAAAACGCTGCGGTGTCTCCCCTTCCGGCAAGCTCGGCGTCTGTTCTGAAATCATGCATTATAAAATCCCCCTTTGAACCGATTCATAATATAAGTGTTTTAAATCGTATGAATTGCTGCACATAAACTTAAAATATGGTAAAGTGTACAAAATATATTTATATTTTTATGAAAATATCACCAATAAACGGTATAGCTTTTTATATTATAGCATTAAATTATTATATTTTCAAATTTAATCTTTACATGGATTTTTACTCATGATATAATATAAAGTATATAAATCGGAAAGGAAGTAGAAATCAATGCCGACACCGCATAACAGCGCAGAGAAAGGCGCGATAGCCAAAACCGTACTAATGCCCGGAGATCCGCTGAGGGCAGAATATATTGCCAAAACATATCTTGATAATCCCGTATGCTACAACAACGTCAGAGGAATGCTGGGATTTACCGGAAAATATAAGGGGACTGAAATATCAGTTCAGGGAAGCGGAATGGGGATTCCTTCTATCGGAATTTATTCCCATGAGCTTTACACAGAATATGAAGTCGACAACATCATAAGAGTCGGAACCGCCGGCGGAATCGCTGAAAATATCAGACTGCGCGACATTATAATTGCAATGGGCGCCTGCACAAATTCAAACTTTGCAGCGCAGTTCAGACTGCCCGGAACATATGCGCCGACCGCTTCTTACAGTCTTCTCAGCAATGCGGTTAAAGCCGCTGAACAAAAGGGGGCGTCTTATCATGTCGGCAATGTACTTTCCAGCGATACCTTTTATGACGACGGCAGCTCTCTTGCAAAATGGCAGAAAATGAATGTCCTGGGAGTTGAAATGGAATCTGCGGCTCTTTACATGAACGCAGCAAGATTCGGTAAAAAAGCGCTTTGTATTCTGACCGTTTCAGACTGCCCGCTTAAAAATCTTTCCACAACTTCCGAGGAACGCAGAACAAGCTTTACCGACATGATGGAAATCGCACTCGAAACAGCGATAATGAGCATTAAATAAGCTTTAAGATTATTTTAAGAATTCTTTGATATAATGCATACATGGATAAGGAAGAGCTTTAAAAAAGTTCTTTAATACTGATCCTTAATTCCCCCTCTATATCTTTATCTTTTCAAGCTATGCATTTTTTGCATAGCTATTTTTTTGGAATAGAAAAACCATCTGTTTAATTTATATTACATTATACATATTTTACCGTATCGCTAATTGTACGCCTGTGGCAAACAAGCGTATTTACCAAAAGTACACACATATATAAGGAATAATTTGTAATCTATTACACTTGATTTTTTTAAACAAATACAATATACTATTAAAGTATGAGAATTATAGTTATAAGGAGAAATATATGAACGTCAAAGTTGTAAAATTCGGCGGGAGCAGTCTTGCGGACGCAAAACAGATAACAAAGGCCGCAAATATTATAAAAAGCGACAATACCCGCAGATTTGTGGTGCCGTCGGCTCCGGGCAAGCGGTACTCAGAGGACGTAAAGGTTACGGATATGCTTTATAACTGCAATAAGCTTGCAATGGAAAATAAAAGCATCGACAATGCATTTCAGTCAATAGCCGACCGTTATAACGATATCATTAAAGAGCTCGGTATAAATCTCTCTCTTGAAAACGAATTTGATACAATAAAGAAAAATATTGCGGCTAAGGCAGGAAGCGAATATTCCGCAAGCCGCGGCGAATATTTAAACGGTATTATCATTGCAAATCTTCTTGGCTTCGAATTTATCGACGCCGCCGATGTAATCGTTTTTAACTCTGACGGTTCATTCAATAACGACAAAACGCAGCCTAAGCTCCGCTCAAGGCTTGAGCATGTAAAAGCGGCGGTTATTCCGGGCTTTTACGGCGCTGATGAAAAAGGGAATGTACGCACCTTTTCAAGAGGCGGATCGGACGTTACAGGCTCTATCATAGCGAGCGCTGTAAAGGCGGAGGTATATGAAAACTGGACGGACGTTTCGGGATTTTTAGTATCCGATCCGAGAATTGTTGACAGTCCTAAGTCTATAAGCGTTATTACTTATAAAGAATTGAGAGAGCTTTCATATATGGGAGCGACAGTCCTTCATGAGGACGCGATTTTTCCCGTTAGAACAGCCGGAATTCCTATAAATATCAAAAATACCAATCGTCCTGAGGACGCGGGAACAATGATAGTTTCAGACGTTTCCGACGACGAGCTGAACAAATATACAATAACGGGAATTGCAGGAAAAAAAGGCTTTGCAGCTATAAACATTGAAAAAGCCATGATGAATAGCGAGCTTGGCTTCTGCCGTAAGGTACTAAGCATTCTTGAGGATTTCAATATATCGATAGAACATATGCCATCAGGAATCGACACTCTTTCTCTTATCTTTCCTTACAGCAATATTGAGGGTAAGGAGGACGAGGTCATTTCAAAAATCAGAAAGGCCGTTTCTCCGGATCATATTGAGCTTGAAAAGGGAATTGCCATGCTTGCCGTAGTGGGCAGAGGCATGAGGCGCACAAGAGGTACGGCTGCAAGGATTTTTGCCTCTATGGCTCACGCCAGAATAAATGTAAAAATGATCGATCAGGGCTCCAGTGAGCTTAATATAATTATCGGTATCGGTGAAGAGGATTTTAACGAGGCCATACGCAGAATTTACGATATGTTTATCAATTCGATTGAATAATTTATTTAAATATAGAAACGCTGTCAGATAAAATTTTATCTGGCAGCGTTTTTTTCAACGTTTTAATAAGTTAACGCGTTTTATATACAGAAAAGGCGGTGATGAAAGCATGACGGATGATTACAGTACTGAATATATAAAAGAAATATATGAACGTAATGTCGACGATATTTATGGAATTTGCTTTTCATATCTGAAAAATATTCATGACTGTGAAGACGCGGTATCAGCAGTATTTGTAAAGCTAATGAAAAACAAACCTATTTTTCAGTCGCAGAAACAAGAAAAAGCATGGCTTATAATAACGGCTTGCAACCATTGCAAAAGTATACTGCGTTTTTCACTTCGACATCCCAGACTTGATATAAGCAATCTTCCGGAACAGGGTTACTGGGATAATACAGAAAACACTGAATTACTCGAAATTATATTGTCACTTCCCGAAAAATACAGAATAATACTGTATCTTCATTATTATGAAAGGTATTCCCTAAAAGAAATTTCAAAGATAGTAAATACTAATGAGTCGACAATCCGCTCACGTCTTTTTTACGGAAAAAAGAAACTTATGAAACTGATAGGAGGTACAGAATATGAAAAAATATATCGAGGTGATGGATCATATCAGACCAACAGATGTTCAGAAAAAACAGATGCTTGAAAATGCTTTTTACGAAGCAAACCAAAAAAGAAAGATATTTCGATTTAAATATGGCTTAATTGCAGCTTTGATTTGTGTAATATTTTCCACAGCCGTTTTTGCCGATGAAATAAAAAATACATTTTATGGAATTTTTAACAGCGATAATATAGTTGGAGACAAAGTTTTAAATGATATTTATACCGACGGTAACGATCATGTTAAAATGTCAGTAAAAGAGGTTCTTTCAGATAAAATCAGCGCATACGCAATAGTTGAATATACAGCGCTTGATGAAAAAGGACGAATATGGCTTGATAATCTGCATGCCGTTCAAAAGCTTAATCCTTTAAAGCTTAATCCGTTAATCAAAGATAATAATGGTTCTCTTTACGGTGTTAATTTTTCTTACGGCTTTGAGGAAATCGAAAAATATCGAAGTGAAAAAATTCATGTTTTCAAGGTTATGTATCATGCTTCGGGTGAAAATTTCGGAACTGAATCTATACAGCTTTCTTATCCGCTTTGCAATAAATGGGAAAATAAGGTTATAATTGACGTTTCCGAGTCTTTAAGAACCGTTGACATAAAAATTGACAGCAGTCAAGCGCCCGATAAATACTATAAACCGCTTGGGATCAAGCTTTCGCCTATTAGCGTTCTTATATACGGCAAAGATTTAGGAATGATAGAATTCGGAAAAACCGCCTCCGGAGGTTATTATCAGAAAATAGTTCATTATGAAGAATTAGATTCTCTGAATCTCATCTTGAAAGACGGTTCAATATATAATATGCTTTTAACGGACAATGAAAATATGGTAAAATGTCAATCTATGATGACGCATGTTGGCAATCCGGCGCTTGACTATGACTGTATTATTTATACAGGTATATTCAAAGATTCCATTGATATTAGCTTGATTAAAGCAATAGAGCTTGACGGCGTATACTATGATCTGAATTAAAAATGCGGACGGTCTAACCGTCCGCATTTTCTCTTTTCCCTTTTTTGCGCTTCTTTACACATTCCGTAAGCAGAAATTCTATTTGACCATTGATTGATCGAAAATCGTCCTCCGCCCAATCCGCAAGCTCAGCCCACAATTTTGGGGACAATCTCAACACAATCTGTTTTTTCGAATCCTTTTTTTCCGCCAAGATTATCCCTCCATTTTATCAGTATATCGATCCGCTGTTCACTATCGGCTGTGCATCTTTATTTCCGCAGAGTACCACAAGTAGATTTGAGACCATCTGAGCTTTTCTTTCATCATCAAGATCGCAAACATTATTTTCAGCCAGATTCTTGAGAGCCATATCAACCATTCCTACAGCTCCCTCGACTATTTTCTGTCTTGCTTCTATTATAGCGGTCGCCTGCTGGCGCTGAAGCATAGCAGCCGCTATTTCAGGCGCATATGCAAGGTGAGTAATTCTTACCTCGTCAATATTAATTCCCGCTATCCTTACTTTGCCCTGCAGTTCCGTTCTCAGGCAGTCGGCAATTTCCTGACTCGATCCCCTGAGGGATTTTTCCTCGCCTTCATCCGAAACATCGTAAGGATAAAGTCTGACAATATTTCTTAATGCAGTATCCGCCTGTGCAGACAGAAAATCTTCATAATTATCAACATTAAAAACCGCCATTGCCGTGTTTTCAACATTCCATATGACGTTTATACCGATTTCAATAGGATTTCCAAGAACATCGTTTATTTTCTGCTTCTCATTTCTTAATGTCATAGCCTTAAGCGATATTTTCTTACTGATTCCTACAACGGCTATTTTAATATCGTTATTATTCTTGGCAGATTCGTTAGCCGCATTTACAGCATTATCATATTTAGGACTTACAGCGGTACAAAAAGGATTCACAAAGAAAAAGCCGTCATTTTTAAGCGTACCCACATACTTACCGAAAAAAGTCAACACCAACGCTTCGTTAGGCTTCATTACCTTAAATCCGCAGTCTATAATTATAGCGGCGATAAACGCGATACTTCCTAATATTATTAAGGCTGTTCCCGCAAACGCTTTATTAACTGTACAAAGAAAAATACCTCCTATAAGACCTCCAATAAAAGCCAGATAAAGAATAATGCTAAGAAACAGCATGGACCATCCGCTTTTGGCCTTTAAAACCTTTTCTTCAGTTATCATTTGTTTCGTTTCCATAATTTCATCCTCCAGACGTTATTATAATGATATCATTCTGATATCATTATAATAACACTAACCGGAGCTTTTGTCAAGCGGTTTTATTGATTTCTTGTAGAAAAAATGATATTATAATGTTATGAAAGGACGATCTGCATGGAAAAAACTAATGTCATGAGAATTATTGAGAGAAAAAAATTAAAATATAATTATCATTTTTATAATCCGGAAACAGTAAACGGAGCCGAAGTTGCCGCATTTTTAAAGGAAGATCCGGAAAGAGTATTCAAAACGCTTGTAACCGTTGGAAAAAGCAATAAAAATTATGTTTTTATGGTACCCGTATGCCAAGAGCTTGATTTAAAAAAGGCCGCAAAAGCTGTAGCAGAAAAATCTATTGAAATGATAAAAGCAAAAGATCTGTTTTCGCTTACAGGTTATATACACGGCGGCTGTTCACCAATCGGTATGAAAAAGCAGTTTACCACCGTCGCACATATAACCGCAGAAAAATTCAGTTCAATTTATTTCAGCGGCGGTAAATTAGGATGTCAGATTGAAATGCCGTTTGAAACGCTGAAAACAATCGTCCCCGTAAGAACTTGCGATATTATAAAATAAAAGAGCATAGCGTCCCGTTCGGTAGTTTAACTGATTCACTTAACTAAATAATATAAAAAAACACACGGATATCAAACCGTGTGTTTTTTCGTTTTATATCGTCCTATTTTTATTATATATAAGAACAAGTCCCTTCAGCAAGAGCTCATTATCCAAAATAATTTTTCTGCGACAATAGGGAATTATCTTATCAGCCAGCAAGCCGGTAGCGACAACGTTCGCCCCGCATCCTATTTCTTCCTCAAGCCTGTCTATCAGCCCGTCTACCGAAGCGGCCGTACCATAAACCGCACCGCTTTTCATACATTCAGCTGTATTGCTGCCTATGATTTTTCTTGGCGGTTCAACGGCAATTCTCTGTAGCAAGGAGGTTTTTTCTATTAACGCTTCTAAAGCAGTAGTAACGCCGGTCAATATCATACCGCCTATATAATTCCTGTTTTGATCTATAACCGAAGCAGCCGTAGCCGCACTGAAATCAAATATAATAAGCGGAGCGCCGTAATAAGCAATCCCCGCTATAGCTCCGGCAACAAGATCCGCCCCTAACTGAGCCGGATTATCAATAATTATGCTAAGACCGGTTTTAATTCCGGGACCTACTACCATCATCCTATTCGATATGATTTTTTCAGCCGCTTCTTTGACGATTGACGTTACCGACGGAACCACCGAGGCTATTATTCCGCCATGAATCATACTTTTTTCAACACCGTGTATTTCAAAAATATTTTTAATTAATATGGCATATTCCAACGGCGTTCTGCTCGTTTGAGTTGAAAATCGCTCGACAAATATAAATTTATCGTCTTTGCTGCATCCTACTACAACATTTATATTTCCTATATCAATAGTTAAAATCATTTAAACGCTCCGTAACTAATCCTGTATAAAAAACTGAGTCCAGTAATACTGATACTGCGTATCAGACTTTTCATAATATCCGACGCCCATTTTTGTAAAATAAGGATCGAGTATATTATCACGATGTCCCTCTGAATTCATCCAGCCTTTTACAACCGCCTCAGGAGAAGAATATCCTCCGCCTATATTTTCTCCGGCATAATTATAAGAGATATTCATCTCTTTCAAAACGGTAAAGCATTCTTTTCCGTCAGGTCTGGTATGAGACATATTTGAAGATATTTCAGTCGCCCTTTTTTGCGCGGCGTTGCACAAGGAATTATCAAGCGTCAAGGCCTTTAATCCCCGTGAAATTCTCTCCTTGTTTACAAGTTCAAAAACTCTGTTTACATATTCCTCCTTTTTCTGTCTTTCAGCCAACTCGTTTTCTATGGAATTCTGAATTAACATTTTACTAATGTCAACTGCGTCGTAAAGATCCACAACTCCGTCGAGATTGTAATCCGCAGCAAACTCGCGGAACCCTCCGCCGAATGAATAGGTATTTATCAGATACCGTGAAATCAATATGGCGTCATAAAGATCTGTTGTTCCATCGCCGGTTGAATCGCCTCTTAATCCGATTTTAACATTAATATCAGTAGGAACCTGATTTACATAAACCGTTATTACATAATCTTCCTGACCTGTCTTATATACGCTGCAAGGGGCCGCTCCGTTAAAGCTTATGCTTTCAAGAGCCTCCTGACTTACCGGCATTCCGTATTCGTTGACGTCTGTCAATCCCCAGTATTTAAAGGATAAATCATCGGAATAATACCAATGCTTACCCTTGTCGCTGAATTGTGCCGACGCTCCGTAGCCCGATGGCTGTATCAGCAAAAGTGACAGTGAAAGAGAGATCAGAAGCTTAATCGTCCTCTTCATAAATATCACCCTCATAAAATTTTTTTAAAGCATTCGCAAGCATAGCGATTGTATTCTTCATAATCAACATTCATTGTTTTAATTTTGCCTTCCCGAAAAAGCTTCATACCGGAAATGATCCCCTCTTTGCTGTCGTCAATTAAAACTCCTCCGTATTTTCTCATAAAACTGCGAGGACCGGGTATATCTGTAGCAACCACCGGTAACCCGAGCGAATCGGCTTCTAAAATAACAAGCCCCAGCCCCTCATATTCTGACGGCAGAATAAACAGATCACATTTTTTTAAAACAGGCATAGGGTTTTCCATTGAACGTATTAGTATAATATTTCCACCTGATTTCCGTGCATATTCAACAGTTTGACTGTAAAGCTCCCCCCTGCCTCCTATAATTATAAGGCATGCGTTAGTATCGGGATATTCGACGCAATACTCTTTAAACGCGTCAATTAGGCGCATATGTGATTTTTCAGGAGAAAATCTTCCGATAGTTATAAATTTTTCAGTATCTGAATTCAATAATTCCAATAGCTCGCCAAGAGATATGGTAGAATCTGTTTTCGGTTGAAATTCAACAGGCATTTTTGATTTTTTTAAAACAGTTTTATAATCATGACAATTCGGAACTACAACCATATTTCCGCCGCCCCCGCTTATCCGGCGTGCGCTCTCCCTCATATCCTCGGTAACCAGCGCAACAGTATCATAATTACAGTAAGCGTTTTTAAGCGTAGGCAAATGCTGATTATTTCTCTGCTTTATTTCCGAGACCATATCATTATGGACAAATATAATCCTGTTACCGTCAAATTGTTCAAACAGATTTATTATACCGTATTCATATCCTGTAAACTGGACGGCGGTACTGACATTAAATTCTCCGAAAAGCCTTTTCCATTCACGCCTGAAAAATTTCTCAAGCCGTTTTATAATAACGCCTGATGAAATATCAAGCTTAAAGTATAAGCAATAACAAATGAGCTCTGAAACAGACATACAGAATTCTCCTGCTATTGGAGCTTTACGAAATCTATCAGGAAGCTTATTTAGTCTTTCAGGATTTTTTCTGATAGAATTTTCCCGATATGTGAGAATATAATCCGAATCGCCGTCAAGATTTGAAAGCAGATTCAACAGAGACGTTGTAAGACCGTTCTGTGCCAAAGAACCGGTATATATAAGAACCCTTTTTTTAATGACAACGTCCTTTTTCATTAAAGGTTCGCGTTCCGCTATTTCAGATATAACGTCACGGTTATAGCCGATAAGGATTTCTCCTGAAAAAATGCCGTTTACATTAAATTCTTTTAAAAAACCTGATACGTCGGCATTTTCTGAAAAAAGAAGATAATCGGCATATGACAGCAGTCTCTGATATCTTCCGAAAAAAACGTCCGGCGAAAACTCACAGATAAGTATTATAATCTGTCCTCTTTTTTTAATAAACCTATCAGGCAGAGAACCATCCGATACTATATACTGTGCATTCGCATAAGATCTTATTCTTTTTAAGCGGCAGGGAATATTTATTCTGTCATTGTCGCTGTAAACAGTTCCTGATTTTATATTTTTTTTATATTTCAAAAGATATATGCTTTCAGCAGTAGAATTCAGAATCCTTCTGATAGCAGATTTTATTTCCATCGGAGCTCCTTTTTAACTTACATTAACAAAAAAGCGCCTTATATAAGGCGCTTTTTTGTTAATGTGGTATAGAGAAAGAAAAGAACAATGAAGATACCGTAAATTTGCATTTCAAGTATCCATATTCTGTTTTTGTTATTTATCGGCACATACCCCGCAAACGCCTTCCATTACCAAAGTATCAATATCTATTTCAAAATCAATACTTTCCTTGAGTTTATCCTTTACAGATGACAGCTCGCTGATATCAACATCAAATACCTTGCCGCACTTACGGCAGATCAAATGCTGATGTCTTGTCAACGTTCCGTCAAAGCGGTCAGACCCGCCTGGAACATTTATTTTTTTTAGCATATTATTTTCAGCCAAGTAATTCAGATTTCTGTAAACAGTCCCCAAGCTCAATTCGGGATGATCTTTTTTTAAAAGCTTATAAACATATTCCGCTGTAGGATGAACCCTGTTTTTAAAAACGGCCTCCATTATAAGCTCTCTTTGCTTTGAATAGCGCATAAAAACAAATCCTTGAAAATCGTAACCTAATCTATTGCTATTATAACAAATTTTCGCTTATATGTCAAGTGTTTTTTGAAAAAATCATACAATATTTTACACTTTTTCTATCTTGCAAGTATTACCATTAAATTAAAATTTTTCTTGACTTTTTATGTAATTAGTAATATAATAATCTTAAAAATTGTAAAAGGAATGAGATTATGAAAATCAAGCAAAATTCTCTCGCCTTGAAAAAAATAGATTCTGCAGGTAAAATAATATATAGGTCAGGGCAATGGATAATTCTTGTATTATGCTTTCTGATATTTATTTATCTAACTTTTCAGAGCCTGCTTTATACTACAAGTATTTATAATGCTCCTGATGATCCGTCGACAGTCATAATGATGCATGATAATTTTTATATAAACGCGGCGGTTATTTCAATTGCATTTATCTGCGGAATTCTTTTCCTACAGAGGCTCATGGATAAAATAAACCCGAAGATTTTCGGCGCCGCGCTTCTCGTCTATACATTTTTATTAGGACTTATCTGGAATCTTCTCACCAAAACGTCTCCTGCTCACGATTCATACAATATTCTTTCAGGATCTCAGCAATTTGCCATTAACGATTACACTCCGCTCATGCCTGAAAACGATTATTTTTATGATTATCCGTTTCAGCTCGGCTATGCATTCGTCGGAGAAATAATAATACGAATTTTCGGTGATAACGCATATTTTATTCTTCAGCTTTTAAATATTCTTGCGTCCGTAGGAATATCCGCGTCTTTAATAACTTTCGCAATACTTATTTTCAAAAAAAGAAAAACTGTAAATTTCACCATTCTATTTCTATTCGGCTGCATTCAGCCTATATTATTTACAACCTTTCATTACGGCAATCTTCTCGGCTTTTCCTTATCCCTATGGGCAATGGTATTCACTTGCGTTTATTTAAAAAACCGTAAAAAGCGTTTCGTCATATTTTCAGCCGTTTTTATTTCAGCGGGAATCATATGCAAATCAAACAGTCTTATTATTTTAACTGCGATCTGCATAATCCTCATTCTTGATTTTCTTAAAACTCATAAGCTTGCCGATATTACCGCTATCCTGATATCAGTTATAATGGGAATTGGACTTAATCAGCTGATAATTTTTCAATATGAGCAAAGAGCAGACGTTTCACTGGGAGGAGGAGTTCCAAAGATACTATGGCTTGATATGGGGCTTCAGGAAACGTCCGATCCCAACCGTCCGGGATGGTATAATCCGGAATACACTGTAATAAGATACAATTCCATGAACAAAGATGAAAAGGCCGCGGCAGACAGCGGAATAAGAGATATAAAAAAACGTATCTCAAAGCTGATTTCCTCTCCGGCGGAACGAGCGAACTTTTTTGCCACTAAGACGCTTAGTCAATGGAACGATCCTCTTTATATGTCTATATGGGTAAGCTCTACCAGAGGGGCAAGAGAAGAACCCGGCAGCTTTGTAAAAAGCATGTATTCCGGAAATGCGGGAATACTTACGGAAAACTACGCGAATTTCTATCAGTCGTTCATATTTCTTTTCGCTTCGGCGGGAATGCTCGTTATTCTGAAACGTCGAAATATCAGACGCAATAGCTTTATAGCCGTTCTTCCTTTAATCTTCATCGGAGGATTTCTCTATCACCTGTTTTTCGAAGCTATGCCGCAGTATAACGTTACATATTTTACGCTGTTTATACCAATAGCCGCGTTCGGATTTTCAGAATGCTGTGAAAAATATCATAATTCATTAATTGGATTTATAAAATATAAATTCAGAAAAAGCAAAACTAAATCAGAGGAATCAGTATAAAAAATATGCGCCTCCAAAAGCGTCTGACTTTTGGAGGCCATATCATTATCAGCGATCCTTCTTATAGCTATATGCTGTTTTCCGAATCCGGAACATGTATAACAAGCACGTCGTTTTCCGCAATATCGGTAGGACCTCTCGGAATTACAACCTCGGAGCCGCGTTTGATCAATATTACAAAAGCGTCAGATTCAGCTGAAAATTCCGAAATTTTTTTCCCTATCCATCTGCTTCCGGTATGTATTTTCTGCTCGGCAAATTGAACTGCTCCGCTTCCCTGATAAACGGGGGCGCTTACGACGACGATATCGTCCTCACGAAGAACAGTCTTCCCGTTTGGTATAATACGTTCACCGTTTCTGATAATCAGTACGAACAGCAGATCCCAGGGAATAGATAATTCTCTGATTCTTTTATTAAGCCACGGGTGCTCGTCGCCTGTTATCGTCAGCTTGATAAACTGAACGTCCAGCTCTTCGGCATAGTCGTTGAAGGTTTTTAGAACATTTTCGTTTTTATCTATCATGCCCAGCTTTTTAGACATAAACGGTATAAGAGTACCCTGACATGTTATAGATATAAGAACGATGCAAAATACTATATGAAAAATGTCGTCGGTAAGCGAATCGACATTAACCGAGGCCATGATTGCAAAAACAATAGACGCCGCGCCGCGGAGACCGGACCACGAAACAAGAAGCTGCTGAGGTATACTGCATTTAAGAGGGGTAAGTATTGCAAAAACTGCCGCCGGTCTTGCGACAAAGGTAAGAAACAAAGCAATTGCAAGAGCCGCCGGAAATACCTGAGGAAGCGAGGAAGGAAAAGAAAGCAGCCCCAAAAGGAAAAATATAAGCATCTGCATAAGGCCTGTCAGTCCGTCAAAGAAATGAACCATCGACTGCTTATTCTTTATATCGGAATTTCCCAGAATAATTCCTACAATATAAGCGCTCAAATATCCGTTTCCGCTTATAACAGACGGCAGCGCATATGAAAGCACTGCGACGCCAAGAACAAAAACGGCGTCAAATCCTTCTGTTGAGAATTTAAAATGCGTAAGCACAAACCTTGCTCCCAGAGCTATAACGACGCCGATGACTATTCCATAAACAAATTGTGCAAATATAAGATAAAGTATCTCAAGTCCGCTGACGCTTGAATTCATTGCGGAAATCATGATTGCCGTAAGCATATATGAACAAGGATCGTTGCTTCCGCTTTCCATTTCAAGCAGAGAAGCGGTATTTTCCTTAAGACCCAGCTTTTTTGAACGCAGTATCGAAAAAACCGAGGCTGCGTCGGTAGAGCTTATAACCGAGCCGATCAGCATACTTTCGAGCCAGTCCATACCTAAGGCAAACCTGCAAAATAATCCTGTTATCCCCGCGGTTGCCGCTACTCCGACCGTGGACAAAAGCACAGATTTTACAGCTACGGGCTTTGCCTCGCTCCAGCGTGTGCCAAAGCCTCCGTAGAACATAATAAAAATAAGAGCTATTGAACATATTTTTTCCGCAAAAGGAAAATCTGCAAAAGGAATTTTAAATATTCCGTCCGAGCCGAAGGTCATTCCAAGCAAAATAAAAGCAAGAAGGACGGGGACTCCCAGTTTACCGGAAATTTTATTGAAAATTACGCAAATCAGAATTACAGAAGACGCAATAAGTAACGATAGAGCCATGTACTACCCCCTTTGCACGTTCACATTATATGGCCAGCGATATAAAATATCCTGCCAAAAGAGCCAGAAGAACTGCCGCCATTATAAAAGTAACCGCAGCAGTTTTTTTCTTGCCGGATTTGAAATATTCAATTCCGTTCCAAATTGCTACGGCAATAAGAAGCACAGATGAAACGGGCAAAGTAATCTTTCTCGATACTATTTTAAATATACCGAGAAAAAGAATTATCATTACGGCTACACATAATATTATGCGAATTAACGCGGTATTTTTCTGCTGTTTGTTATTTTCCATTTTCTTTTACCTCCGTTTTACAAACCTTTTTCTTAGAGCCGTCCGGCTGTAGTATAAACGTGTTGTCAAGCTGCGCCTCAAGACTGCAAATTATGCTTTTACGGTATTCTGTCCTGAGAGCCTCCTGCTCAAGCTTCTCCTCAGGTGACAGAACCGTTTCTCTTGATTTTCGGGCAAGATAATTTATACGGTCGATTTTTTCCTGTTCCATTGGTACCTCCTTTCATCCTGATTCATAGATTATGCTATTTAATTATATCATATTTTTCTTTTTTCTTCAACAGGCAGTTGATTTTTTATAATAATATTGATATTATAGATAGTATATATTGCTTTAATGATATAAAATCTATAGTTAAAGGAATGATCAATATGAAAAAAGCCGCGATAATTACCGGAGGGTCAAGAGGAATCGGAAGGGCTTTGGCAATCAGGCTTGCCGAAGACGGATATATTCCAATAATAAATTACCTTGAAAGCAGGGCAGAAGCGAAGGACTTGGCAAAGCTAATCGGCGGCGAGGCTATATGCGCCGACGTTTCCGACCTCACGTCCGTTAAGGAAATGACCGACCATGTCTATAATAAATTCGGCGGTATAGACGTTCTGGTCAATAATGCCGGAATATCTGAAACAGGACTTTTTACGGATATAACGCCAAAGCAGGAGCAGAAACTTATCGATATAAATATAAAAGGCGTTTTTAACGCTTCACGCTGCGTTCTTCCCTATATGATAAGAGCAAAATCAGGTAAAATCGTCAATATATCTTCCATGTGGGGACAATCCGGCGCTTCATGCGAGGTACATTACTCTGCAACAAAAGCGGCGGTAATCGGATTTACAAAGGCTCTTGCCAAAGAAGTAGGCCCTTCTGGAATAAACGTAAACTGCATCGCGCCCGGAGTGATTGATACTGATATGAACGCACACTACGACAGTGAAGATATCAGCGTCCTAAAGGAGAATACGCCGCTTCAGCGAATAGGCGCCGCCGAGGACATCGCACAGACAGCGGCGTTTCTGGTTTCAGACGCCGCCTCGTTTATCACCGGACAGATAATAGGCGTAAACGGCGGATTTATTATTTAATATATATGACAGGAGAATTGTAATGCTTAATGAAAGACTTAAAAAACAGATCGAATTTATAAAGGAAATAGACAAGTTAAAGGCAATAAAACGTCAGACTCTGCTTATTAATGAGGATAGGGCGGAAAACGACGCGGAGCATAGCTGGCATTTGGGAATGCTTGCTTTTCTTCTGGCAGAATATTCAAACGAAAATATTGATATACTTAAAACGATGAAAATGACGCTTATCCATGATATCGTAGAAATAGACGCGGGCGATACTTACTGCTATGACGAGGAGGGATACAAAACAAAACCTGACAGAGAATCCAAAGCCGCAGAGAGAATCTTCGGAATGCTTCCCGAAGATCAGTATGAGGAACTGATAGGACTTTGGCGGGAATTCGAGGATATGAAAACACCCGAATCAAAATTCGCCTGCGTTCTCGACCGACTTCAGCCTATATTGCTTAATTATTCTAAGGGAGGAGTTTCATGGATAAATCACGGCGTAAGCCGGGAACAGGTTAGAAACAGAAATCTATGCACAAAAGAAGGCTCTGACGAATTATATAATTATATAATGAGTATTATCGACAGCGCCGCAGATGAAGGAATGCTGAAAAAATAATACTGTTGTTAATTCCGCCAAAAACAAAGATTAAATAAATGTAAAGTTTATTTAAAGAGTAGAACTGTTTAAAAAGTAGGTGAAAAAAGAAAAAATAATATTGAAGTTTATTATTTCATGTGATATATTATAAAATGGATTCAGAAATAAAAAATAATATTTTTTAATACTGAAAAGAAAGAATGAGGGATCAAATGAAAGAAAAACTTATTGCCGTAAAAGAAAGAATAAATAGCTTTAACGGCAGACGCAATGAAAACTCCCGGAAATATAAGATGACCAATCTGCTGCTTACAGTTTTATTTCCCGTTTTTATAGTTTGTATGGCAGAAATAAATCAGGCGAAAAAGCCCGCTAAATTTATACTTTTCGTCGCTGAAAGACCGTCGGTAATGCTATTTAATATACTTATCGCATCGCTGATATTCTATGGACTTATGCTGCTTTTTAAAAAAGGCTGGATTGCCGCAGCTATTCAGTCGTTTATCTATATGGCGCTTAGTATAACGGAGCTTTTTAAATTCAATACGAACGGCAACCATCTTATTATGACTGATATGAAGCTTGTTAAGAGCGTAAAAAGCCTTACATCCTTTGCTTATATAAAAATAACGCCCGTTCTGATAGCATATGTATTAATCGTTCTTATTTATCTTGGCGCCGTTTTCTGGTTCAATCCTAAAATGAAGCTGAAAATTACAAGGCGTATCGTTCCTGCCTTGGCATGCATAGGAGCATGCGTTTCAGTTGTTACAATACCGGCAATATCCAAGCCTGTTTATTCACTTTTTGATCTTGATACAACGGCTGCCGACAACACCTTCAAGCTCAATGAAAAATTTGAAAATAACAGCTTTCTCGCATTTTTCTGCCAGACTGCTTCAGAAAATCTTGCCAATCGTTTAACTGAACCGGAAAACTACAACGACGATACGGTAGCCGCTATGATGAACGTAAACATTGATGACGCGGAAAACACTTCTTTTGAAAATAAAAAGCCGAATGTTATTATGATAATGTCTGAAGCGTACGCAGATTTCAGACGATTTGAGGATCAGCTTGATTTAAATATCGGAGATACATACGACGGCTTTGACAGCGTCGCCGATCAGGGCTATAAGGGAACGGCAATTGTTCCTACTTACGCAAGCTGGACTGTCAGAACTGAATTTGAGCTTAATTTTGGGCTTCCCGTAAGATCCTTAAACGATCCTAATATGCCTCAGCGTTTGCTGCTCGACAGAGCTCAGCCTACAATAGCTTCATATTATAAAAGCTGGGGTTACTCCACAGCTTATGTTCACCCGTTTATGGGATCGTTTTATAGCAGACAGAGAGTATATGCTAATTTCGGATTCGATAAGCTTATTTTTGACGAGGACTTTACGGTTCCGATAAATTATTATGGAACATACATTGACGATCAGACTGTATTCAACCAGATTGAAAAGCTTATTAATGAAACTGACGAACCGCTTTTCCTGCATACAACTACAATGCAGAATCATCAGCCATACGATCAGGGAGAAAACCCGGAAGACGAAATGGGCAATTATTTTCAGTGGATTTCTAAAACAGGTACAGATTTTGAAGCGTTTATAAATAATCTTTCCGATATAGACGAGCCGACTATTGTATTTATGATAGGAGATCATTATCCGTCGCTTAAAGGTGAAAACAGCGTTTACGATCAACTGGGTATGAACGGCGACAATTGCAGCGTGCTTTATGAGCAGCCGTACATTTTATGGAGCAACTATGAGCTTGATTACAGCACCATTCCGGAAGAGAAGCTTTCCGCTTTTTATATGCCTTATGTTATCATGGATCTTATAGACGCTCCTAAGGATAGCTTTATTCAAGCAATGGATAATAAAATGGACACTCTTCCCATTTACTCAACAAATTATGATTCATCTGTCGGAAGAGATGAAGAGCTTGATATTTTAACTTATGACAGAATACTTGGAGATATAGTTTCCTCTAATGCAATACCTGAGGAATTACGCAAAACTGCGGAAGAGGCAGAAAACGACTGATATTAATAACAGGGCGTCCGTAAATCCGGATGTCCTTTATTTTAGGTGAAAGGAATAAAAAATGAAAGAAATTAAAGCAGGAATGAAATCGTCGGCAGAAACTGAAGTTAATAAAGAAAACCTCGCCGTTACAATCGGCAGCGGATCCCTTGAAGTCTTCGCAACTCCGATGATGGCAGCCCTTATGGAAAATGCGGCGTCAAAGGCTGTAGCGGCAGCATTGGAAAATGATGAAACAACGGTCGGTACCATGCTAAATATTACTCACACTTCCGCAACGCCAGTCGGAATGAAAGTTACCGCTTACGCAGAGGTTATTCAGTCGAATGGACGAGAAATTACATATCATGTTACAGCTGAGGACGAAAAGGGTGTTATTGGCGAGGGAACTCACAAAAGATTTATTGTTTCGGCAAATAAATTTGTCAATAAAACAAACTCAAAATTAAATGCATAATTGAATTTTTTCTAAATATTCGGTAATAATATTTATGCGGTTTAATACCGTTGTTAAATACAGCCGCCGCTTGCTGAAAAAGCGGAACCGTATTCATAAAATAACGCTTTACAGCTATATTTTATAACTGCGGTCTATGGAGATTAAAATGAATAATCAGAAAAACAGTCAGAATCAGCAGAACAACAAGAATAACCAGAACCAGCAGAACAGCCAGAATCAGCAGAACAACCCCAACAGCCAGAACCAGCAGAATAATCAGAACAACAGATAAAAAATCAACAAATTAACAAGGACCTGTAAAAAAACAGGTCCTTATTTTTTATAAATAAAAAAACAACTTAATAAATGGAAAAAATTATCTATTTCGTAGATTGACATTTTTTGATAGAAATGATAAAATTATTAATATAGATAAAGTATGACTTATCTTTTGATACGAATTTTAAAACTTAATGAATGAGAGGTAAAGTATGGACTTAAAAAAGAAGATTGCATCTGCTTTGTCTGCTGCAATCGTACTTATGACATCAGTTCCGGCGCTGGGCGTTTCCGGTGCGGCAGTTATTAACGGCGGGTTTATTAAAGGCGACATAAACCTTGATAAACAGGTTTCATCTGCGGATATCGTTGCCGTATCTCAGTATCTTGCCGGAAAATCAACTCTGACTGAGGAAGAGCTTGTTATTGCGGATATGAACGACGACGGAATTGTAAACATTTTTGATCAGATACTTATTAAAAGGACCGTTCTTACAATCAGGGATATTGTTGAGATTCCTGAAGAAACTGATCCGACAGAGGCTACCGATCCAACAGAATCGACAGAGCCTTCTACCGAGGAAGCGACTACTACTGTAACCGACGTTACCGAGCCTTCCACCGAGGTAGTTACTACTACTGTAACCGACGTTACCGAGCCTTCAACTGAGGAAGTTACTACTATTGTAACCGACGTTACCGAGCCTTCCACTGAGGAAGTTACTACTACTGAAACAATTTCATTGCCTTATGAATTTAAAATTGCCCCGGATAATGAAGATAATGTAGAATCCATTAAGTTTACCGTTGTCTCTGATAAGGACGACATAGCATATAACGGCGCGGTACAGTTTATTGTAAACGGAGAGTACAGTTCAGATTACGATGTTGTCTTTTCTAACAATGATTCTAATGAGTTTGAGATCAAAGTACCTGAAAATATAACTGATCCTACTGCAATTACATCTATAAAGATTGTAAAATACTGGCAGTCGGACGAAACCGCAAATCTTGCTCTGTCAAACGTTAAAGCAGTTGTCGGCGGCAATGAAACAGATTCTTATGAAGAGCCTGCAAAAACAGCGGATTCAAAGACTATACCGCTCTATTCAATAGGTTCAAATTCTTTCTGGAATGACGGAAATGCAAACCTTTCATCTGAATGCGTTCTCCCGGAAATAAAGGAAAACGGAACCTATACCGCTAAAATCGTTTTAGCTGAAGGTTCTAATACAATAGAATTCCTTGCACTTGCATTTGACGGCCTTTCATCTTCTGATTTTAAGGATCTTGCTTTTAAAGTAAAATCCATTAAAGTTGACGATACTGAGCTTGAAACCGCTGATTTATCAAAGGTATCGGTAAATACCAATATTGAAGGCTCAACAAGAATTTACCTGACCGATACATGGACAACAACAAAGGTCGAGGCTATTCCGTCAGACACTTCTGTAAATCAAAGTATTGAAATCGAATTTACTGTCAGCGGTATAGAATAAAAAAGATTTAATAAATAAATCAGGCGCTTTCCATATGGAAAGCGCTTTTGTTTATATATACAAAATAATAATACATAAAAATTATTGACAAATATATAAAATAATGATATAATTATACAAAAAAGAGGAGAAAATTTCCATGAAACTTAAAAATAAAATTGCCGCTATAACATCAGCCGCAATAGTCATAACGTCGTTGCTAAGCGGCGCGTCTGCCGAAGAAAACGCACAGATTCGTAAAATTAAAGGCGATATAAACAGAGATTATATTATTTCTGTTGCCGACGCAGTCGCACTTAGTCATTGCCTTACCGGCAAGGCGTTTCTGGAAGAAGGCGACGAGTATTACGCCGATATTAATAACGACGGAGCAGTTGACGCCTTTGATCTTATGCTCCTTCGCAGAACTATACTCGGAATACGCGAACAGGATATTGAAGAGGAGGAAACAACCGAGCCGCCTGTTACAACTTCCCCGCCGATAACAACAGAGGTTTCAACTACCGCTGTAAGCGATCCTGTTACACAAACTACGTCATTTACAGAAACAACTGCGTATGTCACCACAACTGAAACAATAACCACGACAATCGAACAGATAGACTTGAGCGACATGCCAGAGGAATATAAATACGCCCTTGATTGGGTATGGGAAAACAGGATAACAGCGGAAAAATCCACTGAACGCTGGAATACGATTTTCGATCAGATAGACGCAGGAAACGGCACACTTAACTATGTAGTAAGATGGCAGTCTTATAAAACGGTTTCACTTGAGCAAAGAATACAGCTTGAGGAAATGATTGAGAAATCCGTCAATGAATGGACAGATTATCTGATCGGTTACGACGACTGGAAATACGGTCACATTGACGTAAATGTCGTGGGATGGGCGGTTATAGACGAAAGCGTAATACTGGATAGACAGTCTGACGAAATTATTTATACAAATTGCACTCCTTACGACAGCCAGTATGATACCACCAATGGCAGGGAAGAAATACCGGTATGGCTTCCAAATGCGCCTGACGAGCTTTCACGTATGTATCATTTTGATACAAATATAGGCTTTGATTACCCCGGCGGTCTTGATAAACGGTTTGATATGTATCTTTGGGCAACTCAGGGATTCCCTGATATAGGAGGCTGCGGAGGAGACTGGGGACAGCGGCTATCTGATAACGCTTATTTAAATATGTTAGACGGAACAGGTATCCACGTATTCCAACACGAGCTGGGACACGGTTTCGGTATAACTGACTTTTACGGCGGAGAGGGAGAATCCGACGGTTTTCCGCCCGGAGGATTCCCTGAGCCTACTATAATGATGGCCGGAAACTCTATGGAAATTACTAATTATGACGGATGGCAGCTCAGATATATCTGGAGTAAAATAAAGGATCAGTCAATAAACGGCAATAACAGATTCAGTTAATAATATAATTTAAAAAAAGAGAGCGATTATATATCGCTCCCTTTTTATTTCATTTTATTTAAGTTTATATCGCATTCATATTCTTTATCAATTAAAATATATTTACATTTATATTTTTTGCACAGTAAAAGATTCTTTTTGTTTTCATTCAGCAAAAACTCTTTGGTACATAACTCATGATCAAGACGATTTTCAATAATACAAGCATATTTGTTTATGTTATCATAATTGTTTTCAATATAATTTTCTGTCATTATTATACAGTAAAAGTCAATATGATAAAGATATTCGGTATCAAAATATCTTTGCCAGTCAAACGGTATATAACATCCCTCAATTATAAGATTCTGATTATTTTCTATCGCCGTTTTGATTATTTCCTTAATAACAGGCCATAAATATTGTGTTAATTTATCGTCGTCTTCCGGAGTTAAATCTGTATATCCGCTTCGTATAAGTCCCATTTTCAGATGATCCGCAGATAAATAAGGAAATTTGTATTTTTCAAGCATTCTTTGAGCCAATGCTGTTTTACCCGTATGTGTAGCTCCGGAAATCAAAATTACCATAGCGCCAACTCCCTAAATTTATAAAATACCAAAGCTGTCCTATAATTTCAAGGACAGCTTTCAATACTAAATCAAAAGTTATTTCTCACTGCAAAATTCAACCTTTTCGCCCGCAAGTATCATATTTGTAGTTCTCATTGCACACATCTTTCCGCACATTGAGCATGTATGCCTATCTTTCGGAGGAGTGCTTTCAAAATATGCCTTTGCCTTTTCAGGATCTATAGCATATTTAAACATTTCATCCCAATCTACTCTTCTGCGGGCGTCGCTCATTTTATTGTCTATATCTCTGGCATTAGGAATACCTTTAGCTATATCGGCGGCATGAGCGGCAATCTTTGAAGCTACTATACCCTCTCTTACATCGCTTTCATCAGGCAATCTTAAATGCTCCGCCGGCGTTACATAGCATAAAAAGTCGGCGCCATTTGCCGCGGCAATGGCCCCGCCTATAGCCGAGGTTATATGATCGTAGCCGGGCGCTATATCTGTTACAAGAGGTCCGAGAACATAAAACGGCGCGTTATGGCATAAACGCTTCTGAACGGTCATATTTGCGGCAATTTCATTCATTGCCATATGGCCCGGACCTTCAACCATTACCTGAACATCCTTTGCCCACGCTCTTTCAGTTAAAGCGCCAAGCTCTATAAGCTCTGAAATCTGACCGGCATCAGTACTGTCATTAATAGATCCAGGTCTTAGTGCGTCCCCAAGGCTTATAGTTACGTCATATTCTCTTAATATATCTAATACCTCGTCATAATATTCATAAAACGGATTTTCATTTCCGGTCATTTCCATCCATGCAAAAAGAAGCGAACCGCCTCTTGAAACTATATTAGTAAGCCTTCCCTGACGTTTAAACGCCTCAATTGCTCTTTTATTTATTCCCGCATGAATAGTATGAAAGTCGACGCCCTCCTTAGCGTGAGCTTCTACAACCTTAAGAAAATCCTTAGCGGTTATTTCCAACAGATCCTTTTCAAGGTATCCGATAGCGTCGTACATCGGAACTGTTCCGATCATTGCAGGCGACATCCCGATAAGTTCCTGACGAAAAGTATTTGTTTTTCCGTAGTTACTTAAGTCCATTATGGCTTCACAGCCGAAATCAATTGCCATCTGAACCTTTTTCATTTCCATATCATAATTTTTGCAGTCGCCGGAAATTCCAAGATTAACATTTATTTTAGTTCTAAGTCCCGAACCGATTCCCTCCGGACTTAACGCTTTATGATTTACATTAGCGGGAATGCAGACGCTGCCCTCTGCAACCTTTTGACGAAGCTTTTCCGCTTCAATATTTTCTTTATCCGAAACAATACCCATTTCCTTTGTAATAATTCCTTTTTTTGCGGCTTCCATTTGTGTTTTATAAATCATTTAGCGACCTCCGTTTTTATAAAAATGATTAAGCGGTCCCCTTCCCTTTCCAAGATCAAGACCATACCTTATAGCTCCGGTTATATAATCCTTAGCATTCTTTACGCTTTCAGCCATACTCCTGCCGAGGGCCAGATTAGCGGCAATAGCTGAGGAAAGCGTACATCCTGTGCCATGCGTATTGGGATTTTCCAGCTTATCTGCTTCAAAAGAATAAAATCTGTTGCCGTTATAAAGAATATCTTCAGCGGAATCAGTTAAATGTCCGCCCTTAATAAGAACGCTTCCTCTGCACATTCCGTAAATTTTTTCAGCAGCAGATTTCATCTGCTCCCTGCTTTCAATAGGTACTCCTGCTAATACTTCCGCTTCAGACAGATTGGGCGTTACAATATCAGCAAGAGGAAACAGCTTCTCAATAAGAGAATCCACGGAATCCTCTGAAATCAAACGATGTCCGCTGGTAGAAACCATAACGGTATCAAGCGCTATATTTTCAGCATTTTCCTTTTCAAGAAATCCAGCCACGGTATCTATAATATCCCGACTCGACAGCATTCCGATTTTGACAGCGTCAGGTCTTATATCATTAAAAACCGACCTTAACTGCTTCTCTACAAAATCAGCCGGAATGTCAAATATACCGTCGACTCCCATAGTGTTCTGAGCAGTAACCGAGGTTATAACGCTCATTGCATAGCAGCCATTAGCTGAAACTGCCTTTATATCAGCCTGAATACCCGCGCCGCCTATGCTGTCGCTGCCGGCGATAGTAAGCACTGTCTTCATCATACATTCTCCAATGTTTTCATTGCAACACTTTTTAAAGTCATAGCTGACGTCCTGATATCATCCTGTGCAAACAATGAAGATACAACCGCTACTCCGGCAATGCCCGTATCTTTAAGCTGCATCATATTTAAATAATTAATTCCGCCTATAGCTACGACAGGGATAGGTATCTTCATACATATTTCTTTAAGCTCCTCCAAAGAAATAGGCGTTGTATTTTTTTTAGTCGGAGACTGAAAAACTGCTCCGCAGCCAAGATAATCGGCTCCCGCCGCCCATGCCGCCTGCGCTTCATGCAAATTGTGAGCCGTTGCGCCTATAACGGCGTCTTCGCCCAGCACCCGCCTTGCATACAGCAGATCTCCGTCTTCAAGGCCAAGATGTACGCCGTCTGCGCCCGACTGATCTGCAATTTTTATTGAATCATTTATTATAAGAGGAACTCCGTATTTCCGGCAGACAAGCTTTAAATCCTTTGCCATTTCCAGTATTTCCTCGTAAGACTTGTTTTTTTCTCTGAGCTGAACTATAGTCGCGCCTCCTTTAACAGCGTCTTCGACAGCTTCAGCAAGACTTATTCCGTTTTTCAGACATGAAGAATCAGTAACAGCGTATAGTCTTAATTGTTTATTTACTACTCTCAATTTTTCACTCCTAAAAAAGCGTACCCGCAAAAAAGGAGTACGCTGTTTAATCAATACTCCCTTCGCCGGCATTATCCGTTCAGGTTTAACGGGTTTATTCTCAGCCTGTTTGACAGCAAGCACCCCGGATTATCTTTATTCTGTTTTAATTCAGTTCTACGATCCAGCCGTATTCGTCCGGTATTTTTCCCCACTGAATTCCGGTCATAGTATCATAGAGCATCTGTGAAATTTTTCCGATCTTATTATCGTTGATTTCCATGATCTTATCATTCCATTTCAGATGTCCGACCGGAGAAATAACAGCCGCTGTACCTGTTCCGAATACCTCGTCAAGCTTTCCGGCATCGTAAGCGTCGGCGACCTCCTGAATAGAAATTTTTCTCTCCGTTACCTTATAACCGTTTTTACGGCATATTTCTATAGCGGATTTTCTTGTGATTCCCGGAAGCACAGAACCCGTCAGCGCAGGTGTAATTACCTCGCCGCCGATAACAAAGAAAATATTCATCGAACCGACTTCTTCAATATATTTCTGCTCAACGCCGTCCAGCCAGAGAACCTGTTCATAGTCCTGCTTGTGAGCCTCGTCCTGACCTGCAAGTGAAATGGCATAGTTCGCCGCTGTTTTGACAAAACCTGTTCCGCCTCTTACAGCTCTTACATAATTGCTTTCAACATATATTTTCACGGGATTCAGACCTGTTGAATAATATGCGCCTGACGGTGAAAGTATTATCATAAACAAATAATGGTCGGCCGGTCTAACGCCTACATACGGATCAGTGGCGATTATAAACGGTCTTATGTAAAGCGACGCGCCCTCCGTATGAGGAACCCAGTCCTTTTCAACATTTAAAAGGGCTGTCAGCGCCTCTAACGCGTCGTCAACCGGTATTTCAGGAATAACCATACGCTTGTTAGACGTATTAAGCCTTTTGAAGTTTTCATCCGGACGGAAAAGCTGTATCTTTCCCTCCGCTGTCCGATAAGCTTTAAGGCCTTCAAAAACCTCCTGACCATAGTGCAGACACATTGCGGCCGGAGACAGGGAAAGATTCTGATAAGGAACGATCCTTGCGTCATGCCAGCCTTCGCCCGTATCATAGTTCATAATAAACATATGGTCGGTAAAAATATGTCCGAAACCCAGCTTCGTTTCGTCTGTCGGCTTTTGTTTAAGCGTTTTTGTAAGTTCCATTCTGATATTCATTTAATAAGACCCCTTTTTTGTCTGTATCAGTCGCAGACAGTAATATATTTTTTTTGGAATTTACTTTTTAATACTGCAATCGCCGCTGCTGCACCGACTGCAATAGCGGATATCATAAAAACGGTCAACAAAACTTTATTGCATTTTTTCATTTTCATGCATCTCCCAATAAACTTTAAAAAACTTTTGCTTTTTATATTATATCATAATTTTTTTGATTTGGCTATATAGTTTTTTAAAAATCATAAAATTTTCTTTAAATATTCAAATCTTAGCCATATTTAAACTGCATTTTTCAGAGAACGGCGTATTTCTATTGTTTTATGATCCGAAAACCGCCTGATAAGAACAGCGTAAGCCGCCTTTATAGACGACGCCGACGCCATAATGAACAGCGGAGAGAAATTGACAAGATATCTTGACCGGGTTTCCCATATAACAAAAAATACAAATACGCCGCATATTATAATCTTCAGCAGAATTTCTTTTCCGTCCGTTCTGCCCGAAAACGCTCCGACGGCAAACGAAAATGTAATCATTGCCAAAAGCATAAATTGATATACGGAGCAATACCATTTAAAAACTATATTGCCGGTAACAAAGTTTTTAAGCATAGTGGCTTCTCCGCCGTATTTTTTGTCAAGACCGAGATAATAGCCTATGAAATACGTTCCGTCTCCCCATGTCCAGGAAATTTTCTTGGCCAGATGCTTCATCATTCCAAAAAGACCATAATCTGAAATTCTCTTTTTTATCTCATTTAGATTCGCTTCCTTCTTCTGGTCATAATCGCCGCTGTTTACTGTAAACCAGTAATCGTCCAAATAAAAGCCCCCTCTGTCGTGGAGTCCCATCATAACCCAGTGAGTAGGGGGAAATTTGATTTCCTCCAATTCTTGCTTATCAGCTAAATCAAAGCTTTTAATAAATGCCGAGCTTGCCGCCGACGCAATTACGATTCCGCTTAATAACACACAGGCGGATCTGAAATAAGCCTTACGGTTGAGCTTTGTGCAAAAATATATAAGATAAAGCAGGAACGCTGGTATAAGAATTATAACGCTGCCTTTGATTTTGCAGCCTATAACCAAAAACAATCCGCTGAAAAGAAGCTGTACGACAGATTTTTTAACGCTTTTATTTTCCATGCCGCTAAGGAACATATAAATCGACGCCATTACCCAGGGCATACTCATGGAATCCGTATAAAAATACGGAGTATATGTGTAAAATACTGAAAATCCAGCGCCTATTACAGCGCAAAAAAGAGGAGTAAATTTATCCCTGCTTATTTTTTTTGAAATTAAATACAAAAAAATAAACGACACGTTAAGACCAATAGTATTAAGAAGTATAGGAGCAGCTAAGGGCATTACTCCCGATACGTTACGGCAAAGCGAATAAACAAGAGACAGGATGACAAGCAGAGCCTGATTATTCGGATACCTTACAAAATAATCCATATGTCTTTCAGGAAGATTATTATAAAGGTCGCTTTTATCCCAGGTAAGGCAAAAATCCCTTGCCGCCCTGTCAACATATCCAAGATCAGAAACTGGAGTAAATTTTAAATAAAATGCGGATATAAGTTGTAATACAAGAACAGCCGCCGCAATTACAATAAATATTTTATCTATCTGTTTCCTTGTTAAGCGGACTGTCTTTTTTTTAAGAAAACCGTAAATCAGGATAACGCCCGCTGTAAATACCATACCGCAGACAACTGTAAAGGCAATTGCTGCCGGCGAATATTTTATAAATCCTCTTACAACTGCTGAAATCATTACAAGCAAAAATATAAGAGCAAAACCTCCCTGAACCGCTTTGCTGATCCTAAGCATATTTAATTCCCCTTTTTATTTTTTCTTTATGTACTAATTATAAAATATAAGAGATTAAATGTAAATTGACATTCTGACAGATAAATATGAAAATTTATCCTGTCGCATTGTGTATTATTACAAATAATACACTAAATACACTTAAAACAGTCCGCAGTAATATTTTTCCCAATTTATCTGCCGATATACGAATCTCTATTGACTAAAGCTTTCTGATTTGTTATAATACGTATAAGTATAAATATGCTTTTTTAAGAAAAATTTGCAAAGAGAGATTATTTTTAATGAACAAAAACGAGCAATATAAACGTATAATTTCGTTTTTTTCCAGCCTGATCCTTATTCTGTTCCTTTCAGGAGTGTTTATTTATATATGGTATGAATATTACAGCGACGCTATCGTGCTTCCGTTTTACCGCCGAGGTAACTGGGTAGTGATTTTTATTTATATGATACTGACGCTGCTTTTTTTCAAGGCCTACGGCGGTCTGAAAATGGGATACCTAAAAAGGTCTGATATGCTTTACTCTCAGTCAATATCAATGGTGGCCGTAAACATAATAACCTATTTCCAGATCAGCGTAATAGGAAGAGATTTTATGAAGGTCATTCCTATGATATATATGACGGCGGCAGACCTTATAATCATTTCCGTCTGGATTTTCTGTAATAACAGGATTTATCTCAAGCTTTATCCGCCGAGAAAGCTGATAATAGTATACGGAAGCAAAAATGCCGAAACGCTTACTAATAAAATGAGCAAACGCGAGGATAAGTATATGATATGCGAATCCATTAGCATCAAAGAGGACTTTTCACGGATTAAAAATGAAATTTCAAGATATGACGGAGTAATAATATGCGATATAAGCGGTAAGCTCAGAAACGATATTATAAAATATTGCTTTGAAAAATCCAAAAGGATTTATATTTCTCCTAAAATTTCAGATATTATTATAAGGGGCGGAGAGGATATCCGGCTTTTTGATTCGCCGCTGCTGCTTTGCAGAAACGAAGGATTATCCTTTGATCAGCGTCTGTTCAAAAGAATATTCGATATTTTATTTTCCGTTATCGGACTTGCCGTTTTGTCGCCAATTTTTCTAATAATTGCGGCAGCAATAAAAATAGACGACCGCGGAAAAATATTTTATAAACAAAAAAGGCTGACAATGAACGCAAAAGAATTCTATGTTTACAAATTCAGAAGTATGATTCCCGACGCGGAAAAGGATGGAATCCCAAGGCTTGCTTCAAATTCAGACTCAAGAATTACCAGAGTGGGCAAATTTCTGAGAAAATGCCGTTTAGATGAAATACCTCAGTTAATAAATATTTTACGAGGAGATATGTCCGTTGTAGGCCCGCGTCCGGAACGTCCGGAGCTTACAGAAAAATATGAAAAGGAAATGCCTGAATTTCGTTTTCGTTTAAAAGTCAAGGCCGGTCTTACGGGATATGCGCAGGTTACGGGAGTATACGATACCACGCCTTACGACAAGCTGAAAATGGATCTGATGTACATTGAACGTTATTCAATGGTAATGGATCTGAGACTTATTTTAATGACATTGAAAACTATAATTTTTCCGGGCGAAATGAATTCAAACGAAAAAAATAAATAACTGTATTTTACAGAAGGTGGATAAAATTGAAAGGATCAGATAACTTAAGGGATTTCGTCGCCGCCTATTATCCGCAGGATGAGCAATCGGCAGCCAAAGGAAAATTTTCAAAAAAATATCCCGGCGTTCTGACAGAAATTGAAGTATTCGGAGAAAATCAGAACTCATTCAACCAAAAAGCCGCGGATTGCTTTAATGAATTAAACGACCGTCTCATGCGTCTTGAAGACGCTCTCGCCGCAGAAATACAGGCAAGAAAGAAAGCTGAAGCTTCCGTCTCGTCTTTAAAAAAGGAACTTGACTCTGTAAGACTTCGCTCTACCCTCAATTCAAACCAGATTGAGAAAATCGACGGCGCGCTCGTAAAATACAGCGAACGCACTGAGGATTATGTGCTCCGTATATCCCCCGGAGCAAGGCTTAAGGACTGTCCTAAAGGGTGCCGCGAGGTTGATATTGACGCTCAGATAAACATGCCTGAAAGATTTGAAGGTATTAAAAACTCTTTAGGAGAAGAACGTGAAAAAAAACTCCGCGATTTGGAAAAGGTATGTATGAAGGCTGTAAGCAGAGAGCTTTCTTATTTTAACGCGTATGAAGAGGTAGTAATCGACTTTTACGGCAGAGAAAAATATGCGGAAATTATTTATAAAAACCTCTGTAAAAACAGTATTTATAAAATAAATTCCGGCGAAGCTACAGGAAATTCCGGCAGATATTTCGTTTACTGCGGCGATACGGCAAGTATTCCTGAAAAAGCCGTTTTGAAATCCGGAATGATATTTATAACGGGCCATAATCCTCTTGAAGGGTTATCAGAAGCTTGCGTCGACGATTTAAGATTTCTTAACGACTGCGGTATTCACAGCTATACCGCAATGAATCAGGACGCCTATACGGCGCTCAGGGAAGCCGGTTTCCGCTGCGTTTCAATTTCGTCGGCAGAGGAGCTTGCCTCTGGAAATATAATTGCGGCAATTGAAGACGGTATAGAAAACGCCATACCAAACGGGGCGGAGAAATATTCCGTAATTTCAGATATACTTTTCCGTGCAGGAAAAAGCTTTATACGCTCTAATAATGATATTATAGATTTTATAATGAACAACAAGCTTAAATCTGAAGAGCCTGAAATAAAATGTATAAATTCTCTTGAGAAAACAGCTTTAGCAGCAATTATAAAAAATTATTTTTCAGCTTCCGATATAACATCGACTGATCTTTCTCAGGAATCCTCAAACAAATATGACCTTATAACCGGTTTTGACTATATAAGCCACTTTGAATACAAAAAAAGAAAAGAGCTTTACAATAAAGCAAGAGATATGCTCAACGACAGCGGTTTGCTTGTTTTCAGCGGAAAGGACCCTGTAACAGGCATTAAATTGAGAGCTATCGACGGATGGGAAAAATACCCCGTCTACGAAGCTATGTGGACGTCAGGTCAGCTTATATCTGAGCTTGAGGAAAACGGATTCCGAATCAAGTTTCTTATTCCGACGGGAACAGGTTTATACGATCGTCTTCCGTCTAAATATAAGAATATACCCTCTCTTTATATTATCGGGGCGTCGCCTCTGAAGCAGGGAAATTAATAAGGGATAAATGATTTGTTATTTCAGGAGGAAAATTTATGAGAAAGACAAAAATTGTCTGCACAATCGGCCCGGCAACAAAATCGGAAGATATGATGAAAAAGCTAATGGAACACGGAATGAACGTGGCTCGTTTCAATTTTTCACATGGTAATTACGAGTACCATAAGGAATGCCTTGAAACGTTGAGAAAGGCTGCGGCAGAGCTCAAGCTTCCCGTCGCTTCAATGATGGATACTAAAGGTCCAGAGGTAAGACTTGGTCGTTTTGTTGACGATAAGCCTGTGGAAATCAAAAACGGAGACATTTATACTCTAACGACAGAAAACTGTCTTTGCACCGATAAAATCGGCAGCGTAACCTTCAAAAAGCTTCCTGAAGACGTAACAGTCGGAACGCGTATACTTATTAACGACGGCGTAATAGAGCTGCTTGCCGAAAAGGTGACTGCTACTGAAATCGTGTGTCGTATTATCCACGGAGGCAGGCTTTCTAATAATAAGGGAATAAACGTACCCGGAGTAAAGCTTTCGATGCCTTATTTAAGCGACGCGGATATGAGCGATCTTGAATTCGGCGCTAAAATGAAATATGATTTTATTGCCGCAAGCTTTGTAAGAACTGCTGCGGATATAAATTATCTCAGGAGATATACGCAGAGTCTCGGCTGGTTCAATGCAAGAATCATCGCCAAAATAGAAAATTTAGAGGGCGTTGAAAATATAGACGAAATACTTGAAGCTGCGGACGGCATAATGGTCGCAAGAGGCGATATGGGAGTTGAAATACCCTTTGAAAAGATACCCGCTATTCAAAAGGATCTTATTCATAAGGGTTATAATGCCGGTAAACAGGTTATTACCGCAACTCAGATGCTGGAATCAATGATTATGAATCCAAGACCTACCCGTGCTGAAATAACCGACGTTGCAAACGCTATTTACGACGGAACAAGCGCTATAATGCTTTCCGGCGAAACTGCCGCCGGCGAATTCCCCGTTGAAGCCGTAAGCGCTATGGCGCTGATTGCAGAAACCACTGAAAAGGATATCGATTATAAATCAAGATTTCATAAAAGAGAAAACGATTCGAACCCCAATATTGCAAACGCCATATCACACGCAACCGTTACAACAGCCCATGATCTTGATGTAAAGGCAATAATTACCGTTACAAAGGGCGGAAGTACTGCGCGCCTGATTTCAAAATACAGACCGCTTTGTCCTATAATAAGCTGTACGACAGACGATACCGTATGTCGTCAGATGAATATGTCATGGGGAGTAACCCCTCTTGTAATAAGCGAAGAAACTAATACTGACGAACTTTTTGAGCACGCCATAGAAGCCGCTAAGGAAAACGGCTTTGTAGAAAAAGGCGATAAGGTAGTTATAACAGCCGGCGTACCGCTTGGAGTTTCAGGCACTACTAATCTTATGAAGGTTGATACTGTAAAATAAAAAATACCATATAAAAAAGCGGCTGTTAAACAGCCGCTTTTATTTTACTATTTATTTAATATAAGTTTTCTGATTCCAATGGAATCAAATACGTTTACCGCCTTATCTGAATTATAATCGGCATTATTGAACGCCTCTTCAGAAATTGCATTTAAATTAAGTAAATATTTATTGATTGCAACAATATCCGCTGACGAAATTTTTCCGTCCAAATTAACGTCGCCTTTTAGCGCCGGCAAGTCTTCTTCGGTAGGCTGGCTGGTATCAGGCGAAGTACCGTCCGGCTCTATTCCGAAAACAAGCTTTCCGTTATGATAAACAGTTATCTTGTCGGTTTTAATACCGTCCTCCGCATTCAGAATATCCTGATTGGAATAATCATTTGAAGCGTCCCAGCCGGATCCGTAATTCGGATATACCAAAGCGAGCATTGTTTCACACTGATGTCTTCCCTCTGAAATCGGAAGCGCTGCCGCTCCGTTAGGATATGAAACCTCTATATAATAAACATTATCCTTGTATTGGGTTATAGGCGAAATAACAGCGGCATATTCTTCACCGTACATAAGAGCCTGATCTCGGTCGACTCTTACGACAATATCGTTTGGAGAATAACCTGCCGAAATAACCTCCGATACGTCAAAGTAATAACGATAAGACATATTGTCAACAACTCTCGCCGGCCAAGCAGTATGATTGGTAAATTTAAGACTCAGTGAAACACCGCTGCCTGACGATTGCTTTAGAGCCGCTTCAACGTAAAATTCATCGTCACGCTTTTCAGGCTCAGGAAAATCAGGATCTGTTGCTCCGCCGTATTCATAGGTCATTTTTGCTAAAAGACCGGTGAAGCCCGCATTATAATCGCACGCGACCTCATTGTTAATAAAATTCTGTCTGTCGTCCTCATATTCTCCATTTTGAGTAGGGCCTCCTACTAATGCGCCGTAAAGAATATGTCTATTATTCGGAGGGTTGCTTAAGTCGTTGTTCCATGACGCATGTGCGGTTCTATGATGGGCGTTAAGCGGATAATTTTCACCGTAACCTACTACAAAGCTCTGATTCAACGGATTATCTCCAAGGCAATAATTGGCCTGCGCTTCATAAAATGACTTATAATCAGCCGTATCCCCAAGCGGAAGAGTATCGCATGCAACCGCAGTTAAAAACGCTGCGGAAGTTGCATATCTGAGACAGCCCCATGAATCAATCCATCTGAGACCGCCCTCAAGCTGTGTCACATTATAAGTCCAGTAATCCAGATGCTTCTTAACGCGGTCTATATATGTCTGGTTCTTTGTATTCTGAGCATAGAGAACCATGCCTCCCTGCATAACATCGTCCCAGCACATTGCCCATGTATATTTTAATTCGTCAGAGCCAAGCTCCTTGTCAAGAAATGGTATATAGCCCGTAGCTTTATCAAGATATTCTTTATTTCCGGTAGCCTTATAGAGCCAGTTTGCAGCCCAGAACAATTCGTCATAAAAATGTGACGAACGGTAAAAGCCCTGCGCGTCACTGTCGTCATATTCGGCGTTGCTCTTTGCCGTATCCGCAATTTTAAAAATATTTTCAGCATGCTCAAGGTAATAATCAGTTTTGTCCGAACGTCCCTGCAAAGCGCAGTATCCTGCCGCAAGAGCCGCCGCCATTTCGCCGAAAGCGGCTGAGCATTTCGTGCCTGCATAATATGGTCTGCCGTTATAATTGCCGTTTTCATTCATGCCGTATTCATAAAGCTCAACCGGACCCCACCATGTATGATCCTGCTGACCGTTTCCAACCTGAAATACTACTTTATCGCCGAGATCGCATTCGGCGAGATAATCCAGAACAAAGGTAAGGTTATTTACATAATTAGTCATTTCTCCGCATTTATCAATCCCATCCGGGTATTGATAAAGACCCCATGCAACCATAGAGGCCGAATAGGCCATAGGAAGATTGAATTTAACATGATCCCCCGCGTCATACCATCCTCCTTTAATAAAGTCATCGACCGTGGAATCTGCGCGCCATTCGACTCGATTCCATTCAGGAAGAGGCCCCGCCTGCTGACACTCGTAAAAATAAATAGATTTCTGAAGCGCTTCAGCATAATTTAACTTAATATCCGCGGCTTCCGCCTGACCGGAGCCGTATGCTCCCGTAGAAAATGATGTAAAAGTCAAAACGGCTGCGGATAAAAAAGCAGTTATTTTTTTCATTGATTTCCCCCCGATAATTTCTTATGCTTTAATTATTACATTATTCCACGCATTTGTCAATAACTTTTATAAAATTCATACAATTTCAATATTACTGAAACATTAAGAAATCCATGTATTAATCTATTTCAAATGTATACGGCAATAATTCCGATAAATTTAATACCCTATCGGATAACACGATTTTAAAATCCTTATCGCAAAATTCTGTCATAACCTGAAGACATGCTCCGCAGGGATAACAAACTACTCCGGCATTATTTTTGCCTCCGGCAACGGCAATTGCCGAAAACTGATTTTTTCCCTCTGAAACTGCCTTAAAAAACGCTGTTCTTTCTGCACAGCAGCCAAGAGAATAAGAAGCGTTTTCAACATTGCAGCCTGTAAAAACACTTCCGTCCAAGGTAAGCAGAGCCGCCCCCACCTTAAAATCAGAATAAGGCGCATATGAATTATTTCTTGCATTCAACGCCTCATTATATAGAAATTTATAATCGTTCATTAAAATAACTTCTCCAACATATTTAATATTATTATTTACTAAAAAAAGGATGCTTTTTTGCATCCTGTTTTTTATGCTACACGTTAAACCGGAAAAGAACAATGTCCCCGTCCTGCATTACATATTCCTTGCCCTCCAGTCTGACAAGTCCCTTTTCCTTTGCAGCCGCCATACTTCCGCATTCCATCAAATCATTAAAGCCGACAACCTCTGCGCGGATAAATCCCTTTTCAAAATCAGTATGTATTTTACCCGCTGCCTGAGGAGCCTTGGTTCCTTTTTTTATAGTCCATGCTCTTACTTCAGGCTTCCCCGCAGTAAGATATGAAATAAGGCCCAGCAGCGCATATCCTTCCTTTATAATACGGTTGAGTCCCGATTCCTTCAAGCCCATCTCGTCCAAAAACATAGCCTTGTCTTCCGGCTCCATATCCGAGATTTCCGCTTCAATCTGTGCGCATATAGGGAGTACTGCCGAATGCTCCTCTTCGGCAATTTTTTTTACCCTATTATAATTTTCATTATTTTCAATATTATTTATAAAATCCTCTTCACAGAGATTAGCCGCATAAATTACAGGCTTTCCTGAAAGCAGCGGAGTAGACTTTATAATATCCCTTTCGTCGTCGGTATAATCAAAAGCCCTTGCAGATTTACCCGACTCAAGGTGTCCTTTCAGTCTTTCAAGAAAATCAATTTCCGATATATACCTTTTATCGCCCTTTGCAAGCTTCCTGCTCCGGTCAATCCGTCTTTCAATCATTTCAATATCGGAAAATATAAGCTCGAGATTTATCGTTTCAATATCTCTTGCAGGGTTAATCTCTCCGTCAACATGTATGATATCTATGTCCTCAAAGCATCGAACAACATGCACAATCGCGTCTACTTCTCTTATATCGGCCAAAAATTTATTGCCAAGTCCCTCTCCCTTGGACGCGCCCTTTACAAGCCCTGCAATATCTACAAATTCCAGAGTTGCCGGCGTAAATTTCTCCGGATTATACATTTCCGCAAGTCTGTCAAGACGCTCGTCCGGGACGGATACTATCCCTATATTTTTTTCAATAGTGCAAAAAGGATAATTAGCAGATTCTGCTCCTGCATTTGTTAACGCATTAAAAAGTGTACTCTTTCCCACATTTGGGAGTCCGACCATTCCTAATTTCATATTTTAAACCTCTTTAATTTTATTCTCCGAGATATTTTTTACGCATTTCCTCTTGACTTAGAGTTGTTCTTGTGCTTTCTTCTTTAGACTTTTCTAATTTCTTCATTATATCGTCAACGGAATCCTCATCCATGCCGTCTTCAATAAGTATATCCCTAAAATATTTATCTCTATCAATTCTCAAGGATTCTCTTTTTCTTGTAAAAGCATAATTACCATAAGAAGGTCTTGTATAAGAAGATTCTGAATAATCCGGCGATTTAGCAGTCGGTACAGTGTTCTGAACAGCCTTTGTAATTACAGAGCTGGAGCTATCGGCTGACGAGCTGCCGTTATTATCTTTACTTTCACACCCATAAAGAAACAAAGTCGCCGCTGCGCCAAGACATAGCAATGCTTTTTTTGTTTTCATTACAATTCTCCCCTATCAGCAAATTAACATAATTATACCACTTTTTATATATTTAAGTCAACCATACACAAAAAATATTCAAATTATATGATATAAACGCCGTTAACAATTTGTACATAAATCGTACACAGTTTATTTATACATATTTCGATTTTATATGGTAAAATGTGTAAAGAAGGGGGTATTTTTAATGATTACATTTATCAGTCGAAAATTAACTGATTTTTTATGTCGGAAATCTGTCATCGACAGCGGTAAAAGTGAAATTTATCAATATGGATATGAAGTGCTAATATCAGGATTAGCGGGTATACTTATCGCCTTGATTATCGGAATAATAAGCGGACGTATTTCTGACGCCGTTATATTTCTCGTTTATTTTATACCGCTCAGGCAACTATGCGGGGGATATCATGCAGACAGCTATTTGAAGTGCAACATTGTATTCACAGGAGTTTTTTCCTCAATACTTATTTTTTCATATTTTTTACCGAAAAAGCTTTCTGTTGCGGCAGTAATAATATGCTGTGCGTTTACGTTTATTTCAATGCTGCTATTCTCTCCTGTTGAAAATCCAAATAAGCCTCTTGACAGCGAACAAATTGCAAAAAACCGCAGAAAATGCCTTATAATAACTCCGATTCTTTCGGCGATTTCCCTTGCAGCGGTATTTTTTTATCCTGTATACGCGCTTACCGCGTCAACGACTCTGTTTTCAATAGCAGTTTTAATGATAATACCCAAAATAAAGGACAGACTAAAAGATAATAAAAAAGCGGTATAGCTTTCCTATACCGCTTTTTTCATCAGCTTACAGAGATCAAAGACCTGAAACTGTAAAAGTAACCTCAATTTTCTGATATGTTGCAAATGAAGCAGGATCAACTACCTGAGGAGAGCAGTTTGTCAGATCGCCGTCCGCAGTTCTTGCGTCTGAAGCAACTTCGTCAGCGTTTACATAGCTGTTATAAATATTGGATCTCATTTCCTTACCGTCGTCTGAGGACGTATAAGGCTTCTTTGTCATTTCAATTTCTTTTCCGTCAAGCTTAATGCTGTCTATTGAAATAATCATATTCGGATAAAGCGTCGTGCCGTTTTTTACAATTACAGCCGCAAATGTAAGTCCCTGCATATCGCTGTATCCCGTTGTCTGATTGTAACCGTTTGTAGTAGCGTCAAGCGCAACAGTATACTGTCCGTTACCCTCAATTTTAGCGTTAGTAGCGGCATAAGCTAATGTATCGGCGTCTGTTCCCCAATAATAGCCGACATATCTGCCGTCTGCAAAGGCAAGATAAGCGTCGCCGTCTTCAGCAACAATACTATCCTCTACTACAATCGCATTAACCTGACCGTTAGTTCCGCCGGCATTAGAATCCGCCGCAGAGGAGGAATCAGCGGTTGTCTCAGCTTCTGTTGCAGCTTCCGTAGGAGCCTCTGTAACTACTTCGGAAGACGACTTATCCGATTTTTTGTCAGAATCGCCGCAGGCTGTGAAGGAAAGCGCCATAAGCATTGACGCGCAAACGCATGCAAGTATTCTTTTAATTTTCATAGGTAAAATCTCCATTCTGCCGTTTTTTATACGCTAACGGCCCGCTTTTTCACCTGTTTATCTTTTTACCGGATCAGGCGAATTACTCCGGCATATGCTTCACTCTTTAATCAGATATTCTTATAATACACAATTTTTGAGATTTGTTCAATATGTATAATAGACAAATATCATATAATAATAAATATGATTTTCATGCAATTTTACGCAAAATTAACTAAGCTCAAACATACCCGTATATAACTGATAATATCTTCCGCGGCGTTCAATCAGATCCTCATGATTGCCTCTTTCAATTATTCTGCCGTTTTCCATTACCATTATAGCATGTGAATTTCTTACTGTAGAAAGCCTGTGAGCAATAACAAAAACAGTTCTTCCCTCCATAAGACTGTCCATGCCCTTTTCGATAAGTGATTCTGTACGCGTATCTATGGAGCTTGTTGCCTCGTCGAGAATAAGCACAGGCGGATCAGCGACGGCCGCTCTTGCAATTGCCAGAAGCTGACGCTGTCCCTGACTCAGATTACCTCCGTCGCCTGTTATTATTGTATTATATCCGTCAGGAAGATGCTTGATAAAAGTATCGGCATTAGCGAGCACAGCCGCCGACCTTACCTCCTCATCAGAAGCTCCAAGCTTTCCGTATCGTATATTGTCCGCTATTGTTCCCGTAAATAAATGAGTGTCCTGAAGTACTATCGACTGTGAACGCCTTAAATCAGCTTTTTTTATTTTATTGATATTAATATCGTCATATCTTATTTTTCCGTCCGGAACATCATAAAAACGATTTATCAGATTTGTTATCGTCGTTTTTCCGGCGCCCGTCGAGCCTACGAAAGCGATTTTCTGTCCCGGCTTCGCATAAAGCGTTATACCGTTGAGAACGGTCTTGTCTTCATTATATCCGAAAACCACATTATCAAAGGTAACCTTACCTCTCACCTCGGTATATGTCAGCGTTCCATCATGATGAGGATGCTTCCAAGCCCATAACCCGGTTCTGTGGTCAACTTCATGGAGCCCGCCGTTTTCATCCTTCTGGGCATATACAAGAGTTACATATCCATCGTCCGTTTCCGGCTGCTCGTCTATGAGATTGAATATTCTTTCAGCGCCTGCAAGCGCCGAAAGCACGGCGTTGAACTGCTGCGAAATCTGAGTAATAGGCATTGCAAACTGTCTTGTATACTGTAAAAAAGCCGCTGCTGCTCCGAAGGTTATATATCCTAAAACAGCTATAATTCCTCCTGCCATCGCCGTAACGGCAAAATGTATATAAGACAGATTGTTCATCACCGGCATAAGTATATTTGCATAAGTGTTTGCGTTGGTTGACGCTTCTCTAAGTCTTTCGTTAATTTTTTCAAAGCCTTCTTTGGATTTTTCCTCATGACAGAAAACCTTAACTACCTTCTGTCCCTCTATCATTTCCTCGATATATCCGTTTGCAGCTCCTATCGCCCGCTGCTGGTCTTTGAAATATTTTCCGCTTTTTCCGCCGATATTCTTTATAACCAGCAGTATAACGCCAAGCATTGCCACAACTATAATAGTAAGCTGCCAGCTCAGAACAAGCATCATGCAGAAAACGCTTACAACTGTTATTCCTGATGAAATAAACTGAGCGATACTGTTTGTAAGCATTTCTCTTACAGCGTCCGAATCATTGGTATAACGGCTCATTATCTCGCCGTGGGTGTGAGTATCGAAATACTTTATAGGAAGAGACTCCATTCTGCTGAACATATCGACGCGTATTTTATAAAGCGTTTTTGTAGCGACGCTTATCATTACTCTGTTAAAAAGCCACGAGGACGCCGCGCCTATGATATATATAAACGACATTAGAACCAGCATCCCAATAAACTTGCTAAGATCCGGATTTTCCTTGCCGATAAAGGGTTCGATATAATTGTCGATTATTGGCTTTAGCATATAAGTACCTGCAACCGACGCCACCGAGCTAATTACAATCGCTATAAAAATCACAAATAATTTAAGCTTGAATTCACTCATATAGCTGAATATTCTCCGAAGAGTAGCAAAAGTATTCTGCGGTTTGCCGATCGCTCTTTTCTGCGGTCCGGGCATTATCGGTCACTTCCTTTCTGCTGAGATTCGTAAACCTCCCGATATATTTCATTAGATTCAATAAGCTGCTCATGAGTTCCTATACCGCTTATCCGGCCGTCGTCAAGAACGATGATTTTATCGGCGTCGCTTACCGAAGAAATTCTCTGAGCTATTATTATAGTTGTCGTATCGGCAAGCTTTTCTCTGAACGCCTGCCGGATTTTACTGTCAGTCGCGGTATCAACCGCGCTAGTGCTGTCGTCGAGTATTATAATTTTAGGCTTTTTCAGCAGCGCTCTTGCGATGCATAAACGCTGCTTCTGCCCTCCGGAAACATTTACGCCGCCCTGTCCCAGATCAGTATCGTATCCGTCCGGAAAGGACATTATAAAGTCATGAGCCTGAGCCGATTTGCAGGCGTCGATTATTTCATCGTCATCAGCGTTTTCATTTCCCCATTTTAGGTTTTCTTTTATTGTGCCTGAAAACAAAACGTTTTTCTGAAGCACCATCGCAACCTCGTCCCTCAAATGCTCGAGGCTGTATTCCTTAACGTCATGACCGCCTACGTATACCGTTCCGGAGGTAGTATCGTAAAGCCTCGGAATAAGCTGAACAAGACTTGTCTTAGAAGATCCTGTTCCGCCTATAATACCTATGGTTTCACCTGATTTTATCTCAAGATTTATATCGGTAAGGGCGCAGTTTGATTCATCGTTTACATAGCTGAACGATACGTTTTCAAATTTAATTGAACCGTCGCCTACGAACACGTCCTTTCCCGAACCGTCGCAAATATCCGGCTGCTCATTTAAAACCTCGGAAATTCTGGCGATTGACGCCCTTGAAATAATACACATAATGAAAATGAATGAAATCATCATAAGCGACATTAAAATCTGAGTCACATAAGTAAGAAAGCTGGTAAGCTGACCCGTTTCCATTGTTCCGCCTATTATCATATTTCCGCCGAACCAGAAAATCGCAACAATACTTGCATACATAGTAAGCTGCATTATCGGATTATTTAAAATTACAAGTTTTTCCGCGAAAAGCTGGGCCTTTCTTACATCGTCGGCAGAGGCTTCAAATTTTTTATTTTCATGCTTTTCCCTGACAAAGGCCTTAACTACTCGTATACCTATCAGATTTTCCTGAACTGACGCGTTCATAGCGTCATACTTTTTCAACATCTTTTGAAAGCGAGGATGAGCATGAGAGCCTATAAGAAACAAAGCGATTCCCAAAAACGGTATTGCAATAAAAAATATAACGGAAAGTCTCAGGTTTATAGTAACGGCCATTATGGTTGCTCCTATCATCATCATAGGCGCTCTAACTGCTGTTCTGATTATCATCATAAAGGCGTTCTGAGTATTAGTAACATCTGTTGTAAGACGAGTTACCAAAGAAGCCGTACTGAATTTATCTACATTTTTAAATGAAAAATCCTGAATTTTATTAAAAAGCTCTTTACGGACATTTTTTGCAAATCCCATACCCGCCGTTGCCGCGAATTTTCCGGCAAGCGCTCCGCAGATAAGAGAAAAAGCGGCCATAAGCAGCATAACGATTCCCATTTTTATTATGTAAGGTATTCCTCCGTCGCCGTTTATACCCACGTCCAGTATTTTAGCCATAACAAAAGGTATCATAATTTCCATCAAAACCTCGCCGATAATAATTACCGGCGTTAATATCGCATATTTTTTGTATTCGCCGATGCAGGAAATAATTTTTCTGATCATATATCCTTATTTTCCTCCTTTTCTTCCCTTACTCGCCTGATAAGTTTATTTATTTCATAAAAATCAGCTCCGCTGTGATTATCGCCTATTGCCTCCTCCATATTATAAATCAGCTTATCAAGAAATATTTCCGCATTTTTAATTTCATCGGCATTTATATTCCTGAATATATAATTATCATATTCGTCAAAAGGAGCGTGACATTCGTCAAGCGCCTTTTTCCCTAATGGAGTTAGGCTAAGCCTTTTGCATCTCAGATTATCCTCATCAATTGTTTTCGTAATAAAACCGGATTTCTGAAGTCTTTTTGTAGACGTTGCAACGCAGGCGGCAGTCACCTGAAGCCTTTCAGCAATATCCGCCTGTGTACAGCCGTCGTTTTCCGATATATAATTCATTACCGGAATCTGACCGAAATGCAGCTTGGATTTTGCCGTAAGACGCTGACAATAAATCCTGCGCAGAAGATGAGCCTTTTCCAGACGGTTAATAATGTCACAGTAAATTTTTATCGCCTCCTACTGTTAAACGTTTAACTGTTAACCGTTATATTATAACAATTCCAGCTTTTTTTGTCAATGTTCAAAATTCAAAAAAAATATGCGGAATCTCCGCACATTTTTTATATAAAATTATTGCGTAAAACTAATCGCGCTTGTAATGGTTTTTTCCATGGCCTCTCTTCCGTACTTATCAACCTCATTCTTATCCTTAACGCCGTGCGTAAGACAACCGGCGCCGCCTATACAGCCGCCGCTGCAAGCCATTCCTTCAATAAAATTATTGGGCAAAACATTTTTTGAAGCCTTAAGCAAGGCTACTCTGCATGCTTCAATACCATCGCATGAAACGGGATCATATTTAAAGTCCTCAATTCCATGCTCGGAAAGCGCCTGACTTACGGCATCCGCAAGACCGCCGCTTCTTGCAAATATACGTCCGTAATATGAAGCGTTGTCAAGCACGTCCTCTTCAAGCTTTGTTATATCTATTTCCCTTCCGTCAAACAACGCCTGAAGCTCTTCAAAGGTTATAACGCTGTCGATATAAGGCTTTACTCTTTCCTTCTGAAATTCCATTTTTTTAGCCGTACAAGGTCCGATAAAAACAATTTTTGCGTTTTCATCTGTTTCCTTGATATATTTTGCAATAGTAGCCATAGGCGATAAATTATGAGAAACATGCTCCTTCATTACAGGAAATTGTTTTTCAATATAATCAACAAACGCCGGACAGCAAGAGCTGGTCAGGAATTTCTTTTCAGCAAGCTCCTGAGCTTCCGCATAAGCTACCATATCAGCTCCTAACGCCGCTTCTACCACTGTATGGAAGCCCAGTTCCTTTATGCCTGTAACTACCTGACCAAGCTTAGCATATGAAAACTGGCTTGAAATAGACGGTGCGACTACCGCATAAAGCTTATCGCCGTTTTTGTCCTTATTCTTTATCATTTCTATAACGTCTAAAATAAAGGATTTGTCCATAACTGCTCCGAAAGGACACTGATATACGCAAGCCCCGCAGGATATACATTTATCATTGTCAATTTCAGCGCATTTTGACTTGCCCATATGTATAGCGTTTACCTTACACGCTCTTTCACACGGACGCTTTCTGTTTACGATCGCTCCGTAAGGACATACAGTCGAGCATCTTCCGCACTCAACGCACTTATCCTTGTTTATAACCGCCTTCTGATCCTTATCGAAATCTATCGCGCCCTTCATACAGACATCCTCGCAGCGATGGGCTATACAACCTCTGCAAAGATCATGAAGCACGTTATAGCCGCTGACAGGACATTCGTCGCACGCTATATCTATAACCTCGATAACGTTAGGATTCGATTTATCTCCTCCAAGCGCAAGCTTGATACGCTCTGTGACTATAGCTCTTTCCTTGTATACGCAGCACCTCATAGTAGATTCGTCGCCTTTAACGATAACTCCCGGAATATCGGTATAGCAATCCATGAGATTTCCGGCAAAAGCATGCTTTGTAACTTCTCGTAATATTTTATATTTCAGATACTGTACCTTTGTGTCAAACTTTCTCATTGCTCTTGACCTCCATCAAAAATAACTTACATTGATCCGTTTTCCCATTTTCTTCAGACATTCCGAAAGCTCTTCCACTATCCTCATTTTAATGCTGAAATTGATCGGCAGATTCGGATTCTGATGCGCGGGGTTTTTAGCTCTTCCCACATAAAAATTTATGTCTGTCGCCTCTTCAAAAATAATTCTGGAAATTTTTGAGGCTCCGTCACGTTTAGTACTCCAGTCATAATAGCATTCGTTGTCCGAGATATAGCTTTTTGCATATTCCAATACTCTTGTCATGGTAATGACTCCCTCAGTTGAAAGATCCACTCCCTTTATCTCTGCTATAGGAGGTATTTCAGGATCAAGGTAATCCATATCGGGAATTACCTCTGTACCAAGATATTGAGCCGCCAGCGAGGACGTGGTGCCTCCGCAGACTATATGCTTGCCTTCCTTCGAAAAGAAAAGAGCCATCATTTTATTTACGTCCTTAGGATCGGCAGGCGGTCCGAAAAGAAGACTGACCGGCTTTCTTGGTCTTATCTTTATTGCCGCTACCGTTGTATCGTCGCCCGGTTCGTTTCCATAAAGCCTGTTGCACTCGTCAAGTATCAGGGTAGAAATAACCTTTGCCGTATAATTAGGTTCATACAGCTTTTCAATATAATCTATGATGTTTTCTCTCTGCCAGCCGAAATTCATATATTTGCCTACGCCCGCAAAGATTGCGCCGTCGCTCATAGCTATAAATACGTCGTTTTCACAAAGCTGAATTTTTGACGTGTATATCGTTTTTCCGCCGGTTTCAGACGAGGTTTTCTCATAATCAAAATTTCTGCCGTTTCTGAGTAAAATAACCTGAGGGTTATCATACTGTATCAGCTCCGCTTCACTGTTATTCCGAACGCACATTATTGTAAACGTGGAATAAGCGACCTTTCTGACCTCGCATACCGGCAGCGTAGCGGCTATTGTTGAAACACAGTCCTCAAGACTCATTTCATTGGCGATCATAGTTGAAATGATTTTTGATGTAAGAGTTGATAGTATACTCGCCTTTACGCCGCTTCCCAGACCGTCCGCAAGAACAAGAACGGTATAATCCTCTCCCCTTTCTATAACCTCAACATGATCTCCGCAAAGCTGTTCGCCGTATTTATTGATACTGCGGTATCCTATATCGGTGCAAAGATTATTCATCACTCAGGCTCTCCTTTAAGTTAGTAAGCGCAACCTTTGTTTCTGCGACAGTTTCGCCCAGCAGCGACGCGATTTCCTGAACGGTCCTCATCTGCTTTTCAATAACCTTATCTGTAATCTCGATCGTATTACTGCATATTTCACCGCGTTTTTCCTTATCCTTTTCCTCTTGGGTTATGTCTCTGAGTATTCCCATGACTATATGGTATTCCGGATCATATATAATAGTTTCCTCGACATATTTACCGTATTCGGCAAGGTAAACCTTTTTATCGTGTATATTTCTTCCGGTATCCATTACGGTAATAAACTCAAGCGGATTAAGTATTCTTACTACCGGCGAATTCAGAATATCAGACGGGTTTTTAACGTTCATTATTTCACACGCGGACTTATTGATTTGTTGTACCTCAAGCTCCTCGTTCAAAACTATTATACCGTTCGGCGTATTCCTTATTATTTTATCGGAAAACGACTCTGCCTTTTCCTTCAAAAACGGCAGGCACATAGTAAAATCAGCCTTATTCTGATATACCGCAATAGCTTTTTCACGGCATGTATCATATCCGCAGCTTCCGCAGTTGAGCTCCTGATCAGGAGAGGTTTTTCCCATTTTATGCAAAATTTCCTCAATAATCCTGCTGCTCGGCATTGCCCTGTGCAGAATTTCTCCCTTGAACTCCTTTTTAAGCTTCGCACTGTCAACCTCAGGTGTTTTAAACCTTTCTTTCCCGGCATATTTGTCAACAGCAACAAAATCAGTCACAGGCTGTCTGTGTTCCTTATCCATTGCCGGTCCCCCTATGCAGCTTCCGGCACATGCGGACATCTCTATAAAGCAATCGCTTATTTTTCCGTCAATTACATCTTTGATAGCCGCAATACAATTATCTGTGCCGTCAACCGATAAATAACTGTATCTTTCACTGTTCCTCGACATTGTACGAAGTATTCCTCCGCTTGTCGGGTAAAGCCTTGTCAGCCCCTTTTCGACCGTATCCTCCATCGGTCTGAATTCGATTCCTTCTTCATTAAGCCATTCAGTCAGTTCCTCAAAGGTCAGAACAGTATCGACCAATCCCTTATATTTATCCGCTTCCTCTTTTTTAGAAATACATGGTCCTATAAAAACGGTATAACAGTCGGGATATTCGTCCTTTAGCTTCTGACAGTGAGCCTGCATAGGCGACAAAACGTCAGCCAGATATTTTACCGCTCCGGGGTAATACTTCTGTATAAGAGTGTTAACAGTATTGCAGCATGAAGAAATAATAACGCTATGGCCGCCTTCCTGTATTAATTTTTCATATTCAGACGTAACAAGCTGCGCGCCGACTGCCGTTTCCTCCGCAAAATAAAAACCCAGTCTTTTCAAAGCGTCCTGCATTGAGGCTATTGTAACTCCCTCATAATTTGCGGCAAACGCCGGAGCTATGCTTGCAACTACTCTTTTCCCCCCCGACATAGCCTCTCTGACTTTTGCCACGTCGTTTCTTATCTGCTTGGCGTTCTGAGGACAGACTACGAAGCATGTTCCACAGAGAATACATTCATCATTTATTATATTCGCCTGATTTCCCGAAAATTTTATTGATTTAACCGGACAATGACGTATACATTTATAGCAATTTTTACAATTCAACTTTTTAAGCTGCAAATAATCCATCATTTTAATCTGCTCCATTTCAATATGTATTTCAGGCGTTTATATCTTATCGAGAACATGCTTTTTAAATATATCGTCAAAATTATCCGGAGATACGCCGCATATAATCTCATCGTCAATTTTAATTGATACCCCTTCTGTACATTTTCCCAAACAAAAAGCTCCGGAAAGCTTTATTTTATCCTCAAGGTTATTTTCCTTTACCGCATCTTTTATAAGTTCTACTATTTTTGCGGATCCTCTCAGATGACACGAGCTTCCGACGCAAACAAAAATATTCATTATCTTAAACCTCCGTTTTTATATTAGATCCGTATTGTTAATTTATTAACAATCATATTATATCATATAGAATTTTTCATGTCAACGGGTTTTAATAATATTGTTGTTTTAAATAAACAAAAACGGCTGGAAATTATATCCAACCGTTTCAGTTTAATTTTTAAAAGTTAAAACTCCATAAACTCTATATTTATTTCATAAATTTTTCCATCGTAATAATAAACTACCATTTCGTTCCATTCAGACGATATATCATAAATGGTGAAGTATCCGTTATTAGCATCCTGTAGCTTTACGCCGTATTTATTCGCCAAATCCGCAACGTTGCCTCCGACAGCAAAACCGTCGATTGTAACCGAAACCGGCGAGCCCTCGGAAACATCAATACCTGAAATCAGGCAGTCCTTCGGAGCCGCGTCCGTATCAGATTCATTAGCAACAGTTAATCCAAATGAATAATCATCATTATAAAAGCTTTCAAGATATCCGGCTTCAACCTTTTCCTTATCAATTGTAACCTGATCTATAAGTCCGTCAATTTTGGCAGGAAGCTTGACGCTCTGTCCGTTTACCTTTATATCAAGCTTTGAAAAATCATAAGTAACATCTCCGCTGACGCCTGTCGTTGAGCCTGAGGTAATGTCTCCGGCAGATCCGTCTGTTATGCCGCTTCCGGTATATCCGCCTGTAACATCTCCGCTCTGATCAGACATAGCCGCACTCATTAACGCTCCCAAACCGTCAACTCCAAAGGCAGAGCCTATATTATTAATAAAGGTTTCAAGATCTGCATTTGATATATACTGCTCAAGCTGTGCGCCATCCTCTGAATACTGATAAACCTGCTGAGAAGAATCAAATTCCGGAATATCCACGGTAAGCTCTTCCTTAGAGGTCAGCGACAATGTTCCGTAATTTTTGCCGTCGACAGTGATGTCTGATTTAATTGTTTGGCTCTTTCCGTCCGAGTCAAGGTTTACAGTAATAACCGGACCGTTTAACGATGTCAGGTCAACTGAAACGTCTCCCTTTAAATATCCTTTATCTTCATTAATAGTTTCTAAATCGCTGTAATTAATCGCAAATTCAATATCATCGCCCGATCCCGCAAACATAACCTTAGCGCTGCCGCTTTCCTTACCGGATTTTTCTTCACAATTTCCGACGATCTGAAAACCCTCGTCATTTGCTAAAAGCTTAATGTCAAAAGAACTGTCAGAACCGTCCTTTGCAGTCATATAACCGATATCGATATTTTCTTCATCAGGAACAACAAATTCACGTCCGCAGATTTTTCCGTTGGAATCAACGTAAACGTACATTTTTAAAACAGTATCTCCGCCGCTGACGCTAACTGTTCCGATTTGCGAAAGCAGACTATCGACAGCCGCTGTATAATCGTCTTCAGTTAAACCGAACTTTTCAACTAGCTTAATAAGAGTTTTATCCTTTTTAGCCTCTTTCAAAACGTCCTTGACAATACTGAAAACGGTTCCCTGATCAATATTTGCTTCAAGCTTATTATATGTAGTTTCAACTCCGTTTACTTCGCATTCAATGCTTTTGTCAAGCTCTACGTCGTCAATATTCTCGAAAACAATCGTAAAATATTTTACCATAAGCTCGTTAAGCTCTTTTTCAGAGAGCATTTCTTTAAGAGACTCAGGATCAGTAGATATGGACATTAATGCATCCATATATGATTCTATAAAAGCCGCTTCCTCAACTCCCATATCGCTATACATTTCTTCCATAACTGTATCAAGATCCATGGATATGTAAGAAGGCGACAGCTCCGGAATCTGATAATAATAAACTCCGTCCATCATATATAAATTCATTGTAGCAAGTGTTTTATCATCAGAATTAAAAACTAACGATGATTTGATATTTCCGTTTTCATCAATATCAGCGCCGCTTTTTATTGCTACGCTCGACGGAAGAACAATACCGCTTTCAGAAAGCGGAGAACCGGTCAGTTCCTCGATCAGCGCGCCGACATTTGCAGAATCCAAATCCGCTTTAAACTCAAATTCCTCTGAAGTTGCAGACGAACCAAGCATTTTACCGTAAGCTTCAGAAAACTTATCGGCAGCGTTTTCAATGTTTTCCTGTTCAACCCAAGCATAGTAGTCTTCGGGACTATTTAAAAGCATTTTTACATTATTTTTTACCCATGGTATAAAGTTATATGCCGCAGCGCTGCCTGCCGCCAATATCACCACTATTATAGCTATAATCAAAAATACAGGTTTTTTCTTAGCCGGCTCAACCCCTCCTACAAGCTCGGCGCCGGCGAACGACGCTTGATCCGGCGAAGCGGAAGCAGACTCTGCGGAATTGCTTTGAGAAACTTCTGCAGTCTGAACCTGCTCGTTTGTCTGATTTTCATTTAAATCTGACATTTCATATCCCCCTTAAAAATATTAAATAAATCCAGAATATAATCTGAATAATATCATATTAACAAATTAATTTTATAAAGTCAATATAAAAATTTAATTTTTGTTTATTTGTATATAAATTGTAATTATATACATATTATTTTTATCGGTTGTTTTAACACGGATTTAAATATACGCCTTAATTTTTTACATGCGCTGTTTTTTATGAATTTTTAAAAATTTTCTGTACATAATAATATTGTTCTCTTAATGGATTGAGAATTAAACTTTATGAAAAAGGTGATTTAACATGGAATCAAAGAAGAAGAATTCAAACATCCACTGTACAGTCAAGCAGTGCGAGCACAATATGCGGACTGAAGATTACTGCTCTCTGGACGCTATCAAGGTTGGAACTCACGAGGCTGATCCTACTGTTCCTGAATGTACAGACTGCAACTCTTTTGTACGCCGTTCAAACTGCTGCGGCTAAGCAAATTATAAAAATAAAAGGGACGTCTAAAACGTCCCTTTATTTTTTCTTATTTATTCCACGCTTTTTTGAAAAGCTTACCTTGCATATGAAAAAGAACCTGTCGCATACTATTTACACCGGATTAAATAAATTCCGGTACGAGGTGACCTGATGATATTAAAACAAAAAATAGCCGCGGCTATGACGGCCGCTATGATACTCTTTACCATGCCCGGAGCCGCAGCTCAGGCGATGAGCAATAATAAATCGGGTTATGGCCAGGGGAAAGAAACTGACTGCAAAAACTGTCCGTTAGGCGCGGTGAATTTCAATTCTCAATATGGAAAATACGACGCATATGCATTGACAAACGATGAAAACCGTATAATCCTTACGTTCGATCAGGGCTATGAAAACGGCTACACTGCTCCGATTCTTGACGTTTTAAAGGAAAAGAATGTGAAAGCAATATTTTTCCTAACCGGAGATTACGCTAAAAAGGAAGAGGATTTAGTAAGGAGAATGGTCGATGAAGGACATATATTAGGCAACCACGGCATGTCGCATGCCTCGATGCCGGATCTTTCATCTGAATCTCTCAAAGAAGAAATTATGAGTCTTCATGATTTTGTTGCGGAAAAATACGGGTATGAAATGCAGTACCTGCGTCCTCCCTGCGGTGAATTTTCGGAACAGTCCCTTGCTCTAACAAGCGAATTGGGATATAAAACTCTGATGTGGAGCTTCGCTTACGTCGATTGGAAAACTGACGATCAGCCGGATCCGTCACAGGCCTTGGAACGGATAGTATCTTCCGCTCACGGCGGAGGAATATATCTGCTTCATTCGGTATCAAGCACTAATGCCGCAGTACTTGGCGACGCCATTGACGGTCTGAGAGCAAAAGGATTTACTGTATAAAAACAATTATGCGGATACTAAAAAAGTATCCGCATAAATTAATTCAGCCTTTTTCAAATCGCTCCGATAAATCAAATCAAAACCTTTTGGGGAAGTCTTAATTTTTGATGATGATATAATTCAGGAGCTTACCGGAGCGATTTGAAATAAGCCGAAAAGTTCTAATAACTATTCGGTGTTTGCATATTGAATTATAACACCATTCGGTTAGAATGTCAAATATAACCATATAGTTTGCTATATAATATTAAAAATATGACAATTTTAGGAGTGAGAAGTTATGTTTTTTTATCAAAGATTACGAGATTTACGCGAGGATGCAGATAAAACTCAGAAGGAAATTGCATCATATTTAAATACCAGCCAGGTTCAATATCAGAGATATGAATCCGGCAAAAGAGAAATTCCATTTCATATGGTAATTAATCTTGCGGAGTATTATAATGTTTCCATCGACTACATAGCCGGTCTGACAAATTTAAAATCAGGAAAGAATAACCTATCAGAAGATGAAAAAGATTTTCTTGAGAAATTCAACAGAATAAATGAAAGAAACAAGGGAAAGCTTGATTATTTCATCAATACGATTTTAAGGAATCAGCGCCTTAGGAAATAAATAAAAAGGAACGCTTTTAAAGTGAAGTAGTATACTAACTATTGACTGCTTCGCTTTTAATGCGTTCCTTTTTATTTATCAGCTTTCATATTTTCTTATTCTAAGCCTAATTCCCAGCTTGTCAGCCAGCATACGGGACGCGTTTAATTCTTCTTCGCCTATAACGTCAACAACAGTAAAAACGACATTATCAACATACTTCTTACATTCAGAAGCAAATTCCTGCATTGCATAAAACGCTTCTTCTCCAAAAGACGGTCTTGTCACCTTTATATACTCTTCCATGGTGCCTGCGTTTAAACTTATAGAAACCGTATCCACCCTTCCCTCCAGCATATGAGCCGTAGGCTTTTTATTGATAAGGTCTGACAAGCCGTTTGTATTCAGTCTTACAGGAGGACCTCCGTTTTTCTTTATAAATTCCGCCGTAAGAACAAGAATGTCTATACGCTCGGTAGGCTCTCCGTATCCGCAGAATATTATTTCATTATACTTCTTAAAACCCGCCTTTTTCAGCGCGTCTTTAATCTCTTCCGCCGAAGGCTCATGCTCAAGCCAAAGACTGTCAGAGCCATAAGCGCCGTCGCCGTTCTGCCTTATGCAGAATGTACAGCTACAGGGACATTTATTGGTTAAATTAACATAGAGGCTGTTACCTACCTCATAAACAATTGTCATAGCTTTTTCAGACATCGGTTTTCTCTCCCTTCCTCCGCCGTATAACGGCAGTCTGCAAATTCCTTGTTTAAATTTAAAATAGGGAACGCTTTTTAGCGCCCCCCTTATTTATTATTTTTTCTTTTTATTTCCGGATTTTTTACTCTTTGTTTCAGCCATATCCTGTGAACGGTACCTTGCAATCAGAATTTTATTGTTTCTTTTGTCATATCTGTAAATAAATACAATACATACGATTCCGATTATCAAAGTTATTATTCCGAAAGTTAATCCCGGCGGAGTATAAGTCATAACCACGGTATGCTCGCCCGGTGCAAGCTTAATTCCTATAAGAGCCTCGGCAACCTCAATATATTCGGTTTTCTTGCCGTCGACCTTAACCGTCCAGCCCGGCTCATAAGGAATGCTTGTCATCATTATCTGACCTTCGCCGGCTGTAATTGTTCCTTCAATCCGTCGGCCGCCGGCCTCTGTAATATTCCACTGATTCTGCTTCAAGGTATTTATAGAATCGGCGAAAAGCTCCTCGTCAAATTCATAAAAGAAAAAGTCCTTTACTATTGTATACTCATTTGCTACAGTCATACGTAGATTTATAACGGATCCGGGCTCGAAGGTTCCAAGCTCAAGAGTATGATAATCATGATTTTCAAAATAGGTGCCGACAAATTCATGATCTGTATACATTCCGTTTTCATCCTGTGTTTGACTTAACCACAAGTTTACAGCTTTCTGATTTTCAGTCTTAAAAAATATATAAATAGGCTTATCAGACGGTACCGTTATAAACATATCCACAGTAGGATCGCCGCTTTCAGCCGCCGTATACATCGTCTGATTTCCGTAAGGAGAAGTCGTTACATTATTAAGAACAAAATCTTCCGGATTGACTTCTATCCTCTTAAAATATTCATTGAATGAATTGAACTGTCCGGTCGTCAGATCAATATCCGTATTTCCTGATAAGGTACTGAGCAATATATTCTGGCTGTTGAAAGTATTATCATTTCCGAACCTTTGAATATTCGTTATTGATTCGTCCGCCATATATCCGATTGAAAGAGCATATGGATTTTCATAAACATCAATTATTCTTTCCTTATCGCTTTCATCAGTATACTCATAGGAAAACACCTGATTATATGCTGAATTAACCAACCGCTTATAGTTTTCAGTTCCAACGTCAGCCTTATTATTTCTGTCCATTGCATATTTTATGCCAAGCAGGGAATCCGTTATAGGGGTAGCTCCGTCGTATCTTGAATAGTACGTACTTGTGGAATATCCCATCGCCTCCAGGAATTTAAGAAGCTTAGCGTTCATTACAGAGCTTGAATGACTGACGCCTCTGAGTCCTAAAGCCGCGTTGTCGTTAATCATTCTGTGAAAGGTTTTTTCCGCACGGTAGAAGCTATCGTCATAATCATAAAGCTTCTGAGTAACCTCTCTTCCGTTGTCGATAAAATTATACCATGTGGAACGTTCGGAATAACTTATTTCCTTGTCCTCGGCTTTTAACGTGTCGACGCAGTTATACAAAAGCTCGCCTCCGGACACGGCAAGTATCATTACAGGCACTGCAACCGCAAGCGCTTTTTCCTTTTTTCTTGCTATGAAAATGAAAGCGCAGTAAACCGCCGACAGCGCGATACATATCCAAATATCCCTCGAAGCTATATGCTCTATATTTCTCGATTCGGTTATCAGCAGAAAAGCTGTTATTCCGGCAAGGGTACCGCCTATAGCCGTAAGCTTTATACCCTTTAAGCTTTTAAAGGTCTCTGCCGCCATACAGAGCAACACAAACGAAAACGTAAACGAATACCTGAACGGAAGCCAGTTAGGCATCTGGAAGCCATGCCAAACCATATCTACAGGTCTTATATACATACAGAAGAACAGAACGCCCGCAAGCAGCGCATAGCCTGCCTTTTTTAAAGTTTTTATTTCCTTGTTCAAAAAGAAAAGCGGAACAAGAACAACTGTAAGAAGACCGCAGTAAATTTCCGGAAGCCCCTGTACGTTAACGGAATCATACTGAGCCGCCATAAGCTGCGGGAAGAAATCCAGCGGCGAAAACTGAGTGGCATAACTGAAATCAGGCTGGGTAAAATCAAATTTACCAAGCTTTAAAGCATTATAAACGGGCAAAAGCATAAACGCTGCACATGCAAGCGCTACAACTGCGGACAGAGCAAACCTCAGAAACGACTGCCAGATTTCATATAGGCGATTTTTTTTGCCTGCATTGGCGCATCCGAATATAGTGTAATACAGATAATACAAAAACGTAAAAATACATATCATATATCCGATATAAAAGTTGGCTACAAGCATTATGGCAAGCGGAATAATAAAATTTATTTTTCTTCCGTCATCAACGAGATATTCCACACCGAGAATTATAAGGGGAAGAAAAATCAATCCGTCTATCCACATAGGATCAATAAGCTGTATAACCGCATAAGCGCAGAGGGAATAAAGTGATGAAAACACCAGAGAATGCAGCGGAGAAAGCTTTTTTGACTTCTGCATAAAATAACAGAAGGTAACCGCCGCAGACCCGAGCTTAACAAGCTGCATTATCATAAGGCTGCCCAAAAGCATAGTCCTTGGCAGAAGCATAACTATAAGAGTGAAGGGACTTGCGAGATAATATCCTATGACGCCTGCGAATCCTCCGGAGAGATTTCTGGACCAATTATATAAAATACTTTTGTCGCCGCTCCAAAAGGCGTCTCTCAGGGCTTCAAAATAATATACATACTGACCGTTTAAATCAAGCACCAGAACCGACTGATCGCCGAAAGGATAAACTCTAAATATAACGTATGCGGCGTACATTATTACGACCGGTATAAAAAATGCGATAAAATAAATTTTGTTTTTGAAAGCCCAGTCGCGCAGAAAAATAAGAAAACCCTTGAATCTGCCGCTTTCCGACTTCTGCGCCCGAAGCCTCATCTCTGATGAATCAGACATTTTTATCCTCCTGAATTTTATTTCGGCATATCTGCGCCGATTTCATAAGCAATTAACATTATACAATATTTCTGCCGATTTTACAATAGTTTAGATCGAATTTTAACAAAATAAAGAACTATTACTTAATAAATATATTTAAAAAGTCCCAGTATTATAAGTATAGCGCCGGAAAGCCACGAAAGACGCGGCTTTTTGCAGGCCGCCTTCTGACCGAAAAAACTGCCTGCCACAATAGAAGCCAATCCCACAGCAAGGCTTATCAGGGCTATTCTTATTATATTGGCGCCGCCAAGTCCGGCTCCGAAGCCGCTTGCAAGGGAGTCTGCCGAAAGGGCTAAAGCCAGTGTTACCGCCTCCTTAGCGGACAGCGTTTTGGAACTGTCGCAGTCCGCTTTAGTTTCGTCGAGATAAACGCAAATTACAAAGTCTATATTGAAAAAACTAAATTTCAGCCCTCCCTCCCCCTGACGCTTGCGAAGGGCGTTTTTAAGCATATTCTGAAAAAGCGAAACGGTCCCCATAACGGTAAGCAGCCCCGCGCCCGCCGCACGGCAAAGCCTATCGGGTATCATTCCTCCGAGAAGAGAGGAAAGTATTATTGAAGCAGTTAGAATAAGCGAGCATATAAAGCTTATAATAAACGCGGAATACGCCGGAATCCTGATCCTTCCGGCTCCGTAAGAAAAGGCCGCTATCAGCGCGTCTACCGAAACGGCTGATACAAGCATCAGATCCTGTATTAAACTATGTACGTCCATTGCCGCTCCTTTCATTTTATGACATACTTGTTATTCTTATTTTTTTGTGCTATATTAATGTATGCGGAAAAAACAAATCGGTGCGCATTGCTTAAAGCGCGCAAAAACAAGAAACGGAGATTTTTATATGACAACTAAGAATAACGTACTTTTAGCTCTGCTCGACTGTAAAGATCACCTTTCAGGAGGAGAGCTTGCTGAAAAGCTCGGAGTTTCGAGAAACGCGGTATGGAAATCAGTCAAGGCTCTTCAGGCGGAAGGATTTGATATAAAGGCAGTCCCAAACAGAGGATATTTTCTGAATTCAAGCGTTTCCGTATTAAATGAAACCGTTATAAGAAAGTATCTTCCTAAAGGAGATAACCGAAAAATTTTTATTTTCGATTCAATAGATTCAACCAATAATTATGCAAAATACCTCGCCGCCTCCGGCGCGGAGAACGGCGCTCTCGTAACAGCAGAAACTCAAACTGCCGGAAAGGGAAGAATGGGAAGAAGCTTCTACTCGCCGTCAGGCGGAAGTATTTATATGAGCGTAGTGCTGCGTCCGCAAACAGACATGGAATCAAGCCAGCTTATAACCTCATGTATTGCCGTAGCGACGGCAGAAGCGATTGACCGCGTTTGCTCTACGGACGTTAAGATAAAATGGGTAAACGATCTTTTTCTCGGAGAAAAAAAAATATGCGGCATTTTGACGGAAGCGTCGCTCAATTTTGAAAACGGCAGACTTGATTATGCGGTTGCAGGAATCGGTATAAATTTAAAAAGCGTCAAAAATTCGTTTTCGCAGCAGCTTTCAGAAATAGCCACTTCAATCGAGGACGAAACCGGAAATATCCCCGACAGATGCCGTCTTATAGCAGAAATACTTAAAAATATTGATTTATATATGTCCAATATGGAAAAACGTAATTTTCTTAATGAATACCGCAGACGCTCGTTTATTTTAGGAAAACGGATTGCAGTGTCAAAATTCAATTCAGAACGCATGGCGACTGCAATAGGAATAAGCGACAATGCCGGTCTGATTGTAAGATATGACGACGGCAATGAGGAAACCCTTCATTCCGGAGAAGCAAGAATTATAAGGCAAAGGTAAAAATGCTCATAAAACATACTTGTTTTTAGCCGCGTTTTGTTTAACTATACAAAAATGAATAATTCTCTTGACTTTCGTCTATAATAGTGATAAATTATATTTAGCACTCATAGACATCGAGTGCTAACACTCATAAATAACATCTGCCAGCAGTAAAGGAGGAAGGAGTAGTGGATGACAGAAAGCTTAAAATATTAGCCGCTGTCATTGACGAGTATGTTATGACGGGAGAACCGGTAGGTTCAAAAGCGATAGCATCACTTCCGGATATTACAGTTTCTGCTGCAACAGTAAGAAACGATATGGCAGTGTTGGAACAGATGGGATATCTTGAACAGCCGCATACGTCGGCAGGCCGTATCCCAACGTTCAGCGGCTACAGGCTTTATATCGACAAAATAATGAAATGCAATTCGCTCCCGGAGGACGAAAAAAGGCGTTTGGACTGCATGCTTGAGGAAAAGGGCGCTTTGACCGAGGAACTGATAATCGAAAGCGCTACGACTGCTCTTGCAGAGCTTACAAAATGCGCGGCGGTCGCCGCAAATTCCGCTCCTAAGTTTTCAGTGATTTCTAAGGTGGAAATAATACCCACCGGAAAAAGACTATATGTCATTTTATTGATAACCTCCAACGGAAGCATTAAAAACAAGGCATGCAGGCTTGAATTTGATCTTACAAATGAACAGCTTGAGTTTCTGACGAATTACATTGAAGAAAATCTTATGGGGGTTTCAGTTTCAGAGCTTTCTGACGAAATGCTTGCAAAGCTTGTCGAAGCGCTCGGAACCTACATGCTGACGCTGTCCCCTCTGGTTGAGGGAATATACGAGCTTTCAAAAGATCTTCTCCATAAGGAACTGACGGTTAGCGGAACAAAAAACCTTCTTTCCTGCGACGAGCTTAACACAATGGAAATTGTAAAGTTTATGGACCATCATGAGGAACTTGAAAGTTTGCTTAATGAATCATTCAACGGAATACACGTTATGTTCAGCCAGGAAAGCGACGGATTTGTAATAGGCAATTCAAGCATGATAGTGTCCAATTATCAGAAGGGCGACAAAACAGCCGGAGCTCTCGGCGTTATAGGTCCAATGAGACTTGATTACGCAAAGATAATACCTTATATAGAATATTTTACACAGAAAATTTCCGATCTTATTTCAGAGGATACGGAAACCGACGGAAAGGAAGACGAAGATGAGTGAAGAAAAGCATAAGGATAAAAATAAAAAGGAACCGGCTAAGGATATGGAAATAGATATACCGGTCGGCTCCGGAGACGCCGAAAAAATGAAACAGGAAATAGAAGAGCTTAAGGAAAAAATCGAGGAAAATGAAAAAAAGCTCGGCGAATGCGACGACAAATATCTACGTCTTTGCGCTGAATACGACAACTACAGAAAGCGCACGTCAAAGGAAAAGCTTGAAATATTCAGCGATTCGACAATAAAATGCGTGGCGGAATTTCTTCCGGTGCTTGACAGCTTTGAAAGAGCCATTGAAGCCGAATGTACGGACGAATCCTTTAAAAACGGCATGAAAATGATCTATAATCAGTTTATAGAATCTCTTGATAAAATAGGAGTTAAGGAAATGGAGGCGCTTGGAAATGAATTCAATCCTAATCTTCACAACGCTATCAAACAGACAGAGGACGAAAACTTCGGCGACAACATAGTATGCGAGGTTTTCCAAAAGGGCTACATGCTTAACGACAAGGTTATCCGTCATGCGGTTGTGGCGGTTGCAAACTGATTAAAGGGTATACAGAAAGGAAGATTTATTATGGGAAAAATTATAGGTATTGACTTAGGCACTACAAATTCATGCGTAGCTGTAATGGAAGGCGGAAACGCCGTTGTAATCCCTAATTCCGAAGGTGCAAGAACTACTCCGTCGGTAGTAGCGTTCTCAAAAACAGGTGAAAGACTTATAGGTCAGGTAGCAAAGCGTCAGGCTGTAACAAACCCGGAAAAAACAGTCATCTCAATCAAACGCCATATGGGTTCTGACCATAAGGTTGATATTGACGGCAAATCATACACGCCTCAGGAAATTTCGGCTATGATACTTCAGAAGCTTAAATCTGACGCCGAGGCTTATCTTGGCGAAAAAGTAACGGAGGCCGTTATAACCGTTCCCGCATATTTTACGGACTCCCAGCGTCAGGCTACTAAAGACGCCGGTCAGATTGCCGGTCTTACCGTTAAGAGAATTATTAACGAGCCTACCGCAGCGGCTCTTTCCTATGGAATAGACAAGGAAGAGGATCAGAAGATAATGGTTTACGACCTCGGCGGCGGTACATTCGACGTATCTATCATTGAAATGGGAGACGGCGTAACGGAAGTACTTGCAACTGCCGGAAACAACCACCTCGGCGGCGACGATTTCGACCAGAGAATTATAGATTGGATGACCTCGGAATTTAAGAAGGCTGAGGGAATAGATCTTTCAAACGATAAAATGGCTATGCAGAGATTGAAGGAAGCGGCAGAAAAGGCTAAAATAGAGCTTTCGTCTACTCCTACCTCACAGATTAATCTACCGTTTATTACAGCCGACGCAACAGGTCCAAAGCATCTTGACCTGACTTTGACGCAGGCTAAATTCAATGAGCTGACCGCTGATCTTGTTCAGGCTACAATGGGACCGGTAAAGCAGGCTCTCTCTGACAGCGGACTATCAGCCAGCGAGCTGCATAAGGTTCTTATGGTCGGCGGTTCTTCAAGAATTCCGGCTGTACAGGACGCTGTTAAGAATTATATGGGCAAGGAACCGTTTAAGGGAATAAATCCTGACGAATGCGTAGCTCTCGGCGCGGCTTATCAGGGCGGCGTTCTCGGAGGCGACGTTAAAGAGGGGCTTCTTCTTCTGGACGTTACACCGCTTACACTCGGAATCGAAACCGCAGGCGGCGTAAGCACTCCTATGATCAAGAGAAATACGACTATTCCTACAAAGCAGACTCAGGTTTTCTCAACCTATGCAGATAACCAGACCGCTGTTGACATTAACGTACTGCAGGGCGAACGTGAATTCGCAAAGGACAATAAGCTTTTAGGTACCTTCCGTCTTGACGGTATAGCTCCGGCTCCGAGGGGAATCCCGCAGATCGAGGTTACTTTTGATATTGACGCAAACGGTATCGTTCATGTTTCGGCTAAGGATAAGGGTACTGGAAAAGAGCAGAACATTACTATTACCTCTTCTACAAACATGTCTAAGGACGATATTGACAAGGCTGTCAGAGACGCCGAAATGTTCGCCGAGGAAGATAAAAAGAAGAGAGAAGAAGTAGATACGAAGAACAACGCTGAAAATTATGTATTCCAGTGCGAAAAGGCGCTTAAGGATTTCGGCGACAAGGTTACTTCCGAAGAAAAGGCGCCTATAGAAGCTAAGTGCGAAGCGCTTAAGGAAGCCCTGAAGGGCAGCGACACCGCCGATATAAAGGCAAAGACAGAGGAGCTCCAGAAGGCGTTCGGTGAACTTGCCGCAAAGGTTTATCAGAATGCAAGTCCTGAAGAACAGGCGGCTGCCCAGCAGGCGGCAGGCGCTGCGGCAGAAAACAATTCAGGCGACGACGGAGTAGTTGACGCAGATTATACAGAAGCATAAATTTATTGAAACAAATACTTTCAGGGCGGATAAAAAATGTCCGCCCGAAAGCTGTATATTGAGGACATTAACTAACGCCGGATTATGGCTGGTATTCCGGCAATACTGATACGGTTTCGGTCGTATCATGACAAGAATTTACCCATGGGCTTTTAAGAAGGCCGGAAAGGTGTGGTCAGAATGGCTGATGAAAGAGATTATTACGAGGTGCTGGGGTTAAAAAAGGGAGCATCAGACGATGAAATAAAAAAAGCCTTTAAAAAAATGGCAAGGCAATACCACCCCGACCTGCATCCGGACGATAAGGAATGCGAAGAAAAATTCAAGGAAATAAATAAAGCGTACGAAATACTATCCGATCCGGAAAAAAGACAGAAATACGATCAGTTCGGTCATGCCGGAGTTGATCCTAATTATGGAGGCGGAGGCTTTACAGGCGGATTCAACGGCGGCGGATTTGGAGATATGGGCGATATCTTTGAGGATATATTCGGCGGTATATTCGGCGGCGGCTCCGCGAGAAGATCAGGACGTTCAAGCGTAAACGCTCCAAGAAGAGGCGGAGATATAACCGCTAACATCAATATAAGCTTTATGGAGGCCTGCACCGGCAAAAAGCAGGATATAAAGATCAATCACATGGAACAATGCTCGGAATGCGGGGGCACCGGCGCAAAAAAAGGAACATCCCCTCAGACTTGTCCCGAATGTAACGGAAGCGGAACCGTCAACATAACACAGGCTACTCCGTTCGGCAGAATCACAAATACAAGAACTTGCACAAAATGCGGAGGTAAAGGAAAGATTATAGGCTCTCCGTGCTCAAGGTGCGGAGGAACGGCAAGAATCCGCGTGGAAAAGAATATCAGCGTTGAGATTCCCGCCGGTATTGACGACGGACAGATACTTCGCGTTGGAGGACAGGGCGACAGCGGCTTGAACGGCGGACCTTCCGGAGATCTTAACGTGGTTATTTCAGTAAGACCTCATCCGATTTTCGTAAGGGACGGATACGACGTACACTGTGAAATACCTATTACTTACACACAAGCGGTGCTGGGCGATGAAATAACGGTGCCTACTATTGACGGAAAGGTTAAATACACTATTGCGGAGGGTACTCAAACCGGAACGGTTTTCCGTTTGAAAGGCAAAGGCGTCAAAAAGCTAAGACGTTCAGACAGAGGGGATCAATATGTAAAGGTCAATATCGAGGTTCCGAAAAACCTCAATAAAAAGCAGAAGGAAGCCCTTAAAAACTATGAAAAAACGATGAGTGAAAGCTCCACTGATAAACACTATACTAAAAGACAGTCGTTTTTCGATAAATTCAAAGAAATATTCAATCAGTAAAAAAGAAACCGCGGCATTAAAATGTCCGCGGTTTTTTAATATAAGAAGGGACGCTGTTTTATAAAGCGTCCCTTCTTATATTATTCTGTTTAAATTATACCATAAGCTCACATACCAAATTAGAAAATTCAACAGGATCCTCAACCGGAAGTCCCTCAATCATAAGAGCCTGATTATAAAGCAGTCTGCAATATTTTTCCAGCCTATCATTGTCTTTTCCGTAAATGTTTTTAAGCGTTTCAAAAACCTGATGCTCAGGGTTTATTTCAAGAACCTTATCAGCTTTAACCTTCTGATCGTTAGGCATAGCGTTTAAAACCTTTTCCATTTCAACTGAAAGCTCGCCGTCGCTTGTCAGGCATACGGGGTGAGTTTTCAGACGCTTTGAAAGCCGCACCGTCTTAACCTTGCCAACCAGCTTCTCCTCCATGAATTTGAAAAGCTCCTTTGCGTCCTCTTCCTTAGCCTTGATTTCTTCCTTTTCTTCAGGCGTATCAATATCCAAGTCGCCCGCTGAAACGGACTTGAATTCCTTTTCCTTAAAGTTCATAAGCATTTTGATTGCAAATTCGTCAACGTTATCTGTAAAATACAGAATTTCAAAGCCCTTGTCCTTTACAAGCTCTGTCTGAGGAAGCGAATCTATTCTTGCAACAGACTCTCCGCAAGCATAATATATATATTTCTGATCTTCCTTCATTCTGTCAACGTACTCATCAAGCGTCACCAGCTTCTTTTCGCCGGAAGAATAAAACATAATCAGATCCTTGACAGAATCCTTGTCCATGCCGTAATTATTATAAACTCCGAATTTAAGCTGTAAGCCGAACGCCTTATAAAATTCCTCATACTTTTCACGGTCATTCTTCAAAAGCTTTATAAGCTCGTTCTTAATAGTTCTTTCAAGACTCTTTGCTATAAGCTTGAGCTGTCTGTCGTGCTGGAGCATCTCTCTGGATATATTGAGAGACAGATCCTCCGAATCAACAAGTCCCTTTACAAAGCTGAAATGATCAGGCAGCAGATCGGCGCATTTATCCATAATCAGCACTCCGCTTGAATAAAGCTGAAGTCCCTTTTCATAATCCTTTGAGTAATAATCATAAGGCGCCTTGGAGGGTATATAAAGAAGCGCGTTATATGTCGCCGTTCCCTCTGTTTTAGTATGGATATGAAGAAGAGGATCTGTATAATCGAAAAATTTTTCTTTATAAAACGAATTATAATCCTCGTCCTTTAGCTCGCTTTTATTTTTGCGCCAAATAGGAACCATGCTGTTTAGAGTTTCAGTTTCGATATAATCCTCATATTCGTTTTCAGTACCCTCTTTCAGCCTGCTCTTTGACATATCCATCTTTATTGGAAATCTTATATAATCCGAATACTTTTTGACAAGCGACTGAATTCTGTATTGCTCCAGAAACTCGCTGTATTTCTCATCGTCCGTATCGTCTTTGAGCTTCAGCGTTATTTCTGTTCCGACTGTATCCTTATCGCATTCGCCTATCTGATAGCCGTCAGCGCCCTCAGAAATCCATTCGTAAGCCTTGTCGCCGCCGTATGCCTTTGTTCTAACCGTTACCTCCTTAGCAACCATAAACGCAGAATAAAAACCGACGCCGAACTGTCCGATAATATCAACGTCCTCTTCCAGCTTATTCTCGTTTTTGAATTTGAAGGATCCGCTGTTTGCAATTGTACCAAGATTGTTTTCAAGCTCCTCGGCCGTCATTCCTATACCGTTATCGGATATAACGATTGTTCTTGAATCCTTGTCAACGCTTATTTTTATTTCAAATTCATCCTTTTTCACGCCCACCTTATCGTCTGTAAGCGACCTGAAATAAAGCTTATCAATAGCGTCGCTGGCATTAGATATAAGCTCCCTCAGAAAAATTTCCTTATGTGTATAAATCGAATTGATCATCAGGTCAAGTAATCTTTTAGACTCGGCCTTGAATTCCTTTGTCTGCATTTTTATCAACTCCGTTAAATTTTATAAAAATTAGCACTCTACTTATTTGAGTGCTAATTACATTATAATAATATTTTACGAAAAAATCAAGTCTTTTCACGAAATTTACACAATTTATTCACCGTTTAAACACCGCAGCGCTGTCTTTGAAAATATTCCTCAAGAGTCAAGCCCATTCTCGTTATACAGCCGGCATGAACCTTTCCTACATAACGATAGTGCCACGGCTCATATGTAATTTCTGTTATATGAGTTTTATTTTTTGGATACCTTAAAATATATCCAAAATGATAGGAATTTTTACACAGCCATCTGAATTCCGGGGTATTCTCAAATTCCTCTGTTATTTCTCCAACCCAGTCAACAGTGGATATATCAGCGGCAAGACCGGCATTATGCTCGCTCTGACCGGGTATCGCTATGCTCTTGGCGGTTTTGGCGTATGCCTCCTCATAGCTCATTCCCGAAAGCATGTACCTGTCAACGTTTTCATTAAACAGTCCCTTTTGGTATGATATACTTCTGTAAGCTGAAAACACACGAAGCCGAATTCCGTCCCTTAATGCGGCGCAGAGCATTTTTTTCATAGCGCAAGCGGCATGCGCCTCCATAAAATATCCCTCGCATACCTCCTGAAGCTCCGGTTTATAGTCCTTCGGAAGCGGATTATCCTTATTTATTAACATTAATTTCATTTTTTAACTCCTTTATAATAATATCATATTATAATTTTATGGATTTTTTTTACAAATAGAACTTGACAAATAACAAAAAAAGGTATATACTATATGTTAGAACAAATGTTCTGATAGTTGTTTTTATTTAATCCTATTCAAGATGCCTAAAAATCTATAATATTAAAACATACCGGAGGATAAGGAATGAAAAGAGTTTCAATGGACGCTCTTGAATTTGACAGCAAAATTGCCGAGCTTTCTTTTGCGGAGGATGCTGAAACAAATTCTGAGCTGACGGCAAAAGTAAAAAAAACTATGGCAAAGATCATAAAAAACGATTTAACGCCAAGACAAAGAGAAATAATTATGCTATACTATTATAGTGGACTTGGCGTGTCGGAAATTGCCGACAAGCTTGAAATTGCCCCGTCAACAGTTTCCCGTACTATTAAAAGGGCAAGAGATAAAATCTATAAATACTTAAAATATTATTTTATTTAAGGAATTATTATGAATACGCCGATTTATGATTTTTTAAAAAAATATTCTGATTCAAAAGCGTTAAGACTGCATATGCCGGGCCATAAGGGCAAGCGCTTATCAGAGCTTCCGTCCTATGAATTTGATATAACGGAAATAAAAGACGCGGACAGTCTTTTTGAAGCGGACGGTATAATCGAAGAGAGCGAAAACAACACTTCTAAGCTTTACAAAACTGCCGGAACCTGCTACAGCGCGGGAGGTTCTACTCTATGCATACAGGCGATGCTTTGGCTGATGAAACAGGAGAAGAGAGAGGTTATAGCTGTAAGAAACGTTCACAGAAGCTTTATCGCCGCCTGCGCTCTCCTTGATATTCAGCCCCTATGGATTTTTCCGGATTATTACGGAAGTATTCTTTCAGGAGATTTTCCCTATGATAAGGCGGAAGAACTTTTGAAAAAAGAAAAAAACGCATGCATTTATCTAACGTCTCCTGATTATTTAGGTAAAACTGCCGATATCAGTAAAATAGCGGCTCTTTGCCGCAGATATAATGCCGTTTTGCTCGTTGACAACGCTCACGGAGCGCATACGACAGCTCTTGGTATGCATCCGGCTCAGCTCGGCGCAGACCTTTGCTGTGATTCCGCTCATAAAATGCTTCCCGCTCTTACAGGCGGCGCTTATCTTCATATAGTAAATCCGATTTATAAGGATAAGGCAAAGCAGGCCATGTCTCTTTTCGGCTCGACAAGTCCAAGCTATCTTATTATGGCCTCCCTTGATCTATGCGCCGAATATATAGCCGAAGGACTTGATAACGATATTAAAAGCCGTTTAACGGCTCTTACTTCGCTTCGTAAAAGGCTAAGTCATAAATATCGAATTTATGAAGGAGAGCCGTTTCATTTAACGCTTATCTGCAACGGAATAAATCTTGCAAAGCAACTGCGAAAATACAATATAGAATGTGAATATGCGGACAACGACTGCATTGTATTATTATTTTCACCCGTTAATACAGAAGCGGAAATTAATTTAACCGCGGATATACTTGAAAAGTGTATTCCCGAACCGCCTCTTAATACGGAAGCGGTAAGCTTTCCGGAGCCTATAGCCGCAACGACCATAAGAAACGCCGTTTTAACAGATTATGAAACCATCTCTACCGAAGAAAGCGAAGGAAGAATCTGCGCAGGAGTAAACGTTCCTTGCCCGCCCGCCGTGCCTATTGCAGTAAGCGGAGAAATCATAACTGAAAATTGTATTAAAATTTTCAAAAGGTATGGTATTTTAAAAGTAAATGTGGTAAAATGAATATATAAAATACGAACAATAGCTTTAAACGCAAACCGTTACTAAGCGGGCCAGCCGCCGGCCTGAATTTTTATAAAACCGATGCAGCAAGCGTCTGTCAGCGCTAATTTAAGGCGGCAGAACGGAGAATCATTATGAAACTTATATTTGCAGTAGTAAACGGAGACGACAGCCAGTCGGTAGCGAAATCTCTTACCAAAAAAGGCTTTTTTGCGACCAAGCTCGCCTCTACCGGAGGATTTCTAAGCGCAGGCAACACTACCTTTTTAATCTGTACAGAAGATGAAAAGGTCGATGAGGTCGTTGAAATTATCAAAGATAAAAGTCACAAAAGAAAGCAGTTTGTTCCGTCGGCAGCCGCATACGGAATAGGTACATACACCTCTTTTCCTGTTGAAGTATCAGTCGGCGGCGCTACTATTTTTATTACCGACGTTGAACGATTTGAAAAGGTATGAATAAAATATACGGAAACAGATTTGTCTTAGAAACAATCGAGGCTATGATAGATAGCGGCAGGCTTCCCCACGGCTTTGTTATTCACGGCGAAACAGGTCTCGGGAAAAAAACTATAGCAAGATATATTGCCAAAACGCTCCTGTGCGAAAAGCGTCAGAGCAGACCATGCGGAAAATGCCGGTCCTGTATTAACGTAACGAAGGGAATACATTCGGACCTAATAATTCCGGAGCAAAGCGGAAAGCTTATGACATATACCGTTGAAACCTGCCGCAAAATCTGTGCGGACGCTATAATTAAACCAAACGATTCAGATAAAAAAATATATTTATTTGCCGACGCCGATAATATTCAGATACCTGCTCAGAATTCTCTTCTTAAGGTCATAGAGGAGCCGCCGGAATTTGTTTACTTTATTTTTACCGTTAAATCACGAGATTCGTTTCTGCCGACAATTCTTTCAAGAGTGATTTCACTTGCGGCGTCGCCGTGCAGCCGTGACGAATGCGCCGCGGCTCTTGCGTTTAAAGGCTTCGACAGTAATCAGATTTCCAAGGCGCTTAGTATATTCGGCGGAAATATAGGAATGTCCGTAAAATACCTGGAAAATGAAGACCTTCAGACGATAGCGTCGTTGACAAAAAAAGCTACGGATAGTATAATTAACAGAGACGCCTACAGTCTTTTAGTTACGCTGTCCTCAGATATTTTAAAGGACAGAAAAAACGCCGTAACCTTTTTGGAAATGCTTGACAGAGTTATAAGAGACGCGGCAGTCGTTCAAATATCAGGTTCTGAGGAGTGTATAGGTTGCTGTCCTAAGGCTTCTATGCTTCTAAGCGAGCGTATATCCGCTGCCTCGGCTGAAAAAATACATAACGCAATCGCAGAAGCGGCGGACGATTTCAGAGCTAACGTTAACAGCTCTCTGATTATGTCCGGGCTATGCGGTGATATATTGAGTTATTAAAATACGGTGAACCGCTCTCCGTAAATGCGGACCGCATTGTATTCATGCGGCGAATCGAGAATATAATGACTGAAATAATCGGAATTCGTTTTAAAAAAGGAGGAAAGGTTTATTATTTTTCTCCGAATAATCAAAAATTCAGCCTTAACGATAAGGCTATTGTAGAAACTGCAAGAGGAGTTGAATGCGGAGACGTTGTAATAGAAAACAGATTTGTCGAGGATTCCGCCATTGTTCCTCCTTTAAAGGACGTAATAAGAAAAGCCTCCGACGCCGATATGATAATTGTTGAGAAAAACAAGCAAAAGGAAAAAGAAGCTTTCAGTATATGCGAAGACAAAATAGCTTTTCGTAAGCTCAATATGCATTTAGTCGACGTTGAATGTACTTTTGATAATAATAAGATATTATTTTATTTTACCGCAGAAAACCGCGTAGACTTCCGCGAGCTTGTAAAGGATCTTGCTTCAATTTTTAAAACTCGTATAGAGCTGCGCCAGATAGGCGTAAGGGACGAAGCCAAGATATTAGGCGGACTTGGTATCTGCGGTCGTGAATTCTGCTGCCGAGGTTATATGGGAGAATTTCAGCCGGTATCTATAAAAATGGCTAAAGAGCAGGGACTTTCACTTAACCCCACCAAAATATCCGGAACCTGCGGACGCCTTATGTGCTGTCTGAAAAACGAGCAGTCAGCATACGAGGAGCTGCTGAAAATCACCCCTAAGGTAGGAGCCTTTGTAAAAACACCGGAATGCCGGGGATATGTGGAAGAGGTAAACCTTATAACCGGAAGACTTAAAATAAATCCGGAAAAGAGCGACGTTCCGGTTTATGTAAACCGCGACGACGTTAAGGTTATTAAGGACTCTGAAATAAAGCTCAACCGTGATGAAATAAATGCTCTTAAGGAATTAGAGGACAAATAAAAGCTCCTCCTATGGCGGATTAATGCCATAGGAGGAGCTTTCTTTTTAACTGTCAGTTATCTCAACATTATCAGACAGCAAACCTTAGTTTCATGTGTAAATTAGATTTATATTTACAGGTCCTCTCCGTTTCCGCGGATTATTTCACTGTAACGATAAGCAGAATCCTTTAAAATTCGTTCCTGCGTTTCATAATTAACATATATTAGTCCGAAGCGTTCTGAATAGCCATATGCCCACTCAAAATTATCCAATAACGACCACTGGAAATAGCCTCTTATATCTACTCCTTCCATATATGCCTTTTTAAGACCTGAAAGATACCCGTTTAGATAATCTATTCTCTCCTTGTCATGTATTTTTCCGTCCTTATCGACTATATCCTGACATGATTTTCCGTTTTCAGTTATATAAATCGGCGTTTTATATCTTTCATATAAGAATCTTGTTCCCCAATAAATACAATCGTTTGTTACAGGCCATTTATAAGGAGGTCTTCTGAATCCGCCCGGATCACTGATTATTCTGGGATTTCCGCCTTCGGCAGCAACAATGTGCCCCCAGTAAATATTATGTCCGAGGAAATCTATAGGCTGGCTTATAAGCTTCATATCAGTTTCAGTTATTTTAGGCATATATTGCTCGCAGATACTCAATCCCTGCTCAGGATATCTGCCGAGCAAGATAGGATCGTTGAACCAAACAGTGCTTCCGGGAGCCGACTCTGCGGACGGTATTTCAAACATTGAACGTCTTGCCGCCTCAATATCCTCAGGCTTCTGACTAGCGGGAATATTCATATTTCCGCAAGGCGCATAGCCTATCTTTATAGGCTGTTTTGCAAAAGTTCTTAAGGTTACAACGGCGGCGCCGTGAGTTTTTAAAAGAATATGAGATACCTCAAGAGCCTCCGGAGTAGTAAGCCTCAAACCGGGCGCTATCGTACCCTGCTGATAACCAAGTCCGATAATAACCTGCGGCTCATTGATTGTCATAAAATATTTAACCCTGTCTGAAAAGTTTTCCGCAACAACCCTTGCATATTCCGAAAACCATTTTATCATATCCGGATTTCTCCAGCCTCCAAGCTTATCCAAAGCAAGCGGCAGATCCCAATGATAAAGAGTAATATATGGTTCTATGTCATTTTTCAAAAGCTCGTCTATCAGGGCGTTATAGAATTTAATACCATCGGGATTTGTTTTACCGGTTCCATCAGGTATAATTCTTGCCCAGTTAAGAGAAAAACGGTAAGCCTTAATTCCTATCCGCTTCATAAGAGCAATATCTTCTTTCCAGCGATGATAATGATCGCATGCCGTATTACCGGTATCATTATTCAGTATACGTCCAGGTATACTGCAAAACGTATCAAAAATATTTAATCCCTTGCCGTCCTCATAGGCTCCTCCTTCAATCTGATAAGCAGACGTCGCGGCTCCCCAGACAAAATCATTACGAAATCCCATAGCAATTCATCCTTTCAATAGTTTAACAGTCAATCTGTTGTTAATATTATACGAAAAAAAACGGATAAAATCAATATAAATCTAAATTTTAAATATATATTAATCAAATTAGGAATAGATGCTTAAAAAGCTGTCCTGCTTTCCAGCAGAACAGCTTTTTTATATTTATTTACCAAGCTGACTTTCGTCAATTATCATTGCTACAAAATTCATAAGAGTAAGACTGTCAGAAGTATTGATAACTCCGTCCTTAACGCAATCAGAATTAGCCATAGCCACATCGCTTATTTTATTAACTTCAGGATTAAGCAGATACATATTCAGCGCAACTACATCCGCAATATTCACATCGCCGTCCATATTGACGTCGCCGTATCTTGTAGCCTCAACGCCCGAAGGCACTACATTTTCCGACGGCTCAGTAGCTGAAGTAGTAACATCAGTAGCGTCAGTAGCAGGAACGGTTGTAGTAGTGTCTGAACTGGGTGTAGTAGTTGTCTCTGCCGTAGTTTCAGTTGTTACTTCTGTAGTAGCTTCTGTTACAGGCTCTGTCGTTTCCTGAGTAGGCTCTGTTGTTTCAGGATCAGTCGGATCAACGCCTTCCATAGGATAGTTCTTCAAATCAGGAAGCTCGTCAAGGGTTATACAATATTCGCTCTGATAAATTTCTTTAAGAGTTTCCGGATTATTATAATTCTTATCCATTATATGCTCGCCGTACCACGGACAGAAATAAAGCCAGTAGGCGCTTTCGTCTATCATATTCTGTATTGACGGTATAGTATCGCATTCCATTAAAGCGATCATTTTAGAACTGTCATACATTTTAAGCAAACCGTAAAAGGTAGACGATATAGCGCTTTCATTCGGAGCAACATTTCCGGTAGACCAGTCCTTAGCGTTATATTTATCATAGCCTATCAGATCTACGTATTCTGCTCCCGGATACCATAATGCGGAATCATCGGAATACACATAGCTGTTGAATTCCCAGATAAGGTTATGCAGTCCGTATTCTTCAGTCAGTAAATCATATAAATATCTATAGAGCTGAACATAAGTAGTAGCGCCTTCCTTACTCCACCAGAACCATGCGCCTGCTCCGTCAGCTCCGCCGTTGCCTTCTGCCTCATGGAAAGGTCTGAATAATATAGGAACGTCTGCATCCTGACACTTTTTCAATGATTTTGCAAGATTCTCAACAGCAAGAAGGAAATAATCATGCTCAACCGTACCCTCGATCATAACGTTAGCCGTTACAAAATCGGTTTTTTCAGAATAGGTTGTTTTAGAAAAATCCATTGTAGAACCTAATGTATATTCCGACATTGTTACCGGAACATTAATATGCCAGCTTGCCGTAGCGATACCGCCCTTATTATTTACCCAGTCAATAGCGCGTTCTGCCGTCTGAGCGTCCCAGTAATATAGAGGACACGTTTCGCCGAAGTCAAAGCCTTTGATAGCAGGCAGTTTACCTGTTTTATCCTTAATATAATTAAATTCATCTTCTCTGGAAGTGCCGTAATACTCCTGCTGACCGGATATAATATAGTTTCCGTATGTATCGGATAAAAATTTCATAAGTCTCTGCGTGGATTCGGTAGCCTGAGGATCGCTGCACTTAGTGTCCTTTGCCGTAACATCCGGGAGAACCGCTTCTTCTATACGCAGATAATCGAGGTTTGTCCAACCCCAGCTACTCTCTACGGCAATTACGTTGTCACCCGCGGAAAGCTTTACTGTTCCTGCATTCAGTTCATCCCATGACGTTGTTTCGGGAAATCCCAACTGGCCCTGATTAACTCCGTTAACATACAGATTATGAATCTTCTGTCCATACGGCGCTGAAAAGCCTATAATAACGTCATACATTCCGGTCTTATCCACGTTTACGTTTACAGAAGCTGTTTCTCCTGCGTTTTCAAGAAAAACGAACTGATTTCCAGAAGCGCCGTCCAGCCATCTTTCAGAGCCCTCTTCCGGAACAATCGAATTGGGATGAGAGCCGTCCTCAAATTCATACTTCACGCCGGTTTCGGCAGTAACCAACGACGGTACTACAGAAGCATTGAATATGCATGATAAGGCAACCGCAGCCGCGCATACCTTTCCGAAAAATTTCTTTTTCAAAATATAATTCCTCCTTTTTAACTTAAACGTTTATAATTTGAATATCATTATACCATATTTTTTATATTCATTCAATAAATTTATGGCAAATTGTTAAACAAAATTAGCCCATATTATTTGTATATTATTACTACTCTTTATCGGTTTTCCTTTATATCCCTCAGCGTTATGTCTATTTCATCAATTATTTCTTTCACGTCGTCACTCTCTGTTAGCTCCCAGACGGTTTCATAATAATATTTCGCCATCTCGTAATCAAGCTGCTGGTGGCTGTGCTTTGCAAGATAATACGCGGTATTGATAACAAGCTCAGACGGTCCCGCCGGAATATTTTCAAATCTCATTATTTCAAGAAGCTGCTCCTTACTATGCTTAGGCGGAAGAGCTCCTATGCCTGTGCAGCCCGCTATATATTTAAGCTCGTTTTCTATAAGCTTTTTGTCATTACAAAATATACGGCTCATTTCAAGCATTGCCGACGCTTTATCATATTTATTTTTTTCAGAAAAATAATAGCTGTAATTAAAATACCCCTTACCAAGCTGTTCCTTTGTCACCGCGCACCTCATCATTTTGTCTACGGCGCTTTTTAATTCGTCCGGCTGCTTTATCTGCTTTAACAGCTCGCAGTAATTCAGATAAATTTCCGGATCAACAGGATTAAGGTCAAGAGCCTTTCCGAATGCGTCAAGAGATTCGGTAAACCTTTTTTTATGAAAAAGTCCTAATCCATACAGAGAATAAACTCCGCTCAGATCGCATGTTACAGGGCAAACCTTTTTATCGGGACTGTAAATCTGTATATAAAGCGCATGTTCTAGCGGAGTTCCGAAGCTTTTGTATAGCTTATCATCGTCCTCCTCCCATGCGAAAAGATTATTTCTGATTATTTCCCTTAATATCTCAATACCCTTGTCAAAGTTTAAATTTGCAAATCTTTTCCGTACTTCCTTAAGTTTCTCGTTTACCTTTGGATTTTCGGAGGCAAGAAAATTATCTATGGTTTTATGCATATCGTCGTAAGAGCATTGATAAAGCAGCTTTGCAAGTTCCCTGTTTATTTCGGCGCTGTTTTCATCGTCCTTATATTTTTCGGATTGACTTTTCAGAAAAGGACCGTCCTTTTTCGGATCTCCCGTCATACTATTTTTTATTTCTCTGATTATTGAATCTGTATCCATTTTAATTGATCTCCCGTTCCGCCTTTTTGCACGGCTGTATTAAAATAATTATATATGAATATATACAATTTGTCAAGCTAAAGAGATTATCATTTTATTAAGAATATATAAAAACAGCGTGAAGTACATATTGTTCTTCACGCTGAAAGCATATATTTTACATTTATTTATAAATCAAACCAACTGAATAATCGCCATTTCTGCAGCGTCGCCGCGACGGGGACCGATCTTCACGATTCTTGTATATCCGCCGTTTCTGTCTGCATATTTTGGTGAAATTTCATCAAAAACCTTTTTAGCAACGTCTTCCTTAGTAACATAAGCGAAAACCTGACGTTTTGAATGCAGATCACTGTTTTTACCGATTGTTATCATCTTTTCGGCAACTGCTCTGACTTCTTTTGCTCTTGTTACAGTTGTTTCAATCTGTCCATTTTCCAGCAGGTAAGTAACCATTGCTCTAAGCATTGCTCTTCTATGATCAGTTGTTCTTCCAAGCTTTCTTGTACCTGGCATCGTAATTCACTCCTTTACAAATCACAGGAACGAACCGCTAAGCGGACTTCCGGCAGTTTTATTCCTCTTCTGAGCTAAGGTCAAAGCCAAGTGATTGAAGCTTTTCTTTAACCTCATCAAAGGATTTTTTACCAAGGTTTCTAACCTTCATCATTTCTTCTTCCGACTTGTTGATCAAGTCGTCAACGGTATTAATTCCGGCGCGCTTCAGACAATTGAAGGAACGCACCGATAAGTCAAGTTCCTCAATGGTCATCTCCAGGATTTTTTCTTTTCCTTTGTCATCCTGTTCCACAAGAACTTCCGCGATATTCGCCTCTTCAGACAAATCGACAAAAAGCTTCAGATGCTCGTTGAGGAGATTGGCTGCCTGTGATAAAGCTTCCTTTGCCGAGATCGTTCCGTCAGTCCAGACCTCAATCGTCAGCTTATCAAAATCAGTTACCTGACCCAGACGTGTGTCTTCGACCTTGTAATTTACCTTCAAAACAGGAGTATAGATACTATCGACCGCAATAACGTCAATAGGCATATTACCGCCCATTTGCTGCTTGTTGCGTTCAGCAGAAACATAGCCTCTGCCTCTGTCAATAGTTATTTCCATATAAAGCTTCGCGTCCTTGCCGAGAGTTGCGATATGCATTCCCGGATCAAGAATATTGACCTCAGAGTCTGTTTTGATATCACCGGCAGTTACTTCACATTCGCCTTCGGCTTCAATATAAACGACCTTAGGACCGTCGCCGTAAAGCTTGGCTGTAAGTCCCTTTATTGCAAGGATGATTTCTGTTACATCCTCCTTTACACCGGGAATTGTAGACAATTCATGGTGCACTCCGTCTATTTTGACAGCATTAACTGCAACGCCGGGCAGTGAGGAGAGCAATACACGTCTTAAACTGTTGCCAAGTGTAATGCCGTATCCGCGTTCCAGCGGAGCCAAAACGAATTTACCGTACTTGCCGTCGCTCTTCAGCTCAACAGTATCAATTTCCGGCTTTACGATTTTTTCAAGCATAAGAACCCTCCTATTTCGCAATCACTTTTTATCTCTACAATAATCAACAGGCTAATAATAAGTATATTATTATTTGGAATAAAGCTCGACGATAAATGTTTCGTCAACCTCATAGTCAAGATCATCCTTGACAGGCATACGTACAACCTTTGCTGACGCAGCCTCCTTGTTAGCCTCAAGCCAGAGAGGGATTACTCTGCCCTTTGTTCCTTCGGCGATTTCCTTGAACTTGTCGCTCTTCTTGCTGTTTTCGCCAAGCTCAATAACGTCTCCGACCTTTACTCTGTATGACGGAATATCAACGCGCTGGCCGTTTACATTGAAATGACCGTGAGTAACGAGCTGTCTTGCTTCTCTTCTTGTCAGAGCGAGGCCCATTCTGAAAACTACGTTATCAAGTCTTGATTCAAGAATTGTGATAAGGTTTTCACCGGCCTTGCCTTCCATTTTTTCAGCAATTTCGAAATAGTGATAAAAAGGCTTTTCCAGAACGCCGTATATGAACTTAAGCTTCTGCTTTTCCTTGAGCTGCATTCCGTATTCTGAAACTTTCTTCCTCTTATTTGCATTAGGGTTACGGTTACTTTCCTTGGAAATACCCATAACTGCCGGGCTGATTCCAAGATATCTGCATCTTTTGAGAATTGGTTCTCTGTTAATAGCCAATTTGTTTACACCTCCTGTAAATTAGACACGTCTTCTCTTTGGAGGACGGCATCCGTTATGCGGAATAGGGGTAACGTCTTTGATCATTTTTACTTCCAGACCGACAGTCTGCAAAGCTCTGATTGCTGCTTCTCTGCCTGAGCCAGGGCCCTTAACGTATACTTCAACGATCTTCAGACCATGCTCCATAGCTGCCTTAGCAGCCGTTTCCGCCGCCGTCTGTGCTGCAAACGGCGTAGATTTTCTTGAGCCTCTGAAGCCAAGTCCTCCGGCGCTTGCCCATGAGATAGCATTTCCCTGCGTATCTGTAATAGTTACAATCGTATTATTGAATGTGGACTGAATATGAACAGCGCCGCTTTCAATGTTTTTACGCTCTCTGCGTCGTCTGATAGCAACTTTTTTAGGTTTCTGCTGTGCCATTGTTCATGTCCTCCTTACTTCTTCTTGTTTGCAATCGTCTTAGCCGGACCTTTACGTGTTCTGGCGTTAGTCTTTGTTCTCTGTCCTCTTACAGGCAGACCCTTACGATGACGAACGCCGCGGTAGCAGCCGATTTCCACAAGTCTTTTGATATTGAGCGCAACTTCTCTTCTGAGATCGCCCTCAACATTGCAGTTTCTGTCAATATAATCACGCAGCTTAGCTACGTCTTCTTCTGATAAATCCTTAACTCTTGTGTCAGGATTAACTCCTGTTTCCTTAAGAATTGTTACAGCAGTCTGACGACCGATGCCGTAAATATAAGTCAAGCCGATTTCAACTCTCTTATCCTTCGGCAGGTCAACACCAGAAATTCTTGCCATTAATAAATAGCACCTCCGTTAATAAGATGTCAGGATTTAATTATCCCTGACGCTGTTTATGCTTTGGATTTTCGCAAATTACCATTATTTTTCCCTTGCGTTTAATAACCTTGCACTTTTCGCAAATAGGTTTAACTGAAGGTCTGACTTTCATTGAAAATACCTCCTTGATAGATTACAGAAGCATTATTTTCACAACGCCTCAGGTTTCATGAGCCGATTACTTGGCTCTCCAAGTGATTCTGCCTTTAGTCAGGTCATAAGGCGACATTTCAACCGTTACCTTATCGCCGGGAACGATTCTTATATAGTTCATTCTCAGCTTTCCTGATACATGCCCGAGAATTACATGACCGTTAGGCAGCTTCACCCTGAAATTAGCGTTCGGCAAAGCTTCCTCAACGATACCCTCTAATTCAATTAGATCTTCCTTAGACAAAATAAACTACCTCCCCATACAGGTTACGGTGTGCCGGCATAAACGCGCAGCACATTTCTAAGCTCTTTATCGGTTATATCATTCAATCCGATTATTTTATCGGTGAATTTCAGATGTCTGATATTTTTACGTTTCGGCGAACTCAGCTTGCGGGTCTTACCGTCTGCTATAAGGATAAATCCGTCCTTTTCACCGACTACTGCAAAATATCTCCCGCCGTCTCTTCCCGCCGACGCTTTTACGATTCTTCCCTTTTGTATATCCACTTCGCCGTCCTCGTCAGGGCTGCGTCAGGATAACCGGTCCTGAAGGCGTTACCGCAATAGCATGCTCAAAATGAGCCGAAAGAGATCCGCTTTCCGTTATAACAGTCCATCCGTCCCTGAGTACCTTTATTCCGTCGCCTTTCTGATTTATCATAGGCTCTATACAAAATGTCATTCCGGCAACAAGTCTTTGTCCATGCCCTTCCTTTCCGTAATTCGGAACCTCAGGCGATTCATGAAGATCCCTGCCTATTCCGTGTCCGCAGTAATTTCTTACGATTCCATAGCCTCTTGACGAACAGTATTCTTCGACTGCGTGACCAACATCGCCCAGTCTTGCGCCGACCTGAGCAGCCCTGATACCCTCGTACAGACTTTCCTCCGTAACCTTCAAAAGCTCTTTAGCTTCTTCCGATATTTTTCCAACTGCAAACGTAGCGCAAGTGTCTCCGTGAAAACCGTTATAAAACGCTCCAACGTCGACGCTTACTATGTCGCCTTCGGCAATTCGCTTTTTATGACTCGGAATACCGTGAATAACCTCGTTATTAATTGATATGCAGGCGCTGCCCGGAAATCCGCCGTAATTTAAAAACGACGGTATGGCTCCGCAGCCGACTATAAAATCATGGATTATTTTATCAAGCGCCTTTGTAGTCATGCCTGCCTTTATAGATTCGCCGGCCAGCTTCAGCGCTCTGCCGGCTATTTGACCGGCCTCCCGCATTTTAGCTAAATCAGTGCTGGATTTTATGCTAACCATATCATGCCTCAACAGCTTTCAGCGTCAGCTTAGAGGTATCGGCAACATCCTCCTGGCCTACGACGGTTTCAAGCTTTCCGCGTTTTTCATAAAAATCCTTAAGAGGCGCGGTCTGCTCATGATATACCTTTAAACGCTCGATAACCGTATCAGGATGATCATCCTTGCGCAATACTGTGTTACCGCCGCATTTATCACATTTTCCTTCTGCCTTTGAGGGCTTGAATTCAGTATGATACGACGCGCCGCAGTCTTCGCATACTCTTCTTCCTGAAAGCCTTTTCTGGATTGTTTCATCCGGAACAAATATCTCGATTACCTTGTCAATTTTAACGCCCATAGCCTCGAGAGCCTCCGCCTGCGGAACAGTTCTCGGGAAACCGTCAAGGATAAAACCGTTTTTGCAGTCGTCCTCAGCGATTCTGTCCTTTAAAATTCCGATAACTACGTCGTCGGAAACCAGTGAACCGCTCTCCATAGCGGCCTTTGCTTTAAGACCGTATTCCGTACCGTTTTTAACAGCTTCTCTCAGAATATTTCCAGTCGAGATCTGAGGGATTTTTTTAGCTTCAGAAATAACCTCAGCCTGCGTTCCCTTTCCGGCACCCGGAGCACCCAACAAAATTAGATTCATCTTTGACCTCCTCTTATTCAAGGAATCCCTTGTGATGACGCATCATCAACTGTGATTCAAGTGTACGAACCGTTTCAAGCGCAACGCTTACCACGATAAGCATCGTTGTACCGCCCATTGAAAGGCTTCTTAGGTTTTCGTCAGCCATTCCGAGGAATATCGGGAAGATCGCGATTATACCAAGGAAAAAGGCTCCGACTAATGTAATCTTTGACAAAACTCTCTGAATATAATCAGATGTCGGCTTGCCCGGTCTTATTCCCGGTATGCCGCCGTTATTCTGTCTTAATTGGTTAGCTATTTCTATAGGATTATACTGCATTGAAACGTAAAAATAGTTGAACGCGATAATCAAAATGAAATAGAGAATAGCATATGAAAATGATTGCGTACTAAAAAAATTAAGGAATCCATTGTAAAAGCTCTGCCAGAATCCTTCAGGATTTGCATACGGCGCTTTAAACATACCTATTGTGCTCGGAAGCGACATGAAAGCCATAGCGAAGATAATCGGCATAACGCCGCTCATGCATACCTTTACAGGAATGTGAGTGCTCTGACCGCCGTACTGCTTTCTTCCGACAACTCTCTTTGCATACTGAATCGGAATCCTTCTTTCAGATTCGTTCATGAATACTACGAATCCGATCATAACAATAAATACTATTGCAATTGCAATCGAAACGAATAGATACTTGGAAGGGGTTTCCTTAGTAAGTGAAACAAGGGTTCCGACATCAGTCGGAAATCTTGCAACGATACCGGCGAAAAGAATCATTGAGATACCGTTACCGATACCCTTATCATTGATTCTGTTTCCCATCCAAACAACCAGCATTGCTCCGGCAACGAAGCAAGCCGATATAACCACCGCAGCGAAAACGCCCTGGAAGCCTTCGGTATATTCAACTGCTCCCATGTTTTTCAAGGTAAAATAATAAGCGATAGACATGAATATTGAGAGTCCCAGTGAAACGATAGCGGTTATCTGATTGATGCGCTTGCGTCCCTCCTCGCCCTCGCTCTGAAGTCTTTCCAACGGCGGAATAGCATATGTCAGAAGCTGCATAATGATCGAAGCGTTGATATAAGGCGTTATCGACAATGAGAAAATCGTCGCCTTAGACAGCGCGCCGCCGGTAAGAACGTTCAGATATTCAAGGAAGTTACCGCCTGTGGCGTTCTGATCCATCCATGACTGAACCTTTGAAAGCTCCAGAAACGGAACTGTCAATGCGCTTCCGAATCTGAATATTATAATGATGAGTAATGTGAACAAAAGCTTTTTACGAATTTCCGCAACTTTCCATGCGTTTCTTATTGTTTCGAACACATTAAATCACCTCTGCTTTCCCGCCAGCCTTTTCAATTTTTTCGATTGCGCTCTTTGAGAATTTAGCAGCCTTTACAGTAATCTTAGACGTAAGATCGCCGTTTCCAAGGATCTTTACCCCGTCGTATTCCTTTTTAACAAGACCTGAAGCGATCAACATTTCTGTGTCAACAACAGTTCCGTCAACAAATTTGCTGAGATCTGAAACATTAACGATAGAATATTTCTTTGCAAATATATTGTTAAAGCCTCTCTTAGGGATTCTTCTTGTCAAAGGCATCTGTCCGCCTTCGAAACCTATCCTAACGCCGCCGCCTGAACGAGCGTTCTGTCCCTTGTGACCTTTTCCGGCTGTTTTGCCGTTACCTGAACCATGGCCTCTTCCAACGCGCTTGCGCTTTGAAACAGAACCCGGTGCCGGTGATAATTCGTGTAACTTCATCGTGATGCACCTCCTTGCTTATGCGTCCTTAACCTCCACGAGGTGAGAAATTTTATTGATTTTACCCTTTGTCTGCTCATTATCAGGCTGAATTGAAACCTGACCTATCTTTTTAAGTCCAAGCGAATGAGCAGTAGCGATCTGATCGTCTTTTCTTCCAATAAGGCTCTTTACAAGCTTAATCTGCTTTGCCATTTCTGCTCTCTCCTTAACCTAAAATTTCCTTGATGGATTTGCCTCTCTTAGCGGCAACTTCCTTTGCTGTCATGCATGATGTAAGACCGTTGATTGTTGCTCTTACAACGTTGCACGGATTGTTTGAGCGCAGGGATTTTGTTCTGATATCCTTGATACCCGCCATTTCAATAACGGCACGAACAGGACCGCCCGCGATAACGCCCGTACCGGGAGCGGCAGGCTTCATAAGCACTCTTCCGGCGCCGAATTCGCCTACAATTTCGTGCGGAATTGTCGTACCATACATAGGAACCTTTACAAGATTCTTCTTAGCGTCTTCGATACCCTTGCGGATAGCGTCAGGAACTTCGCCTGATTTTCCCAGACCAAAGCCTACTGTGCCGTTTCCGTCGCCTACTACTACAAGAGCTGCGAACTTAAGAATACGTCCGCCCTTAACAGTTTTTGAAACTCTGTTAATGGAAACAACCTTTTCGGAAAGCTCCAATGCTTTAGCGTCTATATTAGCCAAAAGTATTACCTCCTTCTTAGAACTTCAGTCCGTTTTCACGAGCTCCTTCAGCAAGCTCTTTTACTCTTCCGTGATAAAGAAAGCCGCCTCTGTCGAATACGACCTCTGCGATTCCCTTTTCGGCTGCACGCTTCGCAACCATTGCTCCGACCTTGCGCGCGCCCTCGGTATTTCCGCCGTTTCCTTCAAATTCCTTATCCATGCTTGAAGCGGAAGCAAGCGTAACTCCGTTTACATCGTCGATAATCTGAGCATAAATGTGCTTTGCAGAACGGAATACATTCAGACGAGGACGTTCAGGAGTACCGGAAATCTTGCCACGGACTCTGGTATGTCTTTTTGCTCTGGCCTTTTTTGTATCAGCCTTTTTTATCATTGCAAATTCACTCCTTTATTACTTCTTGCCCTTACCGGCCTTACCTTCCTTGCGGATGATACGCTCGCCGGCATATCTGATTCCCTTGCCCTTATACGGCTCAGGCGGACGCTTTTCACGGACTTCAGCCGCAAACTGTCCTACAGCCTGCTTATCTATTCCGTTTATAACTATTTTATTAGGCTGCGGAACGTCTATTGTGATGCCCTCGATTTCAGGCATTATTACCTGATGAGAAAATCCGAGGTTCATAACCAGATTCTTACCCTGCTTTGCGGCACGGTAACCTACGCCCTCGATTTCAAGATTCTTCGAGTATCCGTTGGATACGCCTTCAACCATATTAGCTATAAGCGTTCTTGTCAGACCGTGAAGACTCTTGTTAATTTTTAAATCATTCGGACGGGCAACTGTAATAACTCCGTCCTTCAGCTCAATAATCATTGAGCTTGAAAATTCCTTAGTGAGCGTGCCCTTAGGACCCTTTACGGTAACAACGTTGCTGTCAATTTTTACATCAACGCCGGCAGGGACACTAATCGGCATTTTTCCTATACGTGACATTTCCCTGTCCTCCTTACCAAACGAATGCTAACAGCTCGCCGCCAACGTTAAGTTCACGAGCCTTCTTATCTGTCATGATTCCCTTTGAAGTAGAAACGATTGCGATTCCCAATCCCTTTCTTACCTTAGGCATATCCTCACAACTTGAATAAATACGTAAACCCGGTTTTGAAACCCTGCGAAGACCGGTTATAACAGGCGACTTGCCGTCCGTATATTTAAGAGTGATTCTTATTATACCCTGCTTACCGTCTTCAATGAGCTGAAAGCTCTTTACATAACCCTCGTCAACAAGGATCTGCGCGATAGCTTTCTTAACATTTGAAGCAGGAACGTCAACCGTGGCGTGCTTTGCGGAACTCGCATTACGAATTCTTGTCAGTAAATCTGCTATTGTATCAGTAATCTGCATGCCAATGACCTCCTTTGTATTTTTACCAGCTTGACTTTCTTACACCAGGGATCTGTCCCTTGTGAGCCAACTCTCTGAAGCAGATACGGCATATACCGAATTTTCTCAGATATGCGTGAGGTCTGCCGCAGATTTTGCATCTGTTATAAGCTCTGGTGGAATACTTGGGAGTTCTCTGCTGCTTATTAATCATCGCTTTTTTTGCCATTTGAATAATCCTCCCTAATTACTTAGCAAACGGTGCGCCCAGCATTTCGAGCAGCTCTTTTGCTTCTTCATCAGTCTTAGCTGTTGTGATGAAATTTATATCCATTCCTCTTACTTTGTCGATCTTATCATACTCGATTTCAGGGAAAATAAGCTGTTCCTTGATACCGGTTGAATAATTGCCCTTACCGTCAAAAGAGTTGGGGTTAATACCTCTGAAATCCCTTACGCGAGGAAACGCCACATTGAAAAGCTTATCAACGAATTCATACATATTCTCTCTTCTCAACGTAACCTTAACGCCGATCGGCATACCCTCGCGGAGCTTGAAGTTAGCAACGGATTTCTTAGCCCTGCAAATTATCGGCTTCTGGCCTGTAATCTGCATAAGGTCGTTCATAATTGCGTCTATAACCTTTGAGTTTGAAATTGCCTCGCCGGCGCCGACATTGATAACAACCTTATCGAGCTTCGGAATCTCCATAACACTCTTGTAGTTGAATTTCTTCATCAAAGCAGGAGCTACGGTATCAACATAATATTCTTTTAATCTTGCCATGTCGTTTCTCCTTCTATTAGAAATTGTGTCCGCACTTCTTGCAGATTCTTACCGGCGTTTTCTTTTCTTCACCGGCAGCGTTTGTCTTTACTTCAAAGCCGTGACCGACTCTTGTCGGCTTGCCGCATTTTGGACACACAAGCTGAACCTTTGAAGCGTAAATAGGAGACTCGGCTCTGATGAGGCTGCCGGACTGTCCCATTCTGTTTGGCTTCATATGCTTTGTAATCATGTTGATTCCCTCAACGATTACCTTGTTTTCCTTCGGGCTTACCTCTAAAACCTTACCGGTCTTTCTCTTGCCCTTATCCTCGAATTTATCCTTGTAATCGCCTGTCAGCAAAACGACTGTGTCACCTGTTTTAACGTGTAACTTGCTCATCATGACACCTCCATTATAATACTTCCGGCGCAAGGCTCAATATCTTCATATAGTCCTTGTCGCGGAGCTCTCTTGCTACAGGTCCGAATATACGCGTACCCTTCGGGTTCTTATCTTCCTTAATGATAACAGCTGCATTTTCGTCGAAACGAATATATGTGCCGTCTTCTCTCCTCAGGCCCTTTGCTGAACGAACGATAACCGCCTTTACAACGTCGCCCTTCTTAACAACGCCGCCGGGTGTTGCTTTCTTTACGGAAGCCACCACCACGTCACCGATATTTGCATATCTTCTGCGTGTGCCGCCCAGAACTCTGATACACATAAGCTCTTTAGCTCCGGTGTTATCAGCAACCTTCATATAAGACTGCATTTGTATCACAGCGAGTTCCTCCTTTCAGAAGCGCATCAATTAAAACCGCTTCCTCGTCTATTAATAAATTACTTAGCTTTTTCAATTATATTTGTAACGCGCCATCTCTTATCCTTTGACAAAGGACGCGTTTCCATTACCTCAACACGATCGCCGATGCGGCATTCGTTGTTTTCATCATGCGCCTTAAGCTTTACGGTGCGCTTGATAATCTTCTTGTAAAGCGGGTGTTTAACATTGTCAGCGATAGCAACAACGATAGTTTTGTCCATCTTGTCGCTTACAACTTTACCAACCCTTGTTTTTCTAAGGTTTCTCTCAGACATAGCTAAATCCTCCCTTTCTTACTGACTTACGCCCGACTTGATTTCAGCCTCGCGCATAACTGTCTTGATTCTTGCGATATCCTTTTTAACAGCCTTTAAGCGTGCAGTATTGTCAAGCTGGTTTACAGCAAGCTGAAAGCGGAGCGCAAAAAGTTCTTCTTTTAAGCCGGTCAGCTTTTCGTTCATTTCTTCTACCGACATATCTCTGATTTCAGACGCCTTCATTACTGCTCCCCTCCTTGCTCTTCTTTTGCAACAAATTTACACTTTATAGGAAGCTTGTGCATTGCAAGACGCATAGCCTCTCTTGCTGCCTCCTCCGGAACTCCGGAAATCTCAAACATAACCCTGCCCGGCTTAACAACTGCAACCCAGTATTCGGGAGCGCCTTTACCGGAACCCATTCTGGTGCCGGCCGGCTTCTTGGTTACCGGCTTATCAGGGAATATCTTAATCCATACCTGACCGCCACGCTTGATGTAACGCGTCATAGCTATACGGGCGGATTCAATCTGATTTGAAGTTATCCATGCAGGTTCAAGCGCCTGAAGACCGAATTCACCGTAGCTTACCTTATTGCCTCTTGTGGCCTTTCCCGTCATACGGCCTCTGTGTACTCGACGGTATTTTACTCTTTTTGGAAGTAGCATTACTGGTTACCTCCTTCATTTTTCGCTTCTCTGACTTTATTATCACGTCTTTGATTGCCGCGTCTTCTGTTATCTCTTCCGCCTCTTCTTGATTCTTCCGGCTTAGCGGCTGTTTCGCCCTTTAAAACCTCGCCCTTATAGATCCAAACCTTAACTCCGAGTCTGCCGTAGGTAGTATGCGCCTCGGCGGTACCGTAGTCAATATCTGCTCTTATGGTCTGAAGAGGAATTGTTCCCTCGTGATAGGTTTCGCTTCTTGCGATTTCAGCGCCGCCCAGACGACCTGATACCATAACCTTGATTCCCTTTGCTCCCAGACGCATAGCTCTGCCGATCGCCTGCTTCATCGTACGTCTGAACGAAACTCTGTTTTCGAGATCAAGCGCAATTTTTTCAGCAACAAGCTGAGAATTAATATCAGGATTCTTTACTTCAACGATGTTCACAGCAACCTGCTTGCCCATCATCTTTTCAAGCTTCTGACGGAGCTTTTCTATTTCTGTGCCGCCTCTTCCGATTACTATACCGGGCTTTGCACAGTGAATGTGGATTCTTACTTTATCTTCAGCGAATCTTTCGATCTCAATCTTTGGAACACCTGCTGCGTACAAGCTCTTCTTAATATAGTTACGAACGTTGTAATCTTCAACAAGAGTGTCGCCGAAAGTTGACTTATTCGCAAACCAGCGGGAATCCCAATCCTTAATAACGCCGACACGCAAGCCGTGCGGATTAACTTTCTGGCCCATTATTTCTCCTCCTTGGGATTATTCTTTTTCTTTAAGAACAATTGTAACATGTGATGTTCTCTTCAAAATTCTGTATGCTCTGCCCTGTGCTCTTGGCATGATTCTCTTCATTATCGGACCCGGGCAAACAAAACACTCCGCAACATAAAGGTCGTCCTTATTCATGCTGTGATTGTTTTCTGCGTTTGCAATAGCGGATTTCAAAAGCTTTTCAAGTATTTCACATGCAGCCTTTGGTGTATAATTGAGAGTAGCAAGTGCAACGTCAACAGGCTTATTTCTGATAAGATCAAGAACAACCTGAACCTTTCTTGGTGCGATTCGAGCGTTTCTCAGATATGCTCTAGCTTCCATTTGAACTCCTCCTTCCGCTATTTCTTGCCGTTATTAGTAGTCTTAGAACCGGCGTGTCCCCTATATGTTCTGGTAGGGGCAAACTCTCCGAGCTTATGACCTACCATATCTTCCGTAACATAAACCGGAACGTGCTTGCGTCCGTCATGAACTGCAAATGTGTGACCGACAAATTCAGGGAAAATAGTTGAGGTTCTGCTCCAGGTTTTGAGAACTTTCTTTTCGCCTGCTTCGTTCATAGCCACGACCTTTTTATAAAGAGCCTCCTGAACGAAAGGGCCCTTTTTAATGCTTCTGCTCATTAATCAGTTCCTCCTTTCAGCTTATTTGCCGTTTCTGCGTTTTACAATAAACTTATCAGAACGGTTATGCTTCTTACGGGTTTTATAGCCGAGCGCCGGCTTGCCCCAAGGAGTAACAGGTCCCGGACGTCCGATTGGAGATTTTCCCTCGCCGCCGCCGTGCGGATGATCGCATGGGTTCATAACGGAACCGCGGACTGTAGGTCTGATACCCAAATGACGTGTTCTTCCGGCTTTACCGAGATTTACGTTTTCATGGTCGATATTGCTTACCTGTCCGATTGTTGCTTTGCAGTTAATCGGTACGTTTCTGAGTTCTCCAGAAGGAAGTCTTACGAGCGCGTATTTGCCTTCCTTAGCCATGAGCTGACCCATATTGCCTGCCGAACGCACCATCTGCGCTCCTTTTCCCGGATAAAGCTCAATAGCGTGAATAAAAGTACCCACTGGAATATTAGCCATCTCAAGAGCGTTTCCCGCCTTTATGTCAGCGTCCGGACCTGAGCATACCGTATCTCCGACCTTCAGGCCGTTAGGAGCCAATATATATCTCTTCTCGCCGTCCTCATACTGAACGAGAGCGATAAATGCGGAACGGTTAGGATCATATTCCAAAGTCATAACTGTCGCGTTCATATTATCCTTATCGCGCTTGAAATCAATAACGCGATATTTTCTTCTTGAACCGCCTCCTCTGTGGCGGACTGTAATTCTTCCGTAGCTGTTTCTGCCTGATTTCTTCTTTAAAGGCTCGAGCAGACTCTTCTCCGGAGCAACCTTTGACAATTCCGAATAGTCAGTACAAGTCATCTGACGACGTGAAGGAGTTGTCGGTTTGTAGGTTTTTATAGCCATTGTTTTCACTCCTTAAAATGCGTTGTTTGCGGGAGCATCACTCCCATACCTTTCAGCTTGTACAGCTATTAATACAAGCCGTCAAAGAACTCGATAGATGACTTGGTCTTCTTGTCATCAGGTTCCTGATTTATTGTAACGATAGCCTTTTTCCAGTCAGGCTTCTTGCCTTCAAATCTGCCTACGCGTTTTGCACGTCCCTTGCAGTTCATTGTGTTGACCTTAGTCACCTCAACGCTGAAAAGCTGCTCTACCGCCTTTGCTATCTCAACCTTGTTTGCATCCTTAGCAACCTTGAAAGTGTATTTTCCGCTCGGAAGCATGTCTATGCTTCTTTCGGTTATGATCGGCCTGAGGATGATATCCTGCGGTGCTTTCATTATGCGTACACCTCCTCGATTAATCCGACAGCGTTCTTGACAACGATAAACTTATCATGATTAAGAATGTCGTAAACATTAAGAGTGTTTACTGCGGCTGTCTTAACGCCTGGTATATTAGCGGCGCTCTTTACTACCTTCTGATCCGCCTCAGCCGTTACAATGAGAGCCTTGCCGTCAACGTTTAGCGACTTGAGCATTTCAACGATAGTCTTAGTTTTGTAACCGTCCATGTTCAAAGCGTCCAGAACAATAATATTTTCTTCCTTGACCTTTGAAGACAGAGCGGATTTCATAGCAAGTCTTCTTACCTTCTTATTAAGCGTATATCTGTAGCTTCTTGGCTTCGGGCCTAAAGCGATACCGCCGTGAACCCACTGAGGAGCACGGATTGAACCCTGTCTTGCATGACCGGTACCCTTCTGTCTCCATGGCTTTCTGCCGCCGCCGCGAACTTCTGTACGTGTCAGTGTGGACTGTGTGCCCTGACGCTGATTAGCAAGGTAGTTTACAACTGAAGCGTGCATTACAGCCTCGTTTGGTTCGATACCGAATACGGCGTCGGAAAGCTCCGTTTCTGCAACCTGATTTCCCGCCATATCAAAAACTGAAACCTTTGACATATATGCTTCCTCCTTCCTTAAGCCTTAACACTGTCTACTATGGAAACAATTCCGCCCTTAGGACCTGGAATTGCGCCCTTGAGCGCGATAAGATTATTTTCTGCGTCAACCTTTACGATTTCAAGATTCTGTACAGTAACCTTTTCGTTACCCATCTGTCCCGGCATTCCCTTGCCCTTGAAGATTCTTGAAGGGGAAGAGCATGCGCCCATTGATCCGGCATGTCTGTGAACAGGACCCGAACCGTGAGTCTCCTTGAGTCTTGAATTGTTGTGACGCTTGATTGTACCCTGGAATCCTTTACCCTTGCTTGTTCCGCTGACGTCTACCATATCGCCTGGGGCGAACGTATCAGCCTTGAGAATATCTCCCACGTTTACTGACTCGCAGTCTTCAAGTCTGAATTCCTTTAGGTTCTTCTTATAGGCGGCGTCCGCCTTGTCGAAGTGTCCCTTAATCGGCTTGTTCACTCTCGTAGCCTTTTCATCGCCGAATCCGAGCTGAACAGCAGCGTAACCGTCGTTTTCAACAGTTTTCTTCTGAACAACAACACAAGGACCGGCTTCAACAACTGTTACGGGAATAACTTTTCCTGATTCGTCGAAAATCTGCGTCATACCGATTTTCTTGCCGATAATACCTTTTTTCATGTATTTTTCCTCCTGTTAGGTTATTGGTTGACCCTTCCGTCAACATGACCGATGGCTTTTGCCATCACATTCCGCATCGGTTTTTCTGCGGAATCAGGGGCTTTTGCAAGCTTATTACTTAAGCTCCATAACGATGTCCACGCCTGCCGGAATTTCCAGCTTCTGAAGAGCGTCCGTAGTCTTAGCTGTCGGTCTGATAACATCAATAAGTCTCTTATGCGTTCTCATCTCAAACTGCTCACGGCTGTCCTTGTATTTGTGAACTGCTCTGAGGATTGTTATAACCTCTTTGTTTGTAGGGAGCGGAATAGGACCTGATACCCTTGCGCCGCTTCTCTTTGCCGCCTCGACAATTTTTGCTGCGGCTGCGTCCACCTTAGCGTGTTCATAACCCTTGATCTTGATTCTGATCTTTTCGTTGACTGCCACTTTTTTTCGCCTCCTTAGGTCGTAATTATTGGGGGCCGGAATTGAAATACCACACGCTCCCGTGTGTTTCCTGCTCTTAACAATAAAAAAACCCGAAATCCATGCGGATTCGGGTTACTGTTATCAGGACACAATTACAGACTTATAGCTTATTTAAGCTTTAAGAATGACACTAACTGTGCTCAAGTATTTCAGTCGCCCGGTTTAAAATCGGACATACTCCACGAAAATTACCCGGCATACCGCCGGCAACCTTTCGCTTCACCGCATATCTGTTGCAATCACGCTTGTATATTATACCATAAACGCAAAATGAATGCAATAGTGGTTTGTAACTGAAATTGTAAACTTTTTGTGAACGAATTAAATTAATTAATTTTATATATCTATCCTCCGATAAATGACGCCGGATTTAGATAGCCTCCGTCATATCTTATTTCGAAATGACAATGATTTCCGGTTGAATCTCCGGTTGTTCCCACAGCGGCAATAACGTCTCCGGCGGAAACAATATCTCCGGCGGAAACATAAACCTCGCTTGCATGACCGTAAAGTGTAACATAGCCGTTTCCGTGATCGATCATAACATAGTTTCCGTATCCTCCGTCGTTCCAGCCTGCGTCAATAACCGTTCCGCCGTCCGCGGCATATATGTCTGTTCCGCTGTCCGCGGCAATATCCATTCCCTTGTGACTTCTGTCGCTCATGAAGGGATCGCTGACATATCCGCCGTTTACCGGCCAGATAAAAGAGCCTGTAACAGCTTCAGAAGCGGTAACAGGTATGCTCTCGGTATAGAGGCCTTCATCGTCGACTTCCGCCTCAAACGTTTCAACGACCGGCTCAAGTATTGTTTCAGACTCTTTAAGCTTTCTTGAAACTTCTACACCGTCTATATAAGTCACCTCGTAACGGCTTATCCGCTTTCCCTTTTCACCGGTTTCTTTTACAGCGTCGTCTCCGCTGTAAAAGCCTCCCGCCATAAGGATCTCATAATCAAGCTCTTCTTCTTCTGTTACCTCGCAGGTATACTTGACCGGAAGAACCGACACCGTTTCCTTGACTCTTACAGATTCTCCTTCTTTCAGATCCTCAGAACCGTCCTCTATTTCCGGATTAAGCTCCTTTATATCCTCTACCGACATATCAAAGTCTTCTGCAAGCTTTTCCGCGGTATCGCCGTCATCGGCAGTATACTCCTTAACAACCTCCTTTTCACCGGTAAGGTAGTCGGTCATATCCTCCATAGAAACTAGAGCGGCCGAACGGTATACTCCCTGCTTGAGATCAGTTTCAACAGCGTAATCAGCTTCAATTATATTTTCATCCTCGCGGTAATCCTCAAGCAGAAGATTCAATTCCTCTTCTATATGATCCCGGCTGACTACCGCTCCGATAAATTCGTCGTCTATATATACTCCGCACGCCTCCACCAGTTCGGCGCCGATGTTTTCAGTTACGGCTATTCCGCTTTCGGGAAGTCTGGTTTCAACAAATCCGGTTTCGCCTTCAACAACTCCTCTGGGAGAAAGCACAGCCGCCGCTTCCGGATTGCTATCGTATTCTACTGAATCTCCGTACTGCATTTCAGCAGCCCAGCAAACGCTTCCCGCAAGGAATATGACAGTCAGCAGCGGTGCGGCGCAGTTCATGAGAAATGCATATATTCTTTTCTGACGCTTTTTATTGTTTTCTTTCAGGCAAACGTCTTTGTACTCAATATCCTGATTAAGACGTTTCTGATTCATAATAACAGCTCCTTTCGATACCAGTAACAAAAAATTACAATTGTTACAATTCAGTAACATTACAAAGCTATTATAACAAGTAAACAATAAAATGCAAGTCGATTTGTATACATTTTCCAGAAGTCGACGATATTTCGTCAGTCTGCACAAATATACATGTCAATATTTATTTCATATGCCAGGAATAATCCAGCATTTCGACAGTATAGTTTTCCAGCGCGTTCAGAAGCGGCAAAACATCCTTTCTTGCGTCTGCCAGATTATGTTCCTTATAGTTACCGCATTCCTCCTCGGAACAGCCCGGTATCCTGTCGTCGTATTCAGATATAAATTTATATGCGTCCCTGACAAGCTTAATAGCCGCCTCATGCGCAAGTCCTCTTGTGAGAAGATAAAAACCTGTACGGCAGCCCATAGGTCCTACATATATAATGCCCTTTTTAAATTCAGAGCTCCTGGCATAGGTAGCAAAAAGATGTTCAATCGTATGCATGGACGGTGTCTTAAGATAAACTCCCCCGTTAGGCTTCACCATTCTCAGATCATAGGTAACTATATCCCCGTCTATTCTTGATATGTACATTCCCACATTAATTTTTCTGTGATCCACCTGAAAACTTGCTATTTTTTCCATGATAATCTCCTTTCAGCCCTTTTTTAACGGCCGTTAATTATAATATAAGCTTTTTCATATCTTCCCGAAGCTCGGATTCAACCCTGACGTATTCGCCGCTCATGGGATCTTTAAAAGTAAGAACGCCGCAGTGAAGCGCCTGATAACGGATAAATTCGGCGCTTCCACCATAAAGGCTGTCGCCGGCTAAAGGATAACCGATATGAGAAAAATGTACTCTTATCTGATGAGTTCTGCCGGTTTCAAGCTTTATTTCAAGAAGCGTAAATCGAGAGTTGCCGGCTATAGCCTTATAATGAGTTACCGCTCTCTGACCGTCCTGCCTGACAACTCTCCTGATGATAGAATCACGTTCCCTTGCTATTGGCAGATCAATTGTTCCGCTGTCTTTAAGACTTCCCTGTATTACGGCATAATATATTTTTTCAATCCCGCGCTGTAGCGCGGCGGCGGCAAACGGGTTTTTAGCGGCGGCGCAAAGTCCGGAGGTATCCCTGTCAAGTCTGTTGACAGGTCTGAATCTGACGCCGGGATAATCCGCGGAAAAGCAGTTTCCTAAAGTGTCTCCCTGATGCTTTACCGACGGATGGACAGGCATACCGACAGGTTTGTCATAAACTACCAAACTTTCATTTTCAAAAACCTTAGGCACGTCAAGCTCGGAATTTCCCTCCAAAAAGCCTTCGCTGTCTTTGGAAAGGAGAACGACTATGTCGCCGGGTTTTATTTTTACCGTAACCTTCGACTGAACTCCGTTTACAGTTATCCCGTTTTCACATCTTTTAAGCTTAGCCAAAAGCCGTTTTGAAATCCCGCAGTCATGGATAAGAAAATCCTTCAGAACGGCATTATATTCAGAAATAAAGCTCAGCTCTGTTTTTAACGGCATAATTGATTACCGTCCCTTCCGGATATGTCTGTATAGGAATTTTTCTGCGCGAATACCGCCGCCGACATTACGGCGGACGGTATCACGAATGGTATAGTAACCACGGGAAGCATAGCCGGAACAAAGCTTAGTATAAGCCTTATAAACTCAAGCTTTTTACCCTTCATACAGACAGAGGATTCTTTCAGCACTTTAAGCGGATTTTTATCAGGATGGCCGATAAACATAAACGGAGCCAGCGCCATCGAAGCCGCCGTGCTGAAATAAAGTCCTATAAGGACTATCCCCAGCATAAAAAACTGAAACACCGCAAATACGGTAAACGATTCGCTAAGACCTGTATTCCCGTAAAGCAGAACATAAGCGGCCGTCCAGCAGAAGGCCGTCGGAAAAAGAGAAAAAAAGCTTTTTATCCACATAGCGGCGTAAAGCAATGCCGCGCGGCAGTTCAGACGAAACCCGGAATAAAGCTTCAGCAGACTTCTGTTATCCTCTCCGCACGCCGTCTGAAAAAACCACCAGAAACCGCCGGTAAGAAACGGCGTTGTCAGCAAAAAGCAAAGCGCCGTTACAGCGGCCTTCAGAAGTCCTGAAATCAGCGATCCGGCATATCCGGACCAAAAATATGCCATCAGAAGCTCCGCAGCCTTAAACGATAAATATACGAAAAGACAAAGCGCGGTTACTATAAACGCTTCACAATAACAGCCCTTTAGATTTTTTCTGGCAATATGCCTGTATTCCGATATTTTCATATTAGTCCTCCGAACACGTTTGAATTTCCGTCAGAAACGGTATGTAATCATTCCTTATAATAGGGTATTTTCCCAAGTATCTCAAACGCCTGCGACTGCTGCCACATCTTAGCCGTAACTATAATTTCAAAACCCTCTCCGGGAGCGCAGACAAGCTCCTTGGGACTTATCTTCGGAAGACCGAAAGCGGAAAGCATATTGGTTATGATTCCCGAATGAGTAACAACGGCGCAGTGAGTAAGCTCCTCGTCCATCATATCGGTAATTATTTCATGCATTCCTTTGAAAAGCCTAAGCAAAAGCTCCTCCATACTTTCTCCTCCGGGAGGACGCTTGTCAGTTCCGCCTTTGAGCCATTCCTTATAATCCGTTCTGTCTATAAGCTCGTTTACACTCTTTCCGTCAAATTCGCCGAAATCAAGCTCTGTTATATTTTCAACGATCTGCACCTCTCTGTAAGGAAAAAGTATTTCGGCTGTTTCCAGACATCTTTTCATTGGACTTGAATATACTCTCTGAACCTTCGGATAATCAAATTCGTCCGTTTTATTGACAAGCTGGCTTATTCCTTTCTGCGAGAGCGAATAATCAGATCTGCTTCCTATGTATACGCCCGAATCGTTTGCAGATGTAAGACCGTGTCTTACTATGCTTAATCTGTAACCCTTCATTTATCAATCTCCTTTTTTACTATAAGGATAAAATACCCCTTTGCAGACACTCAACCGCCTTTTATATTGGTTATTATGCACTAAAAAAGCGGCGCAAATTCGCTGCGTTAATAGATTCTACAAATTTCGGCATAAAGTACGCTGAAATATGTTATAAATGTCATCTTTACTTTTTTATACAGTCTGTTATATAATTTTAATATGACTTATAAATTTCAAAAAGAAACGGAGGATGTTTATGAACGCCGATTTTCCTCGGATAATTACGCTTATACGTAAGGAAAGAAAAATAAGCCAGAAGCAGGCGGCGGCGGACCTTGGAATTTCACAGGCGCTTTTATCCCATTACGAAAAAGGCATCAGAGAATGCGGACTTGAATTTTTATCAAGAATAGCCGACTACTATCACGTTTCCTGCGATTATCTTCTCGGCCGCTCGCCGTCTCCGCAAAAGCAGGTGAGCTCTTCCTCCGAGATTTCTCCGGATAAAAACGGTATACGGAAAATGATATACGACTCTGAGGATATACTGCTCAGTCTCTGCGAGGAAAACGGAGCTACCGAAAACGCCGCAGGTTATATAAACGCCTGTATATATAAGCTGCTCCGTATAATTTACAATTCAAATCCCGAAAATGATATGAACGCTTTCAGGATCTCGTCGGAAGAATCAGAATTTTTAAGCGACTGCATTATTTCTAAGGAATGTGCCGATTTAAAGAAACGATGTTCAAAAAACACCTTGAAAATTACCGTTTCAGAGCTTTCCAAAAACTTTCCCGATTCTCATTCTCTTTTATCTCTCATAAAATTGAACGAAGAGAAAATTGCTTGCCTTAACAAAAACGGCTGAATTTTCATTCCGGTTATTAATTATATCATTTTTAGAACTAAAAAAAAAGAGGTTTTTCATGATTTCTAAAAAAATCGCAGGAATAACTGCCGCCGTCCTCGCTTTTTCAGCATTTTTCGCCTCAGTTTTAATCGTATCCAAAAAAGCGTTTTCCGAAAAAAAGGAAAATTATGATTTTAAATCAGACTTTTTTGCGATGGACACTCTTGTTTCCGTCCGCAGCCGCAGCAATATCACAGAGGATATATCGGAAATTTTCAGAGATTATCAGGATTCTCTTGATTTCAATGATGAAAAAAGCGAAACCTTTCTTCTTAACGAAAACGGTTACATAAACGCCTCCGGTATTCTGAGAAATACGGTCAGTAAAACTCTGGAACTCAACAGAGATTACGGCGGGCTGACCGATATTACAATCGGCAGACTCACAGACCTTTGGAACATAACCGGCGATAACCCGTCCGTCCCGCCGGAAAATGATATTGCGACCGCGCTTTCTTCTGTAGGAACGGAAAATATAATTCTAAACGGAAATGATATAACTTTAAAAAACAACGCCGCTCTTGATTTCGGCGCAGTTGGCAAGGGTGCGGCGCTTGACGCGTGTCTTTCCTATTTAAACGAAAACGACTGCAAAAAAACTTATATATCAACAGGCTCGTCCGTCCTTTTTTACGGAGACGGCCGCTTTGACGTAAGCATTACAAATCCCGGAGGAGGACTCCTCGCCGAGGTCAAAACTAATCAGGGATTTCTATCCACTTCCGGCGGCTATGAACGATACTTCGAAGCTAACGGTAAAACCTATTGCCACATCATAGATCCGAAAACCGGCTATCCTGCGGAAACAGATCTTACGACCGTTACCGTATTCTGTGACAGCGGCATTGAATCCGACTTTCTTTCAACAATGATATTTTTGGACGGAAGCGAAAATATCGGAAAATATCTTAATTCAGATAATTTCAAGATATTCGCCGCTGATAAAAATAAAAAGCTCTATATCAGCGAAGGGCTTGAATACGAGGTTTATGATGAAACGTTCGGCCGCTAAAAGGCTTATCAGAAAACGGGACGCGGCAATAATAATCATGATCCTTTTAACGGGAATAATCTGCTTTGCAGGATATAAGCTTTTTTCGCCAAGCGGCAGAACCGCGGTCATAACAATAAACGGAAAGACAGCAGAGAAACTTAGCCTGACAGAATCCGGCGGCAGAGATATAACGTTAAAGGAAGCCGAAGGTATCGTTATTGAAATAAATAACGGCAGGATAAGAGTAAAAAGCGCCGATTGTCCCGATAAAATATGCGTAAACACCGGTTATATCTCAAAGGTCGGCGAAAGAATTGTATGTTTGCCGAAAAAACTTATTATAGAAATTAAAGCGGAGGAATAACCATGAAAAGCAGAAATACCGCACTGTGCGGACTTCTTCTGGCTTTGTCCGCCGGAATATCCGCTGCGGAAAGCCTGATACCTCTTCCGCTTGGAGTAAAGCCCGGTTTTTCAAATCTTCCGGTAATGTACTCAATGGCAGAACAGGGTGCGAAATACGGTTTTGCAATATGTATTTTAAAATCTGTTTTTGTTTTATTGACAAGAGGCGTCGCCGCTTTTTTAATGTCGCTTTCAGGCGGTACGCTTTCATATATAATAATGCTTCTGCTTTACAGAAAAACAGAAGCTTCCCTTATGCTTATAAGTATTGCCGGAGCTCTGGCTCATAATGCCGGTCAGCTCTGCGCGGCGTCTGCAATCATGAAAACAGCCGCTGTTTTCGGTTACAGTCCGGTCATGATAATTTCCGGATGTATTGCCGGAGCCGTTACAGGAGCTGTTCTAAAGCTGCTGCTTAACGCAATGCAAAGGGACAATAACAAACAAGGAGGAAATTAATGAAAAAGCTAAACGGAATACGTTTATCTCACCGCAAGGGCACGTCGTCCTCACAGACATCGGATATTCCCTTGCCGCCGAAGGTCACAATACCAATGCTCATGAATATGGGCGCGGCCTGCGTTCCGCAGGTAAAACCAGGGGATATAGTTTCAGTTGGGCAGAAAATCGGCGATACCGACGCCTTTATGTCCGTTCCGGTCCACTCTTCCGTTTCGGGAAAGGTCGTATCAATAACCGAAACGACTCTCGCAAACGGAGCCGTATGCAAAGCCGTCGTTATAGAAACCGACGGGTTACAGACAATTTCGGAAGAGGTCGCCCCGCCTGCCGTAAGCTCTAAAGAGGAATTTATAAAGGCTCTCAGGGAAAGCGGTATAACGGGACTGGGAGGCGCCGGATTTCCCACTCATATAAAGCTTAATCCGAAGACGCCTGTCGATACCCTGATAATAAACGCCGCTGAATGCGAGCCATACATAACCTCTGATCATCGCCAGATGCTCGAGGATCCCGATTCTATAGTCAACGGTATACTTACCGTTATGAAATATCTTAATATCAGAGAAACAATAATCGGCATAGAAAATAACAAGCCGGACGCAATTAGTCTACTTACTGAAAAAACCGCCTCTTATAAAAATATATCCGTTATGTCTCTGTCCTCCAGCTACCCGCAGGGCGCAGAAAAGGTATTAATTTACAATACAACGGGACGTATCGTTAAAGAAGGACAGCTCCCGTCAGATACGGGCGCAGTAGTGCTTAACGTTTCAACAGCGGCGCAGATATCCCAATATCTTAAAACCGGCATGCCTATAGTAAAACGCCGTATTACAGTAGACGGGGACACTATCGGAAAACCATGCAATATTTTCGCACCGATAGGAACACCGTTTTCAGAGATACTTTCCTTTGCACAATGCGATACGGAAAAGCTCCGCAAGCTGATTGCAGGCGGTCCTATGATGGGTTCCTGCGTTTATGATCCGGAAACTCCCGTGGTAAAGGGTACTAACGCTATTCTTGCTTTTAATAAATATTCCCAGCCGACCGTTACAAACTGCATTCGCTGCGGCAGGTGCATAAGAGCCTGTCCTTTCATGCTAATGCCCGCTGAAATGGAAAAGGCATACAGAAAACGGGACATAGAAACGCTTAAAGCATTGAAAGTTACCTTATGCATGAACTGCGGCTGCTGTACATACGTCTGTCCGGCAGGACGCAAGCTTGCAGAAACAAATCAGCTCGCTAAGGCGCTCATTCCAAGAAATTGACAGAAAGGAAGATTCTAACGTTGAATATATTAAAAATCTCCCCTCCGCCTCATGCAAAAGGCAGTATGTCTACTCAGAGAGTTATGCTGTGCGTTATTCTGGCGCTTATGCCGTCGGTTATTTCTGCCGGCTATTATTTCGGTCTGAGGGCGATAATGCTTATTGCATTATGTATACTGTCCTGTGTTTTATTTGAGGGATTAACACGGATTATAATGAAAAAGGAACAGACCATAGGCGACATGAGCGCCGTTTTGACTGGAATTCTGCTTGCTCTCAACCTGCCCGTTACGCTGCCGTTCTGGCAGGCGACGATCGGCTGCTTTGTGGCAATTGTAATAGTAAAACAGCTTTTCGGCGGTCTGGGGCAAAATTTTGCCAATCCGGCAATCGTGGGCAGAATCGTTCTTATGCTGTCGTTTACTTCAAATATGACAACATGGGCGCTGCCTAAATACTACAATAGCGACGGAACGCTTTCAGTTTCGGCAGATTATGTAAAAATCGGCAGCAGTAAAATTGTTACCGGCGCAACTCCCCTTGTAACAGGCGACGCCTCCTATAAGGATCTATTCTTAGGAAACGTCGGCGGCTGTATCGGAGAAACCTGCGCGCTGGCTCTTATAATCGGCGGCGTTTACCTGATAATAAGAGGAATCATATCGCCCGTAACGCCTGTCGCTTTTATCGGAACCGTGGCTCTCTTAGACCTCGTTGCCGGAAACGACGTAATTTACAATATGCTTGCCGGAGGACTTCTCCTCGGAGCGTTTTTCATGGCTACCGACTATGTAACCACCCCGATTACCGGCAAGGGAAAGCTTATTTTTGGAATAGGCTGCGGTCTTATAACGTTTCTTATAAGACAATTCGGCAGCTACCCGGAGGGAGTGTCATTCTCAATACTTCTCATGAATATAGTTACGCCTTATATTGACAGATTTACAATGACTAAACCCTTCGGAGCTAAAAAGGAGGTCGGAGAAAAATGAAAGAAAAGATAATGCCTCCTCTCGTCCTTATGCTTATATCGGCAATAGTCTGCGCCCTGCTGGTCGCGGCAAATGCGGCTACTAAGGACAAAATCGTTCAGGCGCAGGAGGATAAATTCAGCAAATCCATTTCAGACACGTTCGGCAAGGCGGATTACACGACTGTTGATTTAAGTATAGACGGAATAGATTCTGTCACCAAAGATGAAAACGGCAGAATAATATTTGAAATAACTGCCGACGGCTATGCAAAGGGAGGACTTCACCTTCTTATCGGATTCGACAATCAGGGCGCCGTCGAGGGAATAAGCTTTCTGTCTATCGACGAAACTCCCGGTCTCGGAACCAAGGTTCAGGACGACGAAAGCTTTACGGAACAGTTCAAGGGCGTTTCCTCAGCGGATTATGATTTCAGCGTTATTACCGGAGCAACGTATTCGTCAAACGGTATGAAATCGGCCGTCGATCAGGCTCTCAAGGCATATAACGAACACAAGGAGGAAATTTTAAATGGGTAATCTTAAAGAATTAACCAAAGGTCTTATAAAGGAAAACCCTACCCTTGTGGGACTTCTTGGAATGTGTCCGACGCTCGCCGTAACAACTCAGGCCGTAAACGGAATCGGAATGGGGCTTGCGACCGCCTTTGTTCTGGTAGGCTCAAATATAGTTATTTCTCTTCTGAAAAGGATAATTCCAAAGGCTGTCAAACTGCCCTGCTACATAGTTATCATAGCAGGCTTTGTAACGCTGATAAGCTTTCTGCTTCACGGCTTTATACCAAGTCTTTACGACGCTCTCGGAACGTTTCTGAATCTTATTACGGTTAATTGCATTATTTTAGGACGCGCAGAAATGTTCGCCTGTAAGAATAAGGTTATACCGTCGGCTCTTGACGGTCTTGGCATGGGACTGGGCTTTACTCTCGCGCTATTTGCAATGGGTTCAATAAGAGAAATTTTCGGATCAGGATCATGGATGGGGATCGAATTGCCGTTTATCAGCCAGCCTATGTCCGTATTTGTAATGTCAGCAGGCGGTTTTTTCGTGCTCGGCGTTATTATTGCGCTTGTCAATAAGCTTGCCGGAAGAAAGCCGCCGCAGAAAATAGGCTGTGCGGGCTGTCCTAACGCCGCAAGCTGCTCCGGCAGAAAAGGAGGAGAAGAATGAAAGAAATTTTCGTTATCATGATATCGGCGGTATTCGTCGACAATTTCGTGCTGTCGAAGTTTATGGGTATCTGTCCCTTTCTCGGCGTTTCAAAAAAGCTTTCATCGAGCCTTGGAATGGGTGCGGCGGTTATTTTTGTAATGACCTGCGCGACCGCTATTACATATCCGGTTTACTGGCATGTTTTAGTTCCAAATAAGCTTGAATACTTAAATACCGTTGCGTTTATCCTCATAATAGCTCTTTTTGTACAATTAGTTGAAATAGCTCTAAAAAAAGTAATGCCTCCTCTTTATAATTCTCTAGGGGTTTATCTGCCGCTTATAACTACTAACTGCGCCGTACTCGGAGTAACCCTTCTGAATATCGACAACGGATACACTTTCCTGCAATCAGTCGTAAACGCGGTATTTGCCGGAGCGGGCTTTTCACTCGCGCTTATCCTGTTTTCAGGAGTACGTTCCAGGCTTGAAACCGCCGACATACCGGCAACCTTCAAGGGAATTCCGTCAACGCTTATTGCCGCCTCAATCGTCTCGTTAAGCTTTATGGCTTTTTCGGGACTGATAAGCTGAGTGAAAGGGGTGTAAACAATGTCAACATATTTAATACCCGTTATTATTTTTGCGGTTCTCGGACTTGCAGCCGGAATACTACTCACAGCCGCCGCTAAAATCTTTTATGTCAAAACAGACGAAAGAATAGAGAAGATAGGCGATTCCCTGCCTCAGGCAAACTGCGGCGCGTGCGGATACGCGGGCTGCTCCGACTATGCAAACGCAATCGTAAACGGCAACGCTCCCACTAATCTGTGCAAGCCCGGAGGAACCGAGGTAAGCCGTAAAATCAGCTCGATCCTTGGAACGGAGGTGTTGGAGGTCCTACCTGAAACCGCTGTGGTACACTGCCGGGGGAACTGTGAAGCCGTTAAAAAGAGATTTGAATTTGACGGAATCCAAAGCTGCGCCGCGGCAAAGAGATTTTACAGCGGTGAAAAATCGTGTTCTTACGGCTGCCTGGGCTACGGCGACTGCGTAAGCGTCTGCGACGAGCGCGCAATAGAAATTGTAGACGGCGTGGCAGACGTAACCGGAGTATGCGCGGCATGCGGAAAATGCGTTAAGGTCTGTCCGAACGGGCTTATTTCAATAAAACCCGTTGCAAAACACATCGACGTAAAATGCTCGTCGAAGGATAACGGCAAGGCAACTAAGCAGGCATGCTCAAACGGCTGTATCGGCTGTAAAATATGCGAGAAAAAATGTCTGAGCGGAGCTATAAGGGTGGTTGACTTTCACGCGGTTATAGATTACAATAAATGTACCGGCTGCGGAACCTGCTACGACGCATGTCCGACCGGAGCTATAACCAACTGCGAGGATTTTTAAATGAAAAAGTTTATTTCAATAATGCTTACGGCTTTGCTTATCGCCAGCTTAAGCTCATGCGGAGACGATAGTGAAGAAAATGAAAAAGCGTACGGCAATTTCAAAAGCTATATCTCCGAAAACGGTACCGAACAGGATTATTATATTCAGATTTCAAAAACTGCCGATTCTGCAAACGTACTTACCGAAGCGTCCAGACTAGGCGACGACTGCGCCTTCATGGAATATGACGCAAGCGGATCTATAAGATATTACAGAAATAACGCTCTTACCGTTATTTCCGGGGCAACCTTTTACTATCCGGACACCGCAGACGCGTCATGGGATGACTTTGAATACGAATCTCTCAATGAAAAATACAGGGATATACTCTTACGTCTTATTGAAACAGACGGGGAAAGGTCTATAGAAAGAAGCTCTACGGGTAATAAAAACATGCCGTACAAATTTAGCGTAAAATATAATCCTGAAGAGCTTGATACAAAATCCATATTTTCAAATAGCGGAAACTTCGGAATAGTCAGCGTAAAGTTTGAATCAGATAAGGATTTTGAGAAATTCAGCGAGGTATCGGTAAGCTGTCAATATGATTACGACGGCGTTATATATCTTTATTCCGTGACCTTCGGAGAGCCTGACCAACCGGACAGCGAAGGAAAAAACGGACAGCGTCCTGAGGATATACAGAAAATATACGAATCTTATAAAAATAAAACCGTCCCAACAGACAGCGGTTCACTTTACGGACAATAACTTAATAAAATAAAAGCGGACTTCAAAAGAAGTCCGCTTTTAATATTACTTTGCCATTCCAAGAAAAGCCGCTCCTATTATTCCGGCGTCATTTCCGAGCTTTGCAATTACTATTTCTGTATTTTTCGGAGAATTTCTCGTGTAAACCTCTTTTTTAACAAGTGCCCTGACCGGAAGAAGCAGCGGATCTCCCTCATTGCATACGCCGCCGCCTATACATAAAATGTCGGGCTGGAAAATATTAATAGTGTTGGTTATTCCGGCCGCAAGATACTTTATGAATTTATCAACTACCGCCTTTGCGGTTTTGTCGCCCATTCTCATAGCGTCAAAGGACGTTCTTGCCGTAACCTTGCCGTTTCTCTCGGCAGTTATCTTGTGCATAAGCGTATCCTTGTCATTATCCATAGCTTCTTTGGTCATTCTTATAAGTCCTGTCGCCGAAGAGAAAACCTCAAAACAGCCTCTTCTTCCGCAGGCGCACTCGGGGCCGTCTACCTCGATAACCGTATGTCCTATTTCAGCGCCGGCAAAGTTTGAGCCTGAATAAATCCTGCCGTCTATAATGATTCCGCCGCCAACGCCGGTTCCAAGCGTTATGCAGACTGCATTCTTAGCTCCCTTTGCAGCGCCGGCCACATATTCGCCGTAAGCCGCAGCATTAGCGTCGTTTTCAATAAATACCGGCTTATCTATGTATTCCTTGATATAATCGACCATCGGAGTATTGTCAAAGCCGAGATTACAGGAATATTCTATAATTCCTTTTTCACTGTTGGCTATGCCCGGAGTACCGATGCCAACCCATTCAATCTGATTCATATCAAGACCGGCTTCCTTTACGGCCTGCACCGAAACCCTTGCCATGTCGGCCGCAATTTCCTTTTCGGGCCTGGGCAGATTGGTTTTTGTACTTGCCTTTGAAATAATTTTATAATTTTCGTCCACCACTCCGGCTACAATATTTGTTCCTCCAAGATCAATACCAATATAATATTTCATAATGAACTCCATTCCGCCGCCTTTTTTGATTATATATATGGCGCCGGAAATCTCCAAGCGGCAAAAAAATTTCCGGCAAAAACTACGTCCTTAATCCTCAGGACGAATTAAAATAAACGCTTATTTTTCAGCAATATCTCCCATTACAATACCGCGGCCGTTTGTCGCAAAATAGACTCTGCCGTATATTTCACTGTCTCCGGTAATGGATAGGGTAAGATTGCCGAACAAATGGCGCTCATCGTTTATTCTTTCCCATGTCTTGCCCTTGTCTTTGGAACGGTAAATACCGTCGCCCTGCTCTTCGGTAGAACCCATTGCATATATTACCATATATTCGCCGTCCTTTTCAGGCGCTCCGAAGCCCATTGCCCTGCAATTGAAATTTTTTATAGATTCAAACGACTTTCCGCCGTCCTCAGTATGCATGATAAGCCCGTTATTGTAAACCCAGACATCGCCTTCCTTATCTCCCGTTACGGCGATAGAAGCGTTTTCCATTACCATCTGTCCGGTTGAAGCAAAGTTATTGCCGCCGTCCTCGGAAATGTAAAACATTCCGTCGCAGACAGCATAATATTTGCTTGGATTTACCCTGTCGGCAGCAATCGTCGAGCCGTAGCCCAGTCCGCCTACATTATACCATGTCGCGCCCATATCGAATGTTATGTAAGGCTTTCCTGTATTTGAAGCCGGAGTCCATATAAACGAGCTTCCGTCCGCCGCCATTGCGACAGTTCCGTCCTGAGCAGATTCAGGCAGAGCCGCGCACTTGTTCCATGTCGCGCCGCCGTCTGTGGTATATCTCAGACTTCCGTTCATATCTCCGCACATTACAGCCTTGTTAGGATCAATCCATGAACAGTCAATATCCGACGGATCGCCGTCCTTCATAAAGCGAGTATCGTCCGGACACTTTGTAACGTCAAGATGTGAAAATCCGGTCAGATCCCCCATTATAGAATAAAGCTGAGGACCGCCCGCAGGAGGCGAAACCATCTTATAAACCGCAGTTTCCTCAAGCCCGTAAGCATGGAACTTTACAGTTACAGGAGTACCCGTTCCCAAAGCGGTAATATTTTCCGTAGCATAAATCGTCGCGCCGGTTCCGTACATTACCTCGTCCGAATTAAAGGGATTTATATTGATATCGGACGTCCACCAGCCAAGCTTAGCCTCGTCGTTGCCCCATTTCAGCCAGTCAGCTTCAGACGTATCCATCACATAATTTTTATTTGTATCAAAGAAGGCCGACCACGTTGCTCCGCCGTCAGTAGTACGGTAAATATTATCTCCCTTATCGCTCCAGAAGCCTACCGTTGAAACGACGACCGTATCGGGATTCTGAGCGTCAACCGATACCCCGCTGAACCCGCCGTATCTTCCATCGTTCAAAGCGGGAGTAATGTCTGAAAACGTACCTGCCGCCATATCATAAGCATATACTTTTCCATTTTCCGGAGAAAGGTTTGGACCGCAGTTGTCGCTGTAGGTTATATACATTTTGCCGTTTGAGGAAATATCCGCCTGAAGAGGATACATTCCCTTTTCATTTTCCGGCAGCGCCGTCCATGTTTCGCCATTGTCGGACGACTTATATATGCACTGTCCGTTTATCTCGGCTACGCCCGCATACATATCGTCAGAATTCGGATCAAACTCAATCCACATTATTCCCATATTCACACTTTCCTGATTATAGGTACCCTTTGTAGGGAAGGAAGTAACCTCAGACCATGTTTTGCCGTAATCAGACGATTTCCACAAGCCGTTGCTCCTGCTTCCGAAAAAAACGTTTTTATTGTCCTTGGGATCAACCGCAAGACGTTCGCCGACGCCGCGTCCGGACTGGTTTCCTCCGCAGCCGAATTCCAGATCGAATCTTGTCCATGTTTCACCGTAATCGTCAGAACTGAATATTGCGCCGTTTGACGTATCCATATAGGTACCGCCCGCAATATAAACCCTTTTCGGATCCACCGGATCGGCGCAGATACTTTCTATTCCGATGAGATTCCATTCATCAGATCCCAGAAAATCAGTTATAGCCACCCATTTTGATTCTGAATCTACCCAGCGGTAAGCGCCGCCTATATCGGTTCTTGCATAGGCAAGTCCCTCTTCGGCCTTGCTGTATTCCATACCTGTTACATAGCCGCCGCCGCCTATTGCCACATTGCTCCATTTATAATCCACGGAAGCCGCGGATTTTCCGTCCTCCTTGCCGGAGCAGCCCGAAAACGCAGCGCTTATCATAAACGCTGAAGCCATAACGGCAAGTATTTTTTTGATTTTCATTTATTACTTTCCTCCTGTAAATATATAAAAGCTCTAAGCCTTGACGCAGACCATTGCAGCGTATGCCGGAAGCTCCGTTTTGCCGCTGTAGATATTTTCGCTTATAAGATCCCGAAGCGGATACGGCAATATAATTTCCCGCGTTTCATTCATAAAATTCTGTATGAATATATATTCCGTACCGTCCTCCGACGTTCTCATTCCGGTTGTAACGCCGTGCGGCAGATCGGCTTCAAGACATTTTCTTATACATAGCTCCTTGCAAAGCGCGGAATAAAATTTATCTGAAAATTCAGAATTCATAAAGGTCGCCTGATAATAAGCGCGTCCCTTTCCATAGCTGTTTACCGTAAACGCAGGGGACCCCGCATAGAAATCCTCCTTATACCTTCCGAGAACCTCCGCGGCTTTAACGTTTATAATCTCACAGAGCTTCGACGTTTCATATTCTCCCTCAAGACCGCTTTTTCCGTCAAATAAAACATGATTTCTCTGATAATCATAAAGCCCGTCAATATCTTCAAATACAATTCCCAGCATATCCGACAGACCGTCGGCAGGAGTTTCGCCCAGATAGCAAAGATCGGTTTCACTCGCCATACCGCAGAAATAAGTTACAACAGCGACGCCGCCGTTTTCAACGAATTTCATCAGTCTTTCGGCAAAGCTCCCCCTAAGCATATATGGCATAGGCACGCATACAAGCTTATATTTATCAAGGCTTGCGTCCATGTTTATAACATCGACGGGTACCCCCTGCTTCCAGAATGATCCGTATGTCTGTAAAATCTGATCAATATAGCCCATTCCTTCGTTTCTGGGTCCCTTTCCGTCATCAATCGCCCACTTATTTTCGACATCGTATATAATTGCAGTTTCAGATATGACCTCCGAATTCAGCACATCTCCGAGCTTTTCCAAAGCTTTTCCCGTTCTGCAAACCTCAAGAAAAATTCTTGATTTTTCCGATCCGTTGTGACCTACGACCGCACTGTGAAATTTCTCCGCCGAGCCTCTGCTCTGCCTCCATTGAAAATACTGGCAGCTGTCAGAACCGTGCGCTATAGCCTGAACGGCGGTAAGCAGATTCATTCCCGGACGCTTATGACGGGAAACACCGCACCAGTTTGCGGTACTCGGCGTATTTTCCATCATAAGAAACGGCTTCTGCTTCATTGAACGCATAGCGTCATGCCAGCAGGCGTTCCACACAGCGTTGCCGGAGTCGTCATTTCCTCCGTTATGCCACATAGGGTAGGAATCCCATGAAACAATGTCTATAAAATCCGCAAATTTCCAGTAATCAATTCCGTCATAATACGCCATCATATTAATTGTTGCGGGAATTTTGGGATTTTCACTTTTTAGAGGTCTTATTTCTTCCCTGTAAAAATCAACAGTCTGCTCCGTACAGAACCGTTTCCAGTCCAGATTAAGCCCGTGAATGCATATTTCACCGTTCGGCGCGGGCGATTCGATTTCCTCCCAGTCCGAATAGGTATGACTCCAGAAGCAGGTCCACCACTGCTTATTCAAACTGTCGATATTACCGTATTTTTTCTTCAGCCATTTTCTGAATTCCGCTTGACACAGCTCGCAATGGCATTCGCCCTGAATTTCGTTGGAAACGTGCCACAGAATTACGGCAGGATGATTTGCAAAACGCTTTGCAAGCTCGGTATTAATCAGCCTTGTCTTCTCGCGGAATACCGGAGAGGTATAGCAATGGTTATGCCTTCCGCCCTGAAGATTTCTTACGCGGCTGCTTTCCACTCTGAGAATTTCGGGATATTTTTTTGCCATCCATGAGGGCTTTGCGCCGGTAGGCGTTGCAAGAACAGTATAAATTCCGTTATCATAAAGCCGGTTTATAACGCTTTCAAGCCAACCGAAGGTATAGACGCCCTCCTCAGGCTCAAGCGAAGTCCATGAAAATATACCGACTGAAACGCAGTTTATACCGGCCTTCTTCATTAATTCGATATCGCGCTCCAATATCTCGGGCATATCGAGCCACTGTTCGGGATTATAATCGGCTCCGTGCAGCAGAGCTTTAAGTCCAGTTATATTATTTTCACTCATAATTCCTCCGTTTACGTAAGCCTTGGGGCTGAATACATATATTTATATGATAAACCAAATCCAATTAATAGTCAACACTTTTTTTACATTTATTTTGTTACATTCTGCATAAATTATTACTATATATTTTAAGGACTGCGCCCATTGAAAACATGACGGTTATGTGATACAATAATAATTGACAATTTAAAACAGGAGTATAACCCGTATGACAGAAAACAAAAAGGAAGAATTCATTAATATTTATCGGGAAAATATCAGCCGTCCCGGCGCAGATAAGCTTTTGAATTATCTTTTATCGGATCAAAGCGATTTTTTTGAAGCTCCCTGCAGCACCCGATTCCACGGCTCATATGCCGGAGGTCTTGTCGAGCATAGTATCAACGTCTATAACTGCTTGAAGGATTATCTTCAGAGACCGCGCGCAAAAGAGCTTTACAGAATGGATTACAGCGAGGAAACCGTCGCTTTGGTATCGCTTCTGCACGACGTTTGTAAAATGAATTTTTATTCTGTGGATTACAGAAACGCTAAAAACGAGCAGGGAGTATGGGAAAAGGTTCCATATTATACCATTAACGACCGTCTGCCCTACGGACACGGAGAAAAATCAGTTTACATAGTTTCCGGCTTCATGAGAATTACCAGAGAAGAGGCTTTTGCCATAAGATATCATATGGGGTTTTCCGGAAACGAGGACAGAAACAGCATAGGCAGCGCGTTTGAAATGTTTCCTCTCGCATTTGCACTCAGCGTGGCCGATATGGAGGCTACCTATTATCTGGAAGCCAAATAAAAAGAAAGGTGAAAATAAATATGAGCAATCACTGGTATGACAACGCGATAATATATCACATATACCCTCTCGGCTTCTGCGGAGCGCCGAAAATCAATGAAGGAGGTCCTGTCGTATACCGGCTTGACAAGCTGCTTGACTGGATTCCTCATCTCAAAGAAATGAACGTTGACGCAGTTTATCTCGGTCCCGTCTTTGAATCGTCGGAACACGGCTACGACACCATAGATTATAAAAAAATAGACAGACGGCTCGGCGATAACGATTCTTTCAGAAGAATCTGCGAACAGCTTCACAATAACGGCATAAAAATAATACTTGACGGAGTTTTCAACCATGTAGGCAGAAGATATCCTCAGTTTGAAGACATTCGCCAGAACGGACCTTCGTCACAGTACTGCGGATGGTTCCAGAATCTGAATTTCGACGGAAAAAGTCCCTGCGGAGACGATTTTTGGTATGAAGGCTGGAACGGTCATTATAACCTTGTAAAGCTCAATCTTAGAAATCCCGGCGTATGCGATCATCTCATAGACGCTGTAAACTACTGGATAGAGGAATTCAAAATAGACGGTATACGCTTTGACGCCGCCGACTGTATTGAGTTTGATTTCTTTAAAAGAATAAGAAGCTTCTGTAAAGGCAAAAACCCTGAATTCTGGCTTATGGGAGAAATCATTTTCGGAGATTATAAGCGCTGGGCTAATCCGGAAATGCTGGACAGCGTTACCAATTACGAATGCTACAAGGGAATTTACTCCTCTCATAATACTAAAAACTATTTCGAGATAGACTATTCTATAAACCGTCAGTCAGGCAGCAACGCTATTTACCCCGGGTTAAACCTATATAACTTTGTCGATAACCACGATGTAAACCGTATTGCAAGCACGCTGCAGAATCCTGAGCATATTTATAACGTATACACATTGCTATACTCCATGCCGGGCATTCCCTCTATATATTACGGAGGAGAATTCGGAATCAAAGGCATAAAGGAAAACAACTCCGACGATAACCTTAGACCATGCCTTGACCTTGACAATATACCGGATAAAAATATGCGGCTTTATGAGCACATTGTTAAGCTCGGAAGAATTTATAAAGCATTTCCAGCTCTGAGAACGGGAAAATATTTCACTATTCTTATAAAAAATCAGCAGATGCTATTTTTAAAGGAATTAAACGATCAACAGGTTTTTGTAGCGCTGAACCTTGAGGATAAGGAATACGAGCTTTCCTTCTCCACCAACAGAACCGCTCTGGTAGACGCATTGAGCGGCAGACAGGTAAGCGTTGGGAATGGCGCGGCCTCAGTTAAAATGCCGCCTTACTCCTCAATGATTATTGTAGAGGATAATATTCTTAATAAGGAACCAATAGCTTCTGCCGAGGATTCGTGCAAGGAAACAGAAATAGTAGTCGGAGGCAAATACCGCCATTACAAAGGAAACGAATATGAAATTGTCTGCGTGGCAAAGCAAAGCGAAACCCTTGAAGAGCTTGTTATCTACAAGTCTCTTGAAAACGGCGGGATATGGGCAAGACCGAAATCGCTGTTTACCGGAATTACAGAGGGACGTCCCAGATTCACAAGGATAGATTAAAAATAAAACGCGATAAAAAGCCGGCTGTCTTGGAAATGACAGCCGGCTTTCATCATTATTTATTCAATAAATTTCAGCGATATCGGATAAAGCTATATGATATTTTGAAAATCTGTCCTCATGATACGACAGGACTGACGAGCTGAATTCAGCAATGCTTTCGCCCGCGCGGCAGAAAGGAAATTTAATCGAATAGGTTTTGCTTCCGTTATCCTTTCCCTCGGCTACGAACAGCGTTCCCCCGAAAGTACAGCAGAACCGCTTTACAACAAAAAGGTCCGAATCCACCGAATCTTCTCCGTAAAGCCTGTTGAATTCACTGAAAACCTTATGGACAGTTTTATCCTCGGGATTATCGGACGATACGGTTACAGATACAAAATCTCCCAGCCTTTCAGCGTCGAATCTTATATATCCCGCGCCCGGATTATGACGGCCAACAAGAACCGTAAGGGAAAGAAGACATGCTGTAAGTCTTTCAGGATCGGCTTTTATATAAAGCTCCGGCTGAATTTTTAAAAACACGTCAATCTGACCTTTTAGTATATTGCGGCATATTCCGGTAAAGCTCTCCAAAGCGGTAGTAAGATTGATTCTGCGGTATTCTATAGTATTGTCCGTATACCTGATAAGCTCCGTTGTATTCAGAACAGATTTTAATAGCTTATAGCAATTGCCCATTGTAATATCCAGATATTTTTTACTATCCCGCATATTTTCCTCGTCGAAAACCTTCTGAAGCATATTCCCCGCAAAGGCTATTCCCGTTACCGCCTGTCTTACAGCGGCCGCCTGATTTGTCAGGAATTCTTTGACAACGTTGCATTTTATATACGAAAACATAACGTCGTCTCCGCTCATCTGCATAACGTATAAATTCCGCTCTTCATAATTTATTATTCTGCACATAAATTCAAGACCGTCAAATACAATAAAATATTCTCCGCTTTTAAGAGGCTTAACTTCCTTACTGAAAAGCTCTCCTACTGAAATACCGCTGAAAAAAACATCCGCGTCAGCTTTATTGCTCCATAAAATCTGAAATTCATAATTTAATATAAAAACATTTTCGGATGAATGTAAAAAAAGACTTTTTAAAATCTCAACTTCCTTGTTCATTCCATTTCTCCATTCTGTTTTACTGAAATTAATATTTATTAAGTCGGTTTTATATTATTTACAGATTATGTTATTATTTTGTCTAAAAATATTCTTTCTATTATTATACTACAAAATTGTGAATAAATTAAGTACAAAACTAATTTTTTTCTAAAAAATTGTTGATTAAATACAAGATATTTGTCTTATTTTGCAGTATTTTGGAGGTAACAACATTTAAACAAATAAAATAGGTTATTTTTTTGTCAAAGTACTTGAAATAAATTGAAAATTAGTGTACAATAATAATATAAAAAATTAGGAGGTAATTTTCCAATGTCAGTAAAAGTTGCTATTAATGGTTTTGGCCGTATCGGCCGTCTTGCTTTCAGACAGATGTTCGGCGCGGAAGGCTACGAAATCGTTGCCATCAACGACCTTACAGATCCTAAGATGCTTGCTCATCTTCTTAAGTACGATACCGCGCAGGGCGGTTACTGCGGCAGAATCGGCGAAGGACTTCATACAGTTGAAGCCGGCGAGGATTCAATCACGGTAGACGGCAAGACAATAAAGATTTACGCTAAGGCTAACGCCGCTGAACTTCCTTGGGGTGAAATCGGCGTAGACGTAGTTTTAGAGTGTACAGGCTTCTACTGCTCAAAGGCTAAGAGCCAGGCTCATATCGACGCAGGCGCTAAGAAGGTTGTTATTTCAGCTCCGGCAGGAAACGACCTTAAAACAATCGTTTACAGCGTAAATGAAAAGACTCTGACAGCAGAGGATAATATCATTTCAGCCGCTTCATGCACAACCAACTGTCTCGCTCCAATGGCTGACACTCTTAACAAATATGCTGAAATCCAGAGCGGAATCATGTCGACAATCCACGCTTATACCGGTGATCAGATGATTCTTGACGGTCCTCACAGAAAGGGCGACCTCAGAAGAGCAAGAGCCGGCGCAGCTAACATCGTTCCTAACTCAACCGGCGCAGCTAAGGCTATCGGTCTTGTAATACCGGAGCTCAACGGTAAGCTTATCGGCTCCGCACAGAGAGTTCCTGTTCCAACAGGCTCAACTACTATTCTTACAGCGGTTGTTAAGGGCAAGGACGTTACAGTTGACGGCATCAACGCAGCTATGAAGGCTGCTGCTTCCGAATCCTTCGGCTACAATGAAGATCCTATCGTTTCTTCAGACGTTATCGGCATGAAGTATGGTTCGCTATTTGACGCAACACAGACAATGGTATCAAAGATATCTGACGATCTTTACGAGGTTCAGGTTGTTTCATGGTATGACAACGAAAATTCATACACAAGCCAGATGGTTAGAACAATCAAGTATTTTGCTGAACTCGGCTAATAAATCATTTAAAACTTGATATTTTTTATCGCCTCTTAATAAAGGGGCGATTTGTTTTAAAGGAGAGAAATTATGGCTTTTGGATTTTTTAAAAAAAATAAAAAGAATGTCGAATATAATCCTATAATACCGAATGAAGATATAAATGATCCACCTGAAGATAAAAGTAAACGAATAGAAGAAATTTATTTAAAACAAGTTGAAGAAAAGAAGAAAAGCGACCCCTTAATTGGCATAAAACTATGCGGTAATGAAATATATCAATCTTTCGTTAATGCTCTAAGAGAACCTGATGGACACCTGAATTGCAATGCGCTTTTGTTAAACTTAGGATGTTTTTCAGGATATGTATGTCAGGCAGCTGTATGGAAAAAATTTGTTATTGACGGAAATATACCATATCAGCAAGCATTCGTTATAATGAAAGCAAAATCAGGAAAAAACTATTATTTTGGAGATTACCTGAACTACTACGTGGGGGAAGGAAAATATTCTTTCTGGTCCCTTGTCGCTGGAATGTTTACAAAAATTTATCCCGATGTTCCTGTACCGGACGTTCTTAAAATGGTAGAAAAGGTAACGTCCCTTATAGGCTACGAGGAATATAAAATATGTGATTGCCTTGATCCTGATAGGGCTGTTGAACAATGCGCAGCAGCATGGAAAATAATTTATCCTATAATAAGCCGATATTGTGTTAATCCGGATGAATGGCCTACAGCCATGGGTATTGCCGCACAAAATGCAATGAATATTTCAAAAAGTATAATAAAACCGGATAATTGCTTCAATATTTTAATGGAAAGTTCAATTTATATGTCTAAAATGGACTATTCTAATATTTTAGTTTTTTAAATTATCATTATTTAGCAATATGTTTATAAGGGGTGTTAATTATGAAAATTACGTCAATTATTTTATCAGCGCTTTCAGCTATCTGTCTTATTTTTACTATTGGATGCAGTTCAGACAAAAATAGCCTTGAAACCGGAAACACTAATACCGAAATTACCGAATCTACAACTGATAAACAAAGCGGTCTCCCCAGCTATCCTTTTAAACAGTTAAAAAACAGCGACATTGAAAGGGCTTTTGTATATATTCTTCCTGAAGATGTATATGCCGAGTTAGACAACAATGAAATATCTGAGCTAATCAGTCTTTTAAACGAAAGCAAGACATATCTAAAAGATGATTCCTATGGAGAATATTACGGGCAGAGCATAACTTACACAATAATTAAAAAGGATAAAACAAAAATTGAAATAAAGCCTTTCAATCCGTTTTTGATTATTGACGGAAATGGGTTTATAACAGATTATAACAATTGTGAAGAACTTCAACAGCTTGGTAATAACATTGCCGGAATAAAATAGACGGAAGCTAACAAAAAGCCTGAGAAATAAATTTCTCAGGCTTTTTATGACCAGACCGATAAGCCGGGTTCTGTCGTGTGCGGCAATTTATCTAGACCTTAAGTTGCCTTAAGGCTCAAGCCGTCGTTACCTATGAATCCATCGAGCAAATGTTGACGCATAAGTACCAATAGACGTTGCATCGGATAGGGTTTACACGGCAATACACTCTCATGTATTCCGGTGAGCTCTTACCTCGCCTTTCCACCCTTACCCGTTATATACGGGCGGTTTATTTCTGCTGCACTTGCCCTAAAGTCGCCTTCGGCTGCCGTTAGCAGCTATCCCGCTCTGTGATGCCCGGACTTTCCTCGTAAACATATAACGTTTCCGCTGCCGCATAGTCTGCTCATGATAATATTTTATACTATTTTAATTTCTTTGTCAATAGCTGCCCTCTTATATATTTTCCCGTTTTATTTTTATTTTTTGAAACTCTTGCTTTATTAAGACAAAAATAGTATAATAATTAGTATCGGAAGAATTCTTTCTTCTGATAATAAAATATGGAGGTTTTAAACAATGGCGTTTAAAAGCGAATACTTACAGGGTGTATATGATAAGGTATGCCAGAGAAACAAGGGTGAAGAAGAATTTCTTCAGGCAGTAAAGGAAGTACTTGAAAGCTTCGAGCCTGTTGTAGAAAAAAGACCGGATATTGTAAAGGCCGGAATAATCGACAGACTTGTTGAACCGGAAAGGTTCATTCAGTTCAGAGTTCCGTGGGTTGACGACAACGGCAACGTTCAGGTAAACAGAGGTTTCAGAGTTCAGTTTAATTCTGCAATCGGTCCTTACAAGGGCGGTCTTAGGTTCCATCCAACAGTCTGCGCTTCAGTAATTAAGTTTTTGGGCTTCGAACAGATCTTCAAGAACAGTCTGACAGGTCTGCCGATCGGCGGCGGCAAGGGCGGCTCCGATTTTGACCCTAAGGGAAAGTCAGACGCCGAGGTAATGAGATTCTGCCAGAGCTTTATGACAGAGCTTTCTAAACATATCGGAGCCGACACAGACGTCCCCGCAGGAGATATAGGCGTCGGTGCAAGAGAGATCGGTTTTATGTACGGTCAGTACAAAAGACTCCGTAATGAGTTTACAGGAGTTCTGACAGGCAAGGGATTATCCTACGGCGGTTCTCTCGCAAGAACGGAAGCAACCGGTTATGGTCTTTGCTACTTCGCCGAGGAAATGCTCAAATCCATGAAAAACGAAAGCTTTGAGGGCAAAAAGGTTGTAATTTCAGGCTCAGGAAACGTTGCTATATACGCGACTCAAAAGGCTACGGAGCTTGGCGGAAAGGTTATTGCTCTTTCCGACTCAAACGGTTACATATATGATGAAAACGGCATCAATCTTGATGTTGTTAAACAGATAAAGGAAGTTGAAAGAGGAAGAATCAAGGAATACGCTCAAAGAGTTCCGGGCTCCGTTTATACAGAGGGCAAGGGAATCTGGAGCATAAAATGCGATATCGCTCTTCCATGCGCTACACAGAACGAGCTTAACGGCGACGATGCGGAAATGCTTATTAAAAACGGCGTAATAGCAGTCGCTGAAGGCGCTAATATGCCTTCTACGCCTGAGGCAATTGAAAAGTTCCTTGCGGCCGGAGTTATGTTCGGTCCTGCAAAGGCAGCTAATGCAGGCGGCGTTGCTACCTCCGCACTTGAAATGTCACAGAATTCCGAAAGACTTAGCTGGACCTTTGAAGAGGTTGACGCTAAGCTAAAGAATATAATGAAAAATATATTCCATAACTCCTACGATGCTTCTAAAGAATACGGCCTTGAAGGCAACCTTGTAGCAGGCGCTAATATCGCCGGCTTTGCAAAGGTAGCCGACGCTATGATGTGGCAGGGCGTATCATATTAATAGTATTTTAACATTTTTAAAAATCCGTATAGTTTAACGCTATGCGGATTTTTTGTTGACATATTATTCAAACAGTGTTAAAATATCAATATTAATTGATTATTTCATCGAACAGGAGTTTGCTATGAGAGTCAGATTTCATCTTCCGGATTTTGCAGTCCATTACCGTTTTAATATGGTTTTTCTTTCTATGCTGAAAAATTGTCCCGATTATTTTCGCGACGGAGTAGAAATCGCTTCAATCTACGGAACGTTTCCTCAGTCCTTGTGGAATGGCGGACGTACTATGCTGGGAGTCTGTGACAAAAATTATGTTAAAACGGTTGTAAATAACTTTGATAAAATCGGAATACCGCTAAGATTTACCTTTTCAAATCCAATGATAACAGAGGAACATCTTGATGATGAATTTTGCAATTTTATACTAAAGACTGCTGAAAACGGTAAGAACGGCGTTATAGTCGTTTCACCGATACTTGAAAAATATATAAGGGAAACTTACCCCGGATATAAAATAACAAGCTCCACATGCAAGCGAATAACTGATATTACCGCTTTAAACAACGAGCTTGATAAAAACTATGACATTGTGGTTTTGGATTATGATTTCAATAATCAATTTAATGTTCTTGAAAAAATAAACAAAAAGGAAAAATGTGAGATACTTGTCAATTCGTGCTGCCAGCCGGGATGTAAAAACCGCGTTAAGCATTATCAGGAAATTGGTTTGACTCAGATTGCTTATTGCAATCATCTGAAAAGAAATCCCGGCAAACCGTTTCGTCCGGAAGATTACAAAGCGAAGGATAACGCTAAAATGAACTGTCCGTATATGAATTACGACGCTGTAGATGTAAGGCAGCTTTCAACTCACGTAACGCCCGACGATATTTACAATAAATATATTCCTATGGGATTTAATCAGTTTAAAATCGAAGGCAGAACGGCAAACATTTTTAATCTTATAGAATATTATCTGTATTACATGATAAAGCCTGAATTCAAGGATAAGGCAAGGCTTGCTCTATGCATTAATCTCATGAATAACGGAATAATCAAGGAAAATAATTAAAGGGCATGAAAACATGCCCTTTTTTATTATCCTCTTTTTGTGCTGAATTTTCTTTTTTGCCCCAAATTCAAGGATATAGTAAATATTTTGTCAGAGGTAAATATCCTGACAGCAAAAAACATGCAGATTAAAAACAGTATCATCTGATAAATCAAACCGAACCAATAAAGATTCATATTTCCGAACATAATATTATTGATAGCGTTAAAGGTATGAGTAAACGGTATAGCGTAAATAATCGTTCTCAGAACAGGTGAAAGAAAATTTATATCATAAACTATCGAAACAATATAGGGTATCATTGCCAGAACCATTATCGGCATCAGCATTGTCTGCGCCGATTTTGAATCATTCACTAATGCTCCGAGAATCATTGCGGCAGCAAGACATATCATTATAGTCATGAACATCTGCAGACCTACCATAAAATAACCGGAAACGCCAAGCTTAAGCCCCAGCTCCTTCATTATGTCGTCTACAGTCATTGCCGAGCCTACAATTTCTGTGTTCTCAATCGCTCCGCTGAGCATAGAGCCCATGTATCCGTAAAAGCCCACCATATAAACTCCGGCGTTTATTATTGCAACTATTCCGGCGGCAAGCATCTTAGAGCATAAAACTGATAAACGTGAAACAGGAGCTGACAGAAGCGTTTCAAGGGTTTTGTCAATCTTTTCGGTAGAAATAGCGGATATTATCATCTGTGATGTGAACATTACGAGAATAAATACGACTATCGGTATGAACATGCTCTGGGAAGATATCAGTCCCGTCAGCGTTTCCGTACTTATATTCGCCCATTTGTCGTTTGCAACCGTAATCTCGTTCAAGGAAACAGGATTTTCAATTGTTTCTATATCCTGAGAATCAAGCCCTTTGGCGGTCATAATCTCATTTTTGACTATATCATTAATAATATCGGCAGCAGAAGCAGTCTTATCAGATATCGAGGCAAGAGCGGACGAGGTCTTCATAGTACTGATAAGCTCCATGGTTCCGCTTTTATTTTCGTTTACAACGCTTTCCGTAAATCCCTCGGGAATTATAATAAGACTCTCGCAGCCTGAATCCTTTAAAAGCTTCGCCCTGTCGGCATTATCCTGTGTAACAAGTTTTACCTCAAAGCCCGACGATTCAAGGGACGATATTATATTTCTTGTAAACTCAGTATCGTCCTTATCGCTTATATTAACGCTCCCCGTATCGGATACTGCGTCGTCCATTACATTAGACATGATTTTTCCGATAGACAAAAGCATAACCAGCGTAATTACAACGCCTAATATCATCTGCGCATTTATAAGCTCGTGAAGCTCTTTTTTCAGCAGATTAAGAAATTTCATTCTGCTTCACCACCTTTTCAAATACTTCCTCAAGATTTGCGGAATTATATTTTTCCTTCAGCTCGTTTATTTTGCCCACTGCAAGGAGTCTGCCTCCCGCGATTATTCCGACGCGGTCGGACACAAACTCTATCTCAAGCATGTTATGTGAAGAAAGCAGAAACGACATATTTTCCGTTTTTGAAAGCTCCTTTATCATTTTTCTGATTTCAAGAGCGTTTATAACGTCCAGTCCGCTGGTGGGCTCGTCGAGTATAGCCAGCTTTGGTCTTGTCATCACAGCCCTCGAAAGCAGCAGCTTTCTTATCATTCCTCTGCTGTAGCTTCCGATCTTTTCATTCAGTCTGTCTCCAAGACCGCAGGTTTTTTCCGCACGGTCAGTAAATTCGGTAATTTCCGCTTTGCTCTCCGCAAACATACCGGCCATGAATTTAAGATAAGCTCTGCCGGTCATTGTCTTATAAGCGCCGGCCTCGTCGGGAAGATATGTAATAGACCTTCTGACCTTTTCGGGTTCCTTTATTATACTGTGTCCGTCAACCTCAGCGTCCCCGGAAGTCGGCTTTATCAGAGTGGAAATCATTCTTATAGTAGTCGTTTTGCCGGCGCCGTTAGGACCGATTAAAGCAAATATCTCCCCTTCGTCAATTGAAAAGGAAACATTGTTTGCGGCAAGCACTTTTGTATATTGCTTGCAGAGGCTTTTTACTTCCAATACTGCCATTTTGCCCTCCATACCTTTTTTATTATATCAACATTATATCACATAAGTCCATTCATAGCAAGAACAAAAAATGTAAATATAATGTAACGGTTTTCCAGTCAACGGTAAACCGTTATCGCCATTATATCATATCTATGCATATATGTCAACGGTTTACCGACAATATAATTCGGCAAAAAATGATATTATTTTTTATATAAAATAATTTATAAGGAGTAGACCGTTATGAATATCTCTCAGGCAACCGCAAAAAGAATTATTGAGCTATGCAAAAGCAGATGCATAACAGTTAACAAGCTCGCTAATATTTCCGGAGTGACTCAGTCGACTGTAAACGATATAGTCAATAATAAGGCAAAAAACATCGGAGTCGTAACTATAAAGAAGCTTTGCGACGGCCTTGAAATAACAATAACCGAATTTTTTGACACAGATTATTTCAGAGAGCTTGAACAGGAAATATTCTGACTTTTCAAAAATGCCGTATTACACAAAAAACAATGAACTTATTCGTCATTTTGCACAAATAAAATAATTGTCAAAATGCCCAGTAATTTAATTTACGAATAATCTAATTTGTATAAAATCTCTTGTAAAATCCTTAAAAACGTCCATTTTACTGCAAAATTTGTAATTTATAAAAGAAATACCTAATCAGAACTCAAAAAAAATCTACACATAATCAATTGACTTTAAAATCCGGCTGTGTTATAAATATATTATAATAAATTTTATGAAAATTACATCAGATATTAATATTTCTTTTGAATTTTACAGGAGGATAAATCATGACTTATGAGGAAATAGTTGCGAAAGCCAAAAAAGAATTCGGATCAGCCGACGTCAGCAATTATGAAGGTCATCTTGCCCTGCAAATAAATGTAACGGGTGAAGGCGAAGGTATTTTTTATGCTGAAATCAACGAAGGCAGGCTTTTTATAGAGCCTTATGACTATAAAGACAACGACGCTGTTCTTACGGCCGACGGCAATGATATAATAAGCATATTCAGCGGTCTTCTTGATCCGGTTGAGGCTTTTGAAAGCGGCCGTCTTACTGTAACCGGCGATCTCAGCAAGGCTCTTTCTATTCAGCCTGTTATTGAAAGCAATAAGAAGCCGGTTAAGAAAACCGCTAAAAGAACAGCTTCAAAAGCAAGCGAAAAGACATCCTCAAAAACGGTTAAAACTTCCGCTAAGACAGCAAAATCCGTCTCAACAAAAAAAGCGGCGGCAGAAGATCCGGCTATAATCGGTCTCGCCGAGCCTAAAAAATCTGCGGCTCCTAAGACCGCTACAAAAAGAGCCTCTTCTAAGACTGCTGTCAAGGAATCAACCAAGCCCGTTAAACCCGCGGCTAAAACAACCGCTAAAAAAGGCTGAACATGATATATTTTAAAAAGTGTGATTATTCTGCCGGAGATGACAGAATTTCACACAAAAATATACTTCATGAAGAAGCCCATAGATTACTTGACAGAGCCCTTCAAAAAAAAGGAGTCCGAGCCGAAAATAAGGAATTGATTTACAATAAATACGGCAAGCCTATGCTCAAGGATAACGATACGATACATTTTAATATCAGCCATTGCAGACGTCTTGCCGTTTGTGCGTTGACAGAAAATGCTATAGGAGTGGACGCGGAAAATATCCGTGAATATCCGAAGAGGGTTTTAAACCGTTGTTTTACTGCAAATGAAATCAGCTTTGTTAGGGAAAACGAGTTTCCCGACCGCGCTTTTTTTCAGATATGGACTTTAAAGGAAAGCTACGCTAAGGCAATCGGCACAGGAATTACTTTTCCGCTGAAGGAAGCGGAATTTATAATTGGTAACAATTTTATTGCTGCAAATACGGAACGCAAATTTGCATTTTCTCAGATAATAATAGATAATGAATTTGTATGTTCCGTATGCTGCGACGATATTTTAAATAATAAAGTTCTCTTTAGGTCGTATGAGGAGTTCATTCCCCTTGACATATTACAATGACATTATCATTGGTCTTTTAAAGGCCTTTAATAACGGCTGTAGGCCGTTGTGATCCCCCTCTCTATTAGCACCGTTTTTACACGGTGCTTTTTTTTGCCTTTTTATTGACAAATTCCGGTTTTTAATTCATAATATAAAAGACAATTGAAACCAGATAAAAAGAAAGGAATTAAAAGAATGATAAAAGCGGCAGCGATATTTACGGATAATATGGTTTTGCAGCGGGACAAGAATATTGAAATTTTCGGATATACGGACGAAAAGGAAATCAGCGCGTCGATAAACGAAATCAATGTTTCGGCAGAAGTAAAGGGAAACAGATGGAACGCAGTTTTTCCTCCGATGCAAGCCGGAGGACCGTATACACTGACAATAAAGGGAAGCCTTCAAACCATTGTATACAATAACGTTATGATAGGCGAGGTCTGGCTTGCCGGAGGACAATCCAATATGGAATTCGAGCTGCAAAACGAGCTTCACGGCAAAGAAACCCTTGAAAATATAAACGAGGATAACACAAACGTTAGATATTATTATACTCCTAAGCAGAATTTCATTGATGAAGATTTTTATCTTACTGAAGAAAAAACCTGCTGGCAGACTGCCGGCAGGGATAATTCAAAAAACTGGTCGGCGGTCGGATTCTATTTTGCCGATATGCTTTCAAAGAAGCTTGGAGTAACAGTCGGAATTATCGGGTGCAACTGGGGAGGCTCTTCTGCGTCCGCATGGATGAGCCGGAAATTTTTAAACGGAATCGACGAAATAGCTTCATATATAGAAGATTATGAAATGGCGGTCGCAGGAAAAACACGTGAGCAAATGATTGAAGAATACGACCGTTTCTGTGATTATGATAAGGAATGGAATATAAGGTCGCAGAAGTGCTATGCAGAAAATCCCGATATAAGCTGGGACGACGTTCAGAAAATTTGCGGCAAAAATCTTTGGCCCGGTCCGATGGGAATAAAAAATCCTTTCAGAATATGCGGTATGCATGAAACAATGATTTCCAGAATCGCCCCCTATACACTCAGAGGCTTTCTCTACTATCAGGGAGAAGAGGACGATCGCAGACCTGACAGCTATTATGCTTTGCTGCGTCGTCTTATCGAATGCTGGCGTTGGGAATGGCATGACGACGAGCTGCCGTTTATGCTTGTTCAGCTTCCAATGTTTATGTATAAGGGCGATACAGACAGAAAAAACTGGTGTAAAATCCGTGAAGCTCAGATGAGGATATTTAAAACTGTAAAAAATACCGGAATAGCCGTAATATCAGACTGCGGAGAATACGGAAACATTCACCCCATCAACAAAAAGCCCGTTGGAGAAAGGCTTTTCCTACAGGCTCTTTATCATGTTTACGGCTTTAAGGACGCGGACGCATTCGGTCCTATATACCGCACTCATAGTTACCGCGGCGACGGTATCAATATTATATTAGATAACGTTGAAAACGGTATAATGGTAATCGGAAGCCCGGACGGCTTTGAAATTGCAGGAGCAGACAAAAAGTTTTACAGGGCAAAAGCTGAAATAAACGGAAACAGTATCTTTATAAGATCGGATAATGTTAAAAAACCGAAATATGCAAGATATGCATGGACCAATTACATGGAAGTAAAAATCTTCGGCAGAAACGGCATACCGCTTGCTCCTTTCAGAACACATACGGAGGACGAATGATGGAAAGATTTGATGAATTGAAATTTTTTGCAGAAATTAAAAAACGGCCCGGAATGTTCCTCGGTTCAAAATCTATAAATCTTCTGGTTGCATATATTAACGGAATACGTCATCATGCTTATGTAAATAATCCTTATATCAGCCCTGTGCCTATTTATGATAACTTTAATGACTGGTATATGAAAAAGCATAAAATTGAAGATAAAAACGGTTACGTTATTTGGTGGAATCATATTTTATATGTTTGTGCAAATTCTGATTACCACGCATTTGATAGATTTATAAGCGAATTTGAAGAGTATATTGCAGAAATCTATAATGTTAAGCTTCCTGAAGTAAAGTAATTTATTGATATGCTTGCCATAAATTATTATCTATGCTATAATAGAAATATTTACTAAAGAATCAAGTGAGGAAATTAAATGATTACAGTTTCAAATGTCAGTATGCAGTTCGGAGGATCGACTCTTTTTAAAAACGTCGATTTAAAATTTACAGGCGGCAACTGCTATGGTATAATCGGGGCAAACGGCGCAGGAAAATCAACCTTTCTGCGTATTCTCTGCGGAGATCTCGAACCGACAACCGGAGAAGTCGTTATCCCTAAGGACGTCAGGCTTTCAGTTCTAAAGCAGGATCACTTTGCTTTTGAAGAATATTCTGTTCTAGATACGGTTATTATGGGGAATGAACGCCTTTTTGAAATAATGAAGCAAAAGGACGAGCTTTACGCCAAAGAAGATTTTTCAGAGGAGGACGGCGTTTTAGCCTCCGAGCTTGAGGGAGAATTCGCCGAATTAAACGGCTGGGAGGCGGAATCAGACGCGTCTAAGCTTATTCAGGGACTCGGACTTTCCGAAGAAATCCTCAACAGCCGTATGTCGTCGCTTTCTGGTAATGAAAAGGTCAAGGTGCTTTTGGCGCAGGCTCTTTTCGGAAATCCCGATATAATACTGCTCGACGAGCCTACAAACCATCTTGACATTGACGCCGTAAGATGGCTTGAGGATTTTTTGTCCGAATATTTTGGAACAGTCCTGGTCGTATCCCATGACAGGCATTTTCTTAACAACGTCTGCACACACATTGTAGACATCGACTATACAAAAATTAAGATGTATGTCGGCAACTATGAATTCTGGTATGAATCAAGTCAGCTTATGCAGAGAATGATAAAACAGCAGAATAAAAAAGCGGAGGAAAAAATAAAGGAATTAAAGGCCTTTATAGAAAGATTCTCCGCCAACAAATCAAAATCAAAGCAGGCAACCTCCAGGCGAAAGCTACTGGATAATCTTACGGTTGAAGAAATGCCGGCGTCAAGCAGAAAATATCCTTTTATCGGTTTTACTCCCGAAAGAGAGCTGGGAAAGGAAATTCTTACAGTAAACGGCATATCGAAAACCGTTGACGGAGTAAAGCTGCTTAACAATGTAAGCTTTACTCTTGGAAGAACAGATAAGGTAGCGTTTATCGGCGAGAGCGAACAGGCTATAACAATGCTTTTCAAGATACTTATGGAGGAGGAGCAGCCTGACGAGGGCGCGTTCAAATGGGGAGTGTCAACGTCTACCTCGTATTTTCCGGTTGATAACAATAAATATTTTGAAGGCTGCGAGCTTTCTATTATAGACTGGATGAGACAATATTCCTCTGACGAAACGGACACTTATCTCAGAGGATTCTTAGGAAGAATGCTTTTTTCCGGAGACGACGTTTTCAAAAAGGTAAACGTTTTGTCCGGCGGTGAAAAAGTACGCTGCATGTTTTCAAGAATGATGCTTTTCGGCTCTAACGTGCTTGTCCTTGACCGCCCTACAAACCACCTTGACCTTGAAAGCATAACGGCGGTAAATAACGGACTTGTCAGCTTCAAGGGCGTAATACTGTTAGCGTCCCACGACCACGAAATAATGCAGACCGTTGCAAACAGGATAATCGAGATAACTCCCGAGGGCTGTATTGACCGTCAGGGAACATATGAGGAATATCTTGATTTCAAGGATAATAAATAGCATGTAATAGATAAAAGGGAGAATAAACGTATTCTCCCTTTTACTTTATTTTTTATTTGTAATGCACATTTACCATTATCTAAACGGTAATTTATTATATTGCATAAATTCGCTTTTTCACATCCGATTATCCTTTATTTCATCTCATATATGATATAATCTTCGCCTTTTTCCTTAACAACGGCAGTCTTTTCAACCTCCCTGCCGTCTACTATAAACCGTACGTTCGTTATGGTTTCCGTTATTTTATTAATAACAGCTCCATCGGTTGCGGCATTAACGGTTGTAAAGGAAATTAAAGTTGCCGCTGCAATCGCTCCGGCAACTGCAAGCTTTCTCAATTTACTCATTTTCATAATTTTAACCTCGCCTTTCATTCTTTTAAGCTTATCTCTGACAGATTTTCTAATCGTATATTTTCTTATTTTTTTGTATTCAAGCAGACGATAATCCATAATAAATGCTTTAGACCTTTTCAACGCCGTATCCCCTTTCTGTCAGATACTCCCTTATCTTCTTTCTTGCCCTGCAAAGCTTAGTTTTACTGTTTGAAAGCGTCAGACCAAGAAAAGCCGAAATCTTCTCCAGCCTCTCTCCATAGAAATAATACCGTATAAAAATTTCTCTGTCCTGCTCCTTCAGGCAATTTTCAGCAGCTTCAAGAACCATATTAACAGTTTCGGATTTTTCAATTTTTTCAAAGAAATCATCTCCCTGAACGGCTTCAAGTATACTGTTATCGCAAAAGGCATAGCTTTTATTCTCCCTTAGTCTGTTTCGCGCCAAATTAAGCGCAATCACCGACAGATAAGGCAGAAGCGGTTTATCCTCCCGCAAATTGCCTGAATTTTGCCAAAGCTTTATAAATGCGTCGCTTACAGTTTCCTCTATATCCTCCTCTGTCATTTTACCTGACAAAACGTTGTATACCACGGTATAGATATAAGCGGAATATTTTCTGATTACACTGTCGAGCGCTCCGGCAGTGTTGTTTTTTAGCTTTATGACCAAACGTTTGTCTTTCATGGGGCTTCCTCCGTTTCCGACGGCTTTCACTAATATATACACATTATATTTATAAAAGGTTACAAAAAATATTATATTTTTGCCTAACCGGCTAATTTATTTTATCCGAATAATATTAACTTATTGCATAACAAAACCGAAGCGCGTGTAAGCTGCTCCGGTTTCATTTTTATATATTATTTTTTATTCCGACACATAAATTTCCTTTACAAAACCGTTTTCTATTTTTATATACGCGTTTACAACCCGCCAGCCTTGTCTGTAACTGACAAGATAATCATAGGAATCGTCTTCAAGCTCCTTTATCTTGCCGCCCCTGTCATAGAATTCATAAAAATTTTTAAGAGCCGACAACTCGCTTTCGGTCATTCCGCATTGCAGATATGGTATTAAAACATCGCTGTCGCCGTCTAATATAAACGATTCGATATAAAATATATCTCCATAAAGCTTTCCATAAAACTCTGTATTTCCAAATTCCTCCCATCCATAGTCCGAAAGAATCAAATATACGCTTTCATCAGAATCCGAGCCGCCGATCATATCTTTTGTCGCTGTCTTTGAATAAATCTTTTTCTGACCAAGGTCTATTCCTCTTCCGATTAGAAAGTCTGCTGAACTGACCGTTTCCTTCCAGTACCCATAAGGAATTTCCGACATGCTTTCCGTTACGTCCTCCGCCAATGTATTAAGGAAAAAGTATTCTGATATCCATCCATCAGAAGCCAAATTTACCGCCGCTTCACACTTAAAAATTATATTATCTTTATAATAATCATAATAGTCTGATTCTTTTAGAGGGAACATAAAATATAAACCATAAACGTTAACGGAGCCGTCAATTACATCCTCATCTGAATATCTGCTCAAAAATTCGTTTCCGGTTTTTTCAAGACTGTCGGCAATCAGAAGATCGTCTATTAATTTAGACGCCTTGCTCATGTAAGACGAGTCCGCCTGATTGTTTTCCGTATTCGATTCAGTGACGCTTATTATATTTTCATCATTAAAGCCTTCTCCGTCGTAGCCTACTATATACTCATGGTTAGTATAAGCCTCTGAAAAGCCGTTCGATTCGCTTGTCACTCCACTGTATTCAGATTCGTTATAATTGATAACCTGTACAAAACGTCTGTAAGAAATTCCGGAGGTTTGATAGCTTTCATGATATTCCGAATAAAGGTAAAACGGAATTTCATTCTGCGGATCATAATCCTCCGAGGCGTCCCACTCTTCAGCGATCATATATGTATTAACGTTTAATTCCTCTAAAAAATCAGATTTAACCTCCTGAAAATTTTTGACGCCTGATTCATCAGTTTCTTTTCCTTCGCCGTTTTCCGACTTATTGTCAGACGCGTTCTCAGTCGAGTCAGGCAATACTCCGTTCAAGCTTGAACGCGGCTTGAATTCATTCATTATCTGAGACTTATCAAAAATAACCAGCTTAGCGGCAACGCCTATATTGAAAACTATCAGCAAAGCTATCAGAACCGGTATAAAAATCGGCCGCTTAATAACCGTTATCTCGTCCTTTTCCTCCGTCGCCCTTATAATTCTTTCCTTCAGATGTCTGTCCTGCCTGATTCCTTCAATGCTCCGGTACAATTCCTTTTTGTTCATCCTTATCCGCCTCCATTTCCAATTTAAGTTTTTTTCTTGCCCTTGAAAGCCTAGAGGTAACGCTGTTTACACCGATTTTCAGAATATCTGCAATTTCATTTATACTGTATCCCTCGTAATAATAAAGCTCCAGTACAGTCCTGTTTTTAGCCGAAAGCTCAAACACATCGATAAGTCTTACCGCGTCCTCTATCAGTCCGGAGGTAAGCTCCGCCGTTTCATCCAGCCCTACCGTTTTTCTCTGCCAGAAGCTTTTCTGAAAATCCTTGCAGCAATTGACCGCAACCCGTATCAGCCATGCCTTTTCGGCATTCTTATCCGCAAAAACCGGCGATTTATAATAGAATTTTATAAAAGCGTTCTGCACGGCGTCCTCCGCGTCCTGCCTGTTCCCAAGCCGCAGGGCGCATATTCTGTAAAGCATGGGCGAATACTCGTCATACTTATCAGAAAATTCCTCCTTTGTTAAATTAGGTTTGCTCTTCATTCCTCTCCTCCTTTCAGGCGAAATAAAACCGCCGTGAAAATGTGTCTATATAAATAAAACGAACAATTCGCAGAAAATACTGCAAAATAAATTTTTGATTTTTTATATTGTGAATAATGACTATATTTTCAATAAACTATTGCTTTTTTTACATTTTAATAGTAAAATAGAAATGATATGATTTTTATTCCCTGAATATTTTCGGGAAATAAAACTAACCGCATGGTTTTCCGCATGCGTAGAAAATTCGGCGCGCCGCTGGCCGTAAAAGCGGAAATTGAATGGAGTTTGATCATGCCTATAAAATATGTATTTGTTACCGGAGGCGTCGTTTCCGGTCTTGGTAAGGGTATAACCGCCGCTTCTCTTGGAAGACTGCTCAAAGCCAGAGGCTATAAGGTTACCATACAGAAATTTGATCCATATATAAACGTTGATCCGGGCACTATGAGTCCATATCAGCACGGAGAAGTTTTCGTAACCGACGACGGGGCTGAAACAGACCTTGACCTCGGACATTACGAAAGGTTTATAGACGAAAATCTTTCAATAAATTCAAATGTAACTACCGGTAAGGTATACTGGACCGTACTAAACAAGGAGCGCCGCGGAGATTATCTCGGAGGAACCGTTCAGGTTATACCGCATATAACAAATGAAATAAAGGAGAGAATCTATAAGGTCGGTAAGCAGACGGATACGGACGTGGTAATTACAGAAATAGGAGGAACTGTCGGAGATATAGAAAGCACGCCGTTTCTTGAATCCATAAGACAGGTTATGACCGAGGTCGGACGTGAAAACGCCATCTCAATCCATGTAACTCTCGTACCATTTATCGCAGGCTCAAACGAGCTGAAATCCAAACCTACCCAGCATTCTGTCAAAGAGCTTCTCTCACTGGGTATCCAGCCGAATATACTCGTATGCAGAAGCGAATCGGAAATCCCCGAAGATATGCTTGAAAAAATCGGCTTGTTCTGCAATGTCCGCAAAAAAGACGTAATTCAGAATTTAACCGCTCCGTCGCTTTACGAGGTTCCTATGATGCTTGAAGAGGAAGGTCTCGCCGAATGCGTCTGCGAGCATCTTAAGCTCAACAATCCCAAGCCTGACCTTGCCGACTGGATAGAAATGATAAACAGGCAGAAGGCGGCGTCAAAAACAGTGAATATCGGATTAGTCGGAAAATACGTGGCTTTGCCGGACGCGTATCTTTCCGTTGCCGAGGCTCTCCGTCACGGCGGCATAGTAAACGACGCCGATGTAAATATAGAATGGATAAATTCCGAAGAAATATCGTCTGAAACCGTCGGAAAAATGCTTGACGGCTGCGACGGAATTATAGTGCCCGGCGGCTTCGGCGACAGAGGTATCGAGGGTATGATCGACGCAATAAAATATGCCCGCGAAAACAAGGTACCGTTTTTCGGAATATGTCTCGGAATGCAGATGGCGGTAGTTGAATACGCAAGAAACGTTGCGGGGCTTGATGGAGCAAACTCTACGGAATTCGCGCCGGACGGAAAAAACAGCGTTATCGACATCATGGAGGATCAGAAGGACGTTACTGAAAAGGGCGGAACAATGCGTTTGGGACTTTATCCCTGCAAGCTTGTACCAGGTTCAAGATGCGCCGGTATCTACGGAGACTCTCTTATATACGAGCGTCATCGTCACCGTTGGGAATTCAATAACGCCTACCGCGCCAAACTTACGGACTGCGGTCTTAAAATAGCCGGCGTATCTCCTGACGAAAAGCTGGTTGAAATAGTTGAGCTTGAGGATCATCCTTGGTTCGTAGGAGTCCAGTTCCATCCGGAATTCAAATCCCGTCCTAATAAACCTCAGAAGCTTTTCGCAGATTTTATAAAAGCGTCGGTTATGCAGCATGAAAAAAAATAACGGACTTCAACCGCATAAGGAAAAAATAGTTCTCTCAAAAATCGACAAAATTATATTTTCTCTCGGCGCTGCCGGATATGCTATAGCTTTTTTACTTGAAATAAGGTTTTCTGCGGAAAGCAACTATATTTCGTCCGGAATAGCCGCTTCCGCAACAGGAGTATTTCTTATAGCTAAAGCGATTCAGAATAAAAAGAAAAATAAGCTTATATTCTTAAAGCAAAAGCTTGTTTTCGCTTTAACGCTAATAATCGGATTCATACTGACCGCAATGGGTATTTATTGGATTATATCCTTATTTTAAAATAGTAATTTTCAGGGACGCCGTTTAAAAAGCGGCGTCCCTTAAATTTATGTCATTCAATTATTGCTTTTATAAAGCTCCTTAGGCGTTGACGAGTATGTCCAGTCGGTTACTTCCACCTTTTCACCGTTATAATTTCTCCTGTAGACAAAAACTCCGTCGCGGCTGAAGCTTTCCTCGTCAGAAAAATAATACTGACGGAATCCCTTTTCAAAATCCGTATATAGCGTTTCTCCGATTTCTCCGTATGGAACAAGAGGTACAAACTTATAACCGTGATCAGACGCATATGTCTGCGCATAGGTTTCATAATAGCCCGACACGGTCATGCCGGACGACGTAAAAGCATTTATTCCTATGTCGGCGACGCCTGTACCGAGAGTTATATCAACTATATTATTGCAGTCAAAAAACGCGCCGGAGCAAATATATTCCACGCTGTCCGGAAAAGTAACATATTTTATATCAAAATCTCTCTGAGCCTCGAAATATGTAAAAAGATTACCGGAAATAACCCTTATGCCTTCCGGTATCTTAATATCAGATGAAGCGCCGGTATAATCATAGAGTATATCTCCGTTCAATATAACAAAATCGCCCTTCTTTTCAAGACCGTTTTCAAACGGAGAAGCATAAAACGGATAAATTCCCACATCAGTCAGCTTACCTTCTATGCTTACCTTGCTCAGGGAAAGACAGTTTGAAAACGCGGAACCGCCTATTGAAGTAACAGATTCCGGTATAACAAGCTCTGTTATAAGCTTCTGACCTATAAAACCTCTTTCGGATATAGCGGTAACGTTTTGCCCGTCAAGAGAAGCCGGCAAAGAAACGCTTCCTATTAAAGCAGTTCCTTCCGTCGCCCTTATCTTTACGCCGCCTGAGGATAATCCGGTATATTCAAACCGGCTGTCCTGCTGTGAGACAATATAAATCTCACTTTCCTCCGCCGCTGATAAATGTAATCCTAAAAAAAATGAAAACACGAAAAAAGAAACCGTAAAAACAAACGATTTTTTTAATTTAATACCGTTCATTTTCTACACAGTCCTCCTTCCGAGATTTTTTTCTGAATACGAAAAGCTTGCTGAAAAAGTAATTAAGAATAAGTATTATCACCTGAGAAAGCATCGTCCATATAAATTCATTCATCTTTTCAGGAGAACCCATAAGCTTATTGACAAAAGCGTTTGACATCAGTCCGCTCGAATAATTTATATTACCGAGGCCTAAAATTCTTATAAATAATCCTGAAAGATTTTCAACGAATATAAAAGTTATAAGCATGTCCAGAAGAAACGTAATCCCCCTGCCCATATAAAACGAAACGGCTTCCCTGACAACCTGTCCCGCGTTTTCCGTTTTACTTTTAAATACATACTTCTTATTTGTTATAAAAGCAAAGGTTATCGCGGTTATCTGCGCAATTGCCGTCGCTATCATCGCAGCTCCGCTTATTTCGCCAAGAAGCATTCTTGAGCCGAATCTTGCTATATAATAAACGAGCGTCGTAAGCGCGCCGAAAAATATATAAGTCAGCGCTTCCTCATATTTTATAAAAATTTTCCTAAGCCTTTCCGAAAATCCGGAAGCGGCTCTTTTACTTGATTTTTCAGACATTTTATTCTCCTAAAATTACTTTTACACATAGTTTTTCCGGTATTGATACGCCGTTTTTACTCAGCCCTTTATATAATAACATATTTCTAAGAAAAATCCAAGTATTTATTATAACCACATTTTATAATTTCGCTATTGAAAGTTTTATATAATTATGATATTATATAAAATGAGAGTTTTTACATAAATTCAGGAGGAAAAATGTATAAAATTTTAATTATAATAATTTTGATTATCATGTCGGCAGTCTTTTCAGGAAGTGAAATGGCGTTTTCCAGCGTAAATAAAATCCGTTTAAAAAATTACGCCTCGCAGGGAAACAAACGTGCCGAAAAGGCTCTGAAGATAGCAAATAAGTTTGACGACGCCCTAACAACAATACTCATAGGCAACAATATAGTAAACATACTGTCCACATCTATAAGCACGGTGCTTTTCACACAGATTCTGGGTTCCGGAGGAGTAGGCGCGGCAACCGTGGTCATGACGATACTTGTGCTTATTTTCGGTGAAATAACTCCTAAATCATATGCAAAAAGCCATGCGGAAAGCGTCGCGCTCTTTATGGCAGAGCCGCTTTGGATTCTCATAAAGCTTATGACTCCGGTAGTCTTTTTCTTTAAAATACTTCAAAATTTCATGAAGCCTAAAAATGAACAGCCTACGGTAACCGAAGACGAGCTAAAGTATATGATTGAGGAAATCGAGGAACAGGGCGTTCTTGAAGAGCAGGAAAGCGATCTGGTGAGATCTGCACTTGAGTTTGACGAAATTACAGTCGATGAGATTTTAATACCGAGGGTAAACGTAGTCGCAATAGAACGCAACGAGGATTTCAATAAAATAAAAGAATTATTTCTGACTGAAATGTATTCGCGTCTGCCCGTCTATGAAAAAAACGTTGATAATATTATAGGCGTAATAACAAACAAAAGCTTTTTCAGACTGATGGATGAAAATAAGGAGGATATAACGGAAATTATACAGGATATTATTCATCTTTCCGATCTAAAGCTTATAAGCGAGGCGCTGAAGGAAATGCAGAAAAACAAAACGCATATGGCTGTAGTCCTCGATCAATACGGCGGAACAAAGGGTATAATTACTATGGAGGATATAATAGAAGAGCTTGTAGGCGAAATCTATGACGAAAACGACGAGATAATTAATAATTTCATTCAAACCGGCGAAAACGAATATGAGGTTTCAGGAGAGCTTAATATAAGCGATATGCTGGAGAACTTAAATTTGCCTGATAACGTAATTGAAAGCGCCGGCAATACGATAGGCGGATGGGTAATGGAGCTTCTCGGGCATGTCGCAAAGGAAGGCGAAACGGCTCAGAGCGGAGCATTCAAAATGCACGTTATGTCCGTCAAGGAACAGAAAATCCAGAAAATACGGCTCACTATACTGACAGATCCGGAAAATGACGAAAATAATGAATAAAATCAGCCCGTTCTAAATGAACGGGCTTTTTATCTTCTCAAAGCTCGCCCTTTCTGTATTGAGTGGGCGTCATGCCGGTTTCCTTTTTGAATTGCTGCATGAAATAAATCTCGCTTTCATATCCGCACATCACCGCTATTTCCGCTACGCTGCTTCTGTCAGTGACTAAAAGCCTTCTTGCCAGCGCTATTCTCGCCGTGATAACGTCCTTCATGACGCTTACTCCAAATTCGCGTTTATAGAGCCGCTGAAAATATGCGCGGCTCAACGCCATAGACTGAGCCATATCGTCCACGCTCCACTTTTTTTTCGGATTTTCATATATACGCTTTCTCAGATCGAAAAAGCCTTTAAGATAAGTCGTTTTCCTTTTGCCTTCCATACGCTTTCTTTTAACAGTTTCATTCAAATTCCTTATTATATCCGAGAGAGCTAAGCCGTCTCCCACCTCGCCGCAATAATAACCGGCGTCAAGAATTATATTCATTCCGCTTTCTATAAAAGATCGATTCGACGCGCAATATTTTTTTATAACGGCTATATGCTCCTCTGCCGCGCCGTTTTTATAATCCATGCTTCCTATAATATAAAAATTATCGTCTCCGCAGCGGCAGCATATTTCATTGCCGCGGCAGCTACTGTTTACAGCGTTCGCTACCGTTATAATTATATCGTCTCCGAAGCCGCAGCCCAATTCAAGATTTATGTCGCTGAGATTATTTATATCTATCGCAATCATCATGAATTTTTCCTTGTTTATTATCGCCTGCTCATACATTTCAGAAGACAATTCCTCAAAGCCGCGGCGATTATATATACCGGTAAGAGGATCTCTCACCGCCGTAAGGTGTATGCGTTCACTGAAACGCCTTATATAATTTCTTATTCGGATTGTTTCTATAGCCACGCTGACGTTATCGGTCCACGTCCAAAACTGTTTGTCAAAGGAATACTGACCGTTACAGAATTCAACCGCTGCGAAACCGAACCGCCTGTCTTTAAAGTGCAGCGGAACAAAATAATATGCCGACGGATTTTTCCCTCCGCATATATCCGAGAACGCCTTGTCAAGCGGCATGATACTATACCCTCCGCTATCGCCGGTAAGGTGAAACATTATTATATTTTCAGAATATCCATTTACGCTGTAGCCTCTCCTTCCGGTATTGTTTATACCGTCCCAGTCGTCGCATATGCAGACGTAAAGCTCCTTCAGTCCTCTTATAAGATATGTAAACCCGCTTAATACTCCGGCAAAATCCTGTAAATTCTCCTGCTCCGAAATCTGCTGCATCATATTGCTTGACTGAAGCAGATCGAAATATTCCATCTGTTTTGCAAGCTCTTTCCTATACCATTTAAACATACGGCTTTCAGATTCGCCGCATCCGCAGCTTCCCCCGGTCTCTACCGCTTCAATATGAAGCTCATACTTCTCGCATACCTCCCCTGTAATTCTTTTATGCAGCAAGCATACGGTTTTAATGCCCTGATTATAATTTATATCAGACATAGCCGTTACAGTAGGCGTATTAAGAGCGTTGCCCGTATACGAATCGAAGCCTGCAACCGCAATTTCCTCCGGAACTCTTATGCCTCTTTCAATCAAAGCGTTTGTAAGACTTACGGCCATGCCGCCGTTAGCGCAGACTACCGCCTCCGGCTTTTCTATTTTACCGAAACAAATAGCTTCCGCAAGCTCCTCGGCGGATTTTTCCCAGAAATCCCCGTAAAATTCCCAATCTCTTTTAGCCGGTATACCGTGCCTTCTCATTGCGTCCCGATAGCCCTCAAGCCTATTTTCCGACTGATGACAGCCCTTATATCCGGTAAGGCAATATATCTTTTTCAGCGAATGAATTTCAATCATATGAGATACGAGCCTGCTGAAAATTTCACGGTCGTTCCATATCCTGAATTCACTGCCGTCATACTTATCCATTTCAACATACGGCAATCCTGATCCGCGGCATACGGACGTTATTTTTTCCTTTACTTCCCCTTTCCTAAACGATTCCGAATATATTATTATTCCGTCAGCCTTATCGGGATCAAAAAGCTCGAATATATTTTCTTCTCCCGTCTGGAAGGGATAGTCAATATCATGATTGGAAAACATAGAATAAGCCATGACGTCATAATTCAAGATATTTGCCTGTCTTATGATCCCCTCCATGATCTTGCGGTTATATTCAGACTGAAGATCCGCCATAAGCACGGCAATACGTTTCCTATTTTCATCACCCAAATCAAGCCCTCCCCGCATTATTCTATAATTATATAATAGCTAATATTTATAGCAATGTCAACAAAAAAAATCCAAACGCAGAAAAACATTTCATGAAAAAAGTCATAATATATTAGTTAATATCATTTTTTTCGATTGTTTCCCCAATAAATTCGTGATAAAATATAAACGATTAAAGTCAATGGCTATTTATATCGGGAGGGAATTATGAAAAAGTTTAAATCCATTTTACTTTCATTAATAATGGTCTTTACGGCTGTTTTCGGATTTTTTCCGCAAGCCTTAAATCATGTAACATCGGCGGACGCGCTTTCTTATCCGGTGCAGGCGGTAAATTTCTCCGCTTTTACAACCGACCGTAACCTTAATTTATCCGGAACCGCACTCGACGCAAAAAAAGCCTCCGGATCCGTTACGGAGAACTGGAGTATAAATTATATTTCAGAAGGCGTATACAATATTTGCAGCATGTCCGACGGTCAATATTTGACCGCGGGACAGAACGGGCTTACAGTATCTCCGGAAGACTCTGTAAGCGCCCGGTGGAATATAACAGGAACCGATAAGGATTTCGAGGGTTATTATCTTTATTATAAAATAACAAATATTTCAACCGGAAAAGCTATTACATATTATCAAAATTCAAACGCCGTTTCTCTTGCAGATTATACAGGCGACGGAGCACAGAAATGGAAGCTCAATTGTTACGGTCTTAACGGATTTGCCGCAAACTGCATGGTAAATGAGGGTGAAAAAGCCTGCGCAATCGGAGGACTGCTGGGCAAAACCGTTTATGTCGGCAATGCTGAAGATCTAAAAAACGCAATGGATTCGGCAGAGCCTCTCACTATTGTAGTAAACGGAAACATTGATTGCAGCAGCATGGGATATCTGAGAGTAAGAGATAACAAAACGGTCGTAGGCTCTTATCAGGCTAACAGAATTCAGGATTGCATGATAAGAACAAATAACGAATACGGCAATGAGGGCGACGAACCCAGCGATAATATCATATTCAGAAATATCGACTTTGAAGCATGGAAAAATGAAGATAAAATACTGATACAGATATGGTCGTCAAGAAATATATGGATAGATCACTGTACATTCAACAGTACCTTGCCGAAAAACAGAGACGAGGTCGGAAAATTCATTTGGATAAATACTCCTTATGAATCCTATATGGACGCAAAGGACAGACTTCGCAGTCCGGATTATATCACCCTTTCATACAACACATTTACAAACAGATACTGGACCGTCGCTTACGGAACACAGAATACCGAAACCGGACGCTGCCGCACATCAGTTATGTATAACGTATGGGATTCATGTATAAGACGATGTCCTCAGGTCGGAAACGGCAGTCTGCACACCTACAATAATTTCCACGTCAGAAATACGACCTCCGAAGAAAACGACGGCAATTGTCAGATTATCTGCGGAGAAGGCTCCACTGTTTATTCTGAATCAAACCGTTTTGAAAAAATGCAAAAGGAATCCAGCGGATACTGGGATCAGGAGGTTTCGATAGATTCAAACGCTTCATTTGCCGACAGCGGATCGTTTACCGATAAAACAGAAAACGGAGACGGGACACCTTATGAACTGACAATCAGCGGAGATTATAAAAAAACCGCATGGCGTCCATCGTCCAATTACGGTTATACTCTTCTATCCGCTTACAATCAGAGCGGAGAAAACGACGTTAAGGATTTTTGCATGAATTATGCCGGAACGGCCGCTTCTCTAGCCGAGCTTAAATATATATCCGATGAAGAATTTTCTTCTATTATAATCAAAACTATAGAATCTCCGTTTTTAAAAGAAAGTTTCGATTCAGAATACGCAGCGGAAGAATATACTCCCGCGGTTTTAAGCGAAGGCGCAGTATACATGATAAAAAATATTAACAGCGGACTTTATATGGAGGTTGACGGAGGAAAAACCGAAAACGGCGCAAATGTTCAGCAATGGGGCGCGGATTCCGCCGCTTCTCATAACACCTGGCGCGTTTTATCCGCCGGCGAAGGCTATTATTATCTTTACTCACAGATTGGTGATAAAATAACTTATCTGCTTGACGTAGCAAACGGAAGCGCGGATAATGGAACAAATATTCAGATTTACAGCGATACCAAGGCGGACGCACAGCAATTCAAATTTATCAGGAATAACGACGGATCATACTGCATACTTACCAAGGCTTCGAACGACAAAAGCTGTATTGCGGTATCCTCCGCTTCGGAAAGCTCCGGGGCAAATATCGTACAATGGTCTGTTAAAAACAGCGACGCCTCACAGAAATGGGAATTAATTCAGGTAGAAGATACAGGCTGTAAAATGGATACATCAAAATTATATATGTTCAAAAATTCAAACAGCGGACTTTATATGGAGGTTCAAAACGGCGCGGCAGAGGACGGCGCCAACGTTCAGCAATGGGGCGCGGATTCTCCTTTATCGCATAACTCATGGACTTTAAAGGAATTCGGAGGCGGCTATTACTATATTATATCGCAGCTTGCCGACGGCAGGACATATTATTTGAATATCGCCGGAGGAAGCGGAGAAAACGGCGCAAACGCTGAAATTCTCAAAAATAATAAAACAAGCTCTCACCTCTTTAAATTTGTAAAAAATCCGGACGGTACATATTATATACTTACCAGAGCATCCAAGGACGCAGCCGCAATTGAAACGGCAAATGCCGATAAATCAAGCGGGGCTAACATTAGTCAATGGACGGTAAACGGTAATAGCTGTCAGAAATGGCTTGCAGAAGAGCATGTTATCGCTACCGTTACGACAACATCAGTACCTGTTACAACAACCTCAACGGTTACTACTACGACTTCCGTTCCGGCTACGTCAGGCGAAGAGTCAGACGGACATATCAAGGGCGATATAAATTTTGATGAAAAGATTTCTGTCGCCGATCTCGTTCTGATTAATAATTATTTAACGGGAAAAGAGCAATTTACATACGATCAATATTCAGTTTCAGACTTAAACAATGACGGTTTTATCAATATATTCGACGTTATAAGCCTAAGAAGAATTATTCTCGGAAAAACCGATTAATAAAAAATCCGCACAGCTTCACTTTGTTCTGTGCGGATTTTTATTGCCTTTATTTAATTTGAAACGTACCGTTTCCGGCGCCGCCGGAACCTTCAATAACCGTTCCGTCCTTTAATATGTAGGTTCTCGAAAACGTATAGCTGCGGCTTTCCAGCTTATCCGCCCTATCTTCTCCTACAAGCGAAATCAGCATTTTATCCTCCTTATTTTCAGCAAGCATACCGCTAACTATACAGGTCATTACCGCGGAAACAACGCATGTAACTATAACTACGGCAATAAAAACAACAGTTTTTTTAACGGACATTTTCATCAGTCATCATATCCTTTCAAAAATTCTGAAGCAGGCACAAATTTCCTTCCGTTCCAGTAATAAACCTCAGTACCTTTGATCTTACGGGTTTCACCGTCCTTAAAACTGTATTCCGATTCAAATTCAAATTTCATTTCGCCCAGCTCGTCTGTTGAAAGTCCTCTGCCTGAAAGAAATTTCTCAGCCCGCTTTTCTTCCGAGTTAAAATATTTCCACAATAAAGACGTAGCTATAATGACCGCCGCATTTATCAGAATAACAAGAATTATCAAAAACGCCGCTTTATAGTTTAATTTGGCTTTCATGAAATCACCCCGTTAACCGTTATCGGAAATCGTTCCGGAGTCAGTACATGTAATCTTAAACGTACCGCTGCTGGACTGAACAGGTATATTTACATTATAAAAATAATAATTTACCTGAGCATAAGCTTTCCCCGACTTAATATACCCATTTGATTTTGATTTGATAAACCTTTCGCATCCCACGTTAGAAGCCTTATCAACATGATAAGCCGTCATACTGCTGCACTGAACATAGCTCCATAGACCGGAGGTATACCAGTCAAAGCTGGCGCATATGTAAACGGTTGAAAAATTGCTTGCGTCCGTCTGACGCGTAACGGTATTGCTTCCGTTTGCAGACCGAGTCATATTTTCAGTGACCGTTAAAATATCGTGCGCAACCGTTCCGTCCTCTAATCTGTAGGTTCTGCTTAATTCATAAATATTGCTTGCCGGATTTGTAAATTCCTCGCTCAAAATTTCGGCATTTTCAAATTGCTCTGCCTGTTCGGCCGCGATAGTAAAACCGCTGTCAGTAGTGATTTCCATAATCTCCTGAGAAGCTTCCGCGGTATTTTCGGCGCTTACATTCACACAGCCCATAAATGAACCTAAAGCCATTGCCGCCGCCAATGCTAATGATATGCCCTTTTTCATAATAAACCATCTCCTGTTATTTATTCTGTTAATATATTAGCAATATTATTTGTATATTATATTAAAAAATTGTTAACATTTATGCGCTATTTTATGAATATTTTTTGAACTTTAAAACTTTATTCTTTATTATTTTTGTTTTCGGATTCGAAAATGAATATACCGCTGAAATCAATAACAGAAACTTCATTATCGGAGATATATTCCTTGGCTTTTTTTTCCTCCAATTTCAACGAACGGCAAAAATATGTAGTAACAATAATTATAGCGGTATTGAAAATTATTCCAAATATTACCATAAAAAATGTTTTAAGAATTGATTTTTTACTCTTTTCCATTCTAAATCCTTTCTTTTTTTATTTTATTATTAATATTGTTTTAATTATTATAGCATATTCGAAGATATAAAATGTTAACAAATTGTTAAAATTAGTTATCTTACAATAAAAAATATTAAAGCCGACTATTTTAGTCGGCTTTTTTCTATTTCACAAAAAGGTAATAAACAAGACCGTAAATAACAGACGCGGTTGTGCCGTATAATATTACGGGACCGGCAATCGTAAATATTTTAGCTCCAACTCCCAGAATAAAGCCCTCTGATTTCGATTCCAGCGCAGAAGATACGACTGCGTTTGCAAAACCGGTTATAGGCACAAGTGTTCCCGCTCCCGCATGCTTGGCGATTTTTTCATATAAACCGAATCCGGTCAATATAGCGCTTAAAAGAATAAGGATAATTGAAGCCCATGCGCCTGCGGACTCCTTGGCGCATCCGAATTTAGTGAAAATATTCAAAAAAATTTCGCCTAATGTACATATAGCTCCTCCGATAAGAAAAGCCACAGGAACATTTACCCAGCTTCTCGAATTAGGAGAAGCCTTTTTGCTCATTTCGCTGTATTCCTTTTGTGTTACCATATTTTTCCTCCCTTTCCGCCGCATACGCATATGCGGTTATCGTTATTAGTTTTTCCTTTATGATCCCTTATTATACATAATTCGTTTAATCTGTAAATTGACTGATATATTTATAATACTACTATTATAATGCCTGATTTTTCCGAATTTAGTCGAAAATATGTTCAAAATCATAAATATTTTGTAAATAGCAGTCTGACCGCAAAATATAGCTTGACAATTCTCTAAAAAAAGTATAAAATAAATGTATTGTATAAATTTGCACAATTATTACTGCGGCTTTTTATGCGGCTGTAATTAAATCATAGTTTTTTATATGAACAAAGTCCTGATATTTATTATAACCACTACATCTCAGCACAGTTCCGGCAATGGGGCTGATTTCCGTTAGTTACGGAATAACGTAAATTAAGATTTACGTTGAAAATAAAAATATGAATAGAATTATGGCAACATTATCCTGCCGGAGTAATCAAGTTATTGTACAATTTCTATAACTAATTCAAAGGAGGTAATGTGCGGGCAATGAATACTACTATTGCAATTATTTGCTGTGTGGCAGCATTTATAGTCGGCGCTGCGGCGGCAGGCTTTATCTGTTTTAAGCAGGGAATCGCTTACAGACAGAAGCAGGCTGAATCTATTATGGGTTCCGCGGAAAAGGAAGCTGAAAGACTTCTTGCCGACGCTGATAAAGAAGCCGAAACAAAGAAAAAGGCCGCTCTTGTTGAAGCTAAGGACGAAATCCATAAGCTGCGTTCCGACGCTGAAAAGGAGCTTAAGGACAGGCGTTCGGAGGTTTCCCGTCAGGAACGGCGTATACAGCAAAAAGAAGAAACCCTTGATAAAAAAAACGACAACCTGGAGCGTAAAGAAGAAATCCTCCAGAATAAAATCAAAAATGCGGAAGAGAAGCTCAAGGAAGCTGAAACCATTAAAAAAAGCCAGATGGATATCCTTGAAAGAATCTCAGAATTTACAAAGGATCAGGCTAAGGAATATATCCTTGAAATGCTTGACGGAGATCTTGTTCATGAAAAGGCGGTTAAGATTTCTAATTATGAACAGCAGATAAAGGACGAATGCGACGAAAAGGCAAGGAGCTATATATCTCTGGCTATTGCTAAATGTGCCGCAGAGCAGGTTTCAGAAGCGACCGTTTCAGTCGTTCCTCTTCCGAACGATGAAATGAAGGGCCGTATTATAGGCCGAGAAGGACGAAATATCAGAACCTTTGAAACCCTAACCGGCGTAGATCTCATAATCGACGATACTCCGGAGGCTATAACGCTTTCCTGCTTTGACCATGTAAGAAGAGAAGTCGCCAGAATAGCCCTTGAAAAGCTTATTTCAGACGGCAGAATACATCCTACTCGTATCGAAGAGATGGTTGACAAAGCCAGACGCGAGGTTGAATACAGAATCAAACAGGAGGGCGAAAGAGCCGTTCTTGAAACAAATGTCCACGGTATCAATCATGAGCTTATCAAGCTTATCGGACGTCTGCGGTTCCGTACCAGCTACCGTCAAAATGTACTTAACCACTCGATTGAGGTTGCGCAGCTTTCAGGAATACTTGCCTCAGAGCTGGGCGTAGACGCTAACCTTGCAAGACGCGCCGGACTTCTTCATGATATAGGCAAGGCGCTTACTGCTGAAATTGAAGGCTCGCACGTTCAGATAGGCGTAGACGTATGCCGTAAGTATAAGGAAAACCCTGAGGTTATCCATGCGATTGAAGCTCATCATAACGACGTTGAGCCAAGAACGGTAATAGCCTGCATAGTCCAGGCCGCCGACGCTATATCGGCCGCAAGACCGGCAGCAAGAAGCGAAAACTATGAAAATTACATAAAACGTCTGCAAAAGCTTGAAGAAATCTGCAATGCCTACGAGGGAGTGGACAAGTGCTACGCCGTTCAGGCAGGACGCGAGGTAAGGATCATGGTATGTCCCGAGGTTATCAACGATGAACGTATGGTTATCGTTGCAAGAGATATTGCAAAGCAAATCGAAAGTGAAATGGAATACCCGGGTCAGATTAAGGTAAATATGATCCGTGAAAGCCGCGCGGTTGATTATGCCAAATAAACTACAGCCCCTGTGTTTACACAGGGGTATATTTTTTACAAGGAGAAAAAATAATGGCAGGCGTCGTAATACATTTAGCGGCTGCGGACGCGACCTATGACATGCTGGGAATCAAGCGTTTGCCGCTTTATTATGCGGGAAATATAGCTCCGGACTGTATCCATGAAAGAAAGAATTATGTGCGTGAAATGAAAAAGTATACGCATATGCGCAGCGGGATACCCGATTGGGATTTTCTCAGTCCTGAAAATCTGAATCTGTTCCACAGCAGACTAAAAGACTTTGCCGAAGATTACTGCAATAAGAACGAAGAAAGAGATCTTTACAAAGGCTATCTTGTTCATCTGATAACTGATGAAATCTTTATTAAGACAATTAGGGAAAAGTGCGCCGCCGAGGCTATGAAATATGGTATCAGTCAGAAAGATAAAGAATTTTTCGGATTTATGATGCGCGAACTTAACGGAGGCGACGCTATTACGGCTAAGCGTTATCCCTTTAAAAACGATCCGGTAAATATGCTGAAACAATCGTTCGGCTGCCGTATTAAGGATTATATCTCCGGCATTGAAATAATAAACGGTACAAAATGGATAACAGAAAATTATTTTTCCGGATTTTCTGATTTTGAATCTCCTCTGATTATGAAATATGAAAACATAATATCTTTCATAAACCTCTGCTGCTCTGAAATCCCTAAAATACTTAACATGTATTTATAAAGCCATTGCTGTTATTTGTTGAATGTGCACAACTCCAAGCTTGTTTATTAATAGATTATATAGAATATTTCCAATACAGTTGAAAATATAAATAAAAAGTTGTATAATTAAATATAGTTTATTGTATATTTTTATTAAAGGAGATTTACCGAGATGAAACAAATAAAGAATATAGCTCTTGCCGGACATAACGGTTCCGGAAAAACCTCGCTTGCAGACGCTCTGCTTTTCAAAGCGGGAGCAGTCGATAGACTGGGTAAAACAATTGACGGAACTACTGTCTGCGACTTTGACTCAGAAGAGATAAAAAGAAAAATTTCAATAAACGCGGCGCTGGCATCCTTTGATTATGAGGAAACTAAAATCAATCTTATCGACACTCCCGGTCTTTTTGATTTTGCCGGAGAAATGGAGGAGGGTATATACGCCTCCGACACTGTTATGATAACCGTTTCCGCTAAATCAGGGGTTAAGACAGGTACTAAAAAAGCTTATGCGTCAGCTGTCAGAGCCGGAAAATCAAAGATGTTCGCCGTAACAAAAATAGACGACGAAAACGCCAATTTTTATAATGTTCTTACTGAACTGAAAACCGTTTTCGGTCCTACTGTGTGTCCGATCGTGGTACCGGTTATAGAAAACGAAAAGATAGTTTCCTATGTTAATCTTATTGAAATGAAGGTTTACAAATACGAAAACGGAAAGGCCGTGGAAATTGACCTCCCTATTGCAAAGGCTATTGAGAAAATGGTTTACCGTATAGACGGTCTGATCGAAGCCGTCAGCGAGGCGGTTGCCGAAACGGACGAAGAGCTTATGAATAAATTCTTTGAAGGCGAACCGTTTACTCAGGAAGAACTTATAAACGGCATACACATAGGAATGAACAAGGGGATCATAACTCCGGTGGTATGCGTTTCATCGTCCGATCTTTCAGGAGTTGATATGCTGCTTAAGGAGATAACTCTCCTGCTTCCGTCGCCGGACGAAGTACCGCCTAAAGAAGCGGTTGAAAACGGAAAAACGGTAACAGCCAATTGTAAATCGGAGGATCCGCTGTCGGCGTTCGTTTTCAAAACAGTTTCCGATCCTTTTGTAGGTAAAATGTCATATATCAGAGTTATGTCAGGAATATTGAAATCCGATTCTCAGGTTATAAACACATCTACGGGAGAAACTGAAAAAATAGGCAAGCTTTATAGAATGACGGGCAAACAGCAAAACGAAATATCCGAAGCAAAGGCGGGAGATATAGCGGTTGCTGTAAAAATATCAGCGTCCACCTCAGATACTCTCTGCTCGCCTGAAAGAAAAATAACGTTCAGCAGAATAAGCTTCCCTTCACCCTGCTATTCAATGGCTGTTAAGGCCAAGGCACAGGGTGATGAAAGCAAGATATCCTCAGGCATTCAGCGTCTTTTAGATGAGGATAAGACATTATCATACTATACGGACTCATACACCAACGAACAGATATTAAGCGGATTGGGAGAACAGCATCTTGAAATATCAGCCGTTAAGCTAAAGAATAAATTCGGTGTGGATATCGGATTATCAGTTCCGAAGATTGCCTACAGAGAAACAATACGCAAAAAGGTGAAGGCAGAGGGAAAATATAAGAAACAGACGGGCGGTCACGGTCAATACGGTCATGTCTGGATAGAATTTGAGCCATGCGTCAGCGACGAGCTTATTTTTGAAGAAAAGGTATTCGGAGGCGCGGTGCCCAGAAATTATTTTCCGGCAGTTGAAAAGGGATTGCAGGAATGCGTCAAGAAAGGCGTTCTTGCAGGCTGTCCTGTTGTAGGTCTTAAGGCTATATTGCTGGACGGCTCATATCACCCGGTGGACTCTTCAGAAATGGCCTTTAAAACGGCGGCTTCGCTCGCATACAAGGAAGGGCTTAAAAATGCCGATCCTGTTATGCTCGAACCGATTGGCTCGTTAAACGTATGCGTTCCTGATGAAAATACCGGAGACGTTATGGGCGAGCTGAACAAGCGCAGAGGCAGGGTATCCGGAATGGAGCCTGCTGAAACGGGAACGACTGTAATTACCGCAGAAGTTCCCATCAGAGAAATGCATGATTTTATAATGTACCTCCGACAAACCACAAGAGGAATGGGAAGCTTTACATTTGATTTCCTCAGATACGAGCAGCTGCCTCCCAATCTTCTTACTGAGGTTATAGCAGAAAACGCATAATAAAAAGCGCAGATCCTTCACCTTCAAGGATCTGCGCTTTTCTCTGATATTCTTTCGTTTTCTTCTTCCTCATGAACCTTCTGGCGCATAACCGCATAGAGAATCGAAACCAGCGGTACCCCGACTATCATACCGAGTATACCCCATAGACCTCCTCCTACGGTGATGGCAAACAAAACCCAAAGGGCAGGCAGCCCTATGGAATTTCCGACGACCTTCGGATAAATAAGGTTAGAATCAATCTGCTGAATTATTATAATGAACACCACAAACCAGACTGCCTTTATGGGATTTACCATAAGAAGAATAAGAGCGCATGGAATTGTTCCCAGAATCGGACCTACAATCGGTATCATATTTGTAATGCCGATAATAACGCTTATCAGAGGAGCATAATCAAATCTGAAAATGGTCATGCCGAAAAAGCATAGTATTCCTAAAATAACCGCCTCCATAAGCTGACCGCTTAAAAAATTGGAAAAAGCGTCATATGCCATTCTGATAATTCTTTCAAATCGGTTATATCTGTGTTTAAGCATTGATTTAGTCAATATTCTAGCATGTCTTTTCAGGTTCTGCTTATCCATAAGGATATATATTGAAAATACAAAGCCTACTACGGTATCGACAACCGTTCCGATTATTCCGCTTGTTATATCCATTGTCTTTGCCAAAACCGTCGGTATATATTCCGGAAGCTCAGATATTTTTTCCTTTACCTTTTCCAGCATATCTCCAAGGTCTATTTTATCCATTAAATAATCAAGCCTGAATTTATTTGATTCAAAGAAATTTATAAGGTTATTGGTATAATCGTTGAAATTGGCGCTGAACATAGAAATACTTTCAGAAATCTGAGGAACTATAAACCAAATAATTCCGACTATTATAGCGATCAGAATTATATATGTGGTAACGCACGAGCATATAAACGACGCCCTGCCTGTATTGTTCGCACTTTTTCTGCGGCGGTTCTTTCTTTTTGCTCCAAGCTTTTCTCCCAGCCAGAAAAACAGAGTACGGTATTTTGCGTGAAAAAAGTTTATCGGACGATTTAATGCGAAAGCGATAACCCCTCCTATGATTATAGGACGAAATATATTAATCACTTTGGAAATAATCGAAAAAAATCCCTCGTATCTCAATATTACAAACGCAACAATAATCAGGATAGCTCCGCTTAAAATAATCGTCTTGGCAAGACGGTTATTTTTTAATGAAAACTTCTTCTGCATATTCTGTATACGGCGTAAAGCCGTCCTCCCGTCGTAGTCGTTATATATAAAGTATTGCCGCGGCAACGCCGTTTCAGTCACAAGCCGCTTTATTATTTATGGTCGCAGGATTTGATTTTCATTGATATATCAAAGCATCTAACAGAATGAGTCAGCGCTCCGAGAGATATAATATCGACGCCTGTCAACGCCTTCTGCCTGATATTATCAAGAGTAATATTACCCGAAGCCTCCAGCAGCGCTCTTCCGTTAGTAATCTCCACCGCTTTTTTCATTTCGTCATCGCTCATATTATCAAGCATGATTACCTCACATTTATTCTCAAGAGCCTCCTCAACCTCTTCAAGATTTCTTACCTCAACCTCAATCTTAAGCATGTGTCCGGCTTTCTTCCTAAGAGCCGAAACCGCGCCGGTGATAGAGCCGTAGGCGTCTATATGATTATCCTTTAGCATAGCTCCGTCGGAAAGATTAAACCTGTGGTTTTTTCCGCCCCCTACCGTAACCGAGTACTTTTGAAGCGCTCTCAGCCCGGGGAGTGTTTTTCTGGTGTCGGCTATGCTGGCGTTTGTACCCTCCACAAGCTTTACGCATTCATTTGCAGCCGTCGCTATCCCCGACATATGCTGAATCAAATTAAGCGCGGTACGCTCGCCCTTTAAAAGCGTTTTGGCGCTTCCTCTGAAAAAAGCTATGTAATCTCCTTTTTTTATCGGCGCTCCGTCTTTAAGAAGTATTTCCTTTTCAACATTTCCGCCGGCAAGATCAAAAACTCTGGCGGCAACGTCTATTCCGCAGAGAATTCCGCTGTCTTTAGCAACAAAATAAGCCTCGCTTACGTCGCCGTCCTGTAAAAGATTATCCGTTGTAACGTCAATATAGTTAATATCCTCGGCAAGCGCCGTATTAATAATATTATCCACATAAAACCGATTAAGCATAGTCGTTATCCTCTCCTATATAACTTCCTTTAAAATGAGATATGCGATAGTCGCAAGAGATTTCGCTTCTATAAAATCAGGATTTATCATATACTTTCCTGAAGTCAGCTCCCGCTTTATTTCCTTTACCCTTTCAAATCCTTCGACAGCCGCCTTTTTATCCGGTATAACAAAATAACTGCTCTGCATTATATGGCGTATTTCAGTTCTGAATCCCTGAGGAATTGCAGCGGGATCAGACTGCTCTTCAAATTTATAGTCCTCAAAGTCATCTGACACACCGTCTCTTTTCTCGGAAATATCCTGCGCCGCCCTGCGCGAAAATACGAGAGCCTCAAGAAGCGAATTGCTGGCAAGCCTGTTATTGCCATGAACGCCCGTATGCGAGCATTCGCCCGCGGCGTAAAGGTTTTCAATGCCCGTTCTTGCAAAGCTGTCAACATTAATTCCGCCCATCAGGTAATGCTGACACGGAAATACGGGAATTCTGTCCTTAGTCAGATCATAGCCCTGCTTAAGCAGATTTTTATAAATCATAGGAAAACGGTTTTTAAGAAATTCGGGATCCTTCCTGCTTATATCCAAATAAAATTCAGTAGAGCCCAGCTTTCTGCTTTCATGTATAATAGCATGTGAAACGACGTCTCTCGGAGCAAGCTCCAGCCTGTCGTCATAATTATGCATAAAACGTTCGCCGTCCTTGTTGAGAAGATAAGCGCCCTCTCCCCTGACGGCCTCGGAAATAAGAAAGCATTCTCTTGTATGCCTGTTATTGAACGCGGTTGGGTGAAACTGGACAAGACTCAAATTCTTTATATCCGCCCCCATCTCATAGGCTAAGGTTATACCGTCTCCGGTAGCTATCGCGGAATTGGTAGTATATTCATAAACCCTTCCGATACCGCCTGTGGCAAGCATCATGAAATGACTGTTAAACGAACGCCTTTCTCCGTTTTGCCAGGTATCCGCTGAAAAACCGGTCGACGTCTTTTTCAAGCCGCAAAGATACGTGTTTTCAAGAATATCCACATTCGGAAGGCTCTTTACCTTATCAAGCAATTTCGATACTATCTCAAAGCCGGTAGCGTCCTTATGATGAAAAATTCTGTGACGGCAGTGTCCTCCCTCAAGAGTTCTGTGAAGATTTCCATCCGGAGTCCTGTCGAAATCCACTCCCATATCAATAAGAGCCTGTATGTCCTTAGCCGCCTCTGAAACTAAAATATGAACCGTTTCCGTATTATTTTTAAAACCGCCGGCTATCATCGTATCATTCTGATGAAGCTGAATATTATCCTCCGGCGAATTGTAAACTCCGGCAATACCTCCCTGAGCAAGCGCAGAATTACAAAGCTTCAGCTCACGCTTGGAAAGTATAAGAATTTTCATATCGGACGGCAGATTTATCGCAGTATACAGTCCTGCCGTACCGCTTCCGGCAATAATAATATCGTAGTTTTTCAGCATCTTAATCTCCATTCTGCCGCGGCAACCCCGGGCATGTAGATATATAAAATTAGTATATCATGATAATTATACATATAAAACGAATGCCGATTTCCTATATTTATCCAAAACCGTCCATTATTTTATACTAATTTTATTATACCATTATCGCAAATTAATGTCACTATGTATTTTAACTAAATTTTTTCAATTTTCGAACAGTTTTAACAACATATATTTCCTTATATGCATTGACTTTTAATTAAATTTAAGGCATAATTATTATAAACAAGCAGTAAAATATGACAGGAGAGATAATATATGCTTAAAAATAAATTAGCCTGTTTTGCAGCGGCGGCTTTAATTACTGTATTTCCGCTTTGCGGGTGCAGCGACGACGGCTCCGGCGGCTCGTCTAATACCGGAGACGTGGTTTCCGTTTCATCAGGAATTACAACCGAGTCCTCTTCCGTAACCGATCGTGACGTCAGCGAACAAATAAAACTCGACGTAACGCTCACAGCCGGAAATAGCTGGGAAACAGACGGAAAATCCTTTACCGATTATCAGGGCGCGGTAAAAAACAGCGGTTCCTCAGGAATAAACGGCTGGACCGTTACTATACCTCTTAAATTAGACATTGAGATAATAAGCAGTTGGGGCGGAAGCTTTTCAGTATCGGAATCGGCAATAACCGTAACACCTGAGGAATACAACAAAGCTTTGGAAGCAGGCGGCGAGGCTGCTTTCGGCTTCCAGATATCGGGTTCTAAGGACGCTGTTGATACGTCCTCCGTTTCATGCTCCGGCACAGCCGGCGTTTCGCAGCAGCAGAACGGTAACAGTCAGCAGAGCGGAAATACCGGCGAAGCAATTGTCAATACCGGTGCAAAGGACGTTCCCGCGCCCACAACGGACGACTGGCTATCCGTAAAGGGAAATAAAATAATAGATTCAAGCGGCAAGGAAGTCTGGCTGACAGGCTGTAACTGGTTCGGATACAACACAGGCACAAACTGCTTTGACGGACTCTGGGCGTGCGACCTGAACTCATCTCTTGCTAGCATTGCCGACCACGGCTTCAATCTTTTGAGAATTCCTATATCAACAGAGCTTATAAACAATTGGGCGGACGGAGAATATCCGGAGGCAAATTATAATAAAGCTTCAAACTCATATCTTGAGGGAATGAACAGTCTTGAAATTTTTGATTATGTCATCGGACAGTGCCGCGCTAACGGCATCAAAATAATGATAGATATCCACTGCGCCGTAACCGATTCCATGGGTCACATGAAACCGCTGTGGACAGACGGAAACATTACCGAGCAGGATTACCTTGACAGTCTGTCGTGGATGGCTGAGCGTTATAAAGGCGACGATACCATAATCGCATATGATCTGAAAAACGAACCACATGGAAAACAAAACGAGTCGCCGAGGGCGAAGTGGGACAATTCCAAGGATTCAGATAACTGGAAATACATAGCGGAAAAGGCTGCGAATGCCGTTTTAGATAAAAACCCCAACGTACTGGTGATGGTAGAGGGCATTGAAATCTACCCTAAGGACATAAAGAAAAACGGAAATTTCGGCTCCCAGAACGAAGACGATTATTTCTTTAACTGGTGGGGAGGAAATTTAAGGGGCGTTGCAGATAATCCTATAGATCTTGGCAATCGTCAAAACAAGCTGGTTTATTCCCCTCATGATTACGGTCCGGCAGTCTATGAGCAGCCGTGGTTCGAGGGCGGCTATACATATGATTCTCTTTATAAGGACTGCTGGTATGATAACTGGTTCTATATTCAGGACAAAAATATAGCTCCTCTGCTTATAGGCGAATGGGGAGGCTATATGACCGAGCCTAACGTCACATGGATGACTTACCTCCGACAGCTTATTTCTGAAAACAAAATAAATCATACGTTCTGGTGCTTCAACGCGAATTCCGGAGATACCGGCGGACTTGTGAAGGATGATTTTACAACATGGGATACGGAAAAGTATAATTTTGTAAAGGAAGTTCTCTGGCAGAAGGACGGTAAATTTGTAGGTCTTGACCATGAAATACCGCTTGGTGAAAACGGTATAACGCTGACAGAATATTAATCGCAAAGATAAAACGATTAACAAAGACAATTGAGCTTTACGATACAATTCCCGTTGCAGCAGCTCTGCTTTATCTATGATAAAAGGCTGCCGTTAATTAAAAATAACGGCAGCCTTTTTATAAAACAAAAAGTCCCCTTAAGGGGACTTTTTGCCATGATATAGGGATTATTGGGGATTTTTAATTTAACGCTGGGGTAAACGTTAAATTGAAGATATACTCATTACTGAGTATGCTTGTATTATAAAGCTCATATGTGAAATCTCTGTGAAAAGTCCTTGAAAGAAACGAGAAATCAGTTTTTTACTTTTTTCTGCCGTTTTCGACCTCCGGCTTCTCCGATACAATATCGCTTATTTCAAACCAGAATGTCGAGCCCTTACCGATAACGCTGTAAACGCCGAAGCTGTAACCGTGCTTTTTCAATATGGCCTTTACTATTGAAAGCCCCAAACCTGTCCCGATAACCTCGCGCTTATGGTTTTCAGAACGATAATATTTTTCAAAGATAAGACCTATTTTATCCTTTGCTATTCCCTGTCCGGTATCGGAAACCTCTATCCTTACGCTTTTTTCCTTATTAATCTGACGTACAAAAACCCTTTTATCGTCTCCGGTATAATTTATAGCGTTATTTATCAAGTTGTAGATAACCTGCTGAATTTTTATAACGTCGCACCTCACCGAGACTTCTTCGTCAGGCTCAAAGGAAATAATATAATCGGACCTCTTTGAAATTCCCTTGTATCTTGCGATGATTCCGTCAAGCACCTCGGTAATGCTGAATTCGCTGTAATTGAGCTTCTGATTGCCGTCCTCAAGCTTAGAAAGATCCAGTATGTCGTTTACAAGCTGCGCAAGCCTGTCGGTTTCCTCTATTATTATTTCAAGATGCTCGTTGCGCTTTACAGGATTATCTCCTGAAAGATCTCTTATCATTTCCGCATATGCCTTGAGCATGGTAAGCGGCGTTCTTAAGTCGTGAGACACATTGGCTATAAGATCCCGCTGCATCATATCAACCTTTGAAATCTCCTGCCCGGCGTAAGTAAGCGTACTCGCCAGCTGCTGAATTTCAAGGTAATCTCCGCCCTCGAATTTTATATCGTATTTTCCCTCGGCAAGACCCTCCGCAGATTTTGTTATTCTTGTTATAGGATCCGCGATTCTTTTCGACATGAAAAATGAAATTATCACGCCCAGCACAAGCAGATAAAACGTTATGATAATAAGCTGTCTTTTTATAATCGAGGCTGTGGAGCCAATCGGAACAAGAGGAGTATTTATAAGAAGATATCCGTCAGGATCGTCCTTGGCGCCTATGGTTGAAACCATAATAAGCGTGTCGCTGTTTATCGTACTGTTGAACTCCTTGAAGTAAATCGAGCTTTTTTCACTGTCCCTGAGCTTCTGAATAAAATCATAGCTCATATTATTCGGTCCGTGAATAAGGCAGTTTCTGCCCATAACGTCCTTGGAATAAACGGTTCTGTTAAATTTATCCGTAATCACTATGCATAAATCGTTGTTTATGGCTATTTCCGTGAGCAAGTCGCTGTAATCCTCGTCTCCGTAGTTTTCAACGATTGTTGCCGCGGAACGTTTGACATCGGAAATTTTCATTCCCTCATAAAAATTCTCAAGAAACACTATCTGAAAAAACCAGAGAAGTATAAATACCACGGCCGTAAAAAACATGAAATACTGCCAAATTTTAAATTTAAGGCTGACGCATGGATTTTTAATTCTGACCATACTCAAATTTATATCCCATTCCTCTCAGTGTGACGATAAACTTCCTATAAGGTCCCAGACTGTTTCTGAGCATTTTTATATGGGTATCCACCGTCCTGTCGTCCCCGAAAAAGTCGTAGCCCCAGACCTCCTCGAGAAGCTTGTCCCTTGTGAGCGCAAGGTTCTTGTTTTTAACGAGATAAAAAAGCAAATCGTATTCCTTCGGCGTCATTGAAGCCTTTACGCCGTCGACATAAACCTCCCTGCCTGCAAGATCTATTTCCAGTCCCTCAAATTTCAGCTTTTCCGGTATGCCGCTGTCCGGACGGCTGTTGCGCTTGATAACGGCTTTTATCCTCGCCATAAGCTCCTTCGGTGAAAAAGGCTTTACAACGTAATCGTCAATTCCCAGTTCAAATCCGAAAAGCTTATCATATTCCTCGCCCCTTGCCGACAGCATTATAACCGGTATGGATTTGTACTTTTTTATTTCCTTGCAGGTGGAAAAACCGTCCAGCTTGGGCATCATGATATCCATAACTATCAGATCGTAATCATTATTTTTTACCAGTTCTACCGCCTCCATGCCGTTAGCGGCCTCGCCTACCTCATATCCCTCAAACTCGGCGTATTCCTTAACCACCCTGCGGATATTGATTTCATCGTCCACAATAAGTATCCTGCTCATAAGCTGTCCTCCCGTATTAAAAAATCCGGATCCGCTCCAGATATATTTTTATCAAAAATAAGTATAATACATTATTGTGAATATTATGTGAAAGCAAAAAAATAATTCTATAGTTAATATATAAAATGTTGACAATTTTAATAAAAATAGGTATAATAATAGTGTTGACTTAATTTATTTTAAACAAACTGCCTATAAAGGCTTTCATATACTCACGCCTCGGCATATTCCAAATTGAAAGGACGGTCTAAATTTATGAAAAAAAGAATAGGAATCCTGACAAGCGGCGGGGACTGCCCCGGTCTTAACGCTACGATAAGGGGTGTCGCCAAAGCCTGCTATGAAATGATGGGAACGGAAAACGTTGAGATGGTCGGAATTTCAAACGGGTATTACGGACTTATAAACAATCTTTGCAGAGATATGAATCCCGATGAATTTTCAGGCATTCTTACAAGAGGCGGCACTATACTCGGCACAAAGCGTCAACCGTTTAAAATGATGCAGGTTATCGGCGAGGATAATGTTGACAAGGTTAAGTGCATGAAGGAAACCTATAAAAAGCAAAAGCTTGACTGCCTGCTGACGCTGGGCGGAAACGGAACCCATAAAACAAGCAGACTTCTTGCAGACGAGGGCCTGAACGTTATCGGACTTCCCAAAACCATAGATAACGATATTTACGGTACGGACGTAACATTCGGCTTTCATTCGGCTGTGGATATAGCCACCGACGCTATTGACAGACTTCACACTACGGCCAACAGCCATTCGAGAATACTTCTTTGCGAAATCATGGGAAATAAAGCGGGCTGGCTTACTTTAAACGCCGGAATCGCAGGCGGAGCCGATATAATTCTTATACCGGAAATACCCTATGATATTGACAAGGTGTGCAAATCAGTAATAAAAAGGAGCGAAAGCGGCAAGAATTTTTCCATTATAGCCGTAGCCGAGGGCGTCTTTGATAAAGAAGAAGCGCAAATGAAGAAAAAGGAAAGAGCTAAAAAAAGAGCGGAGGTCGGAATCGTAACGGCTACCAACAGAATAGCCTCCCAGATACAGGCAAAAACAGGTCTTGAAACAAGAGTCTGCGTTCCGGGACACATGCTTAGAGGCGGCAGTCCCAGCGCATATGACAGGATACTCGCTACACAGTTCGGCGTTCACGCCGCGGGACTTATCTTGCAGGAAAAATACGGAAGAACAGTAGCTAAGATCGGCGGAAAGATAACCTCCAACAAGCTGGAGGATATAGCGGGTAAAACCAAGTTCGTTTCTCCGGACGGTCAGCTTGTTATAACAGCCAAGGATCTTGGTATCTCGTTCGGCGACTGAATAAAAAAACACAGCCTTAAGGCTGCGTTTTTTTATTCTCTTTCCTTTATCGCCGACTTTGCCTTATTTACGATAACCTTATCGTTATCATAGGTCAGGATATTTACGGCATAACCTATATCAACCCATCTTATTTCTGAAATTTCCTCTTCCTGAGCCTTAAAATCAAAATTCTTTGCTTTCGCAAGAAAATAAACAACTACCTTCTGAGTATCCTTTTTGGGAGAATAGGAAACTGTTTCTCTGAATGTAGGATCAAGAATGACGTCGATTCCCGTTTCCTCCATTATTTCCCGATGAGCCGTTTCCAGCTCTGTTTCATTTTTTTCAACATGTCCCTTAGGAAACGACCAATGTCCGCTGTTTACATGCTTTATAAGAAGAATTTCAATGTTTCCGTGAAATTTTCGAAAAACAATTGCTCCGCATGACTTTTCATGAAACATTTTTATAGTTTTCCTTTCTTTTTGATAAACTGTTAAATTTATTATACCACACTTTTTCAGCTTTGTCCACAACTTTTTGGCGTCAGAGATTTGACTATATGTAAAAATTGATATATAATATTAGAAAAACTACTGATACGGAGGAAAGGCGCGCAAGCCGCCTTGATATGCTATTATGGATAATAATATTTTTGAAACTCAGACATTAAAGCCGGGGTCAGATATAAATCCCCAAAACCCGTTTGAAAATTTTACAGAATATGAAGCTTACAACAGCGATTACAGAGAAATAGTTCCGCAGATAGATATTCCGGGCTGCAAGATTCCCTTTGAGCCGTCTAAGGCCGAGCGAAGACGTATCAGACATTATTTTAATATTGCCGGAGGAGGAATTATTCTCCATTTTCTGCTTTCAAACGGTCTTCTGCTTGCCGCCGTATATATTTTACGGCTTATTGTAATGCGGATTGACGGCGTTAAGCCCGTTGAGGCGACGCGTCAATATCTCTCCGGACTTGAAACGTTTTTCAATACCTCCGCTATTAATATAGGTCTTAATATGCTTATCCTGACATCGTGCAGTATCGTTATATTTCTGCTTGGATCAAAGGTTTCTAATATAAAGATAAAATCGTATTTCAGCGCCGCAGACTTCACCGTTAAAACAATCGCGGCATATTGCGTTATAAGCTTTTTTATTAGATATATCGCCGGTATTGCAGGCTCGGCCGCAGAAATGATCTTCAGCGGCGTGGATATGAGCGTAGGAACAGAAATGATGAACTATGAAAATCCGAAAACCATCGCAATAACGGCGGTTTACGCCTGCATAGGAGCTCCTGTTACAGAAGAGCTTATGTATCGCGGCTTTGTTATGAAAAACCTATCCAGAGTAGGTCAGAGATTCGGAATTATTATGAGTTCGCTGCTTTTCGGTCTTATGCACGCTAACGTAGGTCAGTTTATTTTTGCGTTTATAATGGGAATATTCTTTGCGCATATCGACGTTAAGCATAATTCAATTATTCCTTCAATAATAGTCCATTCTTTTGCTAACACCTATTCGACGGTGGTATCCTATTCAGGTGTGCTTGAAAATCAGCTTGCGCTTGCTTTGACCAGTCTCGCCACTCTGGCTCTTTCAATCGCCGGATTTGCGCTATTTATCAAATTCTATAAAAATAACCGCCTGCCGTTTACAATGCCTCACCAGAAGCTCAGAAACGGCACAGCGGTATCCTCAGTAATGCTGATTATCCCCGTAGTTATCTATACATTTTTCACTATATATAATTCCTTTCCAAAGCTTGCCGAATATCTACAGATCTAAGAATCATTGATCTCCGAAAAATCCGTCGTTATATGTTCCCAGAACGGTTATGGGCATTCCTCCGTTAAAAACGACCTCGATACGGTGAATTTTCTTTTTAGTAAAGCTTCCGTAGGTTACCTCGTCAAAAAGATCCTCATAATTATATCCCGCATATTTAATATAATTGCATACCATCCCTCTCATGCTGTAATTAAGCTTAAAGCTCAGTCCCGAATCAGGATTATTCAAAAACTGCCGGTCGAGAGGGATTTGCTTATGCCTGATTATACCTCTCCTCATCGCTTCCGCATTGCTTTGGCTGTAAACATCGTAATCTCCGTTTATATCCTGCATATGTATATGACTGATAATACGGGAACAGTCATGACAAACTCCCGAGCCAAGAATATTATTATTGTTGACAACATGGTTGATCGACGGATTTCTCTGCGTTATCCTGACATTATTAGTTCCCTCTATATAAGGATAAAGTCCGGTTTTTCTGAAACCGAAATTGCAGACCGCGTCCCATACGGTCGCTCCGTCCTTGACGTAAATATAATTTTCGTTTTCACTGTCCTCACATGTAACGTAAGGAATATCGGGATATGTCCCTATAATTTTGGAAAGATTCACGTCCGTTATCATACCCGGCTCCGGCTGATTCTGACACAGCAAAGAAGTAAAGCTTTTGGACTTAACCGTTATTATATTCCTGTTGCCCTCCCGGCATATATCTATACTATCGGCAAGACCTCTGTGCATCATTTTGCCGTATATCCAGAATTCTATCCTGAGAATGTCTGACGCGGGAGCGGTTACAGAGCTTATAAATTTTCCTTCAAACCATACATAAGGCGTATAAAGCTCCTTAACATATCTAAAATAAAAGCATATGCTTTCAATTACGCAGTTACCTGCCTCGTCATACATTCTTACCGTATACTGAGAATCCATATTTCAGCTCCCCTCCGCCGCCTGCTCTATATAGCTGTCGCAGCATAATACGATCTCGCATTTGATAAGCTCCGAATTAACGTCCGTCACAACGGAAAACGTCTTGAGCCTTGCAGCGTTATAAAATATACCGTCAGCGGTAAGAAAATATCTTATATTGTTGCTCATTTGCTGATTTAATTTAACTCCGGGAATAGGACATTCCGACTTCAATACAATTCCTTTGAGCTTTAAATATGCGGGAAACGAGCCGTTATCGGTAAAATATATACTGTTTTCAGAACGATTCTGAAAGCTGTAACGGCGGTCACGGGACAGTTCGTAAGAAGAAATATATAATCTTACGTCTCCCAGCTCTGCAACGCGGTATTTTTCTATGTCAAGACTGTGATTCATAAACGACCTCCGTTTTTCCGAGTAATTCGACTCTGCATTCAAGAATAAGCCGCTTGAGTCCGTTATCCTGCACCGGAGCCGATATTTTTGCGGAATTTATAACATATCCGCTGGAGGTAAGCTTATCCAATATCCGAACGTCGAGCATTTCATAAAGGCTCATAGGGGAAGTATAAGGCCTGCCGAGTATTTTAACGTCAAGTAAATATCTTTCCCTGAAAAACTTATCGTTTTCCCCGACAAAAACGTTTTCAAGATATATTTCCGCAACGGACGCCACAGCGTATATATCGCCGTGCTCCATTACGGGAATTTTTTCATATTCGCTGTAAACGTCGGTGCCGCCGCTTTTTACAATCTGATAAATTCCGTTTACCATATGCTTTAACTGCGCCATATATCTTCTCCCTTACCCGCAGCAAACCGCGGTAAATATAAATCCGTCGTCATAGAGAAGATCGGACGCGGCTTTATAATATTCCCGCATAAGTTCTCTGGCAAAATCATATTCAAGCTGAGAATTGCCCTTTGAATCGGCTGTTCCCGCATAAGTATAAGCGATTTTGTTTTTCACGCACGTTATCTGACTGTATCTGAAATTTGCTATTGCGGCGCAAAGGTAATCAAGCCTTGCGTCGGAATCCTGAACGTCCTCCTTTAGCCTGCGTTCTACCTGGGCAATTGCCGAATCTATCAGCGGACGATATGTCTCCGTATCAGTCTCGCCTGAAAAAAGTGTAAAAAGAGAACTTATCTGATTAATATTCATTTTTTTTAGCCCCCATTCTGAAATCGTCCAAACAGTCCTTTTTTATATCCAATTGAGAAACGGTTTTAGATTTATGCTCCCTTTCAAGCAGTTCCTTGAATTCAATAAGCTCCTCCGCATTCATTTTATCTGCGGCGGCAGAAAGCGCCTTAGCGCATACGGAAGAGCCGGAAGCAAGACAAAGCTTATAAATATCTGTTCTTACGCTTTTGCATAGCTTTTCCATAAGCTCTTCACTATATGCCTTCGCCTCCGCCGAATCTGCGCTTCTGCCGAATCTTTTTGTAACTCCTGCGTTGACCTGCGCGGGAACTGCCACAAAGCTCCACTCATAAGCGTCGCTTATATCATCTAAAACGGCATGAGCCGTCTTTCCGCTGTATTTTTTACCCATTACATGAGGACAGCCTTTCCTTTTCAAATCCGTTCCGCATACGGAGCATTTTTTTGAGCCGGCGCTGCAAGAAATGCTTACTTCCTTTTTTATACCCCCGTCTATCTCTCGTATCAATCCCGAATTTGAGTCTGTTCTGACCATATAGGCTCTGCCCTTTAAGTAAGTGTAAGGTTCGCCGTTTTTCGTAGCTTTTGTATTATCGGTTACAAGCTCGGTTGAAAAAATCCTTGCCGTCTGTCCTCCGCTTTTCGGATTATGATCAAATATTCCGGTTTTCCCTACAAACAGCTTTTTTAAGCTTTCCAGCGCGTTCTGAGAAAATCTCTCGCCATCTCTGTCTATGTCGTTGTCGCAGAGAATAACGTCAAAAATATACACCTCATCCTCAGACATTTCCCGTCGTGTAAATTCATTCAGCCTTTTGAGTATTTCTTCCTTTTCCATATATTTCGTCCTTTCATAAATATTTTGCAGCTTTTATTCCGGCGGACGCCATTTAAGACGTCCGCCGGAGCTTCAACAGCCGGACTTATGTCTTATCCATATTAAGCACCTTTACGGCGTCCGCCATAAGCTTTTTGAACACAAGGTTGCAGGAAACGCTGAATGCGTCCATCTGACGGTCTATAAGCTTATCCGATTCCATAATGAGATCAGAGCTTGTAATAAATTCAAGCGCATACTGCCTGTCTATTCCTATAACAGTCAGATCGTTGATCTGGTTTGATTTAATAAGTCTTGTTCCGAACGGAAGAATAACGTTTCCTCTTTCGTCAACAGTAATCGAATCCCTAAGCTGCTCCATTGAAATAATTTCCGCAGCAATTTTAGGAGATACTATCAGATCGGTCATATCATAGACCTTAAAGTTTCCGTAAAGTCCGGTAAGGTCTGAAAAAGCCAGCGCACTTCCGGCAATATCTATAACGGCCGCGTCCGATTTCAAGGTGGAAATAGCGCTGCTTACCATTGCGTCGGCAAGCTTTTTACCTATTGAACGAAGCATTAAGGCAAATACGTCCAATCTCTGAAGCCTTACCGCCTCATACGAAGCTGTAATAAGTCTGCCGTATTTTAACAGGCTGACAGATGTGGCGGATTCTTTAATAGAGGTTTCCGGCAGAGCGTTTCCCTCGGTTGTTTTGGAAGTGTACGGAACATTGTCTGTAACCGAATAGCCTCTGTACTGATTGCAGTCTGAAATCGTCTTAACAGCAACAATGTCGCCTAATATAGAATCTTCCATACCCGCGTTTACGGCTCTCCTGACGAATTCAGGAAAAAGCACCGCGCTTTCCGTTGTCACAAAGAATTTTTCTACCTTATCGCAGTTCTCGCCGCTTATTTTTATATCGAAGCGCTTAAGCTGTCTTTCAAAGGCGTCAAGATTGCTTAACGGCGTTCCGTCATAGTTTTCATCAGGATCGCGTTCCTCAAGAACCTGTATAAAGCTTTTTCCCGCAAGATTATAAAGTCCCTTTTCAAGTTTTATATCATTATACATAATTTATCCTCCATATTTTAATTTTCATTTTCAAGTTTTCTTTCAATCTCCTCGGCCTGAGCATTTTTCAGACGCGCGTCGGCAAGAACCGATTCGTCCTGAAGATTGATATTATCCCATTCAACATACGCTTCGCTGTCGGATCCTATCTGCATCAGATATGCCGAGGCGATTTTTCTGATAACCGGCGTTATAAGCCTTCTGTAATACTCCAGCTCAGATGTAAGAATATCAGCCTGCTGCGACGACATCCGCTCGGTCGTCGACCAGTTGAGTCCCAGAAGAAACGGCGGAACCGAAAGCTTTGCTATAAGCTGCTCCAATATCTGTCTTACAGGAATCTCGGTATCAAAAAGCTGATTATCTGCTCCTATGACTCTTATGTCGACGTCTCCGACAGCGACAAAATCCCTTATTTCACCGTTTTTAGCAGCCGTCATACCGTCCGACCATTCCTTAGCGATCTGCATCGCCCTTTCCTTTGAATACGCCCTTTCAGAGCTGTCCCCGGTAGGCTTATAGGTAACCGCATATCTTACATTCCCAGCTCTTTCATAGTTCTGTCCGATACATTGATATATTTTCATCAAAATCCTGCTTAGAGCCGGCAGTCCCCTGAGTATTGAAACCCCCATGGTTTTTCCGGGCGGAGGATTCAATGCTGAAAATAATATAAGATTAGGATTTTCAAGACGTTTAAGCCTTCCTCCGCTCTGCTTCAAATAATAAACGGCGCAGCCTGTAGACTGGTCCGGCAAGACAGCGATCTTCGACGGATCTCCATTATAAAGAGAGCTGATATTCATGGTTTCACGGTCGAGAATAATTTCGCCTACCGCGTTTCCGTATGTAAGAAGACTTTCAAGAAAGCTGTCTGTAAAGCTCTGCATAGAAACTCCCGTTAGTCCCACAGGAACACCGGACACAAAATAATCCATCGTTTCCTGCATTCCTTCATCGGAGCATATAATTCTGTAGCCTCCCGTAAGCCTCACAATCTTACCGATTGCCGCGTCTATAACAGGCACTGTGAAACGCAGTCTGTCATAAAGCTCCTTTTCCCAGCAATCTACACTATTCGGAAAATCGGCCGTCTCGGAGCCTCTCGCAGCAGAATAAACAGCCGCTGTATCGGTTTGAACGCTTCTCTTTCCGCCTTTGAATAGTCTCATTAAATTCACCTCCCTTCAACGCGCGACAGAAGCCACAAAAAAATCATCGGTATTGCCTGAATCTATCGCGGCAGTCACAAAATATCTGACATCGTCCATCGCATGATCATTCTCCTTTACCGGAATATCGCCTCCGGACTTTTCATTCCAGCAGTATAGCGAAAACTCCCTTAGGCAGTCCTGACAATCCGCAGATATGAGAATTCTCCTGCTTTTCAAAGCGTCGCTTACCCGCCTTATTCCGTAAAGAACATCGTTTTTCGCAGGTATAACTCTAAATCTTCCGTGACGCCTGATACATTCTATAAAGCTTGCCGCCGACGGATCAACGATTATATATTCCGGCTCACGATCTCCTATAAGGCTCTCCAGACCGCTGTAATGCTCCTCGTCGGTTCTCGATATCCCTTCTCTTCTGGAATCATAATAATATTCCTCCAGCCTGTACCAAACTCCTCCGCAGCGCCCCCACAGTCCGAATGACGACGGATTAACTGTTCCGTAATCGCACGACACGACAAATCGGTCGCAATCCGGAGCCTTTTCAAACGTATGAATGCTTTCGCTGAACATCGGGTAAACCCTGCCGCTTGCGGCAGTCCACTTGCCAAGAATAAACCTGTCATAAAAAACCCCGGAATAAAGCTTTTCATATCTTTTTCTTATTTCCCCGGAAAGAGACGGATTATCCTTCATAGTAAAATGAATATAAAGAGCATTTTTTTCCTCGGATTTTTTTATCCATTCCCGGTAAAACCAATGATACGGATTATCCGGATTGCAGTTGAACCACATTTTAGAACCGGAAACAGAGCATCTGGCCATCGCTTGCTCTACAAACGATCTTGGCATAAGAGCAACCTCGTCCATAAGTATTCCTGAAAGCGTCATGCCTTGAATAAGCGCCGCAGAGCTCTCGTCTCTTCCTCCGAACAGATAAAATCTGTTTTTCCTGCCGTAAAGACTTATATCGATATAATTTTTGCTGACCTTTTCAATATAATTAAATCCCATAGCGCCCAGCAGACCTGCAAGAGGCTCTACAAGATTGCGGCGAAGCGACGAAACAGTTTTCCCGCAGAGAGCAAAGGAATTGCCTGAAAACGAACTCATGGCCCAGCTTACAAATCCCATCGACATGCAAAGCGTCTTTCCCGATCTGACCGCTCCGTCGCATATGACGGCGTCTTTTTTTCGGTATTTAGGGATACCCCACCAGGAAAGAGCAAGCTTCTGTTTCGGCGAAAAGCTTTTAAACGTCATCGGCAGTTTCATCCTCCAATCCGGTAAGAGCGTCAATAAGATTTGCCGCAGCCGACGCGGTATTTTCCTCGGACGCATATTCGTAAATCCGTTCCATTGCCTTTTGTCTGTCAAAAAGCTTTATTTCTACTCCTCCTCCCTTGACTCTTTTCATTTCCGACACATTAAAAAGATCCAAAGCTCCGATCTTATCGGGCGAAGGAAGCTCCTCTGAAAAAACCAGCGACGCCGCGTCGTTGGCTCTTCCGAACGCAAGCCTTTCAAGACCGGTCATAACGACCGCCTTAGGAGGTATGCTTTTCTGCATAAGGCTTTCAATAAGCCTTCTATACCTTGCCTGATTAATAATATTCGTACCGTCGGCAAGGGCAGTTTCAGGAGGCAGTCCGCTTTTCAGCGCCGCTTCGTATACATCTCCTAATCTTGCATAGTTACAGCAAAAAAGTCTGCATAACGATTTCTGATTTAAACATGACATAAAAAAGCCCCTTTCGTTAAATAGTAACGGTAAGCGAATGAATGCTCCGCTGTTTAATACCGTTCACTAATAGGCCTAAAGGGCGTATTTTTTGCATTAAAATATACAAATAAGAAAATTTAAATTTACAATTTGTTGATTTTAACAAATTGTAAATTTAATTTAAGCGTTAAATTGTGAATATAAACAAATCGAGATTTTTTCATAAAATCATGTTGACATTTAGAAAATAAGCGTGTATAATAATATAGTCGCATAAAGCGGTAAGCGAAAAACGACATAAATGGCGGCATAGCTCAGTTGGCTAGAGTACTCGGTTCATACCCGATTGGTCGTTGGTTCAAATCCTACTGCCGCTACCAAATAAGGCCCGTTGGTCAAGAGGTTAAGACACCGCCCTTTCACGGCGGAATCATGGGTTCAATTCCCGTACGGGTCACCATCAACATTGCTCTCAAATGGCTATTTTAAGCCGTTTGAGAGTTTTCTTTTTGCTCAAAGTTCGGTTTTGTCCTTTATCTGTCCTTTATTTTCTGTTCTTGTCCTTTGGCGTAACTTAAACACCTTGTTTTCCCTTTGAAGAAAAGTCAAGCACCGAAGCAATCGCTTCGCTTGCCCTTGCCTGAGCCTGCTGAAATACATGGCAGTAAATTGAGGTTGTTGTGCTGACAACCGAGTGACCTAACGCTCCTGAAACTGCGGCAGGGTCAACGCCTTCGTTGATTAAGGCTGAGGCATAGAAATGCCGCATACTATGAATGTCGCAAAAACGGAAATTGTTTTCCTTGCAGAATTCTGTAAACCAGAAATACGGCGTATTGTTATTCATAGGTCGCCCATCATACTTTACAAACAGCCTGTCATAATCAATCCACTTGCTTCCCAGCTTTATTTTTTCCTCATCCTGTTCGGATTTGTACGCTTTGAGCAAATCCATCACGACAGGCGGGAATTTTAAGGAACGCTGGGATTTCTTTGTTTTTGTAGTATCGGTGTAAACGCCACGCTTTGCAGAATAATTCGATGTTCGTTTCACACTGATAACATTTGTTCTCCAGTCGATATCCTTCCATTCCAAGCCGAGAAGTTCTCCACGACGGAATCCGCTGTAAATTGCAAGCGTAAAGAATGTACGATATTTCAGCGGAGCAGTTTCCAAAAGCCTGAACAACTGCTCAATTTCCTCAATAGTGTAGATTTCCTTTTCTTTCTTTTCACCCTTTGGAACAGTCACCTTTCTGCACGGATTTTCCGACAGCATATCCATTTTCACAGCATAGCTGAATACATCCGAAATGAAGCTAAGGTGATGAATTGCCGTCTTTCTTGATAAAGGCTTGCCTGTTTTCATACTCTTACCGTTAAGAGCAAGATCGGTGTAGCCTCGTCCATATGTACCACAGCAGAGAGAACATACCACCACCAGCCTTTGAACAGACAAAATCGTAGGCATGACTGAAAAACTGCCTTGTACGTTCATCGCCCAGACGGTCGAAAAACTCCTTGTCGGAAGTAATGACAAATTCGCAGAGAACAGTACTTTGCTTTTTGCCCTGTAAACGCAGGTTACCTTTTAACTCCTGTCGGGTGCGTATACTTTCAAATTCCTGAAGATAGGATTCCGCTTGTATTTTCTTAAGGTAATAATTTTCAGACGAGCGATTTATGTCAATATCTTTGTTACTATAATTTTTGTTTAGACGTTCATTATGCCGTTCAAGAAGAGGTACAGCACCTACTTTGTGATTTTCGTTTCTGATAATTGCATAGCTCATATTTTTTGCACTCCTTTCATAAAGAGGAGCGAAGCGAACGAACACTATTCTGCTGAATAGTTCTAACCCACTAGGACTATTTTGCAGGAAAATAGTCTGTGGGCAAGCAGTTCCTCTTGGTCCCTTTTTTGCGGTCACAGACCGCAGGAGAAGCAGAGGGATACCCTCTGCATTTTGCGACGATATGCGACGATGTGACGATGTTTTCAGCACCGCATCCACTGTCATAAATATCGTCACAACCGTCGCACATCGTCACGGGTTTGTGTATTGAGATGATAAGGGTCAACCATTCGTCCATACTATCCATCACGCCGCACCTCCCAGATATTCCAGCAGCGCCGCCTTGCTGACAAGTATCTTTCCACGCTTACCCTGACCAGTGCGGATATGGGGCAGCTTGTCCTGTACAATGAGCTGACGGACAGTATGTTCGGACAATCCTCTGACCGCCTCGGTGCATTCTTTAATCGTCAGCATTTCCACTGGCTGTTCCTTGGCGGAAACCATAATTGTCGGAGCATTGTCCTCAACCTCAATCAAAGCATCCAGCAAAGCGACCACCTGTGCGATAAGCTCCTGTTTTGTTTTTCTTGTCATAATTTGTACCTCCGTTTGTTTTATTTTCGAGAGCAGTAAAAGCACCTCTCATAAGTACCTACAAAAACGGTTGGTTTTTTAAGTCTTTTTTCGCAATTTTACAAAAGTCTGTATAGCTGCATAAAATCAACATTATTTGATTGGTACTTTTGATTCCCTTCACTTATAAGGAAAAAAACAAGGCTTTTTTACAGGGGAGTTCTGAATATTTTTTGCAATTTCTCTTATTTTTACAAAAGAATATTATTTGAGTCTCTCGTGTTAGTACAATTTTCTGTAACGTAACAAAAATAAGCTGTTTTCTCGGTTTTGCGAAAACAGCTTATTGATATACTAAATTTCGGACAGTTGCACAAATTTATTTTAATCAGTGATTTGGATTTGTTGACATTTTTCGCTATGAGCGATATAATTATTATGTATATTTATACCATTTTGCAGACAAGGAGTGCAAAACCATGACCGACACACAGCAAAAATCTGCCGCAAAGGCGTTCTCAGAATACTGGAAAGACAAGGGCAACGAAAAGCAGGAAACTGCACGCTTTTGGATAGAACTGCTCGGAAATGTCCTCGGAGTAGAAAATCCGATCTCCGTTATCGAGTTTGAAAAGCCTGTTGTTGTAGAGAAAAATCAAAAATATATCGACGGCTATATTCCGTCAAACAAAATCCTTATCGAGCAGAAAGGCTCAAACATTTCGTTACGCCGTACTGCCACGCAGTCGGACGGAGAAAAGCTTACGCCTTACGGACAGGCTTTCCGCTATAATAATTACCTGCCCTATGAGGAAAAGGCAAAGTGGATTATTGTTTCCAACTTCACCGAAATTCTCATTTACAATATGAACAAGCCCAACGCCGAACCTGAGCAAATCTTCCTAAAAGACCTGCACAAGGAATATTACCGCCTGAATTTTCTTGTGGATACAGGCAACGAGCATATCAAAAAGGAAATGGAAGTTTCCTTACAGGCAGGCGAATTGGTGGGAAAGCTGTATAATGCAATCCTCAAACAGTATAAAAATCCCGACGACTCCGAGTCCCTCAAAAGCCTTAATATGCTGTGTGTGCGCCTTGTTTTCTGTCTGTATGCCGAGGACGCAGGCATTTTCGGTAAGCATGGAATGTTCCACGATTATCTCCGTCAGTTTGAGGCGAAGTCAGCCCGAAAGGCTCTGATAGAATTGTTTCAGGTGCTTGACCAGAAGGACAGCGAGCGTGACCCGTATCTTGATGAGGATTTAGCTGCTTTTCCGTACGTCAACGGCGGATTGTTTGCGGATGAAAACATAGAAATCCCGAATTTTACGGAAGAAATTATGGACATTCTTCTGGAAAAGGCAAGTGCCGACTTCGATTGGTCGGAAATATCGCCAACCATTTTTGGAGCTGTTTTTGAGTCAACCTTAAACCCCGAAACACGCCGCAGCGGCGGTATGCACTACACCTCAATCGAAAACATTCACAAGGTTATCGACCCGTTGTTTCTTGACGAGCTGCGTGCCGAGTTCGAGGATATCAAGGCGGCGAAGCAGGAGAATGTGCGTGAAAAGCGGCTGAAAGAGTTTCAGACGAAGCTGTCTGAATTGAAATTCCTTGACCCTGCCTGCGGTTCGGGCAACTTTCTGACGGAAACTTATATCAGCCTCAGAAAGCTGGAAAATGAAATTCTGATTGAAATTTACAAGGGGCAGATGATGTTCGGCGATGGCGATTTGAACCCGATTCAGGTGTCAATCGGGCAGTTCTACGGAATTGAAATCAACGATTTTGCGGTGACGGTTGCGAAAACTGCGCTTTGGATTGCCGAGTCGCAGATGATGAAGGAAACCGAGGAAATCGTGCAGATGAGCCTTGATTTCCTGCCGCTGAAAAGCTATGCCAATATCGTGGAGGGCAACGCTCTGCATGTGGATTGGGAGAGCGTTGTGCCGAAGGACAGACTGAATTATATTATGGGTAATCCGCCGTTTGTGGGGGCAAGACTGATGTCTGCCGAGCAAAAGGACGATGTATCATTTATTCTTAATGGTGCAAAAGGTATTGGAAATATTGACTATGTTTCCTGTTGGTATAAAAAAGCCGCTGATATGATGAAAGAAACGGAAGTCAGAACAGCTCTTGTTTCCACAAACAGCATTACACAAGGCGAACAAGTTGCAATTCTTTGGAAAAATCTCTTTGAAAACGGAGTTCATATTGATTTTGCACACCGTACATTCCGTTGGGACAGCGAGGCAAGTTTAAAAGCTCACGTTCATTGTGTCATTGTCGGTTTCAGTATAGCTGAAAACACATCACAAAAACAGCTTTTTGAAAATGGTGCGGTTAAGATTGTTGAAAACATAAATGGTTATCTTGTTGAAGCAGATAATGTGTTTATGGAAAGCAGGAAAAAGCCAATTTGTAATGTACCTGCTGTTGTTTTTGGTAGTATGCCAAATGACAATGGTATATTAAGTGATTTCACAACGGAGGAAAAAGATGAAATTGTAAGCAAATACCCATTAGCCGAAAAAATGTTCAGACGTTTTCTTGGAGCAACGGAGTTTCTACATAATAAGGAGAGGTGGTGTCTTTGGTTAAAGGGTGTTTCTCCTGCTGAAATACTAAAAATATCTCCCGTTAAAGAAGCTGTTGCAAAGGTAAAGGAAATAAGAGAAAGCAGTAACAGAGAAGCAACAAGAAAATTAGCGGACACACCGACTTTATTTGGAGAAATTCGCCAGCCTGATACAGAATATATCATTATTCCATGTCACTCATCTGAACGACGTAAATACATTCCAATTGGATTTATTAGTAGTGATATAATTTGTAGCAACGCAAATTTACTTATGCCTAACGCTACACTTTATGATTTTGGTGTACTTATGTCAAATGTACATAACGCTTGGATCAGGGTTGTATGCGGTAGAATTAAAAGTGATTATCGCTATTCTGTTAATGTTGTCTACAACAACTTTCCTTGGTGCAACCCAACAGATGAACAAAAAACCAAAATCGAACAGACCGCACAAGCAATTCTTGACGCCCGTGCCCTCTATCCCGACTGCTCTCTCGCCGACCTCTACGACGAACTTGCTATGCCTGCCGAGCTCCGTAAGGCTCATCACCAAAACGATTTCGCTGTTATGGCGGCTTATGGCTTTGACAGGAAGATTGCAGAGAGTGAGTGTGTGGCGGAGCTTATGAGGAGGTATAGGGAGATGACGGAGGAGAAATACGATGCAAGATGAAAAGTGTGCGAACCTTGATGAACTTAAAAAGCAGATTATGAGTGACATTCAAAGTAAAATACATGAAATATATACTCAGTCTGAAATTAAATACAATGCAAAAGAAAAGTCGGATAGAACGGTGCTTGATTTCTTTGCTTTATTAAACAAGTTAATACCAGCCAGAAAACGAAAAGTAAATTCGATGAAGCTACAGATGAAGGAGATTCGGAAAAACTGAAAATTCTTATTGACGATGTATTGAATATAATCGATACAGAAGACACTGCTTCACAAGCTCAGCTATATTATTCTATCGGCACTGTTTATGGCGATATTGCGCGATTAGAGAAAAGCAGCGATGAAAGCTACATTGAAAAACAGTTATTCTATTTTCGTAAAAGTATTGAATTAATAAATGCTGATGAGTTGTCAGATGAAAAGTATTCTCCTTATATTAATGAATTTAAACTAAGCCTGTATACAAATTACGGAAATGCGTTTGACCATTGCGGAAGAAAAATTGCTGCAATAGAGCAGTATCAAAAAGCTTTAAAGATAGACGGAGGCTTTGGTATGGCTCTGGGCAATCTTGGAATGGCATATAGACATTATGCAATGATGGTTTCAGATTATGTACATAGGGATTATATGAACCATTTTGCATATATGCTGTTATGTCAAGCAAATGGCAATGATAAAAGCGTTCACCAAAATGCGTATGAATATTTTAACAATGCCATAAACAGCTATACAGATGAATATATACAAGAGGTTTTAAGACAATCTTTGGATATTCCTCAATATAATTATGACAATGAAGAAGAACTAAAATACAGAGAATGGGCATTAGAACATAATTTGTTTTTAAACCCTTTGAACGATTTACCTGTCAATGAATTTTGCTTTGCGGCTGATGTTTTGCAATTGCCAAATATGATTGTAAATATAAACGATAAACCTATTTTTCATGGGATGTTCAATCAGATTAAACAAGATTATATTTTTGCAAGATATCAATTTTACTGTGGAATACAGCAAAATGGTGAAGCCCATTTTGCAGACAAAGATACATTTCTTTTGAATTTTGCTGATTACCCACAGTATTCCATACGAGTTGAAATGATAAAATCTGCATTTAAAACACTATACTCATTATTAGATAAATGTGCTTATTTTATGAATTATTATTTTGGTTTGGGTATAGAAGAACGAAGAATTACATTTCATAATGTCTGGGCTAATCCTAAAATGGCAAGTTTATATGAGCAAAATAACAATTACATTCTTAACGCATTACGTTGGATAGGAAAGGACTTTTATAACAAATTAATGGATTCTCCTAATCCCTATGCAAAGAAAACCTGTACAATCCGTAATGCTTTGGAACACAAATACACAAAGGTTTATTGGGATTTATTTTATGATAGAACAAATGGAGAAATAGATAATTTAGCCTTTTATATATCAGAAGCAGAACTTATCGACGAGACTATGAAATTGCTTCACATAATCAGAGAAATTATTATCTCTATGGTTTTGTCTGTAGGAATTGAAGAAAAAGAACGTAATAAGAATAACACTAAAATTGCAGTACCGTTTACTTTCGACGAATACGATGATGAATGGAAAATATAAAGGATGGGGTTGTTTATGAACAGTGAAAATCTCAAATTGGAAATATTGGATTTAATATCATCACGGCAAGAAGGCTCTTATTGGGATTTTAAACAAGAACACCATGAGAATACTGCCAACCTGCTACATGATATTATCTGTATGGCTAATAATCCTTTATGTAATCAAGACGGTTATATAATATATGGAGTATCGGATAAAACTGGGCAAATAATCGGAATTGAGAATGATTCATCGCGCAGAAATCAAGAGCATATTATAAGTCAACTAAAAAGCAAAAGTTTTGCAGCGGGAATACGCCCAATTGTGCGATTAATAACTCTACATATCGACGAACACGAAATTGATGTTCTTGTTATAAAAAACACAATGGATACGCCATATTATCTTACATCCGATTTTAGGGATAAGGAACGTGTTGTAAGAGCCAATCATATTTACACAAGGGTGAGTGATGTAAATACAGATATTGATAAAAGTGCGGATAAACATATCGTTGAAGCATTATGGAAAAAGCACTTTGGCTTAAATTTAAATCATTTTGATAGACTTAAACTTCTGCTTGCGGATAAGAGCAACTGGGAAACAAGTGAAGACCAACATTATAATAAGATTTGCCCAGAATTTACATTGTGTCTTGAAGACGATGACGATAATGGCTTATATCCTGAATTCTATGCATATAATATGACAAATTCAAATGTTCATTATGGTATGCTATATGCAAAGTATTATAATACTACTTTATATTCAAGACAAACCGTAACATTGGATGGAGGAAGATATATTACAGTAGTTCCAAATTGGGATTTCATCCATTACGATGAACATCATCACAATTTTGATGGTTTCAAATATTTTATCAAGGATGACATATCTTACATTTTTAACCAGTATTTGCTTGAAGATAATGGTGATGCAGAATATGCATATAGGTGTTTTAACGAGGTCATTTTATTATTCAACTCTATAAATGAGGAAAAGTGCTTTGTAAAATACATCGAAGACAATCTGGAGTTGCTTGAACGTGAGATTGAGTTAGATAAGCATAAGTATACATATATTGAACCACAAAATCCAAATGCTCAGAAAAAGATTGTAAGAGAATTAAAACTTGGAAAAGCTTTGAAATCAATCTATGAACGATGGAACTCTTAACTCTACCAAAGTTTTTAGCATAATACGCAAGACTTGACTTAAAATTTTCAGGCTGTAATTCGAATACAGGCAATTGACATTCAATCATTTTTGTAGTATAATAATCATAAATCTGCGCATAATGGTTATATAAAGTTGAATTATATGTGCGTATTAAAGCTGTATATAGCCTGTATAAACCTGCGCATTTCAGAAACGAGGTGTGATTATGATACTGAAACGAAAAATGTATAACAAGCTACTCGACCTGAAAAATAACCTGAACGGCACAAAAGCCCTGCTTATTGAGGGTGCAAGGCGTATCGGAAAATCAACAATATGCGAAGAATTCGGCAAAAACGAATACAGAAGCTATATTCTCATTGATTTTGCGAAATGTCCCGATGAGGTCAAGGATTACTTTCAGAAGCACATGAACGACCTTGATACATTTTTTATGCTGATTTCTGTATATTATGGCGTAAAGCTCTATGAGAGAGAGTCGCTCATCATCTTTGATGAGGTGCAAATGTACCCAAAAGCAAGAGAGTGTATTAAATATCTGGTTGCGGACGGTCGATATGATTTTATCGAAACAGGTTCACTTATTTCTATTAAGGAAAATGTCAAAGATATTGTGATACCTTCAGAGGAACGTCATCTGAAAATGTATCCCCTTGACTTTGAGGAATTCTGCAATGCATTGGGTGAGGAGCAGATTACGGAATATATCAGAAAATGCTTCTCGGAAAGAACGCCTCTCGAAAATGAGCTTCATCACAAAGCAATGCTACTATTCAAACAGTATATGCTTGTGGGCGGCATGCCACAAAGTGTTATTGCGTTTATTGAAAGTAAAAAAGATTTCGACAGAGCTGATATTGAAAAGCGTGACATACTTTCCCTTTACAGAAGCGACATCATGAAAATCGACACAAGATACAGAAGCAAGGTGCTGACAATATTTGACCGGATACCCGGCTTACTTTCACAGCATGAAAAACGTGTTGTTTTTAATGATGTGGCGGCAGGAAGTCAGGCTGCCCGGTATGAGGAAACATTTTTCTGGCTTTCAGATTCAATGATTTCAAATGAATGTTTCTTGTGCAGTGATCCAAATATCGGACTTTCAATTAACGAAAGCAGAACGTATGTTAAATGCTATCTTGGTGATACAGGTCTTCTTGTCAGCCATGCCTTTGACGAAAATGAGCTTCTTGAAGATGAGGTTTACAAGCAGATTTTTGGTGACAAGCTGAATATGAATGAGGGTATGCTTTACGAAAATGCAATTGCACAGATGCTGACCGCTAATGGTCACAAGTTGTATTTCTATACCCACTATAATAACGAAAAGCACAGAAATGATATTGAAATAGATTTTCTGATATCCAATAACAGTAAACTTAAATACAAGATATACCCGATAGAAGTCAAGTCAGGAAAGAAGTATTCAATTGAATCGCTGAAACGCTTCAAGGAAAAGTACAGCAATCGTATCGGCGAATGCTATGTGATTCATCCGAGAAATCTCAGCTTTAAAGAGGATATTGTCTGTATCCCGCCCTATATGACGATTTGTCTCTAACAAAAATTGCTCTAATTAAATTATGGCGGTGCGAGAGGCGGCTGCTCAATTAATGGGCAGCCGCCTACTTAATTTCCGGAAACATATCAATTTATACCGCATATTGTACAAATTAAAGTACCCGCCAAATAACCCACCACCCTATTCAAAGAAGTCCAAATAGACTAAAATAGAAATAACTAATGAAGTCTAAATGGAGGACGTTGTAATGAATGAAATAGTGAAAGTGAAGAAGGAAGTAAAGCTGAAGCAATGAGCGGAGATGATCAGGCTCAGAAATGAAAGCGGATTGACTGTAACTGACTGGTGCAAGCAGAATGGAGTAAATCTCAAAACGTATTACTACCGCCTGAAACGTGTTCGCCAGGCAGTATGCAGTGAATTGGAACAGCATGATATCGTACCAATAACAGCAGTTGAGGAATCAGAAACGACAAAAGAGAAGATAGAGCTTTCAGTAAGAAATATAAAAATATCTCTGCCCGATAATTTCAGTGAGAGCACCCTCAAACGTCTGCTTGGAGTCCTGAGATGATCGGAGATGTCAGCCGTGCAGAACATAACTACATCGTCTGTGGATATACAGATATGAGAAAAGCAATAGACGGACTAGCAGCAATTGTACAGCAGAATTTCAAGCTTGATGTATTTTCCGGCAGTCTGTTCTTGTTCTGCGGTAAGCGCTGTGACCGTATCAAGGCGCTGCTGTGGGAAGAGGACGGATTTGTGCTGCTGTATAAAAGGCTTGAAAATGGAAAATACAAATGACCGCATAATTCTGATGAAGCAAGACTTGTTTCACAGCGGGAATTCCGATGGCTGATGGAGGGACTGTCAATAGAACAGAAAACAGCGATAAGACCTGCAAAAACAGGTTCTGTGTGCTGAGATTTCCACAGTGAAAATATACGCAAATGTTGACAATATTTCTACCCCCGAAAAGTGCGGTATCACTGGACTTTTCGGGCGTTTTGTGCTAAAATATATACAGTGATTTTTGATTTCGGAGGTGAGTTCAGTGATTGAAAAAGGTAATATGCCTCACAAAGACCGCCTGACGGCTTTGTGCATAATCTGCCTTTATATCACATAAAAATTCATTGCCATACTCTCGAAGGAAATGCTATTGAGAATGTCGGTATTCCTTTTTATGCATTGCAAAAAACACTGTGCAGATTATGTACGAGCTTTGCGAAGCATTGCCTATACTATAATTTATTATATGAGTAATTTGTCATTCGGATTACTATAAGCCGTGATTGTTTCAAAGAATTGATTGCAGCAATAAAAACAGAATTTATAAGCTGAAAGCATAACAAAAAAGGACTGATTCAAAAAATCAGTCCTTGCTATATACAGGGGTATATCAGAAGTTGTCCGCTATTTGTCCGCTAAAGCTGCGAAAACTTATATAAAATCAGAGAAATTGTATTTTCTCAGCTTTGCGTAAAATGGCGTAATTGCGTTGGTTTCTGCACTTTTTGTAAAAGTGGAAAATGCCTGCCGAGATTTTCAATTCCCGTACGGGTCACCAACTATGTAACTCGCAAATGGTGTAATAAAGCCGTTTGCGAGGTTTTTCTTTTTATGAAAATTAATCTTGCCACTTATTTTGAAAATATGCCACTTACACTGCCACTTGCATATCAGCTTGTGGCTCTTTTTTGTTTCCGAAGGAAAGCGCGTTGGTGATAGCGTCGCAATTTCTCGCTTTCGCTTCTTGGAACATATGACAGTAGATGTTACTTGTTGTACCTACGCAGGAATGTCACATATCACTTGAAACAGAAACCATATCGACGCCTGCATTGATAAGCAGACTTGCGTGTAAATGCCCCAATGCAATGAAAACATCTTTAAGAAATAACCTCGCACTTATCCACTAGAACCTCAAGCAAATGCCCTCGGTTGTAGCGGTGAATGTGGTAACTCATCCTGAATCCGAACGGTACACAGGTAAGGTAAAAATCCGTCACGCCCTCCTTATGTACAATAATTTTCTTCAAAATCTCACCATATATTTTCATGCTGTCGGTATCAATTTCAGCGGTTCGGTTCACTTGAGCAATATAATTCCTTATTGATTCAAGCTGCTTCCGATGAGTCTCGCTGACATTCTGACTTGCGGAAATCTGTTCCGTGAGCCGTGCAATTTCGCCGTCATAATATTCGATTTGCTTTTTCAAATCTTCTTTTGAAATCAGTTCGTCAAGCATAAGGTCAATCGCCTTTCGCTTTTTTCTTGTCAGATTTTCAATTTCGTCTTCAAGAAGTTGAGTGTTTACAGCAGACTCACTCTGCTGCATAATTGCAATGTTGCTCATCAATCGTTCCGTGATTGATGTCCGTGTAAGCTGAATATGCTCCAGAATGTATTTCATACAAAAAGCCAACACCGCTTCATTTATCACCTTGCTGTCACAACCAACCTCTGCGCCGTTTGCGTCAACCCTCGGAACTGCTCCGTACTTTGCTCGGTTCACACATCATAGTAAACCTCGATAAGCTTCCAGCCAATGTGTTCGCTTGTGTATTTGGTAAAATATTTAATTTATGCAGACAGCGAATGAAGCTGGCCTTCCATATCGGTACTGACACGACAATATGCCGCAACCTTAATTTTATTATTCATAGTCCTCCTTCCTCCATAATATGGAGATAAAATCTCTCTACATTTAAATTTTAACACTTTAGTAGCCGAAAGTCAAGCTGTAAATATTACTTTTTCAAAATGCAGGGAGCAATAATTTATGCAGTCTTTTCCGACTTCATCTGCATAAGAATTTCAAGCTGCTGATTTGTAATTAAACCCTGTTTGTAAAAATCCTTGTAATATCCGATTTCGATAGCATTGATAAAATCATCTATACACTCATCGGGAATTTCAATAGCAGTTTGTGTTTTTGTTTCAGCAGCATTTTCGTTCATCGTTTCTACGGCGGTATTAGTATGCAATACATTTCTTCTCAATTTACCCTCCCTGCATTAAGCACTAAACTTCTCCGAACTGTAGTAACCACTCGGTTCGGCTTTTTCTTTCTCATCTTCTGTACCAACATCATTCATCGAAGTGCGTTTCTCCTTTTCGGCATTAACAAGTTCCTGCACGCCGTTCATCTTGAACAGCACATCAAGAATTTCCTTAAACTGTTCACCCGTAAGGCTTTCGCCGAAATATTTGTAAACCAGTCCGCCGACCTCGCAAAGATTGTGAGTGCGGATTTTTCTTTCTTCGTTGGCAATCTTGGCGGCAAGCTCCTTTCGGGAATTCTCCTTTGTTGTGCGTGAGGGGCTAACGCCCCCTCAACCCCTATGCAGATTTGCACAGCAAAGCTCTGTTCCGCCCCCTGAGGTGCGGTTTTTGCGGTATAACTACCGTGAACGACGCTTCTTCACAGGCTTGTCCTTATTCTGTTCAGGCGGCGAAGCTGTCGGATTATTTCTTTTCTCAACAACATCCCAAGCCTCAACGGCTTTGTCATAATCTGCTTTCGGAAAGAAAATTGCTCCTGTTCCGTCAGACATACCGAAAATATGACATTGCACTTTTCTTTTTTGCAGTTCAACCTCAAAATCCTTTAAGTGTTGAATATCGCTTTCCAGCTTCTGCATTTCGGAATATTGACAGCCCACAATAGTTTCAAGATAATCCGTGCGAAGCTGTATTCTTTAAGAGCGAATATCATTTAACTCATACTTTTGCTTCTCAATCTCTGTAAAATCGTTCTGCTCTTTGGAACACCGTGGAACTTGCGGAAACAGCTGCTTGACGGTGGAGTCGTTCAGGCGGGAGCCTTCCTGCATTTCTGCTGCGATAAGCAGACGCTTGCCCTTGACCTCGGCCATTTCCGGTTTGATGTTTCTGCGGCAACCGACCGTCAGCATATCCGCAGAGATGTTGCCGCTGTAAAGGCCCAGCACACGGGAGACTGCATTCCAGAAGGTGGACTTACCGTTACGGCCATCGCCATAGGCAATAATCAGCGCTTCCACATAAACCTTGCCGATTGCCGCCAGACCGCAAATCATCTGCACGTAGTCAATCAGGGTCTGGTCACCTTGGAAAATCGGTCAAGGCAGTCCAGCCAAATTTGCTGACCTTTCTGGCTGGGAGATACGGAGGTGATTTTGGTAATGAAATCCTCCGGCGAATGTTCCCTTGCTCCGGCCATGCCTTTACGCAGGTCGTAGGTTGCTTCGGGCGTACACAGCGCAAAGGGATCGGAGTCCAAGTCCCTCGGTGAGATTTCCAAAATAGGATGCGATTCCTTCAGCGTGGAGGTGATGTTCTTGGAATCACGGCGCTTGATAGCGAAGGCCTGATATGCCTTTGCCGCCAGAAAATCCTGATAGGCTTCCAGCTGTTGTTCGTTCATCAGCTGTTCAGCCTTGGACTTGGAGGTGCTATCAAGGATGGTCTGAGCGCCGCTGTTCTTCATTTTGGTGAGCGCTTCCACGAGGTCGTTTCCGGCTTCCTTTAGCTGGCGACGGGTCAGCTCGTGGGCAACTGCCTGCGCTCCCGGCTCGGATTCCTGCCAGTAGTGGTCAGAGTAGCGGATAAAGTGTGTGGCGGGAGAATAGTGCAATTCGCTGGAGAAGTATTTTCCAAGCACCTCGGCCTGTCCCACATCGGAGTAATCCTCTGGCTTATAACAGGAAGGGTCGTTATATGCTTCCAGTGACACATATCCGTCCTGCTGGGAAAGCTTTGTGTAAAAACGCTGGGCCGAATGCCAGATGGTGGACAGCTCGCAATTATCCAAAGGCGGCACACATTTTGCAGCTTCCTCCAAGAAGGTCTGGTAGGCCTTTTCGGTATCGCCATATTTCTTGATGACACGACCGGCAAAGCGGCTCATGGTCGCATTGCGGCTTCCTTCCGGGATAACGGAGTGGTCAAAGTCGCCCTGTGGCAGGTATTCGTCGAACAGGTCCTCATTGAGAAACTCCGTCAGATTCATGCGTCCGGGATAGAGCGCTACCTCGGCAGTAGCAGTGCCAAAGAAGAAACGTGCCGCATCCAGTGCCTGCGTATCAAAGTACGGGAAGATGGAATTGACCAGCTTCTTCATATCGCTATAGAGCGCAGCGTCGGTGCAGTGTTCAATCGGAAACAGGACGTGGAACTTAGGTCTTGCAGCCTTACCGTTTTTCTCACGGTTATGGAAGCGGCTGAAATGGATGGCAAAGGTAACGCCCGGAAAGGCCTGCATCACATCATCCGGTGTCATCCAGTCAGCAGGATTTTCAGAATGGTCGTTATCGCAGTCCACCGGCAGACAGTCGCTGCCGATGAAGTTTTCGCCGTTACGATAACTGTTGCGATATTCAGCGCAGACATAGTCATGGCTGATTGCAGATTTCAGACTGGCCTCATCCAAAATCACATGTTTGTGGGGATAGGAGCAGTTGCCGGGATTGCCGGTAACATCAGCAGAGTAGATAGTAAACATCAGTCATACACCTCCTTAGATTCCTTCTCCAGCACCTTGGTGATAAACTTCAGCGCCCGGATAGTGGTTTCCAGCTCACAGTCGCCGCCGAGGAAAACTTCAAAGCCGTAGCAGCCGTGCTTATCCACAAATGTGCGGATTTCCATATCAGTGCTGGCGCTGTCCTGAATACGGAAATAGGTGCGACCGCCGTGACCGCTGTCGCTGCCCATATAGCCGGTAGTGCCAGCTTCCACTTCGAGGATGTTGGCGCTGATTACTTCACGGGTATAGGTAGAGATTTCAGTGCCGTCAGGTAGCATTTTTCTTTTTTCGATTACTTCATACATAGGGTTAAGCCTCCTTCAAATTTTCGGTGAAATAGCGTAAGCGATAGTTCTTCCACTTGGCTCTTTCGATTTCTGCTTCCATGCCCGCTGAGATGCGACTGCCGAATACCCAGACCTCGGAGCATTTGCTCATCAGGGCATTTCCGAAGAACAGACCGAGCTGGCGCTCCTTCGAGTCCGCATCATTCAGGAATTGCGGAAATAGCAAGAGAGGTGCGATGGGGATGTATCCCTGTTCTACGGCAAGGCATAGCCATCGGCACGAAGGAGGAGTCCTTTGGCCCAAGGAGGAGTGCGGCCCATTTGTTCACAGACAGCTTCCAAGGACATGCGTGGATCTGCCTCAATTACAACTTCATCATGCACATGCATAACGATGGAGCAATGGCGCAGCGTCTGCATGGCGTAGCAGAGGATATCTCTGGCTGTGGCCTGCACGATGTTTTCCACAAACTTCGGACCATAAGAATCGAGGCGTTCCCACTTTTTTGTGGCACCGACGCCTTCGTAGGTGATACATTCGCCGCCAAATTTGTTTATACCGACCTTCGGTTTCACATAGGCCAGCTTTCTGCCGGAAGGGAGCGTGATAAACAGCATGCCGCTTCTGCAAGAGAAGGTCAGCCCATAAAGACTGGTCGTGTGCTTATATTTCACGGCCTCCATAACAGCACGGTCAACGGCCCGCCAAAATTCGACAATTTTCGGGTTGGCCTGTCGCCATGCATCTACCAGAGGAGGAAGCTCATCTTCGGTTAGACCCATTTCGATAGCACCCATTGCCTTAAGTGCGCCGACGCTGCCGCCGTAGCCGAGGGCCAATTCCGCAATCTTGCCTTTTTGACGTAGGTGGCCGTTGATGCCGTGTTTCTCGACAGGGACCTTAAACATCTGACTGGCAGAAGCGCAGTAAATGTCGCCACCTTGTTCAAAGACTTTCTGTCGCCAGCTTTCATCTGCATACCAAGCGATAACACGGGCCTCGATTGCAGAAAAGTCAGCAACATAAAATTGTGCGCCATCTCTGGGAATGAAGGCAGTGCGGATCAGCTGCGAGAGCGTGTCCGGCACATCTTCATAAAGCAGCTCCACGGCAGCAAAGTCACCGCAGCGGACCAGCGCACGAGCTTCGGCCAGATCCGGCAGGTGGTTTTGCGGGAGATTTTGCAATTGGATGTTACGACCGGAAAAACGACCGGTGCGATTGGCCCCATAGAACTGGAACATGCCTCTGGCATGACCGTCATAGCAAACGGTGTTTTCCTTTGCCTGATATTTTTTGTCGGAGGACTTGGCCAGCTGCTGACGCAATACCAATACATCGGCAAGTTCCGTTGGAGCTTTTTTCAGAAGCTCGTTCACAGCCTTTTTATCAAGACTGTCGGTCTCCATCCCATTATCAGCAAGCCACTGTTTCATCTGCTGGACGCTGTTGGGATTTTCCAAAGCGGTCATGTGCTTCATGGAGGCAGTCAACTTCTGACGGGACAGCGTATCCATTTCAATGGCCTGCGCTACCAGTTCCATATCCAGACGCACACCAGTGTCGTTGATTTCCTCGCTCTGGTGGTATTCCTCCCAGACCGCAGGCGATACCGGGAACTTTGCCAAGCGCTGCTGGATGGCCATTTCCGTTTCCACATCTCGAAGGTTATATTTCTTGAAGGCGTCCCACTTATCCGGCGCATGGAACGGTCTGTTTCTGGTGCGTTGGCCGTTGGATTTGGTAGGAGCGCAAGGCTGGCAGAAATACTTGATGAGATCTTTGCCTTCAGTGAGTTTCTGCTTTTCAAGGCCCAAAACGGCACCGACACCTTCCAGCGACAAAGGCAGTCCCATCGTAGCGGCCCAGATCATAGAACAGCGCCAGCTTTCGGGATTTAAGTAATCGCCGGTAGGATAGCCCAAGTAGCGAGACAGGCAGTTGCGTTCAAAGGTGGCGTTGAAGGCCCATTTGATGACTTCTTCATCCTCCAGTGCCTGCAGGATTTCCTTTGGAATGTGTTCTCCGCAGGCAAGGTCGACCACCTGCACCGGGCCGGAGTCCACGCTATAACCAAAAAGAAGAATTTCAAAATCCTCAGCCTCCACATAACGGTACACGCCGGACTTTTGCAGTGGAGTGCTGCTGTAGGTTTCTATATCAATACTGAGTGTTTTCATGCGTTGTCACATCCTTTCCATACCCAAACAGGGCGACAGATTGCTCCGCCGCCCTGCTGGGAAATCAGGTCATTAGTCGAGGAAATCCTCATCTTCATCCGTATTGAAATCGGACTCAGCGCTGGCCTTGCCGCCGAGAGGCTCGCCGTCACGAATCTTCTGGAGATTGTTGAGGCCGCAGGCGATGCCCTTGTTACCGGAGCTGTTGAAAGCGTAGAAGGTAATGCTGGCACGACCGTAGACACCGGAGTAAACCTCGGAACGGCTCATGATAGGATTGCGGTCTGCGTCCACGATGCCGGGAGCAGTGGTAGCGTTGGCGTTGATGAAGTACGCATTAGCGTAGGCTGCATCGTCAGGTCTCTCAAGGTCGCCATCACGAAGAGGAGTCTTCAAAATGGAGAGCGCAGGTACGGTCTTGCCGTTGCCCTTGAGCTTCGCTTCGCCTTCCTTGTAGGCAGCTTCGATAGCGGCCTTAATCTTGGCAACAGTGCGAGTGTCGGACTTAGGGATGATAAGGCTGACGCTGTACTTAGGAGTGCCGCCGTTAATGGACTTAGGCTCCCAGACATTTGCGTGGCTCCAGCGGGTTTCAGGCCAGTGATGACCTTCATGGGATTTACAGGTTTTACATTCTTACTCATAATCGTTTTCCTCCATAAAATCAGTTTTTGCATTATTCATGACCGGGCGTTTGTCGCTTTCCGGTACAAGTGCGGGTTTGCCCTGCGGCTTTTCGATATAGGCCGACAGTAGTTCGTCAAAGCGGCTCTTTCCGAGTAGCTTCTGCATGGCAGTGATACCGAGGAGCTTGCGCTCATACGGGTCAAAGCCTGCGTCGGTTACGGTCTGGGTTACAGCGACCTCATCGGTGTAGCGACGATTGCTGCGGCCTTCGACCAATTTGAAGCCGGTCCATTCCTTACCGGAGATGGCCTGCTGGAGTGCATACTCCTTGATGTCGTTGACCCAAGAGACCAGCTGGTCTGCACGGGTGAGAATGACCTCGATTTCCGTATCCTCCAACAGCGGAGGCAGTTTGAAATCGTACTGCGCCAGCATCAGGTTTTCGGCTCTGGCCCTGCACTCGTGTTTGGCTTTACAGAAGCCGCACCACTCGCCGCAGAGGAAGTTTCCGTCACCGGCAAAGGCAAGCTCTGCAGTCGGCTTCAGGACTTCATCGGCCCAGCGGAAAAGGTCATCCTTGGACATTTCGAAGGTGGATACATTCTGGCGTCTTGGCTGATAAACGGTCATTGACACGGCGTCGATGTCGTAAATGGCATCGAACAGCTCCAAGGCACCGAGGGCGTAGCACATCATCTGCGGATTGTTATCTGCCTCCACCAGAACACCAAGGCCATGTTTGTAATCCACCACATGGAGCGTTCCGTCGGAGATGATAATGGCATCCGAAGTGCCGAAGCCTTGTTCTACCCAGCGGGAGAAATCTACACGCTGTTCGATGAGGACCACCGGATCAGCGCAGGTTTCCTTGGCGGCTTCCACCAGCTCTAAAATGTAGGACGCATAGCCATTGGCGCAGTCCAGCATTTCTTCGTTATACCAAGTCAGATGTTCGGTCGGGTCAGCAGCCTCCATGCCGAGAGCCAAGCGGAGCTTGTACTCACAGAGGCTATGTGCGTCGGTCCCTTCGGCGGCATAATCGCTGCCTTTGTCTTCGTAGGTTTCACATAACCTTGCAGAAGGCGGGCAGTTCAGCCAGCGATGGGAAGATGACGCAGATAAAATGGCGTGTGCTTTAGGTGGCATTCCCGATCACCTCCGCATCACGAAGCAGCGCTTTATAATTGGACGGGTCCACCTGAGAGAGCTTGCTGGCACCATGATGAGTTGCTTGCCAAAAAGAAACAGGGAGTACATGTCAGGTTAATAATTTCCGAAGAAAGTAGCAACAGGCCATTCTATCAGCAACTTTCCGAGAACTTTGATTTAATACTTATTCCTCATCACGGGTGGGATGACTGGAATAGGATGCACGATAAATTCTGCATTATAGATTTTGAGTATGTTATGCACGGTTCCTACAATTGGACGAAGGCCGCAAATTATAATGACGAAACTTTAGCAACAGCACTTGATCGTGATTTTGTCAAAAAGTTCTCTGATGAATTTATTCGTCTATATGGAATGGGACGTCGAGTATGAATTTTTAGTTTCTAAATGGGGTGTCGATGTGAGACAGTACACATGGGATGAGTACTACGAAAAATTCTATGATTGGGCGACCAGTACACAAATTAAGCATCTTTCCGACCTCACATCGTATGGGGCTCCCGATGAAATAACCGAAGTGGCAATGGAGCTTTGTGACGAAAAGGCTGCAAGCCGACTGGTAAATAGAGCGTTGGATGCCGGTGTTCGTTTTGGCCCAGCGCATGTGGAAGACCTGAATATGAGTATCAACGAAGAAACCATCCGACGGGTTGTAGCCGGTATGGAAGGTGCCTTTACTGACGATCAGCTTCAGGACTTAGCTGGCTGTTTTGATGATGATGTCTTTTTGACCATGATAAAGAAAAGCGGCAGCAGCAAACATTCGACAGATGCCATCATGGAGATATTAGAAACCTCCAACGATGATTTTGTCCGTGAAATGGCACTGAAGGCAAATGATTGTTTTTCGGCGGAGCAGCTCGGTATTTTGCGAGATAGCTTTGACGAAGATACGATGGAAATCCTGATTGAACGTGCCTTGAGCAAAGGTGTGAAATTTCCACCAGAGGAAGTCATCGAATGGTGTTATACCGGCATAGCTGACCACCTAATTGAGAAGATGGCGCTCACTGTTGATGGCAAATTTGATGATAGCCAAGCTGAGGAATTGTACGATAGACTGCCCGAAGAAGAATACAGACGAATTGCCAAAAAGCATAAGCTGGATATGCACGAGGAGCCGGTATACGATGATTTCATCCAAGAAGCACCTCCTGCACCGAAGTTAGGTTTTTTCGGTACACTATTCGCTGTTATTGCCGGAGTTGGAGCAGCCTCAAATCATGGCAATCGACATAATGGTAGATGCAACGGCGACTGCGCAAACTGTCCACCACATTACGGATATCGCTATGGTCGTTGGTACTACGGCCACGATCATGTGCATGGATGCGAATTTGGCGGTAACCGTGGCAGCGGCAGTATGGATTAAGGAGGTGACCGATTATGATGATAAGTCCGGAAGGATACTACGAAGAATATCTCAAAGGGAAAAAGCTGCACAGATAATGACAGCTATTCGTGGCCTGAAAAAAGAAATTGGTCATCTCAAAAATACGATGGAGCATCCCGATTATGGTGAACAGCCGATAGTACATCCGAGTGAATCTACTCGCTTGTGGTGTACCCGTTTATATCTTGAACGGGCAAAGGAAGCGCTCATAGAAGCTGGTGGTACATATACGCCTTCACAGGCGGAGTTGAAGGCTGCTGAATTTGATGATAATATTTCAGCAATTTGCAAGCTGGTATTTTCCATCGGCGGATATTTTGGAGGTTATGAAACTCGAACTTACACTCTTGACGCAGAACACCTTCATTTGGATGTAGAACATTCGCATATTCTGAAACCGACAAATTTTGACATTGAGCCAGATTATCCATGCAGCAAAGAAGAGTTCATCGACGGTCTGCGTGAGTTGCATCTTGGAGAATGGCGCAGTAAGTATGACTTGCGCAGATTTGGCTACATGGTGTTGGATGGGACGCAGTGGGGAGCTGGAGATTTATTTTTCCAACGGCCACAAGCCAGTGAAGATATATGGCGATAATGCTTATCCATACAATTTTGACCGTTTTCAAGAACTGCTCGGAATATAGCTGGATTATGAGGAGGAAGAAGATGATGACGACGATGAATAAAATCGTATCTAAAATTGTCGACGTTCTTCTGTCCCTACCGAAAGGAACCGAGCTTGCTACAAGTGATGTGATAAAGCAGCTATACGGCCATGAATATCTGACTTGTGGAGACTATGAAATACACAATGAGATGTTTGGTTTCGAGGATTTCTTTGAAATTGACGCAAGAGTTCACAAGCAGGCAAAGAAGCGAGGCCTGATTTTAGATGATTCCAAATATGATGGTATGGCAACAGGTCTCCCTTTTCACATTCTGTTTGTTGTGCGGAGAAAACGCAAGTAAACCTTTTAATTTTGGCATACTTTTTAATTTTGCTCTTTTCGAGCCTGTCGCAAGAGCCGCTTGTGCTGATTGCAAAAAGCAAAAGTGGTGACAGCACAAAAGAATAAAGGCTTTCGAAATCATAGTTTGACCTCGAAAGCCCAGAAATCAAGCCTTTTTCGGTATTTTTACACCGGAGAAGGCTTTTTCTTTTGTATCAAAGATAAGGTCTTGATAGAAATTAAGACTCGCTATTTAATACAAAGAACTGCGGCATAGGCACAGGGGTGTCGGAGTGCCGTTTAGGGTGTCGGTTATGTGACCGGCTCTTTTTTTATACCATCAGATGTAACTTTTTTGTTAATGCAACATTTTAATACTACAAAACTATTGCTTATTCTACATATTTGTGTTATGCTATATTCAGTTAGGAAGGAGGCAAAGGCGTGAAGACTTATAGCGTTAAGGAGATTGCAGAAATGCTGAATACAAATCCTGAGACAGTCGATGGATCCGTGACAAAAAGCTCGATGCGACCATTGAATCAAAAAAAGGTGGACATATCGTCTATGAGGCAGCGCTTCATGAGTTCCTGAAATCCTCTCCCAAATATGCTGCTGCAGCAAAAGCCTCAGTAGCAGGAGCCATCAGAGCTGCCGTACTGCCAACAGTCATGGTCGGGGGTCTGGTAGCACAGAAGCTAATTGATGCAGAGCAATTAAAGAAAGCCCGCATCTCCAACAAAGACGTCATCAATTTTCTCCGTGGAGAAATTCAAAGATACACTGAGGCCATCAAAGCTAAGGAAGGCACCATTTACCAGCTTCAAAAGCAAATTGAAGCTGATCAGTCGCAAATCACAGAGTTTCAAAAACTGATTGATAGTTTGTCTGTTGAAAAGGAGGACATGGAATGAGTAGCAAGAGTAATCAAATTGGAGAACTGCTGAATACAGCATCTGCCGCAGCACCGGATGTAACAAAACCTCTTAAATCCATCGGCGATGGAAATATGTTAGATGGCGTAAAGAACATTTTTAATTTCGCATTGACCGAGGGCGAAAAGACTTGTCTTGCTAAGGGTGAAAAAATATACACTGCTTTCGCAGCGACTCTGATGAAGGAGGCATAGTAGATGAAGAAGTCGAAAACACAGAAGCATAAAAATATAGTTGAGGCCCTCACCTATGCGTATATCCGAAAAATCAAGAAGTGGATGTTTTGCCCAGCTTGCCAAAGCGGTAAGATGACAATCAACAAAAAGTCGACACTTTGGACTTGCGAGGATTGCGGATACAAGCTATCTGCTGATGAATTTGAGGATGATTATGTGTTTTGGTTTTGCGACGAATGTGGCACTTGCGCTCCATTTCCAGTGCATTCAGCTGGGCAAACAGCGCTTCGCTGTCACAGAGTATTTCACCGGTTTACGGGTCGAAATCAATCTGGTCAAGGACCTGCTGAATGGCGAGGTTAACCACGTAAAGTTTTATGGCGACTCCTTTCTTGCATATAGCGGCATTGTGTATCTGGATTTCTGTTCTGACCCGACGCCATCGCCAATTTGCGGGCCAGACGCTTTGACACCACACTCATTGCTTCCTGGTAATTATGCCTTAACTAAATCAATGGAATTAACAAAAGTGCAGAATTCTGGCACATTGTGGTATACCAAAAAATTTCTAACACTTTACTACTATATCTTTTTATCTAATGATATAATGACAAAAACATATCAGCAGAAGGTAATAGAAATTTTTGACGATTTCATAAATAGTTTACCTTCAGAAGTTCAGGAAAATGCTGAAAGGTATTTTTATCCCGAAAACGAAGCTATAAATTTTAAATACGAACATTTTAATTTATTTTCGAATTTTGCAAGTTATAATATATTCGAAAATCAGGATGAAAGGAATTCTTATTATCAAAGTGCAAAGAAATATTATTTTTCATTACTTATGGGATCTGGTGGACAATCTGGCGTAAAGAAAATGTTAAAGGAAGCTGTTCAGGAGCCTGGATTTGTCTATTCACGCAAAAACATTGATAACATTATACTTAGCGCGGTAATCGATGTATGTATACGTACAGCTTGACGAAGCAGATATCAAGCAACTTATTAAGGATTACCCGCATGATAGGCCTAATTATCGAGGAATTGAAAACGATATGATTGCTTTTATTCGCAACGAGCGTCAAATTTTATATTACTACGGTTATTTTCATTCAAAATCAACAGGCGCTACGGACTTTGAATTCAGCAGTTTAACTCCAATAGGTGAGTTGGCGCTTAAAGCGAATGCAAATGAATTTCTCATAATCTGGGAACACCAGAAGATTAAAATGATTTCTCAACCAGCAACGGCTGATATTAATCAAATCCCTTCTAAAGTTAATAAGCCCCAGTCGGTATTAGCTATACTCCATATTTAGATATTTTAGGTTATGTATTTCGTCAAGATTCAATGTCGCTCGAAGCATATAAGTATATTGTTTCCAGAAAAAAGCATTGTTTTGATAAAAATTTATGGGAGACAGAAGAAAACAATATACTTTGTCATTTGGATGAAATCATGAAACAAGTTAATATGTTTGGACGGCAAAGAGATAAGGCTGATGAAGATGGTCGCAAAGAATTACTTAAATACCTTTTAGGACTAAGAAGCGATTTGCCAATGGATGCAGGTTTGAATCCCTTAGGAATTCTTAAGTTTAGGAACTCAATTGTATATACTGATTGTAAAGATACTCTTGCCTTAATATACAATGTCTACTCAAAACTAAATGATTATAAAGTGCAAAAATATGAAAGCGTGTTTAAAATTGTTGAGGGCGATTTACGTAAGAGGTATATCAAAACTGTTGCTGGTAGTTCAACAGCTATTGATAGTAAAGTAAAAATCCATTGGGACCTTTATAATATTCACCCCGACAATATGATTTTGCTATCAGTTGCAATAACATTTGCAGCTATTTCTTTGAATATCAGTAATGTAGAGGATATGAACAGAAAAAACATTAACGATGTTAGTAAATTTTTGGAGACGAATTTTACAAATCTTTTAAAGGTAATGGGAATACGTACACTTCCCAAGATAAAAAAAGAAGTTCAAACTGCCGTATCGTCTATTAGAAATAATGATTATTCAAGTTACTTGAATATGAACGACAATAAAAACGAGCAAATTATTGCAAATTATAAAACGCAAAATGCTGCTGATTTATTTACAAAAATCGAAAAAATATCCGCAAGCGCAACTGTTGTGTCGGCGGAAAACAGAGAAAGAAATGCTACGTTGGTAAGCATGCTTAAATCATATTATCTGAAATGCTATTCGGAAAATAACATGTTAAAGTGTGAATGTTGCGGCGAAGAAACATTCATTACAGCTGCCGGAGAGCCGTATGTAGAATTTCACCACTTGATTCCGTTTAACATTGCTTATGGTCCTGATCATTATCTGAATTTGTTTGCATTGTGTCCTAACTGTCACAGAAAAATTCATTTTTTACATATTGATGACAAATGGTGAAATTACTCGAAGAGAAAAAGATGGAACGCTCACTAATAAAGGGAAAAAAGTTATAAATAAATTCGGAGTACGCACAAATATTTGGCGTTATGCAAACGGAAAGGGTTTTTCAACAAAAGATTCATTGGCATAAAATCGTTCGATTATGAAATTCAATAAAGATGCCATTCGTGAAAAACATATATGGAAAGACGTGGAATGGGGTAAAAGAACAAAAAATTATAATCCGAAAGGAAAAGACCCCGGAAACGTTTGGATTCCGACTGAAGATGACGGTCATGCTAATATTACAGAACATATTATGCTTGATGATGATGGTGTGATTTCACGGCTTTTAAACATGTCTGATTGTGGAAATGATTACTTGCTTATACAAGATGATTTTGTTTCTTCTAACATTTTGCCTGCAAATACCGACAATTCTTGTTCGCTGATTTCTCAGCAAAATAGCAAAGTGATATTTAAATCTTCTGAAAACATGTTCGATGTTTTAGATGGTTCTGTTAAGCTTGTAGTTACTTCACCACCATATTGGAATTTAAAGGACTATTTTAAAAAAGGTCAAATTGGTCAGGAAAGATATGATGTATACCTTGAACGCATGAAAGCGGTTTGGACACAGTGTTATAACAAACTATCAAAAGATGGTTCTCTTTGGATTAACATCAATATTCGTATTCAAAATGGCAAAGCAATAACTATTCCGCACGACTTTGTAAAAATCTGCTGTGAAATAGGCCTCTTTTATAAAGGAATAGTTATTTGGCACAAATCTTCCGGCATTCCAACTGGAGATAAAAACATTGTGGACCGTCACGAATATGTATTGTTGTTTTCAAAGAATGAACAATTTGAAGTTAATCATGCTGTATTTGATGGATATTGTGATTATAAAAATGAAAAGTTGAATGGCGGAGCATTCTGGAATATTAATCGTAAAGCTGGAAGTGTTGGTAAACAGTATATCCATCCTGCAATCTATCCCAATGATTTAGTAGCACGAATTATTAAGGCTACAACTAATATCGATGATACTATTTTAGATCCGTTTCTTGGTAGCGGCACTTCTGTTATTGCTGCTGAACAGTGCAATAGAAAATGCATAGGATTTGAATATAATGAAGATTTTCAAGAATTAATGCAATCAAGATTTTCTCAGGAAATTCCAGAAAGCAAAGTGGAGTTTGTTAATGAAACTCAGTCCAATTCGAATTTTGGAAGTAATGCTTGAAATAACTAGTATCATCGCTATAGGGCGAAGATAGATTTGTGATATGTCAACGGAATTAAAATTAAGCGCAACCGCTATAAACAATGGTATTAAGTATCTGAAAGAAATCAGTCTTGCAAGCAGAGCAGGCTCCAAGAAGAGCGGTCGTTAGTAAATAAAAGTCCCGGCTATCGTCAGGATTTACTGTAGAAATATGTATCATATTGATGTAAAAACTTCTGAACTTGATTACGGGTCACCATATTGTTGTTATAAAAGAGATGAACAGTCAAAAAAGCCCGAGGTTTCGGGCTTTTTTGATATTCAAATAGCGAAAAAACGGAAAGCGGAGTTATGTTCCCCGCAGACTGCAAAACGCAGCGGACAATTTTTTATACTGCCCGCCGCGCTTTATTTAAAATATAAAATTTCTGACCCTCCGTTTAAGCAGTAGGAGATAATCTTAACGCCGTTATTACTGATTTAACAACATTCTTTTCAATATTATAATATCAAAGCAATTTATAAAGCCGTCCTTATTAATATCGGCGATCTCAGTCTGTTTTTCAGTCAAATCCGATTTTCCCAAAATATAATTCTGCAGCAAAACCAAATCTGCCGTATTTCTTTCACCGTCGGAATTAATATCTCCCTTGATCTCGGTTTTTTCCGTTTCCGTCAATGATAACAAATAGGTTAGGGGTGAATTCCAGTAAATCGTGATTTCATTGGTGGAATAGCTTTCGGAATGATCTATATAGCACTTTGCAGCGGGACTGTTTGAAAGGTAAGCCTTTGCGGCGCTATCCTCTTTGGCTGAATTGACTCCTCCTACAAGCATTCCTTTCATTGCTTGTCCGGCAACCATCGACGGTCTGTGATGCGGATTCTGCGGAGATACCGTTCCATAACCTGTAACAAAGCATACTCCGTTTGGATTTTTGCCTAAAAGATAATTGAGATTTGATTCCGCCGCGTCAAGATATTTGCTGTCGTTGGTCAGGTCATAGGCAACGCCAAGTAAAACGCCGGCATTTGCAACCGTCATATTGCTTCCCCAATTAAATTTAGTTATTGCCACTCCATATGGAGTAGACGTAGTAGTTTTTAAAAATAAATCAGCCTGAGAAATAACAGAATTCTTAACCCTTGTGTATATTTCTGAGTTCTTATCAATATCCTTCATAGTCAGAATTGCAAAGCTGCCGTAATTTCCTACAGTTGTCCAGTCCTGACCTGTTTTTACGCCGTTCTGCATAATATATTCAAGATACACGTCGTTTCTTGTAGCGCGGTAAAGCTGTGCGGCTGCCCAATACCGTTCGTCCTTATCGGAGCTGTCCCCGTAATCGCCGGTGGTTATATCTGAAGGATCCTCAAATATCAAATTAGGATTTTCATTTAAATATCCCCATGCCTTTTCGGCAGCGTTAATGCATGTTTCCGCAAAAGCTCTGTCTATATCGTAATAAAATTCGTATGCCATCGCCATTGAAGCGCAGAAATCTGCCGTTGCCGTTGTGGAAATAGGAGTTACAATTAATTGATTCGTTTCAAATTGCGGCATTATATAGCCGGGGAAATTCTGACATGTTACCTTATGATAAACTCCGCCTGATTCCGACTGCATTTTTAGCATCCATTCAAGCTCATATCTGACTTCGTCTAAAATATCGGGTATTCCGTTTCCGCTTTCGGGAATACCTATATTGTCGCTATAAAGTTCAGGAGCAGCCTCATAAGCGAAAAGCAGATCCGCAACTGCTTTTGCTCCCGGAACAACATATCTGCCGTAATCTCCGGCGTCATGCCAGCCTCCCGTAACGTCTATTTTTTCGCTTGTCCCGTAAATAACAGCTTCCGTATTATGGCAGGCGGGATGACTGAATACGCCCTCCTCAACCTCAGCGCCGCACCTTTGCAGATACAGCATTCTGACGGTATCGTCCAGCAGATTATCATAAACCGCTTCTGAAATCTCAAAGGTATAGGAATCATCTAAGTTTCCGCAAGATATATAATAGCTTCCCGGTTCCGTTACCGATGTAAAATCTCCGAAATAATCGGTTTCATCTGCGCTGCTGTTTACAGTTTTACCATAAAGCTCTCCCGTGTAAACCGTCTTGCCGGTGACAGAATCAATTACAGAAAATTCAGTTTCATCCGTCACTTCGCGGAAAACCGCCGTTTTCTTGCTATCCGGTTTATAGCCTACCTGATTTATAACGATTGGCGGCTCGTAAGCCTTGAATTCGGTATAATCAACCTCGCTGTCGTCTATCAGCTCCAATGATACGTTGTCGATATAGATAGTATGCTCCGGCAGCTCATTTCCTTGATTTCCGCAGTTAAAAACCAGCTTGGACATAATATCTGTTTCCGAATTCATAGTAAATGTGTAATCTATAGTCTGCGGCTCAGACGTTATATTAATCCCTTTCCAAGTATAAGCCTTGTATGTACCGCCGTTTTGCTGAATCATTTCTTCAACATAACGGTCTACGGTAGATGATATGTCAAACTTCAGGCGGTAAACTCCGTTCTGATACAGCGGCACAATGTCGTAATATACCTGAACGGAATAGTTTAATGTGCCTAAAGACGTAATATTTAAGGCAAGACGTCCACTATCCACAGAGAGGGAGGCGTTTCCGCCGCTTTCCTTATATGTGCCCCAGCCCGTGGTATTATAATCAAATGTAGAATTGGTTATGATATTATTTGATTCAGCCCATGCCGCCGACGCGGGTATGGAAGCAGTTAAAATAATTCCCGAAGTAACAGCGGCAATTATTTTAATCAAAGTATGTTTTCTTTTTCTCATAAGTGTTCCTCCTTAATTATAATATTTTTGATTAAAACGATATTTTCATTCACAATTTCATAATTTTATTATATATAATTGACAATCCAAATGCAATGATATATAATACAAATTATAGCGCATTTTGTGCATAGGAGGGATTTTTGATGATTATTAACAATGTCGGCTACAATCATTGCCATGACGCTGATTTTTTTATAAACCGCCCGGAGGGCAGCGGAGATTATCTGCTTTTATTATTAAAAACTGACGCGGTTTTTATTCTGGATAATGCTGAAACAATCATACCGAAAAATTCTGTTTTCATATATCCAAAGGGTATGCCTCAATATTATAAGTGTCTTCCTCAGCAGACCTTTGAAAATAACTGGATTCATTTTCTTTTTGAGCCCGGAGAGGAACAGGAATTTTTAAAGTTAAACATTCCCTACTCTACGCCGATCAAAATAGACAGTATTTATTTTCTTGATTTCTGCTTCAAATCCATAGCTTATGAATTCGGCTCATGTAACCTTTATAAGGATAACAGCATTTCTAATTTCATATCGCTGATATTCAATAAAATAAGCGAGCGCTTAAATCAGGAAAGTATGGCTATATTAAGTTCTAAGCAGGAAATGCTTGTTACTATAAGAAATAAAATATATAGCAAGCCATTCGAATCCAGAACAGTTGAAAGCGCCGCGCACGAGGTTCGCATGTGCAAATCTGCATTTCAGCGCTCATATAAAGAAACCTTCGGAGTAACGTTTATCGAAGATTTGACAGAAAGCAGGATAGCTTACGCTAAAATGCTGCTTGCCACAACTAATTTGTCCGTAACTGAAATCGCCTTTCAGTCCGGTTATAAAACATATGCCCATTTTACAAGGCAGTTCAGGAAAAAATGCAATTTAACGCCGACGGAATTCCGTAGTCTTTTGCAATCAAACCGCTAAATCAGATAATATATAATGTAAATTTATTTAAAATAGATTTACAAGCAGCATTTGGGATAAAAGTAAGGATCTTCAGTAAAAGCAAAGATGATATTTTTGAATTATTGTCATAAAACTAAAAGACCTGAATCCTGTTTAAATTCAGGATTCAAGCCTTCTTAATCTGCCTAATGAATTTTGTGACCGACCTTTTAAGGTAAATCAAAATCAGGCAGTTTTTAATTATTAATTTTACTTATCAACTATTGAATAATAAACCTTTTAATTACCGAAGCGTAAACAGGGCGTATGTAAGTAAAGATATTGCAGCTATACCTTAAAAGTTATTGATATTGCCCACGCTGAATTGTGAAATTATAGAGCAGTCTCTCGCATTTACTTTTCCGTCATTATTAACATCGGCCGGAAGGCGGGCGCGTCTTAATACGCCTTGACAATTCTAAGGGATATGGTATAATTTTAATAGTAAAAAAAAGAGGGATAACGCTATGCTTTTATGTATTGACAATGCTCTGTGCAGGGTTTAACGGAACAGACCTGAACAGAGCGGAATAATTTCTGTTCCGAAGCCTTGCACACTGATTTGAATAAATAAAAATCAAGTTAGGAGTAAGGTTAAAAATGAACAATTTATATAAAACGTTTAAAGAAATGAAAATATTTCTTATCCTTTGGCTGACTCAGTCGTTTTCGGCTTTGGGCAGCTCTATGACAGCTTATGCGTTGATAATCTGGTCATATAATCAAAAAGGCTCTGCGCTTGCCACCGCTTCGCTTATGGTGTGCTCGTATGCGCCTTATGTGATTTTCAGCGTATTCGCCGGCGCGCTGTCAGACAGTTGGAACAAGAAATTTACAATGCTTGTCTGCGACAGTATTACCGCATTGACAACGATTATCGTACTTGTCCTTCTTATCTCAAACCGTCTTGAAATATGGCACATATACGTTATCAACGCAGTTGGCGGAGTGATGAATACCGTTCAGTCGCCAGCCTCGGAGGTTGCGGTAACAAAAATACTCCCCGAAAAATATTACCAAAAAGTCGGCGGACTTCGTTATATGTCAAACTCGGCAAACACTATTCTTACGCCGATTATTACAACTGCGGTTATCGGCTTTTTCGGGCTTGAAGCGGTTATCTGCATAGACCTTATCACCTTTGCGGCGGCATTTTTGACTCTGCTTTTATTTATAAAAATTCCCGAGGATAACAAACGGTCGGAAGAACGCGATAACTTTATCCGCTCGGTAAAAAGCGGCGTGATATGGCTGAAAAATCAGCAGGGTGTTTTTACGCTGATTTTATTTCTCGCCGCAATCAATCTTGTTGCTTCTATGTATAATGCCGCATTTCCCGCAATGCTTTTGTCACGAAACGGCGGCTCTGAGATAACAATGGGAATTATCAATACTGTTATCGGTATAACAACCCTTATCGGCAGTATTTTTGCCTCTATTGCAAAGCCTCCTAAAAATAGAGTACGGGTGATCTGCAACTGTCTGCTGTTTTCAATGAGTACGGAAAATCTGTTGCTCGCTTTGGGAAACAACGCATTGATATGGAGTATCGGCGGATTTCTCGGCTGGATTACAATACCGCTTATGAGCGCCAATATGGAAGCGATTCTGCGTCTTAAAATTCCTGAAAATATACAGGGAAGGATTTATTCCGTCAGAAATTCTCTGCAATTTTTTACCATTCCTTTGGGATATTTCCTTGGAGGCTTTGTGGTAGAATTCATATGTGAGCCGATAATGGCAAAGCAAAATGAAAACGTTCTTACATATATGTTCGGCACAGGTAAGGGAAGCGGCGCGGCGCTGTTCTTTTTTATTATTGCGTTTATAGGAATAGGCGTATGTCTGTACTTTAGAAATAAAAAGTCTCTGCGCCTGCTTGACAAAGAAGATTAATTTATTGAACAGAGCTTTTTTCTGTCGCAAAGCGTCTTGAACTTCTGCGCTGATCTCATATGAAACTGTTTAAGCGTGCGTTTTTTACTTTGTCATAAATTGACATAAAAAGACCGCTTTGCCCAATATCACTTTTGTGATACCATACAAAACGGTATTTGAGTTTCTATATATGATGTTCTAAATAAAAAAGACGGATAAAGGTATTATTTCCTTTATCCGTCTTTTGTTCCTAAATATAATTGCTAAATATGAATCGGCAATAGTTTCTTTATGATGCCTATAAACTCATTTGCGACTTTTTCTAAATACCAACTACCGCCTTCCGTCTGCTTATAAACCTCTTATTTGAAAGTTAAGCTCTATTTATTTCTGTTGCCTGACGCACAAAATGCAAAAATGCGACACGCAAAATACAAAAAAAAGACCGTTTTAAGGGTATTTTATTATCCTTAAAACGGTCTTTTTCTTATTTAATATTCTTTAATATATGAGTAATTACATCAACTGTCCAACCATTTCCAAGCTGCTTATATCTCTGAGTATTTGATACACCAAAAGTATAATTATCCGGTAATGTCTGCAACCGTTCACACTCAACTGGAGTTAATTTACGTATAATATATTCGCCGTCAGGCAAGTTTATTTTATATAAACCGGTTGAACCGCCCTGCCCACCTCCATTTGCTGAAAGTGTAACTGATTTGCCTTGAACAGAATAAACTCTATGACCTTGTGAATTGCTCCCGATATCTCCAATCCTTAAAGGATGTAGAACCATACTGTCCTTAGTAACTGTTGTCATGCAATTGACTTTACCGTCTTTACGAGTTTCAATGGAAGGGTAAGTTCCGCCATCGCACTTTACAGCCCTGTTGCCAGAATTAATATAACGGCTACGGATTGCGCAGCTGACTGGCTCGGCAATCATTGTTCTCTGACACCTTTCAAGTGTATTTTTTAAAGTTCCACTTCCATAATTAGCAGTTAAGCAATACGATTTCCCTTGCCATGGTATACCGATTTCAACAATATCTTTAAGGAATATACCTCTATCCTCCGGTTTGGTCACTCCAGAAATATTAGTCCAGTAACAGCGCTTGCGGCTTTGAGCAGATACCAAAGCAGAATTAATCATTATGGGTTCGACTCCAAGCAAACGGCTTATTTCCTCTTTTATATCCTTATGTATACTTTGATTATTTTCATAAAGGAAATATCGACAACTGCTTTCTCTCCATGCCCTGATGTACTGCATAAACAATTTAAAGCCCTCTCCGTCACAGGTAGTTTCACGGTTTCTTTTTGCGATGCTCCAATATGTACATGGTGAGCCGCCAATTAATAAATCAAAGCCTTTATATTGAGTATAATCCGCTGTTGTAACATCTCCGCAATGCTCTATTAGCGGATAATTTTTTTTAGAAGTTTTGATTGCATATTTGTCAATCTCATATGCAACATATCTCTCGACTGGGATTCCTGCACGTTCAAGTGCAACTCTTCCACATGATATTCCGTCAAATAAGCTTAATACTTTCATTATTATTAATCCTTTCAGATGAAGGAACAATTATAATCAAGTCCTCTATTTTGCAATTAAGCTTATTGCAGATTCTATCTATATTTTCGATTTTTAAAAATGAGCAGTTATTATTACATATATCGCACACGGTTGATGGTCTTATGCCTATTATGTCGGCAAACTCGGCCTGTGTCATGCCACGCTCTTTGAGCAGCTCAAGTAGATTTAATTTAATCATAATTGTCCTCCGATGATACTTTTGTTAATTCACAAATAACGTATTTTGTTATTTATGTCCTAAAAAAAATAACATCAATAGTTAGTTATAATAAGCTCTTTATAACTGCCTCTTGATAAATTGTTTTGTCTTTCCACCTCTGTGATTTTAAAATCCTTATACAAATTCCTAATAAAATCATCATCGTTATAAGATAGTACAAAACGCCCTTTAATGTTACTTAAACACGCTTTTAAACGTTCGTGGTCACTGCTTGTAAATTCGGCGTCATAATATTTTTCCGATTTATGATAAGGAGGATCACAGTAGAACAATGCATTTGAGCGATCGTAAACCTTAATAAGGTTTTCAAAATCTTTATGTTCAATAGTTACTCCTGCTCCGGATTTTAGTCTTTTTTCTATTTCTGTCAGATAAGACGGTGAAATATCCTTTTTGTTGCAGCCATAGGTTCTTCCGTCAGCTCCATAGCTAATTTTAACTTGTACGTAAAACATGGCCGCGCGTTGAATATCAGTAAAACCTCTCATATTTATCTGTGCCTTTATGTCATCAAATATTTCACGAGAATTTATATATCCGGAAATCTCACGCTGAAGTTCTTCTCTATGAAACCTAATGCACCTGAATAGGTTCACGAGCTGACCGTTTGCATCATTATACACTTCGAGCGGAGCGTGTTTATCTTTTGCAAATAAAACCGAACCACCACCACCGAATACTTCAATATACCTATCAAATTCATCCGGAAACATTGAGACTATTTTTTTAGCTAATTGGCTTTTGCCACCAATCCATGGAATAAAACTTTTCATAAATACCTCCTAAAATAATATAAAGGGGCAAAACTGCCCCTTATTTAGATTTTAATAAGATTATTCTTATGCATTGCCGCTGTAACAGCTCCGTTGATACCGATAACAACACGGTTTTCGCTGATTTCTTGTACTGTGTATGTAGTGTTGTATACAAAACTTGCAAGACTGTTTCCACTAAAATCCTTTGCTTTTGATTTAACTTTAACCTTGTCACCTTTTTTAAAAGTAACAGAGTCGGTACTATATATTACCTTGCCGTTATGGTCATAAACTGTATAACCGGACCTACAGGCTTTTTTAGCATTATCCAAATTTGCATATGCACCAATCTGCGATTTTACGTCCGACCATGACTTACGTATTCTATACAGCTTTCCTTTTGCCGCTGAAGACGTTGCTGAAGCAGGGACGTTAAGCTTTGCCTTTACATCAGCTTTGAATTTCTTCCATGCCGTATTGCTGTTATCGTCAGTACCGCCCTTTGATTTCGGCACAAAGCCTCTCGGGCAAACCTTTCTGGTAACATCATAATGACGGATGATATCGTTTTCATCAAGCTTATACTTCTTACAAAGATATGCGCAAAGCTCTACTAAGCTGTTATATGTCTTATCGCTAAATTTGCCTGTACTGTCCGAATGGCAGTTTTCAATTGATACACTGTATGAATTTGCTTCGCAGGTACACCATGCGACTTCATCGTCAGGAATACAGCAGATGATTTCGCCGTCAATACCAATTATATAATTGGCGGAAACATCATTGTTATTATTCTGAAAATAGTTCCTGTTGGCTTCAGCAGACGATCCCGGATTACCTACATAGTGAACCGCAATGGCTGTAGTTTTCGCTCTTTTGGTATACGGACGATTGTTTGTTATGTACATGTTTTTGATATTCATAAATTATACCTCCTTAAAATTCATGACTGCCGATATTCCGGCAGCTATCGCTGAAGTGACAAGTCCTAAAACGGCAGACTTGACGGTCAGGTCAGTAGCAACTATGTTTACACTGATGTATCCAACAGCCGTTTGAGCAAATGTTCTCAATCCTCTTTTAACCCATATTTTCATTTTTATCACCTCCGTTCAATGTTCTTAATTCCTCTCTTAATTCCTCCGCCTCCGCTTCAAGCTCTTTAAGCTTTTTAACATCGTAATCGTCGGCTGTTCCGGTAACGTCGGCTCTCAGCGGTCTGACTGATTCGCCGTCAATCTCTTCAAGCCTTATCTTGATTTCCTCTGCTCTCGCGGCGTTCTGCTTTGCCTGAATCTTTTCGGTATCAAGTAAAAGATTGCCGTTTTCGTCCATGCGGTAATCAGATAAATCAAGCTCCGTACCGTCCGGTATGCCTCCCATGCTTGCTACCTGTATTATGTTTCCGTTTTCATCTTTTCTGATCTGCATAAAAAATCCTCCTTTAAATAATTGAATATATCTGTATATTTCCTATAATTCCAACCGACTGTTCAAGCGTAAGGATTGACGGGGAATCGGAAGTCATTGAAGCCGTTATATATCCTCCCATGCCTTTAGCGGCCTGCGGACCGCTTGATGTGATATACGAAGAGGACGGGATTCCGCCGTAAAGCCGAATACTGTTCCCTTTACTTATGTAGGCTATCGGGATAAGAGTTGTTATACCGCAGCTCAGCCCGTTGGCTCCGACGCCGTATGTCTGTAGAAGTACTACCGAATATTCGGCAAGATCTGGTATTGCCAGTGATCCACCAGCCGTAGATATAGAACCGTCATACAGAAGATTTCCGCCTGCCGCCGTAGTTATTTTTCCATCGGGCGTTATCTTTACCATCGGATTCTGATAACTGCCTATATAGTAATACTCCAGGGTGTCGGTGCGTCCGTATGCTCCTATTGCTCCGAGCGAGGTTTCCTTATCGGTTTCATAAAAGTTCACTCCCGAAGCCCAAGGAGACCCGTTGCTTGTGGTATAGACCCTTACTCCGTTTCTTCCGAGTCCTGCGGCTCTTCCCGTCGCTCCGTAGGGTATGACTATCTCCGAATCAGGATTCATAGTTCCGCCTGATTTAGGCAGGCGTTTATCGACTGAATCGTCAACATATTCTTTGTTTACAACGTCTTCACTTTCATTTATCGGGGAAAGATTTTTCATAAGCTCCTCCTTATCCTACGACGACAGCGTAATAAGAGCCTGCCGTTATCGTAGTGTCGCTTGATATTTTGATTATTACGTTTGATCTGCTGTTTATCGTGATATCGCACATCACCTTTTCACCGCTTGACGTATACACGTCGCATAGTACGGCGGTATCGTTTCCAGCAAGCGATAAACCGTGATTGCACGCCCAAGTACATACGCCGTTTGCAGGAGTAAGAGCAGGGCATAGTATTTTAGCCTTGTGTACTCCGTTTGTAACAAGAGACTGCAGACTTTCGATAAGGTCCTTGTTGTCCTCCACAGCCTGCGCAAGCTCGTATATGGTGTCGAGAGCCTCCGACGGCGCGCCGCCGAGCAATGAGGAAACCTTTGCGTCCGTATACGATCTTGCGCTTGCGTAAGCCTGGGCGGCCGCTCCCGCCTCTTCGAGCGCATTCGTATCAATTACTTTAATACTCTGAACGGACGGCGAAAGGCTGCTGTTTTTCTTTTTCAATACGGTTAAAACTCCGCTTGAAGTACTTGAAAATTCAAAGGCGTCAAGCGGGTTGTAATTTATCCAGTCGGAGCCGTTGTAAATTTTAAGGCAGTTGTTCGTTGTGTCCCAGAAAAAGCTTCCCGCAACGGGAGAATCCGGAGCGGACGACATCGCCTTGTTTTCCAGTACCGCGTTCAGCAGCTGATTGTTACATAAATCAATTCCAGTTTTTGCTTTTACACTCATAATAAAACCTCTTTTCTTAAATTTGAACATAAAAAATGCGCCCCTTACGGAACGCTTTGTAAAATATTGACTTTTATTACATAATATTGTATAATTTGTATCAAGGCATACCTGAAACGGTAGGCGGTCAATCCTGCTCCCGGAAGGGAGTGATAATTATGAATTATGTGTCATGGAGCGAACTGCTTCAGTTTGCAGCCTTTCTGACTACATATACAGCGTTAATTTATACTGTGTTTCATAATAAAAGGAAATAACCGCCCTCAGCTACCAAACTAAGACGGTTATTTACTTAACTTACTTATTGGGAGCGACCGTCTATCGGTATGCCCCTTTTTTATTATTATACAACAATTAACCGTATGTGTCAACCGTCTTGGCCGTTTTTATCCTCATTTATTTTCCCTTTAGCGTTCTTTAATAAATTAGCTATCCATTTCGGAATAATATCCGGGTTGCATTCGTAGAGATTCTCGCATATAGATATGCATTCGTTAAGCACTATGTAGCTTCCGATGATTAAACCGAAGGGCAAAGCAAAGGGTACTTCGACAGATACTATTTTTTCAAGAGACATGGGTATGAAGTAGTCCAGAAATACCCCGAAAAACAACGCCGCAAGAAGCGATATCTTTTTCCAGAAGCCGATAAAGCCTCTTTTACTTGACCAGGGTACGCCCGTTATTTTGCTTTTGACCATTCCCGTAACGAAATCGAATACTATTCCTATTACCACAAAAAGAAGTATAAGCCCGTATTGCTTTGTGGCCGTCGCTATAAACCCTCCGATAACGGAAAGTATGTATTTTATCTTATCGTTCATTAGATTAGCCCCCTTTAAATTATTGAATATATCTGTACGCTTCCTATTGCGGAACCGCTTGAATCCATAGCAAGCTCCAGCGTGTTCTTGTCCGGCATAGAAGCCGTTATATAGCCTCCCATATCCTTAGCGGCTTGCGGACCGCTTGATGTGATATACGAAGAGGACGGGATTCCGCCGTATATGCGATATATGTTATCGGCGGATTTCGATAAATACGATATCGGTATCATCGCCGATACTCCATATTTAAAGCCGGTACTTGCGGATCCGTTTAAATTTATCAAGACTACAGAGTAGTCGGCTAATCCTGAAATTGAAGCTTCTCCGCTTGTACCAAGAATAGAGCCGTCATACAAAAGATTTCCGCCTGCCGCCGTAGTTATTTTTCCGCCGGGCGTTATCTTTACCACCGGATTCTGATAATTGCCTATATAGTAATACTCCAGGGTGTCGGTATGTCCGTATGCTCCTATTGTTCCAAGCGAGGTTTCCTTATCGGTCTTATAAAAGCTCACTCCCGAGGCCCATGCCGAACCGTTGCTTGTGGTATATACCCTCATTCCGTTTCTTCCAAGTCCCGCGGCTCTTCCCGTCGTCCCGTAGGGTATGACTATCTCTGAATCAGGATTCATAGTTCCGCCGCTTAGAGGCAGATAATCATGGGTATGATTTGCCTTGGAATAATCATCTGCATTCTTAGCCGCCATACTGCCTAAAGTATACTTGCTTACCATAGGCACGCCATTATCAAGATAAATTGGAACTGTCGGTGAGCCTACACTTTTTGTAAGTTTTTCTGCGCTTGCAGCCGCCCCGCCCGGCGTTGTACTGCCGGCAAAGTTCTTGTTATCAACATACTCCTTGGTTACAGCGTCTTTACTTTCATTTATCGGGGAAAGATTTTTCATAAGCTCCTCCTTATCCTACGACGACAGCGTAATAAGAGCCTGCCGTTATCGTAGTGTCGCTTGATATTTTGATTATTACGTTTGATCTGCTGTTTATCGTGATATCGCACATCACCTTTTCACCGCTTGACGTATACACGTCGCATAGTACGGCGGTATCGTTTCCAGCAAGCGATAAACCGTGATTGCACGCCCAAGTACATACGCCGTTTGCAGGAGTAAGAGCAGGGCATAGTATTTTAGCCTTGTGTACTCCGTTTGTAACAAGAGACTGCAGACTTTCGATAAGGTCCTTGTTGTCCTCCACAGCCTGCGCAAGCTCGTATATGGTGTCGAGAGCCTCCGACGGCGCGCCGCCGAGCAATGAGGAAACCTTTGCGTCCGTATACGATCTTGCGCTTGCGTAAGCCTGGGCGGCCGCTCCCGCCTCTTCGAGCGCATTCGTATCAATTACTTTAATACTCTGAACGGACGGCGAAAGGCTGCTGTTTTTCTTTTTCAATACGGTTAAAACTCCGCTTGAAGTACTTGAAAATTCAAAGGCGTCAAGCGGGTTGTAATTTATCCAGTCGGAGCCGTTGTAAATTTTAAGGCAGTTGTTCGTTGTGTCCCAGAAAAAGCTTCCCGCAACGGGAGAATCCGGAGCGGACGACATCGCCTTGTTTTCCAGTACCGCGTTCAGCAGCTGATTGTTACATAAATCAATTCCAGTTTTTGCTTTTACACTCATAATAAAACCTCTTTTCTTAAATTTGAACATAAAAAATGCGCCCCTTACGGAACGCTTTGTAAAATATTGACTTTTATTACATAATATTGTATAATTTGTTCAAGGCATACCTAAAACGGTAGGCGGTCAATCCTGCTCCCGGAAGGGAGTGAAAGCCAATGACATGGAACGATTTCCTGACATTAGCGCTTGTTGTATGCAATATCATTCAGATATTTCAAAACGACAATAAAAAGAGATAACCGCCCACAGCTGTCAACTTAAGCGGTTATCCTGTATAATCCTAAAGTTTGGGAGCGACCGTCTATCGGTATGCCCTTTTTTATTATTATACAATTTTTCATAAAATATGTCAAGCGTTAATTTAAATAAACCGTTCCCGCCGTAGGCTCGGAAAACCTAAGGGTGACGGTGTTTTCATTCGTATACTCTATATCGCAGAGAACAACCGCTCCGGTATCGTCTATGACCGTAACCGACGGCTTTTTGTTTAAGCTGTGAAGTATCACCCAGACCTTTGCTTGAGTATCTTGCGTATATTCTCCGCTTTTATCCTTTCCTTCCCTGTCATTGTTAATATACGGATAAAACCTAACGGCGCAGTCCTCCGGAAACGAAGCCGGAAAATATTCGCAATCATTAGAAATATATACGCTTTTAAGTATGGTTCCGGAAAAAGCATAATTTCCTATGCTCTTTACACGAGGCGGTATATATACGAAATGAAGTTGATTTTGCTGTGCAAACGCCCCGTCGTCTACCGATCTGACAGAATCGGCAAGCAATATGGACGAAACGCTTCCCGTGCATACAAATTTCTCCATATAGCAGTCTACCGTCATAGTATAATCACCGATTTCATTGTAGGTATGGCTGTAAGACTTAGCCGGAGAATATTCCTCCGACGTACCGTCTCCCCACTCTACCACGCCTTTGCAAGTACTCTCCGAATCTATTACCGGTATTCCGGCGGCTGCCGTTCCAATATAGCTGACAGTAGTTATACAACTGCTGAAGCTTTCAAATTTCGGCTCGTCAAAGCGCCCTCTTACCGCTATATAAGCGTTAGCTCTTGTATAGTCCTCGCTTATACTTTCTCCGTGTCCGTGGCTGCATTGTATGTAAAAATTAACAGTATAAGTTTTAATTTCCGAAGTATTGACAGGAAGGGATATATCAAGCGTATGCAGTCCCCTGCAAAGATACTGCTGAACCGCAATTTTAGTGTCGTATCCGTTAATAGAATTATTTACAGTCACCGTGCCGGGCTGAATCATATCAATACATATCTGCCCCGTAATTTCTACCGGAGAACCGTATTCCTTAGGTTGAAAGCTGATACGGCAGAGCCGTTTCTGATGAGTTCCGGCAAAAACCGGAGGAAGTCTGTAAATATACTGATTACGCAGATCGGTATAAATCGGAGTATCTCCTCCGCCTCCTGACGAGGTAGTATTTTTCCGGGATTTCGCCTGTATCATGCTGGCGTCGCTGGTTATTTTATGGGAGCCTCTGTAAGTCCAGTCGTTTTTTGTGACTAATATTCGTACACCCTGCCCCGCTACGCCTCCCGTCAAAAGAATATGGTCGCCTGCGTCTATTGTGGGATCACCGAATATTTCCGCTTCCGCTCCGTAATAAGTCAGCATAAAAAGACGGTCGGCTATTTCCTTTAAATATTCCTCCACAACGTTAATTTCACTAAGCCGCAATATGGGATTGTCGTCAATGGCAAGCGTATTTGCAGACGTGGATTCAGGCGGATATATATGCTTGTATTTGTCGCCTGTAAGTCCGGTCAGCGAAACGGAAACGGCGTCATAAAGTTTTTTATTCTTTATGGCTGCGGATTTTCTTTGACTGCCGTTTATTATTCTTGCATAATCCGGATACGCCTCGGAATATCTGCGGTCAAAGTTAATGATTTCAAGCTCGCCTTTTCTGTTTATGACCGCGCATGCGCATAAAAGCTGCGTTATCATTGTCAGAACGTCGCGAAAAGTTTTAATATCCTTGTTGCACGGGGCGGCTGTCGCAAAACCCATTGTCCTGCCGCCGTTGCTCATACCGGAAATATTGTATAAGCTTTCCTCCGATACGGCGACGCCGCAGTTATTGCCTATATGCCCGAGCCACAATGTAACCGGAATATCAAACACGGAACCGTCCCCGTACGGCGGAATAAAATCCTTGTCAAACTTGACCATATCGTCATAGCATACCAGCTTTGTAGTGCGGCTATCCGGAACGCTTATTTCGGTAACGTTGAAAACTCCCATGGGAATCTCTTCAAAAGTACCGTCGGAAAGTCTTACGCAGCAAAAGGGGCGAATAACCGCCCCCTGATAATTCCCGCTGTCAATATTGTCGTCTAAAAGAGATACGCCGAATTCTCCTATGCATACGGCGCCCAGCTCGAAATCCGAGCCGCTTACGCACTTGCTTTTTACATAGGCAGTACCGCTTTTTATATTCTCGCTGCCTATTCTCCTTAAGCTTCCGCCGGGAAATGTAACCTGACAGTAAAAATCTGTAGTTCTGTCGGGACTGTTCAGAATCGCTCTGCATTCGTCGCTTACCTTATACATAAAACCTCCTTAATATTCGATAAAATTAACGCTGAATTCCCATTGAGCCGCATTTTCCCCGTCAATATTTGTTATCAGATTAAGCGATCTGTCCCCTGCATACATAGTTACGTTTTCAGCATAATAACCGTTTGCAGGAAAGAAAAAGGTAACGTTCAACGCCGGCGCTGAAATAGCGGAGGTAAGCGCCAGCAGCTCGTCTGTTGTAACCCTCCATGTCGCGTTTAGTTTTTTAACGCCGCCTCTTATACGTTCTCTTGACATATACCCCGATTCGCTTCTGCCGCTTTCAGAGCTGTCAAGATCGGAAGCCGTAACAGAATATGATACAGGCGGCGGCGTATTATAGCTCCCGATTTTAATTAAATTCATCCCATCACCTTCCGTTTGTTATAAATGAGTTTTTATTCATAAGCTGTATGATTACCTCCTCGAGCATACGCCCGTCAATATTGAACTGCGCGACAAGGTCAAGCTGTCTGAGCAGCTCGTATATTTTCATCAGCAGTTCGTATATACGGTCGTTGCCGTTTCCGCCGCTTTGGGATATGATTCCTTGCAGCTTTGACAGAGGCGAAATAACCTCCGGATCCGTCCGGGCGTTTTTGTTGTCTCCTACCATTGCAAGCGTCGGCTGATATGCAAGTCCGCCTTTGGCAAGATACGGAATTTGCGGAGGTGTAAGCTCTCCGAAGTCAAAACCGAAATGCATTCCCCCTATTCCCGGAACCCAATCGGGTATATCGAAACTTATGGTATTCAGCGCACGAATTACAGCATTAACTGCTCCGACAATAGCTGAAAGCATGCCGTTAATCAAACCTATAACAGCATTTATAGGCGTTTTTATAATTGATACCAGCGCGTCCCATACGCCTTTAAATATATTTTTGATACCTTCCCATGCTTTTCCCCAATCGCCGCTAAATACTCCGGAAACAAACTGTACCACACCTTTTAATGCGGTTATAATACCACTAACGGCGTCGACAATGTTTCCTACCATTTTACCCACAGTATCTACAATTGTATTAAAAACCTTTGATACAGGAGGACCGAAAACATTAACTAACCAATTCACAACAGGAGATATAAACTTATTATAAATTTCGAAAGCGCCGTTTACAAATTCTCCCACAAAATCAAGGAAATTATCGACAAGCGGTTTAAGATGATCAGTCCATAATTCATCCACAACCCTCATGATATTATCCCAAATCGGCTTTAAAATGCTACCCCATATATTTTGCAGCGTATCGCCCGTTTTTCTTATAGCTGTCCTAAAATTACTAAATATGGGCGCTCCCCATTTCGCCCAGAAGTCTGACATGGACTGCAAAAGACCCTCCCACACTTTAGAAATCAGCGTAAGCGCAGGTGTTACCCCTTCGGACCACAGGGTATCAAAGATTTCTTTTATTTCTGTGAAAAGCGTTCCGAGAGTATTCCAGCACTCCGTCGCAAACTGTGTTATAACGGGAAGACCTAAAATTATAAAGTTTTGGAGCATAGGGAAAACCGCAAGATTCCATATATCTGAAAACACCGTATTAAACGTGTCAAATAAACCGTTTATAATTATTCCAAGATTCGAAAAAACCGCCTGTAAATAAATAGTAAAGTCTCCGGCAAAATACGCTTTCAGAGGCTCCCCCAATGACTTAATATCAGCAATATTCCTTCTAATGTCTGCATTAGTGTAGTTGCGTTCTTTGATAAACCGTCAAATATTCCCGAAAATATAGGGGCAAAGTTTACAGTTCCCCATTTCTTAAGCGACCCAAAAACCTTTTTAAAATGATTTCCCGCAGAATTTATAACGCCTCTGAATTTTTTCCCCATATTTTCAGCCATACTGTCAACGGCGCTGTTCGCCTCGTTGATACCGCTTAAATCAATACTGCCGGAACCAGCTCCGACATCTGAAGCCGTACTGTCTTCGGAATCGCCGAAGCTTAACGTGTTTATCTCGTCAAAACCGGCTAAAGCTTTTTTGGCTTTCTTAGCCGCCGTTACCGCTTCGTCTCCGGCGTCGGCTATTCCCGCGCCCAACGACGCCGCTTCTGTGGTACCGCCCGACAACGCCGATTCTATACCGTCCTTATTCATAAGTCCGTTAGTGAAGCTTTTAAACGCGTTAGCCACTGTTTGCAGTTTGCCGAGAAGCATATTTAATCCCTTTAAAATGGGAGTAAAAACGTTTATAAAGCCCTGCCCAAGCGTCGCCTTTAAGCTTTCAAACCGTAGGCTTAGTACCCTTGTTTGGTTTGCCCAACTGTCCTGAGTACGGGCGAAGTCGCCTTGAGCGTCAGACAGCGACGACATGACATATCGGTACCTCAGCATAAGCTTCTCCTGTTCCGTCATGTTCTTGGTGGTCTTGCCGAAGCCGTTGTTCAAGGCATAATTATCAAGTGCGGTCTGCGTCATAACGACGCCTAAGTCTTTAAGCGTTTCCGTTTCGCCCGTCCATATTGATTTGAGCTTTGTATACGCTTCATCAGCCGAAAGATTGAAAAACGACGCAACGTCTCCGGTAAGCCCTGTAACGGCCGTAGACATTTCGTATGCGGCCGATTCTGAAAGTCCCATAGCCTTTGACATTGCGCCGAACGTTCCCGCATACTTCTTGGCGGCGGTTTCTGACAGTCCGAACTGGGTTATTGCGGTTTGAGCGAAGCTGTTAATCCCCGAGCTCATAGACTTAAAGGTTACGTCTACAACGTTTTGTACCTCCGCAAGGTCGGAGCCTAAGGAAAGACAGGATTTCGAAAAGTCAATCACCTTTTTTAATGAAAAGGCAGATACGGCGAGTACAGCAATTTTCTTAAACGCCGTTGAAAAATTAGACGTCATTGCTTCAGCAGTGCTTTTAGATTCATTTTTTATAATTTTTAATCCTTTTTTAACACTTTTACTGCCGTTATTACTGTGATAGTCAACATCTTTCCACGCCTTTGCCATTGCTTCACTTGCCGACATTCCTTGTTTTTTATATTCTGCCGCTAATTTGCCAACTTGAGACCTTGCCGATTCAAAGCTAATTCCGATAGTTTTGACCGCTGTTTCCGAATCTTTTGAAACAGAACTAAAAAAGTTTTTAACCGAAGTTTTAGCGGAAGAAATGCCTTTAGTAAAAGCAGTAGGATCAATATTTAGTCCTAAATTTATGCTACCCACATTAGTTCCCAATCAGATACCTCCTTTCTATTTAGAAAAGGCCGCTTTTGCCATTTCCTGAAAACTGGCCCAGTACTTAGCATAAGTTCCTTTGTCCATTTTTCTTTGCTTTGATTTTCTCTTTTGCCAATCGGAGCGTATTTTCTTTTGCTCCTTATTAAATCCCTTTATAATTTTCGGGTCCTTTTCAGAACGTATTGAAACGATCTGCCCCAGCGGAGTGTCCGGCATGATACCGGACAGTAAAGCGCAGAATTCAGGCCAGGACATGTTTTCCTCATTTCTCAGTCGTATGTTATACTGAGCGGCAAACGACGCTTCTATAAGCTCCCAATCGTCAAATAAGTCGTACCAATATTCTGTTTTATTATTGAAATCGTTTCTGGCTTTCCTCAAACTCTTCAAGCGTCTGACCGGAGCACGCGGCCATTACTGCGTTGAATATCGTCTTATACTCCGGCAAAGGAAGATCAAGACTATTAATCTCGTCGACAGTTTTCGAATTTGTAAGCGTTCTCAGAACGGTATCCATGAATTTAAACTCATCGGCTTTTTTGCCGCTTTTTTCAGCGTTTTCCGATTCCGCTATCATTGCTTGAACTGTAAGCACATTGCTTTTTCTGTTGTTTACAGAAACAATAAGGTTTTCGCTTATCTTAATAACGGGAAGCTCGTTTGTAATTTTTTTTGAAATATCAATCATTTTTATTTACCTCTTTCTTAAATTTAAGCATGAAAAAAGCGTTCCTCTACGAAACGCTTGACTTTTTATTAAATTGTGGTATAATAATAAATGAAAAGGGGCGTCTGCGATAAGCGGTTCACCTCCGAATACAGCGTAAATAATAATCGCCCTATGTAGGAGTGGGGCGGTTATTTTCTTTTATTATTGTTACCAAGCTTAACTATTTCAATAATTACAAGTAATAAAGTAAGTATTTCCATTATGCCCATAGTAACTCACCTCCAATACTGGAGGAAGAATTGAACCGCCTACCGTTTTATGCAGACACCCGCACGGTTATTATACCACAGGTGTCTTTTTTTGTCAATTTATACCGAAGCCGATCCCTTTATATACTCCGGCTTTCCGTGACTTAAAATTTCAAACTCCATAGCGTCTATTGCCGTACTGTCGCCGCCGAGAGACGTTACATTAACAACGCACGGAATCCCCAGCTCGTCGCCGTTGGGGAAAATTATATCAAAAAACGAATAACAATCGTTGCCCGTTTTCATAAATAAGCCGGCTATATAATCGTTCCCCGGGTCGCCGCTGTTTCTTTTCGCGGTCATTGAAATGGTAATGGATTTAGCTGTTACAAGTCTTTTAGTCCAACCTTCACCGTCCATCGGATTCCATTCCTCGACTCCTCCGTCAATGCTTATGGAAAGCCCTTCGGCGTCGCTTATGGTTTTAGGGCTTTTAGGCATTGCCTGACCGTCCGTGAAATTTAACCCCGCCGTATCTATTCTAAAGGCAATATCATAATTTGCGTGAACTCCGGAGGTATATTTAACTGATTCTCCAGCCATATTAATCATTCCTTCCTTTCATAATAAAAATCGCATTCAATTACATATTCATATATACCGTTTTCATCCGTATCAACCGATACAGGCTCATCGAGCAACAGCATTACGAACAGTATTCTGTTTCCGTTTATTACCGAATTTCTCGTACTGTAAAGCTCATTCCACAGCCGCTGAGCGGCGCGCTCTGTTTCACGCTGGCTTTTATTCCAATGGCAAAGCAGAGAAACGGACCTTACGCCATAGCTGCTGTTTTTCAATCCTCCCACCGGTATATTCGGCGGACGAGAACGTTTCAGATTATAAACTCCTATACTCTTGAAGTTCTTATCCGGCATTTTGCCGCTGTAAACCTTTTCGTCGTCAGTTATTCCCATTGTTCCGATAAAATCGCGTATATCGGACAGATAAAGCATTTCATACCCCCGTTTCCCGTTTATAAAATTGCTTAAACGCCGCCCTGACCTTTAAATTCTTTTTCCCTCCGTCCTTGTAAGGCTCAAACCATTTTCCGCCGGCATAGGGATTTTCGCCCTTATCAAAATTATATTCAGGGTGAAAATACAGCCGTCGGGCGTAGGGTCCCTCAACGCAGACGAATACCTTACCTATTTTACTTTGTGTCGAATCGATAAAATGCTTTTCGTTCTGTAATGTTCCGGCGGTTGTCTTGCCCGCCGCTTTTTCTTTTTCCGTCGGCACGTCGAACGGTATCGTCTGCGATTGCACAACATCGGTGTGGATAAATTCGGCAGTTTTTTCAAGAGCCGTTATCTGCGCGCGTTCAAGCTGTTTAATAGCTGTTTCATTCAGCTTTATATTACAGCTTACATTTTTTTGCATTATATCAGATCCAATCTTGTATAATTTACGGAGCCGTCAGGATTTCTCGCCTTTTGTCCTTTAAAAATACGCCTTAAACTTCCGTTTACCGTTACCGTACCGCCTGTTATATTCGGTATTTCAGGCGCTATATCGCCGGTGAAAAGAACTGTACCGGAAAGTTGTATAAGCTTTTTTTCAGCGGTGAGAATTGTTTGGCCGCTATCCTGATAATTGCACATTTCTTTTATAACAACGCTTTTATTCGGCTCTCCGTATTTATTAAGCCCTTCCTGTTCTATTTCAACGATAACGGGAGTTCTGCACAGTCTTTTCGGCACAAGACACGGATATTTCAATTTAATCACCTCATTAATCTGCAGCACAGACCTGTCTGGGACAGCAGCGCGTAAACATCGCTCCTTATTGCTACCCCTTTATCCGTGTAAACGTTCCACGAGCTTCCAAACTGAGCCGATACCCCGTTGATACTATAGCCGGAAAGTATACTACCGATTTCGTCGGCATTTTCATATTCAAAATCCGCTTGCAGACAAACCACTTCGCGGATAATGTTCTGCTGAAAAGGCGTAAGCTCAGAAAATCCCCGGCCCACTATCCTGTTGTAGGTCAGGGAATCAACGTGTCTTGACGCAAAACCGAGGTATTTATTACGAGATTCTTCCGGTATTGTCGTACCGCCGTAGACGTCGGCATAATATGCGCTGTCTGCGTACATCATTTGTTTTCCTTTTTAGGCGGCTTCGTTTCACGTTCGGTTTTCAGCTTTTCAAGCTCTGATCTTACCTTTTCATATTCGCTGAACGGTACGCTTTTGCCTTTGCCGTAGGAAACTATATTTCCGTCTTCGTCTTGTATATCAAAGCCGCGGCTTATGTACGACTGCTTTTCCTGTTCGGTTATATCGTATACCTTGTTTCCTTTTATCGCTTTCATTTTATCATCTCCTTATACGCTTTCCTGTTCCGTATTCTCTTCCTCAACAGTTGCCGGCTCTACGTTCATTGCACAACCGTCTTTTTTCATCTCAAGCAAAAACAGATCCCCGTAATTGCGGTTCTGATACAAATAACCGTCTGCGGTCCTGCTGTCTGTTCCAGGAGTAAAAAGCTTGATATAGCTGTACTTATCCCTACAAACAACGCAGGATGGATGAATAAGAATAAAGTTTATTTGTCTTGCCCCGTCTGCCGGAGTACAGCCGTCCGTAAAATTGTACTGCGTTTTCATTCTGGCGGATGGAACGCTTTTTATTTCAACGTTATCAAGACTATGCACCCGCCTGTCAATTCCCGACTGGCTGCTCACATCGATATTACGCTGAATACCTTCCGCGCGTTTAAGAAGCTTTTTGACAGTCGGAGTTGCGTACAGAATTCTGCCCTCCTCCGGCACTGCCGCCTCGTCCATTGCGGTCATCATATCGTCAAATTTATCAAGTATATTAGCCGCTGTCAAAACGGTAGCGTCGATATTTCCGCCGTAAGTTGTAAGCTCCGCAAAAAGCTTAGAAAAACGATAGCTGTCCTTTTCGGGAATAGCACGCTCAGTCTCAAATGTGTTCTGAATATTTGCAACTGAAAGCGTGAGATTAGTTTCGTCGATATCCATCGGATCGATGAAAAACTCTATATCTCTGTCATGTTCAAGCTTTTTAGGCTCCCAATCGTTTGACATAGTACCGGAATTAAAGCCCGGCGTTCTCGAGTGATCCTTGTAACCGCTAAGCGTCATTCTTGGAAGCTTGATAGTCTGAGCATTGATAAACTGCACCTGCATATTGCTCTTAGTCAGTGCGTCTGAGCAAAGCTCCTTTGAATATTTCTCCTGAAGCAAGCCTGTAAAGGTTGTCGCGTAATCATATACTGCCATTTATATCATCCTTTCTTGTATTAAAGCCCGAACGCCGCTTTAAGAGCGTCGTTGTTCGCGTTATTGTCTCCGGAATCTCCATCGGCCCCGAATTTAAAGCCTTTAGCTCCGCCGACCTGCGGCTTTAACTGGGGTATGTCTTCTAATACCTTTGCTATAGCGTTTTTCAACGCCTCCTGATTGATCTTTCCGTCTTCTCCGGTAACTCCGCTCATATCCGCCATTTTAAGAATATACGGCGCTGTCTTTACGTCAATTCCCATTGTAATGGCTTCCAGAGCGCCGGCTCGCTGAATCTCTGCCGTCAAGGCGGCTTTCTGCGCCTGTGCAAGCTGCGACTGGATTTCATTCAAATCGGGAGTATTCTTTGCCTTTTCCTCCTTATAGGCGTTGATCGCGGCTGACATTTCCTCCTGAGACAATCCCTGACGTTTAAAATAATTCCTGAGTATTTCCGATTCCTTCTGTTCTGTGCCGTTTGCAACAATTTCGGCGATTTTGCCGTAGTCAATTTCGCGGGCATTAACGGACTGCGTATCGGAATTGCCAGCATTTTGATTCTGTCCTTGATTCTGATTGTTTACGGTAGCTTCTTCTGCCATAACATTACCTCCAAAAAATATTTAAGCAGTTTTATGCCGTGCTCAGGGCATGAAAAGAGCGCTCATAAAAGCGCTTAATCAATAGTTTCAAAGTTTACCGGAATCCACATATTCGGATTGAAGTTAAGCGTATAGTGGTAATTATCAACGTAATTATCCGTAACATCTTCGACCGTATAAGTAACGTTATCTGATAGCCCTATAAAATGCTTTTTATATGCGCCGTTTTCATCTTCAACTATTATTTCAAGCTGATTTTCTGCGGTATCCACATTTAAGGACATTTTTCCGGTCATTTGAAAAAGTACATCGCCCTGAATGCAGTTAATAACGGTTATTTGCCTAATTGTGTTAAAGTTATCAGCTTGCTTTGAAATATTGTACGATACTCTTTCAGACTGTCTTTGACATCCGACAGACAATGCCGACATCAACGCCAGCCCTATTACGGCTGCAAGTATTTTCTTTGATTTTCTTTTCATAATTCTACCTCTTTCTTTTTTGGGATATAAAAATAACACCTCTTACGAGATGTTTATTAACCTATTAAATTCAGGTATAAGTTAGATATGAGAAAACCGCCTTGTTATCGGCGGTTAGTCAATTATAATTTGCGGCGTTCCTATAAACAGCGACGGTTTTGTGCCGCATTTTTCAGCAGTGTAATCAAAGTTATCATTTATACATTTATTAACTAATTCACAAAAATCGCTGTAATCTTTTTCACTCAATATGTCCGCTTCGGGCGGAACGTTACAATAATATTTAAAATGTTCTTCAAATTTACTGCACGGAACATTCCAGTCAATTTCTTTTTTCATTGAACTGCCTCCTTTAACTTATTTTCAAAATAGTTAAGAGCATTCGGAAAATGCTTCTTCATTTCATTATAACGTATTGCATCAAATTGCGCTTCAAACATATGCGCAAAAGCTTCAGACGTAATAGCATATTCGTCAGACTGCCAATAGGACTGTTCATGATACCCACAGCCTTTTATGTTTCCTTTGGTAATACCATCAAATAAATCTGAAACTGCTGAATGCCTACGAATATTGTTTAGCTCGCTTGAAATTTTAGAATCAACTTTATCAAAAGTTTTTAGACCGTATTGATAAGCAGTTTTTTTACGGTATTCCATTACGTCAGAAAATAAAAGCTCTCTAAAACTGCTGTCTTTTGAAATACTGCCGGCCATATCGTCAATTAAATGACCGTGCTCATGAAAATATGTTACACATTTTCCACGCTTATTATGTAAATCTGAGTCATAATGCATTGTTATTTTCTTTGATAATGTGTCGTAATATGCTGTACCTTCAAAACTTGCGTTTATTACAGAATTTTCAGGTACAAATTTAGTAAATGCTTTTTTTGCGTATTCAGACCCGTGAGAAAATTTATTTTTAACGGTTGAATAATATTCTTTACTTACGCGTTTATCCTTTTGCAAACGATTTTTGAATATGCCTAAATCAGATTGCTTTTCCGCTTTCAGTATATCATTATTTTTAGCGGAAGTCAACGCTTTTCTTGTCTTCCCCGCAACTGTTTTATTATACCCGACAACCGCCGTTCTGTCCGCCTTATAACTCAGCCCGTTATCGGCGCAATACTTTTTCAAAGTCTGCTGTCTCCGCTGAAGAATGGCGGAAGCTCTTTTCAGACCCTCGGTATCGCCTACGGCTTCAAGAGCGGTGCATTCGCGCTTTGATTTTCTTACGCGTCTTTCAAGCTCCCTCTGGCCTTGCACTTTCATATATTGCTCATAATTTTCTTTTTCTTCATTAGGAAAATACGTCTGATATGAAGCTCCCGGTATAAATGGGTAAATTTTATGACCACAGTTAATACCAAGAAGTCCGTCAGGCTCTCCGTATGAGCTGTCAGACCATGCATAATAACGGATTTTTCTGCCGTGTAAATCTGTGGTATACCCGCCGTCTCCTGATAGGTTGAATATTTTTCCTTGATCCTTTGCGCATTTTGGGCGCGCCCCTGAATGGCTTGATACTTCTACAAGATTCAGTCCGTATGCTTCCATGCGGTCAAACTGCGCCTGATTCGCTGTGTTGGAAACGGTAGTGCGGATATCCATGTTTATATAAGCTTCAGGAGACCATTCTCTTCCAAGCTTATCGACAAAAGCTGGAATGCCTTTTTCGGACATATCTTTGATACACTGCCGCATAGCCGCCTGACGGCTTTCTGCACCTGTAACCGCTTTTCCCGCAGCTTTGTTGAGCATATCGACGAATGATTGCTTTTCAGCCAATTCGGCGGTATCGTTTATAATTTTCTGCGCTGCTGATTTAGCTTTAAACCGCATAACCGTATTTACCATATTTAAAGATTGCCGAGCCTGTTTATTATACGAAGTCAGAGCTTTTGACATAGTTTTTTCAATCGGAACTGCTGAATCGTTGATAATACCGTCCTTAACAAGCTGTTGAAAACCCGGTTCTAATTCTCCTATAGCGGTTAGTGCAGCTGTTTCAAGTACCTCTGTAAGCATATCAGGAGCAATACCGGCGTATTCGGCAATGGTTTTTATATTAGCCTTGTCAAGCGCTCCAAGCCGCGCAAGCATTTGTATTTTCCACTGCGCTGTAGAACTGCCGACATCTCCGCTTTTTAAATAATCTGCAATATTGGCGATTAAATCAGTTTCAAGCCCAGTATATAAATTACTCAGCCCTCGGCTCAGATTCATTATCTCCAGCTTCGTCATCCTTTTCACCGCCGTTCATAAAATCGTCAACCGATAAGCCGGTCACCGATTGCTCTTTATTTATGCGGTCAAGTTCTTTCCGCGCTGTTTCCTCGTCGCATTTTTGAACGTCCATAATAGCTTTAAGCTTCGATTTCAAACCTGCTTGTGTAAGCTTTACGTTGTTGTCGATGAGGGTATTATCGTCTATTATGATATTATCCTGCCATCCGACAGTCACGGTATATTCTTTCACGGGTATAAGCTTTAAGGCTGTGCCTATGGCGATAAGGCTGTGTATTAGCTGCTCGATAGTTTCTGATAGTAAGTTTTTATTGCTTTTTATTGTCCTTGCTGTCTTGCTGTCCTGTGATATAACTTCCGTGGCTGTCTTTACCCCTTGTACCGCATCAAAAGAAAGAGAGCCGGCAGACAGACCTATTTGAAAGCAAAGGATATTTAATAGCGCATTAATTGCTAAAACGTGCTCTTGTATGCGAAGTTCAACTGTATTATCAACAATTTTCAAGGCATCGGCATCCCCGGTATTAAGTGCGACAAAAGCTTCGTCTTCCGCATCAAAATATCGTTGCATTTCTCCTGAAATCGGATCAACAACAGTGCGCACGCTCTGCGTTGGTACAATAATTCGTTTTTTTCCAAGCGTAAATTCTCTTGAAAAGCTATCAAACGCAATATCAAGTGTTTCCAGCGTATCCACTGCATTTGCAAATATCGAAACTCCCAGTGGGGAATCTATTTCAATATTGTTTGATGTACAAGGCTTAAAATAGCAGAACATAGGAACGTTAATTCCGTTATATACTACACTTTCTGTAAGTTTAGGAAACATTTCAGATACTGAGCACTTAGTTCCGAGGCTATTTTTAAGTACACTTTTAAATACAATGTTTTCAACCTCTATCGAATCATTGCTGAGTGAATGACTTTCCATTAAAGTGTAATAAATCCCTCTCTTATATGAGAACGTGCGAAAAATACAATCCGTTACGGTATCGCCCATCCAGCCAACAGGCAGGAAGTGTTCGGCTTGAACATAATCCACAACAGGCTTTGAATTTTCTGCATAAATCTTAAGTGCCATTCCGCCCATTGCATAAGCATAAGATAATAGTTCGGGGAACTTATTCCAGAATCCTACTGCGTTTAATGTTTTATTTATGTAATTTTGAAACTGCTCATCGTCAATCGTTATTTCTACCTGTTCAGAAAAAGTCATTGCAGAAAATTCGTCGCAAACAACTTTTGCGGTGTTTAAAAGTTTTCTTTGCCTCATACCTTTCGCATGCAATCCTGCTGCTTTTGTCCTCTTCCATGGTGGATTGCCCTGAAATATTCGCTTATGAAATTCCATTAGCCTATAATTCTCAGATAAATCCAGCAAATTAGTTGCTGGAAAAGCTTGCTTGGCGTCCTGTAATATATTCATTTAAAGCCTCCTATCTCTATGATATCGCTCATCAGCGGTTCGACACTGTATTCGAATGCGTCGAGACTGTCAATGTTGTAATTGCCATCGTCGAGACGAACATCTTTAAGCTGCTTGCTGTCCCAGACTGCCGACTGCATAGCCTTTATAAAATGACCGCAATTTTTTGCGACTAAAAATCTTTCTTGCGATATTATTTGATTTGTAAACCGGATTCTGCCCAATACTTCCGATTTGCGGGCATTATGAGGATTAATGGGAACTTTGTTTTTTATAAGCGCGGTTTTAACTCCTCGTATCAGCGTTGTTTCGGCGCTGTCAAAATAAATGTCGTATACGTTATATTTTCTCTGGCACTTGCGGATAAAGGTTATAATGTCGTTTTCAAGCTGTGTCGGCGTTATTATCTCCTTGCGGTAATACTCTTCAAGTACTGCCACCTCTTTAAGTCCTCTTGTAAATCCTGTGCATATACCGGCATGAGCTGAGCCGTTGCCACCGAAGTCAAAGCCGATTGTACAGTACATGATATCATCCGGCGCACTATCAATAAGATAATCTTTTGTATTATCCGCAAACTGCTTATATATAACGCCCTCTGCCGACACCCACAAGCCTTTTATATATCTATCATGGAATACTCCGGTAAATTGCTGTTCAGCAGCTTCGAGCTGGGCAGGGGACAGGATTGGATTGTCAGACATTAAAAAATGCAAATGTAAAGCGTTTCGCTCTTTTGCCTTTTGAATCCACTCTGTATAAAACCAATGAAATTGATTATCAGGATTGCAGTTGAACCACAACTTTGCTTTATCAACCGACAAGGTACGTGTTATAGCCTGTTCAACAAACGAGCGCGGCATTAGCGCTACCTCATCAAAAAATACGCCGCTTAGAGTAATACCTTGAATAAGCATGTATGATGATTCATCTTTGCCTCCAAAAATATAAAAATAATTTTTGCGACCTGCGCCCTCTATTGTCAGCAGATTGACCGATCTGGTATATGTAACCTTAAAGCGTGAGGTAATATCAACTATAGATTGGAGCGGCATTATAATATTTCTTTCCGCTGATCTTACCGTTTTTCCGCAAATGCCGAACGTTGCCCCATCAAAGCGTTTCATCGACCACAAAACAAATGACGTTATCATGCATATTGTTTTACCCGAACGTACTGCGCCATCGCAGATAATAGCCTTGTAATCGTCTTTATAGCACCATTTGAATACTTGTTTTTGTTTTTTGGAAAGTTTATGAAATGTCATTCGGTATCGTCCTCCAAGGCTTTATACAGCATGGGTTCTTCACCAATGGCATTTTCATTGCCTAAAAATCCCTTCAGCTCCTTTACAGCCGAAATATCGGGAAGAGCAACCTTTTTAATATGCTTTACCTTTTTACCGCCCTTGCTGTCAATCGTTATTTCTTCTTCGCTGTATTCACCGCCTGAAGCCGCAAGGAGTAGCGCCTTTTGAATCTCGGCATCCACAAGTTCAGGATTAGATTGTATAAACTCAGCAAATTCCTGATTTTTCTTTTTAAATTCATTTATTAGTCTATCACGCTGAGGCTTGCTGTCGGTTCTTAAAAATTCTTCATAAAGGCTTTTTATACCATTTAAGCTGCCACCGTTAAGCCTTTTTTGACCTGCCTCATAATCGTCAATCCCTTCAAGCAAAGACTTTATACTATTTTTTTTCAGTACACTCATACAATCACATCCTTTAGGTATAAAAATAAGGGCAAAAAATGCCCTTTTAAGCTATTCTGTTTTTATCCGATAAATTTCACCCACAAATTTCTTTAAACGGTTTTAAAGGGGCGTAAAACGTTATTAAACGTATATATGAGCATAACTTAATTTTGATATGCTCCGCCATTCAGCATTTTGTCTAAAAAGCTGTTTTTTCTTATGCTCCTGCGCCGATCGGAACGGGACGAATCAACCGTACCAAAGCAAACACAGTGTTTTATATGATTTTAATTGGGAGCGTAACCCTATACTGTCTCCCGCAAATCGGCACAAAAACCCTTGCCCGTTTTTGCCTTACACAAATTTCAGCATAACTGCCGCTATATTTTTTCAGAGGTCCGGACATTATAAGCTTCTGACCTTCAGGCGTCACATATATTTTTGAAGGTTCAATCGGTCTGCCTTCGTTCCAGAGCCAGTTTATATATTGCTTTTCAATTTCCGACACTGTCTGCGGGTTTCCGCCGCCAATGAAATTTATAACGCCATCTGTATTTTTTATCTTATAATAGTCTTGAGACTTAAGCTCCGAATCCATCTCAAGGAATATGTATCCGGTAAAAATAAGATATCTCTGCTGCCGCCATGTTCCTTTGTTATGGATATTCATAAGTTTTTCGGGCGTTTTAATTATATATCCTATTCGCTGCAAAGCGTTCGAGGAAGAAAGCTCACATCCGGTTTTTGTGCGTATAACATACATCATAGCTTATCCTCTTTTTCTTTCAAAAAATCTTTAACCTGTTTGTAAAGTTCCGGACGTTCTGCCGCCATTGCGTCAAATATCATTGTCTTGAACTGATCTGCGCCGTTTTCAAGCAATTCCTTGGACTTTATATCCGCATTCTTCTTATATGCCGCAGCTTTGGTGAGAGAAACTGCCGATTTCACAAGGGTATCAAAATCCTTTGATTTTATCTTATCCTCCGGCATTTCACTTACAGCGTCAAGCAGCTGGGAGCTGATAATTCTTAGAATGCCTTCTGCTATATCAATATCCGGATAACGGCTTATTTCCTCGTTAAGTGCCCTGAAATTTTCCTGCGATACTCTCAGACGTTCCAGCGATTCTCGAAAGTGCTTTACATACCTATGGACTGAACCGATAGATATTTCAGTTCCGGTTTCCCTGATATAGTCAACAATTTCACGGTATGTAAATCCGGCCCTGATCATTTCATCTACGGTATCCTTAATATCAGGCTCAAGTCCGTCTATTATACTGTGACGTCTGTTTCCGAGTGCGCTCATACTGCACCCCCTTAAAGTTCTATGCAGACGTCTGACTTTTTACCGACCAGTACTCTGATTCCATCCGCAGTAAGCTTGGCAGACAGGTATTTAAAAGATGTGTCTGCAAGAGTTGCCGGTTTTCCGGTTTCAGTGTTCCTAAGCTTAATGTATCCGCCTTCGTAAAGATAATCAATGCTTTTTACAATCTCGCACTCCTCCATATCTGACATTACAAACTTTATTTCCGTAAGTTTTTTGTAATCTCCGGAAAGCACATTCAGCAGCTGCAGAACACGCCTGTTATTTACAAAAAAATTGCCGTTTTCTATATCTCTTTTTATTTTCTCTGCTTCTAAGTTCATTTAGAATCCCCCTTAATTTCGAGCAGGACGCTCATTATACGATCAAGCTGTCTTCTCGTATTGTCCTGTTCTCTGAAAAAGTCCTCTCTGGTAATATAGTCTGCCTTTACTTTGGCAATATCCTTTTTACATTCATCAAGCTCAGTACGTCTTATACATGTTTCTTTTATTTCAGATACATCAAGCTTGCAACAATCAAGTTCTGTTATAGTACGTTTCAAAAAATATGAGATAATGGCGAGACCGCCAGTCAGAGCTACTTCAATGATCATCGTGAAAATCTCCTGATTCATTTTATCCTCCCTTCAAAAAAATAAAAAGTATATAATGTATAAATAAATTATACATTATATACTTACTTTAGAAAAATCACGAATTTAAATGTATTTTGGGTTTCGCTTTAAAAACTCAGCTGCCCCTCCATAGGTGTATTTTTTATAGCTCTAAGCTTATCGGCTGTTATTTCCCGTATAGTTTTTTCCGATAGATTATACTCATTAGCCAATTCCCGATAGTTATAACCATTGAATTTATCGCATATTTCATTATTACGATTAATCTTCATTACTGTATCAGCTTTACAAACATATACAAAGCCACCGCCATAATATTTCACGAGTTTTTTATATGCGTCAATCCCTATCAGTTCCGCGAGATCGTGCTGATCGCCGTTAAGCTGTTCAAGTGTTATATCTTCTATTTCCATCATACACCGGCTTTCTTTTCGGCAGACTCAACATATTTTTTCAGAGTGTCAATAAGCTTCCTGCCGTTATTAACGGAAATCATGCGAAACGGAGCTTTATTATCCGTATTTATTTCTACTTCGAGGATTTTTCTGACAGCGCCTTTCATGCGCTCTGAAGCCACTGCTCCGGAAGGACTGACTTCCTGCAGCTTATATATGAGGGACCATGCTTTTTTCTGCTGTGCTTCTGTCATTTTTCCGGGCGGGACGTCAACTGGCTTTTTACGGGATTTGGACTTTTTTAAATTATTAGAACCTTTCATACGGCTCATAAGCTCATGCTGTACTGAATAAGCTTCGGAGCCGGTTAGCTCCTTTATAGATTCTTTCCCGGTAATGCCGTAAACAAGTTGATGCAGCTCGTCCTCACGGCTGTTTTTATTTATTCCAAGACTTGAACCCATTGCATAAATAGCTTTTATCTGATTGACAGCTGCCATAAAAATTCCTCCTTTATTTTAATCTGAAATCCTTGCCATCGTCTTTAGGAATATTAATTTTAATAGACATCTCTGCTATTCTTCCGCCAATAGCTTTATCCATGTGATAAATTTCATCAAGAGTCTGCTCCGAAGAAATGACTGTACACATTGAATTTCTATACCTATAATCAAGAATCTGAAAGGCAAGTCTGATATCGGCGTCAGTCGCTCCTTCCTTGAACAGATCATCTATATAAAGCACTTCGGGTTTTTGGAGTTCTGATATTATCTCCTTATATTCCGGCTCGTTTACCATAGATTTTATAACAGGCGATTCCTCAACCCAGAGCATATACCTGACCGAAAGTCCGATTTTGAGAAGCTGTCCGGAAATTGCAGTGCAAATATGTGTTTTCCCGCAGCCGTTCTGACCGCCGATAAAAAACCATCTTCCTTTATATGTCCTGACAAATTCTGAAGCATGTTCCTTGATTTGCTGCTGGAAAGGCTTGCTTGTTTTATACGAAGCAAATGTCTTTTTCTTTATCAGCGAAGCAATACCGGAGCATTTTAATCTGTCTATGCTTTCACGTTTTTTCATACATTCGCATTTTACCATAACCTCTGCATTGTCCCTTATTACCGCAATATAGCCGCGGTTAAGGCACTTTTTACAGTCATATCCGGTAAGTTTTCCGGGAACACTGTTATATAAATCAACTTTAGCCTTGATAAAGTCATCATAAGTAAGAGCCAAACGCTTTATTTTGGGTATCATGTCCGCAAGCTTCTCCATCGGCTTCATCCTCCCATCTGCGGTTATTCAGATATGTTGACGGATACGGCATAAACTGTCGATTTTGCTTTACCCAGTTTATATCTTTCTTCTGCATTTCAAGCGCTGATAAAATAGTATTTAAAAGCTTTTCATCCGGATTCAACTTTTTAAAAGCTCTGAAAGCCTTTGATTTATCTTTTTTCTTTGGATACGAGCTGTAGAATATTTCAAACATCATTTCAATATCCATAATAGCCTTACCTTGTCACAAACTGCCTACGAAGCTTCTCCATAGCTTCACTGTGACGCTCTCTTTCAGAATAATGAAAGCAGCATTCATAAAATTCAACATCTTTGGTAAACTTTGTGCAGTATAGTCCTTCGTTACCACATGAATGCTGACAGTTCTTACAGCAGTTTTCGTTGTTAATCATCTCCATCCTCCTCTGTTTTTTCCTCATATTCACGTTTTGTTATAACTCGGACATCAGATTCCATTACTTTTGCTGTATTGGCTATTGTTTTTATTTGCATTTTAAGAAAATTTTCATTAAGATCAGAAGAATCAGCTATTCGGCATTCCTGAAATGTGATGCTCGGATACCCGACTGAACCCATTCCGCCCCATATGCATGAGTTTCTTACTTCAAAATATATAGTGACAGTGATATTAATAAGTTCTTTTATTTCAGCAGATGTTATTTCAGGAAATTCAGCTATTAAATTTTTATCCTTGTACTGCCTGCAATTTTCAGCGCTTTTATAATTAGCGCTGTCAATACAGACTTTCTTATGATAGCAATTTTCACATTTCGTCATTTTTCTATCACTCCTATATATCAAGTCCCAGTGAATTATCAATGTCGAATTCATCTTCAACATCAAGTACAATCGGCGTTTCGTTGTAATACAAGTTCAAAAGCAGCGTCTGAAACTTATTGTAAGACGTGATTTTCACCATTTCCTTTACGCTGTGACCTTCAAAGTAAACACCGCTTAAGTGCCCCCATCCTGGTTTATCTAATTTTCTAAAAATTGAAAAACCAAAATCACAGGTAAAAATATCTTTTCTTTTATCGCCAAAATACGTTAATGAGTTTGACGGCTCTTCTTTAGATATACTGCAATCAAGAAAACCATGTTCGCTTTCATCCATAGATGTATAAAATTCGTTATTAAGTTCGTACTTTTCATTTTCTTCTAAGTCTTCAATTTGCCAATCGCGATAAGCTTTAAAAATTTCAGATAACTTAATACTTTCATATTTAAGCATAAATATATCTTCAAAAGTGTCTGAAACTTTCTTTGCTATATCTTCCTTCAGATATTCTTCGGTAATCTGTTTAAGCTTTTCGCAGATAAATGAATTATACCCGGTAAAATCAAGGGTATCAAGGCAAGGCGAAATCTGACTTTCAACCATTTCTCGGATTTTCTTCCTTATTCCATATCCGTCAAACGCAGAGGCTACCGAATCAAGTACAAGACTGTGAAGCTTGCTTTCAATGTGATTTTTGATTTCTCCGCTTGTCTCCATTTCGTCAATTTTTTTCTGCGCAATTTCATTAATATTAATGCTCATTATTTCTCCTTTTATTGACATTGCCATTTTTAAAGAAGGGAAGGATAATTAATGCTAATAGATACAGTTAAAAATATATGTATCACTCTAATTGAAGTACTTCAATTAAAATCACAAATAAAACATGATATTCCCTTAATTGGAATAATATCTGTATTAAGTACCCTTGTTTTAATTCGTAAAATTTCTTATAAAATGGCTCGTAAATCATTTTAATATATTTTGTCTTTGCCTGTAAAAATACGGGCATTTTTCTATTCACTTAAACTTTCTACTGCAACCTTTGTGCTTTGTTCAACACAAACAGCAGCATTAATATTAAGTATAAACTGTTCAAAAGCCGGTTGAGAAAATACGCCGCTGTTATTCAGCTTAATTATTGACCGGATTTTATTCCACGAAATAATTTCAGCTACTAAATAGGCATTATCGCTTGCCTCTTCTTCTGATAGCCCGCCGATTTTCATGAGATTCTTTTTGTCTGTTTCAAAGCTTTTTCCGTTAAGCTTCTTCATCAGCGACTTCTTAGCCTTTTCGTCACAATTCAAACTGCTGATAATTTCCTCAACGCTGCCCTCACAGTACTCCTTATTCCAAACGGCTGCTGCAATTCTTTTTCCCTCGGCATTAAGTTCGATTTTTTGTGTTACATTAACAAGGTCATTGTAAGCTTTTCCAAAAATATCAACAAACAAGGACGGCAGCACATTTGAAACTTTATCGGCAAGTGTTACAGTTGCTTTGCCGGAAGTTCCTGAGAATGAAACAGATTTGTATTTTGTATCCTCCAGAGCGCTTTCGCCGAGAATCTGAAGTTTGGACTGTAATGAAGAATACTCATCATCAAGCGCTGACTGCTCTTTCTTAATTGCTGCCATTCTGTCAATGATCTGTTTCACTTCCATCATACCGCCTCCTTCATTTTAACAGCACAATCAGAGCAAACGCATACATCCTTGTATTTTTTTACAGATTCATGAGCACCGCAGAATCTGCACAAATCAATATGCGGTCTGATAGTCAAGCTGCCATCCTCCTGCGGTATTAAGTCTACCGCCATATTCGGCTGCCACCCCATGTCAGCCCTCAGAGCTTTCGGAATTGTAATTCCGGCCTTACTTGTAAGTTTTTTTGATATCATATTTTCCCTCCTTCATATTTTATCCCTGACTCTGCATTTATACGGACTTGTCACCGTTCCGGACGCATATCCGAAGCTGCATTAGGGTTGAGGGGGATGCCCCCTCATTTTCTTTTAGCGCATAGCGCTCTTATTATAGGCTTATATTCAATTCTTCCGTTTTTCATATCCCTTCCAATTCTTCGATTGACTTCTCTGGATATGGATGTAAAAGCCGAATACTTTTTACAATCTATATGGCAAACGCCGTTTTCTTTCCTATCCTTACAATTTCTGCAGGGATTGGGTACTTTTCTCATTTTTTAACTCCTATATTTTTTAAAGGCTTAAATCCGATAATCCCATGACATCTGCGTTTAAAATTTCCTTGCTTATACATTCCTGTTTCTTGGAAGTCTTGTTCTGAATAAATACCAGCACAATTACAAAATTCCGGATGCCGTAGGTTAGGAAAGTACATCTTAAATATTAAAGCAGCTTCTCTCATATTCTTAGCTTTTACTATAATCCATCCTCCGTAAAAAGGTTGACTTTTATCTGTGCCAAAGGTAAAATAAAAATTTTCCATATTACTCCTCTTTCATTAAAAAGTTATATTCTTCATAGAAAAACGTTAATTCTCTGTTTAAATTATTTCTTTCAAAGCTTTTCAAAGTTTCTTGCAAGGAAGTGTTAAGAGCTTTTATTCTTCTGTCAACATGTTCACTTGTTTCCTTTCGAATCTTATTTTCCTTATACTCTAATACTGCACACATAATAATAAAAGCGGCGCTTAGAATAATGAATATTTTAATTAATAGGATCATATACGCTGCAAAGCTTAATAACGATAAAATCCCAAAACTCAGCTCGGTTACATACAGCTTGCCGCATTTGCGTTTTGCGCTTTTTAAAATCCATTCTTCGTATGTCATAAATCTCCTTATTTTCAAACATTCTTTTTAAGCGTTCTAACAGTGTCCGTATGTTTATGTATAATAGTAACAGATTCCTTGTTTTCTCTTAAAACAAGCCATCGGACGTGTTCCTCTTTTCATAAACTAACCTCCTAAATTTGCATATCCATAAACTTCATCATAGCGATAAGTCCCTTATAGCTGTAATCCTCGTTATCATAGGCGTTAGAAAAAAGATTAATAGCTCCTCTTAATGCCTGCGGAGTTTTTGCGATTTTCCACAGAAGATCTATTTCCTTATCTTTGTGTTCAGCTTCAAGTATGGGAAATAGCTTTATGATATCATCACGCTTGATTGCATCCTTTGTATATATTTTTCTTTGCTTGGTTCGGTTAGAAATCTGTGCAAACTCGGCTCGCTTACTTCCTAATCGGACAACAGTATCTGTATTTCCTATAAAACAGATACCAAGGGTTTGTCCCTTATCATTAAAATAATCCGAAAAGCTCCTCAATACTTCGATTGTTGTGTAAGGCAGGTGCTGTGCTTCATCAAATATCAATACCATTCCATCAGTTAATTTCCCGGCTATTGATATCCAGAGCTTATCTCTTGTCTTTTCTGTCCCGGCTCCGACTCTATCGGCAAGTACTTCAAGCAGCGGTTTAATAGAAGCTATACAGTGATTTACTGTAATCAAAATGCTGTTAGTAGCATGATCTTTTATAAATTTGCGAGCAGCTTTTGTTTTACCAATTCCGGCGTCTCCGCAAGCTACTGCAAGTCCGCCTTTAACCTGACAGATTCGTATAATATCATATACTTCGCTTGATATACTTGTATCTGCATATTCAATTTCAGAATATGTAAGTTTAGCGCTTTCTTTTACTCCGAAGTAATTTTCAAGTATACTAAACAGCTGCTGAGGATCAGCAGGATATTTTTTATTCCTTAATTGCGATATCGTACTTCCGGAAATTCCTATAAGTTCAGAAAGCTTGGTTTGAGAAAGTCCTCGGCTCTTCTGAAGTTCATCCAGTTTATTCAGCAACTCCAGCTGATGGGGAGTATATACAACATCCATTATTAATCTTCCTTTCGTTTAAGGCTATTTCGTTCCATTTTCTTTAAGTCTATTATGACTGTGCCTTCCGCTCCAGCCGCCTGCTTAACGTTTTCAAAATCAGGCTCATTTGCTTTTATCGGGATTATATTTGATGGCATATTTATTTTAAATATTTTATCCTTTCTTTCATATGCCTTTCTCATCGTCATATCAAGCATTGTAATTTTCTGCTCGTTGCTGATATTCGCGGAAATTCCTTTGGTCTGTTCCTTAACAAATTTTCCGACTGTTCTGATATATTTCTGACCATTTGCTATATCTTCTTTTATATTGCTTAGGTAATCGACAAGCAAATGATCGGCTAATTTCCATGTATACAAATATTTATCGTCTTTATCGTATACTCGGACGCTCTCCAGATTAGCCGGATCGTAGCGAACGTAAACTTCCTTTTCAAGATTGAGAACGGTTTGCTTCAAATCCATATACCAGAGCTTTTCGCCAAACATTTCAATGTAAACCCCATTGCGTTTAATTTTCTGATATCTGGTTGACCTCATCATCATGAGATTTAGTTCTTCAGGGCTTGCTTGGCGTACTGATTTACATGTTTTATTCCAGACATCAAGCCTTGTCATTTCTTTATAGCATGGCTCTGATCCGCCGTAAGTCTGTAAATTATAGTCACCATCTATCCATGTTTCAAAGAAATCCCGTATTTCATAATCTCTCGGCAGATTGCCATTTTTTACGCGCCTTTTCAGACTTTCCGGTCTTTCTAAAATCGTACCGCCGCAATATCCTTTGAAAATCTTTGAAAACTGTGACTTCACAGTTCCGAATGTACGCTCAATAGGTTTTGCTTTGGCATTTCTAACAATAGCGTTTCTCATTTCAATGCCAAGCCTTTTTAAGATTGTAGGAGGATCGACAGCGATATCTTTGCGGCTTCCGTGGTTTCTGTGGCCTCTGCCGCCGACATCATGCGTCAAAAATTCGCGACCGTTGTCGAAGTAAACGCATTTCGGAATACCGAATCTGCTGATACCATGTCTAAGTGCTAAAATAGTGGACCATGAATTTGGAGTATCCGTTATATTCCATCCTGTCAAAACTCCTGATTTGGCGTCAAGAAACGCCGTAAGATATAGTCTATGTATTTTACCTTCGTCATCAAGAGTTTGTACATCAAATGTATGGTTATCAGCTATCCAGCATTCATTTGCTTCAAGCTCATCATACATTCTTACCATATACGGCAGACATCTGTCATTAAAAGCCTTTTCTCCGTCCCTCATTAGTACCTTTACAGCATATTTTATATCATTTTCGATATGGCGCTGAAATGTCCTTAACGAAGGGATGCTTTCAACAAGTTCCGGGTAAAATTTTTCAGTCCAGTCAATTACACCGCGATAGCATTTAGCTGCTGTAGGCTGATTTTCATCCAGCCAGTAATCCAAAAACATTTCCCATACTTGTGAAGGAATGGAGCTTGAGCCTTTATTCCAAGCTCCCCGCTTATCAACCAGTCCATAAGCATCGTTAGCCTTAAACGCTTTCAGCTTTCGATACAAGACATCTCTGCTTATCTGCAGCTCCGGATGCTCAAGCTGACATTTTCCGATGTACATTTTATCGGCTTTTGCCTTATTTTCATATCTGCCCCTGATATTCAGCCATTCTTCAATAATACCCGTCCACAAATCCGCTTCCATACGCTCCGCCTCTGACATTTCCTCAAACGTTTTTGAAACGGTCTTCTTAAGCTTTTTAACGGATTTTTTATCTTCTTTTATAGCCGGGAGATTGATATCGGCTTTAAGAGATTTATAATACTTTACCTGAAGCTCTTCCGGGAGAGCCGATACGGGAATCATATAGCACATTTTCTTATTCTGCGGATGAGGATGTTGTTCGGCTTTTATTTTCCCATCCTTACAGAGCCGTTTAACATATCTTTCCGTACACTCTTTCAACTCCGCAAATTCTTTTACAGTTAAATATTCCAAAAAATCGCCTCCTTCAGAAAAAAACTTGACGAATCCATTTTATTCTGATATACTATTATCAGAGCCTTAATTCGACAATTCGTCCAGTTCTTTTTCAAGAGCCTCGGTTTCTATAAGCAATGACAGTGCGGTAGAAACAATCTTATGTTGAATTAGCGGCTCTTTTTTTATGCTTTCATCCGCCGCAGTTTCAAGTATAAGCTTTGCCATCGCAAACACAAGCTTTCTTGACTCGTACTTGAATTTTTCAAGTTCCATAATTTCACCTTCTTTCCGGTCTGCCATCATCAGCGCCGGGAGACCATTTCCGGCGGACAGCGGATTATCCCGCTGTTTCGGCTATAAAATTAATATTTACATTATCCTGAAACCATGGGAACGCAAGACTTGCAAACTCCCATTCGGCATCTATGCGTTCGGTGAAATACCGTCCGGTGTGAACCCCGTTTCCGTCATAATCAATGGTCCACACCACAAATGAATCCGCTGTTCTCGGCGAAATGTTTTTTGCAATGCAATGCCTACCGCAAATTCCGTAAACCTTAAATCCGCTTATTACTGTTCCGATCTGTACCATTATCCAGCCTTCCTTTCATCGCTGATAAGATAATCAGCAGTACATTTCAGCGCCTTTGCAAGACTGCAGATAACCGGCGCTGTCGGCTGAAATTTTTCATTTTCAAGCCTTGATATATATGCCTGAGTAATGTTTGTTTTCTCGGCAAGCTCCGATTGGCTTAATCCCAGAAGCTCACGCCTGAGCTTTATTTTTTTACCTATTGTCATATTAATTTTCCTTTCTGTTGAAATTGCTTACAAATTATTGTATAATTAAATTGGAAAAGGGGGTAAAAATATTTCAACATTTATACTCTCTTAGCCTTTAAACTTTGTGGTTTAACCATATGGTTTCCATTCGCACAGTAGTTTTTAAAACATTCACCAATCTTTTGTGCTACCCATGCAAATGTGTTTTCTTTATCCTGTTCTCTCACCAGAGCAGGTATTTTTTTGATCTTTTTTACTTTAACTTTCATATTTATCATCCTTTCATTCTTTTCGCATATCTGTGAACAGAACCGATAGAAATTTCAACTCCCATATCCTGTAAATAATGAACAATATCAAGATAGCTGAATCTGTTTGACATAAGCATTTCTTCAATCTCTTTTATAATTGCAGGATCAAGCTTGTCAATAATTCCTGGTGAATGCTTTCTTCTGACTGAATCTGTTTCTGTATGTTCTTTGAGCGTTTCTGAATTGAAAATAGGAACAATTCGATTCATTACCTCTGACACAACAGACGTTGCCGTTTTAGCAATGACTTCTTCAAGATTAACACTATTTCCATATGAACCCGTTTTTCTAAGCTCAGGAAGAACCTCATCAAATACCCAGCGTTCAAATTTTTCTGCTGCCGGAAGCTTTGAACGGATAATTAAGCGGTATAAATTACTCTCACTTATGTACTTAATTTCTGTTGTCTGACGAGAAGTAACTCCATACTGATTTGTTGTATAGGAGACCCCCTCGCGTTTTACGACCCCGTCCTCTTTACAATGTTTCTTGATGGCGTCATAAGGGTTAGAATACCCTAAAATTTTAGCACACTGAGAAGCCGGAAAATATTCTTTTCCGTCAATTGTGAGAACACTTAGTTCTCCGAATTCACTATTCTGAAATACTTTTAATTCATTCATACTTTTTATTTCCTTTCTGTTTACAATTTCTATTGCCTATGATATAATTATAATATGGCTTATTATTACTTGTTTAATTCGCATGTGTATATTATAATCTACAATTGTGGATATGTCAATACAAAAATCTACATATGTAGAAATTTTCGTTGTTTTTCATAATTTTTGGAGGTTTTTATTATGACAATTTCACAAAGAGTATTTCATTTATTGGCTAAACAGGGGAAAAAGCAGAATGAATTATCTGATTTCACTGGTATATCAACGTCTACTATTTCAGCATGGAATACTAGAGGAACCAATCCAGCAGCTGATACAATATCCGCAATTGCGGATTTTTTTGATGTTTCAACAGACTATTTACTTACCGGAACAGAAAAAAGCTCACCAACAGAAAATTTATCTGAAAATGAGCTTGAAATGTTAGAAGTATTCCAGAAATTCAATGAAAGAGAACAGCTAAAATTAATTGGTAAATTAGAAGAATTGTTAAGACAAAAGCAGATTAAAGAAAATCAACAGCCAGCTGCATTTAAAGTAGCAAGATCATCTGATGGGCAGTTCCGAAAAACTGAATTGTCGGCCGAGGAGCTGGAAAGAATACATAATTTGCCGGAAGACACAGATTTTTAATTAAGACATCACCTTTATGTGTATAATATACGCAAGAGGTGATTTTTTTGAACTATTTTTCTTATAAAAATGCTCGTGATGCAAGCTGGGCCTTCTTAATTGAATTTGGAATATTTGAATTGCCAGTCAATATAAAGCCTATATTAAATTCTATGAATATAACCGTTCGTAAAGATTACAGCGATTTAGCCGGTAATGAACGAGGTTATTCGGTCTTTGAAAATAATGCTTACCAGATTGTTGTTCCGGATTGTTCTATTCCACAAAAAAGATACACTATTATGCACGAAGTAGGACACATTGTAATGAAACATATTCAAGATAAGCCTGAATATGAATACGAAGCTGAACGTTTTGCTATAGATGTTCTTGCCCCAGCTTGCGTATTATGGGGATTAAAGATTCGTGATCCGGAAGAGATTGCAAGTTTATGTAATATTTCAGTTACATCGGCCCGGATCAGAGCGGAGAGAATGGAATTATTGTATAAGAGAGAGCAAGATTTTTTAAAGATACGAGGGCATTCATGCTTTCTACAATCTCCGTTGGAGCGAAAAGTTTATCAGCAATATCAGAGGTTTATTGAAAAAAATAAGCAATAAAAAAGGGGGATAGGAACTTGTTCCTATCCCCCTTCAATTTTGTTCCTAAGTTCCCATCCCCTTTTTCAACATTTATTAAGAGATGTTGAAAACTACTTTTTAAGGATTTAAAATTTTTAAATGCCGTAGCTACGGACTTTAAACGAATTTTTAAAACTCCTAAAACGTTCTTAAAACGATTTTTACCAAAAATTTAAAATATCCTGACAGAGGTTCTAAACACCGTTTTAGTGTTCATTTTTGCGACACGTCATAATTTTTAATTTAATGCTTTTTCAAAAATTCACACCTCATAAACACCGTAGATACGCAATTTATAAGGTGTGTTCTGCTTTTTCACCGCTTTTTTTGGATTTTCACGCTTTTTGTGTTTTACATGTCTCTTAACAATTTCTTAACTTTTCTTCTGTTATTAGGGAATCAAAAACAGCTGATGTGCTTGTTCCTTTAAAGGCAAGTTTTCCATCAGGGCGAACTATTTCAACTTCAACTACCGCTATTTTCTTTCCATATTTCAAAACTTTACCCGTAACCATTAAATACTCATCTGCTGCAAAGCAAGGGCGCAGAAAATTTGCAGAAAAATTGACGGAAGAACATTCTCTGCCGTATGTATCGCAAGCGCCGCTTGCGGCAATATCTGCTGCCGCAAGCAAAAATCCGCCGTGAATGGTACCGACATTGTTGGAGCAATCCTCACCGGGAACAACCTTAAGTACGAATTTTCCTTCATCGGCTGAAATAAGCGTTGAACGGTCAAAACCTCTTATATCACAAACATCTTCTTCAAGATATTTCATAATCGTTTCATCAATCATCATAGTCCCCTCCAAATTCCAGTTTTCTTTTTCATTTTACCACACATCTCGATTTACTTCGCCGTATGAAAATCGTAATTGACCTCGGCTGTGTAATCGCTATTGTATGCTGAAAGTATTGAACTGCGTTATTTACAAATCCGACTTGATTTCCTACTTATATTTATATGTTGTTTCCGATACGCCTTTTGTTGTCGCCTCCGTCAGTGCATAAAAAAGACCGCTTTGTTTAACGTCACTTTCATGATATCAGACAAAACGATCTTTGAAATTTTGTATACTATTTTCTATATTAAAAAAGCGGATAAAGGTTTTTTCTTTTCTTTATCTATTCTTTATTTATATTATTTGCTTTGATATCTCATGATTTCAAAATTCAAATCCTGTCAGTCGGTATTTTACCACTTATTTCATTTTTAATTTTTAACTTCTTTTTTTCGTCATTTGGATATCAAAAAAGCCCGTAGCTACGGACTTTAAGGCACTTTCATCTATTTTGTCAGTGCAATATGTAAAGCTTTGACAAAATAGATGACAGGGTTTTAGTGGGGTGTGAGATTAGATTTTTTTGGCTTATAGTATTTCTTTAAATATCCTTTAGTAATTGCTTTAGTAACAGCATCCAAATATTTATTTCTGTTAGGTATTTGTATTTCAAAACAAGCATTATTTTTTGTATTCCAAAGTATTCCCTTTTCAAGTCCCAAAGCTACAACATACGATGCACACTGTAAAAAATGCTCATGATTAAGTTCAGATACAAATTTTAATTCGTAAACTATATCATTTTTAATTACATCTGCAAAACCACGTGCAGCGAATGCACAATCACCTTGTTTTGTATCTGAAAAATCGATTGTACATGGAATTTGAACAGTCTTGTCTTTACTGAACAAACTACCTAATCTATCAATAATCTGCCTGCGTTCACTTTCACTTACAAAAGGCGTGTCGACTTGTACTCTATAGCGATTTTGCTTTGTCTCCATTGAAACAAGAAATAAAATCTTTTTATCAAGTATCAAATTACGGTCATTTTCAGAATAAATAAATTTTTTATCAATATTGATATCAATAAAAAATTCTATACTTTTATCAATTTCATATCCACTGAAAAACACAGCTTCTTGGTATATTCCTATACAAGGTGAAAGATCTATAAGATCATCTTTATTGCTTATATCAATTTCTGACAAATTTTCAGGTTTGGTAAGCGATCTAACTTGAAGCAATGAATAACATTCTTCAATATCCTCTTTATATTTGAAATCAAACATTCCGGAAATATCAACATCTTGAAACTTATAACTTGTCTGAACATCTGTTGACAACGTTTTCTCTGAAAGCATGGCCTCTTCGCTGCTTACAAAAATTATCCGTTCTTTTCCGCGACTTGCCGCTACGCAAAAAATGTTCCTTAATATTTTATACGACTGCTGAGGCTTTGAAATTCTTGATTGCCAGTAGCTTTCGGTAAAATCAAAAACAACGCAAATCTTGCGTTCAAGTCCTTTACTGCTGTCAAAAGTGGTGAATATAGCCGATGTAGGCTTTGGCTGCGTCGCTCCTGTAGCATCTCTGTCAGATATACTTGCGTAAACAGTCTTTTTATTGAATTTTGCAGGGCACTTCTCTTCTAAAAGATTTAAAGTATCCGATAAATCACCCCACCTTGCGCCCAAGCAAAGAATGTCCTCCGGATTCTGTTCCGTCAAAAAATTCACAACAGCTTCTACCGTCATTTTTTCAACTATGCAATTTTCGTTTACACCGATAATTTTCTTTTGCCAGACTCGTCCGAGCATAGATGCTAAATCAGTCGAAAGTCTAAAACAACTAGTAAATTGCAGATTTATGTGATCTCCGAGAAATTGTTTCATAAATACAGGAACATCCAAGGTTGTTTTATCATATATTTTCTGCTCCATATCTCCGACAGCGATAATCTGAATTTTTGAATTTGTGGATTTTATATATTCAAGCATTTCGGCTAGTTCCAACTCAATATCCTGATATTCATCAATTATAAGAATATCATAATGTTCTAATTTTGGTCTTTCTTTGTTAAAACACCGAATCAAATCGGATATTCCTGCTTTTACACCTATCTTTTTCAATGACATAAAAGCAAAACCATGATAATTTGTTACAGTTGTATTTGAGTTTCTGATTTTAGCTTTAGCATCTAATTTCAATAATTTATTATATGTAAGATAAAGGATTTTAAGAGTTGCGGGAAGTTCATTACAAAGGTATTGTATAGCAGTCGTTTTTCCACTGCCGATACAAGCGTCGACGAGAATGTTTTTTCTGTCTTTTGCTCTTGAGATAAACAGCCTTTGTTCAGCTGACAAATTAAATTTGGTATTCATAGATTTTAATCACTAACCTCATCAATAAAATATTTTTTTGATACGCCAATATTATACAATATAATACAAGAAACAGCAACGGTTTTTGACAAATTTTATAGATATAAGCGTATTTTTGATTAATTATGCTTTTTAGCGGCAAATATAAAACACCATGCCAGGCAGAAAAAGAATTTGCCCAAAACGCAGTGTATATATTGAATAATATTTGGAATATGGGGGTTCAAAACGTCAGCGATTTGTTTTGTCCAGATATATAGTAATGCTTGCCATCTCATTTTTACAATCAAAAATTCCCCAAGAACTGAACGCATTTCCGCTTTGATTATATGTATTTTCATGCATGGCTACACACAAAAGTTTTTTGGGTCTGCTAAACCCCACATACACGCACTTTCTGCTGTAATTATATATTTGACTAGTTCCAGGCTTAGTTCCTTTTAAGTATGGTAGGACTCTTCTCAAATCTGATGATCCTTTAGTTTCTGTTTCTAAATAAAGTGTAGCATCATGTGTTTCTCCCTTCACCTTATGTACTGTACTAAATTGAATTTTTCTTCCGTTAAAAATACAGATATTATTTGATATTTTGGATTTGTTCTTAACACTTTCTCCCATAAAGTACTTCGGGAGTCGTTCAAATATATCATCTCTTCCAAAAATATCATTGACCATTTCTCTTATTATTCTGTTTACTTCCTCTAACACATATTCGGCCAAGCAAGCCATGGCCAATATTTTTTCATGATATATATTATGATACTTGCCATCAAGTATTTTCTTTATTGATGAATATGTAAAAGAATGCCCATCTGAATCCTTACAACCAAGGTAGTTTACAATCATACACATCAATTTTCTGATAATACTCTCCGATTTGTAAAGTTTTCCTTGTTGCAACACCTCACAGATAGACTCAATCATTCCCCAATAACTATTTTCTGACTGCAACTTATCAGTTGCATTGTAATCATTCCAATAATCACCGATCTTTATACCTTTAGATGATTCTTTTTTTATCCACCCAATTGCCTTATATATTCCATTGGGATCAGTAAGCCCATACTTATTAAGCAAAAATACAAACGCATCAATCACGTAGTTTCGTGTATTGTCATCATAAATTATCAATGTAGGGGTAACTCCTATCTCACCTCTAAGTGAGCATATATCATGCTTACCAGATTTCAATGGCGATAATACATTTGCAATCTCTTGAGAATAACGATTTGATGATGCAATATGCAACGCATTTTCAGATGGTTTCCAATCTACCGGATTATCTTTATCCCCAACATATATCGCTTGATCCGGATCGCCAATTTTAAAAATGCAACACTTTGTTTTATCAAAAATACAGGACAGAACTTCTCTTTGCATTTGACTGCAATCTTGAAATTCATCTATAAATACATAACTAAATCGCTTACACAATAGTGAAGGCAAATCTTTTCTTTGAAACAAAGCAAGCATTCCATATTGATAAGCATCTTTATATGTCAAAATCCCATGTGACAAAAGTAATTCTTCTTTTGCCTTTTTATATTGAATAGCAGAATCACTTTTTGAACTTGCTAAACTCTTGTATTCACCTATTCGATAAAGATCACCATTCACCAGATATAAGTCCTTGATGTAATCAAAGATATCTTTATATTGCGATCCACTTTTATAAAATCTCATCTTTATAAAACAGAATAGTTGTTTATACCTCGCCATGTTTTTGTATATCAATCCATACAAATGCTTTGCATACATTATATTATCAACAACCTGTATCGGTTGTTCAGTAATAGACTTCAGGTAGGGGAAAGTGATAAACTTATCTATGAAAGATTGAATTGTCCCAACGAAATTGGGATAACTTGTAATTTTATCGGCATACTCTGTCAATTTCAACCTAATTTCATTAACAGCAACATTGGTATGTGATAGCACACAGATACCAGTTCCATTTTCCAATGGCATACGATCTGCAATCAATTTTAATTTTGCAAGAAGAACCGTTGTCTTTCCACTTCCCGGGCATGCAGAAATATCAGTTGATTTCCAGTGTCGTATAACTTCCTTGGCGTCATCAGCAAAATGACAGTTTTCAGGCAGCAATAGCTTTTCAACTACTTCAATTTCATTATCAGTGATGTTCCAATCTAACATTTTAGTTCACCTCGCTGATTTTAGTTTACTCCAACTGCATACTTTATGGCATCCACAATGTATTTGAGATATGGATCTGTTTCAATTACTTCCTTTAGTTTCTGTTTCTTTTTTTCGTCCACTTTCCATTGATGGAGTCCCATTTCAAACATCTTAGCTTGTGTCATTCCATCTGGAACAACTGCTATTTTCCATTTTAAAATAGATGCCAAACACTGAGCAACAATAGCTTTCAATCCACTCTTTCCTTTGTTATCAAGCATCAAGCTATATATCTTATATGCAATCTCCTCATCTGTCAAATCTCCCCATGAACTCCTTTCATCAGAGACCGTCTTGTCAGCATCAGCTATCTTTTCATCGGTTAATGCATACTTATCACTATTTTTGATCTTTTCGCCATAATGAACAGCCTTATGAAAGTCATCCCTTAAACAACTCTGTGCCAAGCAGTACTCAAATGTCCATTGAGGAGAAATAAAGCTTTTTACCGTACCTTCTGTATAGTATTTTTCTTTTTTTTCTACTGCTTCCGCCATTTTCTCTTTACATAATTTAAATACACCATTTTCATCATACTTTGGTTTTTCATCACAATCAGTGAGAACTGCTACTGGAATTCCCATAGTTCTTCCATCTTTTCGGATAAATATCCTGCTATATCGTAAAAATGCAGTACTGCCAACATTAACAATGGAAACGCCATATCGTTCAAGTGGATAGCCAATAATTTCGGCAATCATAGGAATTAACAGATTTTCTGCATCACCTTCCACCATAATAACACCTTTTGAAAAGAAAAGATTTGCTTTTGTCGCATCTAAAAATCGTTGCAGGAAAAGATAGTCACCTTTCTCTAACCCCGTTTTACCCTCATCCAAATCAAATCCATTCCCACTTTTAATCAGAATAAGATTTTTCAGATTGATTTTGCTGGCAAGTATAGTACTGTGTGTCGAGATGATAATCTGAACTCCAGAACTTTGATATTCTTTTTGCAGGTACTGTATTAATCTCAGCTGTGCTTGAGGATGAAGATGTGCTTCTAATTCTTCAATTAATGCAAGGTGTAATCCACCATTATCGTCATGCTGTAAAAGCAAAAGTTCTGCTGCAATGAAAAGCAGATTCAATTCTCCGAGTCCCGGATGTATTTCTGAAACAGATAAAGATAAACTTTCTAATATAGATTTAAGCTGTATATCTGATGTCTTTAGCTTTGCTTCATTTGAGATATTGTTTTCATTGAATTCAGTTAATGCATCACGAATACCAGTGAGAATTACCTTGCCATCTTCTTCAGTGAAGTATTTCTCAATCTCATTATTAGCTTTAATCAAAATTTCTTTCAAGCGATGATCAGTATTATCCTTAAACACAGGATGATTAAATAAAATTTGTGATATTCTCGAATTTCTGCCCGAACTCATTTCACGTTCCGCATCCCTAAGTGGACGTAAATACACACATTTCAAGAGTTCTCTTGCTTTACCATCAAGTGTTACACCATCATTTACTTCACCAGCACGCAGTTCTGTATAAATTCGATTTTTTTCTTTCCATGCACGAAAATGAAGCGGTAGGAAATAAAACATTTCTCCATTATTATTTTCAAACATTAAGTATTCAACAAAGTTTTTGGCTTCATCTGCACTAAATTCCGAAAGAATTAGATCTATTTTAAATTCAGATACAGGCATCCCATTTTCAGAAAAAAAATCTTCTTCTGATACCCTGATATACTCATTGCTTTGAGTAAGCAGAACCATTTTTATTGCATCAATTACTGCAGTTTTTCCAGAATCATTTTCGCCTATGAGTGCATTGAGTCCCTTATGAAAGGATACATGCAGCCCCGGCTTACCTTCAATCGACTTGAAACGACGAAAGTCATATATTTTCAATTCAGATACAATCATTTTTGTGTTCCTTTCAATTCTACCTTCTTCAAATGAACTTATCCTGTATTTTCAACAAAATATCCCTTACAATCAAAATTTTAACGATGGATAACCGTAAATCATCAATATTTCAGCTAAAATCTGACTAATATTAACATAATTAATCATGGCCTAATGTTGCATTAATAATTATGTTTCAATAAAAGTCAATACTTAATTTGTATTTGCATTAATGTGTACCACTTAATTCCAATCTTATATTTTTTATTATACAAGATATTTTTAACATGGTCAATAATTTTTAGCAATTTATTATAGAATTTTGTTTAATTATATATAATTAAACAATCTCACTTGTTAATATTATACAACAAGTATTAGATAAGAAAATAAGTGCTTAAAACGCAGCGGTTCAAAGCATTAACATAATTAATTATTAAATAATTTCTTTGCATAAAGATAACGCTATTGTCATTACAAAATATATTTTAAAAGTTAAGTGCTTCATGGTCATAAATAAAATGTATATATCCATTTTATTCGCATTCAATTTAATCCTTGATTAACGCTCAACTTCATATATAGTATAGAAAATGGTTAATCATGATAACATTTTTAACTACACACATTATAACTTCACATAATAAAAATAATCTTCTTTTTATGCTATAATAACCCTACAAAATTTGAAGGAGTTGTTATTATGACAAAAACATTCACAATTGAAGAAAAACGAACCAGTGTAAATCGTTACCTTTCAGGTGAATCAGTAACTTTTATTGCTGATGAACTGGGTGTCGCAAAAAGCACACTGTACAACTGGATAAAAAAGTTTAAACCGGTTGCAGAAGAAAAGAAGTTCACTGCCAAAGATTTTAATAATCTTGAACAAAGAACAAATCGTCAATCTGATATGATTGAGATTCTAAAAACTGTTGAATGCAATGTTCACTCCCCTTTGCAAGAAAAGCTATGTGAGATTGAAAAGCTGCATGGCAAATACAGTGTTCATGTTCTGTGTGATGCACTCAATGTTCCAAGAGGTACTTTTTATAACCACATCAAACGGAACAAGCGTGATAATGTTTGGTATAAAAAACGGCGTGAGTATTTTTGCAGTGAAATCAGAAGAATATTTGAAGAAAACAATCAGATTTTCGGAGCAAGAAAAATCGCCGCTGTTCTAAGAAACAACGGCGAACAAGTAAGTGATAAATATGTTCGTGTGTTAATGAACGAAATGAACTTAAGCAGCATTCGAACTAACTCAAAAAAGGAATATTTAAAAGATAAACGAAAAAGAAATATTTTAAGACAGCAATTCAAAGTTGATAAACCTAATACAGCCTGGGTAAGTGATATTACATACTATAAATTTAACGATAAATGGTTTTATATTTGTGCCATTATCGATTTATTTTCAAGAAAAGTTTCTTATAAAATCTCAAGAAACAACAGTACCCAACTTACAAAATCGACTGTTAAAATTGCAATTGAATCACGTCATCCAAATAAAGGTCTTATATTTCACAACGATCACGGTGCAAATTACACTTCAGCGACTTTCTCTGATTATCTCGCTGAAAACGGCATAACTCAATCATTTTCAAAGGTCAGAAACCCTTACGATAACTCTGTAGCAGAATCATTCTTCTCATCTCTAAAAAGAGAAGAATTGTACAGAAGAAAAATAAAATCCGAATATGAATTAAAACAAATAATCTGCGACTATATAGAATTTTACAATAATCACAGACCTCATACCACCATAAATTACAAGACTCCAAATCAATATGAATGCGAATATTTCGGAAACAACGAAGAAAACACAGATTAAGAACTGGAATGAGGGGTTCAGATTTCAACTTTTTTAATGTTTCATTTTGAAATTCAGCATTTTCTCATTTTCACATTCAAAATTCCAATTATAAAAAATGCCGGAAATCCCTATAATAAAAGATTTCCCGACAAAAAGTTAACGCCATTTGGACTTGGGGGTTCAAATGGCGTTAGACTTATCACATTAATTCATAACTGTTTTATTTAAAATCAACTGATTATCCCGATTTTCCCTTGATTTACGGGCATTTTTAGAGGATTGCAGACCGATTTTACTACTCATTTACTACTTTTGGATTGAGCCTTGATATGCAACCGCAATTCTTTTGATAAAAACCCACAGGCAGCATGGCACATCAGAAACACACGACAATAAAATACAACACCGCATAGACGGCGTTTCTTACTCCCAACTGGGAAACAGGAACGCCGCTATTTTTTTGCCCTCATGTTACGCAGTAGGGGCAAAAAAAGCCTTGCTATAAGCGGCTTTACGGACGCGGTTTTCATGGAATAAGGGATTGATACCTAAACCCTTAAAATCGCGGTTCTACTGCGTAACAAATCCACCACAAAGGAGTGATGAAGCTATGGCAGTTTTCCGAGTGGAGAAAAACAAAGGCTATACCGTAATGAGCAACCACCACTTACGCAACAAGGAGTTGTCCTTGAAGTCAAAGGGGCTGCTTTCTCAAATGCTGTCCTTACCGGAGGACTGGGACTACACCCTTGCGGGGCTGTCACTTATCAACCGGGAAAAAATCGACGCTATCCGCGAAGCTGTCCGGGAGCTTGAAGCTGCCGGATATATACAGCGGTCAAGGGAACGCGACGAGAAAGGACGCTTGCGGGGGACAGATTACATCATCTACGAGCAGCCGCCTAACTTGGATTTACCTACATTGGAAAATCCAACATTGGATAATCCAACGTTGGAAAAAC
>UPZA01000002.1 GCA_900538575.1 uncultured Ruminococcus sp.
ATGTAATCGTAGATATTCACGGCGCAGTACAGGCTATCGGACTTGCGCTGCTTGTCCTTTTCTTTGTAATCGGTGTGATGAAAACCTGCGGCAGTTTTGCCGAGGTCAAATTGTCTTAAAGAACACGAACAAATAACTCCTTCATAGCATTGAATATCAAATTGCAAAGCACTTGTCGCTAACCGAAAAGGAACGGTTAAGCGGCAGGTGCTTTTATCTTTTCAAAAAATCAGAACACAAAGTCTAAAATACGCTTCCCTTATGGGCTATCGGGTGAGAGGTCAAAACCTCCGCCCTTTTTTATTGCCCCGAAACAAACGGAATAAATTTTGTACCTTGAAAATTTCATAGCAGCCGCCAGAGAGATACCTGCCGCAAAGGATAGTGTGCCACGATACGAGCCTACCCTTTGCTTAATGGGTGCATAGCACAGACAGAGAGAACTCGGTCAAAGGGAGCGTGGAACGGTATGGAGTGGCTGTGCATACATATCTCAATTCTTGCGATTGGGATATTAAAAATTTTAAGGAGGAAACGCCTATGTGCAAGTATGTAATCAAACGAAAACGCCGAAAGGAGTGCCACTATGCAGAAGTTGAAAACAGTAGACGCAGACACGCTGCTCTATCAGCCGCTTGATAAGCCCTGCTTTGTGGTGGACGGTCTTATCCCCACAGGGCTTTCCCTGTTCTGCGGCTCGCAGAAAATCGGTAAGAGCTGGCTGTGTTAAAGCTCTGCCTTTGCGTGTCACAAGGCGCTCCCTTTTGGGAAATGCCGACAACGCAGAGTGACGTTCTGTATCTCTGTCTGGAAGATACCTTTTACCGTATTCAGAGCAGGCTCTTTAAGCTTACCGATGAAGCAAGCGAACGCCTGCACTTCGCCGTTGCAAGCTGCAAATTAACGGACGGTCTTGTAGGACAGCTTGAGGACTATCTGAAAGTCTATCCGAAGAGCAGGCTCATTGTTATCGACACCTTGCAGAAGATACGGACATCTTCAAAGGAAAATGCCTACGCCAACGATTATGGGGATATATCCATTATCAAAGACTTTGCCGACAGACATTCCCTTGCGGTGGTGGTTGTTCATCATATCCGCAAGCAGGGTGACAATGATGTGTTCAATAAGGTGTCTGGCACAACAGGACTGACAGGAAGTGCGGATACCACCTTTGTATTGGAAAAGGAAACGAGGGCTTCTGATACCGCAAAGCTCTACTGTGTGGGCAGAGATGTGGAGTATCAGGAGTTTACCCTCCGTTTCCGTGAGTGTGCTTGGGAGATGGTGGAACGCAAAGGGCAGCGGCAGCTTGCCGAGGAAAGCATACCGCCTGTTCTTTTTCGGGTGGTGTCCTTTATGCAGAGCAGAGAAAAGTGGTCGGGTACGGCAACGGAACTTCTTTTACAAATGCAAGAGAATGACACACAACCGAATGTTATCACAAAGCTGCTCAATGAGTACCGTGTAGCTGTCCTTAATGAGAACAATATCTGCTACGACTATAAACGGACGAAAGCAGGCAGACGGATTGTTCTTTCAAGGGGTGACGGCGTTGACAGTGGTGACGGTTATTTTGGGATACCCCAAAATACGGAAACTGCTGACACCGACACCCCGTTATCCGAGCGGAAAGCGTAGGATAATGCAAGGCGAAGCCTTGTCATAAGGGAGTCCAGAGGGAACGTCTGGCACACGACCTTGCCTGCAAGGTGTAGTGTGTTACACCCTGTAAACGCATTCGGAAAAATCGGAGATTTTTCGGAACGCAGGGGTGGATTTACGAGCCGAAAAGGGGCGAGGAAATCTCACGCCTGCACTCTGCGTTTATGGGGTGTTCTCCCGTAAGGGTTGACAGCGGCGGGGGTATCCCAATAAAACCGTCATCACCGTCACCGCTGTCAACCTGTCGGGCAGGACTTACGGTAACGCACATCGAAAAATGAATGGAGGAATGTAAAAATGCCTTATGCAATCCTGCGTTTCCAGAAACGCAAGGCTGGCTCTGTGGCTGCCTGCGAGCGTCATAACGAACGCAAAAAAGAAGCCTACAAGAGCAATCCCGATATTGATATACAACGCTCAAAGGACAATTACCACCTTGTCGCACCGCCGAAATACACCTACAAAAAGGAAATCAACCGTATGGTGCATGAAGCAGGTTGCAAGGTGCGGCGTGACAGCGTGATGATGGTGGAAACCCTCATTACCGCTTCGCCAGAGTTTATGAACAGTTTACCGCCTGCTGAACAGAAAGAGTATTTTGCGATGGCTCTGGACTTTATCTCGGAGCGTGTCGGCAGGCAGAATATCCTCTCCGCTGTGGTGCATATGGACGAGAAAACGCCCCATATGCACCTTTCCTTTTGCCCTATTACGCCAGAGGGAAAGCTGTCGGCAAAAGCCTTTTTGGGTAATCAGAAAAGCCTGTCCGAATGGCAGAGTGCCTACCACGAGCGTATGTCCGCACGGTGGAATGAGCTTGAAAGAGGTCAATCCTCTATGATTACAAAGCGGAAGCATATCCCCACTTGGCTCTTTAAACTCGGCGGCAGACTGGATAAACAGTATGGGGAAATCGTCAAGGCTCTGTCCGATATGAACGCCTTTAACGCAAGGAAGAAGCGTGACAAGGCTCTGGAACTGCTCTCCGCTTGGCTGCCCGATGTGGAGAAGTTTTCAAGGGAAATCAGCAAACAGAGTGCCTATATCGACAGTCTGAAAGCACAAATCGGACAGGAAGCCGACTATGCCGAGCGTATGCGTGACGGGAAGTATGCGGAGGAATTAAAGGTACGGGAAGCCAACCGAAAGATATTGGAATTACAGCGTACCAACAGCCAGATGGAACGCTTATTAAAGAAAATCCCGCCCGAAGTATTGGAAGAAATACAGAAATCGGGCAGGAACAAGTCAAGAGAAAGGTAGGGTTTGACAATGAAAAAACAGGATTTTACGGTATTGAAGATTACAGATTTATACCCGTTCCCCGATAATCCCTTTCGGGTTGTGGAGGACGATATGCTGATGGAACTTTCAGAAAGCATTAAGGAGTTTGGAATGGTTACGCCGATTATTACCCGCCCGAAAGAGGACGGGAACGGTTATGAGATTATCGCAGGACAGCGGCGTGTCCGTGCGTCTGAACTGGCAGGGATTGATACCGTCCCTGCTTTTGTTTTGCCCTTAGACCGTGACAGGGCGATTATTACCCTTGTGGACAGCAACATTCAGCGTGAAAATGTGCTGCCCTCGGAACGTGCCTTTGCCTACAAGATGAAATTGGAAGCGATGAAGCGGCAGGGTTTCCGCACCGATTTAACTTCGTCCCAACTTGGGACGAAGTTGCGGACAGACGAAACGGTGGCGCAGGGCTTTGGCGTAGGCAAGACCACCGTACAGCGTTTTATCCGTCTGACGGAGCTGATACCGCCGATTTTGCAGAAGGTGGACGAGGAAAAAATCGCCCTCACGCCTGCAGTGGAGCTGTCCTTTCTGAAGAAAGACGAGCAGGAAAATCTGCTCATCACAATGGAGAGCGAGGACGCAACGCCCTCTCTGTCGCAGGCGCAGCGTATGAAAAGGTTAAGCCAACAAGGGCGGCTCGATATGGATACCATCTTTTCCATTATGACGGAGGAAAAGGCAAACCAGAAAGAAACGATCAAATTCAGTGCCGACAGGATTAAAAAATACTTTCCGAAAAACACAACGACAAAGCAGATGGAGGACTTCATTATCCGTCTTTTGGAGCGTGAATTGCAGAGGAAACGAAACAGGGAGAGCCGATAACATTCCTTTTTTCGGCAGGTAAATACAGAAAGGTAATGTACAGAAAATGAAAGAAATCCAGTATGAAATTATAAGGGAAATCGCTGTGCTTTCCAAAAGTAATAGCGGCTATACAAAGGAAATCAATCTGATTTCTTGGAACGGGAACGAGCCGAAGTATGATATTCGGAGCTTCTCGCCCAACAGAGGAAAGTGCGGTAAGGGCATTACGCTGACCGAGCAGGAAGTGAAAATGCTCCTTAAAGCATTAAAAAATGAGTTGAAAGACGAATAGAGATTAGCGGATTGGGGGCGTTTTTACGCTCCCTTTTCCTTTTTGAAGGGAGGATTTTGCCTATGGCAAGAACAGTTATGCGCCCGAAAATAACCGTGCAGGCGGTCTATTCGGGCGGTGCGGATATGCAGGAATTGTTTGTTTCCCTGCTTGTAAATGCGGTGCGGAACGGGAAACACTCTGTCCGCACCTTTGAGATTGTGAAAGATACGCATTACAATGAGGACAGAAACGGAAGAAAGGAGGCAATCTGATGAGCGTTTTAAGGACAGCCCTCTACTGCCGATTATCCAAAGACGATATGGTGCAGGGCGACAGCGAAAGTATCAAAACACAGAAAGCAATGCTCACACAGTATGCAAAGGAACACGGTTTTTTGGTGGCAGAGGTGTATGTGGACGACGGTTGGAGTGGATTAAATTTTGACCGTCCGAGCTTTAACCGTATGCTTGATGACATCGAAGCAGGCAAAATTGATGTGGTTATCACAAAGGATTTATCCCGTCTGGGGCGTGACCATCTGAAAGTCGGACACTTCACGGAGATATATTTTCCGATGAAGAATGTGCGGTATATCGCCGTCAATGACGGTGTGGACACCGCCAACAAGAACAACGATATAGCGGCTCTGAAAAATGTGATGAACGAGTTTTATTCAAGGGATAACTCTCGAAAAATCCGTTCTTCCATTCGGGCAAGGGCAAAGGCAGGCTTGTACCGCTGTTCTTTTAATCCTATCGGTTATCTGAAAGCACCCGATAACCACAATAAGCTGATTGTGGATGTGGAAACCGCTTGGATTGTGAAGCGTATTTTTGAGCTTGCCAACGCAGGAATGGGAATGCACAAAATCGCCACGCAGTTCCGCAGAGAACAAGTATCCTGCCCGTCTTGGTGGCTTCATTCAAGGGGAGAAAAGGACTACTCCAAACGCTTTGAAAATCCCGAAAATAAATATGAGTGGTCGCATACAGTCATTCGGAACATTATCTCTAATCCTCTCTATCTCGGACATTCTGTGATGTGCAAAACGGAGAGCATTTTCAAGGTGGGAAAGAGTAAAAAAGTACCCGAAGCCGAGCAGATACGGGTGGAGAATACCCACGAACCGCTTGTATCGCAGGAAATCTTTGACGGAGCAAACGCAAAGATTTTAAGCCGCAGGCGTGAGGATACCGAGCATTTCGTATCTCCCTTTGCAGGGCTTGTGAAGTGCGGTACTTGCGGAAAAGCATTAAATATCCGTTATTGGACAAAGAAAAGGCATAGGATTTATGTGTGTACCACCTACGCCCACAATACGAAGTCCTGCACAGACCACCGCATTTTCTATGAAGATTTATACAAGGCGGTGCTTGCCGATATTCAGTATCACGCCCGTCTTGCCTATGAGGACAGGGATAAGGCGGTGGCTCTTGCGGTCAAGATGAACGATAAGGCAGACGGAAACAAGGGTAAAACCAACGAAAGCAAGCTGAAGCAGACAAAGAAACGCTATGACGAAGTGACGAGATTATTCGATAGGCTCTATGAAGATTCTCTTTCGGGGCGTATCTCTAATGATAACTTTAACCGTTTAATCGAGAAATACCAGAGCGAGCAGGAAGAACTTTTAAAGCAGATAGGCACGCTTGAAAACGCCTTGCAAGAGGTCAAGGATAATCAGAGAAACGCTGTGAGGTGGGCTGATTTAATGGCTGAATATGTAGGCATACAGGAGTTGACCGCCGAAAACCTCAATCTTCTGATAGAGCGTATCGAGGTATTTGACCGAACGGAAACAGACGGAGAAGCCTTGCAGACTATCCGTATCTGTTACCGCTTCGGCGGTTACATAGGGGAACGGACTTTCAAAGCAAAGGTTTTAAAGCACCCTTGCAAAAAGCAAGCCTGCCCCCTGCGGAAAGGAAAAGACGATAATGGAGGAAATGACAATGGCAAAATCATTCTTTGAAGAAATAGGCGGCAGATATGAACAGCAGGGAGATTACCTTATCCCCTGCCTTACCTTACCACCCGAAAAAGAAACAGCAATCGGTGTTTTTGGACAGCGGCACTTGAGGTATCTGAAAGAATACCGCAGAGTTACATACACCAATCTTCTCACAAGCGGCAGGCTTAATTCTTACCTTGCAGACATTGACAGACAGGCACAGGAACGCTTTGAAACGCTCATAGAGCAGATGAAACAGACACAGGGCACGGAGCAGCTAAAGGCGGAAAACGCTTTAGAATGGGTGCGGAGAATGAATAACATTCGGATGAGCGTAAGGGAGATTGTGGAGAGGGAAATCATTTACGCATAAGACAAGGTGGCAGGGAGAAATCTCTGCTGCTGTATGTGTAGATTTGATACAGAAACTTGACAATGTAAAGATTGAGAGGTATAATGTAGACAGCGTAAAGTTTGGGAGGGAGTTTATGGAAAAGAAGAGTTATCATCATAAGAATTTGAAAAATGACCTGATAGAAAAAGGAATTGAATTGGTTGACAAATATGGAATAAATCAATTATCTCTTCGCAAGGTAGCACAGGCTTGCAATGTAAGTCATGCAGCTCCATATAGTCACTTTTCAAGTAAAGAGCAGTTACTTCAAGCAATGCAGTTGCACATTACAAATCAGTTTGCAGAAGTATTGGAAGATACCGTATCAAAATATCAGAACACACCAGATTTTCTGTTTGAATTTGGAAAAGCATATATTTCTTTTTTTATGAAGCGACCACAATATTTTAGTTTTTTATTTCATCAAGGAAGTATTAACATTGATTTGGATGCAGATGGGAATAAAGAAAGTAATTATAGACCTTTTACTATATACAAAGAGCAAATTCTAAAATTGATTGCCGATACTGATATATCGCAAAGCAAAAAAGAAGATTTCGTCATTGCTTTATTTGCATATGTACATGGTCTTACTGCACTTACAACAATGAAGAATATCCATTATAGTCATAAATGGGAAGATAAATTGGATGATTTAATCAAAATTTTCAGTTGTGAATTTTAGGAGGATTTATGGTTGGAGTATATTTAAGTGGCACAGGGAACACAAAGTATTGTGTCGAAAAACTGATTTCACTCATTGATAAGTCCGCAGAGGTAATTGCAATCGAAAATTCCAATGTACTTGAAGCAATTCAGAAAAATGAAGTAATTTTTATAGGATATCCTACACAGTTTTCTAATGCTCCGTATATGGTGCGTGACTTTATAAAAAAGAACGCTGGTATTTGGAAACATAAAAAGATATTGTGCATTGCAACTATGGGAGCTTTTAGTGGTGATGGTGCAGGATGTACAGCGAGATTACTAAAAAAGTATGGAGCAACTATTTTAGGCGGAGTACATATTCGTATGCCCGACGCTGTTTGTGATAGCAAATTATTGAAAAAGACAATGGAGGAAAATCGTGGCATTATCGCACGGGCGAATGAGAAAATTGAGAATATTGCTTCTCAGATAATAAAAGGTGGTTATCCCCAAGAAGGCATTACACCGATTGCACATCTGGTCGGACTATTTGGTCAAAGACTGTGGTTTTACCAAAAAACAAAGGATTACTCAGATGAATTGAAAATTAATACTAATTGTATTGGATGTGGTAAATGTGTTTCAGTATGTCCAATGAATAATCTTTTTATAAAAGATAATCAAGCAATATCAAATAAGCGTTGTACTATGTGTTATAGGTGCATTAGCTTATGTCCGAAAAAAGCAATTACCCTTTTGGGAAATGAGGTTATTGAACAATGCAGAATAGAAAAATATATATAGATTGGGTACGATGTCCTGTTTGTGGCAGTAAAACCCGTGACAGACTTAGAGAGGATACTATTTTAAAAAATTACCCTCTTTACTGTCCAAAATGTAAGCAGGAAACTTTAATCAACGCTAAGAAACTACAAATAGCTGTTATCAAAGAGCCAGACGCATAGACGCAGAGCCGATGAACTTGTGAGCAATCACAGTTTGTCGGTTTTTTCTTTTAGGATAGTATATATTAGTCCGCCATATAAAAAAACGGAGTTTTGACGGACTGTATTCTTATGCCCTACCACTCCCTCTAAACCCGTTTTGAGTTTGGAGGGATTTTTTTGTGTTGGTCTGATACCACCATACCGCTGCTGATTTTGAGCAGCAACTATTTACATATTATTTGATAGAAATGAGGATAGTCTGTTAAAAAAATCCTCGTTTCTCTATGGGGATTTTACGCCCCAAAAGTAGAAGTCAAATATCTACATAATAGCGTTTTAATTTCTGATAGCCGCAAGGGTCTGACAGCCTTTGCGGTTTTTCTTTTGTCGTTTTTTGTCGGAATACAGGACAATCTTATCTTCGGCGTGGGCTGTCGTTCGCCACCTCACAATCTGGATTTTTCAAAAAAATTCAGATTGGAGGAAATGACAGTGGCATATAACCACGGAAAGGCAGAAAGAAAATGGCGTATCTTGAAAGAAGCCGAAGAAAAGATATTGAGGGACTGCGGCGTTCCAAAAAGCACCATTGAGGAAATCCGCATTTACGACAGGGCTGACTTCAATTCCAACAGGCGGTTTTACCGTTGGACGAATGATGTGGCGGAATATCTTGAGGATATGCAGGATAAACAGAAACCGAAAGAGATTGCTACGATAACAGATTTATTGGATGAAATTGAAAATGAAAACCTGTACCGTGCCTTGCTTACGGTGAACAAGCGTACCCTGCAAATCGTCCTGCTGAAAATGCAGGGATATTCTCCAAAGGAGATTGCACCAATCGTTGATTTATCGGTAGGGGCTATCTATGCAAGGTTAGACCACCTGCGGAAAAAGCTGCGAAAAATCTTATAGTATCTAAAGCCTTACTGTTTCCTGCGGGCTACTGGGTGAGAGGAAAACAAACCTCTCACCCATTTTTTCAGCAGGAGGACAAGGCGATGGCGATACCTAAAAGGTCATACTGGCTTCGGGAGGTAGTGACGGAGGACGGAACGAGTTACCATATCAGTTTTCGGGACGGGCAAAGAAAAATCCAAGACTTGTGTGTAAGCTATGATTTCTATATGGCGTTTCGTAGATTGGAGCTTGATAATCGAAAATTAGAGAATTGGGATTGGCGGCACAGGGAGTTTTCGGAAATTATGGAGGAAACCCTAAACTGGCGGGCGGTAAAGCCACCAAAGAGTATTGAGGAACTTATTCTTGAAGAAGAACGGGCAGAGTTGCTCCAGTGGCAATCCATACGCTGCCAGAAATCCAAAGGCGGCGTTTCCTGCTCTACTATAAGTATGAATATAACTATTATGAAATTGCCGCTATGGAACATTGCACTGCTTCTTCGGTAGGTCAATCCATTACCCGTGCGAAAGAGAAAATAAAAGCACAGATGAAGAAATATCTCTGTGCCTGATTGATAAACTGTACCCTTGTATCTTCGGATATGAGGGTATTTGTTATATGTTCTCTAATGGAATTTTACAGAAGTGAAGAAACCTGAACACGCATTAAAGCTGTTTATCCGCTTCGCCCTCGCAAAAGGGGCGATTACCTACGGGATGGAGCTAATGCTTGCCCTGTTCAATATCGTGCAGGGTACAATTTCAACCATTATGACCGCCGCCGGATTTTCCTCGGCGCAGCAGACAACCTTGCCGCAGGAGATGGTAGATACCATTGAAAGCTGCGGCTTTTTTGAGAGCATACCGCTTTGGGCGGTTACGCTGATCGGCGGTTTGTTTATTACGGTGATGTCGTTTATCCTGATTATGACGGTGTATGGCAGATTTTTTAAGCTGTATATGTACACGGCGCTTGCTCCAATTCCGCTTTCCACCTTTGCCGGAGAGACTTCGCAGAATGTGGGTAAGTCGTTTATCAAAAGCTACTGTGCTGTCTGCCTTGAGGGTGCGGTAATTGTTTTGGCGTGTATCGTCTTTTCTCTGTTTGCGGCTTCGCCGCCCGTAGTGTATACCAATGCGGCGGCGGTTACACAGGTATGGGCGTATATTGGTGAGCTTGTCTTTAATATGCTTGTCCTTGTGGGCAGCGTGAAGATGAGCGACAGGATTATCCGAGAGATGATGGGACTGTAAGGAGAGAAAATGAAACGAATTTACAACAAGTTTAAGGGCTATACCCTTGCAGACTGCGACTGCAAATATTGCCTTTACTATGGCGGAAAGCGAAAGGGAAAAATTATCTGTCTTGCGGACGGGTGCGTCTGTGCTGATGAAATCCGCAAAGCAAAGGAAAACAGCCGCAGGGAAAGGAGTTTATATGGAGGTTAAAATAAACCGTGAAATCAGGAATTACACGGAAGCGATGTTTTTTGGACTGTCCCTTCGACAGTTCATTTTTTCTGTCTGCGCCTGTGCGGTAGCAGTGGGATTATATTTTTTGCTGAAACCCTATGTGGGAACGGAAACCGTATCGTGGATGTGTATTTTAGGCGCAGCGCCCTTTGCGGCGCTTGGATTTATTAAATACAACGGAATGACCGCAGAGAAATTTATTTACGCTTGGATTAAGTCGGAATTTCTAATGCCGAAAAAGCTCACATTCCGTTCTACCAATACCTACTACGAGCTTATGAAGCCGAGTATGGAAAAGAAGCAGAAGGAGGTCAGTAAATCGAATGATTAAAACGCTTCATAACCTGTTTAAGCAGGACAAGGAAAAATTTGTAGTGCCGAAAGGCGTTCAGGATATAATTCCCGTAACCGTCATTTATGACGATGGGATATTTCAGGTCGGCAAGGACAAGTTTTCAAAGACCTATAAATTTTCTGATATAAATTACGCCGTTGCCAGCCGGGAGGACAAGGAGGCGATGTTCCTTGAATATTCGGAGCTTCTCAACTCCCTCGACAGCGGTGCGACAACGAAAATTACAATCAACAACCGCAGGCTCAACCGTCTTGATTTTGAGAAAACGATTCTGATTCCCACAAAGAGCGATGAGCTTGACGGATACCGTGAGGAATACAACAAAATGCTGTTGGAGAAGGCTACAGGAGCAAATGCTATCGTACAGGATAAGTATATAACCATTTCGTTAAATAAGAAGAATGTGGAGGATGCAAGGACATATTTTGCGAGAGTCGGCGCAGATCTGATTGCCCATTTCGGCAGGCTTGGCAGTAAATGCGTGGAGCTTGAAACGGACGAGAGGCTTCGTATCTTTCACGACTTCTACCGTGTGGGAGAGGAAGCGGCTTTCCGCTTTGACATAAAGGAAACCCGCAGAAAGGGACACGACTTTAAGGATTATATTTGTCCCGATACAATGGAAGTTGAAAAGGACTACTTCAAAATGGGAAACCGTTACGGGAGAGTCCTTTTTCTGCGTGAGTATGCTTCCTATATCAAGGTCAGTATGGTTGCGGAGCTTACCGACTTGAACCGCAATCTGATGATGTCGATAGATGTTGTTCCCGTTCCCACCGACGAAGCGGTCAGGGAAGCCGAAAGCCGATTGCTCGGTGTGGAAACAAACATTACAAACTGGCAGCGCAGGCAGAACTCCAACAACAATTTTTCCGCAACGGTTCCTTACGATATGGAACAGCAGAAAAAGGAAATGAAAGAGTTTCTCGACGATTTGACAACGAGAGATCAGCGTATGATGTTTGCTGTTCTTACAATGGTGCATACGGCGGAAACAAAAGAACAGCTTGATAACGATACCGAAGCATTGTTGACAACGGCGAGAAAACACCTTTGTCAGTTCGGCATTCTGAAATTTCAGCAGGTGGACGGACTGAATACGGTTTTGCCCTTTGGAATACGAAAGATTGATACCTTCAGAACGCTTACAACAGAAAGCCTTGCCGTATTTATCCCATTCAGGGTACAGGACATCTATCACGAAAACGGCATTTACTATGGGCAGAATGTTATCAGCAAAAATATGATTATTGCAGACCGGAAGCAGTTACTCAACGGAAACGAATTCATTTTGGGCGTATCCGGCGGTGGTAAATCCTTTGCCGCAAAAGGCGAGATTATCAATCAGGTGCTTTCTTCGGACGCAGATATTATTATCATTGATCCAGAGCGAGAATATTCGCAGCTTGTAAGGGCGATGGGCGGCGAGGTCATTCACATTTCCGCCACCTCTCAAAATCATATCAACGCTATGGATATGACGAAGGATTACGGAGACGGGGCAAATCCGGTTATTCTGAAATCCGAATTTATTATGTCCCTGTGCGAACAGCTTATCGGTGGTACGAATTTGGGAGCAAAGCAGAAGTCTATTATTGATAGATGTACCGCTTCCGTTTACCGTACCTATCAGCAGAACGACTATCAGGGCGAAGTGCCGACCTTGCAGGATTTCAGGCAGGAGTTGATGAAGCAGGACGAACCGGAAGCAAAGGAAATCGCTCTTGCCATTGAGCTTTTTACAAACGGCTCTCTCAATACCTTTGCGAAACATACGAATGTGGATACCAACAACCGCTTGATTTGCTATGATATTCTTGACCTCGGCAAGCAGCTTATGCCTATCGGTATGCTTGTTGTGCTTGACAGTATCTTAAACCGCATTACGCAGAACAGGGCAAAGGGCAAGAATACCTTTATCTTTATTGATGAAATCTATTTGCTTTTCCAGCACGAATATTCCGCAAACTTCCTCTTTACTTTGTGGAAGCGTGTTCGTAAGTACGGGGCGTATGCAAGCGGTATTACGCAGAATGTGGACGATTTGCTTCAAAGCCATACGGCAAGGACAATGCTTGCAAACTCGGAGTTTATCATTATGCTCAATCAGGCTTCCACCGACAGGCTGGAGCTTGCGAAACTGCTCAATATTTCCGATTTGCAGATGAGCTATATTACCAATGTGGAAGCCGGACACGGACTGATTAAGGTGGGTTCAAGCCTTGTGCCGTTTGCCAATAAGTTTCCAAAGAATACGAAGCTGTATAAGCTGATGACAACCAAGCCGGGCGAGAGTGCGTAGTTCCCTTGCTGTGCGAAGATGAAAACCGCAATAAAATAATATGTCGAAAAGTTTTGCGGTTTATAACCGCAAAACTAATTGAATTTTTCTGAATTTTGCGGTATAATACTTTACAGATGGAGGTGGTCAGAATGATTTACAGACCTATGTATGTAGATAAGATTATGGCTTATGTGGACACTCCTTTTGTAAAGGTACTGACCGGAGTACGCCGCTGCGGAAAATCTACGATACTCAAAATGATTATGGAAAAGCTGAAAATGGAGCGCAATATCCCTGAAAACCGGATTATAAGCTGCCGCTTTGATTCAATGGAATATGAGGATATGACGGCAAAGCAGATGTACGCTCAGTTAAAGGAACAGCTTTCAAACAATGGAAAAACTTACTTGTTTCTTGATGAGGTGCAGGAAATCAAGGGGTGGGAAAAGGTTATAAATTCGTTGGCGTCGGATTTTGATGTTGACCTATATATCACAGGTTCTAACTCCCGAATGATGTCCTCTGAAATATCAACCTATCTTACCGGGAGATATATTTCCTTCCGAATTTTTACCCTGTCCTTTGGCGAATACCTGATGTTCAAGGAAAAGTATGCGGCAATCAGCGATTCCAAAACGGAGCTTGTAAATTATGTTCGTTTGGGCGGCTTTCCTGCAACCCATTTACAGGCTTATTCTCAGGATGAAATCTATACGATTGTCAGGGATATATACAATTCAACGATTTTTTCTGACATCGTAAAGCGGAATCAGGTCAGGAAAATCGACCAGTTGGAGCGTGTGGTAAAATACACCTTCAACAATGTGGGCAACACCTTTTCTGCGAAGTCGATTTCAGACTATTTGAAATCGGAACGCCGTTCCCTTGACAATGAAACGGTTTACAGCTATCTGGAAAAGCTGGAAAAGGCATATCTGCTCCATCGCTGTTCAAGGTATGATTTGCAGGGAAAGGAAATCTTGAAAACGCAGGAAAAATTCTATCTTGCAGATGTCGCTCTGCGGTACAGCGTTCTCGGCTATAATGCCGACAGCGTTGCCGCAAGTCTTGAAAACATTGTATACTTGGAGCTTTGCCGCAGAGGATACACCGTTCATATCGGAAAAACAGATGACGGAGAAATCGACTTTGTAGCAACGAGGCAGAATGAGAAAATCTATGTTCAGGTTACGCAAGAGATTCATTCTGAAAAAACGGAAAAACGGGAATACAACCGTCTGCTTGAGATACACGACAACTATCCTAAATATGTACTCAGGACAGATGAATTTGCAGGCGGAAATTACGAAGGCATTAAGACAATGCACATTGCGGATTTCCTGCTCAGTACAGAATATTAAAATCAAAGATTACAAAAAACACCCGCTTGCATAATCAGGCGGGCGTTTTTTTGTGGAAAGGAAGCCTAATGAAAAAGAAAATATGTATCATTCTTATGGCGGCGTTTGTGCTTTTGCTTGGAACAAGCGCCTATTTTATTTACGACTATTACAGTCAGGCGGCAGAACAGACGGAGCTAACCTTGCAGATATGGTTGATTCCGCAGATGAAAGCGGCGGAGAGACAGAGCCGATTTTGTATTCTAAGGATAAGACGGTGCTTCCTGAGCTTGCCGGGCTATACCTGAAAAACAGCGATTTGGTCGGCTGGATCAGCGTTGAAGATACCAATATCAACTATCCCGTTATGCAGTCGAAGGACAATCCTGACTTTTATTTGAAGCACGATTTTGATAAGGGATATTCCGATTATGGCTGTCCCTATGTGCAGGAGAATTGCGATGTGCAGAAACCGAGCGACAACATTATAATCTACGGACACCATATGAAAAACGGCAGTATGTTCTGCGACCTTGAGAAGTTTAAGAGCAAAGATTTTTGGCAGGAGCATAAGACGGTTACTTTTCATACCCTTACGGAGAAAAACGAGTATGAGATTGTTGCGGTGTTTAAGACGGTTGTTTATACGGACAGCGCCGACTCGTTCAAGTATTATCATTTTGTCAACGCCGAGACGCCGGAGGATTTTTCAGCGTTCATTGAGAAGTGTAAGGAGCTGTCGTTTTATGATACCGGAGTGTCGGCGGAGTACGGCGATAAGCTGATAACCCTTTCCACCTGTGAGTATTCACGAAGCAACGGCAGACTTGTGGTTGTGGCAAAGAAGATAGCAGACTGAATAAAACAGCGATAAGGAAAACAGCAAGGAAACGGAGATGAGATTTTGGCTGATATAAAGACGAAGGATTCTGTCAAGGGTACGATTAAGACGATTGACAAAGCCGCCGTTGCCTCCGACCGTATGCGTAAGGCTTATATTCAAACCAAAGAAAAGGCGGAGCATTCCACAAGCGCAGCGGAAGCCAATGCGGAGGAATATGCTTCTGACCGCATTGAGGGCGGTATAGATCGTGCTTCCCACGAAGCAGCCTATCAGTTTGACAAACAGGGACGCAAAGGCGTAGAAGCGACAAAACAGAATATTTCCAAAGCAAAGGACGTGATTCAGAGGTTTAAGGAAAAACGGGCGGAGGAATTATTAAAAAAGCAGGCAGTACAGAACAGGAGCGTCAGACCTGACTCGTCCGCTTTTTCTGCTGTCCGAAACAAAAATGAAAAAGCGGCGGTTAAAACGCAAAAGTCGGTGAAACAATCTGCCCGTTCTTCGGGAAGAAAAACCATAAAAACAGTAAACAGGAGTTCAGCTAAGACAGCGCATAAATCTGTTAAGACCGCAGAGCAGACCGCCAAGACCACCATAAAAACGAGTAAGCAGGCGGCAAAAACCGCACAGCAAACGGCGAAGGCTTCCGCAAAGGCGGCACAGAAAGCGGCTCAGGCAGCAAGAGAGACTGCAAAAGCAGTTGCCGCCGGGGTAAAAGCGGCGGTAAAGGCTACGATTGCGACTGTGAAAGCAATCATAGCGGGAACAAAGGCTTTGATTGCAGCGATTGCCGCAGGAGGCTGGATAGCGGTTGCCGTAATTATTGTAATTTGCTTAATTGCCCTCTTGCTCAGTTCTGTATTTGGGATATTTTTTTCCGGCGAGGATGCAGGAACGGGTATGAGTATGCAGACGGTCGTGCAGGAAATCAATGCGGATTATGACGCACAGCTACAGGCGGAAAAGGACGCAGTATCTTATGATGTGCTTGAAATGAGTGGAAGCAGAGCCGTTTGGAAAGATGTGCTGGCGGTTTACGCTGTAAAGACAAATACAGATCAGGACAATCCCCAAGAGGTTGCGACGATGGACGATTCCAAGAAGCAAATCCTGACGGACATCTTTTGGGAGATGAACGCCATATCTTCCCGGACGGAAAGCAAGACGGAAATGCAGATTACCGAAACTGATGACGGACACGGGAATATCGTGCAGACCGAAACTACCGTCACGCAGACTTATTTGTATATCACGGTTTCCCACAAGACTGTTGATGAAATGGCGGCTCAGTATGGGTTTAATCAGGAGCAAAAGGATTATCTTGCCGAGCTTCTGAAGGATGAGAATAATTCCCTGTGGTCGGCTGTCCTGTACGGTATTTCATACAGCGATGGGGAGATTGTCACGGTAGCACTCTCTCAGGTGGGCAATGTCGGCGGAGAGCCTTATTGGAGCTGGTACGGCTTTAATTCCCGTGTAGAATGGTGTGCCTGCTTCGTGAGCTGGTGTGCTAACGAGTGCGGATATATTGATACGGGAGTTATCCCTAAATTCGCAGGCTGTGTAAACGGCGCACAGTGGTTTAAAGACAGAGGGCAATGGCAGGACGGTTCCAGCGAGCCTGTTCCCGGAATGATTATCTTTTTCGATTGGGAAGGAGACGGAGAAACCGATCATGTAGGAATTGTCGAGAAAGTGGAAAACGGAACAGTCTACACCGTCGAGGGCAATTCCGGCGATAGCTGCAAGCTAAACAGCTATGTGGTTGGAAGCGGAGTTATCTATGGCTACGGCTGTCCGGCGTATTAAAAGCACAAGCCGTCTGTATGGGCGGCTTGATACATAATCATATCAATAAATATTCACAGAAAGTCTGTTGACAATATACGGATAAACGAATACAATATATTTATACAATTCGGATAAACGACTTTTTGGAGGTGCGATATGGAATATATGTCTGTCAGAGAAGCAGCGGCGTTATGGAATATCGGAGAACGACAGGTACAAAAGCTATGCGAAAGTGAGCGTATTGAGGGTGTTCTCCGCTTTGGACGGTCTTGGATGATTCCGAAGACAGCGAAAAAGCCAATAGATTTGCGAAAAAAGGCGGTGAGCGATGATGTATAACCCACAGCTTGAAACATTTCTGCGTGTAGCAGATACGGGCAGTTTTAATAAGGCTGCTGAGCAAAATTATATTACCCCTACGGCTGTAATCAAACAAATCAATCTGCTGGAAGCGGAGCTTGGCATTCAGCTTTTTGTCCGCACTCACAGGGGTGTCCGTTTAACAGAAGCCGGACAGTCCTTATACAAAGACAGTAAGTATATTATACGTTATTGTCTTGATTCCATAGAACGGGCAAAAAAGGCAATGCAGAAAGAACAGAGCGTAATTCGCATTGGTTCTTCCCCTATGACGCCAGCACAGTTTTTGGTTTCCCTTTGGCCGAAAATTCATGAGCAATGTCCGAATTTTCGCTTTCAGCTTGTACCCTTTGAAAATACGCCCGAAAATGCAAGGGAAATCCTCGCAAATCTCGGACAAAACATAGATGTAGTAGCTGGTATTTTCGATGATGTTATGTTGGATGTGCGGCAGTGTGCCGGGCTTGAAATTACAAGAGAGCCAATCTGCGTTGCAGTATCCATCCACCACCCTCTTGCTGCAAAAGAACGGTTGGAATTGCCCGACCTGTACGGACAGAGGCTTATGTTAATACATCGTGGATGGAGTGGCTATGTGGACGCTTTGCGGGATGACCTATGGAAAAACCATCCGAAAATCGAGATTGTTGACTTTGACTTTTATAATGTAGAGGTGTTCAATCGTTGTGAAAACAGCAATGATTTACTCATGGCAATCAGCAAATGGGACAGCGTTCATCCTCTGCTGAAAATTATTCCTGTTGAGTGGAATCATACGATTCCGTTTGGATTCCTTCATTCGCCGGAACCCTCAGAGACGATACAACAGTTTCTTGAAACAGTACAAGCGATCATGCAATCATAAACGAACATGAGTTATAACCTTTGGGTATAAACTGCCTAACTAATCGAGACTTCTCTTGGAGTCTCGATTTTTTTATAATATAAACAGAAATGATAAATAGGATCGGCAACACTCTCGCCAATCTTTACAACATAGGAGGAATATACAATGAGTATTTTATTTATCAACGGAAGCCCGAACAAAAACGGAAATACCGCAGCATTGGCAGAAACGCTGATGAACGGAAAGGAATATCAGACACTTCATCTGACGGACTATAAGCTATACGGATACGGTCAGGATTTTGAAGATGACCAATTTGCGGAAATCGTAGCAAAGATGAAATCGGCTGATACAATTGTCATCGGCTCGCCTGTTTACTGGCATAATATGTGCGGTTTAGTCAGAAATCTGATTGACCGCTTTTACGGTCCAATCAGTGAGGGAGAACTGGGTGGCAGAAAATTTGCTTTTCTGTTTCAGGGAGCAGCACCGGAAAAATGGATGTTGGAAAAAGCGGAATATACCATGAATCGCTTTGCTCGAATGTACGGTATGGAGTATATCGGTATGGCAACAAACCGTGCCGAAGCAAAGCAATTAGCCAAAAACATATAAACTCTTTTGTTGAATGGGAGGCGGTGAGAAAATGAAAAAAACAGCTATAGCAATTCTACTCCTTTATTTGCTGGTCTGCTTTGTCGGGTGCAGCGCAAAAGAAAAATCAGAAAGCAACACCCCTGCGGCAGACAGTTCCATTAGTACACAGGAGCAGCCGCAAAGCAATATGGAGGAAAATTCTGTGCAGACCAAACCAGTCAGCGAACCATATACGAAAAATACAAGAATAGCAGATGTCATAAACGACTCCGCTTTTGGAGATTACGGCAGACTGATTTTCCCCGTAAACAACGGATATTACAGTGGTGATACATTAGGAGATTTAAGCCTTACATGGTACAGCCATATTGACGCAGACAAAACGGTGGAAATCGCAAACTACTTTAAATCTCATGCCGAAGCCGGAGACATAATTTTCTACGACATATACACCGAAGCGGAAAAAGCGGCTGATCCCGCAAAAGCAGATACAGGACTATTCTTCTTCAAAGGAAATCCCGGAGAGAGATTTGCCATATGCAATGCAGGAGGTGGTTTTGCATATGTGGGAGCTATGCATGACAGCTTCCCTCACGCTTTGGAGTTGTCAAAAAAGGGTTACAATGCTTTTGCACTCATTTATCGTCCGGGCTGGGATACAGCGGTAGAAGATTTGGCAAGAGCAATCGGCTTTATCTTTGAACACGCCGAAGAATTGGAAGTGGACACCGACTGTTACTCTCTTTGGGGAGGTTCAGCCGGAGGAAGAATGACCGCTTATCTCGGTTCTTATGGCCCCGCAGCCTTTGGCGGCGATGACCTTCCAAGACCGGGAACAGCAATTATTCAGTACACGGGACACAGCGAATATACTGAAAACGATCCGCCTACATACAGTTGTGTTGGAGATCATGATGGTATTGCCAGCTACCATACTATGCAAAGTCGGTTAAATGCCATGTCTGCTATTGGGATTGACACAGAGTTTCATATATATGAGGGACTTGGTCACGGTTTCGGTCTTGGCACAGGAACGGTTGCGGAAGGTTGGATTGACGACGCAGTTGCCTTTTGGGAAAAGCAAATGGACTAAATCAATATAAGGAGAATGTACAATGAACAACTTTATCTACGAGAACAAAACAAAAGTCATTTTCGGCAAAGGCTGTGCAAAGGAGTATCTGACCTGTTTGTTAAAAAAATATGGAGACAATGTTATGTTTGCTTACGGCGGAGGCTCTATCAAAGAAAACGGTATCTACGATGAGATAATGAGTTATCTGAACGCCGCCGGAAAGAGCGTTACGGAATTTGACCGCATTATGCCGAATCCCACTTATGCCAAAGTGCAGGAGGGCGCTAAACTCGCACAGGACAACAAAATCGACCTGATTCTTGCGGTAGGCGGCGGTTCGGTCATCGACTGCTGCAAGATTGTATCGGCACAGGCAAAAACAGACCGTGACATTTGGGAAATGGAATTTGACTGCCACACCTATCCAACCGAATTTGTTCCTATGATTGCAATTGTTACCGCTGCCGGAACAGGTGCGGAGATGAATAATGGGGCTGTCATTACCAATGAGAGGAAGAAAATCAAAGCAGGCGTACTCGGCGCACAGGCGGATGTTGCTATGCTGGATGTGAGTTATACCATGTCCCTTCCAATGAAGCAGGTCATTTCCGGCGCATTTGATACGCTCAGCCACTGTATGGAAACTTACTTTGGAAAACCGGATGAAAATAACTTGTCCGATGATATTAACGAAGCTGTTATGCGTTCGGTAATTCGCAATATGCGTGTACTTTTGACCGACCCGCAGAATGAAGCGGCAAGAAGCGAACTGATGTGGGCTTCCTCTATGGGAGAAAACGGAATTTTGAAAATCGGTAAGATTACAGATTTTCAGGCACATCAGATTGAACACCAGCTTGGCGCATACACCGACTGCAATCATGGTCAGGGGCTTGCGGTTATTCATCCGGTTCTCTACCGTCATATTTACAAAGATGGGCTTTCCCGTTTTGCCCGTTTCGCACGGAATGTGTGGGGAGCAGACGGTACAGATGAAGAAGCTGCGCTTTTAGGAATCAACGCTCTGGCAGTCTTTATCAAGGAAATGGGACTCCCTGCCTCGTTCCGGGAAATGGGAATTACCGATGACAGCATTTTGAGCGATGTTGCGGACAGCACCAATATCACGGCGGGCTGCTGTAAAAAACTAACCCATGAGGAAATACACGAAATTTTTTGAAAAAGGAGCTACCTACCATGAAAAAATTACTTTCGAGAAACATTGTTTCTTTTACTCTTTGCGTACTTATGATTTTTTGCCTTGCCGCTTGCGGTAACAATAACAGGCAGACGAACAATAATTCCTCCACTCCTGCATCAACAGATCCGGAAACCTCTGCACCGATTGAAAGCGAAGATACTTCTGATACTTCGGAACCTTCCGCACCGGAAGATGTTTCATCTGAATCTCAGCCGGAAGAACCTGCCCAAAACAAGACACTTGTGGTGTTCTTCTCTATGCCGGACAATGTGGATGACAGTACAGTTGTTATTAACGGCGAGACATTGGGAAATACGCAGTATATGGCTTATGTAATTCAGCAGAATACGGACGCAGATATTTTCCGTATCAAGCCGGAGACGCCATACCCGACCGACCACGAAACTCATGCTGAAACTAACCAACAAATAAAGGCAATAACTAATCAAACAAACAAACTTACCATTGCCCAAAAAGCTTCCGCAACAGCAAGTAAATTGATGAATACGGGATTGAATCTGATTACAAACATTGGTGTCGCATTTTTTATCAATAGTGTTATTACAGGAATTTCCAAACTTGTCAATAAACAAAATGAACTCATAGAATCTGCCAAGCAATCTGCGCGGGAAACAACTGAATATATTGATTCATTAGACGATCTAAAAAACTACCGTCTAATGCGAAGCGAGCAATAAAATGGGTTATTCGTATTTGTATTTTTTCAGTGTGCTTCTATGGTATTTCCATATGGATAAACCGGGCATTTTACGAGGAGCTTTTCTTATTAACAGAGTTCAAATACTTTGACTATAGCAAAACATTGATGGAGTATTTTTGGGAAACTATAACGATGGCAATAGCGGCTGCGTCCATAGCGTATTATTTGAGAAAAATAGCGGTGTGGTTGAAAAGAAAAAATAACAAGTAATGCCAGCATTTTCTTGGACTGTGAAAGTGCGACTATATCCGCTTTGAAAAATGAAACAGAATAAGAGTCCGAGAACTATTTAGAAAGGAAATTGATTATGAAAAAAAGAAAACTTGGAAACAGCGACCTTTTCGTAAACCCTGTTGGACTTGGCTGTATGGGATTCAGCCACGCTTTGGGCGAACCCACAGACAATGAGACCGCCATCAAGACGATACGGCAGGCTTATGAAATGGGCTATGATTTTTTTGATACAGCAGAGGCATATACAGGAGTATTCCCGGATGGTGTTATTTCCTATAACGAGGAACTCGTCGGGAAGGCTCTGCATGGTGTAAGAAGCAAGGTTGTTATCGCTACGAAAATGGGCGCCCAGCATAACGAAGATCGGTCGCTCCGCTTAGACAGCAGCCCTGCGACAATCCGTAAAAGTCTTGAAGGAAGTCTGAAAAAACTGGGAACAGATTATATTGATTTGTACTACCAGCACCGGATTGATCCGAAAGTTGAGCCGGAAATTGTAGCAGAAACAATGGCTGGGCTCATAAAGGAGGGTAAAATCCGATATTGGGGGATTTCTGAAACAACGGAAGAATATTTACGTCGGGCGCACGCAGTATGCCCGGTAACAGCTATCGAAAATCGCTATTCCATGATGGCAAGATGGCATGAAGCTATTTTCCCGACCTGTGAGGAATTAAATATCAGTTATGTAGCATTTTCACCTATGGCAAACGGATTTTTGACCGGAAAATATACACCCAAAACGCAATTTGAAGGCGGGCAGGATTATCGTGCAACTATGCCGCAGTACACAGAAGAAGGCTATGAAAAGGCAAAAGGCTTGCTTGAAATGCTGATGGAGCTTGCTGAGAATAAACACGCTACGATGGGGCAGCTTTCTTTGGCATGGATGATTTGCGAAAAACCCTACATTATACCGATTCCCGGCTCTCGAAAGTTGGAAAGGATTCGTGAAAATTTTGAGGCTGGCAATGTTATTCTTACCAGCGAAGAAGTATCTGCAATCAATGAAAGATTGAACACCATGCAATTTGAAGTGTTTGGTGGACATAAAGCGACTAACTAACAGGAGGTAACGGAATATGAAAGTTTTACTTGTAAATGGAAGTCCTCATAAAGAAGGCTGCACTTATACAGCACTTTCTGAGGTTTCAAAAGCATTGAATGAATCAGACATTGATACCGATATGATGTGGCTTGGCGTAAAGCCAATTTCCGGTTGCATTGCCTGCAAAGCCTGTGTAAAAAAGGGACAATGTGCTTTGGGTGGAACAGTCAATGAATTTCTTTCCATAGCAGGAGATTATGATGGCTTTGTATTCGGTACGCCGGTTCATTGGGGCGCTGCTTCAGGCGGTATGACCTCTTTTCTTGACAGAGCTTTTTATGCCGACTTATGCGGAGGAGGAAATCGTTTTCATTTGAAACCTGCTGCTGCGGTGGTATCTGCCCGTCGTGCCGGAACGACCGCAACATGGGATCAGATTAACAAATACTTTGCCCTTATGCAAATGCCGATTGTTTCATCACGGTATTGGAACATCGTTCATGGTGCAACTCCTGAGCAGGTACAGCAGGATTTGGAGGGAATGCAGACTATGCGTTTTCTCGGAAAAAACATGGCTTACTTTTTGAAATGTATGGAAGCCGGAAAAAACATGGGGATTTCGCAGCCTGAACAGGAAAAAGTAATTTTTACAAACTTTATCCGGGAATAGATGGTTGTTTTTAATGTTATCAAATATGTAGATTTTGATATTTACTCCCTCAAATTATATTAAAGGAAAAGCAGCCTTGCGGCTACTTTTCGGGTGCAGTATCAATCAAGGCTTTTGCAGTTGCTTTGACGACTTCCAATGACCGTTCATCGCAAGCTGAAAGCATACGGAGGAGATTTTCTACCTCGGAATCTTTGGACGGCTTTTCAGGGTAGAAAATCGAATCCGCAGAAATGTTCAATTCTCGGACGAGCTTATGTAGGACATTGAAACTTGGTTTTTTGCCCTCATTTTCGATTCGGTATAGGTATCGCTCGGTAATCTCTACTCGATTTGCCAACGTTTCTATTGTGATTCCGGCATTTTCACGAGCAGTTTTGATAATACACCCAAACGTTTCAGGTTTAGTATGCACTTACAGTCCACCTCCATATATAAATTATACTGATTTATGCCATCTTTATAATGGCATAGCAATTCAATTATAGATGGACTTACAGTTCGCAAATAACTGAACTACATAGGAATATAATCCCTGCCAAATAAAAAAACGAGGTTTTGACGGGGTGTTTCATCACGCCTATACCCTCCAATTCTGAGTTTTTGGATTGGAGGGATTTTTTATGCGCTGGACTTCTCTCAGCGTTTCGCTGCTTATAATGAGCAGCGATTATGAAGCCATAATATAGGCAATATCAGTGGTGTTTATTAGAAAAAGGCACTTACCACACAAAGGGGCGATGCAGCCTATATACTGAACTGATATGCCATAAATACAATGAAATAAGCGCACTTGCACGGCGAAATTTGTCGCTATGCAGGTGCGTTTTTATATTTCACGGTTTTTTGACCTTTTATAGTGTCGGCTGTCGTTCACCGCCTTTTGGTCTGAATTTTTACATTTTTGAAAATTCAGACTGGAGGTAAAGGAAATGTCAAAAGACAAATTAGATGTTCTGAAAGAGGCGTTTCAGAACGAGTGCAAGGTTATCAATTTGAAATATGAGTATGAGGAATATAGCGGAAAAGAGCAATGGGCGGTTATCTCGGAACTGACCGAAGAAGAAATCCTTGAAAAGTACAAGCCTCTTGTTCAGGAGTACATACCGTTTCTTGTATTGCCGCCGATGTACGGAGAAGTGCGGCAGCAGTTTCGCAGAAACGAAAACAAACACTATATGAGAATGGTCAGAGGTCATATTTATTCGCTGGAGGAAGATTTGGAAGAACATCATCTGGAAGCTGCCGTAGAGGATTGTGCGGCTCAGGTTTTTGCAAAGGAACAAAGCAGAGAGCTTTGGAAAGCGATAAACTCTCTCAATGAAATACAACGGAAACGGCTGATTGCCTATTATTTTGAGGGGAAAACCTATCGGGAGATTGCCGATGAAGAAGGCGTCGATCATAAGGCAGTAGTCCGCAGCGTTGCCATTGCTTTGAAAAATCTGAGGATTTTCTTGGAATAGAGTCCCCAAACGACCTTTCCCTGTGGGAACAAGTGAAAGGACTTGTTTCTATTCCGGATATGGAATGCCTTTCAAATACTTATACTGAGAGGTTTATATAAATGGAACTCAAAGAAAATCAGAAGGTGAAGCGTGGGGAAATCTATCTGCACGACTTCGGAAGCAATGAAGGCTCGATACAGAATGGGATAAGACCTGTTCTTGTGGTGCAATGCGATGAAGGCAATCAGGCAAGCACGACTACCGTTGTTGCGGCTCTTACATCTGTTATTAAAAAACGCTACCTGCCCTCACATATTGTTTTGGGCGATAAATACGGATTGAAAGAGCCGTCAATGGTTATGCTTGAACAACTGAAAACGGTTAATCAGTCAGAGCTTGCCGAATATATCGGTTTTGTTGACAGCGAATATCTGCACAGAAAAATCAATATCGGCTTGAAAAAGGCGCTTGGCTTGTGGGTGGATAAACCGCAGAAACACAAAGGCGATATACGATGCTTATGTAGCAAATGCTTGGAGGATTACAAAGCCAATCCCGATTATATCGTAAGGCGGCTTGATCCGTTTGCGAAAGAAAAGCGCAGATGTGATAAGTGTCTGAATATGGGGTACGATTACCTGATTTACGATAAGAGCATTTCAAAGAGGTAACGCCTATGACAGATACAAATACAACTACAAAGCCGTATGTACCTATTTGGGAAAAATACGCTCTTACAATTTATGAAGCGGCGGAGTATTTCGGGATTGGGGAACATCGTCTGCGAACATTGGTGAGAGAAAACCGTCAGGCTGACTTTGTGCTGTGGATTGGAGTGAAAGTGGAAATCAAACGGAAGCTGTTTGAGGAATTTTTGAATGAAATAAACGCACTTTGATGTCAAGTCTGCGATTGTCTGCTTCGCATATTTGTCAAAAGGCTCGTGTCTGACTATGATTGGGAGGAAGGCACGAGCCGGACAAATACCAAAGGAGGACACCACAATGAAAAATTATGTATATGTTCCCGGTCTCAGCGAGATTGTGGAGGACGAAAAGAAAAAAGAGCCGAGCAAAACGGAAACTGATAAATTCATTACAGTAACGGGTGCGGCTAAAAAGACTGTTGCTACGCACGACAAAGGTGTTGTGAGAAATAAAAAGGTTGATGACCGCAGCTTTCAGATTCCGGTATGGGAAAAATACGCCCTGACAATCAAGGAAGCGGCAGAGTATTACAATGTAGCCGAAACAAAACTGCGGGAATTTGCAATGAGCAACCGTACCAAACCGTTCGTATTAAAAGCTGGAGGCAGGCTGTTATTAAAACGCAAGGTCTTTGAAGCGTTCTTAGACCAAAATAATGTTATTTGATAGGAGGGCGGCAATGAACAGAAAAGGAAATCCGATGTTTCAGAAGGGTTATCCAAATGCTGAAATGTGCAACAAAAAGCTGAGGGAACTGCCGATATGGGAAAAGCCGCTGCTGACGGTAGTTGAAGCGGCAAAGTATTTCCAAATCGGAGAATCCAATATCAGAAGGCTTACAAGAGAGCATAAGGGCGAGGACTTTATACAATGGAAGGACAACCGTGTGTTTATCAGACGGGAGGAATTTGAGAAGTTCTTGGATCAGACAAACGCAATTTAAGGAGGTATCGACTATGGCAGAAAAAAGGCGTGATTCCAAAGGCAGAGTTCTATGGGCAGGCGAATCGCAGCGACCGGACGGGAAATATGAATTTAAGTATGCCGATAACAATGGAGAACGGCATTCGGTATATAGCTGGAAGCTTGTTGCAACCGACCGTGTGCCGGAGGGCAAGCAGATAACGGAATCGCTTCGGGAAATGGAAAAGCAGATCAAAAAGGACTTGGAGGATAATCTTCTTGTGTATGAAACAAGAAAGATGACGCTCAATTCCTTTTGGAACGAGTACATTGCTTTGAAGCACGAACTGAAGGACTCTACAAGAAGCAATTACATCTATATGTATGATAAGTATGTCAGACCGGACATCGGGCAGAAAAATATCACAACCATTAAATACAGCGATGTTAAGAAGTTCTATATATCGCTGATTTACGAAAAAGGCTTCAAGCCGAACAGTATGGAAATCGTCAATACGATTTTGAACCCTGTATTCACTTCGGCAGTTCGTGACGGATATATACGGCTGAATCCCTCCGATGGTGTAATGGCAGAGATAAAAAAGAGCCACGCTTGGGAAAAGCCAAAACGCCACGCACTTACGGAACGGCAGCAGGAATTATTCGTAAATTTTACGGCGCAGTCCCACCAATATAAGCATTGGCTTCCTCTGATAACCACAATGTTAGGAACGGGCTGCCGTATAGGCGAGATTCTCGGTCTGCGGTGGGAGGACTGCGACTTTGAGCAGAATATTATCAGCATAAATCATACATTGATATACCGGAAATTTACGGATGAGGCTTGTCATTATGCCGTAACCACACCCAAAACGAAAGCAGGCGAAAGGATTGTACCTATGCTTTCAGATGTAAAGGAAGCGTTGAAAGCTGAATATAAGCAGCTTGAGGACGGATTTAATGAGAGCGTAGTCGATGGGTATTCCGGTTTCATTTTCAAATCCCGATATAATAAGGTTATCTCTCCTCACGCAGTAAACAGGGCGCTTGACCGTATTATCAAAGCTTATAATGCACAGGAGGAAGAATTGGCGAAGAAAGAGAAAAGGAAGCCGGAGCTGTTACCGCATTTTAGCTGCCACAATCTCCGACATACCTTCTGCACACGCTTTTGCGAGAATGAAACAAATTTAAAGATTATTCAGGAGATTATGGGACACGCCGATATAACAACGACGATGGAGATATACAATGAAGCGACAAAGGAGAAAAAAATAGAGTCCTTTGCCGGACTTGAAGGGAAAATCAAGATATGCTGATACAAAGGTAGCTTGCCACGACCGGCAGGCTACTTGTTTTTTAGATTAAAATGTGTTATACTATTCTTTATAAGAAGCAAGAAACAAGCAGTTCAGGGGTTTCAATTTGATATGCTTCATCGCTGAACAATGTAAACACCACCAGGTTTTTACGACAGAATTTACGACAAACCAAATCAGAATATGCTGATTTATGGAAGGTTATGTGAAACAATGAAGTCGTTTTGGATTAACGAAGTAAGGGAATAGCAGGATAAAACAGGGTATGCCGCACTCCCCACGGAAATCCCGACAATGAAATCCTTACCTAACAACAAGGATTAAAAACCCAGTGTTTATGCGGGTTTGCGGTCACGAAAAATCGAGAAGTCTTACATCGCTACATCAATCTACATCAAACGATGCTTAGATTTGTGCAGAGGTAGAAAAATCGTATAATTTACAAAATGAATGGGCAGTTCCATAGCGGGATTGCCCATTTGTCAAAATATTGTATTAAACAAATCTGAATTTGCGAGGTAACGAATATGGAACCGGTTAAAAATTATTATGGTAACCTATGTACAGAAATGTATGAGATTTTACACAAAGACGCACCGCTAGACGAGTTGTCATTTTATCTTTCTTATGCTGAAAAGGGAATGAACATTTTAGAACCTTTATGTGGAAGCGGTAGATTCTTAATTCCTTTTTTAGAAAGGGGATTCAATATATGTGGTATGGATATGTCTACAGAGATGCTTGCAAAATTGAAAGAAAAGACATCCGTTGCCAAAGTAGTTCAAGGGGATATTCTGGAATATGATTCGGAAGAGAAATATAACTATATTTTTATATCCTCTGGTTCAGTATCCTTATTTACAGATATGGAGATGTGCAGAGCAATTTTGTACAAGATGAAATGTCTGCTAAAAAAAGATGGTAAGTTTGTTTTTGCGGTTGATACAGTGACAAATAGATGCCCTGACGATTCAGACTATCATATTTTAATATCTGTGAAAACAAAAGAAGGATTTGATTTAGTCCTTAAGGGAAAGAACTTTTATGATGAGAAAACGCACACCCAGTTCTCTCCGAGTATTTATGAGTTATACAATGGAACGGAATTATTGCAACAAGAAGAAATGAATTTTCAAACCCACCTTTACGAATTGGGAGAAATGGAATCATATCTAAGGGACATAGGTTTCACAAAAATAAGAGTATATTCGTCCTATGATAAAGTTGTTGCTGAAAATAATCAGAGCAAAATGTTCTTATACGAATGTTCTGTTTGACAACTTCCGGTTTGCAGAATCCAAAAACTTAAGAACAGAAAGTACCCCTTGTAAGAATAAAAATTCTACAAGGGGATTTTTTGCTTAAATTCGCAAACTACAAGGTTTCCCCGATTTCCAATACAATATATTTGCAAAGGAGGTCGAGGATTTAATATGAACAATAGCAGATATGCGTTCTGAGTTGGTATCGAAGTGGTCAGACAAAAGCCTTCCGCTTACGCCTGATAAAATAACCTATGGCTCAAATAAAATCGTTTGGTGGAAAGCTGCTTGTGGTCACGAGTGGCAGGCAAGCGTTAAGGCTCGTTCCGGCGGTGAAAATTGCCCTTTTCAGTTTGACATCTTTCGCTTTTTCTCCTTTCGCTGTATTCATAACCGAACTTATATCAATCGGCTATGTATCAAGCCGCAGTATTTGTTCTCAATACCACCTGCGGATGGCAGACCGTTTATACAGCCCGCAAGTCTACACCGTTGAGGGCAATCCCGGCGATTCCCGCAAGCTGAGCAGCTATGCGGTGGGAAGTAGAGTTATCTATGGATATGGCTGTCCGGCGTATTAAAACAACAGCCGCTTTTGCGGCTGTTACATATGAATTGGTAGGAATTTTTAGAAAACTAAAGCGTACTTTCTTGACAAAGACATAAGGTTTGAGTATAATAATAGTAAAGTAATTGACTATCAATAAATTGACCAATATACTACTTATATATTAGTGAGGTGATGTAAATGACCAAAGAAGATAGAAAGAATGCTTTTCTCTACTGCAAATTTAGGGATGAGCAATTTGCGCTGTATGATGAATATGCCAAGAACAATGGTATTTTGATGAATACATTTCTGGTATTGAATGTTTTGTTTTATGAAAAAGACGGAATTACTCAGAAAGAAATCTGCAAGAGAACCTTTGAGTCCAAGCAAACGGTAAACCTTATCGTCAAGAGTCTGCTAAAAGACGGGTATGTGACGCTGGAGGAAAATACAGAGGACAAGCGAAACAAGACCGTGAAAATGACTGACGAGGGGCGCAGCTTTGCCGAAAAGCCTGTCCGCCATATCACATGGGCAGAGGATACGGCAATGTCCATGTTCACACCGGAAGAACAGGAACAGCTTATTGACCTTTCAAGGCGTTTCACAAGAAATCTTGAAAAGCTTGTCAAAGGAAGTGAGGATGAACAATGATTATTAACACAGGCGGACGGACAGATACTGTCCAATATTACAGCGAATGGCTCTTGAATCGTTTTTCGGAAGGCTATGTGCTTTCCCGCAACCCGTTGTTTCCAAATAAGGTTACACGCTATGAGCTGACACCCGACAAGGTAGATTGCGTGGTATTCTGCTCAAAGAATTACAAACCCATTCTGTCCCGGCTTCATGAGATTACGGATAAATTCAATACATACTTTCACTATACCATTACTGCATATGGCAAGGATATTGAGCCGGGTGTTCCGTCTATTGATGAAAGTATGGAAACGCTTATTGAATTATCAAAGCAAGTCGGCAAACAGCGTGTGGCATGGCGGTATGATCCTGTGCTGCTAACCGAAAAGTACACGGTAGAAACGCATTTGCAGACCTTTGAGCATATGTCAAAAACGCTTACACCCTATATTGACCGTTGTATTTTCAGCTTTGTAGAGATGTATAGGAAGCTGGAAATAAATATGCCTGAGTTGCTTCCGCTATCGGCTGAGGATATGGAAGCATTGGCGCAGGGACTCGGCTCCATTGCCGAAAAGTATGGAATCCACATTCAGACCTGCGGAACAAACGGGGATTTTACCCGTTATGGTATTCAGTCTTCCGGCTGTATGACGCTGGATATTCTCGGCGGCGCGAATGGGATTGTGTTTAAGGACAGAAAACATAAAGGCACAAGGCATGGGTGCCATTGTATTGAAAGCCGTGACATCGGCGCATACGATACCTGTATGAACGGCTGTAAATACTGTTATGCCAACAAAACGCCCCGCAAAGCCTTTGAAAATTACAAAATGCACGATCCGGAGTCCCCGCTGCTGCTTGGGCAGATAAAACTGGACGACACCATTCAGCAAGGAGGGCAGAAATCGTTTTTGAAGAAGGAGAATTGAAAAATGGAATTTAATGAAGTAATCACCCAAAGAAAAACCAGCAGAGAGTGGACGGATAAAGAGGTTGACTTTGAGGCAGTCAAAAGAACCATCGAAGCCGGTATGAAAGCTCCTTCGTGGGATCATTACCGCAACTGGCAGTTTATCATTCTCCACACCAAAGAAGAAAAAGAAAACGCTTTTAGCTTTGCCAAATATATAGCAGATAAATTTGATATTGGCAGATATGAGAACAGAAAGCTAAATTTGGGACAGAAAATGTATGCGTATGCTATGCCCCTGCAATACACAATGCTGGTGGACTGTCCCTATGTGATTGTGCCGTTGTTTAAATGTAATAAACTTAACGGAGAATGGGTAAGTAAGCTTAATCCTTTAACTACGGCATGGTGTGTCGCAGAAAATATCATGCTCGCTGTTATCAATGAGGGCTTGGGATATTCCCTGCGTATTCCGCTGAACAAGGAGCATGATGTTGTACTAAACCAGCTTGGCGTACCTCATGGCTGGATGACACCTTGCTTTATTGGAATCGGCTATCCGAAAGAGGACGCACTTGTTTTGGAACAGTACAGCACTGATCCTGAAGGACATTTGCATATGGGAGCGTGGTAATATGGAATCTCCGATTGTGAATGAAATACAAGTGAAAAGTGTACTATCAAAATCCAATCTACCTGTATGCGAGTATTCCGTAAACCCCTATGTGGGCTGCCCCCATGCCTGTAAATATTGTTATGCCAGCTTTATGAAGCGGTTTACAAATCATCCAGAGCCGTGGGGAGAGTTTTTGGATGTGAAATATTGGGCGGAGATTAAGAATCCGCAAAAATACGCCGAAAAAGAACTTTTTATAGGTTCCGTTACCGATCCATACAATCCGCAGGAGGAAATATATGGGCGGACACGGGCTTTGCTTGAACAGTTAAAGGGCAGCGGGGCGAAGCTCAGCATTGCGACTAAATCCGATTTGATTCTGCGTGATTTGGATTTGATTAAGAGTTTTCCCGACACCCGTATTTCATGGTCAATCAACACATTGGACGAGGAGTTTAAGGACGATATGGACAAAGCGGTGTCGATAGAACGGCGGCTTAAGACAATGAAAGCATTTCATGACGCCGGAATACGGACGACCTGCTTTATTTCGCCCATTTTTCCGGAAATAACCGATGTGAAGGCGATTATTGAACAGGCAAAGGAACATTGCAATCTGATCTGGCTTGAAAACCTTAATCTGCGGGGCGGATATAAGGCGGTTATTATGGATTATATTGCCGAGAAATACCCGCAGCTTGTACCTCTTTATCAGGCGATTTACATTAAAAATGACTGCAGCTATTGGGTATCGCTGGATACTGAGCTGAAACATTATGCATATGAAATTGAACTTGATTATGTAACCAATGATGATAGTATGGCAAGACCGTTCAACGCACCGCCTGTTATTGTCAATTACTTCTACCATTCCGAAATAAAAAAGTCCGCAAAGAAAGGAGGCAACAATAATGCCTGAATTACCGGAGGTTGAAACAATCAAACGGGTGCTTGAACCTCAGATTAAGGGACTTAAAATTATGAATATAACGGTAGAGAAACCTGAAGTTATATCCCGCCCAACTGCCGATGAATTTTGTAATCTGCTTATCGGACAGCAAATCTCGTCAGTGTCGCGCAGAGGTAAGTTTTTAATTATACATACGGACGGTAGGGACAATATCATTCTCCATTTGAGAATGACAGGCTGTCTGCTTGTAACCCCGACGGACTATCCGCAAGAAAAGCACACCCATGTGATTTTTCATTTGGATAACGGTACGGAGCTTCGTTTTTCCGATACCCGACGGTTTGGGCGTTTTTGGCTGATACGCAAAGATGAAGCGGATACATACAGCGGTATAGACAAACTGGGGCTTGAGCCGTTTGACGACAGCTTGACTGGTGCATATCTGCAATCCCGGTTGGGAAAGCGGAAAAAGACAGTCAAGGAGCGCCTGCTCGATCAAAGTATAGTTGCGGGAATCGGCAACATTTATTCCGATGAGATTTTATTTGCAGCAGGGATTTATCCTGCACGCCCTGCAAACAGTCTGAATGAAAAGGAATGGAAACGCCTTGCTGTAGTAATCCCTAAGCAGCTTCAATTTTTTATTGAAAAGAATGCCCTAACACCGGAAGACTATCTGAAAAGTAAAGGACAGAATTATCGCAACGCACCGTTTTTACAGGTTTACGGTCACGATGGGGATTGCTGTCCCAAATGCGGGGAAAAACTTTGCCGCATTGTCGTTGGCGGCAGAGGCAGCGTATATTGCCCGAATTGTCAAAAAGATTCAGCAGAATAGAAAAAAGATTAAAATGTCTTGGCTTGTCAGACGATATGATAAAAGCTGCTCTTAATAAATAACAGAAACAATAAGTATACAGCGCCAATCGGTGCCGTATACTTAATTTTATCGAAACAATGCAATATTGCTCCGTTTTCAGTTAAAGAAACTCATAGGATGAATAATATGCTCGCCCTTCGGATCAAGATCTGACAGCTTCCTGTCGGTCAGCATTATTCCCCTTTGCACCGAGAAATGTCCGAACCTGCTTCTCAGCCCGTCCACAACCGATTCTAATTCCTCCTGCTTTTCAAGCCTTCTCGCTTCAGGCAGCAGGGAAAGCTGCATAAAGTCAACAGGCTCCAGATCGCATGCCCTGACGCTCAGACTGCGGACAGGCCTTCCGTTGGCGTGCTTTTTGTAAAGCGCAAAGGAAAGCTCAAAAATCGACTTAGCCGTTCTGTTGGGTATCTCAAGCTTTCCCTGCCGCTCGATCCATTCAAGCTCGTTGTCTCTTATTCCGAGCTGAACGGTACGGCAGATAAATCCGTATTCCCTTAGCCTTGCAGATACGCTTTCGCATAATACAGTCAGTATGATCCTTATATCCTCGTCGGAGATCAGATCTCTGGGGGCGGTCGTGCTGTTGCCAACAGTCTTGATAAGTGATTTAGCTCCGATATTGGAAACCGGAGAAGTGTCCAGTCCGTTTGCAAACTGCCACAGAACGATTCCCATTTTTCCCAGCCAGAATTTAAGGCTTTCTGGGTTGGCGTTTGCAAGATCGCCTATTGTGGATATTCCCCTGCGTTTAAGCTTGTTATGTGTCGCTCTGCCTACATAAAGAAGCTCTTTCACAGGCAAAGGCCAGACTACCTCCTTAAAACGATCGCATTCAATAACGGTAGTAGCGTCCGGCTTTTTCAGGTCGGAGCCGAGCTTGGCAAAGATCTTGTTGAAGGAAACGCCTACAGAAACTGAAACTCCAAGCTCTGATTTTACTCGTTTTCGTATCTTGTCCGCAATTTCCTCTCCCGAACCGAAAAGTCTTGTGCTGCCTGTAACGTCAAGCCAGCATTCGTCAAGACCGTAAGGCTCTACCTGATCGGTATATTCTGAATATATCTGGCGGACGAGTCTTGAATGCTTCATATAAAGATCATAATGAGGAGGAACAAAAACTATGCCGGGACATTTCTGCTCCGCCATCCACTTGGGATCGCCTGTCCTGACGTCGCGGCTTTTAGCTTCATAGTTTTTGGCAAGAACTATTCCATGACGAGCTTCAGGATCGCCGAGAACGGCAAGAGGCTTTCCCCTGTATTCAGGATGATAAAGACATTCGACAGAAGCATAGAAATTATTAAGGTCGGAATGAAGAATGATTCTTTCGTTCAAAATATCGCCTCCTGTTACAAACGTGTGTTCTGTATTTATTATAGCACATTTGTTTGCGTTTGTACAGGGGAAATATTTATTTCTTGATTTTAAAACATATTTCATAAAATTATAATTAGCTGAATCAGGTATATAACGGATGTTAAGAAATATAATTGGATATTAACATGAGTTTATATGTGTTTTATAATTTAACCGACATTCCGATAGTGATGTACAATATGCTATATTTGCCAAAACATCGCTAATATGGCTGAATCGGAAAGGATAAAAGCGGCAAGGTGATTATACCTGCCGCTTATTTCAATACACACCTTACTACTATGTCTTTCAATCACGTTCGCGCTGATTGGTCTTTTATATTGTTTTAGGTTTTAGAAATCATTTTATTTCTGCTTTTCCTGAACTTCAAGCATCTGGGACATTCTTTCATCTATTCTTGCCTTATTTTCACTATTTAGGCGACTGAATTTCTCAGTAAAGCGTGACGATGATATACCTTTACAAAATGTTTTGTCATTAGTTCTTCCGGCTATATAATCCAAGGAAACATTATAATGGTCAGCTAATATTATCACCTTAGAAAACGGTATATCGGTTTTTCCTCTTTCATATTTTCCATAGTGATTAGTTGATACCTTGATTATTTCTGAAACTTCCTCCTGTGTTAAATCGGAATCCTCCTTTAAATCTCTCAGTCTTTGGTAATATTCCATAAATACAATCCTCCATTAATAATATATGATTAAAATTCTATCACATAAATTGTACGGATAATTAGTTTTCAAACTTATTTGGTAGATTATGTTAATTTATCAATTTTATAGCATGTATTTATGGACATTATATATATAAGCCTATAAAATTATAGACAAAATATTTTTATCTAAATAAAACCAAAAACTGCAACTTACGCATATCTATTAAATTTAATCTTGACATATTTAAACAATTATTTTATAATATAGCTTAGATGATTTAAATATTGAAGTATGATCAAACACGTTTTGATAATAAAACGGAATCTCATTATATTATAGGTACAAAACCTCTGATTATACTTAAATACTTTAAACAGCGTTATATTTTATATGCGATATACAAATATAAATTATAAAGAAAACATTTACCATGAATTTAATGAGTGGCTTGCACAAAAATACATATAAGAGAATTTTCCTTAAGAAAAACTTCAAATTCTTCAAATAATAAATCGAAGGCTTCAGAACCGGAAATTCTATGAAATTTCAATTTTATAAATCAAGTAATTTGAAGATCAAATAAATTCGAATAAAATATAGTAGCGTTTAATTCGGCAATATGCTATAATTATTAAAAACTATAAGGAGTAATTATGGAAAACACGGATTTAACAACAAATGGAATAATTTACAAAGCGACGCTTATCAGCGCCGATACCGGTGAATTTGACGCGGAATCGTCAATTAAGGAGCTTGAAGAGCTGGCTCAGACCGCCGGCGTAGAAACTTCATTTTATTCTATACAAAAGCGTCCGTCATATGACAGCGCCACCTGTATAGGTTCCGGAAGGCTGGAGGAAATTGCTGAAAATGTCAGGGCTATGGATATAAACCTTGCAATCTTTGACTGTGAGCTTACCGCCAATCAAACAAAAAATATAGAAAATATTCTCGATATACAGGTAATCGACCGCACAACTCTTATACTTGATATTTTTGCCCAGCGCGCTCGCACTAAGGAGGGACGTATCCAGGTTGAGCTGGCTCAGAATAAATACCGCCTTGCTCATCTTGCGGGAAGAGGAATTGAAATGTCAAGGCTCGGCGGAGGTATCGGCACAAGAGGTCCGGGAGAATCCAAGTTGGAAACTGACAGACGTCATATTCGCAGGAGAATTGAAACGCTGGAAGCTGAACTTAAAAAGCTTGAAAAGCGCAGAGGCTATTACCGTGCAAGGAGAAAAAAGGATAATATTCTGACCGGCGCTATTGTCGGCTATACTAACGTCGGCAAATCAACGCTTCTTAACGCTCTCACAGATTCTAATGTGCTTGCTGAAAACAAGCTTTTTGCCACGCTTGATATAACGTCGCGTATGCTGGAACTGCCCGACGGAAGAAGTATTATGCTTACAGATACAGTAGGACTGATTAGGAGACTCCCCCACCAGCTTATAGAAGCGTTTAAAAGTACTCTGGAGGAAGCGGCAACCGCAGATATTATTATCAATATTATAGATATAAGCGCAGAGGACGGACTTGAACAGGCGGAGGTCACTGATTCTCTGCTCAATGAACTTGGCTGCGGCGGAATACCTAAAATAAGAGTATATAACAAAGCAGATAAAATCGAAAATCCTGAAAGCTTACCCAATGACGATAAAACCGTTATAATATCGGCTGAAAAAAGAATCGGATTTGAAAATCTTCTCAGCTGCATCGCTGCCAATCTTCCGAAAACTTCGGTAAGACATACTTTTCTCATTCCATATAATCAGACGTCAGTTATAAATCTTATGCGCGACGGCGGTAAGATTTTTTCTGAGGAATATACTGAAAACGGAACTATGATAGACGCTCTTGTAGATTTTAAGCTGCTCCACCTTGTAAGGCCTTATATAGTAGAGCCTTGAACGGAATCCTATCAGCAAATACGATATAATTACTATTCTTTCTATAATAAACCTAAAAAAATCCCCTTATCAGACCTGATAAGAGGATTTTTTCTTTATATTTTCATTCCGATATCCAATGCTTTTAAATTTAAACCTACCAGAGTTTCCTTAGACGCCGGAATAATTTTTTTGAGCGCGCTCTCAACTGATTCTATATCTATAATACCAGTTTCCTTTAAAAGCTTTCCGCAAAGAATAATATTCGCCATACCGGCAATTCCGTTTTTTTCAGCTAAGGCAGTCGCAGGCACATAATAGCTTTGAATATCTTCCCTTTCACACTTCTCTTCAATCATTGACGAATCAATAAAAGCTTTACCGTCCGATTTAACCTTGTCAATAAATCTTCTGTAAGACGGTGAATTCATAATAATCAAATAATCAGGATTCACGAATAAGGGAGAGCTTATCGGAGCGTCAGAAATATTGACTGAACAATTTGCGGTTCCGCCTCTCATCTCAGGACCGTAGGACGGAATCCAGCTTACCTCCCTTTCCTCAATCATACCGCAGTAAGCAATAAGCTTACCGGCAAAAAGTATCCCCTGCCCTCCGAAGCCTGAAAAAATTATACTTTTATTCATTTGCTCTCTCCTTTGCAGACGAATCCTTATAAATGCCCAGCGGAAAATAAGGCATACATTCCTTTCTCAGTCTTTCAAGAGATTCCACCGGCGAAAGCCCCCAGTTCGTCGGGCAGGTTGATAAAACTTCAACTATCGAGAACCCTTTTCCGTCACGCTGGTTAATAAAAGCCTTTCTTATTGCTTTCTTAGCGTTCATAACCTCCTTGGGAGAATCAACGGAAACCCTCTGTGCAAGAGCTGTACCGTCTATCTGGGCAAGTATTTCGCACATTTTTACCGGAAATCCCGCACTCTGCACATCTCTGCCGTAAGGGGTTGTCTGAGTAACCTGCCCCGGAAGCGTTGTAGGAGCCATCTGTCCGCCCGTCATTCCATACGTTGTATTGTTTATAAATATTACCGTTATATTTTCGCCTCTTGCGGCTGCATGTACCGTTTCAGCGGTACCTATTGCCGCCAGATCTCCGTCGCCCTGATAAGTAAAAACAAATTTTTCAGGCAGGGAGCGCTTTACTCCGGTAGCCACAGCGGGAGCTCGTCCATGAGGAGCCTCAATCATATCGCAGTTAAAATAATCGTATGCCATAACGGAACACCCTACCGGGCAGATTCCGATCGTATCCCCTTCTATCTCCATCTCGTCAATGATTTCACAAATAAGTCTGTGTACTATTCCATGAGTACAGCCCGGACAGTAATGCATGCTGACGTCGGACAAAGAATCAGGCTTTTTAAAAACTATGCTCATATAAATCTCCTTATAGCTTGCCGTTGATCTCAGTTAGTTTATCTATTACTTGTTCGGCTGTCGGTATTATCCCGCCGGTTTTTCCAAAAAAATCAACGGGCAGCGAACACTCAACCGCCAGCTTAACATCGTCGATCATCTGCCCCATGCTCATTTCAACGCAAAGAAAACGCTTGGCAGTTTTCGCTGTTTTTTTATAATCCTTTACCGGAAACGGCCATAACGTTTTCGGTCTAAGAAGCCCTGCCTTAACGCCTCTTTTCCTGGCTTCAGATACGGCGGCTTTACATATTCTTGAAGCCGCGCCGTATGCTGTAACAATTACTTCTGCGTCGTCTGTCATAAATTCTTCAGAATCAGTCTCGTCCGCCTCTATTTTTTTATACCTTTCAAATCTATCAATAATGGATTTCTGAAGCTCGTCCGGATTAAGAAATAAGGAATTAATAATATTATGCTTTCTTTTATTTCTGTGTCCGTTAGCCGCCCACGGCTTGTCCTGATTATTATTGCTTATTTCCGGAAAAACCACCGGTTCCATCATCTGTCCCATCATACCGTCAGACAAAATCATTACGGGAATCCTATATTTATCAGCAGTTTCAAACGCTTTCACACACATATCGGCCATTTCCTGAACGGAATTAGGAGCAAAAACAATCATTCTGAAATCTCCGTGACCTGCCGATTTTACAGCCTGCCAGTAATCGGACTGCGCCGGCTGTATGCCTCCTAAGCCCGGACCTCCCCTTTGCACATTCACTATAACGCACGGAAGATCACTTCCGGCAATATAAGATATACCCTCTGATTTAAGGCTGATCCCCGGTGACGACGAAGACGTCATAGCTCTCACTCCGGCTGAGGCGGCGCCTAAAACCATATTTATTGCAGCGATTTCACTTTCCGCCTGCAAAAAAACTCCGTTATTCTTCGGCATCTTTTTCGCCATATAGGCCGCTATCTCGGTCTGGGGAGTTATAGGATAACCAAAATAGCATTTGCAGCCTGCACGTATAGCCGCCTCCGCCAATGCCTCGTTTCCCTTCATTAAAATACGTTCCATATTTATTCCTTCACCTGTCTTTCAACTATGATAGCGCATTCAGGACACATAACTGCGCACATTGTACATCCGGTACATTTTTCAGGACAAACGCATTCAACAGTGAAGTACCCGTTTTTATTCACTTTATCCTTCTGTATGTCTATTATTTTCTGCGGACATGCGTTTTTACACAGTCCGCAGCCCTTGCATTTATCAAATATTATTTTTATACTTCCCATAAATTTTATCCTCTTAAAATATATTTTCAACGTAAATTTCCACATATTCAGTGATATTATCTAATGCAGAACATTTAAGAAATGCCGGAGCGGTGTGACATAGCAGCGGAATTCCGGTTATATCCGACAGCTTTTCAGCAAAAGAAAAGGAACCGGTAATATCCTCTATTGCCGTTATTTTCCCTATATTTGAATTGTTCACGATTTTAGTATGCTTCATTCTTGCTGATTTTTCAATACTGTCAATTAAATTAACAGCGGATTGAATATCGTCATAGGTATCCCGATATTTATTTACAACATAAATCATATCTATATTTTCGGTATACTTTTTTAAAACATAATTAAAGCTGCCTAAAATTATTGCTCCTGCGTCATCTCCTCCAATATCGAGAATAATGTAATCGTTTTCACAAATAATCGCTTCTAAATCAAAACAAACCGCAGGTATATCTAAATTTGTATTAGCATATGCCGTACCGGCATATGAAATATTATTTTTCTTAAATTTATCCCTGAAATCCGCAGTACGGAAATAAGGATTAACAATATCCATATCCGCTATCGCTGTTTTAAAACCTTGTGCCGCATATCTGAAAGCCAGATTAATAGCGTAGTTTGTTTTTCCGCATCCGTAGTGACCGGTTATTATCTGTATTTTTTTCATTACCGCCTCCATTTTTAATTATAGTACTTTTCACATTTCAATTCAATACCTTATAAAATAAAAAAATGTTTATCAGACAGTTTTTTTATCATAAAAGGTAATATTATAGCGTTAATTTTTTAAACCAATATTATTTTCAGCTTCTTATACCTGCTCTTTCCCTTGACATTAGCATTCATTATGTTTATAATAAAAAAGAAATCAGTATAAATTCGCATGATTGAATAATGCAACGATATTTGTCATAGGCTTTAACTATGGTTATAAAAATATTATAAGGAGATTTATTATATGATCAAAATAATTACAATAAGTCGTGAATATGGAAGCGGCGGAAGACTAATCGGCAAAAAAACTGCTGAAAGCCTTGGATGGAAATTCTATGATAAGGAAATTATTGAAGCGGCGGCTAAGGAAAGCGGTCTTTCCGAAAGCTTTATCGAGCAAAGCGGAGAATATGCTTCCGCTACAACCAGTCTGCTTTTTAATCTTTCTGTGGGCAACAATCTTAACAACGGTATCATGTCTCTTTATAACGAGGTATTCAACGCTCAGCGCAGACTAATTGAAGGCTTTGCGGATAAAGAACCTTGCGTTATCGTCGGTCGCTGCGCAGATTATATATTAAAGGAACGCGATGATTGTATGAATGTCTTTATTCATTCCTCCGCTGAAAACAGAATCAAAAGAATTACTGAAATATACGGCGATGAAATAAAATCTCCTGAAAAGCGTCTAAAGGAAATGGACAAAAAAAGACGTGTTTACTGCCGTAATTTTACCGGTAATGACTGGGGAAACATACATAATTATCATCTTTCGATTGACAGCGGCTTTTATGGAATTGAAAAAAGCAGTGAAATTATCATAAATGCAATAAAATAATTATATTTAACCGTTCATTTCAGTAATGAACGGTTAAATTTATGAAATATATCGTATAATACCGATTCCTTCCAAATTAGCTTGACATTTGTGAATAAATATTGTAAAATATGCATATATATATTTTATTAAGAGGGGGATGTCTATGTTTTTTAAGAAAAAACTGATATCCATCATTACGGCTGCGGCTTGTATTTTTACCGGTATTTGTTTTTACGGCGACAATACCTTCGAATCAAATACCGTAAGCGCTGCTGAAACGACCGGAAAAACAGCGTTTGAGCTGACGTCTCAAATGACCGTAGGATGGAATCTGGGAAATACTCTGGACTCATGGAATTCAAGTCTGAAAGTTGATTCTCCGCCGAAAAAATTTGCAACCTGCTGGGGAAATCCCGAACCGACGCAAGAGCTTTTTAACGCGATAAAAAACGGCGGATTCAACACGGTAAGAATTCCTACTACATGGTTTCAGCATTTGATTTATAATGAAAATACCGATACATATGAGATTGATAAGGTATGGATGGATTATGTAAAGCAGACAGTTGATTACGCTTATAATTTAGATATGTTCGTAATTTTGAATGTTCATCATGAAGAATGGGTAAATGTTGAAAGATTTACAAGCGAAACTTATGCCGACGCTTCTCATAAGCTTGAGGATATTTGGTCGCAGATATCGGATACATTCAGTAATTATGACCAGCGACTTATTTTCGAGGGTATGAACGAACCTCGCGAAACCAACAATCCGTCAAATAGCGAGTGGGGCAGCGGAGATACTAACTCATGGAATTATATAAATAATCTTAACGAGCTTTTTGTAAACACTGTAAGAAATCAGGGATCACCGTCAAATAAAGAACGTCTTTTGATGCTCCCCGGTTATTGCGCGTCTGCTCAGTATGAGGCAGTAAACAACATTAATATTCCTGAAAATTCAGGCAACATAGCGCTTTCTGTACACGCCTATACTCCTTATTATTTTACAATGGACACATCGGATAAAGCAAATCACAGCTTTCCCGGAAAAAGCGGCTGGGGCGCCGATTATGAAACCGAATTAAGAACGTTATTTTCAACATTGAAATCAATTTCAGATAATAAAAACGTACCTATAATTATCGGAGAATTCAGCGCGTCTGATTTTAATAACAATTCCGACAGAGAAGCGTGGGCGGAATGCTATTTATCCAATGCAAAAGCAGTCGGTATACCATGCGTGCTATGGGACAACAACGTATCGTATAACGAAACCGGCGAAGCTCATGGATACCTTTACAGGGCTACAAATACATGGTATAAAAACTCCATAGGCGTTATTAAGAAAATCATGGATACTCTCGGAGTTACCGATTATAGCCTGCCTGAATATCAGGAATATGTAAAGCCCCAGTTCTCATGGGATAAAATGGAAATAGGTGATAATTGGATTGAAATGTATCGTTCTGACGAAGGTAAAAATCTTGCCGCGTGGAAAAATTTCACCGTAAGCAACTGGAAAGAACTCATATCCGAAGATTACGAATACATCATGTTTTACGATTCAGACGACGCTCCTACATTAATTTTTCAAGGCGGTTGGTTTACTGTAAATTCTGACGATTCAATGGCAAAGGATTTCGTAGCAGGTTTTACCTACGATGAAATAATTTCCACACTTGAAGCTAATCAGGTTTCACTTGATCAAATGAATAATATGTTTATCAGCGCAGGAGCTAAATCTGCTACGATTTACGCTTTATATGCCGTCCCGCTTAATCAGTCACAATTAAACGGAGATGTAAATGAAGACGGTGAAATCAACGTTGCCGATTTAGTTTTACTTCAACAGTATTTAGTGTGCAAATCGGAACTAACCGATACACAGCTTAATGCCGCCGATTATAATTCTGACGGCGTTGTGAACGTGTTCGACGCTGTCGCTCTGAGAGTTTCGTTTCTTACTGTTTCATAAATAATAATACGAATTTTAAAAACGCCTTACTGAAAGTAACTTCAGTAAGGCGTTTTTTATACGTATCCGATAACGGAAGAAATAAATATTGCAAGCATAAAAACAGGAGCAATATATTTCATCATTATTCTATACATTTTTACTGATTTAAATTTCGAATTCAGTTCAATCTCATCTTCGATTATTTTCGTTTTAGCTACATATCCTATAAGAATACATGTAAATAAAGCTACAATCGGCATTAGTATATTGTTGCTGAAAAAATCAAAGAAGTCAAGCAGCTGTTTTCCGGCAATAGTAAACCCGGACCAAATACTGTAACCGAAAACGGATAATATGCCAATTGCAAACGCAGAAATCATGACGAAAATACATATCGTTTTTCTTTTTGCTTTTAATTTTTCACATAAAATTGAAACAATAGTTTCCATAAGCGATATAGAAGACGTAAGGGCGGCAAGTAAAACCAAGATAAAGAACACTGCGCCGATTATTTTCCCTCCCGACATAGAAGCAAAAACATTTGGGAGCGTTATAAACATAAGCTTCGGTCCCGCGCTGAGAGCGTCCTTATTTCCTCCTGAGAATGCAAAAACGGCAGGAATTATCATCATTCCGGAAATAAAAGCAACAGCCGTGTCAAACAGCTCGATATGTCTAACCGATTTTTCGAGATTATCCTCCTTACGCATATATGAACCATAAGTAATCATAATACCCATAGCAAGCGACATTGAATAAAATAGCTGTCCCATAGCGGCAACAAGCGTCTTAAGTGAAAATTCTTTAAAGTTTGGTTTCAAATAATAAAGCAGACCGTCAACCGCCCCGTCAAGAGTAAGAGTATACACTGCAATAACTATTGAAATAATTACAAGCAGAGGCATTAAAACTGTACTTACCTTTTCAATACCCTTCTGAACTCCCATAAGCACTACAGCAGAGGTTAATATAATAAAAATAGCAAGAAATAAAAGCGGCTGACTCGTACCGCCTATAAAAGAATTAAAAAATGTTCCGTCGTCAGCTGCATCTGCTCCTGTCCCGGTCAAATATACCGTAAGATACTTTAATACCCATCCGCCTATCACACAATAATACGGAAATATTATTATCGGAACGGCAGCCGCAATCCACCCAAGAGGAGCAAATTTCCTGCTTATAGACGCGTAAGCTCCGATTACGCTTTTACCTGTTTTCCTTCCGATTGCAATTTCAGTTATCATCAGCGAAAAGCCGAAGGTCACTGCCAAAATAATATAAACCAGCAGAAAAATACCGCCTCCGTATTGAGCGGCAAGGTATGGAAATCTCCATATATTCCCTAAGCCTACGGCAGAGCCGGCCGCCGCGAGAACAAATCCTATACGGGTGCTGAACCCGACGTGATTCTTTTTTTCAGAAACCATTATTACACTCCTTTTTTATACATGTCTTAATTATACTATACAAGTAAAATGCATGTCAACTAAAAACATATTTTTTTAAATACAAAACTGCATTTTATACTGCTATAACAACGATAAGACGAATATAATACTTAAATTTATGTATTGTATGAGTTTTTTTTCATATAATTTAAATATTAAGTTTCAGAAGGCTAAAGCACGTTTTTCGGCAAATTATGATCTGTTATAAATTATTTTGATTGTTTTTGAATGTTTTTTCTTAAATTCTCTTGACATTTGAAAAAAATCATGGTATTATATATCCAAACCAATCAAATTCATTCAATTTCAATCATTTTATTTCAAGGGAGAGTAAAACTAAATGCTAACAGAAGAAAGATACAGTAAAATCCTTGAATGTTTAAACGAATATAAAACTGTAACAGTAACCCAGCTTGCGGAAGCCTTGAACGCTTCTGAATCAACTATAAGACGCGATCTGAATTCGCTTGCAACAATGAAAAAAATTATAAAGGTACACGGAGGAGCCACCGTTTTAAACGACAGCTTTAATTTCAGCGAACACCCAGTTGAAGCAAAGGAAAAAATGTTTTCAGAGGAAAAAGCGGCTATTGCAAAATATGCGGCTTCCACTATTAGAAAGAACGATTTTGTTTTTATAGACGCGGGAACCACCACAGATAAAATGATTGATTTTATTACTGAATCGTCTGCGATTTTTGTTACAAACGGATTCAGCCATGCCAAAAAGCTTGCAAGGAAAAATTTCAAGGTTTATATTATAGGCGGACAAATCAAGTCTTCCACAGAGGCCGTTATCGGAACGGAATGCGTAGAGGCTCTGAAGAAATTTAATTTCACAAAATGCTATATGGGAACAAACGGTATTTCACTTGCCGCCGGATTCACTACTCCCGATACAGATGAAGCCGCTGTAAAGAAAACTGCGATACTGCATAGCTATGTAGCATATATTCTGGCAGATCACTCCAAATTCAATCAGGTTTCATCAGTTACATTCGCTCCTGCAGACAGCGCGTGTATAATAACAGATTATCTGCCTGATAAAAAATATAAGGAAAAATGTATAATAAAGGAGGTTATAGTATGATTTATACCGTCACATTCAATCCGGCAATAGATTATGTTATGAGACTAAAAAGCTTTTTGACGGGAACTGTTAACAGATCCGACAGAGAAGAAATTTATTTTGGCGGAAAGGGTATAAACGTATCTTTGGTATTGAAGGAACTGGACGTTGAATCGGTTGCGCTTGGATTTTCTGCCGGGTTTACCGGAGAGGCCATCGAAAAGGGAGTAGCGCATAAGGGAGTCAGAACAGATTTTGTAAGACTCGACAGCGGAAATTCAAGGATTAACGTAAAAATAAAGGCGGAAACTGAAACAGATTTAAACGGACAGGGGCCGGATATCAGCAATAACGCAATAGAAAGGCTGTTTGAAAAGCTTGATAAACTGAAAAAAAACGATACATTAATATTAGCGGGAAGCATACCAAACACACTGCCCGAGGATATATATGAAAAAATTCTTGAAAGGTTATCCGGTAAAGGCATAAGATTTGTTGTCGACGCTACAAAGGATCTTTTAGTTAATGTATTAAAATATAAACCGTGGCTAATAAAACCTAATAATTTTGAGCTTGGCGAAATATTCGGAATTGAAATTTCAAAAAAAGACGATATCATATTTTATGCCAAGGAGCTTCAAAAAAAAGGAGCTGTTAACGTACTTGTATCAATGGCAGGAGAAGGCTCTATTCTTCTTGACGAAAACGGAAACGCTCATATAATGGGAGTACCCGACGGAAAGGCTGTTAATTCGGTAGGCGCCGGAGATTCTATGGTTGCCGGTTTTATAGCCGGATACGCTGAAAAAGCTGATTATGATTACGCATTAAGACTTGGAACAGCTTCCGGAAGCGCAACCGCATTCTCAGAAGGACTTGCGGAAAAGGAACTTATTAACAGACTGATGGAAAATATTAAGTCTGAAAAATAAAGAAAGGGATGATTATTTATGCGTATAACAGATTTATTGAAAAAGGAGAGTATAGAGCTTAATTCTCCTGTTTCTACAAAACAGGGCGCCATCGACAAGCTTATCGATTTACAGGCAAAGGCAGGAAACATAAGCGACAAAAACGCTTATAAAAAGGACATACTTGCAAGAGAACAGATGAGTTCAACCGCAGTCGGAGACGGTATCGCCATACCCCATGCAAAAAGTGAGGCTGTCCGGCAGCCGGGTCTTGCAGCAATAACCGCACCCAACGGAGTAGACTATGAATCTATGGACGGAAAGCCCTCAAATATCCTATTTATGATAGCCGCGCCTAACGACGGCGACCTGCATCTTGAAGTATTGTCTAGGCTCATGACTATTCTGATGGACGAGGAATTCAGAAGAAATCTTCTTGCAGCAGATACCAAAGAAAAATTTCTGAAGGTGATCGACGAAAAGGAAGCTGAAAAATTCCCTGATGAACCTAAAGTTCAGCAACAATCTGAAGCAGGATACAGAGTACTTGCTGTCACAGCCTGTCCGACCGGTATAGCTCACACCTATATGGCGGCAGAAGCCCTTGAAAAAGCCGGCAAAAAGCTTGGTTATACAATTAAGGTTGAAACAAACGGATCAGGCGGCGCCAAAAACGTTCTTACCAGAAAAGAAATAGAAGAAGCTGACGGAATCATAATAGCTGCCGATAAAACAGTTGAAACCGCCAGATTCAACGGCAAAAGGCTTATCAGCGCTGCCGTTTCAGACGGAATAAAGAAGCCGGAGGAGCTGATACAAAAAATTATTGACGGAGACGCGCCTGTTTATAGACACAGCGGCAATACTATCAGCAATGACCGCGCTGAAAATGAAAGATTTACACGCAAAATTTATAAGCATCTTATGAACGGTGTTTCCAACATGCTGCCATTCGTTGTTGCAGGCGGTATTTTTATAGCGATTGCGTTTTTGATTGACACTATTTCCGGAGCTCCGCAGGATTCAAATTTTGGTACTAACACGCCTGCGGCCGCATTCTTTAAAACCATAGGCGGCTATGCTTTTAATTTTATGATTCCGATACTCGCCGGATATATCGGTAAGAGCATTGCCGACAGACCGGGACTCTTAGTAGGTTTTGTAGGCGGTTTCCTTGCAACAACCGGTTCTACATTCTCAGCGGTCGGCGGAGATATTCCGTCCGGTTTCCTTGGAGCTTTATTTGCAGGATTTGTCGGCGGTTATCTTATGCTGGGACTTAGAAAGCTTTGTGACAAACTTCCTCAGGCTCTTGAAGGAATAAAACCTGTACTGATTTATCCACTCGTAGGTCTGGGATTGATAGCTGTAATAATGTGCGCTGTAAATCCATTTATGGGTATGATCAATACGGGACTGACAAACTTCCTGAACACCATGAACGAATCCAGTAAAATTGTTCTCGGCTGTATTCTCGGCGGAATGATGTCAATAGATATGGGAGGTCCGTTTAACAAAGCGGCTTACGTTTTTGGTACAGCCGCAATAGCCTCGGGAAATTACGACATTATGGCGGCAGTTATGATAGGCGGAATGGTTCCTCCTATAGCGATTGCGCTGGCGACAACATTTTTCAAGAAAAAATTCACAAAGGAAGAGCGAAAAAGCGGTCCTGTCAATTATATAATGGGACTAAGCTTTATAACTGAAGGCGCGATCCCTTACGCAGCGGCAGATCCTCTCAGGGTAATTCCGTCCTGCCTGGTCGGCGCGGCAGTATCAGGCGGCTTGTCAATGCTGTTTAATTGTACGCTTATGGCTCCACATGGCGGTATATTCGTATTTGCCGTTGTAGGTAACTGGCCCATGTATCTGCTTTCTCTTGCGATTGGTTCAGTAGTCGGAATGCTTTTACTGGGACTTCTTAAGAAAAATGTTAATGAAGATTAAGAAAAGGAGAAATTATTATGGTATCAAAGACAATAACACTCGTAAACTCACAGGGATTCCATATGCGGCCTGCCGGAGCATTCGCAACTGCAATGGGGAAATACAAGAGCGAGGTAACAATTAAATTCAACGGCAACGATATAAACGGTAAAAGTCTTATGAATATCATTGCCGCTTGTATAAAGTGCGGAAGCACGATTGATCTGATATGCGAAGGCGAAGATGAGGACGAAGCCCTAAAAGAAGCCGTATCATTGATTGAAAGCGGATTCGGAGAATAACCGGATTAATAATTTCGCTCCGTGGTATCACATGGAGCGAAAAATTCTATAAGGGAGGAAACGATATGATGAAAGGAATCGGAAGCTCGGAAGGCTATGGTATCGGCAGAGTACTGACTATAAAAGAAATAAACCTTGAATTTACGCCTAAAGATAATTGCGTGCCTTCAGAAGAACTTAAAAGATACAAGGAAGCGGTAGATAGGTTTTGCAGAAAAACAGAAAAAACCGCGGAAAGAATAAAGCTAACCGTCGGTCAGAAAGAAGCTGAAATTATTTCAGGACATATTCTCATGATAAGGGATCCATATATGAACGGAGAAATAGAAAAGCTCATTGAAAACGGACAATGCGCGGAAAGCGCTCTTGTAACAGTATGCGATATGTTTTCAATGGTTTTTTCATCGGCAGACGACGAGCTTACAAAACAGCGGGCAACTGACGTTATAGATATTAAAAATTCCATTCTTTCCATTCTGCTTGGAACGGAAGAAACAGATATATCCGACGCTCCTTCAAAAACCGTTTTGGTGGCAAAGGATCTTACGCCGTCAATGACGGCCTGCATAAACAAATCAAATATCGTCGGTATAATAACAGAAACCGGCGGAAAAACTTCACATTCAGCAATACTGGCAAGAGCAATGGAAATACCGGCCGTTCAAAGCGTATCTAACGCTCTTGAAAACCTGACCGACGGCTGTATGGTAATTGTCGACGGCGTAAAGGGGATTGTAATCGCCGATCCAACTAACAGACAGCTTGACGAATATACAAAAAAACGAGTGGATTTCATTGAAGAACGAAAATCGTTAGCTGGTTATATAGGAAAAGAAACGGTTACCTCAGACGGTATCAGGGTAGAGCTTGCCGGAAATATCGGAAAACCGGAGGACGCTAATAAGGTCGTAGAAAATGACGGAGAGGGCGTCGGTCTTTTCAGAACAGAATTTCTTTTTATGGACAGAGCCTCACAGCCAAACGAGGACGAACAATTTGAGGCTTACAAGAAAGTCGCCCTTATTATGAAAGGAAAGCCTGTAATAATAAGAACCTTAGACGTAGGCGGAGATAAAAACATCCCCTACCTCGGCATGCCTAAGGAGGATAATCCATTTCTGGGCTTCAGGGCTATACGTTACTGCCTGAAAAACAAGGAGCTTTATATGACACAGCTCAGGGCTTTGGTAAGAGCAAGCGCATATGGTGATATTAGAATTATGGCGCCTTTGGTAACCTGTGTAGATGAATTAAGAGCCGTAAGAGAAATGGTAAGCAATATTATGAAGGAATACGATACCATTGGAGTTCAATATAATAAGAATTTAAAAATCGGAGTTATGATAGAAACTGCCGCCGCGTCAGTTATTGCGGATTTACTTGCCCGTGAAGCAGACTTTTTCAGTATCGGTACAAATGATCTTACGCAATATACTATGTCGGTAGATAGGGGAAATGCAGACGTAGCTTATTTATACTCCACTTTTAATCCAGCAGTTCTGCGTTCAATAAAGCATATAATCGCCTGTGCAAAGGAAGCCGGTATACCGGTTGGAATGTGCGGAGAAGCGGCGGCAGACAAAATGATGATACCCTTATTAATCTCATTTGGGCTTGATGAATACAGCGTCAGCGCCTCTTCTATATTAAGCGCCAGAAAAATAATTTCTCAATGGAGTAAAAAGGACGCCGACGCTCTTGCAGAAAAAATAATGAAGCTTAAAACAGAAAAGGAAATTACAGAAGAATTAAGTAAAGCAGTAGGATACTAAGGTTAAAAAATATCCCGTACTCTAATGTACGGGATATTTTTTTTACTATATAGAATCAAGATTTAAATATTCTATGAACCTGTTAAACCCGCCTAATCCCTCAGACGTTCTCTTAAATACTCCGGCGTCGAGCAAAACCTGTTCAAATACGGCTCCGATTTCCTGCTTTAAAATGTCGCCTGCACTGCTGGAATCCGCTTTAGGATGACGTTTACGCACATTGTCAAACCATTTACTGTGACATTCAAGTCTTTTATCGCCGCTTATATCTTCTCCTCTGCACAGCGCTTTTTCCATAAGTTCAATATCGCGGGCAAGACGTTCAGGTAAAACTGCAAGTCCCATTACTTCTATTAATCCTATATTTTCCTTTTTTATATGGTGAAGCGCCGAATTAGGATGAAAAATACCGAGCGGATGATCTTTATCGGTAAGATTATTTCGTAAAACAAGATCGCATTCATATCTATTTCCTCTCATTCTGGCAATAGGAGTAATAGTATTATGCAAAACTCCGTCAGTCTCGGCAAATATTCCGACCTCCGGATCGCTGTAGCCTCGCCACGCCTTTAAAATATGACAGCAGGCGTTTGCAAGAACGGTACGGTTTTCGCATTGAAGTCTGATTACGGACATAGGCCATTTTACTATACCGGCCCATACGCCGGGAGTCTTAGGCATTAGGAATTCCTTTTCAACACCGGCTCTTTCCATAGCAAATGTATATCGTCCGCCCTGAAAATGCTCATGCGTTAGAATAGAGCCTCCAACAATAGGCAAATCCGCATTCGATCCTATAAAATAATGCGGAAGAAAATCAAGGGCGTCAAATAGCTTTTCAAAAACAGTCGGATTAATACTCATCGGAGTGTGATCTCCGTTAAATATAATACAATGCTCGTTAAAATATCCGTATGGTGAATACTGAAAAAACCATTCCTTATCCGATATTCTGAAAGGAATCGGGCGCAGATTCTGTCTTGCCGGATATGCAATTCTTCCGGCATAGCCCGTGTTCTCTATGCAGAGCTGACATTTAGGATAATTAGTTTTAGGACTTTTAAGAGCGGCGGCAATATCGCGCGGATCCTTTTCAGGCTTGGACAGATTAATTGTAATATCAAAAACTCCATAATCGCTTTTATAAGTCCAGCATATATTTTTTGCTATTCTACCTGAACGAACATAATTTGTGTCTCTGCTGAATTTATAATACCAGTCTGTTGCCGACCGGGCGTTAGTTTTATATCTTCTGAAAAACTCCATTTTTACCTCATGGGGCATTTTAGTTAGATGTCCCATAAGCTTTGTATCAAGCAGATCCCTTGAAGCTGACGAATCAATAATTATTCCTTGCTCGCACGCATACGACAATAAACCGTCTAAAATTTCTTCCAATGACATTTCAGGAAGGCTTTGCGGTTCTTTCCACTCAGAAATCTGAAGCTCGTGCATAAGCTGATTTCTGACGAATATGCTGTCGTCCTGCGCAATAAGCTCATTAGAAATGCCGTAATTTATTAGGTTCTGTATTAGCTGACAAATCATATTAATCTCCTTACGTTTCTGCTATTCAGCTATATTTATACCTCCGAAATTTCTGATTTTCAAACGGTAGCAGCTTTTATCGCCGAAAAGCTCATTCATAGCGTTTTCATAATCACAGCATTTTGATAACGGAACAAACGCCTGTATGGTGCCGGCAAATCCTCCCCCATGAACTCTTACAGCTCCTTTGTCCTTCAGTATTTTTTCACTGATCAGCAACGCAAGCGGTATCCCCTGCTCCTGAGGTTTACTGCATGAATAAAGATTCTGAAGCCATTTTGCAGAAGAATCTCCCGATTCTTTTACAAGACTTAAAAATTCGTCAAAGCTGCCTTTTGATAATGCGGCCGCTTCAAGTCCGGCGCGTTCATTTTCTGAAAAGAAATGTGCAGACCTGAGAATAGCACGGTCAGAACATTTCTTTCTCAGTTCCGGAATTGCCTTATAAAATTCAATGAAATTAACCTCGCGCAGACAGCTTTTTCCAAAATGCTTTGCAACAAGATTCATTTCCTCCGGAACAGATACATAATCATCGGTCAGATCAGCGTGACTTCCCTTTGTATCGGTAATGCACAATTGATAACCGGAAGTCTCAAAGCCGCATTCAATCTTTTTAATAACAGGATCGACGGCGCTTTCAAAATCTATGAAGACAAAGCCTCCGACAGAGCTGACCATCTGATCCATAAGACCGCTTTTCTTTCCGAAATATTCATTTTCTGAATATTGACCGATTTTAGCAATTTCAACAGCGCCGGCCTTACCGCTGTTATAATGGCTGTCAATAACTGTTCCTATCAACACCTCAAACGCCGCCGACGACGAAAGACCGCTTCCTCCTAAGACATCGGATACGGTATACGCATCAAACCCACCGATATTAACGCCGATTTCACTGAACCGCGACGCTATACCTCTTATTAATGAAGCCGATGTTCCTTTTTCTGCCGAATGGACGGACAAATCTGATAAATCCACGCAATCCTCAGGATAGCCTTCGGAATGAATTCTTATTACTCCATCGTTGTGAAAGCTAACAACAGCTATAATATCAAGATTGATAGCCGCCGCAAGCACGCAGCCATGCTGATGGTCAGTATGATTGCCTCCGACCTCCGTTCTTCCGGGCGCCGAATAAACCGCTATATCCTCACGATTCGGATACAGTCTCGCAAACTCCTCCGCCGCTTTTTCATACCTCCGCCTTTGACTCATTATAACGTTCTCGTCTTCACCGTATAGTTGTCCAAATATAACATCGTAATCGCCGTTTTTAAGGTTTTTATTAAAATCTGTTAGTTTCAAATCAGATCCTCCCGAATTTATACAATATCATATTACTATTTTACCATTTTCAGCAGATAAAAATCAAGCTTTATTTTATAATTTCAATTTCAGCCATCAATAGAAAGGGATATACAGAAAAACCTGCATATCCCATATTTTCTCAATTCTTAAATTCTAATGCAGTATAAAAATAATCTTATATTTTTTCTGCAAAAGAACAACTTTAATTATTTTAAAGCTTTTTTAACCTCTGCAACTATATTATCCTTGCATAATCCAAATTCCTTAAGCAGATCGGCGGCGGGACCGGAATGACCGAACTCATCGTTTACACCGATTTTTATCACAGGAACAGGATAGCATTCTGTAACAGCCTCTGCAACAGCGGAGCCAAGACCGCCGATCACGCTATGTTCCTCAACTGTCATAAGAATTCCTGAATTTTCAGCAGCCTTGCAGATCAGATCCTTGTCCAGCGGTTTGATTGTATGAATATTAATGACTCCCGCGTTTATACCTTCTCCTTTAAGCTCGTCAGCGGCAGCTACAGCCTCGCTTACCATCAATCCGGTAGCAATAATAGTAATATCACTGCCCTCTCTTAACGTAACTCCCTTTCCAAGCTCAAATTTGTATGTTTCCTTATTATTGAATACCGGAGCCGCCAGACGACCAAATCTCAAATAAACAGGTCCGTTATGAAGTATAGCCGCTTCAACCGCAGCTTTAGCCTCAACATCGTCCGCCGGACTGATAACAGTCATTCCCGGAATCGTCCTCATCAAAGCAATATCCTCGTTGCACTGATGAGTCGCTCCGTCCTCGCCAACTGAAATACCGGCATGAGTAGCCCCTATCTTAACATTCAATCCGGGATAACCAATTGAATTTCTCACTATTTCATAAGCCCTTCCTGCCGCAAACATAGCGAAGGTACTTGCAAACGGAATCTTGCCGCATGCCGCAAGACCTGCCGCAACACCCATCATATTTGCCTCTGCAATTCCGCAATCAAAAAATCTTTCCGGATAAGCCTTTTTAAATATTCCTGTTTTTGTAGCCGCCGCAAGGTCTGCGTCAAGCACAATAAGATCGGGGTATTTATCCGCAAGCTCTGTAAGCGCTTCTCCATAGCTTTCTCTCGTTGCTTTTTTTATAACCTCTGCCATTTGTTTAGCCCTCCAGTTCTTTCAGCTTTGCGTCAAGCTCGCTCATAGCTTGCTTATACTGTTCTTCATTAGGCGCTGCGCCGTGCCATGAAACCTGATTTTCCATAAATGAAACGTCCTTACCCTTTATACTTTTCTGAATGATTACAACAGGCTTGCCGGAAATTTTATCGGCTTCTTCAAACGCTTTCTCAATAGAATCAAAATCATGAGCGTTCATAGTTATAACATGCCATCCGAAAGCCGCAAACTTATCTGTTATAGGCTCAGGCGAACAAACCTCTGCAATCGGACCGTCTATCTGAAGACCGTTATTATCAACAACGGCAACAAGATTATCAAGCTTCTTATGAGCGGCAAACATTGCCGCTTCCCAAACCTGACCCTCTTCAATCTCACCGTCGCCCAAAACAGTATAAACCCTATAGGATTTATTATCGAGCTTTCCGGCAAGAGCCATACCGCATGCGGCGGAAATACCTTGTCCTAACGAACCGCTTGACATGTCGACGCCGTTTATATGAATACAGGGATGTCCCTGAAGAGCTGCACCGATATGCCTTAAGCTTTTAAGCTCTTTTTCCGGAAAATAGCCTTTAAGAGCAAGCGCCGAATAAAGAGCGGGAGCACAATGGCCCTTTGAAAGAACAAACCTATCTCTATCCGCATTATCAGGATCATTTTGATTAACGTTCATTTTTTCAAAATAAAGATAAGTAAGCAGGTCTGCTATGGAAAGAGAACCGCCCGGATGTCCGGATTTAGCATTATAAACGCCCTCGATAATTCCCTTTCTTACCTTGCATGCGGTTATCTGTAGGCTTCTTTTCTTATTGCCGTCCATGTTTTTACCTCCTGGTATATTAATTATATGTTTATATTCTTATATACTGCTTTCATATATCATATCAATCAGCTCGGCAATAGCGCAATCATTGCTCGTATGCTCAAGCACAATATCCGCTACATCCTTTAATGCCTGCTGAGCATTTGCTGTCGCCGCGCCAATATCCGCAGCCTGAAGCATCTCTATATCGTTATGGTAATCGCCTGCAGCGATGACCTTCATGTTATCTATTTCCATAAGCTTTATATATTCCCTAAGGGCAGAGCCCTTCGAGCTTCCCTTTGGAAGCATTTCAATAAATATATCATGAGAACGAACAAAATCAACAGGATAATTCTTAGCGGAAACAAACTCCTCAAGCTTAGTTATCAGAGCAGGCTCGGTTGCAAAAAGTATCTTGAACCATTCTCCCTTAGGAACCATATCCAAGGTCGTATAAACAGGTTCGACCTGACATATATTCGTATGCTCCTTCTCATAATCATTATTGCATACTACATAAATATTGTCAAGCCTTAATACCTCTCCTCCCGGATTTTCCATAAATTCAAAAAGCTCTTTCCCGATTTCTGCTGCACATTCAGGCAAAAAGTCGGTATACATAACCTTCTTGGTCAAAATATCATAAATAAGCGAGCCGTTATAAAGAATCACAGGAAGATCCACTTCAAGCTCCTCAAAGTATTTCATAGCCGACTGAATTGTTCTTCCCGTTGCAACTGTAAACTTTCCGCCGTCAGCCCTGAATCGCTTAATCGCCTCCTTGTCCTTCTGTGACAAAATTTTATTATCCGGAAGGAGTGTTCCGTCCAAATCAGTTATAAGCAATACGTTGGATAAATCAGACATAATTACCTGACCTTTCGTAAAATTTCTTTAAAATAATCCGGCAGCACGCTGTCAAACTCCATATATTCGCTTTTAATCGGATGAATAAATCCGATTTTCTTTGCATGAAGACACTGCCCGTCAATTCCGCTGTAAATTTTTCCGTAAACCTCGTCGCCCAAAACCGGATGTCCCTTATATGAAAGATGAACCCTTATCTGATGCGTCCTGCCCGTTTCAAGTCTGAGTCTTAAATGAGCGCATTTTTCATATTGTTCAATTACCTCATAATGCGTTACGGCATCTTTTGAATTTTTATAAGTTACGCACATTTTCTTGCGGTCATTCGGATTTCTGCCGATGGGAGCGTTAATCGTGCCGCTTAGCTCTTTAAAGCGTCCCAACGCCACAGCCTCGTATTCTCTTGTAAAGCTGTGATTTTTTATCTGCTCTGCAAGACCGGAATGCGCTGCGTCCGTCTTTGCTACAATCAGTAATCCGCTGGTATTTTTATCTATTCTGTGAACTATGCCCGGACGTATAACTCCGTTTATTCCGGAAAGTCTCCCGTCGCAATGATAAAGCAGAGCGTTTACAAGAGTTCCGCTGTAATTTCCCGGCGCAGGATGAACTACCATTCCCTTAGGCTTGTTTACTACAAGCAGACTATCGTCCTCATAAACAATATCTATAGGTATGTTCTCCGGTTTCGCGTCAGTATCGACAGGATCAGGAATTTCCAAAGCTATATTATCCCCGTTACGGCACTTATAATTTTTTGATATAGGCGCGTCGTTTACAAAAACATTTTTTGTTTCAATCAGTTTCTGCAAGGCGCTTCTTGTCAATCCTGTATCCTGTAAAGAAAGCCACTTATCTATCCTCATTCCTTCCGCAGAATCTGACGCATGAAATGTCAAGCTATTCATTATTATCAGCCTTTATTTCATTCTGAGACTTTTTGCCGCTTTTATCAAAAAATAGAATATATATCAAAAGAAGTGCGGCGCCGATTGTTACGCAGCAATCCGCAAAGTTAAAAATGGCAAAATCAAATAACTGCAAATCGAGATAATCCACAACTCGTCCGCCTCTGAAAAGACGGTCTATTATATTTCCGAGTCCTCCGCTTATAATAAGCGTCAAACAGAATACCAGCATCTTTTCCTTACGATGTCTAATCATATAAAAAATACAAAAACCCATCAGGATTGATGTAACTATAACAAGTATCCATCGCATTCCGCTGAAGCTTCCGAACATTGCTCCGTCGTTTTCAAGATATGTTAAATGCATTATATCAAAATTGCCGATTCTCAGAAATTCCCTTGAACCGCTTTCCTTTAAATGTTCAACAGCCCACCATTTAATAAGCTGATCCGAACCTGTTAAAAGAACAATAGCTGAAAACGCAAGAATTAATGTAACTATAACGTTTCCTCCTTAATTACAAATATAACTTGCCGCTTTTATTAAACGGCAAGTCATAAAATCATGTTTATTTTACAACGGACGCACAACGGCTGCAAAGCGTCGGATGTTCGCTGTCTTTGCCTACTGTTTCAGAGTATACCCAGCACCGTTCACATTTTTCGCCTGTTGCCCTGACAACCTCAAATTCGGTTTCGCCGTCCTTATCGTTTATAACGGAAACGCCTGAAACGATGAGAATTTCAGCAAGCTGATCAGACAATTGGCTATACTTCTCAAACATTTCCCCGCCGGAATGTATTATAATATTAGCTTCAAGAGATTTACCGATAACCTTCTCATTTCGCTTTTCTTCAAGCGCCTTATTAACTGTTTCCCTTGTACTATATATCAATTCCCACTTTTTAACAAATTCATCACTGAACGTAATACCGGATTTTTCAGGCATCTGATTCAGGAAAATACTTTCGCTGTTATCAGAATCGCTGTGCGGAAGATAAGACCAGATCTCCTCGGCAGTAAACGACATAATAGGCGCCAAAAGTCGTGAAACACCGCTTAGAATTCTGTACATAGCAGTCTGAGCCGAACGTCTTTCAAAAGAATTTTCTCTCTCACAATAAAGCCTGTCTTTGATAATATCAAGATAGAAATTTGACATATCCGTAACACAGAAATTATGAATGCTGTGAAATACCACATGAAAATCAAAATCATTATAACCCGACTGAACCTTATCTATAAGACTGTCAAACCGCATTAACGCCCATTTATCAATTTCAGGAAAATCCTCGTAGGCAACGCAGTCCTTATCAGGATCAAAGCTCTGTCCGTTTGAAATATTTCCAAGTATAAATCTTGCGGTATTTCTGATTTTTTTATAGGCGTCTGAAAGCTGTCCCAATATTTCCTTTGAAATCCTGATATCAGAATGATAATCGGAGGAGGCAACCCAAAGCCTTAAAATATCGGCGCCGTACTGATCTATTATCTCGGCAGGATCAATTCCGTTTCCAAGAGATTTATGCATAGTTTTGCCCTGACCGTCAACAACCCAGCCATGAGTGCAGACAGCCTTATACGGAGCAGTCCCCTTATATACGACGGATGTAAGAAGAGACGACTGAAACCATCCTCTGTACTGATCCGCGCCCTCAAGATAGAGGTCGGCCGGCCAAGAAAGTGAATCATATTCGTCCATGACGGCTGTATGCGACACTCCGCTGTCAAACCATACGTCCATAATGTCGTATTCTTTGGTAAATTCTCCGCAGCCGCATTCACATTTAACGCTTTCCGGAATAAATTCCTTTACTTCTCTTGTCCACCATGCGTCAGCGCCTTCCTTACGGAAAAGCTCTGAAATTGCCTTTATTGTTTCATCGGTAACAATAGGCTTGCCGCAGTCCTTACAATAAATAATCGGAATAGGAACTCCCCATGTTCGCTGTCTCGATATACACCAATCGCTTCTGTCACGTACCATTCCCTTGATTCTGTCCTCGCCCCATTCGGGAATCCATTTAACATTTTCAATAGCTTTTACAGCCTCGTCCTTAAAACCGTTCACTGAACAAAACCACTGCTCTGTCGCACGGTATATAATAGGACTGCTGCATCTCCAGCAGTGAGGATACTGATGAGTAATTTTTTCACTCGCCAGCAACGCTCCGCACTCCTCAAGCTTAGCTGCAATAGCTTTATTTGCCTCGTTCGTATCAAGACCCGCAAATTCACCGGCTTCCTCAGTCTGCCTGCCTCTTGCGTCGACGCAGACCAATATATCGATATCATCATAATTCTTGCAAACTTCAAAGTCCTCTACGCCGTATCCCGGAGCAGTATGTACACATCCGGTACCGCTTTCCAAAGTAACATGATCACCCACTATAACCGGCGACAGTCTGTCATAAAGCGGATGCTTTGTCTTAATATACTCCAATTCAGCGCCCTTGAAGGAGCCTATAGTTTCATAGCTCTCAATACCTGCCGACTTCATAGTAGCATCTGCAAGCTCAAGCGCAGTTACATAGTATTCATCATCATTCTTTACAAGTGTGTATTCATATTCGGGACCAAGACATATAGCGAGATTACCCGGTATCGTCCATGTGGTCGTTGTCCAGATAACAAAATAAACCTTGGACAAATCAATACCCATGGAGGTAAAAATACCCTTATCGTCAACAACGTTAAACTTCACATAAATCGACGTGCAAGGATCGTTTGCATACTCAATTTCTGCCTCGGCTAAAGCCGTATTGCAATCGGGACACCAGTAAACCGGCTTCAGGCCCTTATACATATAGCCTTCCTTTGCCATTTTACCGAAAACTTCAACCTGTCTTGCTTCATATTCGGGCTTTAAAGTCAAATAAGGATCGTCATAATCGCCAATGCTTCCAAGACGCTTAAATTGCTCCATCTGACTTTTTACATGCTTTAGAGCAAAATTTTTACACTGCTTTCTCAGTTCGACCGGAGGTATGGCGCCGTTTTCCACGCCGATATCCTTCATAGCCTTCAGTTCTATAGGAAGTCCATGAGTATCCCAGCCCGGAACATAAGGAGCGTAATAGCCGGACATATTTTTATGCTTGATAATAAAATCCTTCAGGGTTTTGTTAAGAGCCGTTCCAAGGTGTATCTGTCCGTTAGCATAGGGAGGACCATCATGAAGAATATAAGGTTTTTTATCCTTATTTTTTTCAATCATTTTATAATACAGTCTTTCATCTTCCCACTTCTTTAGAGTTTCAGGTTCTCTTTTAGGAAGATTTCCCCTCATCGGAAAATCCGTTTTCGGCAGATTCAAAGTCTTGTTATAATCCATTGCCATTATACTTCTTCCTTTTCGATTGATGTTTGATTACCGCTTTGGGAGTTGTTCTGACCGAACTGAAGATCAGAAAATCTTGATTCGTATACCCCTTTAACGTTTCTTGCTGAAAAGCTTGACGTTGCAAAGGGATCGGGCTTTGGAGGTTCTTCTTCCTCCGTTTCATACTCCTGAATTTCTTCCTCTTCCTCTATTTCAATTTCAGGCATAGCTGAAATCATTTCAAGATGTGATTTATACATATCAAAGAGCGTTTTCTTGAATTCGGTAACCTGTCTCTGCGCCTCATAAAGATTCTGCTTTTCTTTCTCAATTTCCTGCCTGTTCTTTTCCATGGCGGCTTCATGCGCAACGGTTGCCTCTTCGATCAATTCATTGGCTTTGGATTCGGCCTGTGCGATGATTTCGTCGGCTTTTTCCTGAGCCTCCGCCACAACCTTATGCCCCTGCTTCTGAGCCCCCAGCAGCGCGTCCTTCAAAGCGTCCTCATCCTGACGATATTCTCTTACCTTATCGGCAAGTATCTGGATTTTACTATGCAGATCCTCTCTTTCAGCGTCAATTTCGTCAAATTCTTCAATCAGCATAGCCAGAAAATCGTCTATTTCCTCCTGCTTATATCCAAATGCAGCTTTTTCAAATCTTTTGTCTCTTATATCACTTGCACTTATCAACGTTAATCACCTCTTAACAATATTTCTGCACAATAATGTGCAGTCTGCCTTTCTTTGATATTCCCGAGATTTCTTCTACGCGAAATTTGCCGTAACCTCTGGCCGAAAAAATGTCTCCCTGTTTCATAATGAAAGCGGGGCTATTTACTGCTTTATAATTAACTTCAACCGTACCCGACGATATAACGGCAGCCGCCTTGCCGCGGCTAATGCCCAGCGAAAGGCTCAGTATACAATCAAGGCGCATCGAAGCCGACGTACCTTTGATTTCATGATATGAACGCTCTTTTATCAGAAACGGATCAGTGTCTACCGTTATCTCAACTCCAACAGAACCTATTTTTCTCAAATCATTCTCAATAGCTTTTTTAACAGAATCAATAACAAAGACCTGCGCTATCCCTTCTCCAATCAAAATATCTCCCACCGCCTCACGCTTTAAATTCAAAGCTGTAAGCGATCCGAGAAAATCCCTGTGCGAAAGCGCCGAAGCCTTACGGTATTTGAATGTTACGCAGGTAAACGGAAAATCACTTCTTTCTGGACGATTATATTCATTGAAAACGCATAGCATAACGCGCTCCGCATTGTCAGTTCCGCCGTAAAAGCAATAATTTTCAATTCCAAGCTTTTTTAATTCTGATTCTGCTAAAAACGCCTGTCTTTCATTAAGAAAATGCGTAAAGACCATACCTCTGCGGTCGCAAAGCTCAGCCATATCCGCAATTCTGGCGATAAAGACCTTTTCCTCAAAATCCTCCATATAAAATATCAGATTATAACGCCGTTGCTTTCCAGCTCGCCAACAAGATCTTCACCAATAAAACCAACGTTATAAGGCGTAATAATATAAGTCATATTTGCCACAGGCTTCAGACTTCCGCCGTTTGCATATGCAACTCCCACAAGAAAATCTATTATTCTTCGTTTATTTTCCGCCGACGCGGTTTCAAGATTCAAGACTACGGTTTTTTTGGCAATAAGGTGATCCGCAATCTGTTTGGCGTCGGTGAATACCTCCGGCTTTACCAAAACTACCTGAAGCTGTGCGGTTGCCTGAATATTTACAACCTTATTTCTTTTTTCCTCAATATCGTCAAAGCGTTCTGCACGGTAGCTTCTGCTGTTTTCATAATCTCTGCCGTCCCTGCTCTCTCTTTCAGAGGAAGAGCTTCTTCTCTGGTAGCTATCTTCATACTGATCGTCGTCCCCGTCCTCCTGCGGCACAAAAAAATCTTTAAGGTTTTTCAATATTTCCATTTCTTCGTTCTCCTATCTCCATTACTGCTTAACAGTATTATTATTGTTTGGCTTTAATCCCGTTAATCTCTATAAAAAATAATCAGTAATTCCTCGGACCGAAAAGTCCTCTTCCGATTCTTACCATATTTGCGCCGTATTTTATAGCGGCTTCATAATCTCCGGACATTCCCATAGATAAATAATCCATACTTATATTATGTATTTTTTTCTGAGAAATGTCAATATATAATTTTTGCATATCAAACAAAAATCTTTCCGAAGAACCTGCCGGCGGTATTGCCATAAGCCCTCTTACCCTTATATTTTCAAGCTCCGACACCTGATAAACAAGCTCTTCAAGACCGCTTGCGGCTATGCCGCTTTTAGATTTCTCGCCGCCGATATTGACCTCTATAAGAATATCCTGACATCTGCCTATTCTTCCGGCATGCCTGTCGATTTCCTCAGCCAGCTTAATACTATCTACTGACTGTATCATAGAAACGCTGTCGATAATATACTTTACTTTATTTGTCTGCAAATGTCCGATAAAATGTACCTCTGCATTTTTATCATAAAAATCTTTTTTTGAAATATATTCCTGAACACGATTTTCACCTAAAAGCCTTATTCCTAAGCTAACCGCATGATTTACTGCCGCAGGATCAACAGTTTTTGTAACTGCTATAAGCGACACGCCGCCGGACTTTCTGTATTTTTCCTCCGCTTCTCTGATATTGAAAAGAATTCTTTTATAATTATCGTCTATACGGCTGAAATCAGTTTCCATTTGCGTCCACACCCTCTACTACAATATCGTCATACAATGAAAGATATCCATCGCCGGCATTCAGCGAAGACAAAACGTAATCGCCGCCCTCGTAAATAACGTCGATCTTCTTAAAAGAAATACGCTCGCCGAGCTTTACATAAACTCCCTTGCCGTCCTGAAATCTAATCGCCTTACGCGGAACCTTTATACCCTCGTACTCGCCGGAAATCATATCGACGCGCTCTGTTCTGTGCTGAACAAGATCATAGGTAAGCTCGTCGCACCTGATTATAATAATGCTCTCAGAAGAATTCTTTGTTTCGCGTATGTCATAAATGATACCGTCGGCAGTATCGGAAGTCGACTGAAATTTAAGCTTTACCATATCGTCAATAGAAAAGTTCTTTTTTCGGTTATCTATTACTCCTGCAACATACCACTCATAGCCGTTTATCAGCTTTCCTATTACCTTTTTATCGTCAATAGGACCGCTGTCCTTAACCTCGTTAATAAGTTCAGGCGTTAAACGGCTCAGATTATCTTTTGTCAGCTCGTCTTCATAGCCGTCAGCATAGCTTACAAAATATGAAGAATGATCTGCTATAATCGTATCAAGCGGAACAGCCTCGGAGGATTTCAGCTCTGAAATTTCGGAATTGATAGCGTTTATTCGTTCCGAAAAATCAACGTTGGAATCGGTTATAAGCTGATATGTACTCATTAAAATTAAAAATTCATTTTTTTGAGAAGCCAGTTCATCAAGATTTCTGCTTTCACGGCTGTTTATTATATTCTTATACTGTTCGTCGATAAGTCCCGCTATATTTGCTGGCTGTGCAGACTCCAAAGTTCCCGGATTCTGAATTTTTTCCAGTATAGAAAGCTCCGCATTCAAATCGCTTATCTGCTGCTTTATGTCTATCTGACGCTCGTCCGCATAAATTTCAGCTATAGCCGAGCCCTTTCCAAGCTTTCCGCCGTCAGAAACACAGTAGCTTACCGTACCAGTTCCGCCGTATTCCACTATTTCTTCGTTTCTGATATATACCCCCTTAAAAGAGGCCGATTCATCAGCGGAAGATATAATAGCGGTTTCAGTTTCATATTTCTGATTAAACATATGATAGCATATGGTAAACAGGCATGTGCCGATACAGAAAATCAAAAGAACGCTTAGTATTCTCGAAGTTAAGGAATTCATTTATTTATTGCTGCTCCGTTTTTTCAGCCGCGTCCAATATAGGTATAGGCTTAACAGGAATAATTGTTGAAATCGCATGCTTATAAACAAGATTTTGTTTACCGTCGCAATCCAAAATAACTATATAATTATCAAAGCCCCTCACCATTCCCTTGAACTGAAAACCGTTTGTTAAGTAGATTGTGACCGGTATTCTGTCTTTTCTGGCCTGATTAAGAAATACGTCCTGAAGATTGATCGCTTTGTTCATATTGTTCCACTCCTTGTTTTGGATAACACTTTTATTTTTATTCACTTTTCCACGTCCCACAATCAATAATGATTGTAGTTTACAGAAACTCAGATATAAATCAGCACAATTTCCTCATGCTAATACTTAATTTATATTATACCATAAACTTTACTGCTTGGCTATAAGTTTTTTACAAAAAAGAAAAATTTTCTCCTTATTGTCAAATTCGTCTAACTTTAACCAGTTAATTTTTGCATTTTTCCTAAACCATGTCAACTGACGCTTGGCATAACGCCTGGTTTCCTGTTTAATTTTGGATATACATTCTTCCAAGGACTTTTCTTTCTTGAAATAAGGTATCAGCTCCTTATAGCCTATGGCGTTGCCGGCAGTTTTCATATTGCATGAATCAAAAATCGACTGCGCCTCCTCAACAAGACCGTTTTTAACCATAATATCAACCCGTTTATTTATTCTGTCATAAAGAATCTGCCGGTCGTTATAATCAAGCCCTATCATGACCGGATCATAAGGACTTTCTTCAAGGCGGCTTTCAGCTTTAAATAAGCTCAGCTTTTTTCCGGTAAGCTCATAAACCTCAAGCGCCCTTATAACGCGCTCAAGATTATTCGGATGCAGCTCCGCCGCTGATTCGGGATCGACCTTTTCGAGTTTTTCAAAAAGATATGAATTTCCCAATCTCTCCGCTTCGTCCTCAAGCTTTTTCCGCAGTCCGGCGTCGCTTTTTATATCTGCAAATTTAATATTATCTAACAGCGAGGAAACATATAGCCCGGTGCCGCCAACTATAACAGGCAGTTTTTTCCTTTCAGAAATATCTCCTATAACAGATCCTGCAAGCTCAACGTAATCCGCAACGCTGAAAGAGACGTTCCTATCAAGAAATCCTATCAGATGATGAGGAATTCCCCGCATTTCCTCCTTAGTCGGTTTGGCGGTCGCAATATCCATTCCTTTATATATCTGCATAGAGTCCGCGGATACAACCTCTCCACTGAACTCTTCGGCGATTTCTGCGCCAAGAGCCGTTTTACCGGACGCCGTCGGACCTACTATTGCAATAACTCTGATTTTATCAGTCATATCAGACAATCCTTTTAAACTGTTTTTCAAGCTCACGCTTTGTAAGCGTAAACATTACAGGTCTTCCATGAGGACAATGACGAATATTTTCATTATAATATACCATTTCCGCAAGTCTCTGAAGCTCTCTTATATCATTTTTGTCATTAGCCTTAATTGCAGCCTTGCAGGCAAGCTCATGCAGCATATCGTCAAGTCTGTGTGTCTGAGGATTCCTTTTATTCAGCAGAAAATTCTCCGCTATTTCTGGTATAACCTCGTCCATATTCAGGTTTTGAAGGATTATCGGAATCGCCGTCGCCCTGACAAACGGTTCATGAGAGAAATCTATGTCAAAGCCCATTCCCATAAGAATATCAGAATTTTCATTCATTGCATTATACTCAGCCTCGGACAGCAGTATTTCTGCGCCGCTTATCATAAGCTGACTGTGTCCTTCGTTATTCTGCGATCTAAGCTTTTCAAAAATAATACGCTCATGTGCGGCATGCTTATCTATAAGTATTATATTATCTCCAGCTTCAGCGGCTATATAATTTTTGAAAAACTCTCCTATTACCTTTATACCGTCAATTACAGGCTTATCTGTCTTATGCTCGTCTTCAGACTGATTGAACTGATTTTTTTTCAAAGCTCCGCTATTTATATAGCTAAAGCCTTCCAGATCCTTTTCAGAAGTATTATTTACGCCGCCGTCGTCATCACATTCCGCAACTACTGAAGGATCGGTAAAAACTTTTCTGCCTCCGTTTCCATACTGTGCTTTTGACGATGAAAGCCTTAAGGTTTTCTCCGGTTTATCTTCATTAACTTTATATACGGAGCTTTTTTCTTCATTAACAGCGGCGTAGTCCGATCCTGAAACAGGCGCGAATGGACTGTTCTTTTTTTCTTCCGCCGGTCCGATCTTATGCTGTTCAAATTTTTCAGGTACAAACGGCTTGGCTTTATAATCGGTATGCCGACTTATATCATTCTTAAACTGAAACTCATAAATCAAACCGGATTCCATAAGCGCATTTTTTACTGCAAAATAAACTGCTCCGAATACGACCTTTTCATCAGAAAATCTTACCTCGGCTTTAGCCGGATGAACGTTTACATCAACTGTTACGGGAGGCAAATCTATCATAAGAACGCAAGCCGGATATTTACCTGTCATTACAAGATTCTGATAAGCTTCCTCCAGAGAAGCGCTGCATGTTACCGATTTAACGTATCTTCCGTTTATAAAAAAATTCTGGAAGGAGCGGTTCGACTTTGAATAAAGCGGCTTAACAACATATCCCTTAACAGATATACCGTTTTCACTGTAGTTCACCGGAATCATATCATGAGAAAAATCTCTTCCGTAAACTGCGTAAACAGCCGAATAAAGCTCGCCGTCTCCTGCGGAGGAAAGCTCGGTTTTATTATCTCTGATAAGCTTAAACGCTATCTCCGGATGCGAGAGAATAATTTTCTGCATAATTGAATTTACAGCGTTTGATTCCGCCGAGTCCCTTTTCATAAACTTTCTTCTTGCCGGAACGTTAAAAAATATATCTCTTATGATAATAGTCGTACCGTCGGGGCATCCGGATTGTTCGTATGAAACTTCGGCTCCTCCCTCGATAATATAGCTTGTACCGTATTCGTCCGCTTTTTGCTTTGTAAGAAGCTCCACTCTTGAAACGGCTGAAATCGACGCAAGAGCTTCTCCCCTAAAACCGAGAGTTAGAATATTGTCAAGATCTTCCTTTGAATTTATCTTGCTTGTCGCATGCCTCAAAAATGCTGTCGGCACCTGATCAGGCGCTATTCCGCAGCCATCGTCAGTTATGCGTATATAGGTTGTGCCGCCGTTTTTTATTTCAACCGTTATATGACTCGCGCCTGCGTCTATTGAATTTTCCAGCAGCTCCTTTACAACGGAAGCGGGACGCTCTATTACCTCGCCGGCGGCAATAAGCTCTGAAATATCCTTGCTGAGTACAGTGATTTCAGCCATTTAAACCTCCCTTTATTAATCAGCCAGCCCTGAAAGCTCCTTTAAAAACTCCCGGCATTCTTCATCGCTTAATTCGTCTACATTAGTTTTTCTTATTCTGTCTGCCAGAATATCACGATTTAAGATTTCAAAGCTTATCTGACCGTCGTCATTCCTGTCGGCTGATTTCAAAGAATTCTCATTCTCCATTTCTTTTAAAAGCTCTTTTGCGCGTTTTATAACCTTTTCAGGCAGACTGGCAAGCTTGGCGACTTCAATTCCGTAGCTTTCGTCCACTCCGCCCCTGACAATTTTACGCAGAAAACGTATTCCTCCGCCGCTTTTCTTTACAGCTATGCTGTAATTCTTAACGCCTTCCATTATATTTTCAAGCTCGATAAGCTCGTGATAATGCGTTGCGAAAAGAGTTTTGCAGCCAAGCTTTTTTGAACCGCATATATGCTCCGCAACCGACCGCGCAATACTTATTCCGTCAAAGGTTGAAGTGCCTCTGCCCACCTCGTCGAGAATAACAAGACTATTTTTAGTCGCGTATTTCAGAATATCCGCCACCTCGCTCATTTCAACCATAAACGTGCTTTGTCCTGCCGTAAGGTCGTCCGAAGCGCCGACTCTTGTGAAAATTCTGTCAACTACCGATATCTTAGCGTATGAGGCGGGCACAAAGCTTCCAATCTGCGCCATAAGCGTTATAAGGGCGGCCTGACGCATATAGGTTGATTTACCAGACATATTCGGTCCTGTAATTATAGACATTCTATTGGATTTAGTATCAAGGTAAACGTCATTCGGTACGAATACCTCGTCTGAAAGCATAAGCTCAACTACAGGATGACGGCCTCCCCTGATATCTATAGCTCCGTCAATAGCTATCTCCGGTCTTACATAATTATTGTTCATAGCCGCATATGCAAAGGAAGCAAGCACATCGACAGCCGCTACCGCAGACGCCGTTCTCTGAACTCCTTTAAGCTGCGTGGACAGAAAATCCCTTACCTCGCTGAAAATATCCGATTCCAGACGTATAGATTTATCCTTCGCTCCAAGTATACTGTTTTCAGTATTTTTAAGCTCCTCTGTAATAAATCTCTCCGCGTTGGCAAGAGTCTGCTTTCTTATGTAATGCTGAGGTACCATATCATAATATGAGCGAGTAACCTCAAGATAATATCCGAATATGCGGTTAAATCCGATTTTTAGTCCCTTGATACCGGTTGCTTCACGCTCTCTCGTCTCGATATCAGCAATAATGCTCTTTCCGTTTTTCATTATATTACGAAGGCTGTCAAGCTCTTCGTTAAAGCCGTCCTTAATAACTCCGCCGTCCTTTAATGTAACCGGCGGCTCGTCTATTATAGCGTTCTCAACAAGATTGGATATATCCTCAAGTGTCGAAATGCTGTTTTCAAGACTGTTAAGCAGTCTCGAACCGGTCAGCTTGCTAAGCTGCTCCTTAAGCGCCGGAAGCTGAGCGGAGGTCATAGAAAGCGATTTAAGATCTCTGGGCGTGGCCGTCTTGTACATAACTCTTGTCATAAGACGTTCTATATCGTAAACGCTCTGAAGAATAGCCCTTACCTCCATCAGAACTACCGGATTTTTTATAAATTGCTCCACGGCTTCATGACGGTCTATGATTCTTGCAGGACTTGTCAGAGGCTGCTCGATATAGCTTTTGAGAAGCCTTTTTCCCATTGAGGTCTGAGTAGAATCCAGTACCCATAGCAGCGATCCCTTCTTCTCCTTTCCCCTCATCGTTTCCGTAAGCTCGAGATTTCTTCTGGCGTTCATATCCAGTATCATAGAAGATGACGAATCCTGCTTTATTATTTCAGTAAATCTTCCGGTAAGAGTTTTCTGCGTATCGCCGATATAGTCGAAAAGTCCGCAGACAGCTCCGGTTTCAGGTCCGTCCTCGGCGAGTCCGAGCATATCCAGCGAAGCGGCTGAAAACTGCTTTAAAACAATTTCCTTTTTCAAACGAGGATTAAAGCAGTCGGAATCCCGCAGAGTAACTGTACAGCCGAGACGCAGTTTAATAAAATTAAGCACGCCCTTTAAGGAGAGAAATTCGGCGTTGAATACTATTTCCGAAGGAGCATACCGGGAAAGCAGATCCATAATATCGGCTTCTACTTCCTTTTCGCCTGCGCAGAAAAGCTTTACATCTCCTGTTGAAATATCGGCAAAGCAAATACCGCACTGCTCGTTATCATAAAAAGCGCAGCATATATAATTGTTATCGTCATCCTCGAGCATACTGCTTTCAATAAGAGTTCCCGGAGTCACAACCCTTACAACGTCCCGTTCAACCAGTCCCTTGCTTTCCGAAGGATCGGTAAGCTGCTCACAGATAGCTACCTTATATCCTGCGTCTATAAGCCTCTTTATGTAAATATCGCAGCTATGATGCGGAACGCCGCACATAGGCGCCCTTTCCTCCAGACCGCAGTCCTTTCCCGTCAGAGTAAGCTCAAGAGCTTTTGAAGCGATAAGAGCGTCGTCAAAAAACATCTCATAGAAGTCCCCGACGCGAAAAAACAGCAGAGTGTCCGGATAAACGTCTTTGGTTTCAAGATACTGACGCATCATCGGCGAAATTTTCGATCTGTCGATTTCCATTAAGTCCCTCCGATTATGCAATTTGACCTTTCCAGAAAATGAAAAAGTCAAATTGCCAGTTCATATACATTACGTTACAAGAATTTACGCGCGTCACTTTAATATCTTAATGACAGCCTCCGCATGACGAACAACTGCCCGAACAGCCGCTCGGCTGAGACGGACAGGTTTCAGGATCTTCTCCGTTAGCGCAAGCAGTAATAACATTATTGATTTCAGCCAGCATACCGTCCATAGCGTTCTTCGCTTTATTGAATTCAGCCATACTTGGGTTTACCATAATTTCACCGTAAAGATTTTTTATTACTCCGTCCAGCTCCTTAAGCCTATCGTCGTTCTTATCGGTTTTGGACATTTCCATATTAAGCTCAAGTCTTTTGTTGTTAAAATCCCCGATAAGACGCTGAAGCTCCTCGTCCTTATCGTTCTTTTCCTTTGCGCTCTGATATGCGTCATATCTCTGATCCTGCTGAATAAGCTTTCCCAGCTCTCTCGCCATTTTGATTACATCCATTTTATATAAACTCCTTTTATTATAATATTTTTCCTATAACCGCCCAATTCTTAGCGCCGGTTATTTCTACTTCAACAAAATTTCCTAATAGGGATTCTTCCCCTTCGAATTCAACAATAATAAATTCGCTGCTTTTACCTGTAAGCCATCCCTTGCGCTTGCCCTTTGAATCGGCTAAAACCCGCATTTTTCTGCCGATAAAACGTTTATAGCTTTCAGTTGAAATTTCGCGCTGCAACGCTAAAAGCTTAGTCATTCTTACGCTCTTTTCTTCGTCTGAAATTCTGTCCTCAATCATAGCCGCCTTTGTTCCTGAGCGTTTTGAATAAATAAACGAATAAATATTGTCATATCTTACAAGCCTTAAAAGCTCCAGCGTTTTTTCAAAATCCTCGTCTGTTTCATTCGGAAAGCCTACTATAATATCCGTAGTAAACGAAAAATCCGGAACAATGCTTCTCGCATGGCGTATGGTTTCCATATATTTTTCTATAGTATACCGCCGATTCATTTTTTCAAGTATATCGTTGCTTCCGCTCTGAACCGGAAGATGAAGATGTCTTTCCGCCTTATCGCAGCTTAGCATCGTATCTATAAGCTCAGGTCCCGCGTCCTTCGGATGAGAAGACATGAAACGTATTATAAAGTCGCCGTCGAGCTTATTTATACTCTCAAGCAGCATACGGAAATCTATTCCGGTTCCGAGATCATTTCCATATGAATTAACGTTCTGGCCCAAAAGCATTATTTCCTTATACCCTTGAGAAATAAGCTCCCTGACTTCGTTGAGAATATCCTCCGGCAGACGGCTTCTCTCCCGTCCCCTTACATAAGGAACAATACAATATGTGCAGAAATTATTACAGCCGTACATTATAGGCACGGACGCCTTAAAGCTGCTGTCTCTTATCTGTTCAAGTCCCTCGACTGACATATTGTATTCGTTTGTATCAAACGCTTTTTTCTTTCCGTTTAATTTTTCATAAAGAAGAATGGGAAGTCTGTCAAGCGCTGACGTACCGAACGCAATATCCACAAACGGATAGGACTTCTCAAGCTTTTTTATTACATGCTCAAGTCCCGCCATGCAGCCGCATAAACCAATTATCATTTTTGGATTCTGTTCCTTACAGCGCTTTAAAAATCCCAGATTTCCGAATACCCTGTCCTCGGCGTTCTCTCTGACAGCACAGGTATTAAATATAACAAAATCGGCGTTTTCCGGATTATCTGTGAAGCCATATCCCATCTTTGCGAGCATTCCCTTTATTTTTTCACCGTCTGAGAAATTAAGCTGACATCCGTAGCTGTGTACGCATGCAAGCGGCGGACTATCAATAAGAGAAATTATTTCCGAAACCGCGTTTATATATTCCGCAGCAGTCATTTCCTTGTTCAAGTCAAACCTCCGTATGAAATAATCATACCATTAAATTCTTCTGATCATTTCCAGAACTATTTCAGCAACGCGTTTAGCGGCAATTTTTTCAAACTCGTCAAATGACATTTCCCCGTTATCATCCGAATTATCGGAAATACACCTTAAGCTAAGAAACGGAATACCGTTAATAAAAGCGCAGTGACCGACCGCCGAGCTTTCCATATCTACAGCAAGCGGTGAGAATTTACCGCATATTTCCTTTTTTATTTCGCTGCTTGAAATAAACGATTCTCCGGAAACGATCCGACCTATATGCCTTGCATAATGAAAATCATCGCAGGTTTCACAAGCGATTTTGACAAGGTTTTCGTCTGCTTTGAAAATACTGTTATACGGGGGATAATTGTTTAAAAATCTAAGCTCCAGATCATGCGGGAGAACCTCGTTTGAAACGACTATATCGCATATCTTTACAGAATCGTCCATGCCTCCGGCAACTCCGGTATTAATAATAGCTTCCACATTAAAGCGGTCTATCATTACCTGCGCGCACACGGCGGCATTTACCTTTGCAATACCGCAGCATGCGTTTACAATAAGCTTTCCGTCAAAAACATTTATATAAAACTCAAAGCCTGAATGCTTAACAACTGCCGAACCCGCAAGCGTTTTTCTGATATCCGCAAGCTCAGACGGCATCGCTCCTATAATTCCTATAATATTCATTTTTTCCTCCAAAAGTAATCTATACTTTTTTATTATACCAAATTAAATTACATTCCGCAATACCTAAAAACGACAAATTATTTTTTCTTCCCGCGATTTAATTCAGGAAGCTCATCATACATTGCGTCTAGCATATCTTTCAAGCCTTCCGTATTCATACTGTCAATAACCCTGAGCATTTCCTTTGCTCCCGAATAAAGCATCTCAAACTCTGCGTCAGGCATAAATCTCTTAGCGGCGCTTACCGGCTTAATAAGAAACTTGTTATCATATCTACCTTTCTCTACCTTATCTCTGAAATAAATACATATTCGCCCATCATTTTTCTGTAAGCTATCCCGTCTATGCCGGAAAGTCTTTCCAATACGCTATTCAAATATTCAACGGTCGTTGACATTTTAAATCTTCTTCCTGTTAGTATTTAATAAGTAATTTTTTATAAATCAAAATGCCGTATCCGGTTCAGAATACGGCAAATAAAATTTAGCTTAATTCCTTAAAATAACGGTTTAGCATATCCTGCTTAAGCGTCCAGAGATCAGCGGAAAGATCAACATAATATTTATGAGGATTTTCAAATCTCTTAACTTCGTCCCAGATCTTTGAAAGCTCGCTGTCGCAGTAATCTCTGATTTCATCTATTGAGAATTTTTTATAGACGCATTTTCCGTTTACAAAAACCGGCTTTTGAAGCTCTTCCACAGAAAAATCCTTCAACGTCTTTTTCTTATAGGTAAATTCAGGATCAAAAATCTCATAAGGCTTGCTTTCGTCTATAGACTCGTCGGCAAGCAATATAACATCGGCAAGCGCTTTACCCGTATTTTTACAGAATAATCTGACCGGCTTTTTAAAACCGGGATTTGTAATTTTAACAGCGTTTTCCGAAAGCTTTATCCGCGGAACAATTTTACCGTCCTCTTCGACTGCCGTCAGCTTATAAACTCCGCCGAAAACCGGCTCCGCTTTGCTGGTGACAAGCCTTTCTCCGACTCCGAAGCTGTCAAGCGTCGCTCCCTGCACCAATAGATCGCGTATCAGATATTCGTCAAGAGAATTTGAAGCAACAATTTTATGACCGGTAAATCCTGCTTCATCCAGCATTTTCCTTGCCTTTTTTGAAAGATACGCTATATCGCCGCTGTCAATTCTTATACCGCCGTTATGATAACCCCTTTTATCAAGCTCCTCAAATACCTTAATGGCATTCGGCACGCCTGACTTCAGCACATTATAAGTATCAACAAGCAATACGCAGTTATCGGGATAGCATTCGGCGTATGCCCTGAAGGCTTCAATCTCAGATGGGAAAAGCTGTACCCAGCTATGCGCCATAGTTCCCATTGCCGGAACGGAAAATTCTCTGTCCGTTATTGTACACGCCGTCCCTGCACATCCGCCGATATAGGCTGCTCTGGCTCCATAAATCGCTCCGTCCGCACCCTGCGCTCTTCTCGAGCCGAATTCCATTACAGGACGTCCCTGCGCGGCTCTGACTATCCGGCTTGCTTTAGTGGCTATAAGACTTTGATGATTCAGAATGAGAAGCAGCATAGTTTCAATCAACTGAGCCTGAATAACAGGACCTCTGACAGTTACAAGCGGTTCGTTAGGAAATATAGGCGTTCCTTCCGGAACAGCCCACACGTCGCATGAAAATTTAAAGTCTTTTAAATAATCAAGAAAATCTTCACAGAATATTTTTTTACTTCTGAGAAAATCAATATCGGAATCCGTAAATTTAATGGATTCTATATAATCTATTACCTGTTCCAACCCGGCGAATATTGCATATCCTCCGTTTTCCGGAACACGTCTGAAAAACATATCGAAATAAACGATCGTATCTCCCATACCGTTTTCAAGATAACCGTTTCCCATTGTAAGCTCATAAAAATCCATAAGCATTGTAAGATTTCTTTTATCAGTCAAAATCAATTCCTCCCGTAAGTTCAATGCCGGCGTTTCTCATAAAAATAAAAGCCGCCGTATTCATAAATACGTTATAATGATTATCGGCGTCGTAGGTTTCCACCATATTTACCGGTACAGCAATTCGACAATGCTTATCAGCCTGATCAAAATATGTTTTGAGAGTAAGACAAAAATTCATAACGCATATATCTGTACAGTCGCCGCATACTATAAAATTCTTTATATTAGGGTTATCAGAAAGAAACCTCTGAAATTCAGGACAATGAAAACCGTTTGTTGAATTCTTCTCTGCTATTATATAACCGCCGATATTTTTCAATTCATCAACAATTTCACTTTCAGCCCCGCCCCTAAGACAATGAACAGGAAAGGATGAAAACTCCTTGGACGACGGACTATGGCAATCTGCAAACGCCACTGCGGGAATATCGTTTGCAACCGCATATTTCAGAAGTTTTTCAACCTGCGGAATAATACCCGCTATATTATTATCGTGAAGAGCCCCTTCGTTTATAAAGCCGTTTATTATATCAACCATAATAACCGCAGTTTCGGAGCTTTCAAAACTGCCCGCTTTTACTGAAGAAAGTGACTTTATATAATCATAAGCGTCTGAAATCATTTTTTCAGATTTTTTTAAAAATAAATCTTTCATAATACACCTCAGTTTATTATCTGCTGTACCGATTTGATTATTCGTTTACGAAATACTCCGCCTAAGCTGATCAAGCATTAAATCATAGGCCGCACTGTTTAGATGTATACCGTCGCCTCCGGAATATTCAGTATTCATATTTCCGCTTTCATCCTTTAATACCGAAGAGCAGTCCACATAATGCAGTTTTTCATTTTTGTAATTCTCAACTGTTATTTTAAGCTGATTATTAGCGCTTATTATGGTATCATTCGCGATATTTCCGCAGTCTGCCGAAACAGGAGTTATCGACATGATATAAATCTCAGATTCCGGACACACCTTCATGACATCTTCGGTAAAGTCCATGTATTTATCCGAAAAATTTTCAGGCGAATATGTATTTATATCATTAAGTCCCATGGATATAACAATATATTCTGGATTTTTATAGCTTAGAATAGTCAGCGCGGCTAACTTTTCTGATCTGTATTCAAAGGTAAAATCCCTTATATTTGACGGTCCTACGCATGGCGCCGCAATAACATCTTCCATTTCCACCTTTTGATATGCCCCGTACCCTAAAGTAACGGAATCGCCGACGAAGGCTATATTTTCAAGGACGCTGTTAAATTGTTCATCGTTAAGTTCATCATTAACACTGCTATCGGCGGTCTTCGTTTCCATTGCCGGCTCTTTTGTCTCGAAAGCTGCCGTTACGGGTATTTCCTCCTCCGTCTCTGTCGAATAAATAATACCGCCTTCGGCGGCCGCCGTCATATCATTATCAGAATTATTTATTTTCTTACATGAATTAAGAATTAATACCGCCGCAAATATAATTAACAACGATCTTTTTTTCATAGTGTATACCCTCTATACAAATTAAGGCGAGTTTAAAACCCGCCTTAATTTTATTGATAATAATTATTCAGCGTCTTCCTCGTCATTTTCAGAATTATCCAGCAAAGCACGCATTGAAATACTGATTCTCTTCTTTTCAATATCAATTTCTGTAATCTTCGCTTCAACCTCCTGTCCGACAGAAAGAACGTCAGCTACATTTTCAACTCTCTGATCCGCAATCTGAGAAATATGAATAAGTCCGTCAACGCCCTCTATAATCTGTGCAAACGCTCCGAAAGGAGTAATTGAAACCACTTTAGCGTTTACTACGTCGCCGACTTTATATGTGTTTTCAAACTTAACCCAAGGATTATCCTCAGCCTTCTTGAATCCAAGCGATATTCTGCCGGCTTCCTTATCAAGATCCTTAATATAAACCTCAAGAATATCTCCTACGCTTACCACCTGACTTGGGTGCTTTATCCGGCTCCATGAAAGCTCGGAAATATGAACCATACCGTCTATTCCGCCTAAGTCTACAAAGGCGCCGTAATTAGTAAGGGACTTTACCTCGCCCTTATAAACCTTGCCTATTTCCGCCGTTTCCCAGAACGCTGCCTTAGCGGCTTCCTTCTGAGCCTTCGCAACAGCCTTTATAGAGCCTACTGCCCTGCGGCGCGACTCATTAACCTCGATAATCTTAAGCTCTACCTTCTTTTTAAGAAGCTCCTCAAGATTCTTATCTCTGCTTAATCCTGTCTGTGAAGCCGGAACAAAAACCCTGACTCCGTCAACTGAAACGAGTATACCGCCCTTGACAACGTTTTGAACAACGCCCTCTACGACCTTATCCTCGTCCTTAGCCTTGGTTATATTGTCAAAGCCGACAAGCTCGTCTACCTTTTTCTTTGAAAGCATAACAATGCCGTCCTGATCGTTGATCTTAGTAACAATGAGCTCAACCTCGTCGCCGACGCTTACAACGTCAGAAGGTTTCTTCATAGGATCGTCCGTCAGTTCAGAAAGCGGAACATAACCGGTATGCTTTGTTCCGATATCTACAATTGCTTCACTGTTGTTAAGCGCTGCAATATAGCCTTTAACACGCTCTCCTGTATGTACTTTCTTGAAGGACTGCTCAAGCGCCTCCTCAAAATTAATGTCCTCTAAAATTTCAGCCATGGTATTTTGTACCTCCTTAATTATATAAGCCGGTGTGGATGCCCCGGCAGTAATGCCTATTTTTTCAGCATTATTCAGGTTTAATGTATAAAGCTCGTCCGAATTTTCTATATGATATGAGCAGCAGTTTTCCGAACATACATTAAATAATTTTATTGTATTTGAACTGTTTCTGCCGCCCACAACGATCATTATATCAACCTCTTTAGAGAGCAAAGCTGCGTCGGACTGCCTCCGTGAAGTTGCATTGCATATCGTGTCGAAAACAAGGATATTTTCATTATCCTTGGGAATAACCTTTAGACACTCTCCCCATACTAATATATTATACGTTGTTTGCGCAACAATTGCAAGCTTTTTTTCTAAATTCTTATATTTTTTTTCAAAAAAATCCTTTAATTCAGTTTCATCCTTAAAAACAAAGCAATTCTCACCGCAATGCCCCACAATTCCCTGAACCTCCGGATGGCTTTCGTCTCCCGCAATAAGTATATAATATCCCTCTTCTGATTTTTCACGCACTATTTTATGAATCCTTGCAACAAAAGGACATGTAGCGTCTATATAATCGTTTCCCTTCTGTGAAAGCTCGTCATATATTTTCCTTCCCACCCCGTGAGAACGTATGACAGCTTTTTCATTTTCATCAAGCTCTCCGACGTCTTCAATGATCCGCACGCCCTTTTTCTTAAGATCTTCCACTACGTCACGGTTATGAATAATGGGACCGAGAGTTGCGACTCTGCCGCCGTACTTTTCAAGCTCCTCATATACAAGCTTTACCGCCCTGTCAACGCCGAAGCAAAAGCCGGCGGTCTTTGCTGTTTTTATTTCAGCCATTTTATTCTCCCTCAACAAGATCAGATATAGACCTCATTATCTTTCCTTTTATTTCCTTAAGCTCATGAGGCGTCGGCTCGCTGCTCAGGCTAAGCTCTGCCGGATGTATAGGCTTGCCGTATCTTACTGTTACCCTGGATCTGAAACGCAGCTTTCCGTTATAAACTATTCCCGCCGGAACAACCGGAACGCCGGCTCTTGCGGCAATCAGAGCCACCCCCGTTTTACCCTTTCCTACCTTGCCGGTCTTGCTTCTTGTACCCTCCGGAAAAATAACAAGACGTCTGCCATCTTTTATTTTTGACACCGAATCGTCAATAACGGAAAGATCTCCGGTTCCCCTCGAAACGGGAAACGCTCCCAGTTTTCTGATAAGCCATCCGAAAAGCGGGTTTCGGAAAAGCTCGGCTTTAGCGACAAAGGAAAATTTACTGCATCCAGACGTAACCGCAATCAACGGAGGATCGGCGTAGCTTCTGTGATTAGACGCTATTACATAGCTGCCGGACGGAAGATTTTCACGCCCTTCAACCTTCACATGATAAGCAAAGTAATATATTCCTTTAACGAATCCATAAAGACATCTGAAAAAAATATTCATTTCATTTCACCAATTCCATTTATTTATTAATTTCAGCAATCATTGCTTTCAGCTTATTTTTAACCTCGTCTATCGTCATTCCGGTAGTGTCCAGTAAAACAGCGTCGTCCGCCTGCCTCAACGGTGAAATATCCCTGTGCATATCGTTATAATCACGCTGTTTTATTTCCTCCAGAACCTTTTCATACGTTATATTACTATCTCTTACCTCCAAAAAACGCCGATTCGCCCTTTCCTCAGCGGAAGCCGTCAGAAACACCTTTAAATCAGCGTCCGGCAGCACAACTGTCCCTATATCTCTGCCGTCCATTATAATATTATTTTCAGCGGCTATTTTTTTCTGCAAATCAAATAAATATTTTCTTACCTCCGGCAGCGCGGAAACCTTTGACGCATTCATTGATACGTCCGAGGTTCTGATTTTGTCCGAAACGTCATCTTCGTTTAATATCACATGCTGACTTCCGTTTATAAATTCAAGTCTAATGTTTATTTTATATAACGAAGCTATTAACGAATCGTTATCCAAATCGTTTTCCAAGGCATAAAGAGCGACGGAACGATAAAGCGCTCCCGTATCAACATAAATAAATCCTATTTCCTCAGCCACCGCTTTAGCGATGGAGCTTTTTCCCGCGCCGGCGGGACCGTCTACTGCAACATTTATCATAATTATCTCCATTTTATTTTTATTACATATTCATCGCGGCGCAATATGCGGTTGAAAAGGCAATCTGCAAATTAAATCCTCCCGTATAGCCGTCCGCGTCTATAATTTCTCCGGCAAAAAACAAGGATTTGACCAACTTTGATTCCATAGTTTTAGGATTGATTTCACGAACGTCAACCCCTCCCCTTGTCACTATAGCCTCTTCGATAGGACGAAATGCCTTTACCGTTACCGGAAAAGCCTTAAGAAGCTGAACAAGCTTTAGACGTTCCTCGCGGGTAACCTGATTTATTCTGCGGTCGCCGTTTATGCCGGAAAGTCTGACTGCTACCGGTATAAGCTTGGCAGGCAAAAGCTTTGACAAGGAATTTCCGAATATGCGGTTTATATTTTCACTGAAATCCCTTTGAATCCTTAAATCAAGCTTTTGATCAGTAAGACCCGGCTTAAGATCAATTTTAACAGTATATCTTCCGGGTGTGATCTGTTCAATATGAGAGCTTGCGCTCAATACAAGAGGACCGGATATTCCAAAATGCGTAAAAAGCATTTCTCCTATATCGCCGTATATTTTTTTTTCGCCGTCGTAAAGCGAAAGATTAACATTTTTTAAAGAAAGCCCCATCATATCAGAACAGTATTTTTCTTCGCATACAAGGGGAATAAGCGCAGGCTCAAGCTTTGTCACCGTATGTCCCGCTGATTCAGCGATTGCATAGCCTCCGCCCCGGGAACCGGTCTGAGGATAAGATTTGCCTCCTGTTGCAATAAGAACCGAGCGACTATAATAGTTCTTACCGGAGGTTTTCACACCGCGGCAGATTCCGTTTTCAATAATTAAACCCTCCGCCTTTTCAGGTATTATTTTTACGTCTGCCGAACGTAGCTCGCGTTCCATAGCGTCAACAATATCGGACGACTTATCGCTTACCGGAAAAACTCTGTTTCCCCTTTCCGTTTTAAGAGGAACGCCGGACCATTCAAAGAAATTCATAACGTCTTCAGAAGAAAACTGTGAAAAGGCGCTGTAGAGAAACCTGGAATTTCTGGGTATATTCCTTATAAGCTCTTCGCTTGAGCAGTTATTTGTTACATTGCATCTTCCCTTGCCGGTTATAAGAAGCTTTTTTCCGATCCTCCCGTTAGGCTCCAGAATTATCGTCTTATTTCCAAGCCTTCCGGAATGTATCCCCGCCATTGCTCCGGCGGCTCCTCCGCCTATTATAATTACTTCAGCGTCCATTGTCAGCTCCATAATCCGTTTTGCAGCTTTATTATTTCTTTTCTGCGTCTGATCGTCGCTTCTTTATCAGCAACATATCTGCCGTTTATCATAATAAGAACGTCGCCTTCTTTGACTTCGGGAGCGACGGAGCTTATGTCAACCTCCAGCCGTTTATCTCCGTTTTCTATAATTGCAAAACGATCCTCAAACCTTTCAAGTATAAGCAAGTTCTATTCCCCCTTCTCAGTTTTTATCTTAAATCCGTCCTCTGACGATGTAAAGACTATAGTACCGTCTAAATCGGTTCTGTAAATCCGGTCTGTATGCTTTCTGATTCTTTCAACAGCGTCCTTATTCGGATGATTGTATGAATTACCCTGACCGCACATTATAACCGCATAATCAGGATCAGTTATTTCAAGGAACTCCCTGCTGTTGGAAGTGCTGCTTCCATGATGCGCGGCTTTAAGCACGTCGATTTGTGAAAGACGTCCTGTTTCTATTATATCCTTTTCAGACTTTTTTTCAATATCTCCCGTAAATAAAAAACTATCCGCGCCGTGAGTAAGCACAGCGGCCGCTGAAAAATTGTTTAAATCGCTGTATTCATTTACGGGGGAAAGAATTTCAAGCTTACATTCTCCGATTTCATAAATGCTTCCCGGTAAGGCCGCAGTAAGCTTGAGTCCATTGTTTTTAACACTCAAAAGAAAGCTTTCATAAAATTTGGAGGTCGGAGTCATGTCGTCTGCAAGTTTTGGCAATATTATATTCTCAACATCAATATTATCAATAATTTCCGACGCGCCTCCCATATGATCGGAATGCGGATGAGAAAGCAGCATATAATCTATCTTATCTATTCCCTGATTCCCTATATATTCGCATATTTTCTGAGCATATTCTTTTTCGCCGGTATCGATAAGCAGCGTTTTGCCGTCAGATATAACAAACGTACAATCACCCTGCCCCACGTCGATAAAATGTACTTCAGCCGTACCCTCAGTATGTATAGGATTGCTTTCTCCGAACAACTCTTTCCAATCCTCAAAGGTAAATATACCAAGGAAATGGGCTGCCGAAAGGTCTATTAAAATAACTGTAAATAAAGCGGCTATACGGGCTGTAAATCCTCTGCTTACTTTTTCTTTCCTTTTGTGTTCCGCCATTTTCCCCCGACCTTCCTAACGTTACGATTATTCTTTTTTTCAGCTTTTCCTATATTCTTTTCAGGCGTAACAAGACAGTTTTTTCCATAGCCTATCAAATCGGTTCTTCCGGCTTTTTTCAGAGCAGAAATAACGATTCTCTTGTTTTCCGGTTTAAAATATTGCAGAAGGGTTCTCTGCATCTTTTTTTCCTCCGGAGTTCTGGGAACGTAGACCTCCTCCATGGTATAGGGATCAAGTCCGGTATAAAACATGCACGTTGAAAGCGTTCCCGGTGTAGGATAAAAATCCTGGACCTGCTCCGGCCGCATATTGTTTTCTTTAAGAAATACCGCTAATTCAATAGCTTCCTTCAGAGTGCTGCCCGGATGAGACGACATTAAATAAGGAACCAGATATTGCTCCTTACCTATTCCCTTGGTTATTTCATAGAACTTTTTCTGAAATTTTTTATATGCCTCTATATGAGGCTTACCCATTTTATCAAGCACCGCTGCCGAGCAATGCTCCGGAGCCACCTTTAACTGGCCGCTTACATGATTTTTTATAAGCTCTTTTATAAATTCGTCGCTCTCGTCCTCCATCAGATAATCGTATCTTATTCCTGAACGGATAAACACCTTTTTTACGCCCTTGATTTTTCTTAATTTTCTTAAAATATCAATATATTCACTGTGATCCGCTTCAAGATTCGGACACGGCTCCGGAGCAAGACACTTCTTTCCCTTGCAAAGCCCCAGCTTAATCTGCTTTTCACAGGAAGGTTTTCTGAAATTTGCCGTCGGACCTCCAACGTCGTGAATATAGCCTTTAAAATCTGGCATTTCAGTAAGTCTTCTTGCCTCGTCAAGTATTGATTCTTCGCTTCTGCATGTTATCCTTCGCCCCTGATGAAGAGCGATCGAACAAAAATTGCAATAGCCGAAACAGCCCCTGTTATGTGTAATTGAAAACTTGACCTCTTCTATTCCCGGCACTCCCCCGACGCTTTCATACGAAGGATGATACGCCCTCATATAAGGAAGACTGTAAATCCTGTCAAGCTCTTCGGTAGTCAGGCTATATGAAGGCGGATTCTGAACAAGCATCATTTTTCCGTGACGCTGTATAACGGTTTTTCCATAAACCTCGTCCTGCTGGTCATATTGCTGCCTGCATGATCTTGCATACGCCTTCTTATTTTCCTTTACCTGTTCATAAGACGCGCATTCAGCCGCGCCGATAGGAGTATTTATAGGCTCGGTAAGATAACAGGTACCTCTGATATTATGTATATTGGATATACTTTCACCGCCGTCAAGACGTCTGGCAAGCTCTTCAATCTGATGCTCGCCCATACCGTACATCAGGAGATCGGCGCCGCTGTCCAAAAGAATCGAAGGTCTTACTAAATCGTCCCAATAGTCATAATGAGCAAACCTGCGCAGAGAAGCCTCAAGTCCGCCTATAGCTATAGGAACGTTCCCGTAAATTTCCCGTATTTTCTTACAGTATACAATAACTGCCCTGTCGGGTCTCTTTCCCGCCTTTCCTCCGGCAGTATAAGCGTCGTCGGAACGTTTCCTTTTAGCCGCCGTATAATGAGCAACCATAGAATCTATATTACCGCCGGTAACAAGAAACGCCAGTCTCGGCTTTCCGTATATTTTGAAATCCCGTTCGCTCTTCCAGTCGGGCTGAGAAATTATTCCGACTGTATATCCAAGAGATTCAAGCAGACGGGTAACTATAGCCGCGCCAAAGCTGGGATGATCGACATAAGCGTCGCCCGTCACATATATAAAATCAAACTGCTTTATTCCGCGTTCTTCCATATCTCCGCGTGAAAGCGGAAGAAATCCGTTCATTAAATACCTCTTTTTACTCTGCCTTTTTATTCATTCTTCTTTCAGCCCACTGCTGCTTCGTCATAAGAACCTTCCTCGGCTTAGCTCCCTCGTAAGGTCCCACGACTCCCATATTTTCAAGCTCGTCTATAATTCTTGCTGCTCTTGCATATCCAAGCTTTAGCTTCCTCTGCAGCGACGACGTGGACGCCTGCCCCATTTCAATAACCACATCTATGGCCTTTTCAATCAGAATCTCGTCGCCGTCGCCTGTAAGATCGCTGGCCGAATCAATTTTTTCTCCTTTTTCCGCAGGCATACTCTGTTCAACTGCCTGAATAATGTCCGTATTGTATTCTGACTCGGATTCGCGCTTGATAAAACCGACAATGGATTCAACCTCGTTAGTCGAGCAAAAGCATCCCTGAACTCGAAGAGGCTTCTGCATACCGTTCGGATAATAAAGCATGTCTCCGTAGCCTAACAGCTTTTCCGCTCCCTGCGTATCCAAAATGGTCCTTGAATCAACCTGCGACTGAACAGACAATGCTATACGGCTTGGAATATTCGCCTTAATAAGACCGGTTATAACGTCAGTCGTAGGCCGCTGTGTAGCTATAATAAGATGCATTCCCGCCGCTCTCGCCATCTGCGCCAGACGGCAGACAGAATCTTCAACCTCCTTAGACGCCGCCATCATAAGGTCTGAAAATTCATCAATTGCAATAACAATCTGAGGAAGTCTTTCAAGACCTTTCTTTTCCGCCGTTTCATTATATCCTCCGAGATCCCTGACGTTATTATCAGCAAAAAGCTTATATCTCCTCAGCATTTCCTGAACGCCCCAGTTAAGCGCTCCCGCCGCCTGTCTTGGATCAGTTACAACCGGAATAAGAAGATGAGGTATTCCGTTATAGGTTGTAAATTCAACCATTTTAGGATCAATAAGAATCAGCTTTACCTCGTCGGGAGCCGAACGGTAAAGCAGCGACATTATTATAGAATTCGTACATACGGATTTACCGGAACCGGTAGTACCCGCAATAATCATATGAGGCATTTTTGCAATATCGCCTACAATAATGTTACCGGCTATGTCCTTGCCGACTGCAAATGCAAGCTTACTCTTGGCATTTTTAAATTCCTGACTTTCAATAACCTCGCGTATTGAAACTATGTCCTGATTAGTGTTAGGTATTTCTATGCCTATCGCTGCCTTGCCGGGTATCGGCGCTTCAATACGAACGCCTGCCGCCGCAAGGTTTAGAGCAATGTCGTCTGAAAGATTGGTTATTTTTGATACCTTTACGCCTGCCGCCGGCTGTATTTCATAGCGTGTAACTCTTGGTCCCCTTTGAATAGCTACAATCCTTGCAATAACGCCGAAGCTTTTCAGAGTACTAATAAGAGTATCCGCTTTTTCCTTGAGCTCTGAAGCTGCTGCCGGATCGTTTGCCTTAGAAACGCTCCTGCTAAGCAGATCAATAGGAGGAAGCATATATTTCTTTGCAGGCGTCAGCCTAATATCGCTCTTCTCAGGAGCAGACATTGCCGCCCTTTCAGCCTTTTCAGCAAAATTTTCCGGCTCATTATCCTTTTCTCCTCCGACTACGGCCTTTTCTACAAGAGCGTCAAGCTCGCTGAGCGCCGGCTTATCCGTTTCCGTCTCGGACAAATTATTTTTTGCCGCTGACGGCATATCCTTTTTTGGCTTACCGGACAAACCTTCGGTAACTGAAGCTCCCGTTCCGTCTATAGGTATGTCGATTTCCGAATCGGGCAGCCCCGCAGGCTCAGACGGCTGAAAATCCGGAGGAACGATCGGTTCATCGCTGACGGGAACGTCAACCGCAAAGTCATCCGGAACCGTATCAGTTTCCACTCCGCCGGAATTCGCAAGATTTATAGCCTCCTGCTCCTCGTCATACTCCCATTCTTCGTATGCGTCCAGTATTTTATTTTCCTCCCTAATTGCCCGCAGCGAATAATACATTTTTACAAACGGCTTATAGAAAACGCCGAAGAACTGAAATAAGGTCAGATTTGAAAGCAGCATTATAAATATAAACAGCAATATGCATACAATGATCTTCGAGCCTATGCTTCCGAATATTTTTATAAGCGGCCAAGCAATAAGCGCGCTTAATAAACCTCCGCCCTCAAGCTGTAATCCGGATTCATAGAGAAACCTGCATTTCTCAGTAAAAGTATTGCCGTCCGCTTCTCCTACAAACATTATCTGTACGACAGAGCTGCTAAGAAGAGTAAGTCCTACTCCCCAAGCGGCGCGCCCTGCTACGGTCTGCTGCGATTTTTCCATACTGATGAGCAGAGCGGTATAAATCAAAATAACAGGCACCAGAAATACGGCTATGCCAAAAAGTCCTCTTAAAAGATTATGTATAAAAAGCCATCCGCTGCTGCCGCTTATAACGGTAAACAAAAAAATCAGTATTCCGAAAGCAAACAATATGACAGACCAAAACTGATTAACCGGATCCTTCTGCGCCTGAACCGCAGTCCTGCTCCTTTTAGCGGTTGACGCGGCTTTTTTTGTATCTGCTTTTTTAGCTGTATTTTTTTTTGCCGAAGCAGTACTTTTCTTTTTCCCCTCCGCCACGTTTCATTGTCCTTTCCAGATTTTATTTAAAGTATTCCACTATATTCATTCCAACTGAATGCTCAAATATACCTATTCCTATAACTGCGATTCCTAAAATAAACGTATATATAGCGAAAACCTTGAACTTATCCGATTTAACAAGCCAATTCACCATTTTAATCGCACATATTCCAACAATTGCAGATACTATAAAACCAACAGCAAAATTCACAAAATCAAACTCAAGAGCCTTCTGCTCAACGGCATCCTTTACCTGAAGCAGACAGCCGCCGAGTATTGCGGGTATGCCGAGAATAAATGAATACTGCACCGCCGTTTCTCTCTCAAAGCCGCAGAACAGACCGCTGGATATTGTCGATCCAGATCTCGAAATTCCGGGCAGAAGAGCAATTCCCTGAAATGTTCCGACCGTAACGGCGTTTTTTGTTGTTATATCGCCGAACTTTTTATTTCCCTTAACGCATCTGTCAGAAATAAAAAGAATAACGGAGGTATAAAGAAAGCATAAACCCTCGATTATAATATCGCTGTCCTCGGCAGCTCTTTCAAAGTAATCCTTAAATATGTAAAACGGTATTAGCATAGCGAGCGATATAACCATCATAATAATAGCCCTTCTCTGAGGATTCATGGCTTTCCACTTGAATTTTCCCGTAAATATATCTTTAATAAGATAAAACAGTTCAACTAACAGCTCGCAGATTGTTTTTCGGAATGCAATAAAAACTGCAACCAGCGTACCAAGATGAAGCACGGCTGAAAAAAGCAAAGCGCCTTCCCCGTTATTTCCGGTAAAATGCTGATAAAGCGATAGATGACCTGAGCTTGATACCGGAAGAAATTCCGTAAGCCCCTGGATAATTCCCTGCATTAAAGCTTCTAAAAATGACATATTTATCTCCTTCTGCCGCACCGACCGATACATAACCTAACAAAATCTCATGCGGCTCTCAGAGATTTAATATGTACCGCCGTAGCCGCTTCATGGCAGCGGCGGGCCGTATTGCCTGACGTATGAGTTTTTACAAGCGATAAAAAAGCTCATTCCGCCTTTTGAATATAATTTTTGTAATACTCGTCTTTCTGAAGAAAAAAATAAGGATCGGTAGAAAACGATTCTGAGTTTTTCGCCTCAGGCTGTTTTGGCTCCTCGTAAAATATATCCAAAGGATCTATTATTGTATGAATAATCATTTTTCATCCTCTCCGTTTTCCTCGTTGTCAGGATATTTTTCTCCGGACTGTTCTATAAGATCATAAAGACACTCGATAGCGTCGCTTAATCCGCCTAAGCTGTCTATAAGTCCGATTTCAACGGCCTTTGCTCCGTCAACAACGGTTCCGACATCCATTACAAGTTCTCCTGTCTTCATCATGAGACTTCTGAAATCATCCTCGCTTATACCGCTGTTTGCCGTTACAAAGTTCACGATTCTGTCCTGCATTTTATCAAAATATGAAAGCGTCTGAGGCACTCCCAAAACAAGTCCGTTCATTCTTACCGGATGTATGGTCATAGTCGCGGACGGAACGATAAACGACTTCATCGCGCTGACTGCAAGGGGAACGCCGATTGAATGACCGCCCCCGACAACAAGGGATACGGTCGGCGTTTTCATGCCCGCTATAAGCTCCGCAATTGCCAGTCCCGCCTCGACGTCGCCTCCGACTGTGTTCAGTATAATAACCAGCCCTTCAATAGTTCTGTCCTGTTCTATCGCAACAAGAGCCGGCATTATATGTTCGTATTTTGTGGTCTTATTCTGCGACGGAAGAACATAATGTCCCTCCACCTGTCCTATAACAGTAAGGCAATGGATAAGGTGCTTTGCATTATGAGAAACAACCTCGCCGGTTTTTTCTATCAGTTCCGCACGGTCAAGACTTTCGTCCGTATCCGAAGCTCCGTTTTCGTCGTCTTTATCGTTGTTATTTTTTTCGTTTTCATCATAATCCTGTGATTTCATTCAAATCCGCCTTTCATTCAAATAATAATATTATTATTCTCAGCGGTGAATTTATACACTTATTTTAATTATAATCGATTTCACATTTAATGTCAATTAAACTTCCTGTAAAATAAGAAGTATATAAATTAGACGGCAAGAAACAGACGGAAAAAATAAAAATCCCAATCTTAAAATTACTTTTACTTCAGGGTAATATATATATATATATTACATTACATGTTAATTACATTCATAAATATCCGTATAACGTAATTTTCAACAAGACGAGGCCTGTCCGTAACGGACAAGCCTCTTCAATTATAATATTTCTTCAAGCTTATTTCTTATATCAGCATTTCTTGCAGCGTAATCTATATTCATGGGCTTTATTTTCCCGTTAGCATAATCATACATTCCCTGAAGAATACCCTCCGTACTGTCCTCTACAAGATATCCGCCGTATTTTTTCAAAAAGTTGCTCGGACCATGTACATCAGTAGAAAAAACAGGTATTCCAAGAGAATCTGCCTCCAGCATTACTAATCCCAGTCCCTCATATACAGATGATAAAATAAACATGCTGCACCTTTTCAGTATAGGCATAGGATTCTGCACAGATTTTATTATAGCTATATCGTCCCAGCAGTCTGTGTTTCTTGCCTTTTGAATAGTTTTTCCGTAAAGATTGCCGGCTCCTCCGATAATTATGAGCTTAGATTCCGGATAATCTCTGTGAAAAGCCTCAAAAGCGTCTATCAGACGAAAATGTCCTTTTTCAGGAGAAAAACGACCTATTGTAATAAATTTTATTCCGTTTGAATTCAAAATATGATTAATGCCATTGGCATGAGGACAGAAAATCTCAGTATCCTTCTGAAATTCAACCGGCATATCTCCTTTAAGAATAACTAATTCATGATTATGAAAATTACTTATAACTTTAATGTTATCCTTTCTTCCGCTTATCTGATAAGTTGGTTCCACAATATCCTCAGAAACCGCCACAACATTATCGCATACGTTATAAGCCCAACGCAGCAGATATTCGCTCTGATTATTTCTGGTTTCGATTTCCTGTACCATATCATTATGCACAAAAATAGTTTTTCTCGCATCAAACTGCGTAAGCATTATAATTATATTATTTTCATACCCATTAAAATGTATTACATGATCAAATTTTATACCGTAAAAATGCCGTCTGATCTCTCTTGAATATGATTGTCCAAGTATTTTTTTGTTTTTTTTCGTTTCTCTGCCATGCTTAACCATTGAATTATAGGCTCTTGCTGTTTTGATATCAAAAAATACCTCGCTGCTTATAGGTATTATACCCACTCTTTCAGGTATAACCTTTGTACGCAGAGGATCTGCGCGCAGATTCCTTTCTCTAAAAGAGATATAATAGTTATATTTATCAAGATCAATATTATCAAGTACAGAGAGCATCGCAGTTGTAATCCCGTTCTTATTCAGGTCGCCGGCATAAATAAGCACATTCTTCTTGCCGTTCGGCACGATCCTTTCTTCATTTGTAACCTTTTTGCCGAGAAATACACGCTGACAGATTTTTCTGGCAGCTTCAGGGTTATCATACGTACAGTACTTCTTCCTGAATTCCGTATCGTCATAGTCCTTCGGCGAATTAATAGCTTCCATAAGACCGTCTACATTTTCCGCCTGCGGAAATGGAAAATCGTCGAGAGAAACATAAACCCCTCTGTCACGGAAATACTCTTCCTTGTCATACGTATACAATATTATTTTTCTGCCGGAATTGGCAAAGTCATAAAATACGCTCGAATAATCCGTAATTAAAATATCGGCAGTATTAAGTATTTCATAATACTCATAGCCCATAGGAAATGATTTTATATGCCGGTATTTACCGCCGTCAAAATCAATCTTCATAAGAGGATGATACTTAACAAGTAAAACCTGATTATCATTAAGTCTTTCGTCCATCTGATTAAGAAACTGTTCCGTCTCAAAAATCACACGGTCAGTATCAAAGCTGTTGACCTTTCCGCGCCATGTCGGCATATAAACAATTACTTCCTTATTCTCATGTCCGAATTTCTTCCTTAGCTCTTCCCTTCTTTTATTATCGAAAAAAACCGAATTTCTCGGATAGCCTTCGTTTAAAACTGTCGCTCCGCTTAAATTTTCAAGCATATATGCGCTTACCATTTTTTCCTTCATATATTCATTAGGGAATATAAGATAATCGGCAAAAATAAGATTTCGCATAACGTTTCCCATATTATATACCTCTGACTCCACGTCTCTTCCCATATTTTTAAGGGGAGTTCCGTGCCAGGTATTTAAAATTATCTGGCCTTCCTTTTTTATAAATCTTCTCGGAAATGAAGTATCGTTTACAAGGTATTTTGCTTTTGATGCAAATTTATAATATCTGATTGATTCCGCGCGAAGCATCTTTATTTTCTTTATTTTATAATGATTTAGAATAGCTCTTACTTCCTGAAATTTGAATGACTTAGCCGATATACAAAGCTTTAAACGCCTGTAATCCGGATTCTCATAAAGCTCCTTCGTAATATATAGTATATTACCGGCAAGATCAGATCCGCTTCTTGATTCGATCAGCACCAGGTTTTTATCAAGCTTTGATTTCTGATAAATACCGTAATACAAGCTGAACCAGATACGTGTTTTGATTTTATTCAGAATTTTTTTTGCACTCTTCTTTAACGCCATTTAACATCCTCCGTAAAAATGTCAAAAAATATTATGCGGAATAACCGGCGTATTCCTTAAAACCGTTATTTCAAATCCTGTTTGATCTGAGTTGTAGAAATCTCAGGAGTCCTCGGAAGATATACTACCTCGCAGTAATCCTTAAGAAAATCAAATTTACCGGTCCAATCGTCCCCCATGACAAAAGCGTCTACTTTAAATTCCTTTACATCGTTTATTTTCTGATCCCAGTTTTTCTCCGGAATAACAAGGTCGACGTATCTTACGGCTTCAAGAAGCCGCTTTCTCTGCTCATAAGTAAAATAGCATTTTTTCTGTTTTGAATTCCAGTTAAATTCGTCAGTCGAAAGAGCAACTATAAGATAATCCCCCAGCGCTTTTGCCCGCTGGAGTAAATTTATATGACCGTAGTGGAGCAGATCGAACGTTCCGTAGGTTATAATTTTTTTCACAGTTTTCCTCCTATTAAAAAGTTGTAAAATTATATTTACATAATTTTACACCGTAAATTTCAGTATATCCTAAAAAACGGCTTTTGTCAAGAAAAATCGGATACCGCGGATTCCTTTGTTTATTGATAAATATTTTTCACACAAAATGTTCAAAATAAACGCTTCGCCTATTGAAAATTAATAAAACGTTAAAATAAACGCCGATTTTCTTATAAAAAATAAAAAATTGTCATTTAAAGACGGCGGTTATTGATTTTTTTCTGAAAATATTATATACTTGTAAATGGTAAGATTTATAAAAAGGAGAGGTTTAGTTGAGATTTTCTAAAATGCACGGAATCGGAAACGATTATATCTACATCAATTGCTTTGAAGAAAAGGTTGAAAATCCGGAAAAGGTTTCGGTTTATGTAAGCGACCGTCATAAAGGAATCGGTTCTGACGGTCTTGTTCTCATACTTCCGTCCGATAAGGCTGATTTCAGAATGAGAATTTTCAATGCGGACGGTTCAGAGGCTATGATGTGCGGAAACGCAACAAGATGCATAGGAAAATATGTATTCGACAAGGGCATGACCGGTAAAACAGAATTGACGCTTGAAACTAATTCAGGAATAAAATATCTAAAGCTGTTTCCTGTAAACGGAAAGGTTGAATCGGTAGAAGTAAATATGGGACAGGCGGTTTTACTTCCGAGAGAAATACCGGTTAATTCCGATAAGGAAAAATTCATTTCCGAGCCGGTAATAATCGGAGGAACAGAGTATAAAATAACCTGCGTTTCTATGGGAAATCCTCACGCCGTCGTTTATTTTGATTCAATTGACGATTTGAATCTTGAAAGCGTCGGACCGCTCTTTGAATATAACGAACTTTTTCCTGACAGAATAAATACTGAATTTATCAAGGTTGAAAATTCCCATACTCTTCATATGAGAGTCTGGGAACGAGGCAGCGGAGAAACCTTTGCCTGCGGAACGGGAGCGTGCGCTTCGGCAGTCGCTTCGGTATTAAACGGATTTTGCAGCAGAGGGGAAGAAATTACTGTTCGTCTCAGAGGAGGCGATCTCAATATAGTCTGGAACGAAGACGGAAACGTAATTATGAAAGGGCCGGCCGCTTTTATCTGCGACGGGGAAATTGATATAAGCCATATAAAATAAAGGAGTTATAAAATGACAAAAGTAAACAAAAATTTTGAAAACCTTGTGCCAAGCTATCTTTTTGCAGAGATTGCTAAAAGAGTCAATGAATTTACCGCGAAAAATCCTGACAAAAAAATAATAAGGCTTGGAATCGGCGACGTGACGCTGCCCCTTGCGCCGGCCGTTGTTGAAGCCATGAAAAAGGGCTGCGATGAAATGGGCGTTAAGGAAACCTTTAAAGGTTATCCCGATTATGAGGGCTACGGATTTTTAAGAGAAGCTATATCCGAATATTATGAAAGCTTCGGCGTCAGCGTATCACCGGACGAAATTCTTATAAACGACGGAGCAAAAAGCGACGCCGGAAATATCGGCGATATATTTTCAGCCGACAACACGGTTCTTGTTACCGATCCGGTCTATCCGGTATATGTCGATTCAAATATAATGGCCGGAAGAAAAATCCTTTATGCCGACGCAAACGAAGAAAACGGTTTCTGCGCTATGCCCGATCCGGACGTAAAGGCCGATATAATTTATCTTTGCTCTCCTAATAACCCGACAGGCTCGTGCTATACAAAGGCTCAGCTAAAGGAATGGATTGATTATGCCAATGTAAATAACTCGCTGATAATTTACGACGCCGCATATGAAGCGTTTATAACTGAAGACGACGTTCCCAGAAGCATATTGGAAATTGAAGGGGCAAGGACCTGCGCTATTGAAATGTGCTCTCTTTCAAAAACCGCCGGATTTACCGGTACAAGATGCGGCTATACAGTTATACCTAAAGAGCTTGTTCTTGACGGAGTTAATATATACAAGCTTTGGTACAGAAGACTTTCCACCAAGTTCAACGGAGTATCCTACCCTGTTCAATGCGCGGCAAAGGCCGTCTTTTCGGAAAAGGGTAGAAAACAGATAAAGGAAAATATAGCGTACTATCAGGAAAACGCTAAAATTATTTCAAAAACAATGGACGAGCTTGGAATAAAATATACGGGCGGAATAAATTCGCCGTATATATGGCTTAAATGCCCGGACGGTATGGGAAGCTGGGAATTCTTTGATTATCTGATAAATAATATTTACGTTGTCGGAACTCCGGGCGAGGGCTTCGGAAAGAACGGAGAAGGCTGGTTCAGACTTACCTCGTTCGGCGACAGGGAAAATACAATAGAAGCAATGGAAAGATTTAAAAAACTTATGACGAAATAAGAACGTCCTCAGATTATTTTATATAAAGCTATGAATAATTGTCCGTAATCTTCTTAAAATAAATGCAGAAATATTATTTTAAGAAGGAGCATAAAATGAAACCTGAAAAAGACAAGCGTCCGGTAACGAAAGCTTACGAGGACTTAATGTATAGCGAAGCAGGCAGCGCCAACGACTGTACGGGACTTATCCCTTCCGCAGTTTTGAACGAATCTGAATATGAATCGTATGAGGATCTGATGGATTTCAATCTTCCTGAAATATATAAGGAAACAGAGGATTGAACAATCTGAAGGCTTCCCTTCTTGGGAGGCCTTTTATTTGACTTGTTTTGCTTTTAGGTATATAATTTTAAATGAAATATTTTTAAATCGGAGGTAACTAATGAAAAAGCTTATATCGGCGCTTTCGGCAGCGGTACTTGCAGCTAATGCGCTGGGAACTATTGCAAACGCTTCGTTTATATATAACGAGCAGGCTCCGCGGGATAACAGCTATTACTGTATAGTTTCACTGGACGACAAGCCTTTGTCATGCTACGATTACGCCAAGCAATTCGGAACGGATCAGTTTATATTCACTGCCGAGGGCAAAACAGCATATGATAAGCTTAAGGCGGATCACGGTGAGGCTCTCGGTAAAATCAACGGCATTTTAGGCAAAAGTAATGAAATCGTTTATGACTACACATCGGTATACAATGGATTTTCCGTTGTCTTAAAGGAATCGGAATATAAGAAAATCTGGTATAACAAGGACAGTCTCGGATTAAAGGATATTTATATATCCGATTTTTACAATAATAATCAGGAGCCATCCTCAGCGGATAAGCAGTCTAAAACCTCCGCCATGTCCTACAGCGACCTGACTGACAGGATTCTTGAGGAAACCGGAATAAGCAAGGTTGAAAACAAGGGCGATTCAACTGTTATAGCGATAATCGACAACGAATTCGATTTGTCTCACGAATTTATCAGCACTCCGTCATCTGAAGCTTCCTATAGGCTCAGTGCGGAAGATATCGGCACGGTAGCCCCTTATCTTTCAGCAGACAGTGACAACGGAAGTAATTATTATTATAATGAAAAAATACCGTTTCGCTTTAATTATGAAAACCACAATAACGACACCTCGATAGATTATAAAAACAATCCCAACGACTTCCACGGTACCCATGTAGCAGGTATAGCGGCGGGAAACGGAAACGCTGAAACAGACGATAAATATAATGCAAAGGGAGCGGCGCCAAATGCGCAGCTTCTGCTGATGTCCTCGTATAATTTATGCTACTACGCCTTGCTTGCAGCTTTCGATGACTGTACATATTTAGGAGCCGACATAGTAAACGCGAGCTGGGGCGCAGGATTCGTCAATAGCAACGCTATAAAATATGAAAGTGAAGCGATTGAAAACATGACGGAATCAGGTATTCTTTTTTGCTCGGCTGCCGGCAACAACGCCAAAATAAATTATCAGGGAAACGATTCTTTGATTAATACCGATTACAGCAGCGGAGGCACGCCAAACGGGATTTCCTCCGTTCTTTCAATAGGCTCTGCGGAAAACACCGTTTCAGAGAAAAGAGTAATATCGTCGTCGGGCAAAAACTTTGAAATAATGTCGGGATCAAAGGATATCAATACGGCTTTTGCGGATATGACTATGGAATACGCCGCCGTCCCCGGACTTGGCTATCCGGAGGATTATAAAAACATTGACGTCAAAGGAAAAATCGCCTTAATTTCAAGGGGAGAGCTGACCTTTGACGAAAAAGCCGAAAACGCTAAAGCTAACGGGGCAGTAGGGGTAATCTTTTATAACAATGAAAACGGTCTGCTAACGCCGCAGTGCTCTGTTCTGCCGTCCGGTTTCATATCCTATGAAAGCGGAATGGAATTAATAGGATTCAATGATAAAGCAATAACGTTTCCGTCAGAAAAACAAATCATAGCTTCATTCAGTAAAAGCATGAGTGAATTTTCTTCATGGGATTACACGGAGGATCTGACTTTAAAGCCTGATATAACCGCATTCGGAGGTAACATCATATCTTCTTATCCCGAAAACGAATACGGACCTATGTCGGGCACGTCGATGTCTTCTCCGCAGTTGACCGGAATGGCGGCTTTACTTAAGGAATATCTGACAGACAACAAGGATAAATACGGAATACAGAACAATTCAGATTACCCCGAACTTATGGCAAGACTTTTGATGTCTACCTCTACGCCGATTTACAGCTCCGACGGACTGGAAATCGCTTCGCCGAGAGTTCAGGGCAGCGGAATTGCAAATGTAGAATCAGCGATTAAAACTCCGGCTTATCTTTACACAGATAGCCAAAAGGATAATTACCGTCCAAAAATTTCTCTTGGAGACGGTCTGGACCAAAATCTCGGATCGTTCAGTTTTACGTTCAATATCAAAAATATTTCTGATACTGCTCAGACTTACAATCTTTCATCAGATGTTTTCCGGGATGATTCCGAAGAAGATCAGCTTGCATGGAATACAAAAAAGATCGAAGCTAAAACTACTTTTAAGCAGGGCTTTTCCGAGATTTCAGAAATAACGGTTCCTGCCGGAGAATCCGTTGCTTTAAATGTAACCGTAAGCATTAGCACAGACGAAGCGGAATACATACAGGATAATTTCGCTAACGGAACGTTTATAGACGGCTATATATATCTGAAAAACGAATCAGCTCCCGACCTCACTCTTCCCTTTATGGGATTTTACGGCTCATGGTCTGATTCTGAAGTATTTGAGCCGTTTATATATAATTCACGCAAGCTGCCGTCTCTCTATCCGTCTATCATGGCTGACGGAAATTATAATCCGGCTGGATTAAACGCTGTTGCCGGAATTTTTGATGAAACTATAATAAATACTCCTTCCTTTTCTCCTAACGGAGATAACATTTTAGATAATATGCTCCTGTATCTCGGTTTTAAAAGACGCTGCTATAATGTAGAGGCGGAAATATACAGTAATTCAACTCACGAACTTGTTTATTCCGAACAATTTATTATGGAGGACGGAGGATGGAGCGCTGATGAAAACCAGGAGCCTATTAACAATTCATATAAAATAAACTGGGATTTTGCAGGAGTTTCCGATGGTGAAATCTATGAATTAAAGCTATCGGCAATCAAACCGATATCCGGTCAAAAGGAGATTATTTCTCAGGAATTCATTATAGACCTCACGCCTCCTTCAATAGAGGAATGCTCTACTATTACCATTAACGACGAGAAATATTTGCTAATTAAGGCAAGCGATGCAAACGCCATTCAGGGAGCGCTTCTTATCGATAATAATAGCGCCGGAGAATCGGAGCTGATAGACGCCTATTATTGCGACAGCAATGTAAAAAACTGCATTATTACTCTCGGTTTGCCGCAAAACGACGACTCGTGCTCTTCGGAGATTTATGACGCCGCCGGGAACCGCGTTACTGTAAGCGCCGACAGCGCTGCCGAAGAATATTTTCTTAACTTTGATGAAAACATGTTCTTCTCAACCGCCGACAGAACCTTCAAAAATAAAATATCCCTGACAGATTCTATGGGAAACGATATCGATTTCAATGTTTCATCAACTCCGGAAAAGGCTTATGCCGAGGGTATAACCGAGATATCTGTTATGCTCGGTTCTCTTGAAATAGCGAGTATTCCCGTAAACGTAGGACTTGCCGGAGATACTGACCGCAATAATGTAACCGACCTTTACGACGCCATAAAAATTGCAAAATATTTAATCTGGCAAAGCAATCCTAACGGCTCATTCAAAAATGATTTCGTAAACTTTGAAGGCTCATTCGAAGCCTATCTCGCCGACTATGATTTAAACGGACAAATAGATCTTTATGACGCAATCGGTATAGCGAGAACACTGATGCCAAGTTCGAATTAATTAATAACGGGTACTTTCGTACCCGTTATTTTTTCATAATCCGTCAATAATATAAACAGCCTTCCATTATTTTAAAATATAATTGGAAAAAAACTTGCAATAGCTATTAAAATATTGTATAATTAAATATAAGTTTATTTTAACAGAAAAGAGGATTTGTTATGGATCTTGAAATGGTCTCATATCTCTCCAGGCTCGGAAAATTATCTTTTACCGAAGAGGAACTGAAAAAAACCGCGGAGGAAATGACCAATATTATTGAAATCATGGATACTATTAAAGAAATAGACATTAAATACGACGCTCTGGCGGATAATAAAAACGTTTATCTTAACGATTTGCGCGAAGACGCCTCAGAACCGAGTATGCCGACGCAGAAAATACTTCAGAACGCTCTGAACAGTGAAGATTGTTTTGTCGTTCCGAAGGTAGTTGAATAAATTAATCAGAGGTTAAGAAATGGATATTACAAATCTTAAAATAAGAGATATGAGAAAGCTGCTCGACAGCAAAGAGATTTCCGCCGCCGAGCTTGCGTGCTCTTATATCGACAGAATAGAAAAATATGACGGAAAGCTTGAAAGCTACATTACCGTAACAAAAGAAAAAGCGCTGCTTGACGCTGAAAACGCTCAGAAAAGAATTGACAGCGGAAATGCGCCCGAGCTTTGCGGTATACCTATAGCAGTCAAGGATAATATCTGCACAGACGGAATAAAAACTACCTGCGCTTCAAAAATGCTTGAAAATTTTATACCGCCCTATAACGCAACCGTAATGGAAAAGCTTTACAGCAAAGGGATAGTGCTGCTGGGCAAAACCAGTATGGATGAGTTTGCCATGGGCGGCTCGACGCAAACCTCGGCTTTTGCCAAAACAAAAAATCCTTACGATATAAAAAAGGTTCCGGGCGGCTCGTCGGGCGGCTCCGCCTCCTGCGTATCAGCCTCATTATGCGCGGCTTCGCTCGGCTCGGATACAGGCGGTTCTATAAGACAGCCTGCGTCATTCTGCGGCGTAACGGGCTTAAAGCCTACCTACGGCCGAGTATCACGATACGGTCTGATAGCTTTTGCATCTTCGCTTGATCAGATCGGTCCGGTCGCTAAGGACGCGCATGACTGCGGTATAATTCTCAACGCAATCGCCGGATATGATCGTCACGACGGCACAGCTTCAAAAAATCCGACAATAGATTATACGTATGCAATCGGAAAAAGCATGAAGGGCGTTAAAATCGCGCTTCCAAAGGAATTTTACGGCGAAGGCATTGACCGCGAGGTTGCCGACGCAGTTATTGCAGCCGCAAAAAAATATGAGGAAATGGGCGCAGAACTGATAGAATGCAGCATGCCAAGCCTTAAATACGCCGTTCCGGCATATTATCTTATTTCTTCAGCCGAAGCTTCGTCTAATCTTTCAAGATATGACGGTATAAAATACGGACATAGAAGTGAAATCGGAGAAAACTTCAACGAGCTTATCTGTAATTCCAGATCCGAAGGATTCGGAAGCGAAGTAAAGCGTAGAATACTGCTGGGAAATTACGCCCTTTCAAGCGGATACTATGACGCATATTACGGTAAGGCGCTTGCGTTAAAGCAGAAAATTTCCAATGAATACGACAATATCTTTGAAAAATGCGATATTATCCTGACTCCGACCGCTCCTTCCACAGCGTTCGGAGCAGATGAAAATATAGCGGATCCGGCTAAAATGTATAAGGCGGATATATGTACCGTCACCGTTAATATAGCCTCTCTTCCCGCTATATCTACAACATGCGGTTATAACACCGAAGGAATGCCTATAGGTATGTCTGTTATCGGAAAAAAATTCGACGAGGCCGCGATTATCGGAGCCGCCGACGCTTTTGAACGCATATTCGACTATAAGGCGCCGAAGCTTGTCTGATTGGAGGGTAAATAATAATGTCATCATATATTCCAGTAATTGGTCTGGAAATCCATGCGGAGCTTCTGACCAAATCTAAGGTTTTCTGTACCTGCAGCGCTGAATTCGGAGGAGATCCGAATTCAAGATGCTGTCCGGTCTGCACAGGCATGCCCGGAACTCTTCCGGTAATAAATCAGACGGCGGTAGAATACGCGGTCAAAGCAGGTTTTGCTCTTGGATGCGATATAAATAAATTTTCCGTATTTGACCGTAAAAACTATTTCTACCCCGATCTTCCAAAAGCATATCAGATTTCGCAGCTTGAAAGACCTCTTTGTATAAACGGTATCGTACCTATCGAAGTAAACGGAAAGAAAAAAAATATAAGAGTAAACCGTATACATCTTGAAGAGGACGCGGGAAAATTAGTACACGACGATTTTAACGCAGTATCGCTTGCAGACTATAACCGCTGCGGCGTCCCATTGATAGAAATCGTTACAGAGCCGGATATTTCTTCCGCTGAAGAAGCTAAGGCTTTTTTTGAGAAAGTAAGCCTTTTGCTTCAATACGCCGGTGTCTGCGACTGTAAAATGGAGCAGGGTTCGCTGCGCTGCGACGTAAACGTTTCAATTATGAAGCCGGGAGACAAGGAGTTCGGAACAAGAACGGAATGCAAAAATCTGAATTCTCTAAAATCAATCGGACGCGCAATTGAATACGAAATTAAAAGACAATCAAGACTGCTCGATATGGGAAAGCGCGTAATACAGGAAACCAGACGCTATAACGATAACAGAGGCGAAACAACCTCTATGAGAACAAAAGAGGACGCACATGATTATCGTTACTTTCCCGAGCCGGATATATTGCAGGTAAATTTCACGGACGAAATGCTTGATAATATAAAATCATCGCTTCCGGAAATGCCTCACAAACGGCTTGACAGATACACAGAACAATACGGTCTGTCGGAAGTCGACGCTAAAATCCTCGTAAATCAGAAGACCGTTTCTGATTTTTACGATCTGGCGGTCGGCGCGTATAACAATCCCAAAAGCATAGCTAACTTTGTAATTGTCGAGCTTCTCAGACGTGTAAATCTCGGAGAGGTAACAATGGAAAGCCTTCCGTTTACAGCCGACGCCTTTGCAAAGCTCGTTGAAATGGCGGACGCAGAAAAGGTATCCAAAAACGACGCAAAGGTTATACTGCGTGAAATGATAGCGTCCGGAAAATCTCCGGAGCAAATTGCAGATGAAAAAGGAATGCTTATCGTAAACGATATGTCAAGGGCGGCAGAAACAATTGAAGAAATTCTCTCCGCCAATAAACAGGCTGTTGAACAATACGTCAGCGGAGAAATAAAGGTTTTTGGATTCCTGATGGGACAGTGCTCAAAGAAATTAAAGGGCGTATGCACTCCAAAGGCTATAAAAGAATTATTGGAGAAGAAATTAAAATCATTGTCTGATAAGCCGGTTTCAAATCAATCAGATAATAATAACGACAAAAGCGAAGAGGATATTAAAATAGGCCTTAAGGCTTATGAGAATCCTAAAGCTTATAAGCCGTCGTCGTCAAATAATATAATGCAGATAAGCCCCGACAAGCTAAAAAAAGAATTCGAGCTTTCAGACGCTTTAAGCAATATAGGAAAAGATATTACAATCGACTGCTGCGTTTACAAAATCAGGAATATGAGCGAATTCTCATTTATAGTTGTCAGAACGGGAAGATACCTTCTTCAGACAATATATTCCGGTGAAAACTGCACGGACAGTATTGATGGACTTAAAGAAGGATTTTTTGTTAATATCACCGGTACTGTAACTGAAAATGAAAAAGGCTACAACGGAATTGAAATCATCCTAAAAAGCATTTCTCTTATATCTAATCCGGCGGAAGAATACCCGCTTCACGTTCCTAACAGACGTCTCGGATGTACCCTTGACATTAATCTGAATAACCGTTCAGTCGCATTGAGAAACGCATACGAGCGAGCAATATTTAAGCTTCAGGAGGGCGTATGCAACGGATTCAGAGAATTTATGCTTAAAGAAAACTTCACAGAAATCCATACGCCCAAAATAGTGGCTCAGGGAGCGGAAGGCGGCTCAAATATATTCCATCTTGAATATTTTGATAAGCCGGCATTTCTGAATCAGTCTCCGCAATTTTACAAGCAAACCGCTGTCGCATTCTTTGACAGGGTTTTTGAAATAGGACCGGTTTACCGTGCGGAAAAGCATGCTACCTCAAGGCATATTAACGAATATATCGGGCTTGATTTTGAAATGGGCTATATAGACAGTATGTATGACGTTATGTCAATGGAAACAGCAATGCTGAAATATGTAATGGACTATTTAAGAAATAATTATGCTCATGAAATTGAAATTCTCGGAGCCGACATTCCGGTTATAAACGAAATCCCCTGTGTTACTCTCCTCGAGGTTAAGGAAATACTTGGAAGCAAAGGCTCAAAAAACAAGCTGGATCTTGAGCCGGAGGACGAAGTTGCAATATGCGAATATGCAAAGGAAACCTTTGAAAGCGATTTTATTTTTGTAACTCACTTCCCTTCCTCAAAACCGCCGTTTTATGCTATGAATGACAGAGAGGATCCGCGTCTTGCCTATAAATTCGATCTGCTTTTCCGCGGTCTTGAAATCACCAGCGGAGGTCAGCGTATCCATGATTATAACGAACAGATTGAAAAAATGAAAGCTCAGGGACTTAATCCGGACGACTTCAGATATTATCTTGAGGCTCATAAATACGGCCTGCCGCCCCACGGCGGTCTCGGTATAGGACTTGAAAGACTCGTTATGAAGATTATCAACGCTCCTAACGTAAGAATGTGCAGCATGTTCCCGAGAGACATAAACAGGCTGCTGCCGTAATTTTAAAAAACGCTTGACATTTAATGAACTGTGTGCTATAATGTTAAAGTTGTTAAAACAAATCGTATTCTAAAGACAGTTGGTGGAGAAATCCGTAAATCCAGCCGAGGAATGTGCATTAAAATGATTTTTTATGCCCTTTTCCTCTGTGAAAAGGGCTTTTGCATTATTCTTTTGATACGGTTATAAAATAATCGGAGGTGAAACTATAATGCCAAGCGAAAAGGTATTGGAAGCTAAGAAGGCTAAAGTCGAAAAGCTTACTGAAATTCTCAAAAATGCTGTTTCCTTCGTAATCGTAGATTATAAGGGAATAACTGTTGAAGAAGATACCAAGCTCAGACGTGAACTGCGTGAATCCAACGTACATTACACCGTTGAAAAGAATTCGATGCTGCGTTTTGCGCTTAAAAACGCAGGTATTGAAGGTCTTGACAATGTTTTAGAGGGTACTACGGCTATCGCCGTTTCAAACGACGATCAAACTGCTCCGGCAAGAATCCTCGGAAAATTTGCGTCGGAAACTGACGGCAAATTCAATCTCAAGGCAGGCATGGTTGAAGGTCAGATCTATGATGAGCAGGGCGTTGTCGCTCTTTCAAAGATTCCTTCAAAGGACGTTCTTCTGGCTCAGTTGGTCGGTTCCTTACAGGGCCCTATCCAGAAGCTTGCCGCTCTGCTCAAGGCTGTTGCGGACAGCAAAACAGACGAAGCGGCTTAATATTTATTATAACGTTTTATTTATTCGAAATCAAGTAAATTAAAAGGAGATTATTATCATGGCTTCAGAAAAAACTTTAAAGTTTATTGAAGATATCAAAGCTCTGTCAGTTATGGAACTGGCTGAACTTGTTGACGCTATTCAGGAAGAATTCGGTGTAACAGCAGCCGTTGCTGCTGCTCCTGCTGCAGGCGGCGCTGCTCCTGCTGAAGAAAAGACAGAATTCGATGTTATTCTTGCTTCCTTCGGCGATGCAAAAATGCCTGTTATCAAGGCTGTTAAGGACGCTCTTGGTCTTGGACTTAAGGAAGCTAAGGAAGTTGTTGAATCAGCTCCTAAGGCTCTCAAGGAAGGCGTTTCCAAGGCAGAGGCTGAAGAACTCAAGACAAAGCTTGAGGGCGCCGGCGCTACTATCGAAATCAAGTAATTTACTGCATATTTTTATATGCTTATCCCCCGTTTGCTTTTGCAGACGGGGGATTTTTAATAGTATATAACGCATTATAAAAGAATATTTACCGCCATAATCATAACTGTTCCGGGAACTCCCAGAATAAGAGCAACAGCCGTGTTAAAGAGATTCACAGGCGGTGCGTATCCTAAGCTTCCTCCGAAATAATGCAGTAATACCAGAGCGACGCAGCCGCTCAGCATTCCCGATAACGCCGACCTTACCGTATGCTTTCTTTTAGAATAAAATATAAGCATTATAATTCCGGCTACAATCCATATCGCTTTAAAAATCGTTTCATTCATTATTCTTCTCCATTTTACATTAAAATATATCCCAGCGCCAAAAGCAGTTTAAGATCCGCGCCTTCCTTTGCCAGTATAACTATCAGCGCTATTATAATTATCTTGTCATTGTCAAGCTTACCGTCAGGAAAGATTCCGGATAATAAACCGTTTAGTCCCCCTGTTGAATTCTTCTTTCCCTCCTGTGGCGGAGTATCCGCTTTTTTTCTTTTATCCTGTCCCGACGCAGGCTCTTGAGTATGGGAAGCCGGCATTTTTGCAGCTTGTACATTATTTTTATCAATTCTGTTCTGTCTGTGCATCTCCCTTGTTCTTCTCAGAGCGTCCTGCCGCATAAAATTCATTTCAGACTGACTGTAATTCAATACCGATTCCCTTCCCTTCATAAAATATCGCTAAGTATTCCGCTGTCCTTCAAAACGCTCCATACTGCTAAAAGTTTAAGTATTTTTACCGCTTTATCTACCTTTTCCTGACGTTCTTCCTTCAATAAGGGACGAAGGGCAAGCAAGAGCTCCGTATTCTTGTCATTAGATACAGAGCTCATAACCTGACCTATCATTAAAAGCTTGCTTAGATCAAAATCAATTCCCTGTTTAGACGAATCGTCTTCCTTATCTTCATTAGCCTCAGCTTCGTCAGAGCAGCCGTCCTCTGTTCCATTCTGTTCAGAGGAGGGAAACAGTGAAGCGGCAAGCTCGCTTAACTGCTTCATACTTTCCTCGTCAGACAGCACCTCCTGAATTTTTCCCATTAAATCATCCATTTTCCGGAAGCACCCTCCTCTTCACTGTTTTCCAAGCTCCGGTCTTATTATTTTTCGCCAGTCATTTTCTTATATAAAGCGTATGCCTGAGGCGTTGAAATCAGCTTTTCAATCATTTTCGGATTTTTCATTATCTGATTAAATTTTGCAGAATCGCTTTTACTCATTTTATTAAGAGCAGCGTCGAACTTGCCTGCTTCAAGCTGTTTTTTAAGCTCGTCGGCAGGTATATTCAGCTTTTTGCTGACAACGTTTAAAAGCTCATTGGCTTTTGACGGATCTATTTTTGCCATAAGTATTACCACCTTGAAAATTATTTACTGTTTCTTTTATCAAAACAGCAGAAAAACCATTGTAATTATTCTATATTTATGATATAATTTTTTTATATATAACCTGTTCATGAACAAAAGGAGCAATATTATGAAAATAATTGTTATGTCAGATTCTCATAACAGCTTTTTTTCCTTAAACAAAATCTTTTTTAACTATCATGCCGATTTATATATTCATCTTGGCGACGGAGAAAGAGAACTGAATCAGATTGCGCTGACATATCCCGAAAAGCAGATCATACATATAAAGGGAAACTGTGATTTAATGAGCTTAAGCGAGGATGAGCTGCTATTTTGTCCTTACGGAAAATATACTGTATTTGCCGTACACGGACATAAATACGGTGTAAAGCGCTCACTTGAAACGCTGAAGGCAGCGGCCCGGAAAAAGGGGGCCGATATACTCCTCTACGGTCATACTCACGAACGCTTCTGCTCCTATGAGGACGGCTTATATATAATGAATCCAGGAAGCACTTCATGCCCAAGAGACTGCGGCAAGGCTTCATTCGGTATCATAGAGCTGATTGATTCCGGAATTATTACAAATATAATCGACCTCTGATATTATTATATTCAAAACTCATTATACTGTTACAAAAGAAAGGAAAAAACTTTGAAAACACCATCGTTGACGGCGTCAAAAGGGAAAGAAAAATATTTGGCCGCTTTCCTGCTGGGATTCACTGCGTTTGTCCTCGTTATTCTGCCAATTATCATATATAACGGCGGATATTATATTTATTACGGCGATTATAATTCTCAGCAGATTCCATTCTATAATCATGCTCATGAATTTATAAAAAATGAAGGCGTCGGCTGGGATTGGGGCACTGACCTCGGAGCAAACTTTGTAGGCTCCTATTCGTTTTACCTTCTCGGCAGTCCGTTTTTCTGGCTGACAATACCGCTGCCTCAAGGCCTTGTTACCTTTTCAATGCCCTTACTCCTTGCATTGAAATTCGGAACCGCTTCAATGACTGCCTATGCGTTTATAAGACGTTTTGTCAGAAGCAAAAACGCCGCTTTGATAGGCGGTATGCTCTATGCGTTTTCTGGATTTCAGACATTCAATATTTTTTTCAATCATTTTCACGATGTCACAGCATTTTTCCCGCTTATGCTTATTGCTATGGAAGAGCGCATAAATAATAACAGACGCGGAGTATTTGCCCTTTCCGTCGCTCTTATGGGAATAATCAACTACTTCTTCTTTACAGGGCAGGCCGTTTTTCTGATAATTTATCTTCTGGCAAGACTTAAATCTCCGGATTTCAATATAAACTGGAAAAAATTCTTTTCTCTCGCCGCAGAAGCTGTTATAGGAGTTATGATAGCATGCGTAATGCTGATTCCGTCGGCGCTTGCAATTTTAGAAAATTACCGAATAAATGAAAGACTTTACGGACTTGACCTTATCGCCTACAATGATAAAACAAGACTGCTGAGAATAATTCAAAGCTTTTTTATGATTCCGGACGTTCCGGCAAGGCCTAATCTTTTCAGCTCCGACAGCGCAAAATGGGCTTCTATCGGCGGATATCTGCCAATGTTTTCAATGGCGGGCGTTATCGCTTTTACAAAATCAAGAAAAAAGCACTGGGCAAAAAGAATTATTATCGTGTGCGCAGTATGCGCGTTCATTCCTATACTAAACAGTGCGTTTTATACCTTCAACAGCTCATATTATGCACGCTGGTTTTATATGCCTATACTAATTATGGCTATGATGACAGCTCAGGCGCTGGACGACCGTTCGATTGATCTAAGACCTGGAATAAAAGTCTGCGTCGGCATTCTTCTTGGCCTTGCAGCAATATCTCTTCTGCCTAAGAAAGAAGACGATAAAGTAATATGGTTTAAATTTGCCAATTATCCTGCATATTTCTACTTGTCAGCCGCAATATGTATAACCGGACTTATTATTCTGTGGTATATAGACAAATCCAGACGCAAGGGAAAACCGTTTATGAAAGCAGCTTTGATTTCTACAGTGGCAGCATGCATAGTATGCACCGCCTCCGTCGAATATTTCGGAGCAATACTTGGACCTTACGGTAGCATATTCGTAGAAAACGGTCTTAAGGGAAGTGAAAATCTTTCTCTTGATGATGAAGAAAGTCAGTTTTATCGGGTTGACATTTCAGAAAACTACGATAACTATCCTATGTTCTGGAATCTTCATTCAATGCGCGCTTTTCAAAGCATTGTACCCGGAAGCATTATGGAATTTTATTCTGAAATAGGCGTTTCAAGAGACGTTGCTTCAAGAGCGCCGCTTGAAAAAAACACACTGAGAGGTCTGTTTTCAGTAAAATATTACTTTGATAAAGTATATTCGGATAAAGAGGAAACTTATACCTATACAATTGATCTTCCCGGCTTTGAATTTAAGGAAAAGCAAAACGGGTTCTATGTTTATGAAAATAAATATTATCTTCCGATGGGTTTTACCTATGATAATTATATAACAGAAGACGCCGCTTCCGAATATACCGACCAGACAAAAGAAAGGATACTTCTCAGAGCTCTGATATTAAACGATGAACAGGCAGAAAAATATGATGAAATAATCACAAAACTTCCCGTTGAGAACAGCGTAGGTCTTAACGATTCAACCTACTTAGTAGACTGTGCAAAGCGTTCTGAGGAAACCTGCTCAAGCTTTGTTTACGATTCCGACGGATTTAACGCCGAGATAACTCTCGAAAATCCAAAGCTTGTATTTTTCAGCGTGCCTTACGACAGCGGCTGGACGGCATATGTCAACGGCAAGCCTGCGGACGTTGAAAGAGTAAGCTACGGATTCATGGCTGTCAAAGCGGAAGAGGGCGAAAACAATATTGAATTCCGCTATAAGACGCCAGGACTGAAAGAGGGCGCTTTGATAACGCTATGCGGTATTTTATTCCTTGGTCTTTATTTGTTCTTAACCCGCAAAAGCGCAAGGTCAAACGGCTTTTCACACTATTACGATTATGACTATCAGGAAACACTGACTCAAAAAGAAATATATGAAAATAATATTATAAATTACTATCCGGCAAATGATAAGGAGGAATAGTTATGCATCTGGAAGAAAAAACAATCGCCAGCGAAAGCGTGTATAAAGGAAAAATATTTGAGGTAACAAAGGATAAGGCTCTCCTTGAAAACGGAAGTCAGGTTCAGCGCGACGTAGTACATCACTCAGGCGGCGTCGCCGTAATTCCTGTTACTGAAAACAATGAAATACTCATGGTAAGGCAATACAGATATCCACACCATAAAGCCATGCTGGAGATTCCCGCCGGAAAAATAGAGCGGGGAGAAAAGCATTACGACTGCGGCAGACGGGAGCTGCTGGAGGAAACGGGCTGCATCTGCAAGGTATATGAATATCTCGGAGAAATTGTTCCTACACCGGCTTATGTAAGCGAGGTCATACATCTTTATATGGCGTCAGGTCTTGAATTTACCGCTCAGAAGCTTGACGAGGACGAATTTCTGGACGTAGAAAAAATACCGCTTGAAAAAGCGGTGGACATGGTTATCAAAGGAGAAATTACAGACTCCAAAACTCAAATAGGCGTTTTAAAGGTATGGCATATCATTAACAAAAAATAAGACGCCTTTAATAAGACGTCAAAGCGATATCGGCTTAACCGATATACTGATATTAAACTGCCTGAGCTTCCGCCTCAGTTACGGCAAGATGACGGCTGTAAGCCTCCAAAATCTCAGATTCTATGCTCTTGCGCGCTTCAGGGGAAATCGGGTGAACAATGTCGCGGAAAACCCCATTGTCGTCTTTACGGCTCGGCATAGCAACAAAGAGTCTTTCATCTCCCTGAACGATTTTAATATCGTGCACTGCGAGAGTATCGTCAAAGGTAATAGAAACGATTGCCCTCAGCCTTCCTTCGGCTATTGTTTTTCTGATTTTAATGTCTGAAATATCCATCTTGCAAGATGACCTCCTTTTATGTTTACAGGGATATTATTGAACGTTCAAGGATAAAATATACATATAATGAAATATCAGTAAAAAATACGGCGGACCGCAGAGCCGTTTCAAAGCTGCGGTTACCCGATTCAGTGGGTAAAAACGAGGTTTTTAATGGACAAAAATATACTAAAGGGAAAAAAGCATATTCATTTTATAGGAATCGGCGGATCAGGTATGTATCCGCTGGCGCAGATACTTCATTCTCAGGGCTATTATCTCACAGGATCAGATAATAATGAAACTGAAACTCTTGAGGCAGTCAGAAAAATGGGAATCCCTGTTTTCCTCGGACAAAGATCTGAAAATATTGAAGGCGCGGATCTGATCGTCCACACGGCTGCTATAATGTCCGATAACCCGGAGCTTATAGCCGCTAAATCCAGCGGCGTTCCCGTACTTGAAAGAAGCGAGCTGCTCGGTATCGTAACAAGCTGGTACGATAACGCCATATGCGTTGCGGGCACACACGGCAAAACTACTACAACGTCCATGATTACACAGATACTTTATACCGCAAAGATTGATTTGTCCGCATTTATCGGCGGAAAGCTTCCATGCATAGGAGGAAGCGGTCTTGCCGGAAAAAGCGATATTATGGTATGCGAGGCCTGTGAATTTGTGGATACATTCCTAAAGCTGTATCCTGACTGCGCCGTTATACTCAACATTGACGAGGATCACCTCGATTATTTCAAAAACCTTGACAATATAATCAGATCCTTCCGCAGATTCAGCGAAATGGCGACCAAGGCGCTGATAATCAACGGCGATGATTCAAATACATTAAAGGCTGTAAGCGGCGTTGAGGGCAAGAAAATTATTTCCTTCGGTATTGGTAAGGAAAACAATTATTATGCTGATAATATAAGAAAAATATCAGGAATGGAAACTGAATTTGAAGTTTACAGAAACGGAAGTCTGCTCGGAAACGTAACTCTGCACGTTGCCGGAACGCACAATGTTTTAAACGCTCTTGCGGCCGTTGCGGCTGCCGAATACGCAGGCGTATCATTTGAGGCTATTAAGCAGGGACTTAATGATTTCAGAGGCGCAGGACGGCGCTTTGAGCTTATCGGAAAGGTAAGGGGCGTTACCATTGCCGATGATTACGCTCACCATCCGACCGAGCTGACCGCAACGCTTAAAGCTGCTATGAATATGGGATACAAAAGAGTATGGGCGGTGTTTCAGCCGTTTACGTTTTCAAGAACTTCAATTCTTCTGAACGACTTCGCCGAAGCTCTATCAATACCTGACGTCGCAGTTTTGACCGACATTATGGGCTCGAGAGAAAAAAACACATTTAATATTTTCACAAGAAATCTTGCTGAAAAAATCGATAACTGCGTATATTTCCCGCAGGATGAAACCGCCGAATATACCGATGAACGCAAGTATGAAAATTTCAATCAGGTCTGCGATTATGTCTGCGAAAACACTAAAGACGGCGACCTGGTTATTACTCTTGGCTGCGGAGACGTATATAAAGTCGCAAAAATGATTTATAAAAAATTAAAGGATTAACGCTCTTAGACGCCCGCCGTTTAAAAGAGCATTAAAATCAGAACGGAGATAGTTATGCTTAATGAAAAAGCTATGAACATTTATCAGTTCATTAAAGAATCAATAGATAACGGTTATCCGCCCACTGTAAGAGAGATATGCAGTGCGCTTAATATCAAATCCACCTCGACAGTTCACAAATATATAAACCTTCTCGTTGAAGAGGGTTATATAGAAAAATTGGACAACCATAACAGAGCTATAAAACTTAAGGGCAGCGAAAACGGAATAACCGTTCCCGTAGTAGGCAACGTTGCCGCCGGAATTCCGATAACGGCAATCGAAAATATAACCGACTATATAAGCTTTGCTGCAAACAGAAGCTTCTCAAATCCTCTTTTCGCATTAAAAATAAAAGGGGAAAGCATGATAAATATCGGTATTTACGACGGCGATATGATTATAGTAGAACAGACGAACGTCGCTGAAAACGGAGATGTTATCGTCGCTCTGGTAGACGGAGAAAACGCTACGGTCAAAACCTTTTACAAGGAAGAGGGACACTTCAGGCTCCAGCCTGAAAACGATAATATGGAACCGATTATTTCCCAAAATGTGGAAGTACTTGGAAAAGTTATCGGCCTTATCAGATATTTCTGAAATTTTTGAAAATATTTTCATTTAAGTATTTTCAATTCATGAAAAATATATTATAATTAGATTATGGCTGTTAAATTAAATAAAGCCTTTAAAAATTTACTTACAGAAACAAAAAGTCCAAATTGAATGGAGATTAAAATGCTAAACAGATTAAAGGTAATCATATGCGGCAAGGAATATATGCTTCAGACTGAAGAAGCTCCCAGCTATGTCTATGGTCTTGCCAAGCTTCTGGAGAAAAAAATCAACGATATTTCCTCCGGTAACAATTCCATTTCGCCTTATTCAGCGGCGATAATGGTAGCGCTTTCAACTCTTGACGACCTTAGCAAGGCTCAAGCTAATGTAGACAGTATAAGAACACAGGCAAAGGAATATGTTGACGAAGCCGGAAAAGCCCGGATTGAGCGCGACGCTGCGCTGAAAGAAATTGACGCGCTCCGGTTAAAGCTTGAGCAGCTTGAAAAGGCAGAAAATAAATAATGGGCATTCCTGAATTACTGGCTCCGGCAGGAAGCATGGAATCTCTGACTGCCGCTCTTAGATGCGGCGCAGACGCGGTCTATGCAGGCGGAAAAAGCTTTTCAGCAAGACAGAACGCCGCTAATTTTGATAACATACAGCTTAAAGAGGCGGTAAGATTATGCCATTTGTATGGTAAAAAACTATATCTGACTGTTAATACAATTATTCTTGATAATCAGATTAAGGAATTTTCCGGCTTTATTGCCGAATCACTTGAATCAGGCGTCGACGCGTTTATTGTTCAGGATCCCGGCGCAGCTTTAATTATAAAATCAATATCTCCCCAGGCCAGACTTCATGCTTCAACGCAGATGACTATTCATTCTGTTCACGGCGCATTAACTGCCAAAAAGCTCGGCTTTGAAAGAGCAGTGCTTTCAAGGGAGCTTACAAAAACACAAATCGAACAAATATCAAAGCTTGATATTGAAACGGAAATTTTCGTTCATGGAGCATTATGCATGTCTGTATCCGGACAATGCTATATGTCGTCGTTTATCGGACAAAGAAGCGCAAACAGAGGACTATGCGCACAGACCTGCCGCCTGCCGTTTTCAGCATGCGGTAATAAAAACAGATGCGGATTATCATTGAAGGATCTTTCGCTTATTGAGCATATTGATGAAATCAAACAAACGGGAGTGTCATCTCTTAAAATAGAGGGAAGAATGAAACGCCCCGAATATGTGGCTGCCGCCGTTACGGCTTATAGAAACGCTATTGACGGCAAAGACTATGACGCTGAAACTCTAAAGGCTGTATTTTCAAGAAACGGCTTCACCGACGGATATTTCACAGAAAAATATACCGGTATGTTCGGTACCCGTATGAAAGACGACGTTTTAGCCGCAAAGGAGGTTCTGCCGTCTGTCAGACAGCTTTATAAATCTGAAAGAAAGATAACCTATATATATTTTAATACGAAAATAAAGAGCAATACGCCAATAGACGTCACGGCGTATGATTCAGACGGTAATAACTGTCAATACATAGGAAACGTACCTCAAAAGGCTGTGAATAAATCTATAAGCAAAGAAAATATTGAAAAGCAGCTCGGAAAACTGGGAGGAACAATTTATAATTTCGGCGGTCTTGAATATGTTATAGACGACGGATTGTCTGTAAGCTCAAGCGAATTGAACGAAGCCAGGAGAAAGTTAGTAGCGGCGCTTAACGATAAAAGAATTGCCGCTAATACAAAAGCATATAGTATATCAGAAAAGCTTCCCCGGCTAAAGGATCATAAAAAGGAAGGACATGAAATCAGAGCAAGAATCTCCCGAATTTCTCAGCTTAATGCGACTAAGAACGCTGATTTTTTAATCATTCCAATGGAAATCTGTCCATCCGATATTTCAAATCCGGATAAAATCATTATAGAGCCTCCCAGATTTATAGACGATGAACAAATTATAGTTCAAAGGCTGGCTGAATTAAAAGATTCGGGAATCAAGCATTTAATGTGCGGAAATATTGCATATTTAAAATCCGGAAAGGAGCTTGGTTTTATACTTCACGGCGATTTTAGCTTGAATGTTTCAAATTCCTACTCCGCTTTCAAACTTGCTGAACTTGGACTGCGAGATATAACACTTTCACCCGAGCTTAGACTCGGACAGATACTGCGTCTGTTATCTCCCGTCCCCACAGGTATAACAGCATACGGCAGGCTGCCGCTTATGCTGACTAAAAACTGTCCAGTTAAAAATGAAATCGGATGCAAAAGCTGCCGTCGTATCGTCACGGACAGAACAGGAAGAAGTTTTAAGATAGTTTGTCACGAAAATTATTACGAAATACTTAATTCGCAGTTACTTTATCTTGCCGATCATATAAACGATATCAGAAATATAGAATTTCTGAATCTTTATTTTACAGATGAAACACCGTCTCAGGTTTCTGATATTATTGAAAAATACAGAAACGACGGTGAAAAAATGCAGAACACTACAAGAGGACTTTATTACAGAGGAGTTTTATAACAATTATTATGGAGAAAATTATGACGCTTAGAATAAAAAAACTGAACAGAAACGCTATCATTCCGCAGAGAGCTACAAAGGGCAGCGCCGGATTGGACTTATCCGCATGCATAGATAATGATATAAAAATTGAGCCGGGTGAAATAAAAATGATACCGACAGGTATTTCCGCCGCGCCCGACTCTGAAAATACCGCGCTTATGATATATCCGCGTTCCGGTTTGTCTTCAAAGTACGGAATCGCGCTTGCAAACTGCGTAGGAGTCGTTGACAGCGATTACAGGGGCGAAATCAAGGTCCCGCTGATAAACAACGGCAATGAACGCTTTTTTGTAACCAACGGAATGAGAATAGCCCAGATAGTTGTGACTCCGGTGCTTCTGCCGGAAATAAAGATAACGGATTCGCTTGACGATACGGAAAGAAGCGGCGGCGGATTCGGCTCAACAGGACAATAAATAAAACGACGGAAGAAGTGTAACAAAATGAAAAACAAAATTTTGCTTATCATGCTTATTATAGCCGGAGCTATTGCAGGCTCTATAGCCGCTAAAGGCGCTGCAAATTCAGACATGCTAAGCTGGCTTGCATATTCAAAGGAAATAGGCATTGATCCTACTAATATAAACCTTGTAATCATCGATCTGACAATCGGCTTTAATTTTTCAATGAATGTAGCGCAGATAATTTTTATGCTGGCAGCAGTTGCCATATATCCTAAGCTGTCTAAGGCAATCGCATAATGCTCATAAAGAATCGGAAATTATTACCTGTAAAATTTGTTGTGAAACTCCAAATTTAGTGGTATAATAAATTAAGAGAAAATATAGTCGAACAAAAATGATTTTAAGGAACATAAAGGAGAAATGCATAAATGTTTACAAAGGACATTGGTATAGATCTTGGCACCGCCAACACCCTTGTTTTTATGAGAGGAAAAGGTATCATCATAAGGGAACCTTCCGTCGTCGCAGTTGATACACGAACCGATAAGGCAAAATATGTTGGAAAAAAAGCCAAGGACGTCATAGGCAGGACGCCCGGCTCAATTGTTGCGGTAAGGCCTCTTAAGGACGGAGTTATCGCCGATTTTGACATGACTACGACTATGCTTCAGGAATTTATCAAAAAGGCTCTCAGAGGTTCTTTTTTTACAAAAGCACGAGTTATTATCTGTATACCGTCCGGCGTTACGGCCGTTGAGAAAAGAGCGGTTAAGGAAGCGGCAGAAAAGGCGGGAGCAAAACCTGTTTTTATAATTGAAGAGCCTATGGCTGCGGCTATCGGCGCAGGACTTCCTGTTGCGGAGCCTGCCGGAAGTATGATTGTAGACATCGGTGGAGGCACAAGCGAGGTCGCCGTTATTTCTCTCCGCGGTATAGTAACTTCCCGTTCGGTAAGGGTAGCCGGCGATGAATTTGACAAATCAATAATAAACTTTATAAAGAAAAAATATAATCTGCTTATAGGCGAACGAACCGCTGAAAATATTAAAATAGAAATAGGTTCGGCATTTCCCGGCGAAAGCGAAAAAACTATGGAAATAAAGGGACGCAACCTGTTGAACGGTCTTCCCGAAAATATAACCGTAACCTCCACAGAAATAAGGGACGCCTTGACCGAACCCCTTTCAAGAGTAATAGAAGCTATAAAAATAACTCTTGAAAAAACTCCCCCTGAGCTTTCAGCGGATATTATAGATCAGGGAATAACTCTGGCCGGCGGCGGAGCGTTGCTGCGAGGACTTGACAAGCTTATCAGCCGTGAAACCGGTATGCCGGTATTTATCGCCGAATATCCACTCGACTGCGTTGCAGAGGGAACCGGAAAAATTCTTGAAGATATAGATAAATTTGAGGACGCTCTCAACGACGATACTCATTATTATTGATATTTTGCAGGCTTTGTCTGCTTTGCGGCAGCAATTGTAAATATCTTTTAGAAGGGAGGCTGAATAGTGGGACAGTTTTTTAAAAGCTTAAAATTCAAAATTATTCTGTGTATCGCCGGTTTTTTTCTCGGTATCGCACTGTTCTCGGTAACCAAGGACGGCAAAACCTCTTTCGGTTCTCAGGCGCTCGGCACAGTATTTAATCCTATAAGGCAATTTTCTAATGCAATATCAGATAAGGTGGGGCTGGTTATAGATCTTTTTCTTGACTCCGAAAAATACGTTGAAGAAAACAGACAACTGCGGGAACAGATGTCCGACTTAAATAAAAGACTTACAGAATATGAAGATATGAAATCAGAAATAGAAGATCTCAGAAAATTTATCGGAATAAAAGAGGAGAACGACGATTTTATATTATCTCCTCCCTGCTCCGTTATTTCCAGAGTTGCAAACGATCCATACGGCGCCTTTGTTATTGACAGAGGCTCTAAGGACGGTATTTCACTTTATGATCCGGTTGTTACCGCAGAAGGGCTTGTAGGTATAATTACAGAGGTAGCAAATACATATTCAACTGTGAGAACAATTTTTTCTCCCGAGCTTTCTATCGGGGGGTTGTGTGTTGAAAGCCGCGACACAGGCATTGTCGAAGGAAGTCTTGCGTACGCCGAAAAGGGACAATGCAAGATGATATATATTGACAAGGAAAATAAAATCAAAGAAGGCGACCTGATAATCACCTCGGGAAACAGCGGTCAGTTTCCGCAGGGATATGTTATCGGAAACGTTAAGGAAACAGGTATAGAGGAAAGCGGATTAACCTCTTATGCCGTCATTGAACCGGCTGTAAATCCCAAAGAAATCAATAACGTAATGGTTATAATCGACTTCAACGACGATAAAAAAGAAATAGTCGAAGGAGACGTAGGTGAAAAAATATCCGATACCCAGCCAAGTACTGAAAACAATACCGAAAACGGTACTGAAAATGTAACTGATCCGGAGAACGGCGGTGATAGCAATGCTGAATAAACAAATGACAAGAGCTGAAAAAATAAAATACTGCGCCGCGGCAAGATGGTCGATTTATATTTTTATGATTTTTGTAAGTGTAATAATTCTTAATATCGGAAAAGGAGTAAAACCTGTTTATCTTATACCCCTCTGCATATGCATATGTATGAATGAAGGCGAATACACTGCGGCGTTTCTGGGCGGTATATGCGGGCTTCTTTTAGATTTCTCATTCGGAAGAATATTCGGCTACAGTTCAATCCTTATGATTGCTTTCTGCGTTGCGTCAGTTTTATTCTTTAAGCATTACCTCCTTCAGAACGTATTGAATATTATATGGATGACAGCGTTATTTACAGCCGTTTATGAACTTCTGGATTACTTTTTTATGTATGCCATGTGGAATTATGAGGGGACGGGATATATTTTAAGGGAAATAAGCTTTCCGTGTATAGCTTACACAACTTTGGTTTCCCCTGTTATATATCTTCTTATAAAGCCCGTGCTAAAAAGATTTTATCCTAAAAGGGCAAAAACAATAGAAGAAGCGATGAAAATTTAATTAAGATTAATCGGTAAAAATAATGGGGCGTTCATTTATTTTTGCCGATTATTGTTAATGAAAGGGCAAGGCAATGAAAGAAATTTTAGAAAGACTTCGTACAGCTATTCTGGTTATTATGGTAGTAATCGCAGTAGCGCTCGGAACTGTCAGACTTATGACGATCCAGATCGTAAACGGCGATTCCTATCTACAAAAATCGGAATATACATCAGTATATGAACAGACAATTAAAGCCACGAGAGGTCAGATTGTAGACGTAAATGGAACTCCCATAGTGGAAAACAAGGTAGGCTTCAACGTTATTATAGACGATACTTACTTCCCGTCGGATAACGCAGAAGCAAATAAAGTATTAATACAGACTGTCGAAATACTTAAGGAAGCCGGTCTTAAATGGAACGAAACTATACCTATTACAGATACTTCGCCTTATGAATATGAAAGCGATAGGGAAAGCGACATCGAAAAACTCAAAAGCCTCATAGGCGTCAACGTTTATGCTACTGCCGAAAACTGTATTGATAAGCTTATTGACGATTACGAGATATCCGGTAATGAATATTCAAGAGAAGAACAGCGGACTCTCGCCGGAATAAGATATGAAATGAAGCTGAGAGACTTTTCACTTGGAAACACTTTTACACTTTGCGAGGACATACCTGTTGAAACCGTAACAAAGCTGAAAGAGCTGGGCGTCAAGCTAAAGGGTATCGACGTAAAGGAAGAAGCTGTTAGAGTTATTTCAGTAGGCGACGTTTTACCTCATGAAATAGGAACGGTAGGCCCTATATTTGCTGAAGAATATGACGAGCTTAAGGAAAAGGGCTATGCTATGAACGATACCGTCGGTAAAAGCGGAATTGAAAAGGCTCTTGAAGACGAACTAAGAGGAAAAGACGGCACCAGAACAATAACGCTGACAAACGGCGAGGTTACTTCTGCCGAGGTCAGCGAAGAAGCAAAGGGCGGACATACGGTCAAGCTTACGGTTGACAGCGATTTTCAGCGCGACCTTCAGGAAATTCTTGTAAACTTTATGGCGGATCTGCGCAAGCAATCGGAATATAAGGACGTAAACTGCGGCTCGCTTGTTGTACTTGATGTTAAAAGCAATGCTGTTTTAGGAATGGCAACGGCGCCCACTTACGATTTGACAAAATATAAATCGGATTACGATAAGATACTTAACGCAGATAATACTCCCCTTTTAAACAGAGCCACAAGCGGACTTTACCGTCCGGGCTCCACATTTAAAACAATAACAGCAACCGCCGGACTCAATGAAGGAATCGTAACCGGCGAAACCACATATACCTGCCATCAGAGAATGAAATTTTACGATATAGAGTTTGGCTGTACCGGCTATCATAACGATATATCAGTTGCCGGAGCTTTAAGAGTTTCATGCAATATATATTTTTATGAGCTTAGCAGACGGCTCGGCATTGACAAAATAACAGAATATGCTTCACTATACGGCTATGGGCAGCATACGGGAATAGAAACCGGCGATTATGCCGGAGCAATCGGAAATCCTGAAACATTTAACGATATCGGTCTTGACTGGACTGTAGGTCAAGTTCTTCAGGCCGCAATCGGACAGTCTGAAACCTCTGTAACTCCTCTTCAGATGGCCGGCGTAGCGTCTACTATAGCAAACCGCGGCGTCAGGTACAAAACTCATCTTGTGGACAGTATTTATGATTATTCTATGGAAAATGAAATAGAAAAAATCGAACCGGAAATAGCGGAAACAATTGACATTAATTATGATTACGTTTATGATTATGTTATCGACGGTATGGTTCAGGCCTCTGAAAACAATTTTCCGGCAGATTATTCTCTTTCAAATTTAGGCTTTGACGTTGCAATAAAAACCGGTACTCCGCAGAATTGGCGTAATGGCGGTGAAGTTACAGATAGCTGCTTTATCGGATTTGCTCCGGCGGACGATCCTCAGATCGCATTTGCCGGAATGATAGAAGGCGCAGAATATTCAAAATATATGATACGCAGCATTATCCAAGCTTATTATAAACATTATTCCGAAGACGGAGATTTTTCAGACGTTAAAATAAATTATCTCGACAATTCATCAAAAAACTCTGAAAACGAAGATTCTGCCGCGACAGAGCCGACAAATGAAACCGATCCGGCTTAAAAATCAATAGAAAAAAACGGAAGCTGAACTATAAAACAGCTTCCGTTTTTTATTAAAAATAATTCAATAATAATTAGTAAAATTGCACATCAGCTAACATAATAAATCATTCATATTACACGATTTTAATAATATTTCCAAAAATCACTTTGACTTTTCTTCATTTTATGGTATAATATATAATGAATTAATGAACACGAATATAAATGGTAATTAATTCAAGGAATCTAATACATGCGAAAAAAGCATTAAAAATGTCAGAAAAATTATATTATAACTAAAAAACGCTTATGTTTTTATTATAAATAATAACGGTATATGGAGTATTGAAATATATTAAAAAATTCTGCCGTTCGCGATAAGCTTTATTTAATGCGATTGCAATACGTGCTGCGGAAAATTTACCGTTGAATGTAATATGTAAAATAAAAACTGTGTGATAAAATTAATAATGAAAGGACAAAGAAATGACAATTGCTATAATAGCCCACGATTCAAAAAAAGAACTTATGGTTCAGTTTTGTATAGCATACTGCGGTATACTTTCGAAATATAATCTCTGTGCAACAGGAACAACAGGAAAGCTCGTCAGCGAGGCTACGGGGCTAAATATCCAAAGGTATCTGGGAGGCGCTCAGGGCGGAGGACAGCAGATAGCGGCAAGAATCTCATGCAATGAAATTGATGTGCTGCTGTTTTTCAGAGATCCGATTAATCCTAAGTCTAATGAGCCTAACGATATGAATCTATTAAGACTTTGCGATGTTCATAACGTTCCGGTCGCAACAAATATTGCAACAGCCGAAGCTCTTATAATGTCTCTCGAAAGAGGCGATCTTGACTGGCGTGAAATCGGAAATCCGCACATTTAAAATACAGACAGAATCGTCCCTTAAAGGGACGATTTGTCGATATTAACAAGGCTCAGAAAACGGTGAACCGTCCTCCGGAAAAGACGGCTGTTTCCGGTTATCCGATATTACCGGAAATATAATGGAGATACTTATGGCGCTTAATATAAAAAGACCAAACGGCACTGAAGACATTACCGGCAGGAACATATGCAAATGGAATACGGTCGAAAGAACTGTAAAGGACGTAGCTCAGGAATTCGGATTCAGGGAGATAAGAATCCCCACCTTTGAAAATACCGAGCTTTTCCAGCGTTCTGTTGGCGAAACAACGGATGTTGTTCAGAAAGAAATGTATTCGGTAATTGCAAAGGAAACCAAATTTACTCTCAGACCTGAAGGCACCGCCGGCACAATAAGGGCAATGCTGCAAAACGGAATGCTTAACGAGGCTCTTCCTCAAAAAGCCTTTTACATACTTTCATGCTTTCGTCACGAAAGACCTCAGGCAGGACGTTTGAGAGAATTTCACCAATTCGGCGTAGAAATGGCCGGAAGTCCGCTCCCTTCAGCGGACGCAGACGTAATTCTGATGGCGGACACTATCATATCGCAGCTTGGAATAAAAAATATTGAATTGAAAATAAATTCCATAGGCTGTCCTAAATGCCGTACCGAATATCATAAAGCGCTCAGAAGCTATTTTGAAAACAGAAAGGACGAGCTTTGCGAAACCTGCCTTTCAAGACTTGAAAAAAATCCTATGCGCATTCTTGACTGTAAAAGTCCCGTTTGCTCCGAAATTGCCAAGAACGCGCCGGTTATTCTTGATTATCTCTGCGACGATTGTTCGGATCACTTTGAAAAGCTTAAATCGTATCTTAAGGCGCTCGGCTTAAGCTATACTGTGGATCCAAAAATTGTAAGAGGACTTGATTATTACACTAAAACTGTTTTCGAATTTGTCACTACAGATATCGGCGCTCAGGGAACCATATGCGGCGGGGGCAGATACGACGGTCTTATTGAGCAGCTCGGAGGTCAAAGCGTGCCTGCTCTCGGCTTTGCTATGGGTTTGGAACGCCTTATTATGACAATGGAAAACCAAGGGATTGAATTTGACGATGATCTTGGATGCACTCTTTATATAGCTCCTATGGATCAGAATACCGTGCCATACGCTATGTCTATTGCGAAGGAAATAAGATCCGGAGGTTTTCAGGTAGAATTCGATACTATAGGCAGAGGCTTAAAGGCACAGATGAAATATTCCGATAAAATAGGCGCGGCATTTACATTAGTACTTGGAGATAATGAAATAAACTCAAAAACGGCAAAGCTTAAAAATATGAAAACCGGTGAACAGACAGATATAAAGCTTGACGATAGTCTAATGGAAAATTTCTCAAATATTGCTCTTGATAACATGTTCGGAAGCTTAACGGATTAAATATAAACAAAAATTGGCGCACCGTCCGCCTTAAACCGGCGGTAACTGCAATTGCGGTTAATTGGAGATTAAAATGGCAGACAATATGAATGGACTTAAGCGTACTCATTATTGCGGAGAAGTTACTAATGAAGGTATTGAAGTTACAGTCGGAGGATTCGTTCAGAAAATCCGCGATCTCGGAAACCTTATATTTATAGATTTAAGAGATAAAACCGGCATAGTTCAGCTTGCATTCAATGACACTACAGATAAAAGGATATTTGAAAAGGCGTCGGCATGCAAAAGCGAATATGTGCTGATGGCAAAGGGAATTACTGCAAAAAGAGCAAGCGTTAATAAGGATATTAAAACAGGAGAAATAGAAATTATTGTTAATGATTTAAGAATCCTTGCAAAGGCTCAGACTCCTCCATTTGAAATTACTAATGAAACCAGAGTAAACGAAGAGCTCAGGCTCAAATACAGATACCTTGATTTAAGACGTCAGCCTCTTCAGCAGAATCTTATAATGCGACATAAGATAGCCAAAGCTGCACGGGAATATTTTTATGCAAACGATTTTATTGAAATAGAAACGCCTATGATGATGAAATCAACCCCGGAGGGCGCAAGAGACTATCTTATTCCGTCCAGAGTTCATAATGGAAAGTTTTATGCGCTCCCTCAGTCGCCTCAGATTTATAAGCAATTGCTTATGGTTGCAGGAATGGACAGATATATTCAGCTTGCCAGATGCTTCAGGGACGAGGATTTAAGGGCTGACAGACAGCCGGAATTTACTCAGATAGACCTTGAGATGTCCTTTGTAGACGTTGAAGATATTCTTAATATGACGGAAGGCTTTATAGAATACCTTTTTAAAAATGTGCTTGGTATGGAAATTTCAATGCCTATTCCCCGATTAAGCTACACTGAAGCAATGAACCGCTACGGCTCAGACAAGCCCGATACAAGGTTTGATATGGAAATACAGGATTTATCCGAAACAATAAAGGACTGTAATTTTGCGGTATTTGCCGACGCCGTTAAAAACGGAGGAAGCGTTAGAGCTATAGTTGCAAAGAATTCGGCTTCTGTTCTTACGAGAAAAGAAATAGATAAGCTTACTGAAATGGCAAGAGGAATAGGCGCTAAAGGGTTAGCGTATATAAGATGGGTTGATGAAAAGCCCTCATGTTCATTCGCAAAATTTTTCAGTGAAGATGAAATTACTGCAATCCTAAATAAAATCGGCTGTGAAAAGGGCGATACCGTCCTAATAATAGCAGATAAAAATAAAATAACGCTGCCTGTTCTCGGTGCGCTAAGACTCCATGTCGCAAAAAAGCTCGATATAATTCCGGAAAACAAATTCAACTTCCTTTGGATAACCGAATTTCCATTTTTTGAATTTGATGAAGATTCCCAGAGTTATGTTGCAATGCATCATCCGTTCACAATGCCTAACGACGAATGTATACAGTACCTTGAATCTGCACCCGAAAAAGTATTTGCAAAAGCATTCGATCTTGTTCTTAACGGTACCGAGCTTTCTTCTGGCTCTATTCGTATTACTGACTTTGAGCTACAGCAGAAAATGTTTCAAGCTCTCGGTCTTACGGACGAAGAAATTGAATCCAAGTTCGGATTTCTTGTTGAAGCATATAAATACGGCGCTCCTCCGCACGGCGGTCTTGGTATAGGTCTTGACAGACTTGCAATGGTTATGCTCGGCGCCGAAAGCCTAAGAGACATTACAGCGTTTCCTAAGGTACAGAATGCAAGCGAGCTTATGTCGGAATGCCCTTCAAAGGTAGACAAAGAAAATTTAGAAGCGCTTGGAATAGATATTATAGATAAGGCTGATTAGTAATCGGGTAATTATCGATAGTTTTAATTAACTTCCGGTAATTACGGTATTGATTGTTTTGTTATGAATCTGGGCTGAATAATAATCAAAAACGGAGTTTATAGTGAAAATAAGATTTGCCACAATAAAAGACGCACCGGAGCTTTTGAAAATATATGAACAATATATTGACACTCCGATTACCTTTGAAGAAAAAATCCCGTCATTATATGAATATGAGCAACGCATTGATAACATTATTAGACGATATCCATATTTAGTATGCAAATCGAATAATGTCATAATTGGATATGCTTATGCGCATAGACAAATGGAGCGTGACGCTTATCAATGGAATGCAGAATTATCTGTTTATTTATTACCGGATTATACTTCAAGAGGGTTCGGCAAAATACTTTATTCAATACTGATAGATATATTAAAGCTTCAAGGAATAAAAAACGTTTACGGCGGGGTTACGCTTCCTAATGAAAAAAGCGAAAAACTGCATTATGCTCTTGGATTCAATAAGCTTGGTATTTATCGCAATACCGGATATAAATGCGGAAAATGGCATGATGTGATATGGTTTGAAAAGAAGATATCTGAATATGATCCTACACCCAAAAGAATTAAGCCTATTAACGTCATTAATAACGAAGCAATTATATCTATAATTAACAATTATTTATAAGCTTTTCAGAATGAATAAATTATAATAAATAAGAAATAATATCCATAAAAGAATGGAGGTTATTTCTTATGTTTAAACACGAAAAAATGCTTTTTCACCCTGTTGAAATTGAAAAACCAAACCCTCAGTATGCTGTTCTTTTGCAAGAACAGCTTGGAGGCGCCAACGGAGAGCTAAAGGCTGCTATGCAGTATATGTCGCAGAGCTTCAGAATAAAGGATCCCGAAATAAAAGATCTTTTCCTTGATATTGCCGCTGAAGAGCTCGGACACATGGAAATGGTTGCTCAAACTATTAATCTTCTTAACGGACACGATGTAGATTCTGAGTCTGTACCGGCAGGAGAAATCGAATCACATGTACTCCTTGGTCTTAACCCCGGACTAATAAATGCTTCCGGTTATTCATGGACCGGTGATTATGTCACCGTAACAGGAGATCTATGCGCTGATCTGCTTTCCAATATAGCGTCAGAGCAAAGAGCCAAGGTAGTATATGAATACCTCTACAGGCAGATTAATGATAAAAAGGTTAAAGAAACTATTGATTTTCTTCTTAATCGAGAAGAAGCCCATAACGCTATGTTCCGTGAAGCTTTCAATAAAGTGCAAAACACCGGTTCTAACCGCGACTTTGGAACAACTAAAGCGGCTACAATGTATTTCAGTATGTCTGAACCATCTCCTGCAAGCAGTCCGTTTCCTAAAACCGATGTAACCCCTCCATCATTCAGTTAAAAAAGAAACCTTAAACCTTAAAAAATATCCCCCTTTACCAGATAAAAATTATTTGATAAAGGGGGATAAAAATATATGTGCAAATTGATATTATTCCACATTCTCTTCTTTTTTTATTTTGAACACAAGTCTCAGAAAACCCGACAAAAGCTTAGGACTTTTTATAACAACAATTTTCATATCACAAACCTCCGCTAAAGTTTTTATATTGTATTATATTCTAATTTTCATTTTTGGTTCATATCTTTTGAAAAAATAACAAGTAAAACACCTTTTTCAAGTGAGATAATACCGGATTTTCCTGTTACCTTGTTACTTATGCCTAAAGGAAAACTGTTTTTGAGAACTGCGTTTTTCAGAGGAAACTTAAAGCCTGTTGCCGTTATTCCGGAGCATTCCTCCGAATAGGAAAACAACGAGCAGTAATAATCGCTTATCCGGTTATAAACCTTAACGCCCGGGCCCTGCATCATTGCAAAGCTTCCGTCACCAGCCAGTTCGCCGTATCCGCCGTGCTTCATTATATACCTCAAGGTCTGAATATTTGCAAAAGTGTGATCAAGACGTCCGCCAATTGCTCCGCAGATAACAATATTCTTATATCCCCTGTTAAGCGCAAGCTTTACTGCGAGCATAGTGTCAGTATCGTCCTTATCCTCAGGGTGCTTGATTATCTCGCAGTTATCCGGAAGCTCCTCTTCGCTAAAGGTATCAAAATCACCTATTATTACATCAGGTACAACATTCATTCTTTTAGCAAGCAGGTATCCCCCATCTGCACAAATCGTATATTTATCGTCGTCAAATTTAACTCCTGAGCAGCTTGATTCAGGCGAACCTGCAAATATATAGCATTTTTTATTATGTCCCAATCCCTATAACTCCCAATCCTTGATATTTTTTGCATCATTATACATTTTACAATAGCTTTCATGCCTTGACTTGGAAATTATGCCTTCCTCCACCGCGCGAATTATCCTGCAGCCTTTTTCTTTTGTATGAGAACAATCACGAAATTTGCATTCATTTTTGAATCTCTTAAATTCTCTGAAGCATTCGCTTAATTCTTCTTTTTTAATAATATTATATTTGTCTGTTTCAAATGTTGAAAAGCCCGGAGTATCGGCAATATAACCTCCCCATGGAAGCTTATAAAGCTCGGCGTGGCGCGTAGTATGTCTTCCTCTGCCAAGCTTTCGGCTTATCTCCCCTGTAGGAATGTTAAAGTCACTGCATATAGCGTTAAGCAGGGTTGACTTTCCCGCACCGCTGTTACCCGTAAAGGCGCTGATTTTGTTTTTAAGAAGTGTTCGTATTTCCTTTGCCGGATCATTCCTGCTGTAATCAATTGCAAAAACGGTTATACCCGCTGATTTATAAATCTCAACAATCTTTTCACAGCTTTCGATGTCAATTTTTGTAACGGCAATAATAGGCGCTATACCCTGATATTCTGCAACTGCTATAAATTTATCGAGAAGCAGCATGTTTGGCGCGGGCTGTGAAACTGAAATCACAAATACAAGATAATCAAGATTTGCCAGTAAAGGCCTTATCAGACAGTTTTTTCTTTCTGATATTTCGGTTATAACACCATTTTCAAAAACAACATTGTCTCCAACAGCAGGTGAAACGCCCTGTTTTCTAAATATTCCTCTGGCCCTGCATTCATATACACCGTCGGAGGACTCTGCAAAATAGAGTCCTCCGATAGATTTTATTATAATTCCATTCATCCTTCATTACCATTATCCAAGCCCTGATCAGAATTACTTTCTTCCGGCTTCGGAGCTTCCGTCTGCGGCGCCGGATCTGGCTGTGAATCTTGAGGAGGAACATACGGCGGATCAGTAGGAGGAACATAGAGTCCGTCTACAGTTGCAAACGCACCGTCTATATCTTCAGATATAGTTGAAAATGTACCCTCTTCAAAATTCATATTATATTTTCCTAAAACAGCAGTCATATTATTACTTAAATTTGTCAGAACCATAGTAATATCAACATCGGTACCCTTACCGGTAATCGAAACAGGATTTTCCTTAGTATAATCTGCGGAAAGCGTAAAGCTTTCAAATATTTTTACATTGTTCTGGTATGCGCTGATAGTAAATCTTCCGGTCGAGTCCCCGGGGAAATAGAAAGTCATATCTACCGTACCCTCAGGCTCCTTTCCCGTGCTTACGACAAAGGTTATAGTAGAATCAGCAGGTACCTTTTCGCCTTCTTCAATACTCTGCTCCAGTATAGTTCCTTCCTCCTTACTGGAATCTTTCTTTTCAGTTTTAACGCTTAGTCCCCATATACCGCACTGAATCTTTGCGTCCTCAATATTTTTCCCGATAAAGTTTTCCATCTCGATTTCTTCAACGTCCTTGCCTTTGCTTACATAAACAAGAATTGTCGTTCCGGGAGCTACCTCGGAAAGAGCGGCCGGCTCAGTATCAAATACAATTTCCTCTTCGACGTCTTTATTTTCCTGATATTTAAATTCAACTTCAAGTCCCTCTGCACGCAAAGCTTCCTCGGCAGTTTTGAAGTGATAATTTATTACATTCGGCACTTTAATCGTTTTTGCTCCTAAACTAACCTTAACTTTAATTATTTCACCTTTTTTAACCCCATCGCCTTCGGGAACGCTCTGATAAAATATCTTATCCTTTTCCAGTTCAGACCATTCTGTTGAATCTACCTGAATGTCCAGCTTAGGATAGGCCTCCACAGCCTGATTATAATCCATTCCTACCAAATTAGGCATGGCAAATTCCGACGTGCCTGTTTTATCATCGGTAAACATGTTTTTAACAAGAGTCGCAATAAAAAATACGGCAACCATTATTACAACTACCGTTACCGCTGACAGCACCGGAACAAAAAGAGATTTGCCCTTCTTTTCCTCAGCCTCTTCAAAGTCGCTGTAGTCCTCGTCATAAGTATCATCAAATACATCATCTGAATTATAAATATCGTCGTTACCGTTTGTAAATTCCTCGTCTGAAGGATTTTCAGAATAGTCGTTATTTACTGCTGAAAAATATCTTGTGGGCATATCAGGCTCAGGAGGATTTGTAATATAACCGAAATGAACGTCTGGATCCGCTTTGAAGCGATCAATATCCCTTAGCATTTCAAGAGCCGTTTTATATCTATCGGCAGGATTTTTCTCCATTGCATGTACAATTATTTCTTCAAGCGGAGACGGAATATCAGGATTGATTCTTCTCGGCAGCTCCGCAATATTATGCATATGCATCACGGCAATTGATACAGGATTATCAGTGTCAAAGGGCTTCTGACCGGTCAGCATTTCATAAAGCATTACCCCTACCGAATACAGATCGCTCTTGGCGTCTGTTATATCTCCTCTTGCCTGTTCAGGACTGATATAATGAACCGTTCCAATAGCCTGATCCGTTGCGGTTTTCCCTTCTTCACGCGCAAATTTGGCAATACCGAAATCCATGACTTTGATTGTACCGTCGGTAAACATCATTATATTTTGAGGCTTTATATCCCTATGGACAATTCCTCTTTCATGAGCATGCTGAAGCGCCCTCAGAATCTGCGTAACAAAATGTACAGCGTCCTTCCAGCTCAGAATTTTTTCATTCTCCATATATTCCTTCAGCGTTATACCGTCGATATATTCCATAACGATAAACTGTATTTTTTCTGAAAATCCAACATCATATATTTTAACTATGTTCGGATGTGACAGCACGGCTATCGCCTTTGATTCGTTTCTGAATCTTCTGAGAAACTCTTCGCTTTCAGCAAATTCCTTTTTAAGTATCTTGACAGCAACAGTTTTATTATCAACTACGTCAACCGCCTTATAAACGTCGGCCATTCCGCCCTCGCCGATAAGCTCTGTTATTTCATATCTGCCGTCGAGCTTCTTTCCTATGTTCTTATCCATCTATTTCTCCACTCCTGTAAATAATTCAGTCTGATATTACTGCAAGAGTAATATTATCTCTACCTCCCTTGCTCAGGGCAAGGTCAATAAGAGCCTTTGGAAGCTCTTCAAAAGGTGTTTTGCTCATTATATCATAAATTTCGTTATCGCTGCAATATCCCGATAAACCGTCGGAACATAAAAGAACAGTAAATTTATCCTCGCGTTTCATTCTGAAAAAGTCAGGAACAACGACTCTTTCAACACCGACCGCCTTGGTCAGCATATTTCTCTTAGGATGAGTATGAACCTCTTCCGGTTCAATTTTTCCCTGCATAAGAAGAAGATTTACAAAGGTATGATCAGTCGTTATCTGATGAAGGCCTTTGTCGTCCATATAATACGCGCGGCTGTCGCCTACATTGGCTATATAAATGTATTTATCGTCTATATAAACCGCCACACAGGTTGTTCCCATGCCAAAGCTTTTATAATCTATTCTTGCCGTTGTATACACTATGGAATTGGCGGCAGATATTGAAGCCGTCATAAGCTGTCTGACTGCAATTGTATCAAGATCAGGAGAAAATCCGGAGCTGAAACGGCTGAACACCTCGTTTATCGCTATTCTGCTGGCGTCCTGCCCAGACCGTTCACCGCCCATACCATCGCATACGACGGCTAAAACATTCCCATAATATTCCTCCACCCGAACAATATCCTGATTTTCCTCTCTCATCAGACCGATATCAGTCGCACTGACAAACTTCATATCCTTCACCTCTCATCTTTTATTCCGCAGCTTCACGCCTTAATTGTCCGCACGCAGCGTTTATATCGCTGCCAAGAGTCCTCCGAACAGTTGAATTAATCCCCATATCGCTTAAATATTCTGAAAATTTAACGGCAGATTTGCGGCTTGACTTATAATTTCTCTCTTTAACCGCGTTAACAGGGATGAGATTAACATGACAATTTATTCCGCGCAAAAGCGCCGTAAGCTTTTCTGCGCTTTTTTTATCTGAATTAACGCCGTCAATTACAGCGTATTCATATGTAATTCGCCTTCCGGTTTTTTTTACATATTCGCCGGTAGCGCTCATTAGCTCTTCTATATTATACGCATTATTTATCGGCATTATTTCGCTTCGACCTTTATTCTCCGCGCAATGAAGCGATACCGACAAGGTAAGCCCCAGCTTTAATTCAGCAAGCTCCTTTATTCTGGGAACAATTCCGCAGGTAGAAAGCGTTACATGCCTCAGACTGAGATTATTGCCCTCCCGAGCAGATACAAGCTCAAGAAATTTCAAAACATTATCATAATTATCAAGAGGTTCTCCGATTCCCATTAATACTATACCGGAAATTTTCCTGCCGCTGTCCCTTTCCGTTTCATAAACCTGACCGAGTATTTCAGACGGCAGAAGATTTCTTTCAAATCCCGCTATTGTCGAAGCGCAGAACTTACAGCCCATTTTACATCCGACTTGAGTTGATACGCAAAGGCTTGTCCCGTGCTTATATTCCATAAGCACGGTTTCAATATAACAGCCGTCTGAAAGTCTATATAGATATTTTACCGTATTATCTATGTATGATTCAAGTCTTCTGGCAATAAATAGTTGATTTATACAAAATTCCTTAGATAGCAGCTTTCGAAATTGTACAGATAGATTACTCATTTGATCAAAGGACCTGACCTTTTTAACATGAAGCCACTCAAATATCTGTTTCGCCCTGAATTTCTTCTCGCCAATTTTAACAATTTCCTCTTCAAGCTCTGAAAGACTCAGGGATAATATATCTATTTTATTCAAATTCCTACTCCATTTTTTTCAGCTTTGAAATAAAAAAGCCGTCGCTTCCAAAGTATTTCGGAAAAAGCGTTGCTTTGTATGTACCGAATGGAAAACCAAGATTTTCTAAAAAAACTGATCCTTCAAACTCAGGATGATTAATCAGAAATCTGTCGACTACCCCCTCGTTTTCAGCGGGATTTACCGTACAGGTTGAATAGATAAGTTCTCCGCCTGTTTTAAGGTAGTGCGACGCGTTTTCTAATATATTGTACTGTATTTCCGGCAGTCTGTCAAATTCCTCAAAGGATTTATATTTGATTTCAGGTTTTCTCCTTATAACCCCAAGTCCGGAGCATGGAACGTCGCATAATATTTTGTCAGCCTTAGGAATATCAGGATTAAATTCCGCTGCATTTCCCGTTAACGCCCTAATATTTCCAAGCTTTAAACGCTCGGCTCCGGAAGCGATTAGTTTTACTCTGCTTTCATGCAGATCGAAGGAATAAATTATTCCTTTTCCTCTCATCTGCTCCGCAATGGTAAACGTCTTACCTCCCGGAGCCGCGCAAAGATCAAGGACTGTATCTCCTGCTTCAGGACACAGCGCCATACAGCAAAGCTGAGACGCTATATCCTGTACATGAAACATACCTTTTTTATAAGCGCTTATTTTTGTTATATCCAGAGAAAAAATCTCATAGCAGTCTTCAATCAGGGTTTTCTTTGGCTCCAATTCAGAAATTTCCTTCAGAATTTCATCCCGATTGTAAACCAAGGTATTCAGCCTTACAGTAACCGGAGGACTTCCTAAAGAGGTTTCAATAAGAGATATCCCGTCTTCCCCGTAATTATCCAGCAACAATTTCACTAAATACAGCGGAACAGAGTATTCAACGGAAAGTCTTTCAATATAGTTTTCAGGATATTTTATCTTTTTTCCGTCTCGGATAAAGCTTCTGAGCACACCGTTTACAAATCCCGATAGACTGTTAAGACGCAGCTTTTTAGTAAGATTAACACTCTCATTTACCGCCGCGCTGTCAGGTATAGAATCCATAAACTTAAGCTGATATATTCCGGTACGCAATATATTAAGGATTTCCGGACGAAGCTTTGTGATCTTCTGCCTGCAATACTTAGAAATAATAAAATCCAAGGTTATTTTTCTTTCAAGCGTTCCGTAATATATAGCGGAGCAAAGACGCTTGTCTCTTTCGTCCATATCCGATTTCGCTAATGCTCCGTCCAGCAATATATTTGAATAGCTTCCTCTGCCGAACGTTTTCCCCAACAGCTTTACAGCCTCATATCTGGCATCCGTCATTTAATTCCGCCTGTTTCTTCCGTTTGCTATAAGAAGCAGCCTTAAAAGGTTTATTATAGCTGTAAAAAGCGCCGCTACATAGGTCAACGCCGCCGCCGTCAGTACCTTCCTAGACATTGAAAGCTCATCGCCCTCAAGAATGTTATCGCTTTCAAGAGTTTTCATGGCTCTTGAACTTGCGTTGAATTCAACGAAGAGAGTGGCAAACTGAAAAACAACTACGGTTAAAAATAATACAATACCTATGTTTATAAATAAATCTCCGAGCGCTGAATTAAAAATTAATCCCAGAATAACAAGAGGATATGATAATGTTGAACCAATATTCGTAAGAGGAATTACTGCGCTGCGGAGCTTCATAGGAGCATATCCCTTTGCATATTGTATAGCATGACCGACCTCGTGAGCCGCAACTCCTACGGCAGCAACCGAAGAGCTTGCAAAGGTAGAATCTGAAAGTCTGACTACATTATCCCGGGGATCGAAGTGATCAGACAGTTTTCCGGCTATATGCTCTATTCTGACGTTAAATAGTCCGTTAGCGTCCAGAATTTTTCTTGCCGCCATTTCACCGGTCAGTCCCCTTGAATTTGCAACCTGCTGATATTTTCTATAGGTTGAATTTACGTTAGCCGAAGCTATCATAGCTACAACAACAGGTATTAAAATAAGCCAATAATAATCATAAAAAAACATCATAGTGGCAAAATCCTTTCTTTTACTTTGGCAGCGTTATGCCTTCGGCAAGTTTTCTTCCCCTGAGAAAATCCTCCGTTTTCATACGTTTTCCACCCTCGTACTGCACCTCGGTAAACCTAACGCATTTGCCGTCGCCGCAAACTACTGTAAAATTCGACGTATCCTTAACGAAACCCGGCTCTCCTGTGCTTTCCCCTTCAATTACGCTTCCGTATATTTTGAGTCTTTTACCGTCAAGCATTGTAAAGCCGGTAACGCCCCTTATAACATTATGCACAGTTTGAGCGTTTTCATTAAAATCAAGGCGGCTCATTTCCTTAGTTATCATTTTCGCATAGGTTGACCTTTCATCGTCCTGTTTTTCAGACTTTAGCGTACCGCTTTCAAGAGCCTGAATTGTTTCGAGAAGCACCTCTGCTCCGAGTTCTGATAATCTGTCGTGAAGCTCCGAGGAGGTTTCGTTCTCTCCTATGCTTATACTTCTTTTTATAAGCATATCGCCCGTATCAAGTCCCGACTCCATTTTCATTGACGTAACACCGGTTTCGGTTTTTCCGTCAAGTATACACCATTGAATAGGCGCGGCTCCCCTATATTCAGGAAGCAGTGAAGCGTGAATATTAATACATCCATACCTTGGTAAATCAAGTATGCTTTGCGGCAATATCTGCCCATAAGCTACAACTATTATTAGATCCGGAGCAATTTCCCCAAGGTTTTCCACTGCCTTCTCCGCATCCTCTCCCTTTCGCAGCGACTTAGGCTGATAAACCGGAATATTAAACTCCTTCGCACATTTCTTAACGGGCGTAGGTATCATTTTATAGCCTCTGCCTTTAGGCTTATCCGGCTGAGTATAAACAGCGGCTACATTATGACCGCTTTTGCATAAAGCCTTAAGGCACGGCACTGAAAAATCCGGAGTTCCCATAAAAACTATTTTCATCTAATCTTCCTCCGGATTTATAAATTCCTCAACCTTATCTATAAACAGACGACCGTCCAGATGATCGTTTTCATGTGAGGCGCATTGAGCGCCCAGTCCTACAAGACTTATTTCAAAAAATTCTCCTTTTCTGTTTTGTGCTCTAAGCTTAACCTTATTGGGCCTGGTTACATAACCCCATTCATCAGGACAAGACAAACATCCCTCAACAACTCTCTGCTTACCGTTTTCCTTTAGGATAACCGGATTAACGCATTCTATAGGTCCCTCTCCTATATCCATAATAAAAATTCTCTTCAAAAATCCCACCTGAGGCGCGGCAAGTCCGACTCCCTGCGCCTTTGCAAGCGTCTGAATCATATCGTCTATAAGATCTGAAAGCTTTTCGTCGAATTTTTCAACAGGCTTGCAAGCCTTTCTGAGTATAGGATCTTCCTTTGTTACTATCTTTCTTAGCGCCATAATTTCCTCCATACATTTAGACTCCGATATCTCCGTTTATATCGGCATATATATTAACCTTACTGAATTCCTTATATTTATTTATTTCATAGAGAATAAGCTTTATGAAATCTCTGAAATCAGCCGTATTTTTACACTTCAAAATAAGCCGGTATCTGTATTTTCCGCTGATTTTTCCATATGAACACCTGACCGGTCCCAGAACCCTCAGCGGAAAATCAGCCCCCGACTTTATATTTTCTTTAATAATATTCAAAAGCTTATTTGCTGCCGACGCCGCTTTTGAATCATTCTCGCTGCTTATACCCAGTACGCATAAATCACATATCGGCGGGAAAATCAAAGCCCGTCTTACCGCTATCTCTTCGTTATAAAAACCTTTATAATCCTGCAATGCCGCCAGATTTAGTACATAATGCTCCGGCATAAACGTCTGAAGATAGGCTCTTCCCTTTTTTTCGCCTCTTCCGCAGCGTCCCACCACTTGGGCTATCAGAGAAAATGTTCTCTCATAGCTTCGGAAATCACCTGCAAACAAGGCTTTGTCAATGGAGAGAACTCCTACCAGAGTTACATCCGGAAAGTCAAGCCCCTTTCCTATCATTTGAGTACCAATCATAATATCATAGCAGCCGTTTTCAAAATCCTTAAAATTCTTTTCATAGGAATGACGGGACATTGTAGTATCGGCGTCCATACGAAGAATCTTAGCCTCAGGAAAAAGCAGCGCAAGCTGCTCCTCAAGCTTCTGAGTACCGAATCCGGTATGCTTTAACTGTGTGCTCCCGCATTCTGAACATGACTCGGCAACAGGCTGTATATGTCCGCAGTAATGACACATAAGGGTATTGTTTACCTTATGATAAGTAAGCGGAATACTGCAATTTGGACAGTAAACAGGGGTATGGCAATGGCAGCAGCTTACGATTGTATGATAACCGCGTCTGTTGAGCAATAATATTGTCTGTTCATGATTTTTTAAGTTTTCTCTTATTTCATCGGCAAGTATTACGCTGAATTCAGAGGAATTCCCTTCTGAACGCTCCAAATTCATATCGACAATATTTACCTGAGGCAAAACAGCTCCCGAATAACGCTCCTTCATTTCAAGAAGCTCATATATGCCCTTCTGAGCATAATAGTAGCTTTCAATTGAAGGAGTTGCCGACGCAAGAAGCAATACAGCCTTATGCGTTTTGCACCGTTTCTTTGCAACTTCCACAGCGCTGTATCTCGGTGCATTGTCAGATTTATAGGAACGTTCGCCCTCTTCGTCGACTATAATCAGTCCGATATTTTCAAATGGAGCAAACACTGCGCTTCTGGTACCAATCGCTATTTTTGCCAGACCGCGTTTTATACGCTTATATTCGTCCATTCGCTGTCCCTGAGAAAGCCCGCTGTGCATAACTGCAACCGTTTCGCCGAAAAGCTCCTGAAACTGCTTAACCATCTGCGGCGTAAGCGATATTTCCGGTATCATGAGCAGAGCCTGCTTACCGGATTCTATACAGCTTTCTATAAGCTTTTTAAATACTGAGGTTTTACCGCTGCCGGTAATTCCATGAAGAAGAAAACATTTAGGCTCTCCCGTATTCATCTGTGACTTTACCCTGTCGTATACCTTTTGCTGACTTTCAGACAATACTATTTCGTCAATGGAGGATTTTCCCTTCTCTCCTATTTTAACAATACGATAGGTTTCCTGTTCATATTCCTCCGCAGCACATTTTTCAACCAGCTTTTGCGCTACCGTTTTACCCACTCCGCACAGATAACAGGCTTCTTTCATAGATAAATCATGCTTTTCTTCAAGTATATCGGCAAGCTGCTTTTGCTTGGCGGTCAGAGAAAATTTTTCAGGCGATGCCAAATAATCTTCTGTCAGCCTGAGCATTTTAACAGAACTTATACCTATATTATGCCGACCGCTTACGCTGCATTTCAGATATCCTTTTAAGGTGAGCGTATCAATTTCAGAGGAAAACCCTTCGGACTTCAGATTAAATACTGTTTTATCAAAGTTTTCACTTCCAGATAAACGGCTTAACGCCAAAATTTCTCTGTCTTCAAGCCCGTTATCCTCTTCTTTTCCCGTCAGGGAATACCTTTCCCTTATATTAATATTCATTCCCGACGGAAGCATTGTTTTTACAGCGTCATAATATGTGCAGAAGGTGTTCTCCTTAAGCCATTCAACAAGCTCAAGCATTTCCGAATTTAATGCCGGCTCTCCTTCAGGAGCAGACAAAATACTTTTAAGGTTTATGTCGTCGCCTTCAGCGGCTTCAATTTTCAGTACAAGACCAGATCTCTTTCTATTTGAGCGTCCAAAGGGAACAACAACTCTTGTTCCCGGCATAATGGCCGAAACAAGAGTTTTCGGAATAAGATAAGAAAAAGGTTTATCAAAAGCAAATGAAGCGTTGCTTACCGCGATCTGCGCTTTCAGCATAGCATTCACTAACAACCCCTCCTTAAAGTATTCCGAAATATGAACCTTACTTATATTCTACAATCTTAAATTTTCCTGCGGCAAATTCCTCGACAGCTGTTTTAACCGGCTTTTCCTCAAGAGTCTTATTTTCCTCGAATAATTCATCGGCGATTTCTCTTGCTCTCTTGGCGATACCGATTACTAATGAATAATAGCTGTCATTTTTTGATATTAACTGTGTAATTGCTGGTCTAAGCATTTTTAAGCACCTCATTTATAAATTCTTCAGCATATCCGGCTTTATGTTCTTCCGCCGAAATAACTGATTTAAGATCTTCTACCGCTTTTTCAAGCTCGTCGTTTACCACAACGTAATTATATTTATGTGCAAATGAAATTTCATCTACTGCCTTTGCAATTCGTCGGGAAATCACCTCGTCGGTTTCTGTTCCTCTTTTTCTTAGCCTTCTTTCAAGCTCGGCGATAGACGGAGGCATAATAAAAACTAAGATAGCGTCTTTACAATTTTCCTTTACCTGCATAGCGCCCTGAACATCTATTTCCAAAATAACATTTTTTCCTGCACAGCGCATTTTCTCAACCATATTTTTGGGAGTGCCGTAATAATTTCCGCAGTATTCGGCGTATTCCAGCATGCCGTTTTCCTCAATCAATTCCTTAAACTGAGATACTGTTATAAAATTATAATCAACGCCGTCAACCTCTCCGTTTCTGGGTTTACGGGTTGTAGACGAAACCGAAAAGTAAATTCTTTCATTCAAAATCTCAGATAATATTGTTCCCTTACCGCACCCTGACGGAGCAGAAACCACAAAAAGAAGTCCCTTATTCATTATCAAGCTGTTCCTCCCCGGTTATATTAACTCTTGCGCCCACGGTTTCCGGCTGTACCGCAGACAATACGACATGTTCACTGTCCATAATTATTACGGCTCTGGTACGCCTGCCGTAAGTAGCGTCAATCAGCATCCCCTTATCTCTTGCATCCTGAATTATTCTTTTAATCGGAGCAGATTCGGGACTCACAATAGCAATAAGCTTTGAAGACGACACCATATTACCGAAACCTATATTAATAAGCTGCATATACCCTCCGCTACTCTATATTCTGAATCTGCTCACGAATCTTTTCAACTTCAGCCTTCATATCAACCACACATTTGGTTATAGATAAGTCCTGAGCCTTTGAACCGATCGTATTGATCTCCCTGTTAATTTCCTGAACAAGAAAATCCAACTTTCTTCCAACAGGTTCTTCTGATTCCAAAAATTCCTTAAACTGTTTTAAATGACTATGAAGTCTGACAGTTTCCTCGTCAATTGCAATCTTTTCAGCAAAAATCGCAGCCTCCGTCAATATCCTCTGCTGATCTATATCGCTTTCTGCAAGCATCTCTTTAAGCTTTGAATAAAGACGCTCCTGATAAGCGGCAGCAGTTCTCGGCGCTTCTGATTCAACCTTTGCAAGCATCTCTTCAACAGAATCTATTTTAGCAAGAAGGTCGTTTTTCAGAGCTTCTCCCTCAATTTCCCTCATGTTTACAAATTTATCAAGAGCCGCATCTGCAACGCTTAAAACCATACTGCATATATGTTCTTCATTATCGGAAATTTTCTGTACATTAAAGATATCTGAGAATTTAACAAGACTTGAAAGTGTAAGATCATCGTTTAAGCCAAGCTCATTATTAATTTCACGGAGCGCATTTATATATCCCGACGCCATAATTTTATCAGCCTTTATTAAAGCTTCCTTACCGTTTAAATTGTTAATTGTAACGCCGACCTCAACCTTACCCCTTGAAATATTGCCCTTCATAAAGCTTTTCAGCTTATCATCCAGATAATTATACAGTCTGGGAAGTCTTGAGGAAAATTCATAGTATCTATGATTTACGGATTTTATTTCCACCATTATATCGTATTGATCAATAATACGCTGCTCACGGCCATACCCGGTCATACTCCTAATCACATAAATCCTCCTATACATTTGTTCACAATATACTATTAACTTATTATAACACCATAACGGAAATAAATCAAGTAAATAGGCTAAAAAAATCCGGCCTTTGAAAAAGACCGGATTCAAGGGAATAAATAGGAATTATAAAAAAGGAATTAAAATGAAAGACTATTAATTCTGAGGTCCAAGCTGCTCATACTCAATAACCATAGCCACATAGTTCATAAGAGTCAAGCCGTCCGTTGTATTAACATAATCGTCATATGCAACGTTAGCATTGATTAATCCTTGCTTTGTAACAGGGTTAACATCCGGACCAATTAAGTACATATTAAGCGCAACAACGTCAGCTATATTTACATAAGAGTCAACATTGACGTCGCCCCAATGAGTACCTTCTGGGATTTCACTGGTATCAACCGTATCGCCGGTAGAAGGCTCGACAACCGTTACATTAACAGTTACCGTTTCATCGCCCTTAGAAACTATTACGGTAGTCTCGCCAGCCGCAATACCTGTAACTACACCGTTCTCATCAACCTCAGCAATGCTTGGATCTGACGATTCGAATGAACAACCGTCTTTATTAGGCTTAATTGTAGCCGTATCGCCAACTTCAACAGTAATATCCTTCTCTTCAACATCTAATGCGTCTGGATCCGGATCTGGTTCCGTATCATACTTATCAGGCTCCATATCAGGATACAATTCATACATTGTACCAAGAGCAAGGAGAATATCGCCTGCATGCCAGAATCTATGATAATTAAGCTCTACGCTTTCCATTGCTTCTGTTTTGTCAGTACCGTTAGCTACAGCTTCATCATAAGCTTCCTTGAATTCCTGAACCTTTTCGTTCTTCAGATAATCCTGACGGAAATCGAGGAATTTAACGCCCTGCTTTATTGTTCCCTGCGTGCCTGGCATTGTGCCGTTATAATTACTCGGTACCCAAACTTCCTGCTCGAAAAGTCTTACCATGCTTCCGTTTGTTTCAGTAATAGAAAGACCGATATCATCACGACCAAGCTGCCATTCTCTGTCAAGAAGCGAGTGTGCTACATAAAGTGCCTTAGAAGCTACATCTGTATTTTTATCAGAATATGCGGCTTCTGTTTCAACGCCGTGAGCCTTTGCATAGTAAATCAATGTGTGTGCAAGTGAAGATACGCAACCAAGGTCAGAAGAACCTCTTGCTGTAACAGTACATGTAAGATCAGCATTTGCGTTAGGATCATATGTGCCGTTCCATGTCTTAGGCTGACCGGACCAATCTAATGTTGACGGAATATCAAATGTACCATCGTCATAAAGATTTACTTCGCTGACAAACCATTCAACCCATCTGTCAAGAATAACCTTAAGAGCTTCCTCAAGAGTCAGACCGCCTGCTGTAACGCCGGTTGTATCGCCGTTTTCTTTAATAACGTAATACATTTCAGCCAAACGCTGCACTGCCCAAACCTGGTTACCGATCCAGTGGTTTGAACCCGGATCAAGATATACAGGGTGTTCCTGATATCCCATATCATAGAATGTAGTAGGAACATCGGTACCATATTTCTTAGCGTCTGTTTCGTTGTATTTATACGCTTCATATCTGCCGTTCCATGAGCTTGTAGCGCCGCCGGCTATCGGACCGTTCGCTGACTGAAGCCACAGATAGAACTCCATCTGTCTCTGAAGCGAGGTTGTGTAATCCTTAACAGCGTCCTGTCCCTTCATCGCATTCTTCAGACCGTTGTCCTGAAGCAGAGCAAAAGCAGCCAGCGGGTTCTGATAGAATTCATGACAATGACTTGCACCGATCTGCCATGTCCATGAACCGTCAAGAGCGCCGCCCCATGAAGTATACCATGACATCAGATAATGAGCGCCGTCATATCCGTTGCCGGACTGTGCCCACTTATCCTGACAGCCAATTTTCTTATAATATTTATCAAACATATTATTTCTCAACTGGTCACCCATTTTACCAGCGAGCGTTGTAAGATTTGAATCGCCTACTCCCCATCTATTAGCAGCGTAAATTGCCTGAATAGCACGATCTTCCGCGTCAGGCGCGTTAGTGTAAGACCACTGCTTAGCAATTGTTCCTTCCGTAGAGAAAATTCCCTTCAGACCTCTTGTGCCTGCCATACCGTACTTGAGCTCTTCAACCGACGGATGCGGAACTGTTTCCCAACAGGACTCATTAGCTCCACGCTGGAAGGTATTTATAAACGTGAACTTTCCGTTTCCTCCGCCGTATCCGTACCAGTCATCAACGTCGGCAAGCCAGTGCATAAGATAAAGTCCGTTGTCACTGCCGTAAGCTGTCTGGAAATACTTATGTATAGGATTTGTAGCGGTATTGCCCTGAAGCATATCTGTAGGATATGTAGTAGGCTCTTCCCACTCGTCGCTGTAAGTAGCTGACGGATTGCCCGACATAAATCCTGTCTGGACTGTAGGAATCATAACCTCCATTGTTTTCCATGCCTTAGCAAGATCCTTAGAGGTGTCTACTTCAGTTGTACTGCCGTCCGGATTCTGGATAGAACCTGTCTGTGAGATATTATCTCTCATTGCAGCCATCCAAACAATATACGACATTGCTTCAGAAGTGGTTTCATGACCATAGTCGGGAGCTTCTACAATAAGCTCTTCAACCGAATGATAAGGAACATTGAATCCGCCGCTTACCGGATTATTGGCGCTGAGGTAACCATTTTCAACACCGTTTGTGACAACATCGTCATACAAAGACAAAAATCTCTTTGCATAAGAATCGTCGCCATACTTTTCTTCCTTTGTTCGTGTACCGGCAGCAGAAGCCGTAGCGGGAACAACAGCCGCAAATGTCAATGCAGCAGAAAGAAGCGCAGCGATAACTGCTTTTTGCTTTTTTAGTATCATCTGACTTTTCCCCTCTCGTTGATTAGTATAAATTCATTTAATATAGAGTGTACCGTGCAAATAACCCGTTCCTAAACCAAAACAACAATTTTTCACAATACGCCCATAAACTTCATGGTTATATTATAAATCATCCAAAATTAATTGTCAACAGTTTACACAAAAACATTATCCCTTAAAAAAACATTTTGTATATATGCACAGTACCGCATTCCTTTATTTGTGAATTTTGACAACCAGATTAAATTTTTTTGTTAAAATTTAGTAAATATAAAATAGATGCACATTTTTCACTGATAATACACACATTCTTATCACAATTCTATAATAAAATAGATAATGATTTTATATTGTTTTTGTTGTATTTAGATATATTTTGCGAATTTAACCGAATTGTAATAATATATTAATTTTTTTGTAGTATTTATTTGAGATAATAAAAGAGAGTGTAACTATTCATATATTCCTCTCTAACAGCCGTTATGAAAAGCGGTCAGCTGACGGCTTATAATATACCTTTTATTCATAGAAAATCAAGTAATATAAAAGGAACGTCATAAATTAAAAATAGGCGCGCCGCCCGCCTGATAAGCGGCAGCCGCATAATATAATTATCGTGCGGCTTATGGAGATACATATGATAGAAATTAAAAACCTAACGAAATTCTACGGCAATAATGCCGCTGTAAAAAATATCAGTTTTACAGTAAAAGACCATGAAATTCTCGGCTTTCTCGGCCCAAACGGCGCAGGAAAGTCCACAACAATGAACATAATTACCGGTTATCTGCCTTCTACAAGCGGAACGGTTCTTATCAGCGGAATGGATATAACCGAAAATCCGTCGGCTGTAAAGAAAAAAATAGGTTATCTTCCTGAAATTCCCCCTGTTTACCTTGATATGAAGGTTAAAGAATATCTGAAATTCGCGGCCGGAATAAAGGGCGTAAAGGGCTCTGAAAGAAAGGCGCAGATTGAAGACGTTATGGAAAAGCTTAAAATAAAGGACATGGAAAACAGGCTTATCCGTAATTTATCCAAAGGCTATAAGCAAAGAGTGGGCTTCGCTCAGGCTCTTCTGGGAAATCCGGAATATCTCGTTCTTGACGAGCCGACGGTCGGATTGGATCCCAGTCAGGTAATAGAGGTAAGAAATCTTATAAAATCCCTTTCAAAAAATCATACTATTATATTAAGCTCTCACATACTTCAGGAAATTCAGGCGGTCTGCGAAAGAGTCGTGATAATAAGCCACGGTGAAATAAGAGCTATAGACAGCATTAAAAATCTTGAGGAAAGCATGGACGCCTCAATAACTGTAAATATCAAGGCTGAAGGCGATAAGGACGAAATATGCAAATGTATTAATTCTGTCGGCGGAGTCGGAGAAATTACCGATATAACCTATGAAGCGACCAATATATACGTATATAAGGTTTCTATAGAAAGCGACGACGTGCGTAAAAACATTCTTACAGAATTAATCAAAAACGATTTCGCTATTTTAGAGGTTACAAGCGATAAGCCCAGCCTTGAAGAGGTATTTGTTAAGCTTACGGCTCACGCCCCTAAGAAAAAAGGCCTCAAAGACCTTTTGGAGGAAATGGATTCTGAAAATCCGTATAATACCGAGGAGGATAAATAAAAATGTTTTCACTGTATAAAAAAGAATTGCAGTCCTACTACTATTCGCCCTTTGCATATGTTATCGCCGCATTGTTCCTGCTTGTATTTTCAATAACGTTTGTTGTTGGAATATCGGACTTATCAGGAACTCAGTATAAATTTTCATTCCCTAACGTTTTCTATAATCATTTCTTTTATTTTATATTCCTGATTCCCGCGCTGACTATGAGAACCTTTGCAGACGAAAGAAAATGCGGAACGGAAGTACTTCTCATTTCCAGTCCGCTTAACGTATTCCAGATAGTTATCGCCAAATTTCTGGCAGTTACGACCGTATTTTTTATGATGCTGGTTCTGACGATGTTTTTTCCGTTATTAACAATCGCAACCGGCGGCGCGGTTATGTGGTCAAGTCTTATCTGCGGATACCTTGGATTTTTTCTTTGGGGATTAGTCTGCATTGCAATAGGAATGCTTATGTCTTCCTTTACAGAAAGCCCCATTATAGCCGCTATACTCGGAGAAGGAGCAATGATAGTGCTGATTTTTATAGATAATTTCAAGGACAGCGCATTATTTGACACGCTTCCGAAGGCGGCGCGTATAATAGGTCAGCTTTCAACGCAAACAAGGTTTGTTTCATTTTCGCAGGGAATATTCAACATTTCAGACCTTGTTTTCTTTATTACGACAACCATTCTTTTTATTGGCTGGACTATTATTTCAGTTGAAAAAAGACGCTGGAGCAGGGGGTAAAATAAATGGATGTAAAAAAATCAAAAAAGAATCTGAAGTTTACTACAATTGCATGGATTATGGCGGCAATGCTGCTTATCATAATTATCCCGGTGAATATCGTAGCGTCGATATTCGACGTATCGCTGGATCTTACCCCGAACCGCGTATACAGCTTAAGCAAAACCACCTCCGACTATCTTTCGGGACTTGATGAAAAAGTGGACTTTTACATACTTGCGGATTTGGATGAAATCAAGCTTGACACTGAGCTTCTTGCGCTTTCCAGTATGCTGGATGAATACAGAGAATATGACTGTATAAATTTCAAGGACATAGATCCGGATAAAAATCCGGATATTATAGACGAACTTAATCCCGACGGATATCTGAATCTTACTAAGGGCGATATAGTTGTAAAATGCGGTGAAAACGCGAAAAGAATACCCGGAAACGTCATGTATTATTTTGAAACCGATGAGAACAATACCACGCAAAACGCATATTTTCAGGGAGAAAATTATATTACGGGCGCTATAAAATCAGTTGTGGAAGGCATTATGCCCTCGGTATATTTCCTTACGGGACATGGTGAAAAATCACTCGATGAAAACTATACGACATTTCGAAAGAATCTGAAAAATTACAACTACGACGCCAAGGAGTTAAATCTTGTAACTGAGGACGCAGTACCGGAAGACGCAAAAATTATTATAGTAGCCGCTCCTCAAACGGATATTACAGAGGCTGAAAAAGCAAAGCTGGAAAGCTTTATGGAAAAGGGCGGCAACCTATCGCTGCTTATGTCTCCTAACGACGCCGATATAGACTATACTAACATTGAAGATATAATGAATCAATACGGAATCGGAATGGATTACAACATAGTCTCGGAAACTGATTCGTCAAAGCATGTTTCGGGAGACGATACTACTATTATGGTAAACCTGGTAGACGTTTCTGAAACGGACGACAAAAGTATAACAGACCTGACGTCCCCGCTAATAAGCGGCGATTCTATTACGCCGTTTATGACGGCTTCCCGCTCATTCTTTGAGTATCAGGGTGAAAACCGCTCGGATCTGACCATATGTCCGCTTATTGAAACCTATGATTCCGCCATCGGCAAGCCTTACGGAGGAACAGAGGCCGATCCCGATGAAATAGCCGGAATTCTTTACCTTGCGGCGTATTCTGAAAATATAATAAACGACTCGAAGCTTGTTGTAATGGGAAACGCCAATTTCATAGACGATCAGAACCTTGAGGACGGCTATGAAATTATTCCGCTTAACCTTTATCTGAGTACCATTACATGGATGTATAACAGCGACATTGATATGGGTATAGCTTCAAAAATCAGAACCTACGATTATATGGAGCTCAAAAGCAAGGAAGATACTAATTTTGTCCTCATAACCCTTTACGCAGCTCCGGTTATAGTTGCAGCCGCAGGATTATTAATCTGGCTCAAAAGGAGACACTCATAATGAAACGTATCAGAATAGTATTAATTGCAATGGTGATTTTAGTCGCCGCAGCAATCGGTATTTATTTCATAGCCGTAAATTTTAATGAGAAGAAAAAGGAAAAGGAAGAAGCGGAAAACGCCAAGCTTGTTTTATTCGATTTCGACGGCGACGCATGTACAAAGCTTGAAATAAATAACGAAAGCGGCAACTATGTTATGGAATATACCCAGGCAAACGGCTGGATGATGACGAATTCCGAAGATTTTGACGTAAACTCAAACACCGCTTCATATATATGCACCTATATGTCCGATCTCAAAGCCGAAAAAATTATCGAGGATACAGATACCGGAAAATACGGCTTCGACGATCCTATAAAGCTGACAGTTACTTCAAACGGGACTCCATATACTTTACTGGTCGGAGACGCTACCCCTACTAATGAAAATTATTATGTAATGAAGGAAAATGATGATAACGTCTATCTTATTGATTACGCAAAGGGCGTTATACTTCACGCTACAAAGGATAGTCTTAAAAGCGTGTATCTTGCTAACTTTCTAAGTACGGAAATAGAATCATTCGCGCTCTGGAAGGGAGGAGAAACAGATGAAAATATTCTGTTCTCAATGAATAAAAATGACGACGGCACATGGCAAATGGATAAGCCGTATAAGGACAATTCAGTTTACAGCTCTGATGTAAGCGAATTCCTCAACGACGCTATAAGAGACGAAATTTATTCCTTTGTCGCAGAGGATTGCAAAGAATCAGAATACGGAAAATACGGATTTGACGATCCGCAGTTTGTATTTGAAATGTCGGGAAGCGGTAAGCACGTTAAAGTCATTTTCGGAGATTATACAGACAATGAAAATGAAATGTACGGATTGTTTACAGATACCGGACAGATTGTTACGTTCTATCAGAACAATCTTTCAATTTTAAGCTACGATACAATGGATATGATGAATACGGCGGTTTATACGGCGGATATAAACGACGTAACGGAAATCGAAGTTGTCATGCCTGATTATACCGCTAAGCTTAAGATAGACGAAGAAAACGAAAAATACACTGTAAACGATACGGTTATCGAAAGCTCCCAAGAGGAACTGACCGACGCTTTTATAGCTTTCTATAAGTCATTCAACAACGCATATTTTGAATCTATACAAAAAACTGATACGCCTTCCGGAGATGCCGAGGTTTCTATTGTTTACACGCTTTCAAGTAATGTGAGAACAAAGATAGACTATATTCCGGTACCCGGTGAAGATTCAAATACCTATTGGGCTATGAAGGACGGCGAATATACCGGCTTTGTAGTGCGCAAAAAGGTAATAGCAAATATAATTTCAATGTACGAGGATTTAATTAACGCAATAGAAGAATCCGACAAATAAAAACGACCCTGTATATCCTTATGGATTTACAGGGTTTTATTTTGACATAATTTTAACCGATCATATCAATTGGATTAACAAATGAACCGTTTTTAATAACCTCAAAATGAAGATGAGATTTTTCAGCGGTTTCTATATCAGCCGTTTCGCCTACCGCGCCGATTTCTTCACCGCCGCTTACTTCCTGACCGACCTGAACGGTTACTCCCTCGTTAAGATTACTGTAACGGGTAATTATACCGTTTCCATGATCGACAGTAACAATTATTCCCCAAAGAGGATCGTTATCAACTGCCGAAACTGTTCCGGATCCTGCGGAAGCTACTGCGTCGCCGAGCGAAGCGGCAATATCTACTCCGTTATGAGTCTGCCATGCGCCCGTAGTCTTTGACTTAACAAGCTCTCCTCCGCTGAATTCATTCAGGACCTCTCCCTCAATCGGCATAACCAGCTTTTCTTCTTTCGGCTTAGCAGTTTCCTCTGACTCAGCTCCGCTTTCCTCGTCTGAGATCTCCGTTACAGCTTCTGTCTGAGCCTCAGGCCGGAAAACCTCCTGTGTATGCGGAGCAAGAGTTATTTTCGGTATGTCTGTTTGAATTTCAGCGGCTTCCCTTTCCTGAGCTTCAGAAGAACTCGACGATTCCAGTCTTCCCGAAATATCATTCGATGTCTGAGTATATGCAAAATAGCATGCCGCTCCAACCATCGCTACACTCAAAGCCAACGCAACATAAAAGCCTTTTCCGCTTAAAATTGATTTAGAATTTTTCTTCACGTTTAACACCTCCGCAATTAGTTTGGACGAATTATGCGCTGTTATTCCTTTTCTTCCAAAATTTTTTTACATGATTGCATTATTGAAGAATTTGGTGTAAAATAATAGTGACATTATAAAAAGGAGAATCTTGTTTTTATGTTTAAACTGAGACGATTTCTTAAAAACTATAAAAAGGAACTGATATTAGGCCCATTTTTCAAGCTGCTTGAAGCTATTTTTGAGCTTATTGTTCCACTTGTAATGGCGGATATTATAGATACCGGAATAAAAAACGGAGACTCGGTATATGTTTGGAAAATGAGCGGTTTAATAGCGCTTTTAGGTATTGGCGGACTGGGCTTTGCGTTAACTTGCCAGTATTTTGCAGCCAAATGTGCGTATGGTTTCGGTACAGAGCTCAGGGACTCTCTTTATAAGCATATAAACAGCCTTTCTCACGCTGAAATCGACAGATTCGGCACGTCGTCTCTGACAACACGTCTGATAAACGATACTAATCTCGCTCAGAACGGAGTAAATATGTTTATCCGTCTTGCCGTACGCGCCCCGTTTCTGATTATCGGTGCCGCAGTCATGGCCATGATTCTTGATTTCAAGCTATCCCTGATTTTTCTTATAGCCGCACCCATTATAACCGCCGTACTTTATATTATCATGAGAAAAACAGTTCCTCTATATAAAAAAATACAAAAAAACCTTGACCGTATTTCTCTTTTAACAAGGGAAAATCTGGAGGGCGTAAGAGTTATACGCGCGTTCTCAAAGCAGGAAAAGGAAAAAAAAGAATTCAACGAAGCAAGTAACGAATTAGCCGTTAATTCTATTGTTGTCGGAAAGATTTCAGCAATTCTAAATCCGGTTACATTTATGATTATGAATCTAAGCATAGTGGCAATATTATGGTTCGGAGGTATACGCGTAAATATCGGCGATTTATCTCAGGGACAAATTACAGCGTTTGTAAATTACATGACGCAGATACTTCTTGCTCTTGTAGTTTTAGCCAACCTGATTGTAATATTCACAAAAGCTGCTTCCTCGTCTTCAAGGATAAACGAGGTATTTGAAACCCAACCGTCAGTTACAGGAGGAACAAAAGTAAAATTTGACTTCGGCGCTCCGGCCGTTGAATGCGGCGACCTAACGTTCACATATCCGGATGCGGGAGGTCCTGCACTAAAAAATATAAGCTTTTCATTAAAAAAGGGAGAAACGCTTGGAATTATAGGCGGAACAGGTTCCGGAAAATCCACGCTTGCATCCCTTATTCCCCATTTTTATAATGTTACCGGAGGAAAGCTTAAAATTTTCGGAAGTGATATTTATGACTACAATCTTGAATTCCTTCGCAAATCCATCGGAATCGTTCCTCAGAAGGCCGCGTTGTTTTCCGGTACTATCGCCGAAAATATGCGCTGGTCAAACCCCGACGCTACAGAAGATGAAATAATTAAAGCCTTAAAAATAGCTCAGGCATGGGAATTTGTGCGTAAGCTTCCGGAAGGACTCAAAACCCATATTTCACAGGGCGGTAAAAACTTTTCCGGCGGACAGCGTCAAAGGCTGACAATTGCAAGAGCTCTTGTGGGGTCGCCCCCCATCGTGATACTTGACGACAGCATGAGCGCGCTTGACTACGCAACTGATTTAAAGCTGAGAAAGGCGTTGTCAGAGCATTTGTCGGATACCGCCGTAATAATTATCTCGCAGAGAGCAACAACCTTAAAAAACGCCGACAGCATACTCGTTCTTGACGACGGCGCGCAGATAGGTCTTGGCACTAACGAACAGCTTTTGGAAAGCTGTGAGGAATACAAAGAAATTTATCATTCACAGATGAGCTGAGGTGATTCAAATGGGTAAAACATTAAAACGTATTATAGGCTATGTAAGGCCTTATAAAAAATATCTGTTAGCCGCCGTTATCTTCTCCCTCTTAGGGGTATCTCTTTCTCTTTTTGTACCGATTCTGATTGGAAGAGGAGTCGATTTTATTGTCGGAGAGAATGAGGTTGACTTTAAAGAGCTTGCTAAGCTTGCAGCGGTTCTGGCAGGCATAGTTCTGGTAAGCACATTTTTTCAATGGCTTACGGCGCTTGCAACAAACAAGCTTTCATATAATACCATACGGGACATAAGGACGGAGCTTTTTGACACGCTAAACGGCGTTCCGCTTAAATTCATAGACAAAAGTTCAAAAGGTGAGCTCATAAGCCGTGCAGTTAACGATATTGAAATAATATCTGACGGTCTTCTTCAAGGATTTACACAGCTTTTCAGCGGAATTATAACAATCCTCGGAACGCTTGTCTTTATGCTGACAATAAATATAAAAATAGCGCTGCTTGTAGTTATCCTTACTCCGCTGTCTCTTTTTACGGCTGCAAAAATAACAAGATTATCAAAGAATTCCTTTACGGAGCAATCCACGCACCGCGGCGAATTAAACGGACTTGCTGAGGAAATGATAGGAAATCAAAAAATCGTTAAAGCATTTTCATACGAAAAACGGGCAGAAACAGGATTTAAGGACATAAACGATAAAATGGCTCAAAGCGGCGTAAAAGCAGTATTCTTCTCGTCAATGACAAATCCTACGACACGCTTTGTAAACGGACTTATATATGCCGCAGTCGGAACCGCCGGAGCATTAAGCGCAATCGGCGCGCTGAGCTTTTTCGGTAAAATTTCAATCGGACAGCTTACAAGCTTTCTTTCCTACTCCAACCAGTATACAAAGCCGTTCAATGAAATTTCCGGAGTAGTTGCAGAACTTCAAAATGCCGTTGCGTCGGCAGAAAGAGTTTTTTCCGTTATCGACGAGCCTTTGGAATCAACTGACGCAGGTAAGGAAGAACTTACCGTTTGCGACGGTTCACTGGAGCTTGAGCATGTAAGCTTCTCATATAATACTGAAACAAAGCTTATAACCGACTTTAACCTGAAGGTTAAACCCGGACAGAAAATAGCTATTGTCGGTCCGACAGGCTGTGGAAAAACAACAGTTATCAATCTACTGCTGAGGTTTTATGATATAAACAGCGGAGCTATAACAGTTTCCGGAAAAAATACCAGAGATATAACCAGATCCAGCCTTCGCTCTGTATTCGGAATGGTACTTCAGGATACGTGGCTTTTTACCGGTACAGTAGCCGAAAATATAGCATATGGAAAATCAGACGCATCTGTAGACGAAATAATTGCGGCAGCAAAAGCCGCGCATGCTCATAGCTTTATAAAACGTCTTCCGGAAGGATATGACACTTATATTACAGAAGAAGGCGGCGAACTCTCTCAAGGTCAGAAGCAGCTTATTTCAATTGCCAGGATCATGCTTACTAATCCGCCTATACTCATACTCGACGAAGCGACTTCAAGCATAGATATAAGAACCGAACAGCGTATTCAAAGAGCGTTTGAAAAACTTATGAAAGGTAAAACAAGCTTTATTATCGCACACAGACTTTCTACTATTAAAAATGCAGACGTTATTTTAGTAATGAAAAACGGAAATATTATTGAACAGGGAAATCATAAGCAGCTTATGGAGCAGAACGGTTTCTATGCGGAGCTTTACAGCAGCCAGTTCTCAGTTGTCTGAAAGGAAAAAACATGATATATGAAACAGCTAAAAGAATAAAAGAAAATATAAAGCAGGTCATCTGCGGGAAGGACGAGGCTATTGACATTCTGACGGCAGCTCTTTTCTGCCGAGGGCATATACTGCTTGAGGATATTCCCGGAACGGGAAAGACGGCCTTAGCTTCTGCGGCTGCAAGATCTGTCGGCTGCCCCTTCGGAAGAATACAGTTTACTCCCGACCTTCTTCCGTCAGATATTACCGGAATCAATTTTTACAGTCAAAAAAACGAAAGCTTCAGTTTCAAAAAAGGTCCTGTTTTTACAGGTATTCTTCTTGCCGATGAAATTAATCGCGCCGCTCCCAGAACACAGTCCGCACTTCTCGAATGCATGGAGGAGAGGCAGGTCACTGCCGACGGAAAAACATATTCGCTTCCTTTTCCTTTTATGGTAATAGCCACTCAGAATCCTCTTGAATCGTATGGAACATTTCCCTTGCCGGAGGCTCAGCTCGACAGATTTTTCATAAGTATGGAGATCGGCTATCCTGAAAAGGAATTTGAAAAGCAAATAATAACGGGAAAGAAAGGAAGAAACAGGGAATCTGAGATCGAGTCCATAGCAGATGAGGATGAAATCAGAAAATGCGTTGCTGAAGCAGATAAGATTTATACGGCAGACTGTATTGCAGACTATCTTTTAAATATTGCCGGTAAAACCAGAAAAGACAGCCGGTTTTATCTTGGGATCAGCACAAGAAGCTGCATTGACGCTATAAAGGCTTCTAAGGCTTATGCGGCTATTTCAGGAAGAAGTTATGTTATACCGGACGATGTAATAAAAATGCTTCCGGCTGTAACAGCACACAGAATTATACCGGAAAATCCCGATATATCAGATCTTAAGTCCAAAAGAAAGCTTGTCTGTGAGATTATTTCCGAAACAGAGGTTCCCAGTGAAAATTTATGGAAATTATAATAACTGCTTTGGGCTGTCTTATGATTTTTTACATTCAGCTTAATATTTACAGAGAACACTGTTTTAAAAGCCTTGATTATAAATGCTATTTCAATAAAAGCGAAGCCGTAGAGGGCGACGAAATTGAATTTACAGAGGAAATCTTAAACCGTAAGCATTTGCCTCTACCTGTCTTTAAATCGGAGCTTACCGTGTCGTCGGCGCTTGAATTTGCAGATACTCATTCGTCCGTAACCGATAAATCGCGTTTTGTAACAAGCGTATTTAATATTAAAGGAAGCAGCAGCGTTAAAAGAATATGGAAAGTAAAATGCACAAAACGAGGTATTTTCAGCGTTAATAATATCGTTCTTGTAACGTCGGATATATTCGGTTCGGAATTCTATTCCTTAAAACCGGAATTTGAACTTCCTAAAATAACTGTTTTCCCCTCGGCAATACCTTTTGATGTTTTCAGAATTATGAGCAGACAGCGAACAGGAGAAATTCAATTTGGCAATACGCCTTTTACCGATCCATTCTTTCCCTCCGGTATAAGAGAATATACCGGCGCCGAACCGCTTAAGTTTATTAATCATAACGCCTCAGCAAAAAAATGCCGTCTTATGGTCAACAATTATGAAAGCTCTTCTGATAGTGCGGCTAAGGTTTTTCTTGATCTAAATTGCTGTACCGTTACCGCAGAGCATAATATAAGAATATGCCGTTTTTTAATAGAACAGCTAAATAAATTCGGCATAAAAACCGAGCTTTTAATAGCTTCTAATCCGCCCTTTCATATATATCAGCATAAAAGAAAAAATAATCTAAATCTCCTTCTTTACGCTCTGGCTGAAGTTGACGTCGACAAATCCGCTCCGATAAGCGATATACCTGTAATTCCGGACGATAATTCTATTCTGATAACAGCCGACATAAATACTGTTACATCAGACTATATGACCGTAATTTACACAGGAAAAGCCAAAAATATAAAACACGCAAACGTGATTTATGCAGACGAAAGGAGACGAAAGCTATGAGATTATCAAAAGCGATTGATTTCATTCATGCAGCCGCCCTACAGATTTCCTTTCTTCCGATTTTTGCGCTTATCTGCCAAATCGCCGATCTTAGAACCGATATAATTTTATTGCAAGCGTTATGTCTTATAATTACTGCGTCGGCCGCTTCACTTTTTATAAATCCGCACCGAATTTTTTTACACTATGCTTATGCAATTACCGCCGCCCTAATTTCATTTTTGCTAAATATCAGAATAAATCTCTTTTACCGAACAACTATTGCAGTATTAACTCTTATCATATGTATGCTTACGTCTTATAAGAAAAAAACGACTATTCAAAGTGTTTATATGTTTGCAATCTCAGCGTTTGTCAATATAATTATATGCTTTTTGCTGGATAATTCCTTTTTACCGTTAATATGCTTTTTTACTTATGTCATAACCTTCGGATTTACAAAATATCTGCGTTCTCAGGAAAGATTATCAAAAAAATATTTTATAAATCTGAAAATATCGGCGATTCCTATTACAGCATTATTACTGGTAACTCTTATGTCTGTTCCGGTTTCAGATTTTATTGCTAAATCAATAAAATCAGGTTTAAGAAAATTACTTAATAATAATCAAACCGAAAATCCAATTTCAGAAACTCTCGAAAGCAATACCGAATACACAGCTATTACTGAAACAATAAATACTGAGCAAAATTTTTATATTAAATATATCTTTATTGCATTAATTTTATTAATAGTCTTGCTTTTTATAATTAATTTCAGGCATGAAATTTTATCTTTTCTCAGCAATTCCCCGAAGCGTTTTAATTTTAATAAACCAAGTTTGATATCTGAAAATAATGAATATACAGAAATTACTGTTCCTCTTGAAAAGAATGAGAATATTTCAGTAATTTATAATTCAAACTATAAAAAATGGAGGAAAAATTACCATAGATATAAAAAAATAGAATGGTCTGATAATAAGCTTAAAACCGGTTTTGAGCTTGCAGTAAACGGTCTGAGGCTTTACGGTATAGAAATCAAAAGCAGCGAAACATTGTCGGATATAGAAAAAAAGGTTCCAGAAGAATTTCTCGGATTATGGAAAAAAATCGAAAGCCATTATTCAATTTATAAATACAACGACGAATTGCCTGATAAGTCGGCGCAAAATAGCTTTGACGACATAATTTCGGCATTATATAAAAAAATATATAAAAAAAGAAATCCCTGAATTAATCAGAGATTTCTTTTTTATTATTAATTATAGAGCTGAATATATAAACCAGCATTAAAGCAACGAAAACGCCGAGAGCCGCAGACTGAATTTTAATTATATTAACGTTAAAATCGTTTAAAAGCCCTGTCACAGCATAATAAATATAATCATTGCGCATAACAAGACGGCTGAAATAGTCGCTGTATTTTAAAATTATACACGGTATGAGAATAATTACCGACGCGCAAATTCCCGAAGTTGAAATCCAATAAAATACGAATCTTAAATTCTTTCTGTTAAGTAGTATCAAGATTACTAAGCCGACCAGCAAAACGCCCATAAAAACAAAAGGCGCCGCTGCAATTATCGGATAAACCTTTCTTAACGTCTGCGGTATACCCGCCTTTTCCATATAATCCATCATATATATGTTAGTAAAGGAATCTATTTCGCTTTCGGCTGTTTCAATGGTCTTATCAAGCTGCTTGGTAAAGTCTTCGTTTACTTCAACATTATTTTCTTCCGCAAATTCGCTGAAATAATCAGTTAGATTTTTTTCCAGTACGCTGAAATCAATTTCTGTTTCTTCTATTTTCGACGATTTTCCGCTTACATAATCAAAGAAATTTTCGATTTTTCCGTCTACAGCATCTTTAATCGTTTTATCGTCAAGCCCGTCCATATAAACCTCAGCAGGAATACCTGAGACAGCGTAGCTTTTAGTAAAATAGTCATCGGCATGATTAGTTACCCTCAGATAAATATCATGCTTTTCAGCCGAAGATATGTAAAAGGAAGAGGATAAAAGCTTATCCTTCGCTTCTGTGGTCAACGATAAGCCGATGAACGAAAAAACAAATATCACTGATAATATAAGATTAGGAAAATAGTGATTAATCTTCTTCATTTATTCCGATGAGTCCTTCCGTTATTCATAAAATTTCTTTTCAACAAGCTCGCATATAACGGCCAGTCTGTCCTCTGTAGGACCCAAAAGGTTGCCATAACAGGTATAAAGCGTAAGACGATCGTCCTCCGTAGGAGAGACATAGCCGTTGTCAGTTTCTTTAAACAGAACCTGTTCTGCCATACGATAGGTAAATTCTCCGTATGACGTTGTTATCACGACAGTATCTCCGACCTTCATCTCACCCAAATGATAAAAGAAAGTATTACAATGAGCCGCGAGCACAACGTTTCCTTTCATTCCCAGATAAACCGAGCCTGTATACTGGCAAACGCCCTGCTGAAGAAGCTCTTCAGTATCGCCCCAGTAGACAGGGGCGTCCAAATTAATGGAATCTATCTTGATTTCCGCATACTGCGCTCCGAATGACGGATATATTATTTTACTGCCGTCGTCCAAAACGTCTTCAACCTCTTTCGTATCATATTTTATCTTTCCGATTTCCTCTTTAGGAACGCTGGCGGAAAATATAACGTTCGAGGCATTCATAACCTTTGTAAACGGTACATACCCTGCTCCCGCAATCAAAGCAGCGCAAACTGCAAAAACTGAAACAGGCGTCAGGAATAAAACTGTTTTATTTGATTTTTTTTTCTTTGACATAAACTACTCTCCGGCTTTTCTATTTTTTCTTCCCAAAAGCCATGCTCCGATACCTCCGGCAGCCAATACAGAAGCACACAGCGCCGCCACGCTTTCAAGGCCTAAGTCAGATTCGTCTACCTCAGCTTCTGCGCCTGTCGTCGCCACTACCTTGCCAATCGGAGTTACAAGCTGAACATTACCTTTACTGTCCTTTACAGTCATGATAAAGTTCTTATCTCCGTTCTGCTCAACTGTTATATCAAGACCAAGCTGCTTGCCGGTATTTACAATTTCATTAAGAGATTTGATAAGCTGGTCGTTTGTCATCTTATCCACTACCTGCGCCGCCCAGCTATCGCTTGCCGGAACGTCAAATTTATTATCTCCCTTATTTGACTCGTTCTTTTTATCAGCCTCCTCTTCGGCCTGACCTCTCATTTCATCAAGAGTTTTACCGAAATATTGAAGCGCGATTTCATCTCCGTAGCTTTCAATATTTCCCAATGCTCCTATCATAATATCATATTGATCGGAACTGAAATTATTAGACGCAAGGAAATTACTAAGCTGCTGAACATAAACCTCCAGAAAGCCTGCCGATCTTGCCGCAGCTATAACGTCTTCCTTAGTAGCCGCCGAAGCGGACAAACCTCCGAATGCTATAACGGAAACTGCGGATACTGCCGCGACTGCTCTTTTAAAACTTTTTTTCATTTATATTACCTCCAAAGCTTTTATCTATATTCAAATATTTCATATTATCACTTTACCATTTATATTATATTTTGTCAAGTGTCAAAAACGCCTATTTTGCAAGAAAATATTACCTTTATCGGATAGTTCCGCCGCCTATTACAACATCACCGTCATAAAAAACCACGGCCTGACCGCTTGCCGGCGCTCTCTGAGGCTCGTCAAATTTAACGAGAACTTCACCGTTTCCTGACGGAATAACAACCGCAGCCTGTTCATTCCTGCTGTACCTAACCTTTGCCGTAACCCGCATTTCATCGGAAATTGAATCCAGAGATATCAGATTGACGTCGTAGGCTGTTATTTCTGATTTATAAAGATTGCTTTCATCTCCGATAGTAACAGTATTTTCCAGTGCATTCTTATCCGTTACATAGGCGGGCTTTCCGATAGATATTCCTATCCCCCTGCGCTGTCCTATAGTATAATTAATTATCCCCTTATGCCTTCCGATGACGTCTCCGTCGGCGCTTATGAAATTTCCCTCCTTAATTTCCGCTCCTGTATTTTTCTTAATAAAGGACGCGTAATCTCCGTCGGGAACAAAACAAATATCCTGACTATCAGGCTTGCGTGAATTAATCAAACCCGCGGCTTCGGCAATGCGGCGTATATCGGATTTCTCATATTCTCCAAGCGGAAAAAGAGTCTTCGATAACTGATACTGAGTTAAGCCGTAAAGCACATAGGTCTGATCCTTTGAACGATCCTTAGGCCGTTTAAGTATATATCTGTTTGTTTTATAATCGTATACTCTTTCAGCGTAATGTCCGGTTGCAATATAGTCAAAACCCAATTCCTCGGCACGCCTTAACATCTTATCAAACTTTATATGTCTGTTGCATTCTATGCAGGGATTAGGAGTTTTCCCGTTTAAATAGCTTTCTGTAAACTGATTTATCACTTTTTTCCTGAACGCCTCTTTAAAATTAAAAACAAAATGATCTATGCCAAGCCTATAGCAAACGCTTCTTGCGTCCTCGACGTCGGAAAGCGAACAGCAGGTTCTGAAATCCTCCGATATATCGCCTCCGTCAAAAAGCTTCAGCGTAACTCCGGTTACATCATAGCCGCTGTCAATCAAAAGCTTTGCAGCTACGGAGCTGTCTACTCCTCCGCTCATACCAACCATAACCTTAGCCATTTAAACGTTTTCCTTTCCCAATATCTCAGTTATTTCTGATATATTTCTTATATTTTTCCAGGCCGAAGAACAGATACTGTCCCATTCGTTTTCCGAAAAACGATCATATACGGCAGCAGTATAGAATCCGGCTGCCGCCGCAGTTTCGATACAATGAAGAGAATCCTCCACAACAAGAGCGTTGCTCTCGGTACAATCCATCTTCTTAGCCGCCTCTATAAAAATATCTGGTCTGTCTTTCCCTGCGCCCACATCTGAACACGTAAGAATAAATTCAAAACAGTCAATAATACCCAACCTTTTTAACGCCGCACTGGCAAGCCGGTTATATGTGGCCGTTGCAACACACATTCTGTAGCCTACGGATTTAAGTTTGTTTATCGTTTCATAAACGCCCTCTTTTAAAGGGATACTGCTGTAATACTGCTCCCTGACTATTTCCTCAATACGGTTTATTATATCCTCACATGACTGCCTGAGTGAAAACTGTGTTTTAAAATAATTCGCCGAAGCCTGTATAGTCATTTTCTTTACTATATCAGAAATTCCGGCGGGAGGGTTTATTCCGTTTTCAATAAGAAAACTCCGGTCAACATTTTCCCAGCAATGCATGGAATCAAGCAATGTACCGTCCAAATCAAAAATCAAACCTTTAATTTTCATTCTTTTCAATCCTTACAGCCGCCCTGAAATCATCATCTCTTGAGCCGGCATTTTTCTGAGAAAGACCGTATATATCCGAGGCCTTCCCTTCAATAGAAATAAAACGCTTTGCTTCCTTTCCGGCTGCCGCAAGTTTAGCCGGAGAAGTCGAAATCGGAATCTTACTGTTACTGCATTCAGCAAGAATTTCCCTGCCTCTTTCATTCATTGCAAGAATTCTTGCATAAGGAGGAAGTATCTTTAAATCCTCGGACCTAACGCCGATTATCATATTCAAAAGTATGCGTCTGAGCCTTGCCATGGTATAACGCTTTGTTTTAACCTGTTCAAGAAGCTTCTTTACCGACGCGGCATCGTCATATTGCTTTAACCGGTATTCCAGACCTTGTCCGACATCAGGAACCTCTTTAAGCTCGGCAGCCGATATCATACGGAGTTTGTATAATAATATACGGTCAAGATTTCCGATGTCAGAAATTTTGCCTGAATCCAGATTTTCTATATAAGAACGGTAAACAAAATCAGGAACCAGATTTTTGAAGTCCTCAGACTCCATCATTTTGTACCTGATAAAAGAAGCGCTGGATATATTTGATTTTTCTGAAAACGAATCGTGCCGCGCGCCCATACGCGATACCGTAAAAGGCTTAATGGACGATCCTAAAAATCTTATTGCCTTTATATATTCAACCGCAAGAACGTTATTCGGCGAAGCTACAATATCCGCAATTTCACTGCCGTATTTTTCCTTCAGCAAACCGGTAAGCGCAGAAGGATATGTCATTCCCTTTCGCATTCTTTCCTCCAGATCAGTCGGAGAAATACTCGTAACAGCTTCGGCAGTCTGTAAAAGCAGCGCTGTATCTCCACATTCGCTGCCGAATGATATTTCCTCAACGCAGCCAAGCGAATTCATTATAGAAACCGCGCCTCTGGCATAATATTCTGCCGAAGAAAGAGAATAAACCGACGGAATTTCAATCACAAGATCCGCGCCGCCCTTTAAAGCGCATGACGCTCGGCTGAATTTATCCATAACAGCCGTTTCACCCCTCTGAACGAAATTGCCGCTCATAACAGCCAATATATGCGTCGCGCCATTTTTCCTTGTCCTGTTTATATGAAAAAGATGTCCGTTATGCATTGGATTGTATTCGCATACTATTCCCGCTATCTTCATTGCGGTCCTCCTTTTTTCTTATATTATAGTATAGCAAAAATAAGGCTATTTTTCAACTGTTTTTATAATTTTGCAGATACGATAAGTCATTGCGGAAACGTCTTGATAAAATTATAAAAACTCTTGCAATTTATCGAAATAAGTTATATAATAATAATATATGAGAAAATTCAGAAAGGTTGTATTTACTAATGTTAATTTTAGTTGTAAATGCCGGAAGCTCATCATTAAAATATCAGCTTATAGATATGGATGACGAAAAAGTTATAGCAAAGGGAAATTGTGACAGAATCGGAATCGACGGTCATATCTCCCATAAAACATTCGACGGAAGAATACTTGACGAGGATTGCCCGTTCCCTACTCATACGGAAGCCTTTGAAAAGCTTACCGATACTCTTTTAAACAGCAAGGCCTCGGTAATAAAAAGCATGTCCGAAATTTCAGCGGTAGGTCATAGAGTCGTACAGGGCGCCGAAGTTTTCAGTGAAACAACGCTTGTTACAGACGAGGTTATCGACAAGATAGACGAGCTTGCGGAATTAGCTCCCGTTCACAATCATGCTCATGCGCTTGCTCTGAGAGCATGTAAAAAGGTATTTGATCCATCCGTTCCTCAGGCTGTCGTTTTCGATACGGCATTTCATCAGACAATGCCTCCAAAGGCTTATATGTACGGCATAGCCTATCAGGACTATGTAAAATATCATGTAAGAAAGTACGGATTTCACGGTACGTCTCACCGATTTGTATCAATGGCTCTTGCAAAAGCAATGAATAAGGACATTAAGGATCTGAAAATTGTTTCCTGCCATCTCGGTAACGGCTCGTCCATAACCGCTATTGAAAACGGTAAATCCATTGACACTTCAATGGGATTCACGCCTCTTGACGGCATTATAATGGGTACAAGATGCGGATCAATCGACGCTTCCGCAGTTACATACCTTGAGAAAAAGCTTAATATGGGACCGGACGAGATGAGCAATTATCTTAATAAGCAGTGCGGTTTCTTGGGAGTATCCGACGTTTCATCGGATAACAGGGAAATTTACGCGGCTATCAACGAAGGCGACGAAAGAGCAAAGCTGACAGCGGACATGCTTCGCTATGAAATTAAAAAGTTCATAGGCTCGTATGCCGCAATTATGAACGGCCTTGACGCAGTTATCTTCACCGGCGGAATCGGAGAGAATTCATGGGAAGTAAGAGGCGGCGTATGCACAGATATGGATTATCTGGGAATAAAAATAGATCATGAACTGAATAAAACCGTAAGAGGAACGCTTACAAAGCTTTCTACGGAGGATTCCCGTGTGGACGTATGGGTAATTCCCACTAACGAAGAGCTTCTTATCGCGAGAGATACCCTTGCTCTCATAAAAAAGTAATCGCTAAAAAAGACTTGATATAATATCAAGTCTTTTTATATTATACGTCTGACTCGTCTGGATAAGCCGTCTTATTTTCCGATTTGTCTAATAAAGCCTCCTCACATGCCTTAAGCTTCAGCAGATCGCGGATTTCTGCAAGAAGTTCTTCCTCCTTGGTAGGTTTATCAGGAGTCTTTTCAGGAATTTCCTTTTTATGAAAGCGATTTATGACCTTAACGATCACAAAAACACAGAAAGCCGTTATTATAAAGGTAATAACAGCCTGAAGAAAATTTCCTATATTTATATAAGGCTCGTTGCCCCACGGAATAGTAACTCCAAGCTCACGAAAATTTATTCCCGCAAGAATCATACCTATTACAGGCATAAGCATATCGTCTACCAACGAATTTACTATCGACGTAAACGCACCGCCGACAATGACGCCGACAGCCATATCAAGCACGTTGCCTCTTGCTATAAATTTCTTGAATTCTCCGATAATACTGCTTTTTTTCTTTATGGCTTCCGTAACATTTTTCAGCTTTTCTTTTTTTAACGGCATAATTACAACTCCCGGAATGTTTTTTTAAATTATATCATATATTTGTATTTATTTCAATAAAAATGTCAAATTATAAGAATTATTATTGAATCCGCTAATGAGTATGTGAAGAATAACTGAAAACTTTCTTTCGGGTATTTTCTTTTTCAAGCAAATATGTTATAATTAGATAAAAGCCTATTATGATAATTTCCGAACGGCTTGCCTGCGGTATTGCCTTAATAAAAATTCGCTGAAATGTTTTATGCTGAAATTCCGCATTTCATAAATTTTAGAAAGGATATATAAAAATGGGAGTGACAAAACAGGAAGGAAAAAAGCTCTATTTAATAAAAAGATCCGTCGATATAGTTTTAGCTTTACTACTGGCAGCAGCAGCTATTTTCGCAATAAAAACAATAAAAAATGATTTTTCGGATATCGGACAAAAAACAAGCGGCGACGATACGATAAGCGCCCCCGATAACAACGGAGATAAACCGGATAATCAGTCTATCTATGTTTCTGAAGCGATAGATAATGAAAAAATATTTCAAGGCTCTTTAATTGTCGTAAACAGCGAAACCGAATATAAAGGAAACGACGACGGACTTAAAAGTATACTCACAGTAAGAAACGACGCCGATACAGACTGCTATTCCGTTCTGGATAATAACGTTAAAGCACGGACGGAAGCCGCTTCAGCATTAAACAGCATGCTGACTGCATTTAACAAGGAAACAGGTCATAAAGATATTCAGGTTGACAGCGGATATCGTTCTGTGTCCGAGCAAAAAAATATTTATGAAAGCGCTGAAGATAAATCTACAGCGTCGAAACCCGGATTCAGCGATTATCATACCGGTTATTCAATAGATCTTAACGTTATCGACGATGAAGGAAACGGTCTTGACTTTGACGGTACCGGCGATTATGCATGGTTTGAGGAAAATTGCTATAAATACGGTTTTATTCTGCGGTTTCCCGAAGGCAAGGAGGAATTTACCGGTCAGGGATACCGTCCATGGCATTTCAGGTATGTAGGTCAAGCTCATGCGACCTATATGCATCAGAATAACCTGTGCCTTGAGGAATATATAAAGGAATTGAAAACCTACGATTACGACTCAAAACATCTGGAAACAAATGATTCCGACGGAAAAAAATACGAAATTTACTATTTCGCCGCAGATTCTTCAACTTCTATGACCTCGGTAGCGGTTCCGTCAGATTATCAGTATGATATTTCCGGAAACAATACCGATGGATTTATAATTACAGTTCATATGGACAGTCCGACCGAGACAAATAATAATATAGCAAGCGATGAAAACAGCAGTACATAAAAGCGATTGTCTCCGATTGCCATTTTTTCTTCGATTGCGGATATTTGCTTCCCACCGTTTGCAATCAGAAGTTCCATTCGGTAGTGGCCTGCGGTAAATTTTTCCCACATTTCCAGATGTAATCAATCCTTTGAATTACTCCATATGCCGTTCCCAAATCCCTTTGGAAAGTTCTTCGACTTTCTTGTAGTAAATTTCAATGTCGGCAAGTATGCGCTTTTTCTGCTCTTACAGGTTATTGAAAAACTCAATTTTTAACTACAATTCGTCTTTCATTGATAAGTCCGTTTATCTGACGGACTTTTTTGTTGCCCTTTTTTATGTCGGCTTTTTGTAATCCAATGCTCCTTGCATTTGTAAAATAAGTATTTTATTATCAGATAAATTTTTCATTGACTAAAAAATACAAATCTATTATAATAATTTTAGTAGGATCTAAAAGCTGATATCGCGCAAAAGCTCATCAGAAATCAGTTGTTTTCTGTTATTACTTACGGCTGTTTGCCGACGTTGGTTTCAGAAATAAAATACAAGAAAAACAGGAGCCTTTATATGAAATATGTATGTACAGTTATATCGGTTGCGGACATTGTGGCTGCAAGAAAGTTTTACGAAAATTTATTCGGATTAGAGGTCGCTCAGGATTACGGAAGGAATATTGCCTTTACCTGCGGTCTGGCATTACAGCAGGATTTTGACTGGCTTGTAAATATACCAAGGGAAAAGCTGTTAAAGAAATCCAACAATGCGGAAATTGTTTTCGAGGAACAGAATTTTGATGGATTTCTGGATAAACTCGCAAAATATCCTGACATTGAATATCTGGGAGAAGTTGTCCAGCATAGCTGGGGACAGCGTGTCATTAGGTTTTATGACTTAGACGGACATATCATAGAGGTCGGCGAGGATATGAAGATAGTTATTCAGCGTTTTCTGAATTCCGGTATGTCTATGGAAGAAGTATCTGCAAAAATGGATGTATCTGTTGAGGACTTGTCAAAGTTATTGAATGGTTAAACCTGATTAAGAATTCAGTTTAACAGCAGTTATTAAATAAAACAATCTGTGAAGTTAATAAATTACTCAGAAATTTAAGACGCATTGCAAAATAGTAGTGATATCGAATTAAACTTATCTATATGTGGATTGACGTAAAAATAAAATCAATCTAATAATGCCGTTATCAAAAAATGGTACATAAATGTAAATAATTATGGTCTATACGATAAAAAGCATTATGTTACATAGGAGGTACAGAAAAAATTGATGAATTGTAAAATAAGAAAATGGAAATTGTCAGACGCAAAAGATTTAGCTTCGGTTATATCAAATAAAAAAATACAGGATAATCTTCGGGACGGATTGCCATACCCTTATACGGAGCAGGACGCGACGGATTATATTTCCGCTATGCTTTCGGAAGATGAAAATAAAACCTTAGCTTTTGCCATTACGATAGACAACAAAGCCATCGGAAGTATTGGAGCTTTTCGGCAGAAAAATATACATAGACATACTGCTGAAATAGGATATTACATTGCAGAGGAATACTGGGGAAAAGGACTTATGACAGAAGCTGTAAAACAAATATGCTCGTATATTTTTGACAAAAGCAACATTGTCCGTATATATGCAGAGCCGTTTTCGTATAATAAAGCTTCATGCCGCGTACTTGAAAAAGCGGGATTTCTATATGAAGGCACATTGAGAAGCAACGCAATAAAGAACGGAAAAACAATTGATATGTTAATGTATTCACGTTTAAAAACCGATAAATGAAAACAGGTCGGTTTTACAAATTCAGGTATTAATACCGCCTTCAGCTAATGACAAGACAGACGCTATGACTACTAAAGGTACTGTAGAGCCGGCGCGTCTGTAAATTATAAAATCTGTAAATATATAGGAGAAATAGAAATGTACACTCTTTTACTATTGCTTATTTACATCGCTTTTATAAGTCTTGGTCTTCCGGATTCTCTGCTTGGTTCGGGATGGCCTGCAATACATAACGACTTGAATGTTCCTGTTTCTTTTATGGGGATAGTTTCCATGATAATATCAGGCGGAACAATTATATCAAGTTTATTTTCGGATAAGCTTACAAGGAAGCTCGGTACACGAATAGTAACTGTAATAAGCGTTTTTCTTACGGCAATCGCTCTTTTCGGTTTTTCCATTTCAAATCAATTCTGGAAGATCATTGTGTTTGCAATTCCTTATGGACTCGGCGCAGGAGCTATAGACGCGGCGCTCAATAACTATGTTGCTATCTATTATTCATCTAAACATATGAGCTGGCTTCATTGCTTTTGGGGGGTGGGAACGATTGTCAGCCCTTTTGTTATGAGCTATGCATTAACTAACTCAAGCTGGAACAACGGATACCGCATCGTCGCTTTCATACAGTTCGGTATTGGTCTGCTTCTCCTGGCCACACTCCCTGCCTGGAAAATCAATAGTGAAAAAATCGAGGTAAATGCAAGCGGTATCGGCTTGATCGGCTCACTGAAAATCAAAGGCGTTCCTTTTCTTTTAATTGGATTTTTCGCCTATTGTGCAGCAGAAGCAACGGCAATGTATTGGTCAAGCACCTATTTTGCAGAGGTGAAAGGAATAGCCACGGAACAGGCGGCTCGGTTTGCTTCTCTTTTTTATATAGGTATAACCGTTGGCAGATTTCTCGGCGGATTTTTTATGAATAAGCTCGGCGACAGAAAAATGATTATTCTCGGTACATTCATTTTATCCTGCGGAATTATTTCATTGCTGATTCCCACAGAAAACCCGTTTGCTTCACTCGCCGGCTTTATTATTATCGGATTAGGCTGCGCGCCGATTTATCCCTGCATTATTCATTCAACTCCGAATAATTTCGGTGCGGAGAATTCCGGAGCAATTATCGGAATTCAAATGGCAAGCGCCTATGTGGGTTCAACATTTATTCCTCCGTTATTCGGTCTTCTCGGCAATTTAATAAGTTTTGCAATACTTCCCATATTTATCTTAATTTTTGTTATTTTAATGATAAGTATGATTGAACTGACATTTAAAATCACCGCAAAAGAAAATAGCATTGAGAAGCTTTAACACACGGTTCTCTGTTTCATTACAAGACAAAAAGCCGGCGCTTTTGCCTTCAGTCTCATATTTATTATTAAAGAAAAGCATAAATACCGACGAAAATAAAAGCCATTGTTAAAGCATACCCGTATTCGCATAAATATAAGATATATAATTTCAAAAATAAGACTGCTAAAAAACAACCCTGCTGAATATATATCAGCAGGGTATAAAAGCCTGACGAAGCAGACAAAAAATTGTCTTAATATTATTTGCACAATACAATAGAAAATGTATTTCCGCTGTTGTCTGATTTCAAGTTCATATAACCTCCCTGTTTAACTGTGATTTCCCTTGCAAGATAAAGTCCTATTCCTATTCCCTCAAAATTTCTACTGTTCATTCCTCTATAAAATCTGGAAAATATTTTATTACGTTCATTTTCCGGAATAGGCGGATTTTTATCAGTAACCTCAACAGACGCAAACATTCCATAGCTTTTTACGGTTAAATTAATCCCCGATCCACGCCTCGAATATTTAACCGCATTATCCAGAAGATTAAAAACAGCCTCCGCTGTCCAGTTACGGTCATGGGGAAGTATAATATCTTTTTCTTCCATGTAAATAATTTCATTGCAATTTTTCTTTGCCCTCGCATAAATATCCTTAACGGATTTCATTACAGTTTCATTCAGGCTTTGATTACGAATGTTTAAATGAATCAGGCCGCCTTCTAAGCGTGAAATTTTTATCATATTTTCAGAAAGAAAATTCAATCTATCCACAGACATGCGGATTATTTCAATATATTCATCTTGCTTTTCCATACTTAACGATTTATCCTTTAAAAAACCGCTGTACATAATTAGATTTGCAATGGGCGTTTTAAGCTGATGAGATATATCAGAAACCAGGGATTTAATATTTTCCTGTTCCTGAATTGACGTTTCATTTTTCTTTTTTAAAATTCTGACAAGCTTTATTATTTTGCTTTGCAATTTAGAAATTAACGTATCCTCGTTGTCCGGAAATACCTCCTTTTCTTCTAATTCAGTCAGAATATCCGTAAGTCTGGATAAATCATGAACAATACCGGCTATATATTTATCGTCCAATCTGTGAATACAGAAAATAACCAAGCATAATAAAAGCATTCCGGCTGAGGAGCAAATTAAAGCCTTAAAGCTTTCCGAATAAACGTAAACAAGCGCAGAGCATATTGCAGAAACGATCAAGGAAAATGCAAATATAAACTTGATCCATCCGTTAAAATTTCTTCTATCCATTTCATTCACCGAATGTATAGCCTATTCCGAAAACCGTTATAATATACTCCGGATTTTTAGGATCTGACTCAATTTTCCGCCTTAATCTTCTGATATGTACATTAAGCGTATTTTCATCTACAAAATTTTCATTGCAGTCCCAAATTTTTTCTATTATAGAATTTCGTGTAAGAACCTGCCCCTTGTTTTTTATCAGCAGCTCTAACAGCTTAAATTCAGTGACGGAAAGCTTTATCGGTCTGTTATTCAGCGCCGCCTGCATCCTGTAAAAATCTACAGACAAATTCTTATAGCAAAAAATATCGTTTTGCTTACTGCCTTGACTGCGCCTTAAAACTGCTTTTATACGCTGATTTAAAATTTCCACTGAAAAGGGCTTAGAAATATAATCGTCGCATCCATATTTAAAGCCTTCTATCATATCATTCTCAGTATCATTTGCAGTAAGAAAGATAACGGGTATATCCGAGGTTTTCCTGATATAGCCGCAAAGCTCAAGCCCGCTGCCGTCCGGAAGATTAACGTCAAGAACAACTAAATCATATTTCCGATTGAGTTTATCTTTAGCCTCTGATACTGAATATACGCAGAATGCCTCATACCCATGATTTTCAAGATAAACCTTGATTCCTCCGCAAATTATAACGTCGTCCTCAACTATAAGAATGCTCTGCATATAATTTCACCTCAAATAGATTATAGCATAAAAACTGCGCGCCGTAAAGCGCGCAGTTTTAAATTTTATTCGCCGCTTCTCAGACGTTCCGTAACGCTTTCCTTTGAAAGAGTCCTGTAAACGGCGGCTGGAACGAGCATGCATATTGCCAATATAACTACCGCAATTCCAATCATCAGTTCCCACGGATAATTAAAGACAGCATAGTCCGCAGTTTTCTGAGCCAGTCTTGCCACAGCGTAAACTATAGCGTTTCCTAAGGTCAATATCAAGCCGATTGTAATTGTACCGTAATAAACGCCCTCGAACATAAGCATTTTCCTTATCTGCTTTTTTGTCATACCTACGCTTTCCATAACTGCAAGCTCCTGCCTTCTCGTAAATACTCCGGTCAGCATAACGTTTATGAAGTTTATAACACCGATCAGTATAAGTATAATTGAAATTCCCGCAGTGAGTACGTTCATAGACGTCATGGACGATTTAAAATCCGATATCATTTCAGATTTAACATCAAGGTGCAGAACGGAAGGATTAGTTTTGGTAAGTTCTTTTATCCTCAAAGTCACATAGCTTTCAGCCTTAGGATCACAGTCGGCAATTATATTATCCACCGACAGATTGTCTGAAAGCCTTTCGATAGCGCTGTCGCTTACCAAAATGCATGCCGGCGCTCCTCCCATCTGCCAATAATATCCTATATTTATACCATAATCCTCATTATAAAGCGGGCATGATCCAACTTCTAAAGATATTGATTTGTTGCTTTTCGTATCAGTCAATGTAATGCTTTTCCCTTTAACCCGGTCTGCCTGTTCCTTTGTTTTTACATAACCCAGAAAACAAATCTCCCCCTTTTCAAAACGGTCGATATCAATTTTCTGAGAAGCCTTTTTATTATATAGCTCCATCATATTCCGGTCAACCGCAATAACAGGCGCAGCATACGGGTTTTCATTATAATACGAAATCATATCCTGAATCTCGTTCTTATCCTCGGCAGTATTTTCAATAAACGGCATAAATAATTCTTCGTCAAACTTTATATTTGCGTCAACAGAATGGTTTACCATTACCCTTTCCACTCCGTCAATCTTTCTTATATCTTCCGCAAGCTTATTCGCGGCTTCAACAAAGATTTTTTCCTGTTCATCGCTGTTTTCGCTGCCGCCTGAGTTAGTATATACAGTATAATCGTTAGGAAGATAAAAATTAACGTAATTCTCAAGCTTCATGCTGCCGATAAAAGCATTAGTGGAAAGAAACGCCATCGTTCCCATAAAAAGAGAAGCAAATACAAGCGAGGCTCTTTTCTTTTCCCTAAATACGTTCCTATATGCCATTTTATAAAGCTTGCCGCCGTCTGTTGATTTTTTCGGCTTGATTTTTTCCGAATTCTGACCGTTATATTTCAAGGCTTCTACCGGAGAAACCCTGCCGGCCAGTCTTGAAGGCTTTCGACAGCTTAAGGCAACGGTTATTATACCGAATAAAACAGTACCGATATATATAAACGGATTAAAGCTTATGTCTGTAGGCATAGCCCCGCTTCTGCCGCTGCCAAACATTTCCAGTGAATAAGGCACTACAGCAAATGAAATGACCGTACCCAGCGCTATTCCTATAGGAATACCGAAAATAGATAACCTCAAAGCCTGATTTTTAACAATTTTCCTTATTTGTTTAGGAGAAGTACCGATAGTTTTAAGCATGCCGTAAAAGCGTATATCCTTTGTTACCGATATATACATAACGTTATAGATAAGCAGATAACCGCTGAGTATAATAATCAAGCCTATCATACCTATAATTACGGCCATAACTATGAAATTCGATCCGTTTTCATCCTGAACATCATAACTGCTTATTATTTCCTGACCTTTTTCAAGAGTAAGCTTTTCCGAAAGCTCGTCCAGTAATTTTGCCTGTGAACCGGTTTTAGACGACATTGATAAAGTTCCGTTATCTTTGACCGTCAATCCCAGACTATCTGTATAAGCTTTGGAGACGAATCCCTGAAATCCTCCAGCCGTAAAGCTGTAATCTGTATAATAGCCGGACAGGCTGAAGACTTTTTCATTTCCTCCGACAGTTACCGCTATATCCATACCTATCTCCGGTTTTTTTAAATCTAATGCATCCAGAGCAGCTCTTGAAAGCATAATTTCACTTTCTCCGGAAGGATAGGATCCCTTAATATCACTGACGGCCGGCGAGAAATTTTCATCGAATTCAGTTTTATTATAATAATCCAGCGCTATTACCGTTTCAGAATTCTTTTTGCTTTGCGCTGTTCCCGTATTGATTTTTATACCGGCTGCGTTCAGGTGTCTGCATTCTCCCGCCTTTAAAATTTGGTCCTCTGTAGGGTTATCAAGGTAAATAGTTGATTTTGTACCCTGCTCTCTCAGCATCATTATATTCATGTTTTTTCCAAGACTGAAGCCTATACTGAATACCGTTGTAAACATGAAGGTAGTAAGTATAATGGCTAATACCGCAAACATATTGCGAATCCAGTTTTGCTTTAACGAACGACGGCTAATGCGTTTTACAGCTTCCTGATTATTGTTTTTAAGCATTTTTATCACCCCAATTCCACTTTTCCGTCCTCAATGCGTATCATACGGTCAGCCATAAGGGCGATTTCCTCATTATGCGTTATCATAACTATTGTCTGATTAAATTCTCTGCTCGTAACTTTAAGAAGCGATATAACGTCCATGCCTGTTTTACTGTCAAGATTACCGGTCGGCTCATCTGCAAGTATTATCGCTGGCTTCGATGAAAGAGCGCGGGCTATTGCAACTCTCTGCTGCTGCCCGCCTGAAAGCTGGTTTGGCATTGCCTTGAGCTTCTTATCAAGTCCGAGAGTTTTTATTATCGTATCAACATAATTTTTATCAATCTCCGAGCCGTCAAGCTCAATAGGCAATACAATATTTTCATATACATTCAGAACCGGTACAAGATTGTAGTTTTGAAATACAAAACCTATATTTCTTCTTCTGAATATTGTAAGCTCCTCGTCGTTCATTTTAAATATTTTTTTACCTGAAACCTCAACATTACCCGAAGTAGGTCTGTCAAGACCTCCCAGCATATTTAAAAGCGTTGATTTGCCGCTGCCGGAGGTTCCTATAATAGAAACAAATTCACCGTCCTCAATATTTACAGATACATTATCAAGCGCCTTTACCTCGCTTTCCCCTGTCCCATATATCTTGCAAAGCTTTTCTGCAGTCAGAATACTCATTATAATAAATCTCCTTTCCTTTGATGCTTTTATTATATCATGTACTTCTTACATTCTTATTACGTTTTTTCTGAAAATTTCATTAAATAATAAGATAAGCAGCAAAAAAATAAACCGCCGTATATAGCGGCAGCTTATTTGATTATTTATCTTAAAGTTTTCCTATATTCAAGGGGCGTACAGCCCATCGTCTTTTTAAATATCCTGTTAAAGTTTGAAATATTATTAAAACCGCTTTTAAACGCCGCCTCGGAAGCTGTCATATCAGTATCTGCAAGCATTTCACATACTGATTTTATCCTTAGTCGATTAATATATTCTATTGCGCCCATACCCGCCGCGTGCTTAAACTTGCTCATGAAACAGCTTTTACTCAAATGCGCTATATCCGCGAGCTGTTCAATTGTTATATTTTCGTTAAAACTCTCCCTTATATATTCAAGAACACGACGTATGCTATCATTTCCGACAATATTTCTTTTACATAAATGATGAGTACATCCATTTTCAATTAATAACCAAAACAATTTCAATAGCTCGCTCTTCAATATAAGATCAGATTTTGTATTATTTTCTGCGGAACAGGAAATAATACATGATAAAGATTTCCTGATTTTATTATAGCCCGGATAAGCTATAGATATCGGCAAATCAATTTCATCATATCCCAATATTAATGGACGTATAAGCTCAGAGCCGCTTCTATCGTCTAAGCTTCCCAGCATACTTTGATTAAAAACAACAGTATCATAAATCAGCTTACTATCATTAGGATATATGGAATGAATCATATTAGGACGTATTATAATTATATCGCCGGGCTTCGCTTTTATCAGACTGGTTCCGCATTTAAAGTCACCGGTACCGCTTATTATAATATTTATTTCAAATTCAGAATGCCAATGTAACGGAACATACAAAAAGTAATCCGGTATAATGCATTTATAATAGCTATACGGAACAAGAATTGAACTATGCCGTCTTTTTTCTTCAATGGATTCCATCTTATTAATCTCCCGAAATATTATAGTATCATAATTCGATACTATAACAGTAGAACTTAAGCTTAATAAGTAGTATTATATCATATATAAGCAAAACGGTCAATACATATTCATAAATCAAAAAGGAGTGCGTTTATATGTCAAAATGGCTTGATAATGCAATATTTTATGAAATTTACCCTCAATCCTTCAAGGATTCTAATGCAGACGGAATCGGCGACTTTCAAGGAATTATAGAAAAACTGGATTACATCAATGAACTTGGCTGTAACGCCCTATGGATTAATCCGTGCTTTGAATCACCTTTCGGAGACGCCGGCTACGACGTGTCAGATTATTGCTCTGCAGCCCCCAGATACGGAACTAACGAGGATCTAAAGCGGATCTTTACCGAAGCTCATAAACGCAATATGCATGTTCTTCTGGATCTTGTTCCCGGTCATACGTCAGTAGAGCATAAATGGTTCAAGGAATCAATGAAAGCCAAGCGCAACGAATACAGCGATCGCTATATATGGACAGACAGTATATGGGAAGAGCCTGAAGGAATGGGTTGTATACGAGGAATATCTGACAGAGACGGTTCCTGTGTTGTTAATTTCTTTTCTCATCAGCCGGCGCTTAATTACGGATTCTACAAAATAGACCGCCCGTGGCAGCAGTCTATGGACGATAAAGGCCCGCGCAATACCCTTGAGGCAATGAAAGACGTAATGCGTTTTTGGCTTAATATGGGGTGCGACGGATTCCGTGTGGATATGGCCGGATCATTGGTAAAAAATGATGAGGAGGGTAAGGGAACGATAAAGCTCTGGCAAAATGTAAGAGAATTCCTTGACCGTGAATTTCCAGACGCGGCAATGGTTTCCGAATGGGGCGAGCCTGATAAATCCCTGCTGGGCGGTTTTCATATGGATTTTCTGCTCCATTTTGGACCGTCACATTATAATGATTTATTCAGATGTGATGAGCCATACTTTTCAATCAGGGGAAAAGGCGATATATCAGAATTTGTAAATAAATATAAAGAAAGCTATGAAAAATCTCAAAGAAAAGGTCTGATTTGCATTCCGTCGGGAAATCACGATATGGACAGGCTTGCAAAACGTCTGAATGAAAATGAATTAAAAATAGCATTTGCCTTTTTATTATCTATGCCGGGAGCCCCGTTTATTTATTACGGCGATGAAATCGGCATGAAATATATTGATAATCTGGAATCTGTTGAAGGAGGATACGACAGAACAGGTTCGCGCTCCCCTATGCAGTGGGATAATTCTACTAATGCCGGATTCAGTTGCGCGCCGTCGGAGAAGCTTTATATTCCCGTTGATATATCAAAAGAGCGTCCTACAGTTGAACAACAGAAAGCAGACGATAATTCGTTATATAATGAAATTAAAAAACTCATTAAAATCAGGAAGTCATATAAATCTCTGCAAAGCAAGGGTGAAATAGAATTTATTTGTGCTGAGAAACATAAATATCCGTTTGCATATATAAGGAGCTTTGAAAATGAAAAAATTCTTGTTATTTTAAATCCCTCCAATAATAAACAAGATTTTAATTGTAACTTAACTCTCAAAAATACCGTTTATTACTTTGGAGAAGAAATAACAAGCGACAACGGAACAATATCTGTTCCGGGGACATCAGCAGGATTTTATTTAATTTAAAAATATTCTGAAAAAAGGATTGCTAATGAATAGGCAATCCTTTTTATTAATTATGATGGTGCGCTGAACTTCAAACGGATTGCGTTGACGATCTGCTTGTTAAAATCGTCCACGCAAGGACAGTAAAAGTAAAAATACGATAAGTTCGGTGAAAATGGAAAAATCATTTTTTTGAACATATGGACGGGTTTGTCAATTGTTGCACAATAAATAAAACGCCTCAATTAAGGCGTTTTTAAATAAATATTTATTCTTCCGTTTCTGCTTCCTCTGATTCAGCCGCAAGCTCAATATCATCAAAATCAAATTCGAGACATGAACCGCAGTTGGGACAATCAATTGAGCCTTCTTCGAGCATATACTCGTCCAGAATCACAGTATCTCCGCATTCAGGACAACAAACCTCATAAAGCTCATCATTATCAAAGTCATAATCTTCGTCTTCATCTTCGCAGTCACATTCGCAATCGCAGCCGCAGTCGTCAAAGTCATACAGATCTTCTTCAACCTCGCCTAAATCCGAATCCAGAATATCACAAAGCTCAGAAAGCTCGTCTACCTGCGCCTGAAGATCGTCAACACAGTTGACCATTTCCTGCATAACCTCTGTCATTTTCATAAGAGCCTTACCCTCTTTTGTGGTGGTATCAATTTCCATACCGTCAAGCAAGCCCTTTAAATATGACATTTTTTCAGTAAGCTTCATAAGAATCTCCTTTCACAGCTCAAAATAACCTGCCGCATTTTAGGCGGCGGCACGCCGATTTTAATAAAATTATGCTCTTTCCATGTATTCGCCCGTTCTTGTATCGATGCGAACTCTATCTCCTTCATTAATGAAAAGCGGAACTCTTATCTCCGCACCTGTTTCAAGAGTTGCAGGCTTTGTAGCGTTTGTAGCAGTATCACCCTTTATTCCGGGCTCTGTTTCAGTAATCTCAAGCTCTACAAACGTCGGAGGCTCAACAGCAAATACGTTACCCTTGTAGGAGCAGATCTTACAGATCATTTCTTCCTTGACAAACTTAAAATTATCTCCAAGTACATCCTCGCCGATCGGAACCTGCTCATAAGTTTCGGTATCCATAAAATAATAAAGCTGACCGTCGTTATAGGAATACTGCATGTCCTTTCTTTCAATGAAAGCCGTCGGATATTTATCTGTCGGATTAAATGAACGCTCGACAACAGCGCCTGTGATAACATTTTTAAATTTGGTTCTTACGAAAGCGGCGCCCTTGCCGGGTTTTACATGCTGAAATTCTATAACCTGAACAACGTTTCCGTCTAATTCAAATGTAACGCCATTTCTGAATTCGCCTGCTGAAATCATATAACTCTCCATTCACCGCTTAATAGCTAAAAAGCGGTTACCGTCCTTGCGGCTGACGGTACGCCGAAATTTAAGAAATAAGCAGCAAAAATTGTCTATTAATAAACAATATGCCAAAAAAGCTTATAATAATAACTTACAATTTATTGTACTACAAATTTCATTTTTTTGCAATACCCTTTTATAAAATTATCATTTTTTTAGGGCATTTTGTTAAATTTTCACATGACTTTTCAGTTACAACAACGAAATCCTCTATTCTGACTCCAAATTCACCCGGCAAATAAATTCCCGGTTCAATCGTTACTATCATATTTTCCGACAATAAATCCTCAGATTTAGACGAAGCAGCCGGATGCTCGTGTATTTCCATACCAACCCCGTGACCGAGCGAATGACCGAAACATTCTCCAAAGCCTGCGTCCTCTATAAACCTTCTTGCCGAAAGATCGAGTTCCGATCCGGTAATTCCAGCTCTTACAGTCGCAAGAGCTTTAAGCTGCGCTTCATAAACCACGTCGTAAACCCTGACCATCTTTTCAGACGGTTCACCTACGCACACTGTTCTTGTCATATCGCTGTGGTATCCGTCATAGACCGCTCCGAAATCCATAAGAACAAAATTACCGTTTTTCACTGCTGTTTCTGACGGTACGCCGTGAGGCATGGACGTATTGCTTCCGCATAACGCTATAGTCTCAAAGGACAGGGCTTCCGCGCCGTTTTTCAGCATTTGACCGTCAAGAGCCAGAGAAATTTCACGCTCTGTTACGCCCGGCTTTATAAAATTAAGAATTTCGTCAAAAGCCTTTTCCGCAATTTTCTGCGCACTCTTGATTTTCTCAATCTCGTCTGAACTTTTAACCGATCTCATTACAGTTATATTATCGCTCAATTCATTATCTTTTATAAAATCAAATTCAGGAAATTTTTTCTCATAAAAAGCTATCTGGCTTAAAGTCATATCTGCGGCCTCTACGGCTATACTGTGAGCGTTATGCTTTTTCATAAGCTGCGTTATCTGTTCCTTAAGATTTTCCTGTTCAATCACTCTACAGCATTTAACCGTATTTCTTGCCTTTTCAACATACCTGAAATCAATCAGCAGATAGGCGCAGTCCCTGAAAATCAAAATAATTCCCGCCGATGATTTCATACCGGTAAAATACCGGCGGCTTGTATCCGATGTTATCATCGCACAGTCTGCGTTATCAGGCAAGCTTAGCATTTCGATCCTATTCAATCTTTTACGCCTCCTGAGAATACTTTACAAGCGCGTCCATTGCCATAAGATAACTTCCGAAACCGAATCCTGATACGCTTCCCTTGCATACGGGAGCTATCACTGAATTCTTTCTGAATTCGTCCCTGGCAAACACGTTGCTTATATGTACTTCAATAACCGGTATATTTATCGCCGATATAGCGTCGCGGATAGCATAGCTGTAATGGGTATATGCTCCGGCGTTCAGAACAACTCCGTCATATGACCGTGCCGAATGAAGTCTGTCTATGATCGCGCCCTCGTGATTTGATTGAAATATTTCACATTTGACATTCAGCTCGTCCGCCTTATCCATAACGGCGGCGCTTAGCTCAGAATATCCGTCGGTTCCGTAAATTCCCGGCTCTCTTTCACCGAGAAGATTAAGATTCGGACCGTTTATAACAAGTATCTTTTTCATTGTCATTATCCTTTCTGATTAAAACCCGTATAGCATTGTTTCATAGTCAATGCGTCCTCTGCCTGAGTTCCGGCGCTTTCGCAGATAAATACCGGAGAAAGATTTTTCCTTGAAATAATTTCCATCAATGGTTCAAAATCCGGTCCATATTCCTTATCCTCAAACGTCAAATGCTTTTTTTCTCCTCCGGGGTTTGTATACATAATTTTAGAAAAGTGACTATGAAACATCTTAAGCCTGTCCTCACCTATGGCGTCGGCAACCTTGACAATCATAGCTTCATAATCTGAGGCTGTTTTAATTCCGCCGAAGGTTCTAGCGTTCAGGTGCCCGAAATCTATGCAGGGAATAAAGGTTTCGTCCAGTTTACAAAGCTCTAATACTTCCTCAAGCGTTCCAAGCTGGTTTACCTTTCCCATTGTTTCGGGACAAAAGTGTATAGCCTCAAAGCCCTGTTCAACAGCCTGTTTTCTTGCTTTAATTAGCGTTTCCTTAGCAAGCTCAAGCGCTTCCTCACGGCTTATTTTTGAACACGAACCGCTGTGAATTACTATTCTGTCCGCACCCATACGCATTGCCGCGTCGCAGCTCTGTAATATGTATTTTATACTGTTTTCACGTTTTTCTTCCTCAACTGAAGAAAGAGATATAAAATACGGAGCATGAATAGAAAGTCCAATACCGTTTTGCTCCGCTGCTGAACGAACAGTCTGCGCCGTCTTATCGCTCACCCTTACTCCGCGCCCGCACTGATATTCATACCAGTCAAGCCCAAGTTCCTTAAGATATGACGGAGCGTCCGCAGTTGATTTATATTTAGCGGAAAAGCTGTCCGAGTTTCCCGCAGGTCCGAATTTAGCTGACATAATAACTATTTTTCCTCCATTTTTAATTTATAGTAAGTCTGTATTATTTATTTTGAAGCTTCGGCAGAAACGGTTTTTCAGCCCATCTTTTAAGCTTGAAAAATCTTGTTTTCTCATGCTCAATAGGGAAAACAAAAATTCCTCTGATATTTTTAAGATTTGCCCCAAGCATATCCGTAAAAATCTGGTCGCCTACAACCGCAAGCTGTGAAAAGGGTATCCCCAATTTCACCTGAGCCCGGTTGAAGCCGCTTGATAACGGTTTTTTTCCCTCGCTTATAAAATTAAGCCCCAGCATGTCCGCAAAAGGCTTTACTCTTTCCGGATGATTGTTGGATACTATAATTAACTTTATGCCGAAGCTTTTCATTTCCTTCAGCCACTCCTCGACGCCTTTACCGGGAACAGGATTATCATGGGTTGTAAGAGTATTGTCAAGATCAAGTAAAAGTCCTTTTATATTATTTTTAAAAAGAAATTCAGGCGTAATATCGTTCACGCGCCTGAAAGCAAAATCCGCTTTAAAAAGCATATCTTCTGTTCCTTTCGCCTAAGGATAGCCGTTTAAACGGCTATCCCCTGATATAATTATACACAAAAGTCATGTCGAATTTAAGAAAATAAATAAGTACGGTAAAAACAAAAAAGCGAGCTTTCGCCCGCTTTTTTCTCTTTGCACCAAGATTGCAACGCAATCGTTAATACTGATCAATATTTACGCTTACGAGCTGCCTCAGACTTCTTCTTACGTTTAACTGAAGGCTTTTCGTAATGTTCTCTTTTACGAACTTCAGCAATAACGCCGTCCTTAGCACAGGATCTCTTAAAACGCTTAAGAGCCGTGTCTAATGATTCGTTCTTACCAACGCGAACTTCTGCCACTGTTTTCCCTCCCTTTGCCTCAAAGACAGAGGTTTTTAGATGCAAACTTCTCTGCTTCTAAATATATACTAATCATTCCGCAGAAACAGCGGAAATGTCAGCTTTTCAAACCTTGTTTTGCTGCAACAGCAGATTTACTTGTAACTTATTATTCATTTTATCATAAATTGCTATTGTTGTCAAGCTTTTATTTATGGAAAGTTAAAATTTGTTACTTTACAACAAAATTTATAAGTTTATTTGGTACATATATCTGTTTAATAATTGATTTACCGTCAACCGACTCCCGAATCCTTTCGTCTTTCAGCGCATCTGATAAAACAGCTTCTTTATCTCCGTCCTTGACAACATTCATCTTAGCCTTAATCCTGCCGTTGACCTGCAAAACTATCTCTACCGTATCCTCAACGCAAAGCTTTTCATCATATTCCGGCCACGGCTGTTCGTTCAGAATTTCTCCGAAACTATTAAGATACATTTCCTCAGTAATGTGAGGAGCAAACGGATTCAGCAGTAAAAGAAGTGTTTTCAGTTCAGCGCGGTTAATCTTACCGGTTGAATTTATATCGTTAAGCAAAGCCATCATTGCGGCAATTGCCGTATTGAACTTCAGACTTTCAATATCTTCAGTTACCTTTTTAATTGTCTTATGGAATGCGGATACAAGCTCTTTTCTGAATTCATCGCCTTCGATAAGACACTCCTGAAGCGCCCACACTCTGTCGAGGAATCTCTTACAGCCTTTAATGCTTGACGGGCTCCACGGAGCTGTTTTCTCAAAATCTCCGATAAACATTTCATAAAGCCGAAGCGTATCGGCTCCGTATTCCTTGACAACATCGTCGGGATTAATGACGTTGCCTCTTGATTTGGACATTTTCTGTCCGTCCTCGCCCAATATCATACCATGCGAGGTACGCTTCATATATGGTTCCTTTGTAGTTGTTACGCCTATATCATATAAGAACTTATGCCAGAATCTTGAATAAAGCAAATGCAGCGTAGTATGCTCCATACCTCCGTTATACCAATCCACAGGCATCCAGTAGTCAAGAGCCTCCTTAGAAGCAAGACGTTCTTTATTTTTAGGATCACAGTACCTGAGATAATACCATGATGAGCCCGCCCACTGTGGCATTGTATCAGTTTCCCTTTTTGCAGGTCCGCCGCAGTGAGGACAAGTAGTATTTATAAAGCTTTCAAGAGTTGAAAGCGGACTTTCACCATTATCCGTAGGCATATAGCTGCCTACATCAGGCAGAGTTAAAGGAAGCTGATCCTCCGGAACCGCCACCCATCCGCATTTTTCACAATGAACTACCGGAATAGGCTCGCCCCAATAACGCTGACGTGAGAATACCCAGTCACGCAGCTTATAATTAACCTTTGAATGACCTTTGCCGTTTTCCTCAAGCCATTCCTTTATTTTTACCTTAGCCTCCTCCACGGTAAGACCGTCAAGAAAACCGCTGTTTGTCATAATTCCCGTTGCACAATCGGTAAACGCTTCCTTTTCAATATCACCGCCCTTGACAACTTCAATAATAGGAAGACCGAAAACCTTTGCAAACTCATAATCTCGGGTATCATGCGCAGGAACAGCCATAATTGCTCCTGTTCCATAAGTCATAAGAACATAATCTGAAATAAATATAGGAATTTCCTTACCGTTTACCGGATTAACGCCCTTTACTCCTTTAAGCTCAACTCCGGTTTTGTCCTTGTTCATTTCCGTTCTGTCAAAATCTGATTTTTTAGCAGCTTTTTCCTGATAAGCTTTGATTTCTTCTATATTTTCAAGCCTGTCCGCCCATTTTTCTATATAAGGATGTTCGGGAGCAATAACCATATATGTAGCGCCGAAAAGCGTATCAGGTCTTGTCGTATAAACAGTCAATATATCGCCGGCAGTTGATCCGAAATTAACCTCGGCTCCGGTAGAACGTCCTATCCAGTTTATCTGTGTTGATTTTATTCTGTCAAGATAATCCACCTCTGACAGATCGTCCAGCAGGCGCTGAGCATACTCGGTAATTTTAAGCATCCACTGCGACTTTACTTTTCTGATTACCTCTCCGCCGCATCGTTCACAGCATCCGCCTACGACCTCCTCGTTGGCAAGAACAACCTTGCATGAGGTACACCAGTTTACAGCCATTTCCTTTTTATAGGCAAGCCCCTTTTTAAACATCTCTAAAAATATCCACTGAGTCCATCTGTAATATTCGGGATCGGTGGTATCAACTTCTCTTTCCCAGTCGAATGAAAGTCCCAGCATTTTTAGCTGATCCTTGAAATGAGCAATGTTTTTCTTTGTTACCACAGCCGGATGTATCTTATTCTTTATGGCGTAGTTTTCAGTCGGCAGACCAAAGGCGTCCCAGCCCATAGGAAAGAGGACGTTATATCCCTCAAGACGTCTTTTTCTTGAAACTATATCCATAGCCGTATAAGGGCGCGGATGACCTATATGAAGTCCCTGACCTGATGGATAGGGGAATTCAACAAGCGCATAAAACTTGGGTTTAGAATAATCGGTTCCCGCCCTGAAGGTATTATGCTCGTCCCAATACTGCTGCCATTTTTTCTCAATGGCGGTAAAGTTATATTTTTCACTCATTTATATCATTCCTCTTCTTATAGTAGTATCAAACCTATGCAAGAAAAAGCGGCGGCTATTTTCCGTTGCCGCTGAAAAAACCGGACCATTTATTAGTGAAGTGTTTTTTTACATTTGAGCTGAAGCAGATGATAACGGCGCATATCGTATCAACTATACCCTCGATCAGATAAAGCCAGTTGTCACTGAAATTCGTTATATTATTTTTTAGATTTTTTAAAACAATTAAAAGCACAACAACCGCAATAATGTAATTCACATACATAAGACCTGTATAAAGCAGGGCGGCTTCCGCGGCAGCTATAATAACGTCTAAAACCGAGCCTCCTAAAATCAGGTTCAGAACCGACTTTGCAATAAAATAAACACCTACAATAAGAGCAATACTTCTGCCCTGCCGGTTATTTGTCTTCAATCTGATCACCCTCCGTCAGAAATCTCTCAATATCAATTTTTTCTCCGTCAGCCCACAGTCTCTCAAGCTGATAGTAATCTCTTGTTTCCTTATAGAAAACATGCACAACTATATCCCCGTAATCAAGAATAACCCAGCTTGAACCGTTATAGCCTTCTGTTCTGTTAGGCTCTACACCGTTCTGAGAAAGCTGATATTCAACTTCCTCGGCAAGCGTTTTGGTATGAGTTGTACTCGTACCGTTTGCTATAACAAAATAATCCGCCAAAATCGTCAGATCAGTAATCTTTATAGCCTTGATACTCTCCGCCTTTTTATTATCAAGAGTTTTTATGATTGTTCTAAGCATTTCATCCTGAGTCATATATTCTCTCCTTTTTTAATTAATAGCCGTAATTATCATAGCTGTCATAATTATCGTATCCGTCATTATATACATCGTCGCTGCCGTATACCGGCTCGGTAATCGGCTCGGTGGTTTTCTTGCTTTCACCCGGAGTAGCGCCGTCGGCTATTTCCTGCAAGGTATCCTGATTTTCATCATAAATATCCGTATTGTAATAATCCGATTCAATAAGCTCGGTAATCGAAAGCGAATCATAGGAAAGCTCGGGCTGATACGGTCTGAAATATTCATTAATCACATCTATGGTCGCGTTTTTATGAATCGACCATACTGAATAATCTCCGTAATACGTCGCCTCTCCCGGAACCATGTGAACCGTTACATCATCAAGATCAATGCTGCTCCCGAAATCCGAAAGTATGCTCATTTCCTGGAGAGTCAGGTCAGTTCCGATATATCCTTTATTATACACCTCAGTCAGAAATTTAGTCAATTGGATAGGACCTAAATCCAGCGCCTTTTCCATTGCCGCTGCAAGAAATATTCTCTGAGCCTTAACTCGTCCTATATCTCCCTCGTTATAGCCCTTTCTGGCACGAACGAAAAGCTCCGCCTGCTCGCCGTTTAAAACCTGTTCACCAGGATACAGCACCTTATCGTATGAATATATTACCTGCTCCGGTAAATTTATGGGAATACCGCCTATAATATCGACCATATCAACAATATCGTCGCATCCGGTGGTTATATACCTGTCTATCGGTATTCCGAACGTATCTCTTACAGCGTCAACCACTCTCTGGATAGGTATAAGATTTTCGTCTCCGAGGGTATAAACACTGTTTATCTTGCCGGTTTCACTGTTAGTGAAATCCGGAACGAAACTGTCGCGCGGTATCTGTAGTATATTGATTTTGTCGTTTATTATATCAAAATGGAATAGCATGATAACGTCTGAATTAGAGCGTGTTTCGTCGAATCCAAGACACAAAACCGTAAACTGTCCTTCTATTATCTGGTCGTTTGTAAAATCTCTCTTATCGTCTATTTCTCCCGCGTTACTATTAAGTTCATAGCTATTCGTATCTTTTGAAAGCTCTCCCTCGACGCCTACCATAGGCCTACGTGATTTTACCCAATTAATTATTGAAATATATTCGGTGTATGTACCGCCGCTTTTGTCAGTCTTTGAAACTGCGATAATCGGTATATTCAACACCATAACGGCTATAATGATTATTCCGACGATAATTGAAACAGCAATAATAATTTTTTCCTGAACAGAGGATTTTCTTTTCTTTTTCCCAGAAACCTTTGCGTTATTATTTTTGCTACTACTAATCTTGTTTGCCATTACTTTTTCTCCTTATTTTTCTTACGGATTAGGTATAAATAATTATACTGATTATAAGCTTCAATCGAGTATTCAGGAATATAACCGTGCTTCTTCACCACGCTTGAAACGGAAAATCCGACCGCCTCAAGCATAGCCTTGTAAAAATCAGAATATGCCAGCTTTCTCATTTTTTCAACGTCTTTATAATCCCTGTCCTTAGAAATAAGATCTGCAAGATAGGTTATTTCCTCAAGCTCGGACATTCCCGCTCTGCCGATTGTATGAAATCTGACGGCGTTTATTATATCTCTGTCCGCGACGCCCAAACTCTCCTGTATATAAAAAGAGCCTGCCGGAGCATGCCAGAGAGGCTTTGAAGCAAGCTCCGCATTTGTGATATTACCGCAATTGAGCATAAGCCTTTTAAGCTCGCCGTTATCTTCTTCCTTGCATATATCATGCAAAAGACCCGCGGCGTACGCACGGTCAGGATCGACTCCGTATCTGAATGCAAGCTTACGCGCCTCTGCGGCAACATTCAAAGAATGATTATACCTCTTTTTAGACAGACGACTGTGCAAAAGAGTTTTTATACCGTCAACATCAAACATTTATAATACTCCTTGATAAAGCCCAGACTTACTTATATAAATTTTTCAGTATTATATATTTTACTACTTTTCCGTTCAAATAGCAAGATAAATCACAATTATTTTTTATCATTTTACGCAATTCTGTTGAAGAAATTGTAATGACGTCGGCATTTATCACAATACATTTTCCGTATTCTGACAGCTTATCAGACATTTTCAACAATTCATTAATATCGTCGCCTGTACGGGAAATTGCCGCTACAGACGTATTTTTAAGAATTTCGCGGTATCTGAACCAAGTTTCAAAGCTCAAAAGCATGTCGCTTCCCACCAGCCAGTAAAGCTCGTCTTCAGGATATTCCTTTCTGAAATGCTCTACAGTGTAAATAGTATAGCTTTTGCCGGATTTATTAATTTCATAATCGCTCACTTCAAGTCCGCTGATATCGCTGCATGCTAAGCGGCACATTTCCAATCTGTCCTTTGCTGCTGCATACTCCGCGCTGGATTTGTGGGGAGCGGTCCCGGACGGAATAAGAATAACTCTGTCAAGACCAAGCGATTCCTTAACGCTGACCGCAAGATTTATATGACCGTTATGGATAGGGTTAAAGCTGCCTCCAAATAAACCTGTTTTCATATCAAAGCTTTATGTCGATCACCGGCTCTTTAGGATTTCTCTTAAAAATCACAAAACGGTTTCCTATGACCTGTACTACATCGGCTCCGGTTTTTTCCGCTATTTCCTCCGCCGCTTCCCTTGACGTATATGCGCTGTTATCAAGCACTCTGAGCTTGATTAGCTCTCTTTTTCTCAATGCGTCGCTCACCTGAGAAATAAGAGCTTCGTTGATACCGCCCTTGCCCACCTGAAATATAGTATCCATCGTTCCGGCTATTCCTCTAAGAGCAGCTCTCTGTTTACTGTTCAACATAAATTAGTCCTTTCCGTTTAACAATCTGCAAAGTCCTTCAACAGCCTTTGCTCTGTGACTTATTTTATTTTTTTCATCTGCGGATATCTGTGCAAACGATTTATCTCCGTAAATAAAAACCGGATCATAACCGAAACCGTTTTCACCCAATGGAATATATCCGATTTTACCTCTGCATTCTCCTCTTATATAATGCTCCGCGCCGCTTTCATCTATATAGCATATCACGCATACAAACTGCGCGCCTCTGTCCTTCTCGGAAATTCCCTCTAACTCATTAAGCAGCTTAGCGCACCTGTCGCTGTCCGAAGCGTTTTCTCCGGCGTATCTGTGAGAATATACGCCGGGAGCGCCGTTTAAGAAATCAACCTCAAGACCGCTGTCATCAGCAATAACCGGAGCTTTGCAGCGTTCATAAACGGCTTTTGCCTTCAGTCCTGCATTTTCACTGAACGACGATCCTGTTTCTTCAACCTCTATATCAATACCGGCCTCTCTTTGAGAGATAACTTCATATCCGATTGGAGCTAATATATCAGATAATTCCTTTATTTTACCCTTATTATTGCTTGCAAGTATAATTTTTTTATTCATTTTCATTCTCCTCCGGCTCTCCACTGCCGTCGGTAATAGGCTCAAATAACGCTTTTACAAAATCGTGACTGTTAAATGGCTGAAGATCGTCTATTTTTTCGCCTACTCCAATTAACTTTACAGGTATTCCAAGCTCATTTTTAATTGATATTACAATACCGCCCTTAGCCGTTCCGTCAAGCTTGGTCAGAACTATACCGCTTATAGGAGCAACCTCGCTGAATAATCTGGCTTGATTTACAGCGTTCTGACCGGTTGTCGCATCAAGCACCAGCAGCACCTCTCTGGAACTTTCGGGGGCTTCACGTTCGATAATCCTGTTCATTTTTGCAAGCTCTTCCATCAGATTTTTCTTATTATGAAGTCTCCCTGCTGTATCGCATATAAGTACGTCGCAGCCTCTTGCCTTTGCGGCTGCAATTCCGTCAAAAACAACCGAGGCAGGATCCGAGCCCTCAGCATGCTTGACAAGCTCCGCTCCCGCGCGCTCCGTCCAGACTTCAAGCTGATCAATAGCCGCGGCACGGAAAGTATCCGCAGCGGCTACTATAACCTTTTTGCCCTCGTTTTTCATAGTATGGCAGAGCTTGCCGATAGTCGTTGTTTTACCCGCTCCGTTTACTCCTATGACCATTATTACAGAAGGAGCCTTAGAAAGATCCAAACCGATATCCTCGCCCATCATTTCAAAAACGATTTCCTGAATCATATCCATGATAACAGACGGATCGGTTATTCCCTGTTCCTTAATGCGTTTTCTTAGTTCTTCGCATATCTGTACAGAGGTTTCAACTCCCATATCGCTCATTATCATTGTTTCCTCAAGCTGCTCAAAAAGCTCCTCGTCTATTTTGGTAAAGGAATTTACAACCTTCTGCATTTTCTTTACCATTGATTCCTTGGTTTTGCGAAGTCCGTCTTTTATTTTACTAAAAAACCCCATATTTCAATCCTCCTTCAAAAATCAAGCATTATTTCATACTATTGGGCGACTGCGTTTTCAATATCTACCTGCTCCATTTTCAGAAGCTTGGAAATTCCGTCCTCCTGCATTGTTACTCCGTAAAGAACGTTAGCCTCCTCCATAGCGCTTCTCCTATGCGTTACAAGTACAAACTGCGTACTGTCAGTAAATCTTTTCAGATACTGCGCATATTTTTTTACGTTTACCTCGTCCAGAGCCGCGTCTATCTCATCAAGTATGCAAAAAGGCGCCGGACGCAGCTTAAGTATTGCAAAATAAATACATATTGCCACAAACGACTGTTCTCCGCCAGAAAGTGAAATCAGGTTTTTGATAACCTTTCCCGGCGGCGCTACCCGTATTTCAATTCCGGATTCAAGAACGTTTTCTGGATCTGTAAGTATAAGCTCCGCTTTTCCTCCGCCGAACAGCTCGCTGAAAATGTCTTTAAAATTATTATTGATAATTACAAAGCTTTCCGCAAATATCCGGCACATGTCCTGCGTCAGATCTTCAATAAGCCTTTCAAGCTCACGCTTCGACGATTTTACATCGTTTATCTGTCCGGAAAGAAATTTATATCTTTCAGAAACCTCCTTATATTCCTCTATTGCCCCTACGTTTACATTTCCTAAGGCACGTATTTTTCCTTTAATTTCATTCAGACGCTTATTTGCCGAAATAACGTCGGTTATTTTTTCCGCCGATTCCTCCGCTTCCGAACGCGTCATTTCATAAACCTCATATAACTGATTTATTAAACCGTCATAATCGCTTTGAGCAGAAATTTTTCGTTCCTCGGTCTTGGAAATTTCACCGGAATACTTCTCCTTTGCAGTATTCAGCTCCTTTATACCGTTTCTGAGATTAGAAACATAAATATCCTGCTGAGTATGAACATTCTGCCATGTCTTTATATCATTATTATACTGCGATACAAGACCGCTTATTTCCCCGAGGGAATTTTTTCTCTGTAAAATAGCGGATTTCTTCTCCTCAATTGAGGCTTCAAGCTGTTTTTCTTCTTCTTCAAGTTTTTTCAGCCCTTCAATAGCTTCATTGCTTCCGGCCTTCAGCGATTCAAGCTCTCGCTCGGCAGACTGCCTGTCCTTTACAAGCTCGGCGCTTTTGATTCTTAAAGACGACATTTCAGCCGACAGCTCTTCCCGTCTGCTCCTGATACTTTCCTTTCTTCCCTGATCTCTGGCAAGGTTTTCTTCAGAGATTTTAATAAGAGCTTCTATTTCCTTCAGCTTTTCTTTTGAACGTCTGATAAGAATCTCTGAATTATCCTTTCTTTCCTTTAAAGAATCAAATCGACTTTTATAATCTGAAAGCTGAGCAATCGCCTGCTTTTCCATAGCGGCAGCTCTTGAAAGCTCTGATTCAAATCGTATTTTGTCCTGTAAAATTTCCGTCTGCTCCGCCTTGACCTCATCTAATTGTACAGAAAGCCTCTGAACGGCTTCGCTTAGCTTATGAATTTTTTCGTTGCCGTCTTCAAGACGCTCGTTCAGTTCTTTAATCTGAACAGATAAATTATCAAGCTCGTTTTTTCTTGAAAATACGCCTGCCGAATGTACCGCCGAACCTCCGGTAAACGAACCTCCGGCATTTACAATCTGACCGTCCAGTGTTACAATACGAAATTTATAACCGTACTTTTTAGCTATTACCGCCGCACTGTCAATATCCTCGGCAACCGCCGTTCTGCCGAGCAGAGAGCTTACGATCCTTTCATACTGTCTGTCAAATTCCACAAGCTCGCTGCCAAGCGCTACAAAGCCGTTCTCTCCGGAAAGTTCCGGCTGATTGAGATTATAGCCTTTTACAGACGTCATTGGCAGAAATGTCGCGCGTCCAAAACGATTCTCCTTAAGCAATCTGATACAGCGTTTAGCGGCAGTATCGTCCTCAACGATTATATTCTGCATTGCTCCGCCCAACGCAGTTTCAATCGCTGTTGCATATTCCTGCTTAACGCTTACAAGCTGCGCGACAGTACCCCTGATACCTGAAATCCTGCCGGAAGAGGAAGCCCTCATAATTTCCTTTACGGACCGTGCGAAGCCCTCCATATTATTTTCAAGATCTGTTAGCAGCTTTCTTCTCTGCTGTTTTTCCTTAATTTCCAGGCTAAGATTCTCCTGTTCCCCTTTACGCTTTAAAAGCCTGCTCTGCTTGTCTTTGTAAAGGTTAGAAAAGCCCTGAAATCTGTTTTGCAGTTCTTCGGCTTTTTCATTTGCCGCATTTATTCCTTCGGATATTTCTTTCTTTTCCTTGGCATACTGATCGGCCTGATCTTTTAAAATATTCTCCTGCCCCGACATTATATCAAGCTGCTCCTGCGCCTCGTTAGCGGCAGACTGCGCTCCCGCAAGCTCGGAACGGTATTCGCTCTGCTTAATATAAAGACCGTTTATTTCATTTCCGGCTCTGTCCGAGCTGATTCCTAAGCTCTCATCCTCCAGTCTTGCCGCTTCAAAGCCGCTTTCAACCTCGCTTAATCTTTCTGAAATAATTTTTGATTCCGATATAATACGTTCTATTTCTTTAAGCTTACTTTCAATAACCGTTTTATTTTTTATTTCATTTTCTGAAAGACTTATTTTTCTTTCCTTTATAGAATCAAGACTTGTATTGCTATGGGAAATATCGTTTTCAAAAACCGCTATATCTGATTTATACTGCGACGCTCTTTTCTCCGCTTCTAAAATCTGCTCCCTGAGCCGTTCTACTTTCACGGAGCTTTCCTGTATCTTTTGGTACCCCTCGTTTATTTTAATTTCTTCCCGTTCAATATCGTTCTGAATATTCTCGTATTCGTTTTTATTTATCAAAAGAGCGTTTTCCAGATCGTCAAGCTTGCTTCTAAGCTCTCCTATCCTGTGAACCCACACGGATATTTCAAGCTTTTTTCTTTCCTGCGCTAAAACCAGAAATTTTTCAGCCTTTTCCGACTGTACTCGCAGAGGCTCCACACGGCCCTCCAGCTCCAATACAATATCGTTAAGCCTGAGAAGATTTTCCTGAGCCGCCGTAAGCTTTCTTTCGGCCTCCGTCTTTCTGTACCGGAATTTAGAAATACCCGCCGCTTCTTCAAAAATATCACGGCGTTCATTACTTTTCGCGCTTACGATTTCGGCTATTCTTCCCTGCCCTATAATAGAATATCCGTCGCGCCCTAAACCGGTATCCATGAAAAGTTCATTTATATCCTTCAGCCTTACGCCCTTACCGTTAATCCTATACTCGCTTTCTCCGCTTCTATAAAGCTTTCTGGTAACGCTTACTTCATTTTCATCACTGTTTAAGGCTCTGTCCGAATTATCCAGCGTTAAAGTTACCATTGCGAATCCGACCGGCTTTCTGGCAACAGTACCGGAAAAAATAACATCCTCCATCTTATTTCCCCTCAGAGTTTTGGTAGACTGCTCCCCCAAAACCCATCTAATAGAATCGCCGATATTACTTTTTCCGCTGCCGTTGGGGCCGACAACCGCAGTCAGTCCCTTATCAAAGGTCAGCTTAACTTTATCGGGAAAAGACTTAAAGCCCTGTAACTCCAATGATTTTAAATACATATAATCAATAGCTCCTTAGGTAAAAATGCAAAAAATATTCTAAGCTTAAGATTTCTTGCCGCTGATTTTTCTGTTTTGGAGCGTTACTCCTTCATCTCACATTGATATTTCGGAATCTCTTTATCGCCGATTATTCTTATATCAACACCCATTTTTCTGAAATATTCAACATTTGATTTTTTATGCCCCAACGCTTTACTGACGCAGGAAGGGTTAACAGCAAAGGTAAAAGATTTTTGTTTACTTTCAATAAAACTATTTCCCGCAGAATTGATTAGAAGTATATCCCGAATAATATACTCCATGCCTTTTCTGTAAATCAAACCTTCGCAAAGCTCCTTAAACGCAGGATGATAATAGCCCGCAACCATTTCTCCCTCAACTCCGTCCGAGGCATGAAGTCCGCACTTAATAACCTCAATGCCATTAATATCAAACTCCTCAAGCATATATGCGCAAAGCTCAACAACCTCGTCAAAAGGCATAAGCTTATATTTACCTGATTCATACAAATCCGCAAGCTTAGTACCTTTTAATACTACAACCGGATATATCCTTACCGTATCGGGATGAATTTTCATAATTCTCTCAGTTGTTTTGCGTTCATCATAAACAGAGCTCCGATAAAGCCCCGCCATCATCTGTAAGCCCAGCTCAAATCCATATTCACGAATTAAAGCCGACGCTTTGTAAACGTCCTCTGCGGTATGTCCCCTTTCGTTAGCCTCAAGCACATGATTTTTCATACTCTGGGCTCCAAGCTCTATGGACGTAACTCCATACGACCTTAAAAGCTCCAGAATATCCCTGTCAATGAAATCAGGACGGGTTGATATCCTAACGCCTCTGAAACCTTCCGTGCCGATATAGCATTTTGCAGCTTCGAGAAGAGAAGTCATATATCCTCTGTTTATAGCTGTAAAGCTCCCGCCGAAAAAAGCTATTTCACAGTTTTTTTTATCCCTCACTTCATTCAAAGCCTGACGGCATATTCTATGAACATCGTCGGCTGTCGGAGCATACTGCGCTCCGCTTATCGTTTTCTGATTACAAAAGCTGCACTGATGAGGACATCCGGCATGCGGCACAAATATTGATATATTACTGTGTTTCATATCCCATAAGCTCCAGCGCTTCTTTTGCCGCCATCTGTTCCGCTTCCTTTTTGCTTTTTCCAACGCCGGTTCCTATTACGTTTGAATTAAGGCATACCTGAACCTTAAACGCCTTGTTATGATCCGGACCGGACTGTCCGGCAAGATGATATTCAACCTTTTCTTCCGGATTCTTCTGGATAATTTCCTGAAGGACGGTTTTATAGTCATTAAACGCCGATGATTTTCTGCTGTCTATATCCTCCGGAACAAAACCCAAAACATACGTAGTCGCGGCGTCTATTCCTCCGTCAAGGTAAATAGCCGCGATAACCGCCTCGAAAGCGTCCGCTAAAATTGACGGTCTTTCTCGTCCTCCGGTATTTTCCTCGCCTTTTCCCAGAAGAATAAAATCTCCCAGTCTGATCTGCTTTGCAAACTCATGCAGCGATTTCTCACACACCAGAGACGCCCTTATTTTTGTCAGTTCACCCTCCGGAAGATGTGTAAAATGCAGGAATAGATATTGTGAAACTACTATAGACAGAACGCTGTCGCCTAAAAATTCCAGCCTTTCGTTACTATGGCGAAGCTTCTTTTTTTCATTCGCATAAGATGAATGAGACAACGCCTCAATCAGAAGCTGCTTATTTTTAAAACTATATTTCAGTCGCTTTTCCAGCTCCTCAATACGCTCGTTCAGCTGTTCCATTCAATTCTTCACCGTCCTTATTTTTCAATTGATTTTATAATTGTTTCCGTAACATTTCCGTCAACGCAGGCCTTAGCCTGTCTTATAGCGTTATAGAACGCCTTGGAGTCCGAGCTTCCGTGCGCCTTGATAACCGGCTTATTGACTCCCAGCAAAACTGCTCCGCCCTCCTCCGTATAATCCATAGCCTTCTTAAACGCCTTGATCTTTTTATAAACGAGCATCGCTGACAGCTTACCCGCTAATCCACCGTATATCTCCTTAAGCTTACCTGAAAAAAACGAACCCATGCCCTCGTAAAGTTTCAGAATAACATTTCCGGTAAAGCCGTCTGTTACCGCAACTTCAAATTCACCCTTAGGCAGTTCCCTTGCCTCAAGGTTTCCACAGAAATTAAGCTCAGATTCCTTTAAAAGCTTATATGCTTCAATTTCAAGCTCTCTGCCCTTTGTATCCTCAATACCAATATTGACAAGTCCGACCTTAGGCTTTGAGATTCCGTTTACCTTTTCCATGTAGGCGGAGGCCATAATACCGAACTGCAGCAGCATTTCCGGACGGCAGTCGTCGTTGGCGCCGCCGTCCACAAGCATTAAACGGCCTTTAGCCGTGGGAAGAATCGGCGCTAATGTCGCTCTTTTAACGCCTTTTATCCTCTTTGTGATAAATGTTGCTCCAACCACAAGAGCCCCGGAGCTTCCCGCGCTTACAAAGGCGTCTCCTCCTTCGTCGCATAGCGCCTTCAGACCAAGCGCCATAGAGCAGTCCTTCCTGCTTTTAATAATTTCCGTCGGCTTTTCGTGAATGTCGATTACAGAATCAGTATGTATTATATCCATACCGCCGATATCGATTCCGTTTTCATCAGAGATCCTTTCTATTATCTCACGGTTTCCGGTAAGCGTTATTTTTACTCCGAGATTCTCCTCGGCAATCTTACATCCTTTTATAACCTCAAGGGGAGCGTTATCTCCGCCGAATGCGTCAACAATAATATTCATAAATCTCAGCTCTTTTATTATAAATTATTTTTAAGCGCCGCCAAGGATCTGTCGGCATATGCGGCATATTTTACTTTCTTATCCTTTATTCTTTCCGGCAGTTCCGGAAGTATGCCCATATTACAGCCCATAGGCTGAAATTCTCCGCTGCAGCCTCCGCTAATATAAGCGGTCAGCGCGCCGATCATAGTTTCATGCGGCAAAACCATAGGAGCCTTTCCTTTTATGCGCCTTACGACGTTGATTCCGGCCATTATACCGCTTGCCGCCGATTCAATATACCCCTCTACTCCGGTGATCTGACCGGCAAAGAAAATATCGGAATCGCTTTTCAGACTATAATCTGAACAGAGAAGCTTTGGACTGTCTATAAAGGAATTTCTGTGCATAACCCCGTAACGGACAAATTCAGCGTTCTCTAACCCGGGAATCATAGAAAACACTCTTTTCTGTTCTCCGAACTTAAGATTGGTCTGAAAGCCGACAAGATTATACATAGTTCCCGCCTTATTTTCTTTCCTAAGCTGCACTACGGCATAAGGTCTTTTTCCCGTCCGCCTGTCTATAAGTCCCACAGGCTTAAGGGGACCGAAACGCATTGTATCCTCACCTCTTCCGGCAAGCGCCTCTATCGGCATACAGCCCTCGTAGACCTTAAAGTTCCTTTTGTCAAATTCTTTCAGCGGAGCTCTTTCCGCTTCTGTCAGAGCATTGTAAAATGCGGCATACTCGCCTTTATTCATCGGACAGTTTATATAATCGGCGTCGCCTCTGTCATAGCGCGACGCAAAGAAAATCTTATCCCTGTCAAGGCTTTCAAAGGTCACTATCGGAGCTGCGGCGTCAAAAAAGCTGAGATAATTCCCGCACTTTTTTCTAATGCTTTCCGCCAGTCCGCCGGAGGTCAAAGGACCTGTTGCAATTATAACCGTTTCATTCTCCGGTATATCGGTAATTTCCCTGTCTATTACGGTTATAAGAGGGTGAGCGGTAATCTTTTCAGTCACGCTGTCGGAAAAACTTTCCCTGTCTACCGCCAAAGCCCCTCCCGCCTCGACTGCATTTGCTTTTGCGCATGGGACTATCAATGAGCCCAGCAGCTCCATTTCCTCTTTAAGCAATCCTGCGGCAGAATCGTGCCTTGAAGCCTTCAAGGAATTGGAGCATACAAGCTCCGCCAGTCCCTTATAATGATGAGCGGGAGTAAACTTGTGCGGCTTCATTTCATAAAGCTCTACAGCGATTCCGGCGTTTGCTATCTGCCACGACGCCTCGCATCCTGCAAGTCCTCCGCCTATAACCTTAACCATCTTAATCTCCCTTTAAGTCAGATCCTTTTCATATCCGCAATCCGGCTTTTCACATATGAGCTTTCCCGACTTTCCGCCCTTTTTGAAAAGCGTGTTGCCGCACTTTGGACATTTATCCTCCACAGGCATATTCCATGTCATAAAATTACAGTTTGGATAATTTTCACAGCCGTAAAAGCTTCTGCCCTTTTTGGATTTTTTCAGTATGATCTTCTGTCCGCATAGAGGACATGTTCCCTTTGTTTCCTGAACTATCTTCTTAGTGTTTTTACACTCTGGAAATCCCGGACAAGCCAGAAATTTACCGAATCTTCCTATTTTTATTACCATGTTTCTTCCGCACTGATCGCACACAATATCCGTTTCCTCGTCCGGTACCTTGACTCTTTTTCCCTCCATTGACTTTTCAGCTTTCTCGAGAACCTTTTCAAAATCCTGATAAAACGCGTCAAGCGTATCGACCCAGTCCGTTTCTCCTCGCTCAACCGCGTCCAGATCATTTTCCATCTTAGCGGTAAACTTGGCGTCGACTATGTGCTTGAAATGATCCTTCATAAGATCAGTCGTGACCTCGCCCAGAGCAGTGGGCTTTAGCTGCTTTCCTTCTCTTTCAACATAAAGACGTGAAATAATGGTTGTAATGGTAGGAGCATAGGTACTTGGTCTGCCTATTCCGTTTTCCTCCATAGTCTTAATCAGCGACGCCTCGGAATATCTTGCGGGCGGCTGAGTAAAATGCTGGTTTCCCGCAAGCTCCTTGAGCTTTAAAACGTCTTTCTTTTCAATCGGCGGAAGCATTTTATTGTTTTCCTCGTCCTCTTCCTTTTTTTCTTCATAAAGCCTTGTAAAGCCGTCGAATTTTACCGAGTAGCCTGACGCCTTGAATATGCAGCCCTCGGCTTCTATGGAAACCGATACCGTATCAAGCAGAGCGTTAGCCATCTGACTGGCAATAAAACGTTCCCATACAAGCTTATATATTTTAAACTGATCTGTAGTAAGGCTTGCCTTAACTCTGTCCGGAGTAAGATCCGGAAGAGACGGCCGGATAGCCTCGTGCGCGTCCTGAGCGTTTTTCTTACTCTTGAATACTCTCGGCGACGACGGAAGATAGTCCTTACCGAAAATATTTTCTATACATGAAGCCGCCGCGTCTCTTGCCTCGTCCGATATTCTCAGACTGTCCGTTCTCATATAGGTTATAAGACCTACAGCGCCCATACCCTCTATTTCTACGCCCTCATAAAGCTCCTGAGCCGCCTTCATAGTACGCTTTGCCTGAAAGCCCAGACGCCTTGAAGCCTCCTGCTGAAGAGTTGAAGTTATAAACGGAGGCGCCGGCTGCTTTTTTGTTACCCTTTTCTTAACGTCTGTTACAATATACTGCGCATTTTCCAGTCTTTTAAGTATACTGTCCGTCTGATCCTTATTTTCAAGCTCCGCCTTTTTTCCGTCTATATTTGCAAGCTTGGCGGCAAAAACCTTTCTGCTCGACGGAGCAGTAAATTTAGCGTCAATACTCCAGTATTCCTTGGGAACAAAATTTTTTATCTCATTTTCCCTGTCTACAATCATTCTAACCGCCACAGACTGAACCCTGCCTGCTGAAAGTCCTCTTTTTACCTTTTTCCAAAGAAACGGACTAAGCTTATAGCCTACGATCCTGTCCAGAATTCTTCTTGCCTGCTGAGCGTTAACAAGATCAATGTCTATCTTATGAAGATTATCCATTCCGGCCTTTATACCGCTTTTTGTTATTTCATTAAAGGTAACGCGGTTGTTTTCATTAAGATCAAGACCAAGCATCTGCGCTATATGCCAAGATATAGCCTCTCCCTCTCGGTCCGGGTCAGTCGCAAGGTATATTTTACCGCTTTTTTTAGCGTATTTTTTTAGTTCCTTTATAACGTCCTCTTTACCCTTCATGTTTATATATTGGGGTTGAAAATGGTTTTCAAAATCTATTCCCATTTTAGACTTAGGCAAATCCCTGACATGCCCCATGGACGCTATAACCTCATAATCTCCGCCAAGGTATTTTTTTATAGTCTTAGCCTTAGCGGGAGACTCAACAATAACAAGATCCGACATATATGTTAATATTTTCCGGTTATAAACGGAAAATTCTCCTTTCAATTTTTTTCTGAAAGCCCGTATTTTCTACCTTCTTTAAGCCGAACAGCTCCAATTATCTCAAGCTCCGTCAGGACCGCCAATATATTCAGCGAATCTATTTCAGTTTTCTCGATAATATCGTCAAGATACAAATCGCCTTTCTTCAAAACGGTTACGACGGCAAGCTGATCCCCACTCAAATCTTCAAGCAATACGTCAGGTCCGTCGTTATAATCCGCTGTCGTTTCCTTCTGAGCTGTACGCGCTTTTTCCCGCGCGCTTTTCTTTTCTACGGACTTTCCGCGTTTTCTCTTAGCGGTACGGCTGTCCCTTTTAGGTATATCTCCGCTCTCAGTAACTATCTCCGGTATTTCAAATTCGCTTTTGAGCATTCTGAAATAACTTGAGGTATAATAATCGTAAAGTATATCCAGATGACTGAACACGGGAACGGCGCCGTCCCGCAGATATTTTACCACTCCTGCATACCTTTTGTCAAATATATCCGCAGGAGGAATACAAAAAACAGTTCTTCCCTGCTCTGAAGCATGCTCCGCTGTAATAAGAGCCCCGCTTAACTCATCCGCCTCTGTAACAAGCGTTCCGAACGTTAGTCCGGAAATTATACGGTTTCTTGTATGAAAGCAAAATCTGTCGGGACGCGTTCCGGGAAAATATTCCGAAATAACAATCCCGTTTCGGGCAATTATATCCTTTGCCTTGGCATTTTCACGCGGATAGTCAACATCAAGACCGCATGCAAGCACAGCGGCTGTTCTTCCTCCGGCTTTAAGAGCGCCCTTATGAGCCGCCGAATCAAGACCTAATGCAAAGCCGCTTACAATAGTAAATTCTCTCCTTGCCAGTTCAGAGCAGATAGTTTCGGTAACCTCGAGGCTGTATGCAGAGGGATTTCTCGTTCCGACGCAAGATAATGCCGGATACTTATTAAAGCTTTCAATATCACCCATACAAAACAGTACGGCAGGAGGATTATAAATATTCCTGAGCAGCGGCGGATAATTTTTATCCTCAAAGGTCAGTATATTAAATCCCTTATTACCACAATATTCGAGTATGCTGTCGCACTGTTCTATATGAGTAGTTTTTACGGCACGTATTTCAGCGCTGCTCAACGACGGATGATCTCCTCCGCTGACAGCCTCATAGGCGTCTCTGACATTCCCGAAAGGACTTATCATCTCCCATATTCTTTCGTTTCCGGGACGAAGCGCCATAACAAACCATATCCAGTAGCGTGTATTTTCAGTCAAATCTCATCAGCTCCCACATAATGATACCGGCCGCCATTGCCGCGTTTAACGACTCTGCATTGCCGCTCATTTTAATAGTTATCCGTTCCGAGCATTCCATAGCCGTTTCACTGTCAAGACCGTTTCCTTCGTTTCCGATAAATACCGCACCGCCTTTACTGAAATCAATCCTTTTAACATCGCGCTCCGCATTATTCACAACAGCGGCATAGCTTTTCAGCCCCGCTTCATTCAGCGCTTCCAATAGCTCTTCCTTTTCAACATTCCTGTAAACGGGTATTCTGAATATTGCCCCCATCGTAGAACGTATAGCTTTAGGATTGTATACATCGCAGCTTTTGCTGAAAATTGCTCCGTCCAGTCCAAGAGCGTCGGCAGTTCTTATTATCATTCCGGCATTTCCGGGATCCTGAAGTCCGTAGAGTACTATGTATCTGCCTCCTCTTTTCAGCTTTTCGCCAAGTCCGTCGTCGTTTATAAAACCGCATTGAGCGAATATTCCCTGAGTATTCTCAGTATCAGAAATTTTTCTGCCAAGCTCGTCTGTAATAACCGATATATCAATGCCGTTTAAACAATGTTCATTAATACCTGCGGCATATTTTTCATAAGCGGATTCGGTAAGAAATATTTTTTTAACAGGCGCATTATTTTTAAGGGCGTCCGTCACAAGCCGAAGTCCTTCAAGGGGAAATAATTTATATCTTATACGCTCCTTCTTTGAGGACATTATTCTGCGAAATAGCCTCATAGAGGGATTATCTGCTGATTTTATAAATTTAAAACCGTTAAAATATTCATTTCCCGGCAAATACATCAACCTCGTCTTTCAATCTGAATTTAAACGAAAACACGCTCTAATTACGGATAAGAGCGTGTTTTTATCTGATTAAATGGCAGCCTTTGCCTTCTCTACGATAGCTGTAAAGCCTGCCGGATCATTGATTGCAATTTCTGAAAGCATCTTACGATTCAGGCTGATACCCGACTTCTTAACGCCGTTCATAAACTGTGAATAATTGATGCCGTTAAGCTTGCAGGCAGCGCTGATTCTTGTGATCCAAAGCTGTCTGAAATCTCTTTTCTTCTTCTTACGTCCGGCATAAGCATAGTTGCCGGACTTCATAACGGCCTGCTTTGCCATCTTGAAATGCTTGCTCTTTGCGCCCCAATAGCCCTTAGCAAGCTTGAGAGTTTTATTTCTTCTCTTGCGAGTCATCATCGCACCCTTAACACGTGCCATAGTCTTATACCTCCGTTTTACATCTCAATAATTACTTATAAGGAACTAACTTCTTAATTGTCGGAGCGTTCGCTTCGCTTGCAACTCCTGAGCAGCGGGCGATTCTCTTTCTCTTTGTATCCTTTTGAGTAAGTCTATGTCTTTTGTTTGTGTGCTGATATTTAACCTTGCCGTTTTTAGTCAGCTTAAAGCGCTTCTTAGCGCCTGAATGAGTTTTAACCTTAACCTTTGCCATAACAGGTTCCTCCTTTTATTTAGTAGATGCTTTCGGCGACATGAACATAACAATACTGCGGCCTTCCATTTTAGCAGGCTTATCAACAACGCCGGCTTCTGCGCACGCTTCCTTGAATTTATTAAGAAGCTCTTCGCCAAGCTGAGGATGTGCAATCGCGCGCTTACGGAATCTTACGGAAACCTTGAGTTTGTCCCCGTTTTTTAGAAACTTAATCGCCTGATTTACTTTTGTATTAAAATCGTGAGTGTCTATTGCGGAAAACATTCTTATTTCCTTGATTTCAACTACCTTCTGATTTTTTCTTGCTTCCTTTTCCTTCTTAGCCTGTTCAAAGCAGAATTTTCCATAATCGAGAATTCTGCAAACCGGCGGTTTTGCATTCGGAGCAATCTTAACCAGGTCAAGATCCTTTTCATAAGCCATCTTCTGAGCGTCTCTGGCAGAAATAACGCCGAGTTTTGTTCCGTCAACGTCAATCAGCAATACTTCCTTATCCCTGATTTCTTCGTTGATCTGCAGTTCTTGTTTGCTAATAGTCAGCACCTCCAAGCATTAATTAGGGCGTAAAAATTAATTATCGCCAAAAATAAAAATGAGCGCAGATATAAAATCAGCGCTCAATAAAATCATAGGCGGAAAACCGCGAATTATCTATATTGACCATAACGGCATAACGAGCCGTATGGTGAGAACTGATATTCTGCTTTGTTTTTACTAAATAATTATAATCTGTTTATTACGGTTTGTCAAGTCTTTTCTATAAAAAATCAGAAAATTTTCTTAATTTTACTTTTCAGTCCTTTAAATACCTCTACGCATTTTAACTTAACCTGATAATCATCGGGGTTTTCCATAAGGTCAAGCTCCTCCTTGCTGAAATAGTCCTTTGCGGTTTCATCGTCGGATTCAACGGTTTCCGCGACCGGTATGCATAGCGGCGGATACATTACGCACCACCAGTTATGCCCTTCCGCTTCGCCTATAGTAACTCGTAAAGCCTCATAATTTCCGGCTGGCATAGTGATATTGCCGTAAACACGGCTGTCAAAATCCATATTAACAAGATTAGTCTGAGCGCCGTAGTCAAAACCGTTCTCTTCTATAACCTGAAGTACGATTCCGTTTATATAATCCAGCCTGCTTCCGGCGGCGCTTTCCATATCCTCGAGAGTTTCGCAACCTCCGAATATCTCGTCAGAGCATTCAAGCAGCCTGTCTCTAACTTTAAGTTTAAGCCGCTGATCCTCTTCGCTGTCCGAATTGGCAAGTATGTGCATTCTGAGAACGTCGTTTTCCAGATTTGAAACGACAGATCCCACCTGTGCAAAATTGGAATATAATATAGCTCCGATCAAGCCTGTAAGTAAAATAATGTCTGTTTTTTTCATGTCAATCACCTCAACGGTAACATTGGCATAAAAATCAGATATTATTCATTCACATAAAAAAGTTACTGCAAATCTATATCCGCACCCTCGATAAATCCGATATAGCTCTTTCCTGCGTTGACTGAAATCAGCTCGCCCGTCTGACCGTATATCTTAACGGGCGCGCCGGCAGATTCTTTAGACCATGAAACCTGCTGAGCTTTCCCCATTGAAATATAATAACCGCTTCCGCCGTCGAGACCTATATCCATAAGCTTTCCGTCGCTTCTGACGGAAATATCGGTTTCAAGCGCAAACACATTTGTAAATTCAAGCTGATTACCGGTAACGCCGTCTTTATGAGGCGATCCGGAATGATATTTTAAATACGTTCCGCTTTCACCGTCAAACTCAAACGTGCTGTAATAATCAGAGGAAAATTCCAGCTCCGCAGACATGCAGACGGTTCCCTCCGGAGCTTCGGGAGTATCGGGAGAATTGAAAACAAACGCGCCTCCCGCGTTTTCTTCATTTATATCTGTCCTATAGCCCATATCTGCAATAGCCCGCTCAAGCTCGTAGCCCTTCAGACAGCCGGTATGCTCAGTCGCATAGGACTGCGCTCTGTTCTCATCTCTGACAAAAACGGTACCGTATCCCAAAGATGAATCGTTTCCGTCGAAACGGTCTATACCTAAATCGTTAAGCGTATCCAAAGCTATTGTCCTGTCCGTTCCCCAATGACAATAAATAGCGTCCATTCCATACGCTAAGATAGGGTAATAATAACGGCAGCTTCTTACGGAGCATATATCAGGAACCTCGGTATAATCCGCATAAACAGCCATGAGTCTTGTTATTCCGCCCTCCACAGGCAGCTCGTAAATTATATCCGCGTCGTCTATACCATATTGCGGAAGAGACGCCTTTATGTTGCTTACCATTACAGCAACAGGTCTTTTGCCAACGGCATTTGCATTAAAGCCGTATTCTCCGGTCAGAGGGTTTTTCACCTTGTTTTCCTGTGCGTTTTCATCCTCTGCTTCCGATTTCTCCGATGAATATATCTGATCGGATTCGGAAGAATTCCCGCCTTTTTCAGGCTGCGAACACGCCCCAAGGCATGTTACCATTAACAGAGAAACTGCGATAGCTTTGATTTTTTTCATTTTTTTACTCCATGATAAATTTATATAAAATAACCTTTAAATCCAGAAATAATATTATCAAGCTTCTGCTTGCGTCTAATTTTCATACCGTTAAATACTATCAAATTCCAAAAGTTTTGTCAATATGCTTCCGTATGAATTTATAACCGAATAATCCTCTTTTTTATTTCGTTTAAGGATTATATCCTCATAAAACAGCCGCAGTTTGTCGAGAAAATACGATGAAAACACGTGTGAAACGTATTTACAAACCGTGTCTGTTCGATATAAAATATTATTACAGAATTGTTACAAAAAATAAACGGAGGATTACAAATGAAAAAACTCAGATTCATTTTAGCATTATTTAGCTGTTCAATGCTTATTGCTGAAGGAAGCTTACACGCCGGCGCGCTGAGCTACTGCGGTACGCTTACATATATTATATCCGATAATCATGCGGTTATAACGGGCTTTGAAGGAAAACCTGAGATCTTAGAGCTTCCGTCGGTAATAGACGGAAAAAAAGTAATGGAAATCAGAGAAAACGCATTTTATAAGTGCACAGATTTAAAAAAGATTGTGATACCGGAAAGCGTTACGGAGATCGGTCATCACGCATTTTATGAATGCACGTCTCTTGAAACCGCGGTAATAAACGGAAACATTTCAAAAATAGCGGAAGGAACATTCTATGGCTGTAAATCTCTCGACAGCGTCAGTATCAATTCTTCTCCTCTGTCGTTCGGCGATTACGCCTTTTATGGCTGTGAAAGCCTTGAAAGCTTTTCTTTTCCGCCAAGCGTTACTGATATAGGAGAATACAGCTTTGCGGACTGTGCATCCCTATATGACCTTAATATAAACAGAGAACTGAAAAATATAGATTCTTATGCGTTTTATAATTGCGAAAACCTTAATAAGGTCAGACTTCCCGACGGGCTTTTATCTGTTGGACGATATGCAATCGGTTTTTCCTGCGAGGGTACTCTTAAAGATATAACAATAACAGGAGACTCCGATTCTATAGCCGAGCATTACGCAGATGAAAACAATCTGAAATTCAGAGAAAGAGTTTATTATGAAAACAGAAGCTTTATAAGCGCCGATACCGCCGCAGGCATATTGGCGTGGATTCCGTTTGCCGTCATATATGCCCTTCTCATGTATGCTATAATCACCAAATCAAAAAGAAAAAAGAGAAGAGCCTTCTGAAAAATAAAAAATCCGTCAGAAATTATGCTGAACGGATTTTTTTATTTTAACTCTTATATTCAATTATTCTTTTATACGGCTCACAGCAGGTCATAAGCTCAGACATCAAGCATACCCCATAAGCGCCGTTTTCTATCGGCTCACGATAATTCTCAGCGCAAATACCCCCTATTGCAAATACCGGTATACTTACGCTTTTTACAACCTTCTTCAAAAAAGAAATCCCCCTTGGTTCAAGGTCCTTTTTACATTCTGTTTCATAAATATGTCCTGCGATAAGATAATCCGCTCCAAGTCTTTCCGCAGCTACAGCCTCTTCAGGAGAATGAACTGAAACTCCTACGCGCTCGAAACCGGACGGACGATCGTTTTTGCTTATATCCGAAATTGTCAGATGTACGTTTACAACTCCAAGCGCAGCGGCAGTACGGGGACGGTTAAGCGAAATAACGCGTCTATATTTATCATTGCCGGCTATAATTTCTTCGGCAAGCTTTAGATATTCATAATCTGTCAGATCCTTTTCACGCAATACTGCCACATAAGGCTCCGCGTCCATGATACTTCTTACCCGACTGACGAAATCGTCCCTGCAAAGCTTTCTGTTCGTAACAGCTATAACCATTATCAAACCCTCACATAGTCTGTAAATACAGGCTGAAGTCCCTTATCAAGCAATGCCTTTCTGACCTCTTCAACACTTCTGGGATCCGATATTTCAAACTGCTCGTCGCCCTTTTGTTCATTATCTCCGTGTCCGCCTATTCCGACCTTCACTCCCGCAGATATTTTTGTAGCCGCCAATCCTGCCACATTATCTCTAAATCCCGCTCTCTCCCGTGTTGAAATAGTAATACCGGCATATGGCATAAAAATTCTGTAGGCCAGCATAACCTGCAATAGCTGAGTTTCATGAACATCGTTTGGATTATTGTCCGCATTGTTTATATACGGCCTCAGTCGAGGCAGAGAGTACGATATTTCCGCCCACGGATACTTTTTCTGAATAAAGAAAGCGTGGAGTCCCGCAGCATAAGCGTCCTTTCTGAAATCGCTCAGTCCAAGAAGAGAGCCGAAAGCCACGCCTCTCATTCCTCCCATCAGCGCACGCTCCTGCGAATTGAAACGGTAAGGAAAAACTCTCTTAGGTCCCCTGAGATGAACCTCCTCGTACTTTACGGTGTTATAGGTTTCCTGATAAACGCTGACAAAATCCGCGCCCGCCTTTCTGAGCACAGCATATTCATCGGAATTCATAGGATATACCTCGACCCCGATAGTAGAAAAATATTTTTTTGCAAGACTTACCGCTTCCGCGATATATTCCACCGGAGAAGCAGATTTTGATTCACCGGTAAGCAGAAGTATTTCTCTTAAACCGGTTTCAGAAATAGTTTTGTATTCTGACTCTATCTCGTCAATTGAAAGCTTTCCCCTCCGGATTTTATTAGAGCAGTTGAACCCGCAGTAAACGCAGTAATTTTCACAGTAATTTGCAATATAAAGCGGAGTAAACATACAAACTGTATTTCCAAAATGCTTTGCCGTTTCAATTTTAGCGCGCCGCGCCATTTTCTCCAGCAGCGGCTCGGCGGACGGAGAAAGCAGTACGGCCAGATCCTCCGCGCCGAGCGTTTCCTTATTCAAAACGTTTTTTACATCTATAGCGTTGTATCTGCGATAGTCATACTCGTCCGTCATTTTCAGAACCTTATTCATAATGGAGTGATCTGATTTTTCCATTCCCTCCATATATTCCATATGATCTGTATCCCGAATTTTTATCATATCTTCAATCCTCCAGAAAACCGGTCAGCGGACTTGACGCCTCGGCTTTATTATCCAGTACCCGTCCCGGTCCCGCAAGGTATGCGGCCCTTCCTGCCTCTATAGCGGCTTTAAACGCAGACGCCATCAGAGCTACGTTTCCGGCCGTCGCTATTGCAGTATTCGCCATAACAGCGGCACAGCCCATTTCCATTGCTTCGCATGCCTGAGAAGGTCTGCCGATTCCCGCGTCAACTATAATCGGAAGATTTATTTCATTTATCAGTATTTTTATAAAATCTTTGGTCGCAAGTCCCTTATTGCTTCCTATCGGAGAAGCAAGCGGCATTACGGCGGCAGCTCCGGCTTCCGCCAGGGCTCTTGCCGCGTTAAGATCAGGGTACATATAGGGCATAACGATAAATCCTTCCTTTGCCAGCATTTCAGTAGCCCTGACAGTTTCAAAGTTATCCGGCAGAAGATATTTCGTATCCCTTATTACCTCAACCTTTACAAAATCGCCGCAGCCCAGTTCCCTGGCAAGACGCGCTATCTTAAGCGCTTCCTCAGCTGTTCTGGCTCCGCTGGTATTGGGAAGCAGGGTTATACCCTCGGGGATATAATCAACAATACTGTCGCTGCTTCCCGCGTCAGCGCGCCTAACCGCAATAGTTGCCATTTCAACTCCGGCATTTTCAATAACCGACTTAGTCATATCCATAGAAAACTTGCCCGAACCAAGAATAAAACGCGAATTAAATTCATGTCCGCCTATAATAAGCTTATCATTATTCATATCAATTTCTCCTTATATTTCACGGCTCTTCAATTCCCATAATGAGCCTTAATATCATATTTGCCTGATGTCCCGCGCAGACCGATACCCTCGGAGCCATAAGTCCGTTACCGGGCCGAGCCTCGCTTTCGCTGTCCCCGCATATATAAAGATTCCGCAATGCCTTAACGGTTTCAATTCTATTTGAGCTTTCAAATCCAGCCATTCCTGATCCGCAGACAAGCTTTTTGTCAGGCAATTCAGTCAGAACTGTTTCTGCAAGCATAGCTTTTGCCTCAGGATTATCAAAGGCTTCGCATATATAATCGCAGTCGTTTAATAGCTCCGCCAAATTTTCACGAGTTATTCTTGCATTTACGCCCTCGGCCTGAATAAACGGGTTTATTTCTCTAATCTGCTCATAAAGAGCGTCCGTTTTGAACATTCCCAGATGCCTTACATAATAATTTTGCCTGTTTAGGTTACTTGGCTCAACCACGTCAAAATCAATAAGCCTTAAAAATCCGATGCCCGTCCTTGCAAGCATTACCGCTATATTAGAGCCGAGTCCTCCGAGTCCGCATACCGCAACCCTTGCTTTCTTTACTCTTTCATGAACCTCCGGTGTATGCCTTGCCGCCATCATGCTTTCAAGCTCTTCATGCGGCGGCATAACGCCTTTTTTTATTATACCGATCGTATCGCCGTCATGAATAACCATATCGTCATTTGTCTGAAATCCGTTTAAAATAGCAATGCAGTCAGGTGAAAATCTTACGTCCCTCAGCTCAAACAAGGTTTTTAAATCCGTGTATTCCGGCCTTCCGTTTAAAATAATCCTCATATCAGCCGCCTCCGACAAAGCTTACAACCTCAAGACTGTCTTCATCGCATATTATCGTATTGCCGTATTCTGCCTTAGGCACTATATTTCCGTTTTTCATAACGGCTATTTTTTTTATATCAAAACCTCTTTCCTCCATCAAAAGGTCCAATGCCACAGGCTTTTCAATCGATGTTTCCTTTCCGTTTATCTTCATTTTTTCCTCCTTATAATAACTTTTTTTGAAAAAATGCAAAAAAAGGGCTGCACCCGCGGTGGTGCACCCCTTTCGTTCCGAAGATAAATTCTATAAAATTTACGATGTTATTATACTACATTATTTTATGTTTGTCAACTGTTTAATTCAGGAAATGAAAATTCCGGCACAATATATTTGATTCAACTCACATCTACAAGTAAAAAAATATAAATTATTGCATTTACCTCCGTGTTATGATATAATTTAGACGATTGTTATATGAACGGAGATCTTGAAAATGCTTGTAAACTTAATAAATATAAATAAATTCTATAACGGAAAACAGATACTTAAAAACATAAATCTCTGTATTGACGAAAGAGACAGAATCGGACTCATAGGTATAAACGGCTGTGGAAAGACAACACTGCTGCGTATTCTGACCGGTAAAGAATTACCCGACAGGTCTACCGAAAAGGACGGTATCGTATCCATGGCTTCCAAGACCTCTATAGGTTATCTGGAGCAGATGTCAGGTCTTGACGGGAAAAGCGCCGTCATAGAGGAAATGAAAGACGTATTCAGCCATCTGGACTCCGTGCTTGAGCGCATGAAGCAGCTTGAGCTTCAAATGAAAAACGATGAGTTTATTTCCGAGGACGTTTCAGAGGAGTATTCAAAGCTTGCGGCATATTATGAGGCTAACGACGGTTATACCTCAGAGGTTAAAATCAAAACCGTTCTCAACGGAATGGGATTTTCAGAAAGCGATTACAACCGTGAAATAAGCAGTTTCAGCGGCGGAGAAAAAACTCGTCTTGCAATTGCCAAGCTTCTTCTCGAAGAACCAAATCTTCTTATTCTGGACGAGCCAACTAACCATCTTGATTTCAAGACTATCCTATGGCTTGAGGACTATCTGAAGGATTACAAAGGAGCCTTGCTCATAGTTTCACATGACAGATATTTTCTCGATAGAATTGTAACGTCTGTTTGCGAAATAGAAACGGGTATTCTTGCTCGTTATAAGGGAAATTATACAGCCTTTACCCGTCAGAAGAAGGAAAACGTCGCCAGACAAATGAAGGAATATGAAGCTCAGCAGAAGGAAATAGCCAAAATGGAGGACTTCATAGCAAAAAACAAAGTCAGGGCTTCTACGGCCAACAGCGCTAAAAGCAGAGAAAAAGCGCTTGAACGTATGGAGCTTATAGAAAAACCTATTTTTGCCGCAAACAACGCAAAAATACGCTTTGAATATGCCGTTACTCCGCCTTTTGATATTCTAAGCGTAAAAGACGTAGATATTACTGTCGGTAACGGAGCTGATAAAAAGACTCTGGCCGAGCATATCAGCTTTGAGATCAAGCGGGGAGAAAAGCTGGGAATAATCGGCGATAATGGAATAGGTAAATCTACATTCCTGAAGATAATACAGGGCATGCTTTCCCATTCCGGCAGAATAAGATGGGCGTCAAATGTCAGAATTTCATATTTTGAACAGGAAAGCGCCAATCTTGATCCTTATAATACGGTCATGGACGAACTTCACAGACACTATCCCATACTTACAGACCTTGATATACGTTCCTTGCTGGGAAGGGTAGGTATAACGGGAGAAAACGTATTCAAGGAAACCGGAGTTATCAGCGGAGGCGAGAGAGCCAAGGTATGCTTTGCTTTGATGACGCTTGAAAAAGGAAACGTTTTAATTCTCGACGAGCCGACCAATCATCTTGATCTTGACGCCAAGGAAGCGATTGAACATGCCCTTGACGAATTTGACGGAACAGTCATCTTCGTATCGCATGACAGATACCTTTTAAATAAAATTGCCGGAAAAATCCTTGAAATAAAAAGCGGAGGCGCCGAATTATTTAACGGAGGTTTTGATTATTATCTTGATATATCAAATAAACGCCGTTTGGCTAAGCAGCAGCTATCGGACGAAGAAAAATCACGAAAAGCGGCAGAGCTTGCCGCTGAAAAAAATATCAAAGCATATAAATCCAAGGAACAGCGAAGTATAGAGGCAAAGAAAAGAAACAGAATAAAGGAGCTTGAGGAGAGCATAGAAAATATTCAAAAAGAGCTTGACGCTTTGCAAGCTGAAATAACCTTTGAGGAGGTATATTCAGACTTTGAGCTTATGAGTAGCAAATGCAGTATGATTGACGAGCTGAAAAAAAAGGCTGACGAAATGTTCGATGAAATTGTGGAGCTAAGCGAATGATACTAATCGGTCTTTAATTCAGAAACCACTCCCTTCAAAGCATAAAAAGTCGGGAGAAAACATTTTTTTAATGCTATAATACAGTCACAGTCAAGGATAAGGATGGTGCTGACATGACAAGCTGGTCAGAGGGAATTCAAAGCGCTATTAGCTATATTGAAGATAATATCACTGAAAGATTAGCAATAAGCGATATAGCGGCAAAAGCGTATGTATCAGAATATCACTTTCAAAGAATCTTCCGTATTCTGTGCGGTTTTACCGTGGGTGAATATATAAGAAACCGTCGGCTTACCATAGCGGCTCAGGAGCTTTCCTCAACGGACTCTAAAGTTATTGACATCGCTTTAAAATACGGCTATGACTCTCCCGACAGCTTTGCCAGAGCGTTTGTCAGGTTTCACGGCGTATCCCCCTCGGCTGCAAAGGAAAAAGGAGCAAAACTTAACTCGTTCGCTCCTTTAAGAATTAAATTAACATTGGAGGGCGGTTCTATGATAGAATACAGAATTGTTGAAAAGGCGGCTTTTACAATTATGGGTAAAGCCAAAAGGTTCAGTTTTGAAAACAGCTACAAAGAAATACCTAAGTACTGGGACGAACACATGAAAAGCGGCGAAAATAATATAGTATGCGGAATGTACGGAATTTGCTTTGACGGCGACAAGGAAGGCTTCGAATATCTTATAGCCGATAACTATATTCCTTGGAATGAAGTACCGGACGGTTATGTAACAAGAACTATCCCGCAAGGTACTTGGGCGGTATTTCCATGCAGAGGCGAGCTTCCTGACGCGCTTCAGAAAGTAAATACAAAAATCTGGAACGAATGGCTGCCAAACTGTAAAAATTATAAGCTTGCAGGAAATTACAATATTGAAATGTATACTCCCCCCTGTGAGAATCCCAAAGATACTTACAGCGAAATTTGGGTGCCTGTGGAAAAAATAAAATAAAAAAAGGAATCGGTTAAACCGATTCCTTTTTTGTCTACTTAAATCCAAGTCTTATAGGAGTTTTATCGAGCATAAAGGCAGCAACGCAAAACAGCGCGCCTGACGCCGCCCCCTGTATAATATTTGCCGGTACCGTATTAAAAAACTGTGCGGCAGGATTTCCATATAATATAACTGCTGCGGCATAATACCCTACAACGGTAACTATGCATGATACGGCAGACGCTGTTACCGTCTTAAAACAAAGCATTTTTTCGTGCTTACCCAATACATAAAAGCATAAAGCATTAAGCGATTTTATTACAAGCGTAGGTATAATATAAATTGGATAACCTGAAATCAGGTCCGCCATAGCGCCGCCTATTCCCGCCGCCGCTACACCGTAAGGCAAAGGAAGAATACAGGCCGCTATATAAATTATACTGTCGCCTATGTGGATATATCCGTTAGCAGCCGGAATATGTAGAATAAAAGCAGTAGTAACACATATCATAGCGGCAAATAAACCGGTAAAAACTAATTTTCCTAATTTTTTGCTGTTCATATTTAAAAGCTCTCCTAAAAATCATCTGAAATAACTGCTTAAATAGTGAAGAATAGGTTCAAAAACCACGCCCTCCTGTAAAGGAGCGCCTGCCGTTACCGTATACTCTATTGATTTGGAAATAAAATCCCCCGCAATTTGCACTGCTTCGGCAAGAGGTTTTCCTTTAAGCAAAAAAGCCGTAACCACCGACGCAAAAATATCTCCGGTACCGGAATATATCCTTGATTCCCTATGAACATAATCAAAATAGAATTCGTTTGAATCATAGGTCATATTAACGATATTTTCAGCTCTTGCAATTCCGGTCAGAACTATGCGGCCGACGCCCATATCCTCAAGACGATACGCCAGCTCCTTTGCAAAGCTGTCCGAAATTTCTTCTCCCGAATATTCGGCTCCTGTGAGAAAGCATGCCTCCGTAATATTAGGAGTTATCAAGTCTGCACAGGCGGCAAGCTTCTTCATCCGACGGTGCATTTCACTTGTATAGGTTGAATACAGCCTGCCACCGTCCCCCATAACCGGATCAATTATAACATTTATATCCGGATTTTTTTTCTTTCGGTTTAAAATAAATTCCTCAACAATTCTTATCTGATCGGACGAGCCTAAGAATCCGCTATATATCCCATCAAATTCAAGCTTATCCCAATCCCGAAGATAAGGCGTCATAGACGACGTCATATCCTTGAAATAAAATGACGGAAAGCCGGTATGCTTTGACAATACAGCCGTCGGAACAGGACAGGCCTGTACTCCTGCAGCCGGCAGAACCGCCAGAGCCGTGGTAAGAGAGCACCTTCCGAATCCCGATATATCGTTTATGCAAGCTGCTCTGGGTATTCTCATATTTTTTTCTCCTCCGGCTGATGATTGACAATAAACGAATAAATGCCGCTTCTTGAAAAGCCCGTTTCCTTGGCGGCCTTCCTGCATGCCTCCGAAAGCTTCATACCGTCGTCGGCATATTCAGAGGCGAGAGCAGACGCTGTTTCCAAGGTATAGCCGTCAGAAATATCCCTGCGTTCAGCCCCCTCCAATACAAGCACATATTCACCCTTCGGGCTATTATTTTCATAATATAAGATCGCCTCTGAGACCGTCATTCTCAAAACTTCCTCATATACCTTTGTCAGTTCACGGCATAACGAAATTCTTCGGTCCCCAAAATACTTTAAAAAGTCATTCAAAGTATTAATCAGCTTATGGGGAGCTTCATAAAAAATAAGCGTGCGGGTTTCGTCCTTTAAACTAAGAAGATGATCGCTGCGCTGTTTTTTATTTACCGATAGAAATCCTTCAAATGCAAATCTTGAAGTATTCAGACCGGACACCGCAAGAGCAGAAACAACTGCGCTCGGTCCGGGTACCACTTTAACATTAATTCCACTTTCAGCGCAAAGCCTTACCAGTTCCTCTCCGGGATCGGAAATACACGGCATACCGGCGTCTGTAACCACAGCGGCGTTTTCTCCGCCTTTAATCCGTGATATAATATTCTCAGCGCAATTTAAGGTACTATGTCCATGATAGCTTATAAGCTGCTTTTTTATATCGTATCTGTTGAGAAGTTTAAGCGTTACTCTCGTATCCTCAGCCGCTATAAAATCCACATCTTCAAGGGTTTTAAGCTGCCTTAAAGTAATATCATCCATATTTCCAATCGGCGTGCCCACAACGTAAAGCGTACCGGTCATTTTATTCAGCCCCCTCTTCAAGTCCGAATGAATAAATTTTCTGCATCTCGTCAGTGTATCCGTTTTCAGTCCATACATAAAGCTGCGGAAGCACTTTTAGATACGGTTTCGAGCCTTTTTTCCCCTCTATTAGAAAAAGCCACGGCGCGCTTTGAGGGTTTTTACTCACAAACCGCAGTCTTTTAGGCTCCATATCATTTTTTTTCATGGCGTCTATCACATCGCAAAGTCTTTCGGGACGGTTGCAAAGACAAAGACGTCCGCCGAACTTAAGCAGCCTGGACGCCGCACGGCAAACATCATAAATATTGCACATAATCTCATGACGGGCAATTCTATGAGCGTCAAGCTCGCTTTCGATACCTGAATCCGCCGCTTTATACGGCGGATTACATGTCACAAGGCTGCATTTTCCCAGAGGCGCTCCTTCCCAAAGCTCCTTTAAATCAGCGTTAACAGGTACTATTGTTTCCACGCCGCTTTTTTCAATGCTCATTTTTAACTGTTCAACGGCTTTTTTCTGAATGTCCAGCGCAAAGGTTACCTTAGGAGGTTTTACTCTCTGCATTATCATTGGAATTATGCCGCACCCGGTTCCAAGATCGCAGGCAATATCGTTAGCTTTATATTCGCAAAAATGAGTCAGAAGAAATGCGTCCGTACCGAATCCATGCTCTTCGCTTACACAAATACTTAGCTTTTCCGACAGCTTTTCAAATTTCATCTAATAAACAATCCTTTATAAAAATACTTTTATTAATATAACATAAAACGGATCAGATTTCAACATTTAATGTAAAAGCCCGTAAAAAGGACGCTGAAAACGCGTCCTTTTCGTTATTTATATTCACACCTGAAATCCGTAAACACAGCCGTATTGCCGCCTGCCGCATACAATCCGATTATGACACCGGTAAATCCGCCGGAAACCTCGCTGGATAAATATTTGGTCTGAGCGCTTCCAAGAAAGCGATCAGCGCCATCGTATTTGACAAAAAAGCTGTAATTCATATTATCCATTCGAATAATAAGCTCCGCTTCAGTCTGATTCAGACTAACCGTTTCCTGTATATGCTTTATTCCTCCTATATTCAATCTGAGCAGTATTTCAATATCTTCTCCGATTTTTCTTAACGCAATATCGTAATGCTCCAATTCGTTCATATATAAGGCGATACCCGCTTCACCGGAATCAATTCTGACTTTGCAGCAAATCTCTCCGCAGAAATCGCGCTGACGAAGTCCTATAAATGTAGGAGAATCTATATCGCTCAATGTGATATCAGAGCCGTGCAAAACAGCTTTATCATCATAAAGCTCATAGCTGCTGTCCTTCGGATGTCTCAGGTAACACCAGTCAATATTCCATTGCGTATTTTCAAAGGTATAAAGCTTCTTTTCATTTTGCTCAAATTCACCGTATATCTCATAGCCTTCGTCGGTTGTCCCGTCCGCTCCGGCGGAAAACCATCCCTGCCCGTCAAAGCATACCGGCGTAAGAAATACTTCCCTGCCCAGATGATGATACGGCATCCACATACCTGATTGTCTGAACCCAAGACTAAGTATATGCCAATCTCCGTGTTTATCCTGAACAAGATCTCCGTGACCAATTCCCTGAATTATAAAAGGAGCCTTATTTCTGTTTGTAAGTACAGGATTATGAGGATAATTTTCAAAATCTCCCCAGACCGACCGTCCCCTCGCATAGGTAATCATGTGACCGTATTCAGTTCCGCCCTCGGCCGCCATAAGATAATAATAGTCGTTTATTTTATACATATGCGGACTTTCAAGATACCTTCCGCCGGAGCCTTGCCAAATGCATTTGCTTTCAGTAAGCTTTTTTCCGTCAGTTATATTTATCTCGCACTGAATAACTCCGTTTCTGCCAAGACTGTCTGTCCCGTTGCTCATAAAATACGTCCTGCCGTCCTCAAAATACAAGGACGGATCAATACCTCCCTGATCGACGAAAACAGGATCGGACCATTCTCCGTAAATATCTTCCGTATATACATAAAAATTCTGGCGGGTAGTATCGTTTGTAGTTACCATATAGAATCTTTTGCCGTCAAATCTTATAGTCGGAGCGAAAACGCCTCCGCTGCTGTTTATTTTATCCAGCATAACCTGATCTTTGCGGGTAAGCACATGTCCGATCTGATTCCAGTTCACAAGATCGCTGCTTTCGAAAAGAGGCACTCCCGGAAAATACTGAAAGCTGCTGCATACCATATAATACCTTCCGTTTGCATAGCATACGCTGGGATCAGGATAAAATCCCTTTAATACCGGATTTTTATATCTCATAAACGTCCCCCGTACAATTTAATAATTTCCTGAAGTATCTTCCATTATCTTGAATTCTATGTCAAAATATGTGATTTTGAGCTCATCGTCTATTCTGGCGCATTTTGCTTTTAAAACATCTCCGGCTTTCTTGCCTTCAAGGATAAGACTTAGCTCGTCGTAATTATGAACCTCTACGCCGTTAATTGATAGAATAAAATCATCTGTCTTTAGCTCCGTATTGGACACGTCGCAATCCTCGCTGATATCGGTCACCCACAATCCGTTTAGCTTTTCAGGAAGCTTTCTGCCGTATTTTTCCTTAAAAACCGAAAGCGTATATTCATTATCCATTGAATAGAATGTTATTCCTATTTTTATTCTGCCGCTTACATAACCCTGAGAAATAAGCTCTTCTATAACAGGCTTGGCCTCGTTAATAGTTATTGCAAAGCCGAGACCTTCATAGCTTGAGCTTACATATTTAGAAGAAGTTATGCCTATGACCTGACCGTACATATTAACCAAGGCGCCTCCGGAATTTCCTGGGCTTATTGCGGCGTTAGTCTGTATACAGTCCATTTCAAATCCGGTTGAATCCGCTTTGATTTTCCTGTTAAGACCGGAAACTATACCGTCGGTAATTGAACCTGTCAGCCCGGCAGGGTTTCCGATTGCCGCAACTCTCTCTCCAAGCGCCGTTTCATCGGAATCGCCAAGTTCGGCGGCAGGCAGATTATCAGCCTTTATCTTGATTACCGCTATATCTGTTTTAGCGTCGCGGCCGACTATTTCCGCTTCAAACTGCTTATCATTATATGTGTTTACAATAAAACTGTCCGGCTTCTCAAGCTCCGATTCATCAAGCAATGAATACTGAGAGCCTTCAAGCACATGAGTATTTGTAACGATATAACCGTCTTGAGTTATTATAATTCCTGAACCGCTTCCTATCATAATATCAGGATTAGAGCTGCTGTAAGTATAAATCTCCACTATCTGAGGCCTTATAAATTCCGCAAGCCCCTCGGTAGTATATTTTCCGTTTTCATCACGGTAATCAGAGTCCTTTGAGGCTTCGGGCTTATTCTGAGTCTCAAGCTCGATATCGGTATTAATATTATTATAAGCCTTGTTATAGATTATGCTGCCCTGACGGACATCTGAATAAATACAATAAACTGTCAGAGCAGAAATAACCGCAAAAATAAGTAAAAGCAGGACAACTATTAATACGTTTGACCGTTTCTGTTTTCCGGCGTTTTCATTTCCGGTTATCTCGGCATTCTGAAAATTGTCCGAATATTTAATCTCTGATATCTCCTCTCTTTCCTTTTCACCGCTTTCACTGCTGAATAAATCTTCCTTTTCATCCATATCGGTACAGAAACCTCCTTATTCAGCGATAAAATCTCTCGGAAATGTCAGCATAAATTCCGTGAATCTTCCCTCTTCGCTGCTTATCGTTATATTGCCGTGATGCTGATTGACAAATTTTCTTACTATAGATAATCCTAAACCTACTCCGTCGGGATTATCGCTTCTCGAATAATCTGATTTAAAAAAACGGTCAAAAACATGTGCGAGATCCTTTTTCGGTATTCCGCTGCCGCTGTTGTTTATAAAAAAATGAATATTTCCGTCGCAATAATCTATAGCGATGGTAATCATACCATTATAATCGACAAATTTTACGGCGTTTTCAAATAAATTATAGAATACCTGGTGCAAAAGTATCCTGTCTCCGCTGACCAGTATCTCAGGATAGCTTATGCTTATAATATTAATATGCTTTTCTTCAATTCTTTTTTCAAACATAAATATTATTTCCGCTAAAACCTCTATTATGTTGAATTGTTCAATTTTAAGCGTGATTTTTCCCGCTTCTATATTAGACGTATTCAGCATATTTTTAATAATCTGCTGCATTCTGTTGGTTTCATTAAGCACCTTAACAAGATATTTATATCTGTGTTCCGCGTCTATCGTTCCGTCGAGCACTGCTCCGAGAAAGCCCTTGATAACAGTAAGCGGCGTTTTAAGCTCATGAGATATATTCGAAACAAATTCAACCATATGCTTATCGCTGTAATTAAGTCTTTCCTGAAGAGCCCTGATTGCCTTAAGAAGCGGCTCATACTGCGGCAGCACCTTTTTGGGAAGCGCTATTTCCGCATATTCTCCCACATAACCGGAGCCGCAGTTCTTTTCTATCTGAAGCACATATTTATACTTATGGTAATTATAAATACAAAGAGTAACAGAAAATACCGCCGTAAGAACCAATAATAACAGCAATAGAATATTTACGGTTTTGTCAGTATGCTCTGATATTATACCGTATGGCATTACGCAGGCTACATAAACCTCAAATGGTTCAAATTCCACCTCAAATTTTTCCATATATGAAACATTTGTAACAGGGTTTATATCGTATTGGATAGCGTCGCCGAATTTCCAGTCAGAATGCTGATAATATTCTTTATTGCAAGAATTAGAAATAATTAAATCTCCATGTTTATCATAAATATATATATCCATATTTAGATTCTTGCTATAAATTTCAAGCATACTGCCGTTTAATTCATTATTTTTGTTGACTTCATTTTCAAAATCATCAAGTATAAGCTTCGCCGAATTTTCCGAATTGTGCAAAACGGTGTCCTTTAACGACAAATAGCTCTGAAAAATTAAAACAAGACCCGTAAAAAGAACACAGAAAAATATTATGCCGATTATGAAAAAATAATGCCGAAGAAGATTTTTGGTCATATTATCTCCGTTCAGCCGGCATTAGCCGGCAATTAAAATGTAAATCATGCAACGATCAATTTTCAGCATTACGATTCCTTAATTTCGTTTAATTCAAATTTATATCCGACTCCCCATACAGTCGTAAGATCCCATTGCTTGGAAATTCCGCAAAGCTTTCCTCTCAAGCGCTTGATATGAACGTCAATAGTTCTGGAATCTCCGTAATAATCAAATCCCCAGATTTCGTCAAGAAGCTGATCTCTTGTAAAAACTCTGTTAGGATTGGAAGCAAGATAAAATAAAAGCTCGATTTCTTTAGGCGGAGCGTCAATTACCTTTCCGCCCGCCTTAAGCACATACCTCGTCAGATTAATCGAAAGCTTATCATAATGAACCTCCTGCATCTCAACAGGCTTAGGAAGCTTCCCGGAACGTCTGGCAACAGCCTTGATCCTTGCGAGAACCTCTTTTGTATCAAACGGCTTGACTATATAATCGTCGGCGCCCAGCTCAAGCCCCAGAACCTTATCGAAGATTTCACTTTTTGCGGTCAGCATAATTATAGGCGTATCGGACGCTTTTCTTATCTCCTTGCATATCTGCCATCCGTCCATGCCCGGCAGCATTATATCAAGCAGAACAATATCCGGATTAAGCGAATTGAATTTTACCATCGCCTCGTTGCCCTCGTTTGAAATTATAGTGCTGTAGCCTTCCTTTTCAAGATAAACTCTCAATAAATCGCATATGTTCTTATCATCATCAACTATTAAAACCTTTTCAAGCGGCATAACATACCTCCCCCATATCTAAGCTAAAAAACGCTCAGAAAAATAAAAAAAATAAAATTTATTCTATATACATTTAATAATATCAAATATTCGACAGTTTGTAAATACCCTTAAGAAATTTTTTCAGAAAAATTTGTTTCGCCAATATTAATTTTGCACAGTTTAGATTCTAAATCTGACATATATTTGTGCACAGATACAAAAATTGTAATTATATTCAAAACATACTTGATTTTTCATAAAAAGTTGGTAAAATAGTAATTAGCACTCAAGGAGTTTGAGTGCTAACCAAATCAATAATTTTTTTCAGGAGGAATAAATATGAATATCAAGCCATTGGCAGACAGAATTGTCATTAAAATGACAGAAGCGGAAGAAACCACAAAAAGCGGTCTTATTCTTGCTTCGGCTTCAAAGGAAAAGCCGCAGATCGCAGAAGTTGTCGCCGTTGGTCCCGGCGGAATGGTTGACGGCGAAAAGATAGATATGTATCTTAAAGTAGGCGACAAGGTTCTGCTCAGCAAATATGCCGGAACAGAAGTCAAGGTTGACGATGTTGAATATACAATCCTCCGTCAGTCTGAAGTTTTGGCAATAGTTGAATAATCGGAATAAATCATATTATAAAAAAGGAGTCTGATATTTATGGCAAAGGATATTAAATACGGAGAAGAAGCAAGAAAATCCCTTCAGACAGGCATTGACAAGCTTGCCGATACTGTTAAAATAACGCTTGGTCCTAAGGGAAGAAACGTTGTTCTCGATAAAAAATTCGGCGCTCCGCTGATTACTAACGACGGCGTAACAATAGCTAAGGAAATCGAGCTTGAGGACGCGTTCGAAAATATGGGCGCTCAGATGCTCAAGGAAGTTGCAACTAAGACTAACGACGCGGCAGGAGACGGTACGACCACAGCTACTCTTCTCGCACAGGCAATGATTCGCGAGGGTATGAAGAATATCGCGGCCGGCGCAAACCCGATGATAGTTAAAAAGGGTATGGCAAAGGCTGTTGAAACGGCAGTCGGAACTGTTATCGCAAATTCTAAAAAGGTTGAGGGTAGCGACGACATCGCCAGAGTCGCAACCGTTTCTTCAGCAGACGAAACAGTCGGAAAGCTGATTGCCGACGCAATGGAGAAGGTTACGGCGGAAGGCGTTATAACAATTGAAGAAAGCAAAACTGCTGAAACTTACAGCGAGGTTGTAGAAGGAATGCAGTTTGACAGAGGCTATATTTCACCATACATGGTAACGGATACCGAAAAAATGGAAGCTGTTTACGACGATCCATATGTTCTTATTACAGATAAGAAAATCTCCTCGATTCAGGAAATCCTTCCTCTTCTTGAACAGCTTGTTCAGTCGGGCAAGAAGCTTGTTATCATTGCAGAGGATATCGAGGGCGAAGCGCTCACAACGCTTATACTCAATAATCTTAGGGGCACTTTCAAGTGCGCTGCCGTTAAGGCTCCAGGTTTCGGCGACAGACGTAAGGAAATGCTTAAGGATATTGCCATCCTGACAGGCGGCGAGGTTATTTCTGAAGAGCTCGGTCTTGAGCTTAAGGAAACTACAGTTGAACAGCTTGGCCGCGCAAGACAGGTAGTTATCCAGAAGGAAAATACTATCATTGTAGACGGTATGGGCGACGCTGACGCGATCAAGAGCAGAGTTTCACAGATCAAATCTCAGATTGAAACAACAACGTCTGACTTTGACAAGGAAAAGCTTCAGGAAAGACTTGCCAAGCTTGCAGGAGGCGTTGCCGTTATAAAGGTCGGCGCCGCTACTGAAATTGAAATGAAGGAAAAGAAGCTTAGAATAGAGGACGCTCTTGCAGCTACAAAGGCTGCCGTTGAAGAAGGTATCGTTGCAGGCGGCGGCACTTCTCTCATCAATGCGATTCCTGCTGTTGAAGAAATGCTTCCTTCCCTTGACGGCGACGAAAAAACCGGCGCGCAGATCATACTCAGAGCTCTTGAAGAACCGGTTCGCCAGATCGCTCTTAACGCAGGTCTCGAGGGCAGCGTTATAATTGATACAATTAAGCGCTCAGGTAAAGTAGGCTACGGTTTCGACGCTTATAATGAAACCTATGTGGATATGATTCAGGCGGGAATCGTTGATCCTACAAAGGTTACGCGTTCCGCACTCCAGAACGCGGCTTCCGTTGCAGCAATGGTACTGACAACTGAAAGCCTGGTAGCCGATATTCCTGCTCCGGAGCCTGCTCCCGCAATGCCTCAGGGCGGAATGGGAATGGGTTATTAATAAACACATTCTTATAAAATTCAATAAATATATAAAAATTAATCCCCGTAGCTTAAATAAGCTTACGGGGATTTTTCTTATAGATTTTCTATCTCCCTGCTTTTTTTCACGCCGAAAACCAGAATAGAAAAAGGAACAAGGAATAAAACCGACGCCGCGGGAAGTATGTAAATGCTTACCGCAAAGCCTATCCTTTCAGTCAACGCACCGAACAGAGCGTTGAAGCCGATATCAAAAAATGTGGAAAGCCCTGTTACAAGCCCCACGGCTTTTCCTCTGGATTCCGGAGGATAATAAAGCTGAATAAGATAGATAAAGGTCGGCCAAAGAACAGAATTTCCCAGTCCGGCCGCACAAAGTATATACATCCCGCTTTTTCCCGCTGCGACACCGACAATATACAGGACGGAATAAAATACCGAAAATATAAAAAGGCTCTTTTTCGGACCGAGCTTATTCACCAAAACTGCAAAAATCAATCGCCCTACTGTCATAAATGCATAAAACAGTCCAGTAAAAAACGAGCCCTCAGAAACTGTAAATCCAAGATGCTCAGAGGCATAAGTGGTAAGCCAATTCTGAAGTCCGTGCTCCGGTATATAATAAAATCCGCACATCAGGATCAGCAGAAAAAAAGCCGGATTTTTTATTATACTCATATATGTAGTCGGCTTAATATTCTTATCGGTACTAATATCAGGTATTTTAACGGCTAAAAGCAGAAAAAACGCTGCGACGCCAACGCCGAACATAACTAAATTGATTATCTGCCATGACCGAAAACCGTCTGCAAAAACAGCGGCGGCATTCTGCCCCCCGCTTATTCCTACGCCTTGCGTAAAATTAAAAAGATTCATCATCAGTCCCGGCGACATGAAAAGTATAGGCGTTATTATATTTACGCTTGTAGACAAAAGCGTCGACGCGCCCATTGAAAATATCATTCCGCATAAAAGCAGCGTATAGCTTTTTGTGAAAAAATACAGCAGCAGCGCAGACATCCACATTAAAAGTGTGCATAGCATAACAGTCTTTTTTTTAAAGGTATCCAGCAGCTTTCCGCCTATAAATAGAAAAATAAGATTTCCCGCATAGCTTACCGATATAATCATCGACACTTTTGTATTTGAAAGTCCGAACGTTTCTTTAAAAACCGGCGCAAATACGCCGCGAAGCGAATCGCTCATGCCGAGCACTATCATAAGAACGCTGCACATAACCGCTGCGATCATCTGATTCTTTTTCGCTGCTTTATCCCTATTATCATACATATCAGTCAGTATCCTCACGCCGTTTTCTTAAGATTTATGTATTCTGATTTTAATAGATTATATATCTCCGTTCCATGACTCTGACCAAACTTAGAAACAAGCTCTCTATAAAAGGAGTTTTTATCCTTTGACTTCTGCAAAACGGAATTGATTTTTATGATTTCCGACGGAGAATAATCAGGTAAAATAGAACGCAATTTCTGATAAGTAGAATCAAATTTCTTCAATTCAGTAAAATCAGATTTAAGGGCGCCGTAAATTTCCTCTCCCCTTTCCTGCTTGAAACGCGCAACCAGCTCTCTGTGAAAATCCTGCTTGTCTGACGTTCCCAGCAACACCGCGCTTATATTAATTATATCGCATGAGGAATAAGCTGGAAGAAGATCGCATAAGGAATTATAGAGGCTGTCCGCACGACCGTTATCGGATTTTACTATCCTGACCTTAGACGGCTTTTCCTTAGATACAAAGGTTCCCGCGATCGAAGTATGACGGACGATCTCAACGCCTTCGGCATAAAGATAATTGTCATAGAAGGATAAATTAGCGTCAAACCCTTTATCATTGCTTATTATATATATGTTCTGAGTAGTGCCCTTTCCTAAAATATAGCCTGCAAACATTGTAAGCTGAAAATCAAGGGCATTTTTTCCCGCAGAAACGGAAAAATACTTTATCTCAGCGCTGGATTCCACTAATTTTTTATGAGCCTCAAACGATAAATTACCGGCATTGGTCGTATAAAAAACATAGACGCTGTCATTTTTTCCAAGCTTTTCAATACCCCTGAAGCCGTCCGCATTGACGTTTTCATAATCGACTAAATATATAGACATTATTATTGTTCTCCTTTTTCAATACTCTTTTTTTGTCTGCTGTTAGTAATATAATTATTCAGAAAAATCCCGATAATTCCCACAGCTCCGGTTATTAGAAAAATAATAACCGTAATTACAGGCTTTCCGTTTCCAAGCGTCGCTCCCATAAATGCGGACGAGGTTACGGACGGAATTCTGGCCAGAGTAGCTATAAAATAAAACCTGTAGCGGTTAATATCCGTAAGCGAAGTCATATATGATATCACGTCTTTGGGGGTTCCGGGAATCATAAGTATGATGAATACAATCAGCTCAAGCTTTTTCTCGTCATGAAGAAACTTGAATTTTTTGAACTTATCCTCCGGCACAAAAGCGTCCACCAACGGTTTACCGAATTTTTTAACAAGATTATATATTATTACGGTTGCGGCAAAAATACCGATTTCACATAAAACAAGCCCCCAGAAAGCGCCGAAAAGCACTCCGCCGATTATTTCAACCGGCCCTCCCGGAATAAAAGCCAGCACAATATGAGTTATTTCCATAAGAACAAATAAAACCGGAGCGAAAATTCCGAAGCCTTCCACTCTTTTCTGAATCATATCGCGTCCCTGCTCGGTAGCGAGAAGTCTGATAAACGGAACGAGAACGAATATCGTCAGTACGGCGCATAATAAAACCATAAATATAACAAAAGATATTTTCAATATCTTTTTTTGTTTAGTCATTTTTTGCGTTCCTTCCCTCTGTATGTTTTTATTATGATTTTTTATAACTATCCAACAATAATTATAGCATTTTTTTTAGATTTTGCAAGATGATTTTTTCCATAAACACTTGTAACTTTAAAAAAATAATGATATAATATGTATTGTCTTAAAAAAGCAATATAACATTATTTAGAATAAAGTCCTTTAAAACGCATTTGAAAGGGGAAATTAATGAAAAGCGCCAAACTCCATTCAAACATCTGGCTTAAAAGAGGAGCTTCGGCTTTAGGTCTCTTCTACGCAATATTTATCTGTATATTATCGTATCATGCAGTTTTCTATGAAATCATTATAACCCAAAGAATAGCGTTCTGTCTGTTATTAACAGTTATTTCTATTGTGGCAGGCGCGGCTATGATTTATTCAAGAAAACAGCTTATGACTAAGATTTCGGGGTTTATTATGTTCCCCGCCCTGCTTCCCGTTGTGCTTTTATGCTTCGGCTCATGGGAAATGATAATTCCTCTGGCGGTCTGCGCAATAGTTATATTTTTCGCCAGCGGCTCTAACGAAGCTTCAAAAACGCTGCTTGGAACCATATATCTTCTGACTTATATATTAGCAGCTTTGGCATATTTTATATTTACAAGCTTTTTGGCTTCTCCGGCAATAAAGGAAACAATAGAAAGCGGGGTATCGCCTTCCGGCAAATACCGCTACGAAGTAATTGAAACGACCGACAGTTCAAACGGAAGCACGTCCGTTATACTCGAACCTAATTTTCTTGATAAAAAATATGCTCTTGTAACCTTCAAGGTAAAGGGATATGACCGCAAGCTTTGCGTTAAAAGACCGAAAACCGAGGTTGAGCTTGAATGGAAGGACGACGATCTTTATATAAACGGAGAAAGATGGTTTACGCCTGAACAGGCAAAAAGGGGTAAATGGTTTGAAAAGGAATCCCGTTCCTTTGATTTTATGTAAATTAGACGCCGTTATAAACCAGGCGTTTAAGCGGCGTTTTAAATTAAGACAGGTTAAGGTAAAACTCAGATATTACCTTAAATCTGTCCAAAACCAAGAATATAATCATACAGGAGGATAATATGAGCGAATTTTTTAAAGGTATAGGAAAAATCTCTTTTGAAGGAAAGGATTCTAAAAACCCGCTTGCTTTCAAGCACTACAATCCGGATGAAGTTATAGGCGGAAAAACTATGAAGGAGCAGCTCAAGTTCGCGCTTTCATGGTGGCATACTATGGGCGGCGACGGAACCGATATGTTCGGCTGCGGCACTACTGACAAGACATGGGGCGAGGACGACTCCGTTGCAAGAGCAAAGGCTAAGGTTGACGCTGCCTTTGAAATTATGGACAAGCTTTCAATAGATTATTTCTGTTTCCATGACCGCGATCTTTCCCCTGAATACGGTTCTCTTTCGGAAACAAACGCTAAGTTAGATGAAATTACAGATTATATAGCAGAAAAAATGAAGGCTGATACTTCAAAGAAGTGTCTCTGGGGTACTGCCAAGTGCTTTGACCACCCGCGATTCATGCACGGAGCCGGAACGTCTCCGTCTGCCGACGTTTTCGCTTTCTCCGCGGCTCAGATCAAAAAGGCTGTTGAAACGACAGTTAAGCTCGGAGGCAACGGCTATGTATTCTGGGGCGGACGCGAGGGCTATGAAACTCTCCTTAACACAAATATGGGACTTGAACAGGACAACATGGCGCGTCTTATGAGAATGACCGTCGACTATGCGCGTTCAATCGGCTATAAGGGCGATTTCTATATTGAGCCGAAGCCAAAGGAACCGACAAAGCACCAATATGACTTTGACACTGCGACGGTTCTCGGCTTCCTACGCAAGTACGGCCTTGACAAGGATTTCAAAATGAACATTGAAGCAAACCACGCAACGCTTGCACAGCACACATTCCAGCATGAGCTGAGAGTTGCCAGAGAAAACGGCGTGTTTGGCTCAATCGACGCGAATCAGGGCGATCCGTTGCTCGGCTGGGATACTGACCAGTTCCCTACAAACGTTTACGACACCGCTCTTTGCATGTATGAAGTTTTAAAGGCAGGCGGTTTTACAAACGGCGGTCTGAACTTTGACGCTAAGGCAAGAAGAGGCTCTTTTGAGCTGGAGGATATCTTCCACAGCTACATTGCAGGTATGGACGCATTTGCTCTCGGTCTCAAGATTGCTCAGAAGATGATTGACGACGGCAGAATCGATAAGTTTGTCGCTGACAGATATGCAAGCTGGACAACAGGCATCGGAAAAGACATTATTGACGGAAAGGCTGATATGGCTTACCTTGAAAAGTACGCGCTTGAAAAGGGCGAGGTTACAGATTCTCTGGGCAGCGGCCGTCAGGAACTGCTTGAAAATATCATGAACGATATTATGTTTAGTCTTTAATTAGCAAAAGTTCAGCTCAAGCCTTTTTAAGAATCACAGAGGCAAGGGACAGAGTCCCTGACGTCGCGTTTTCATACGGCGGAATACCTTGCCGTATTAATGCGTTTTTTCTGGTGAATTGACGTTTCAAACGTTAACAGGGCGCTTTTTTGCAAATGAAAAAGCGCCCTTATTTATTAAACATAGGTATAATAATTATGAAAAATGTGCAGTAAAGTATTGTTTCGACGATATGTTTGTTTTGCAAATATTCGGATTTGGAGAAATAATAAAAGTGAAGGTTAATAATAATATTCCGTTTAAAACATGGAAAAATGCTCTTTTTTCCTTAATAATTTCCTTATTGGAAATTGCAACAACTCAGTTATATATAAATTATCTATATAAAATGAGTAATATTGTATTTAACTTTATGTTTTTAACGATGTATATATTAACAGTCTTTTTATATTACCATTTAATATATAAACATAAGAATAATATATATGTAACAGGTGTAAGATGTATAAGCGTTGTTTTTCAATATTTTTATATTTTCATAATATACTCTATTTACCTTAAATTTATACATCATGTTCCTCAACCGACAGAGGGCGGAGGAGGACCGGGCGGAATGTGGATTATATATGCTATATTTTTTATTGCACCTATGCCAATTTGCATTAATATTATTTTGATTATTTATTTAAAAATATGCGAATATATAAATACGGTTTATAAAAAAATAAAAAGCAGAAAGGAATAGTAACATGTCATACATTATAGGCGTAGACTGCGGAACAAGCGGCACAAAGACAGTCCTCTTTGACGAGCTTGGAACAGTCGTTGCTTCACACACTATCGAATATCCAATGTATCAGCCTAAAAACGGCTATGCGGAACAGGATCCCAACGACTGGGCTTCCGCTATGATTGATACGATCAAAGCCGTTATGGCTAAAAGCGGCGTTAAAAAAGTGGACGTAAAAGGAATCGGTATTTCCGGTCAGATGCACGGTCTCGTTATGCTTGATAAGGATAATAACGTACTCAGAAAATCAATTATCTGGTGCGATCAGAGGACAGCCAACGAAGTCGCTGAAATGAACAGCAGGCTCGGCGAAAAAAAGCTTATTGAAATCACCGCCAATCCTGCGCTGACAGGCTGGACAGCCGCAAAAATTCTTTGGGTAAAAAACAACGAGCCTGATATTTACGAAAAGTGCCGTCATATTCTTTTGCCAAAGGACTTCTTGAGATTCGTCCTTACAAACGAATATGCAACAGAGGTTTCGGACGCGTCCGGAATGCAGCTTTTAGACGTTGCAAACCGCTGCTGGAGCAAAGAGGTATGCGATACGCTCGGAATTGATATGTCAATGCTAGGCAAGATTTACGAGTCCTGCGAGGTTACGGGAACGCTTACAAAAGGCATGGCTGATGTTCTCGGTCTTTGCGAGGGCACTCCTGTTGTAGGCGGCGCAGGAGATAACGCAGCTGCTGCTGTTGGCACAGGAGTTGTCGAAGACGGAAAAGCGTTTACAACAATAGGTACCTCAGGAGTCGTATTTGCACATACGTCAAATATTTCAATTGATCCTAAGGGCAGAGTGCATACATGCTGCGCGGCCGTACCTAATTCATGGCACATTATGGGCGTTACTCAAGGCGCAGGACTTTCGCTGAAATGGTTCAGGGATAATTTCAGCAGCGCCGAAAAAGAAACGGCAAGGCTTATGGACGTCGACGAATATTATCTTATGGATAAGGAAGCGGAAAACGTTCCCGTCGGGGCAAACCGCCTGCTTTATCTTCCGTATCTAATGGGCGAAAGAACGCCTCACCTTGACCCTGACGCAAGAGGAGTATTTTTCGGACTTTCGGCAATTCACACAAAAAGAGATATGCTGAGAGCCGTTATGGAAGGGGTTGCCTATTCCCTTCGCGACTGTTTTGAAATCTGCCGTGAAATGGGCATTGATATAAGCGATATGACGGCCTGCGGCGGCGGCGGAACTTCATCGTTGTGGCGGCAGATGCTTGCCGACCTTTATAAATGCCCTGTTAAAACTTCGGCGTCAAAGGAGGGTCCTGCTCTCGGCGCCGCAATACTTGCAGCTGTAGGTGCAGGAATTTACAGCTCTGTTCCGGAGGCGTGCAGCGCTATAGTAAAAACGGACAAAACACAGCAGCCTATTTCGGAAAATATCCCTAAGTATGATAGCTGTTACAATTTGTATACTGAAATTTACCCCGCATTAAAGGATAAGTTTAAGGCTCTTGCAAAATTATAATCTAACAAATATGACCTAAGATAATCATTCTTAGGTCATATATTTTTTCGGTTTACACTTTAATGCCTTGAAATGCATAAAACATTGTGATATAATAAACATAAGTTTATTTGCCGATTAAAAACGCGCATTTTTCCGGAGGAGCATTATGAAAACTATAATTGTAAAAACAAGCACGCCATATAATATATATATAGAAAGAGGAATCTTAAATAAATGCGGAGCCGTCATATCCGAAACGGTAAAAACCCGTAAAACTGCAATCATAACTGATGATATCGTTGACAGACTTTATGGAAAAGCCGTCGTAGATTCACTTGAAAGCTCAGGCTTTACAGTCTGCAAATTTGTTTTTAAAAACGGTGAAGGCTCAAAATCAACAGAAACGCTTAACGAAATTTATAACTTTCTCTGTGAAAATAACATAACGCGTACAGACTGCGTTATAGCTCTCGGAGGCGGCGTCGTCGGAGATATAACAGGCTTTGCGGCAGCTACGTTTTTAAGAGGACTTGAATATATACAGATACCGACAACGCTTTTAGCTCAAGTTGATTCCTCTGTCGGCGGAAAAACCGCAATTGATCTACCATGCGGAAAAAACCTGGTCGGAGCTTTTAAACAACCGGCCTGCGTTATCTGTGATCCGGACGTTTTGTCCACACTTTCCGAAACCATACTTTCCGACGGAATGGCGGAAGCCATCAAGTATGGAATGATTCGCGACAATAGACTTTTCGAGCTTATTGCTTCGCATAATATAAAAAACATTTCTGAAATTATAGACGACGTGGTTTACACAAGTATATCTATCAAACGTGACGTAGTTGAAAACGACGAATTTGATACGGGAGAAAGAATGATCCTGAATTTCGGTCATACGCTGGGACACGCTATAGAAAGCTATTATAACTATGAAAAATATACGCATGGAAGCGCAGTAGCGATCGGTATGTGCATGATTACAGAAAAAACCGGCGATAAAAAAATACTGGACAAGCTAAAAAAATGCGTTACCGCATATAACCTGCCCGTTAAGTCTGATGCTCCGATTCATGAGTTGCTAAAGCTTTGCTCTAATGATAAAAAGCGTGAAAGCGGAAATATAAATTACATAATATGCCCTGACATCGGAAAAGCGATAATTGAAAAGATCACAATTGCGGAATTTGAAAATCTCATGGGGGACTGAAAGCATGGATATTAAAATCATACCTTCAAAGCTGAGAGGAAGCGTCAGTATACCGGCTTCTAAAAGTATAGTGCACAGAGCCCTTATCAGCGCTGCTCTGGCTGACGGAGTTTCCGTAATTTCAAACGTTACATTTTCTCAGGATATCTACGCCACCATTGACGCTCTTAAAGCAATAGGCGCCGAAATCGAAGTTTCAGGAAATACTGTTACCGTAAAAGGATTATCAGAAAATACTCCTGAAACTGCAGATATAAACTGCGCCGAAAGCGGCTCTACACTGCGTTTTTTAATACCGGTAACCTCGGCTCTCGGTATAAGCGCTGTATACAGCGGTCGCGGACGTTTGCCGGAAAGACCGATAACTCCGTATATACGAGAGCTTTCCGAAAAGGGAATCCATTTTGATTACAATAACACCATGCCGTTTACTGTCAGCGGAAAGCTCAGATCCGGTATCTTTAAGCTTGAGGGAAACGTTTCCTCCCAATTTGTAACAGGACTCTTATTCGCTCTGCCTCTTCTTGAAAATGATTCGGAAATTGTTCTGACATCTCGGCTTGAGTCAAAGCCGTACGCAGATATGACTATTTCGTGCTTAGATAAATTCGGCGTAAAAATATCTGAAACCGGTAACGGCTATTATATAAAGGGCGGACAAAAATACAAACCTGTAAGTCTTACTGCGGAAGGCGATTATTCTCAGGCGGCATTTTTCTATGTGGCAAATATTCTCGGAAGCGATATAAAAATAAATAATTTGTCAGATAACAGCAGTCAGGGTGATAAGAAAATTGTTGAAATTATAAACGGCTTATGCTATAATAATAATGAAAAACCTGACGGATTCCGTCTTGACGCGTCCGACGTACCGGATCTTGTTCCTATACTCGGAGTGCTCGGAGCCTACTGTGAGGGAAAATCCGTCATATACAATGCAGCCCGCCTGAAAATAAAGGAAAGCGACAGACTCGCCGCTACTGCCGAAGCGGTCAACGCGCTTGGCGGAAAAATTATTCCGAGCGAAGACGGATTGATTATACATCACTCAGAACTCACGGGAGGTACGGCAGACAGCGCAGGAGATCACAGAATAGCGATGAGCGCCGCAATAGCCGCTACAATATGCAGTCAGCCGGTTATTATAAAAAACGCAGAATCAGTTGAAAAATCATATCCGGATTTTTTCAGGGATTATATAAATTTAGGAGGAACTGTCAATGTCATCACTTTGGAATAACCGCATTTCCATTTCTATTTTCGGAGAGTCCCACGGTCCCGCTATCGGAGTCGTAATTGACAATCTGCCGCCCGGAGAGCATATCGATATTGAAGAGCTTGGACGGTTTCTCTCAAGAAGAGCTCCGAAAAAAGACGGAACGACTACGATGAGAAGCGAGAAGGATCTGCCTCAGATAATGTCCGGTCTTATAAATGATAAAACTACGGGCACTCCTCTCTGTGCATTTATCCAGAATACTGACACGCGCTCAAAGGATTATTCCAATATTTCAAAGCTTGCTCGTCCCGGTCATGCAGATTACACCGGCGCCGTTAGATACAAGGGCTTTAACGATATCAGAGGCGGCGGACATTTTTCGGGGCGACTTACGGCTCCCCTATGCTTTGCAGGAGCGATATGCGGTCAAATACTTGAAAAAAGAGGTATTTATACCGGCGCTCATATAGCTGAAATTCATAATATAAAAGATGATATGTTTGACAGAACTAATGTGAATAAAAATGAAATACTTGATGTAAGATACAAGAAATTTCCCGTGATAAACGACAGCCGAGGCGAGGAAATGTTTGAAGATATTCAGAAGGCAAGAATCGGCTGCGAATCTCTCGGCGGTATTATCGAATGCGCCTGCGTAAACGTACCTGCCGGAATAGGATCGCCGATATTCGACGGACTTGAAAATACTCTGGCTCAATTAATATTCGGAATTCCCGCAGTTAAGGGACTTGAATTCGGCGCCGGATTCCTTACAGCTAAAATGGTAGGAAGTCAGAACAACGACGATTTTTATGTTGACGAACGCGGGCACGTTAAAACGAAAACTAACAACCACGGCGGAATCCTCGGAGGAATTTCTTCGGGTATGCCGATAACTCTCAATGTCGCAATAAAACCGACTCCGTCAATTTCAAAGCCGCAGGACACGATAGATTTAGGCGATATGAAAAACGATGTTCTCAGCATTAAAGGCAGGCATGATCCCTGCATAGTTCCAAGAGCAGTACCATGCGTAGAAGCCGCGGTTAATATTGGTATATTATCTCATATGATTGATTATCCGAACTTTATCTGATTATACGGTGAAAATAATGGAAAATTATTCAAAGATGTCCGAGCTTGCTTCAACTGAGCTTAAAGACGTTCAGACAGTAAAAATTCTTATCTGCTATCTTCTTTACAGAATAAACAAACCTGTTGATTCTGAACAGCTTTACGATATAGCAGTAACGACTGAAATTATAAATTACTTTTTCTATCAGGACGCAATGGACTATCTTATTAAAAATAATTCTATACATTCTGAGGACGGAAAAAACAATACAAAAATTTATACCCTGACAAAAAAGGGCATAAGCTGCGCAAAAACGCTGAGAGGCTATGTTCCCAAATCCTACAGGGATAAGATAGTTCAGGCAGCGCTAAGATATTTTGCAAAGCTTAAATATGAAAGCGAAGTAAAAATCGAATATATAGAGCTTGATAAGGGTTATTATGTACATTGCCGCTGCCTTGATATCGGAGACGATCTGCTTGATTTAAAGCTTTTTGCTCCCGACCGTACTCAGGCTGAAATGATTGGCAATAAAATAATGCTTAATCCAACCGGATTTTATAGTAAAATACTAAGCTTTGCCTTGGAAAATAAAGAGGAAGAGTTTAATCCTGACGATTTATAATCTAAAAAAAGAGCATGGCGCTGATTAAAGCGCTATGCTCCTTTTTATTTAACTTAAAACCATATAACGACTTAGCCCAAAGATTCTATTGAAACAATATTTCCGCTCAGATCATCATAATATCCGGCGTTGCCGCTTGAAAGCATACAGCTTTCCGCAGCGTCGCTGTCTATAATGAATTCAACGACGTTACCGGAATTTTCACCCCTTGGAACATAGCAATTAGTTGAGTCGGTATGCATGTCCGCCTTTACATCCGCTACGACTGCGCTGAAGCTGTAACCGCTGTCAAGATAAATAATAAATCTTTCGCCGCAGCCGCTTGTAAAGCCTGTTCCCAGCGCAACGCAGTAGTCATCCCCTATTTTTCTGAAACCTCTGCCGTCAGTATAAGCCTGCTGCTGCATTTCATACTGAACCGATGATGTATCCGTTATACACCTGTAATCCATATACGCCTTAAACGAGGAATCAAATCCCTCACAGAATACGCTTTCAATCTCAGATTCATAAGATTCTTCATACTCTTCTTCGGTCGAGTCTTCTGCTTTCCTTTCTTCCGCTGTAATCTCCTCATCATTCTGCGTTTCTTCAACGGTTTCTTCTCTTGCCGCTTCCCTTTCAACCAGTTCCTCTGTTACAGCAGACTTATCTGCCTGCTTATAAAGAGTTCTCTGCCGATTATAAGCTTGGTCGGAAGTCTGTCCACTTCCCAAAGCTATCGCAATGGAAGATAAAACACCAATTAAAAAATTGCACTGATATAAAATAGATATCGCCTCCGTTTGTTTTGTTTTGGCGTATATATTTTATATTCTATTCTATCCGGATATGGTTTATGCAATAATTGGAAAATTTATTTCCAAAAAAAAGGGACGTTAAAACGTCCCTGCCGATTATTCATAATATTTAGCATGCCTGAAAAACAACTGCTTTGTAAATGGATCAAATATAATATCATGATTTCCAGCGCCCAATATCTGATATTCCTTTTTATAGAAAACAGGAATAAAAACAAAATCATTCAGTATCATTTTTTCTGCGCTAATGTATTTTTCAACGCTGTCATTATGATTTCCAAGCCGCTTTATTTCATCTACTAACTGCTGAAATGAAGCGTTGGAATATCCGAAGTCGTTATTGCCGGATTCAAATTCCTCAAGAACAGCTAAAGGACTATTATAACTGCCGGTAAGAGGATAAACCGCCATAATATAATCCCCTCCGCTAAGCCGTCTTTCATACTCGTCAAAGGAAACCTCCTCAATACCAATATAAAACCCAAATAGAGTTTGCCAATTCTGAGTAACTAGATGAAGATATTCGGTATCCATAATACCCTCCGGAACAAGCAGCTTGATATTTTCAAGGGACTGAAGGCCCATCTGAGACATTCCGGCTTCAAAGAAACTAACAGCCTTATCCGGATCGTAATCGATCATACTTCCGTCGGAATTCGAGGAGGACGCAAGCTTATCGGAATTTATTTCACGGTAGCTCTTATTCAGAAAAGAAACGCCCGGTGGAATTAATCCGTATGCAGCCAGCATATCGTCCGAAAGCTTTCCTTCAAAGGACGCTTTATCTATACCGTATGCCAACGCCTTTCTGATATTCTGATTTGAATATCTTTCATTTTTCGAATTTATCACTATACCTAACGTATAATTATAATAACTATTTACTACATTATCCTTATACTTTTTTTCGTCATATTCAAAAGTCAGCAATACGTCTGATGAAGCTTCCGAAAAACTTTCAGCGGATTCGTTCTGAGAATTCTTAATATAGAAATTCAGATAAGAAGGATATATACGGTCAAACTCACTGTTTTTTTCATTTCTTCTCATATATATAAAATTATCATGCCCATAAGGATCATAAAACCATTGTCTTATAAAAAACGCACCGTTAGAAGCCACAGACTTATCGTCAAGACCATACCTTCCCTTTGTACCGTAAAAAAATTCCTCATTGCAGGGCATCGCCGCAGTTGACGAAAGCGAATTAAGAAATCCTGCGCTTGCATATTCAAGCTCAAAAACAAGCTCGGTATCGCTTAAGGCCTTAACTCCGATTTCCGTATAATCAGCCGCTCCGTTTGTAATCATGCCGGCATTTTTTAGACAATCAAACTTTTCCCGAAAAGGGGAATGCGTTTCAGGATTAAATATCCTATGAAAAGCAAATTCAAAATCATAAGCCGTAACAGGCGTTAGCTCATTGCTATCCGGCTCCTCGTCCTCATCGCTGTCAAAAAACCAGTAGCAATCGTTTCTCAATGTAAACGTATATATCAGACCGTCGTCTGATACAGTATAATCCTCAGCAATGTTTTTAGCAATTACACCGCTGTCGTCTATTTTCATAAGTCCGGAAAATAAATTGCCTATCACAGTCATAGAGCATTCGTCAGAAGCGGATTGAGGATCAAGGCTTTCCGGGTTACCGGGTAATGCATAATCAAAGGAATAATTCGCTCCCTCCGGCTTCTGCTTTTCACAGCCTGTAAACATAGAGGAAACCGCAAGCAATCCGGCGGTTAATATATATATAAATTTGTTCTGCAATTTTTTAGTCACCTTCCAAAAGTCTCGCGTTTCTATATTTCAAATCAAAATCGGGCATGCTCAATGAACACACCCGTATATGTAATTACTTAAAATCTGACTTCAATACTTCTTCAGCCTTTTCATTATCATTTGTGCAAAGCCAATATACATAATCCCCTTTTGTTTTCACCTGGGTATCGCAAAGCTTATCATACTCCTCCGGAACATAATCCTTAAAAACGTCCTTTTGTCCGTCGAGCCTTTCTTCGACAGCCAGTTTTACCTTTTCCTTATCCTTAGCCTTTATTATGCACACCTCGTCCGCGTCGGCTCCGGAGCCTGCCCACCAAAGCGAAAACTCCTCATATTCATACTGCGTCAGACCGTATTTTATTTGAAAATTCTCCTCAGATACCTCTACCATTTCCGGAAATTCGACTCCGCATTCCATAACGTCTGCCGTGATTTCATTCAGAGGCTTAGACGCCTCCGCCTTATCCTTTCCGCATGCTGAAAGAGTAAAAATTGACGACATCATAAGCGCCGCCGGAATAATTGCCCTTATTCTCATAGTTTACTGTCCCTTCTGTATCTTTTATTCTAACCCCTATTTTACCGTATGCGACAAAATATAATCAAGCATAACGGAATAGGTGGTTTTTACAAAATGCATACCGTCCTTTTCAGCCATATCCGAAGGAAACTTTCCGTCGTTTCCCTTTAAGGCGGTATTTATGTCCACATAATATATTTTCTTTTTATCAGCCATCTTTAATAATTCAGAATTATATTTATCTATTTCCGAATTTAAAATAGGTTCATTATCCGCCGTTTCCCTTTCAGCGGTTACCGGAGGAACTGACAGTATATATATTTTTGTATCAGGCAGCTCCTTAATTATCTCATCTACAAACTGAGAATAATAGCTAATCATATCTGAAACCGACAGCCAGGCTATACCGTTGCTGCCAAGCATAATATAAACGTTTTCGGGCTTTGCTTCCTTAAGAGCCTCCAAAACCGTTACATCTCCGTAAGCAGTTTTCATTGTTTCCGTATTAATTTTTTCAATATTCATTCCGATTTCTGCAAACACATTTTTAACAGGCACAAGCTGAAAATCGGCAAGTCCTACTGAAATGGAATCCCCTACGAAAGCGCATTTTCCGAAGTATGTTTCCGTCAACGGCTCCGACGCCGGTACAGGATTGATTATCCGGGATTCATTTTCATTATTGATTCCCGTTTCAAGAGGTTCTGTATTTTCTGCTTGTGAATCCGACTGGCTTTCTGCTGAAAAGCCCAGAAAATTCATTTCCTTTGAATTCAAATTTGCTTCAGCCATATATATGACAAAGCAAACGGCAAAAACAACGGCCGCAATAAATACCGCCGCCTTAAGCCTGAATCTTATAACAGGCCTATCCTTGCTTTTAACATAGCTGTTGGTTCTGGAACCTCTTCCTGACATAATTTATTTATGCCTCCCGTTAAACAATAATTATTAAAATACTTTTAAAATCAAATCATGTCAATTATTCAGTCAAAATTGTAAAAAATATTATTTTAACCTATACGTTTAGACTTTGCCATAAACGTCTCAACAAAAGAGGAAATTCATTTTTTTATCGACCGGATTTTTCTTTTTTCTCTATAAAAATCCATAAAACAATTATAACTCACTTATAAAATTTTTGCAATAGTTTTTGTCAATTTAATTCTATAATTATTGCAAACTCCGCCAACATATAGTATAATATAGAAAGCATATAGAGAATTAACATTCAATTGAACGGAGGAAATCAAGTATGTGTGGATTCGTAGGCTTTACCAACTGTATAGATGATTCCAACAAAGCGCTGGAAAATATGATGAACAGGATTATTCACAGGGGCCCTGATTCCGGAGGCAGCTATATTGACGGCGATATTGCTCTGGGTTTCAGGCGGCTCAGTATTATAGACTTAGAACAGGGAGATCAGCCTATTTTAAATGAAGACAGTTCAAAGATATTGCTCTTCAACGGAGAAATTTATAATTTCCGGAGTATACGCGAAAAGCTTGTTGAAGCAGGTCATATTTTCAAAACCAAAACCGACTCTGAGGTCCTCCTGCACGGATATGAAGAATACGGAAAAAATCTGCTTAATATGCTAAGAGGAATGTTTGCATTTGTAATCTGGGATAAAAACACAAAAGAGCTTTTCGGCGCCCGTGATTTTTTCGGCATAAAACCGCTTTACTATTCTCTCTCAGGAAAAAGCTTTTTATTCGGCTCGGAAATTAAAAGTTTTCTCCCTCATCCTCACTTTAAAAAAGAACTTAATACCGCCGCCCTTGAAAATTACCTTACATTCCAATATTCTCCGCAGACTGAATGCTTTTTTAAAAATGTCTACAAGCTGCCTGCCGCTCATTGCTTTACCTATAAAAACGGAGAACTAAATATTGAACGATACTGGGAAATCAAATTCGAGGCTGATGAAAAGCCAGATCTTGAAAGCTGGGTAAATAAGATTTCAGATACCTTCCACGATTCGGTTGAGGCTCATAAGATCGCCGATGTTGAAGTGGGAAGCTTTCTTTCCAGCGGCGTCGATTCAAGCTACGTTGCCGCAGTTGCAGACGTTGACAAGACCTTTACCGTAGGCTTCGGCAAGGATGAAAAGTATAACGAAATAGGCTGGGCAAAGGAATTCTCAAAGGCGATCGGCAAAGAAAATACAAGCAAGGTCATCTCTCCGGAGGAATACTGGGGCAGTCTTGAAAAAATCCAGTATCATATGGACGAACCGCTTGCAGATCCGGCTGCCGTCGCGCTTTATTTCGTATGCAATATCGCGTCTCAAAAGCTCAAGGTAGTTCTTTCAGGCGAGGGAGCGGACGAAATTTTCGGCGGTTACAACGTATACAGCGAGCCCGACGGCACCTTCTACGACAAGCTCCCTAAGGGCTTAAAACGGGGAATTGGAAATATTGCCGGAAAGCTGCCTGCCCACAGAGGAGTTAATTTCTTTATCAGAAAAGGCAAAGAGCTTGAAGAACGCTTTATCGGCAACGCATATATGTTTACGCCTGAGGAAAGAAAACAATTACTGAAAATAAAGACGGACGCGCCCGATCCTACAGTTATCACCAAGCCGTTTTACGACAAGGTCAAGGATAAAGACGAGGTAACTAAAATGCAGTATCTCGATCTGCATCTTTGGATGACCGGAGATATTCTGCTTAAAGCGGACAAAATGAGTATGGCAAATTCTCTTGAGCTTCGCGTTCCGTTTCTTGATAAGGAAGTAATGGCGGTAGCCGAAAAAATACCGAGAAAATACCGTGTAACACATAAGGAAACTACTGACGAGCATACTAAATATATTACCAAATACGCTATGCGCCTTGCGGCCAAAAAGGATACCCCTCCTCAGACAGCAAAGACCGCCGCTAAGAAAAAGCTGGGCTTTCCTGTGCCGATCCGCGTCTGGCTCAGGGAGGATAAATACTACAATATTGTCAAGGATAAATTTACAGGCACAGCGGCACGTAAATTTTTCAACTGCGATATTCTTATGAAGCTTCTCGACGATCATAAGAACGGAAAATGTGACAACAGCCGTAAGATATGGACTATTTTTATTTTCCTTGTATGGTACGGCGTTTATTTCGAGGGAAGCCAATTTGTCAAATAAACGAAAGGACGCTTATTAATTAAATGTCGAGCAACGTAACATATAAATATATAAAGCAAAACCCGGATATTATGGAATATATCCGCCGGGCAGACCGCGCTCTTGAGGCTCAAGGATATACCGAGCACTCTTTCGCACACGTTGAAATCGTAGCGCAGAACGCCAGCCTTATTCTTACCGAACTGGGTTATGACGAAAGACAAATAGAGCTCGCTAAGATTGCGGGTATCATGCACGATATCGGCAACGTCATAAACCGGATAGACCATGCTCAGAGCGGCGCGGTAATGGCATTTAGGCTTCTTGATAACCTAAGTATGCCGGCTGATGAAATATGCTCTATAATATCAGCAATAGGAAATCACGACGAATCAACCGCCCAGCCTATAGACGCTATTTCCGCCGCGCTTATAATCGCCGATAAAACAGACGTAAGAAGAAGCAGGGTCAGAAATACCGATTTCCTCACTTTTGATATACACGACAGAGTAAATTACGCCGTTGAAAAATCAGCTCTTTATTTTAACGAAAGCAAAACCGCTATTGTGCTGGATCTGAAAATAGACACTGAAATTGCGCCGGTTATAGAATATTTTGAAATATTCCTAAACAGAATGCTTTTATGCAAACGCGCCTGCTCCTATCTGGGAGTTCAATTTAAGATGATTGTAAACGGTTCTTCGCTCTTATAGCGCGGATATAAAAAATACAGGAGGTCAAAATGATTTCGCAGTATCCCCATCTGATTGATTTAAACGACTACCCCATTTCCTGGTGGAATAAAATAATCCGGCTCGGCCACGATATAAAGCTTCACCCTCAGAGATATTCCCACGCCTGCGTAGGCAAAATAATGGCTACTCTTTTTTACGAACCGTCAACAAGAACGCAAATGTCATTTCAGTCCGCAATGATACGTCTAGGCGGAAATATAATCGGTTTCGATAACCCGTCCACATCGTCGGTTTCAAAGGGTGAAAGTTTGAAGGATACCACAAAAATAGTCAGCAGCTATTCAGATATTCTTATAATACGTCATCCTCAGCCCGGAGCGGCAAAGGCGGCGGCGCTAACGGCCGATTGCTCGGTTGTAAACGCCGGCGACGGAGGACATCTTCATCCGACGCAGACTCTGACCGACCTTCTGACTCTTCACGAGGAAAAAGGACGTCTTGATAATCTTAACGTCGGACTGTGCGGAGACCTTGTCAACGGAAGAACCGTTCATTCACTCTGTAAGGCTCTGTCCGCCTATTCGGGCAATACCTTTGTTCTCGTTTCGACTCCGAATCTCAGGCTCCCTTCATATGTAAAGGATATTATAACTGCCAGCGGAAGCAGATATACCGAGGTTTCCTCGCTGGACGAGGTGATAAACGATCTCGATATGCTTTATATGACGAGAATCCAGCGGGAACGCTTTGCAAGCGAGGCGGAATATCTTGCTGAAAAGGATACATATGTACTCGATAAAAAAAAGCTGAAAAAAAGCCGTCGGGATATGATAGTTATGCACCCTATGCCAAGAGTAGACGAAATTTCAGTAGACGTAGACGAGGACGAAAGAGCGGTTTATTTCAAACAGGCAAAGTACGGCATGTATGTGAGGATGGCTCTGATCATGACGCTGCTTGAAAGCGGAAGTCCGACAAATTTACTCAAGGGCGCCGTAAGAAACGGTATAGGCTGTCAGAATCCGGTATGTATAACAAATTCCGAGCAGTATCTGCCTAAATCCTTTTACGGCGCGGGAGATACGCTTGAATGTGAATACTGCGACGAAAGAATACTTCTTGAGCATTGATTATGTATATGAAACAGCTTTATTACGGAAACGGCAAAGGAAAAACGACTGCCGCGCTCGGTTTGGCTCTTAGAGCGGCCGGAAGCGGAATGAACGTACATATTGTTCAGTTTTTAAAGGGATCTGAAACCGGAGAGCTCCACGCCCTTGAAAGACTTGAAAATATAACGGTCAGCCGGCCGGATAAAAATTACGGCTTCACATTTTCCATGACGGAAAAGACCAGATCAGAGATTACTGAAATTCATAATAAATTGTTGAAAAACGCCGTTGAACTGATAAAAAGTAAAAAAATACAGGTTCTGATACTTGATGAAATAACAGACGCGTATAACCTTGGCCTTATTGACATCAATGCCGTTGATTCTTTTATTTCCGGAAATTCTGAAGCGGAAATTATTATGACCGGTCATAGCCCCGAACAGATTTTTATAGACAGCTCTGATTATGTCAGTGAAATAAATGCAATAAAACACCCTTATGAAAAAGGAATAACGGCAAGGAAGGGCATAGAGTATTAGCCGGAAATATTATAAGAATATAGCTTTCCCAAAAAATAAAAGCAGACGCTTATTAAAGAAAGGCGTCTGCTTTTATTTTGCAAAATCATTACGGAGAAATAACCTTCATTATCTCGATTGCCGTTTTAATACCGTCAACCGCCGCCGACATTATCCCCCCCGCATAGCCGGCTCCTTCTCCGCAGGGATAGAGATTTTTCAGAGATACGCTGTTTCTGTTTTCAGTACGGCTTATTCTTATCGGAGACGACGTTCTTGTTTCAGGACCCGTCAGAAGCGCGGACTTATATCCGAAACACCGCAGCCTTTTAGAAAACGCATTAATTCCTGCTGCAAGCGAATCTGTGATAAACGAAGGAAATATCTCTCGGAAATCACTCTTTTCTATTCCCCTTTCATAAGTTCCCTTTATATTTGTTTTCAGATCGGGATTTCCGTTTAAAAAACCGCCTGTTGTCGTAGCAGGAGCGCCCTTTCCCAATGTAATATCATACGCTCTGCGCTCAATATTACGGGCAAATTTAACGCCGTCCATTATTCCTCCGCCGAAGTCCTCCGGTGAAACAGAAACCGCAATTGCCGCGTTGGCATTTTCTCCATTACGGGCAAACTCGCTCATTCCGTTGGTTACGGTTGTATTTGGCTCGCTTGCCGCCGGAACAACAGTTCCCCCGGGACACATACAGAACGTATAGACGCATCTCCCTCCGGTTAGTCTGTGAGAAAGCTGATATTCTCCTACAGGGAGTAACGGACAATCCGCATATTCGCCGTAAAGGCTCTCATTTACATCCTGCTGTCTGTGCTCTATCCGCACTCCTACCGAAAACGGCTTAGGCTCCATAAAAATATGATTTTTCTGAAGCATTTCAAAAGTATCCCTTGCAGAGTGACCGATTGCCGTCACAACAACAGAGGTTTCGGTTTCATTTCCGTTCCACAGCGCTTTTTTGATTTCTCCGTTTTCTATAACTATATCGTCAAGTCTCGAATTGAATCTAACCTCGCCCCCGCATTCTGTTATGCGGTTTCGGATTTCCTTTACTATCTTACGGAGATTATCGGTACCAATATGCGGCTTTGCTTTTATTAATATATCGTCAGGAGCGCCGAACGCGTTTAGCCTTTCCAAAACATATCTGCAAAGCGGATCGTTTATCCTTGTTGTCAGCTTACCGTCAGAAAAGGTTCCCGCCCCTCCCTCGCCAAATTGAACATTTGATTCGGCGTTCAGTTCTCCGCCTGACCAATAGCGCTTTACACTGTCTATACGTCTGTCGGCGTCCTCCCCTCTTTCAAGGATAAGAGGTCTGTAACCGTTTTCTGCCAGAACAAGACCGCAGAACATACCGGCAGGACCAAAGCCCGCTATAACTATACGACCGTTCTTTTTTTTACCTGATATTACAGGATTAAAAACGCTTTTTTCTATTCTTTTTACATCCTTTTCATTAACGCATAGCTCCATGCCGCTGTCATAAAGCTCTGCATACACCGAATGAACAAAATGTATATCGCCGCGCTTTCTTGCGTCAAGAGAGGTTTTGTATATTCCGGTTTTAACCGTCAGATATTCTGATATTCCTGCTCTTTTCAATGCTCTTTTTATAACCGAACCGGTTTCCTCTCCCAGCTCTCCCCTTATATTATTTATTATCAGCGGCATTTCTGATTCCTCCGTTATTTTGTATATGTTTAAATACATTATAGCATATATCCCTGATGTAAACAACCGATTTTGAATTATCAGCGGATTAAACGGCATTATATAAATTGTAAGATGTTATAATATATCAATAATTTCCTTAACCATTTCTTAATTGACAGTCTGCATAAAATGATGTATAATATTAACTGTTTAAAATGCTTGGGCATTTATCAAAGGGAGTTGATTATGAAACTTAACATTAAAAAGGGTATTACGTACCCTAAAATTGTTGCTTTCGGTTTCTTTATTCTTATAGCGGCAGGTACAATTTTACTGCTTCTTCCCATTTCAAGCCGTCAGGAAGGATCGACAGGCCTAACCGACGCGCTTTTTACTGCAACATCCGCTTCTTGTGTTACAGGATTGGTAGTTGCGGATACTTATACGCACTGGACGCTTTTCGGTCAAATCGTAATAATATGTCTGATACAAATAGGAGGTCTTGGCTTTCTTACAATTCTGACAATGTTCTCCATGCTTTTTCACCGAAAAATTGGGCTCAAGGAAAGAAGCCTGCTTCAGGAAAGCGTTAATACAATGTATATCGGCGGAATCGTCAGGCTTATAAAAAAAATCCTTACAGGAACTTTTATTATAGAATTTATAGGAGCCGTTCTGCTTGCGACAAGATTTATACCGAAAATGGGAATCGGTATAGGAATCTACAACAGCATATTTACATCGATATCCGCTTTCTGCAACGCGGGCTTCGATCTCATGGGACGGTATGAAGAATATTCGTCCTTAACCATGTTCAGAGAAGACATCGTTGTTAATATTACCGTTGTCGCTTTAATACTTATCGGCGGTATAGGTTTTTTTGTATGGGACGATATATCGGTAAACAAACATCATATAACAAAATATCAGCTTCATACAAAGCTTGTACTGATTGCAACCGGAATACTTGTAATCTTCGGAACAGCAGCCTTTTACATCTTAGAAAACGGCAACGAGCTGAAAGATCTTCCGATACATCATAAAATATCATCGTCCATGTTTATGGCTGTAACTCCAAGAACAGCAGGCTTCAATACAGTGGACGTTGCGTCAATGAATCCGGCAAGTAAAATGCTGACAATAATATTCATGTTTATAGGAGGAAACTCCGGTTCAACCGCAGGCGGTATTAAAACAACCACCGCCATGATACTTATACTGTCGGTATGGGCAAGCCTGAGAAACAATAACGGCATAAACGTTATGAAAAGACGTCTTGAGTCGGACGCTCTCAAAAAAGCCGCTTCCGTAGTCACAATAAATATTTCCCTTATAATTATATGCGAGCTGCTTATATGCGCCTCACAGCCGGAGCTCGACCTTACCGACGTAACCATCGAGGTTTTCTCGGCTATTGACACGGTAGGCATGTCCACCGGCGTTACAAGAGACTTGAACACCTTTTCACGTTACATAATCGTTTTTCTTATGTACTGCGGACGAGTCGGAAGCTTATCCTTCGCGCTTCTTTTTACTGAACAGAAAGCGCCGAATATTGTTCAGAATCCGGTTGAAAAAATCAACATAGGATAAAATAAATTACAGCAAACTTAATTTGGCAAGCCGCCGCCATAAAAGCGGCAGAATGGAGAAATGAAAATGAAATCTATTCTGATAATCGGTCTCGGACGATTCGGAACGCATCTTATTCATAGATTTTACGACTTAGGAGACGAAGTTATGGCAGTCGATATAAGCGAGGAAAAGGTACAGGAGGCTATGCCTTTTGTAACAAGCGCCAAAATCGGAGACTGTACAAAGCTCGATACTCTAAGGACGCTTGGAATAAAGAATTTTGATCTCTGTTTCGTCTGCATCGGAGAAAACTTCCAGAGCAGTCTTGAAATAACAAGCCTGCTGCATGATATGGGAGCCGCTAAGGTTATAAGCAAGGCAAATACGGAAATTCACGCTAAATTTCTGCTCCGAAACGGCGCTGACGAGGTTACTTACCCTGAAAGGGACAGCGCACAGAAGCTTGCAACCAGATACAGCGTAGACAATATTTTTGATTTTATTGAATTGACAAAGGATACTGCAATTTACGAAATACCGATACTTGAAAGCTGGATAGGAAAAAGCATAGTCAAGCTTGACGCAAGAAAGAAGTATCATATCAACATTCTGGCGATAAAAAACAACAATTCCATTCAGGCCCTGCCGGGCGCTGAATATATATTCAGAACAGACGATCATGTTATTGTTTTAGGGCATAATGCCGACGTTGAAAGGCTTCTGAAAAAAATGGACTGATACATTAAATTACGAGCGGCTTTTGATAAGCCGTCTTTTTTTTGATATTTTTTGCCGAAAACTCTTGAATTAGGCGGATTTTCATGATATAATTAATAATGTATAAATGTATGCAGAGGGAAGGGAATGATCAGCTATGACTGTAAGAGAACAAACTGAAACCATAGAACTGAATACCCTCAGTCCATATGCCTGTAAATCATTCGGAAACGGAAGACGCGTCAGACATGAAGAAAAATGCCCGTTCAGAACTGAATTCCAGCGTGATAGAGACCGGATTCTTCACTGCAACTCCTTCAGACGTCTGAAGAGAAAGACGCAGGTATTCCTCTCCCCCGTCGGCGATCATTACCGTACACGATTAACGCACACCCTTGAGGTATCACAGATCGCCAGAACGATTGCAAGAGCGTTGCGCCTCAACGAGGACTTAACAGAGGCGATCGCTTTAGGTCATGATCTCGGACATTCTCCTTTCGGACACTGCGGTGAAACGATTCTCAATGAGATATGTCCTTACGGCTATAAACACTATCTTCAAAGTATAAGAGTAGTAGATTATATAGAAAATAACGGAAATGGTCTTAATTTGACATATGAGGTAAAAAACGGGATAGCATGCCATACTAACGCGGTTGCAAAAACCGCCGAGGGAAATGCGGTAAGACTGTCGGATAAAATAGCCTATATAAATCATGACATAGAAGACGCTTTACGCGCCGGAATACTGAAAAATTCAGACCTGCCGGAATTTCCCGTAAGAATTCTTGGAAAAACTAAATCCGAACGAATAACTTCATTGGTCAGCGCTGTTATTGAAAACGGCGCCGAGGAAATCAAGATGACAGGAGATATAAAGATAGCGCACGACGAGCTGCGTTCATTTATGTTTGAACGAGTTTATACCAACCCTTCTGCTAAATCAGAAGAGATTAAGGCAAAAATACTGGTGGAACAGCTTTACGATTATTTTAAAAAACGTCCGGAAAAGCTCCCGGAGGAATACAGAAAAATAGCGGACAGATTTGATGCGGACAGAGCTGTATGCGATTATATTTCCGGAATGAGCGACGGCTATGCAGTCGATCTTTTTAATGAACTGTTTGTTCCGCGTTTTTGGAAGTAGGTGAGATTATGCCTCTTCCAGAAGAATTCTTATACCAGCTTAAGCTTGCTAATCCTATTGAATCGGTTATAGGAGGCTATACCGGACTGAGAAGAAGCGGACGGGATCATGTTGCCTTATGTCCGTTTCATTCAGAAAAAACGCCGTCCTTTCACGTTTATTCCGACACGCAGAGCTTCTATTGTTTCGGCTGCGGCGCCGGCGGAGATGTCATAACCTTTATAAAAAGAATTGAAAACCTTGATTATATAGAAGCCGTGCGTCTGCTTGCACAGCGCGGCGGATTGGACATGCCCGAAAACTCTTCCGATAATACTGTCGGAGAGCTGAAAAAACGTATTTATGAAATAAACCGCGAAACTGCCAATTATTATTTCCGGCAGCTTGTTGCAGGAAACGATAAAAGAGGTTTGAAATATTTCGCTTCAAGAGGCTTGAAACCGGAAACTATAAAAAAATACGGTCTGGGCTTTGCTCCTCCAAGCTGGGACGGTCTGAAAAAACATCTTGCCGGTATGGGCTTCAGCGAGAAGGAAATGATAGCGGCCGGCGTCAGAAGCGTAAGCAGAAATGAAAAAAATGTTTATGATACCTTCCGCGACAGAGTTATATTCCCCATAATAGATTTAAGAGGAAATATAATCGCTTTCGGAGGAAGGGTTCTTGATGACAGCGTCCCGAAATATCTTAATACAGGAGATACTCCGGTATTCAAAAAAAGCAGAAATCTTTTCTCACTCAATTTCGCTAAAAATGCGGCTGTTAAAAGGTTAATACTGGCAGAAGGTTATATGGACGTAATCGCTATCAATCAGGCAGGCTTTGAAAACGTAGTAGCTACGCTTGGTACTGCTCTCACGCCTGATCAGGCAAGGATCATGAAATCCTATGCAGATGAAGTAATCATATCATATGACAGCGACAGAGCCGGACAGAGCGCTACTCAACGCGCCATTAATCTTTTGAGCGCGGCTGGATTAACAGCAAAGATAATAAAGATGGACGGCGCTAAGGATCCTGATGAATATATAAAGAAATTCGGAGCCAAACGGTTTAAAATGCTTATAGATAATTCGGACGGCGCAATAAATTTTGAGCTTGAAAAGTGCAAAACAGGACTTGATCTTGAAACCGATACAGGTAAAGTGGAGTTTCTAAAAAAAACCGTTAAGATTTTGTCGCAAATATCAAACGAGCTTGAACGAGACGTTTATATTTCTAAAATAGCGAAGGAAAACGAAATAAATATAAGCGTTCTGAGAGAACAGGTTAAAAGTGAAATAAGAAAAAATCGTAATATCGCAAAAAAAAGCGAATGGCAGGCTATCCGATCAAAACCGTTTTATTCAGATCCCCTTGTACCGGAAAAATCCTCTGCGCTTAAACAGGTTAAAGCCGAAGAAGGCATTCTGGCATATCTTTTTCGGAATCCTGACGCAGTTGAAAATGTTAAGGAAAAGCTGTCTCCGGATTTCTTTATAACTGATTTTTATCGCCGTGTTTATGTTACATACTGCAATAAAATACCGGATTATCAGTTTTTTTCGCTTTCTATGTTTTCCGATGTATTTAACGACGAAGAAATGGGTAAAATAACCGGAATAGAGGCCAAAAACAAAGAAATTTTACTAACTTATCAAAATCTCAATGATTATATTAAAATTTTGCAGGATTATAAAAATAATCCTTTAAATAAAAACAAAAACCAGATTTCAGACGACGATCTGTTAAATATCGTAAAATCCAAAAGATAAAAAATAAAGCCGCCGTTATCGGCTTGGAATGGAGCGTTTTTATGTTAATGGACAAAAAAACAACTATCGAAAACCTTATTGAAAAAGGAAAAGCTAATGGAAAGCTTTCAACCAAGGAAATAACCGACGCGTTGGAAGAGCTCGATTTCGACGTCGACCAGATGGATACCTTTTATGATAACTGTGCCAGCAACAATATTGAAATAGTAGACGATTTTTCCACAGACACTGATTTAAAAATCGGTCTTGATTCAGGTATCGGAGACGATCTTGAAATGGCTCTGTCTACTGAAGGCATTGCTATAGACGATCCGGTAAAAATTTACCTTAAGGAAATCGGACGCGTTCCTCTTTTAAGCGCAGAGGAAGAAATCGAACTTGCTCAAAGAATGTCGCAGGGAGATTCGTATGCAAAAAAACGTCTTTCTGAAGCAAATCTGCGTCTTGTTGTAAGTATAGCGAAAAAATATGTTGGACGCGGAATGCAATTTCTGGATCTTATTCAGGAGGGAAATCTCGGACTTATTAAGGCGGTTGAAAAATTTGACTACACAAAAGGCTTTAAGTTTTCAACGTATGCCACATGGTGGATCAGACAGGCTATAACAAGAGCTATCGCCGATCAGGCAAGAACAATAAGAATACCGGTTCATATGGTAGAAACTATTACTAAGGTAAAAAAAGTTTCCAGTCAACTTCTCCATGAAAACGGACATGATCCGACCGCTGAGGAAATTGCTTTAAAGCTTGAAATGCCGGTTGAAAGAGTAAGGGAAATCATGCGTATTGCACAGGATCCTGTTTCCCTTGAAACTCCTATCGGCGAGGAAGAGGACAGCCACTTGGGAGATTTTATTCCTGACGACGACGCGCCTGCTCCGGCTGAAGCAGCGTCGCTGATTCTTCTTAAGGAACAGCTAAACGATGTTCTGGCAACTCTGACTGACCGGGAAGCAAAAGTATTAAAGCTCAGATTCGGTCTTGAGGACGGACGTTCCAGAACACTTGAGGAAGTCGGAAAAGAATTCGACGTTACACGCGAACGTATAAGGCAGATAGAAGCAAAAGCATTAAGAAAGCTAAGACATCCAAGCAGAAGTAAGAAAGTCAAAGATTTTCTCGATTAATCTTTGACATATACATATGAAAAAAGAGGACTTCAATAAGAGTCCTCTTTTTCTATATTAAATTTTAATAGTAAATTCACTTTTATTGGAGGTTAAAATGATTTACAACAATTTTATCTCAGTACATCGGTACCACCCTTAAATTGATTTTCAATAATCAGGCTGAATTTTCTGGCGGTCTCACTCCTTTATGATTATGTGATCCTAAGATTCCAAAATGATGCTTTCATTCCACATCAACCCTTTACCGAATTTTTTATTGTAATTAAATATCAATTAGTACATCGGTACCACCTTTTCAAATTATTTATCTTTGCTTTTTATGTAAAGACATTACGTCATAAAATTGAGATTAACCCAACCTCAAAAATATGAAATTGAAGCTGTTGTTGAAACAATAACCGCATCCTCCATTTTACAACCCAAACGTCTCAAATAAATTTCAAAGAAAATCTCATGTTACTCTAAACGGAATAATGATTCTTATTTTCATGAATTCCCAATTATTTCATTTAAAACTTTTTTGAACATTGAGTCACCAACAACAGCTTCGTAAAACTGTTCTTCAATAGATTCCACCGGCAACTCCCTCCATCTTGATATAAATTTATTCCCGCAAAAGAATTTCCCGAAATTCTTAAATCAGCCTTGCGAAAATATCATCGTGAAAGAAACGTCAACAATACATTGATAAAACTTAATACATCAATACTTTCTGAATCTGACATCTATGCCTTTATGATTTATTATTGACTGTTGTTCTTTCGTTGTATATATAATACCACATTCTTTAGTCAATGTCAACAGTTTCAGAATAAAAAAATACACAATTTTATAAAAAATGTTTAAACACAATGCCTATTGACTTTATTTCTATATTGTAGTATAATTATTTTTGTTAGGGCAAAAATATTATTGAATTGGAGAAAAAATAATGTCAGATATGAACGAATACCAGCCGGATCTTTTTACCTTAGAAGACGAGGACGGCAATGAAGAAACCTTTGAGCTTATTGACGTTGTAAAAGAAGAGGACACAACTTACTACGCTCTTATTCCCCAACAGTCTGATCCTGACAACCTTGAAGAAGACGATTATTTTGTAATACTTAAGCAAGATGACAACGATCCGGACGGAATGCTCGTTTCAATAGAAGACGAATCGGAATTAGACCGTCTGGCCGAGATCTTTATACAAAGACTTTATACTGACGACGAATACGACTGCGGAGACGACTGCGACTGTTGCAGCTAAATTTTACTATTGATTTTTTATTAAAATTATGTTATAATAATAACAGAAAAACAAATATGTATTCTGCCTTGTACGTGTCAATATGGTTTTTATAATCCAACACTTTATAAAAGGGAATCTGACTCTGACTGATGATTGCAGACCTCCCGTCTTTATGACGGACGAAGGGAGCGTGAGGCTTTCAGGAGGATACCCACCTTGCTTAACAGCTTGGTTTTATGCGCCATATGACGGCAAGGCGGTTTATACTTTCTTAAAAAATAATCCCGTGTTCATCTGAACACGGGATTTCAATTTATATATTCAAAATTATTCTTCTTAGATTTAACGCGTCAAACACGTCGACGCCTCCGTTTCCGTCAACATCGGCAGCAGTACTGTCGGCAATTTCAACAGGAATATTCAATAAAAATTTCTGTAACAAAACCAAGTCTGCAATATTTACATTGCCGTCTTTATTAAGATCTCCGGCTAAGCCCCCTTTATCAGGAGTAGTACCGTCAGGTTCCGTGCCGCCAATCAATACTCCGTTAGAATAAACGCATATATTAGGCGCTTTCTGCATTTCTCCGCTGTAACCGTTATAGCTTCCACTGTCAACCTCAAGCATACCCTGCATGCTCCAGTCGTCCGAAGTATCCCAAGGCGTACTCCAAGATCCTATTTGAAGCTGATATTTCTTGTTGGAATTTGCTATAACATATCCATCCCATGTCACTTCAATATAATAAACGCTGTCCTTATAAAGCGTCGGACCTGTAAGAACTCCGTCAAAATCCGTTTCCGTCTCTGCCTGATCATAAGTTTCACGCATCTGTATAGCCGATACGCTATCCATTCCCTTTGTATCAAAATAGTATCTTACCGATACGTCCTTTAAAGCTTCAACAGAATCAGTGCACACATAAAGAGTCAGATCAGTACAGCCTATTCCTCCGTTTTGCTTCTGGTTAGAAACAATTCCTTCAACCCAATAATTGTTTCCTCCGCTTTCTCCCCCGCTGCTTTTATCCGGAGGAGGAAAATCCGGCGTTGTCTGCATCGAAGCGTCTCCGAAAAACTCATATAGTCCGGCGCAGGCTCCGACAAACGCCGCATTATAATCTATAGTAACCTCGTTGTAAATCCAATCCGCAGTAGTGTCGTTATGCTTATCCGACGCATCAGGACCGCCTACAAGAGCGCCGTATAAAACATGCTTCTGTTCTCGCGTATCCTCAGCCATCGTCAAGCCCGACGACGCTCTGTGATGAGGATACTTTACCGCATTGTCATTATATCCTACCACATATGCGGTTCCGGCAGTATTATTTCCCAGAAGATATTCCATCTGTTCCTTTGCCCATTCACTGTATTTCGAAGCTTTTCCGTTATTATTATACTTATCAAATACAAGAGCCGCCAGCTGAGCCGCCGTATTATATCTTGCAGAGCCCCAGGTACTCAAATAGAAATAACCCTGAGGAGAAATTGTTCCCAGTCCACCGCTCATACAATTCTGAATCTGCTTTTCTATCTGACTCCAAAAATCCTTAATTTCATACTCATTTTTACCGCTTATCGTCCTGTATCTGTCAAGGATAGAATTATCCTGGTCGTTACACTCGGATATTAAACACATAGCCCCTGTCCAGACATCGTTCCAGCAATGAACATAAGTTGGGGGAGCATAATAATCGTTGCCTAACACGCCGAGAGCCTCGTCAAGATAATTTGTATCGCCGGTTGCCTTATAAAGCCACATGCCTGCCCAGCAATAATCATCCTGCCATTTTGATGAATTATAATAACTTTTAGGACCGTCGGCATTATCGCTCAATTGCTTCTCATTAGTCTGGGCAAATTTAAACAGCGCCTTTGCATAATCCAAGCTCTTAGCGGCATATTCAGCGTCGGTATCCTTGAAATTAAGGTAATTTGCCGCAAGAGAAGCTGCTGTAGCGGCAACATAATCAGTCTGGGGTTTATCGGCTGTAAGGAAAAAACCCTTACGCTCCATACTGTCAATCTCAGGAGCGTTCCAATATGCATGATCTATATCTCCGTCACCGACCTGATAGCAGAACGCTACTACATCGCCGTTTGAATCCCTGAAAGTACATTTCATAAAGTAATCGTTGAAATACTTTAATATTGTTTCAATGTGGTCGTCCTGACCGGTTTTTATATACGAATCCCTGAATTCATAGTATCCCCACCCTAACGTTGATCCGGAATAAGCCTCCGGCATACCGAATTTGACATGATCTCCCGCGTCATGAAAGCCTCCGGCAACATCTACATAACCGTCTCCGTCCGGATCAAGTATACTTTTATTTTCCGAAATAAAGCCGGCGGAAAGGTTTGTATTTTCGGTATCCAGCGGAAGCTGCGAATCATAGGTATGGCAATCCCCTCTCCATGTAAACCGAGTATTTTCTCCCACCTCAGTTCCGCACATATTCGCGTCATAAAAATAAATAGAATATTGAAGCGCCTTGGCAAAGTTGCCGTAATCCTCGGCGGCCGAAGCGCTCTGAGTAAACGACGAAAGCGGAGAAGTCAGATACAATGCCGTGGTAAACGCACTCATTGCCGCTGCCGACAGCCTTTTCAGCAATTTCACAATAAATTCCTCCTGTTAAAATTTTAAAATACAGTTTCAAACACTTTTATTTTATCATATTGCAGAAAAAATTTCAATAATTTCTGATGAAAATATTAAATATATAAATTTATATAAAAAAATACGGCACAGCTAAAAAACTGCGCCGTATTAAGTAACTGTTATTATTACTTAACGATTTCCTTAAGAGCCTTTGGCTCCTTAGGCTGATGACAGCCATACAATGAAGCTGAACCGCAAGCCTTAACTGCTGTGTTCATGCCAACCTTTGCTGCTGCTTCCATGATTTTTCTTGAAATCTTCTTCATAACAAATTCCTGCCTTTTTATTTTTATTTTCTGTCTAAAGGACTTTACCTTTTGACAAATATATGATAACATATTTTGGAATAAAAATCAAATGATTTTCTTAAAAGAATAATCTTTTTACATCAAATGCGGAATTTAATAATTTATTCATAATTTATTCATATTTTATAAACAAACGCTTAAAACTTTATACATTAATAAAATAATTTTCAAAAAATCTATAATTTCTTTAAGTTTGTTCACAATTTATTCGAATTTATATGTTATAATGGTTTAATAAAGAAATACATAAGTATTATTTGAATTATTATAAATATTATAACGAATGGAGAGCAATATGATAAAAACAGCTATTTGTGATAATAACCTTAATAACGCAATTATAATAAAAAATTCTATTGAACAGTTCTCAAATAAATTTCGTCTGAGATGCGATATAAGCATTTACACCTCCGGAAACGAGCTTATAATTGATCATCATAAATACAAAGCAATATTTATCAATACTAATATCAAAGATAAAAGCGCGGACAATATTGCCAGATACATTCGAATGTCGGGTGAAAAAACAAGGCTTATTTTTATTTCCGACAATGAAAGAACAGCATGCCAAATTATAAAATACCAGCCGTTCGGTTTTATACATAATATCAATCTTCAGTCGGAGCTGACTGAATTGCTGCCCTCTCTTTTTCTTGAGATTAACGGCGAGGACCAGTATTTCACATTTAAATCAGAATCGGGTACAGTAAACCTGAAAATAAAGGATATTAACTACTTTGAAACCTTCGGTCACGTTATTGAAATAAATACAGACAATAAGGTTATTCCTATCAGAACAACTCTAAAGCTTCTGGAGGATAAATTTAAAGGCTTCGGATTTTTCAGAATTCATAAAAGCTATCTGGTTAATGTCAGATCGGTATTTTCAGTCAATCGGCATTACGTTACCCTTAATAACATGAAAACCCTTCCCATCGGAAAAAGCAGAACAGAGGTATTAAATAACATAATCAAATACCGATTTGCTCAGCATAAATCGAGTTCTGCTGATCCGTGTTCAATAAGACTATAAATAATGAGGTTAATAATACAGTATGAACGAATATATAAATATTATCTGGCACCTTATAGAACTTGCAGCCTGTGTTGTTGAATCAATCATGATAACGTCTTTTATGGTGAACATGCTTGGATATAAGGATCCGAAATATAAATTTACAAAATTTATGCTATGCGTAGTTATTTCTGTGATAAATTCAACCGTTGTTTCAACAATTATACCGGTGGATTCTTTTATCGGATCTATGCAGATGATAATATGTCTGATATTTTCCTTGATATTCCTTAACGGACGGATATTCTACAAAATTCTTACATCATTACTGTCAGTATTTTTTGTATTAATTATAAACTCTATTATTTTAACGCTGGTTAGCTGTATTTTTAAAACGCCGATTTACATACTCATTTCTTCGTCCGGTATTGTAAGATTATTGATATTAATTTCTACAAAATCCATTTACTTCATTATTACAAAATTTATTATTAAAATCACCAGAAATAAAAAGCTGCATTTTTCAAGAAATGAAAGCAGATATATAATGAGCGTATTTATATTAACGATTGTCGCATGCAATATACTTTTTGAGGTTATTTCATCAGTAAAATATTCAACGCCGTTTTCATTAACCGCTATCGCGGTATTAGTTTCAATAAACGTTTTAAATTATTTAATAATACATAAATGTCATCAGATAAATATAAATAAGGCAAAGATAAACCGTATAGCTCAGGAAATAATAAGGCATGAGGAACAGATAAACCAGTTATCTGCCGGTTCACTGAAAACAAATAGAAAAAGTCAGGAAACCTCTGAAAAGAACGAATGCAATAATTTTGAAAATCCTGCTTTTACTAATTATAAAAGTCTGAACACTATTATCAACAATGCGGTAAAGGACTGCCGTGAAAAAAATATTTCAGTTAATTGCAGTATTTCGCCGTATATAGAAAACTTTCCGGAAAACGAGATAATTTCAATAATTTCAAATACCCTTAAAGAATCTATAAGCGCATCAAGAAGCAGCAGCTTTCAGCCGACGATAGATCTCGAAATACTGAATAATAAAAATTATCTCAGCATTATTATTTCTCACTATCTCAAAACTGCTGATATTTATCTTACGGACGATATATCAGAAGATGAAATTACGGTTCCTTTTAACCCTTATCATAATAAAAAAATTTCAAATATAATGGATAAATATAACGGAATTATACTTTTTAATAAAAACAGAAATAAGATCATTACAAATATATGGCTTGATTTTTCAAAGGCGTCCCTTATCAAATGATATAAACTCCCGCCTTACTGCTGAAGCAAGATAAAGAGATCCGCATATTAAAACCGCAGCGTTTCTTTCTTCTGCAACGCCGACCGCCCTTTCAATCGCATTCTTATAATCCATTGCTTCACACGGGCATGTAAAATAATCTTTAAGCTCTGCCGACGGTATGTTATTATCAATATAGCCGTCAGCGCATATTGCGGCATCAAGAATACCGGACAGCCGCTCTGCCGCATATTTTACGTCTTTACCTCTAACCATTCCCACAATACCAATAACCTTGCAGTCCAGCTCATTTAATATTTCTATAAGAGAATCAATACCAGACATATTATGTCCGCCGTCGGCAATGACAGGCGGATTTTTGCTTATCAGTTCTATTCTGAGCTTAACCTTAGCTTTTTTGATTCCGTCCCTTATATTTTTATCTGAAAGCTCAAAGACGCCCTTCCTTAACAATTCGGCGGCTTCAATTGCAGTTAAGGCATTATTAATTTGGTGCTTTCCGCACATTCTGATCTGAAATTCTTTTCCCTTATATATAAATCTGCTGCCTAAAATATTTGAATCTAAACAAATGCAGTCAGCAGTATCCGGTATAATCAGCAAACTATGGCTTTTCTCGACTTTTAATTTTACAATTTCCAATGCTTCAGACGTATTGTCAGACGCTAAAATAACGGGGCAGCCCTTTTTTATTATACCTGCTTTCTGTATAGCTATTTCCCCTATAGTGTTTCCCAGAATCTGAGTGTGATCCAAGGAAACGGAGGTTATTACAGACAATAAAGGATCGTCGATTATATTTGTAGCGTCAAGCAATCCGCCTATTCCCGCTTCAAGAAATACAATATCGCATTTTTCCTCTAAAAAATAAATCAGCGCAATAGCAAATGTTATTTCAAATTGTGAATAGCATTCTCCTGATACTGCTTCTTTCACCCTGACGCATATCTCTCCAAGTCTTTCGTCAGATATATTTTCTCCATTTATTCTGATTCTGTCATTATATTTTTCAATATAAGGAGATGTAAACTGGCCCGTTTTATACCCTGCCTGAATAAAAATATCCGACAGATATTCAAGTGTCGATCCCTTACCGTTAGTACCTGCTATATGAACAAATTTAAGCATTTTATGAGGATTTCCAAGTCTTTTTAGCAAATCAGAGATTCTTGACAAATCATTAACCCTTTTTCCCGAATGGCTAAAGCCTTGAACATAGCTTACAGCGTTGAATGACATAATAATTCTCCCAAATAGTTTTTTGTTTATTATAGCACTCAAGGCACAATTTGTCCAGATTGTCACCCATATATTAAATCAAGGTTGACAATACAGCTGGCCTGTGATATAATCAATAAAAAAGTAAAACGGAGGTTTTTCATGGAAACAATCAAGGAAAAAAAAACAATTAAAACAACAGATATGGTCTTATGCGCAATGTTTGCCTCGCTTATTGCTGTAGGAGCGTTTATACGAATACCTATACCATACGTACCGTTTACTTTGCAGCTATTCTTTACAACACTTGCCGGACTGCTTCTGGGACCAAAGCTTGGAGCTGCCAGTTCTCTTGTTTATATGATTACAGGTCTTATAGGAATACCTATTTTTACTGAAGGCGGAGGTCCCGGATATATTTTTAAGCCCAGCTTCGGATATATAATAGGCTTTGTAATTGGCTCGTTTGTAACCGGAATGATTGCGTCAAAGGCTGCAAGACCGTCGTTTAAAAGGCTTTTAACAGCTTCCTTAGCAGGACTTGTTATAGTATATGCAATAGGAATGATTTACTGCTTTCTCATTACCAATTTTTATCTTGGAACTGATATGAATGTAAAAACAGTGTTTTTATACTGCTTTCTATTTATCATTCCCGGCGATCTCGCCTTAACATTTTTGGCGTCATTTTTATCACAAAGACTAATACCCATTCTTAACAGAGAAAGAGAGAAAAAATGAGCAATATTAATAATTTAAAGGAAAAGGTTTTATCAGGAATAAATATTTCCAAACAGGAAGCTATGACCTTGTGGAACAGCGATTATAATGAGCTTTGCAGCAGCGCTGATGAAATCAGACGACATTTCTGTGAAAACCGATTTGACATATGCACAATAATCAATGGAAAAAGCGGAAAATGTACTGAAAATTGCAAATTCTGCGCTCAATCCTCATTTTATCATACTCACGCAGACGAATATCCTCTGCTTGATACCGAAAGCATAGTAAATGAAGCCGTAAGCAACTCAGAGCAGGGAATTCTACGATTTTCAATTGTCACCTCAGGAAAAAGGCTCTCGGATTCAGAAGTTAATAAAATGTGTGAAACTATAAGAGAAATACATAAAAAAACAAATATTTCCGTCTGTGTTTCATTCGGATTGCTTAATGAAGAACAATATAAAAAATTAAAAAATGCAGGAGTATCGAGAGTTCATAATAATCTTGAAACTTCAGAAAATTATTTTAAAAACGTCTGTACTTCTCATACGTTTGAGGATAAGATACATGCTGTCAAAGCGGCACAAAATGCCGGACTAAGCGTATGCAGCGGAGGAATAATGGGACTTGGTGAAACTGACGAGGACAGAACTGATATGGCTTTTACATTGCGTGAGCTTGGTATCAAGTCTGTTCCTATCAATATGCTAAATCCTATTCCCGGTACGCCGTTTGAAAATAATCAAAAATTGACCGAAAAGGATATGTGCCGTATCTGTGCAGTTTACCGTTTTATACTTCCGGACGCGTCAATACGTCTTGCAGGAGGAAGAGGTCTTATGGAAAGTAAAGGAAAAGAATGCTTTAAATCCGGAGCAAACTCAGCCATTTCAGGAAATATGCTGACTACATCGGGAATAACAATTAAAACTGATATGAAGCTTCTGAAGGAACTGAATTATAGGACGGCGCTTTGCAATGAGTAAAGGAATATTTGTAACAGCTACAGGAACGGACATTGGCAAAACCTATGTTACCGCTCTTATTATCAAAAAGCTTAGGGAATACGGGATAAACGCAGGTTACTACAAAGCGGCGCTGAGCGGGGCGGAAACTATTAAAGAAAGCGACGCAGGCTATGTAAACCAAACAGCCAAAATAAACCAGAACCAAGAATCTCTTATATCTTATTTATATAAGTCTCCCCTTTCTCCCCACCTTGCTTCACAAATTGAAGGAAATCCTGTGGATTTAAATAAAATAAAGGACGACTTTAAGTCTGTTTGTCATAAATATGATTATGTTACAGTCGAAGGAAGCGGAGGTATTATATGTCCTATACGATGGGATAACAGCGAGCATATTTTACTAGAAGATATAATAAAGACCTTAGAGCTGAACACAATCATTATTGCCGACAGCGGTCTGGGAACAATTAATGCCACTGTTCTGACAACAGAATACCTTAAATCTAAAAATATAGGAATTAAGGGAATTATTTTAAATCATTATACAGGAAATCATATGCAAAAAAACAATATGGACATGATTCAGGAACTAACGGGCGTTCCGGTTATTGAATGCGTAGCTCCGAACGATAAAAATATAAATATAAGCAAAAATGCTCTTGAAACGATTTATGAACAAATATAATTACTAAAAACATGCCGCTTTATTTTATATAGCGGCAGAACGGAGATTAATATGACTCTTGAAGAAAAAGACTTGAAATATATCTGGCACCCCTGCTCACAGATGAAGGATTATGAAGAGCTTCCGCCGATTGTTATAGATCACGGAAAAGGCGTTTATCTTTACGACAAAAGCGGAAAGAAATATATAGATATTGTAAGCTCATGGTGGTGTAATCTTTTAGGGCACTGTAATCCTGATATAAATCAAGGAATTAAGGAACAGCTTGATAAACTCGAACATGTAATTTTTGCAAATTTTACACATGAGGGAGCAATCAGCTTATGCGAGCAGCTATCAGATGTAATTCCACCAGGATTAAGTAAATTCAACTTTTCTGACAACGGCTCGGCCGCTGTTGAATGCTCTTTAAAAATGGCATTCCAATATCAGTATCAGACCGGTCATCCGGAAAAAACGCGATTTATGTGTCTTTCAGACGGCTATCACGGTGAAACCATCGGCGCTCTTTCAGTGGGAACGCTTGATTTATACGCAAAAATATATCAGCCTATGCTTTTGAATACTATTCGAATTCAAGCACCTGATTGTTACCGTTGTCCTTTTGAAAAATCTCGTAATAACTGCAAATGTGAATGCTTTAAATATGCTGAAGACGCATTTGAACAATATGCTGATGAAACATGCGCAATGATAGTTGAACCGCTTTTACAGGGAAGCGCGGGAATGAAGATATATCCGCCTTTATATCTTAAAAAGCTGCGCGCGCTATGCGATAAATACAATGTTCTTTTGATAGCCGATGAAATTGCAACCGGTTTCGGCAGGACGGGAAAAATGTTCGCCTTTGAACATGCGGGAGTATCTCCGGATATAATGTGCATATCAAAGGGACTGACTGGCGGATATATGCCAATGGCAATTACAATTACAACAGATAACATTTATAACGCATTTTATGATGATTACAGCTCTGGCAAGGCATTTATGCACAGTCATACCTACAGTGGCAATCCTTTAGGCTGTGCCGCTGCGCTTTCTGTATTGAAAATTTTCCGTGAACAACCGATACTTAAAAATGCTTCAAAAACTGCACGATACTTAAACAGCAGACTTAATGAGAAGCTTGGAAATCACAAAAACATCGGTGAAATACGTTCAATCGGGCTTATTAATGCAATAGAATTGGTTACTGACAAAAAATATAAAACTCCTTTTGACAGCTCGCTCAGAATTGGTTATCAGATTTATAAGGAAGCATTAAAGCTGGGGCTTATTCTACGTCCCTTAGGCAATGTTCTATACTTTAATCCACCTCTGAACATAAGTAAAGACGAAATTGACCGTTCAATAGAAATATGTCTACAGTCTATTAATATTATACTGAATTAATCTCAATAGAATTTAAAAAGTCCCTGTAATTACTTACAGGGACTTAACAAGAGAAACTGGAAGAAGAGTGAGATAAATAATTCAGTTCTCTTGTCGTCAAATTTATAATGTCTGCTATTTGTGAGAGCAGATCTACTAATATGCGATTCAAGTAAAATGTAAATTATATATATAGATATACAAAAACATTAATCGACAAAATTTATATTGCCTTATTTCTATGCTTTTATTATACAACTTTTATATTGATTTTTCAATATAAAACATCATTTTTAATTGTAAACTTTTTGTGAACAACCTGCCAATCCCTGTTAATGTAATCAAGCGATTTCTATTTATAGTCTTTTATTCGGCTTTTGACTCTTCCATAATAATTCTTGCAATTTCAATCGCGTCAT
>UPZA01000003.1 GCA_900538575.1 uncultured Ruminococcus sp.
TATGTACGAGCCTTATGCTCTTTGAAATATGTTTATGTAATTGGCGTTTGATATTAAATTGTCATTTTAAATAGAACTCTGTCGTTCTATTTTTATTTTAACATGGTAATGTGCGATTGTCAAGATAGCGTCAGAAATTTATATAGCAAAAACAGCTATACTAAAACAGAATTAAAATACTCCTAACACAATATAAATTGGATTGAAAAACTCTTATTATATAATTAAAAACAGGCCAGAATTTCAATTGAAATCTTGACCTGTTGATTGTTATACTGTTATCGCAAAGTTTGCAACTTTGCGTATGGCATTTTACCAGTTTTTGCGCTGCAACACTTGTATTATATCATAAAAAAAGGAAGCTGTAAAGACTTTTTTGACATTTTAAGGTATAACATTTCGACAAAGTATTAATAAAACGACGGTTTAAGCCTAATTTTTATGCTATAAACCGTCAGAATTTTAGTCCGGAGGAACACAGATGTCAAGGAGAGGCAGCAATATCTACAAAAGAACAGACGGAAGATACGAGGGACGTATTAAGCTTGGTTACAATGAAAAAGGCAAATTGAAATATAAGTATGTTTACGGAAAAACTCTTGCGGAAGTAAAGAACAAAATGGAGCTTTCATATACTTTGAAAAAGACTGAAGCTAAGGCGTATATCAGACTGACGGTCAGGGAAATCTGTCTTGAATGGCTTGAGATTAAAAAGCTGACCGTTAAAAGCTCTACCTATGCAAACTATTACAGACTGCTTAAAAATCACATTTATCCGCTATTGGGAGATCAAATTTATTGCCTGCTTTCAAAGAAGCGGATAAACTCATTTGTTGCAGAGCTGCTTTCCAATGGCAGAACAGACGGACAAGGCGGTCTTTCGGCTAAAGCTGCAAAGGACGTAATAATTGTGCTGAAAGCAATATCTTCATTCGCTCACAGGGAATACGGACTTGAAAATATCTGCGAGGATATTCAGTCGCCCAAAGTTAGAAACACAGAGCTTAAAGCGCTGTCGGACAATGAAATACGCAGATTAAGCTTGTATATTAAACGCAATCTCGATCTGACTAATTTAAGCATACTGATATGTTTGTATACGGGTATCAGAATCGGAGAAATGTGCGGACTGAAATGGGAAAACGTAAACTTGCAGGAGGGCTTTTTTGTTGTAAACAAAACCGTTCAGCGGATCACTATTGACGGCGAATCAAAGGTTATAGTTGACGTGCCGAAAACCGAAAGCTCCGTCAGGACGGTTTTTATGCCTGATTTTCTTACCGAAATGATGTCGGATTTCAAGAGCAGCCCGTCAATCTATGTGCTGTCCGGCTTGAACGTTCCCAAAGAGCCGAGAATGTTGCAGTACCGTTTTAAAAAGGTTCTGAAAGAATGCGGAATCAGAGACTTTCCCTTTCACGCGCTCAGGCACACATACGCTTCCGTCTGTATTAAAAAAGGCTTTGATCCGAAAGCGTTAAGCGAGCTTTTAGGACATTCGAACGTTAAGCTTACGCTCGACCGTTATGTTCATTCCTCCGACGAGATCAAGAAAAACTATGTAAGCAGTCTGCTTTTAAGCTGAAAATGCACAGTCGGATTTTAGTCGGATAATTAAAGAAAACGGCTTAAACAAGCCGTTTATTAGGCGTTTGAAGCAAAGTTGCAAACTTTGCGATAACCTCTTAAGCGCTGCAATACTATTTTGTGCGGAGTTCCAGAATTTATGCAAATTTTAATCTCTTTTCTTTTGTGTTTTGCACACGACGGTTATTTTGCTTTTTTCAATCAGCTAGGGGAAATCTTATGGAACTCCGCATAAGCTTTTGTACCATACCTCCTCTTAATAATATGTGTGACAAAAGTGAATCCGGTCTGGAAACAGACCGGATTTTTTTATATTTTTCAGGAAACGGTGTTGTTTTCTCATCAAATAAACCACATTAATCTCAAAACAGCATATACTCAATGCATAAACAGTTGCACCGTTTTAAACATATTTTTACATAGTTTTGCGTTTGTTTATATTGTACAAAGTTAATATACTTGATTTGATTATAAATAACAAAGTTTGCCAAAAGATATTGTATTTTATTAAAACTTATGATATTATATTTATATTAAATACAGGAGGTAAAACCAATGTGTTGCGTTAATATGATATAAATATCTATTAAATACTTTATAGATCAACTTTAGGTTGCAAATAATTTACGTTTTAATTAGAAAGGATAGTTAATATGACTAAGTTGAAAAAAATATCGGCCATTTTCGCTACGGCAGTTATGACGATGATCATTGCGGCAGGTGTTTGTCAAGCTACAAATTTTAGTGATGTTGTAGTTTCGGGTACAGGTTCAAAAACATTAATGAATAAGAAAGTAAGTATTCAAACGATGACGCTTAAGGTAACATCTTGTAAATTTACGGATTACTTTATTACAAAAGGTAAAATCAATTATGAGCTTTGGTCTGCGGGTTATTCTGAGACGAAAAAAGGAACGACTGGAACTTTTTATTTTGCACCTCTGAATTCAGCTTCAAAAACCTATTTTCTTGACGCTCAATGCACGGACACAACTTCTAAAGCAAAAATTTCCGGAAATTATGACCATGCCTAATAAAACGATTGCTCCGAGTACCCATTATGTGCTCGGAGCAATTGATATTTCGTAAATGGAGGAATAAAATGACACAAGCGTTTAATTGGCAATTTAAATTGATGATAAACAGATTTAACTTTAAGGTGGCATTTACTGCAATGATGTTTATAAGCGTTGCGTCTACTGTCTATAATGTTTTGAAATATCATAATATTGACCGAACATCTGGAATTGATAGTTCCTTTGCATACATATTTAACCAATCAAACGAACTGCTGCCTTTAATAATTATTTTTATGCCGGTTATTGCAGTTCTTCCGTTTTCAACGATACATACTTCCAATCGGAGTTTACATTCTTCGCCTTTGTATTTTTCACGATTTGGTATAAGTAAATATTATATCTCTCAAGCGTTGTGTTCATTTGCAGGTAGCTTTACGGTAACTTTGTTACCGCTGCTAACTAATATAACTTTAAACAATATTTTTTTTCAAAGTACAAAATATGACGGCTGGAATACTTATTTTTCTGCGTTGACACAAATTTCTCCTAAGCTGCTATCTGAACAAACAAATTATCCATATACGATTACTTTTGCAAAATTATTTTTTGAACACCCTATTATGTATACAGTCTTGTTCGCAGTTGCATTAAGTTTATTTATTGGTTTATGCGGCGTTCTATCTTATTCAATTTCTCTTGGGATAGAAAGGTTTGCTATACTGTCGGCTCTTCCTATGGAAATTATTGTGTTTCTTGGACTTCAGCAAAGCAATGGAGCCGTTTTGTCTTATAATCATAATTTTGTTAACCTTAATATAATGAATTACTTTACAGTCAACTCATTGATGGGCAAAAATTATTTTATTGTCGTTGCTTTCTGTGCGCTTATGCTGGCTGTTTCCGTTGCGCTTATATATTGTAAGATCAAGCGGAATCAATTTGATTAGATAAGAATAAAATGTTGAGGTATTTCCAATGAAAAAAATATATTTTGCATTATTATCTTTTCCGATAGTTCTTATTTTCTCTGCCGCTGAAATTTTTGAAGTAACAAATACCAATCAATTTTTTTGTAACATTATGCAATCTATACTTGGCTCAGAAAATGCGGACGAAGTATTTTTACAGGGCTTTTGCGTTGGCTGCATTGTACCTGTTTTGTTTTCTGTTTTTTACGGAACTCATTTTTACCATGATTTAATGATTGGCGGCGTTTACATTTTCACCAGACAAAAAAGCCGTATTAAATGGTACATAAGTCATTGCTTGAGTTTAACAGTTTGCGCTGCAATTTATTCTGTAATTTTCACACTTACGAAATATTGTATCAGCTTCGGTTTTTCGTCAAATCTAATAACAACTCAAAATATTGTATCGGCGGTTACTATATGTATATCTGTTGCTCAAATTGGTATAGTTGGGGCGATAATAATAAATACTTTAGTTATTTTATTCGGAAGCGGCATTGGGTACTCGGCAGGAATAGGAATAATTTTTTGTCTTTTGGGAGCAGGATATATTACCCGATTTAGTAATGCTGTACTGATGTCTGTCAATCCATTCTCGTCATACATACGCGCTTTTGGTGGCGGTTTTGATACAATAAGATTTTTTGTTCAGATAACAAGCATTATACTTTTTTTATCACTGGGATATATATCGGTAAGAAAAATGGATATTGGATTAAGTAACAAGGAGATATAAGAATGAACAAAATCACAATTGAAGGACTTACAAAAAGAATAAAGGGTAATATTATTCTCGACAATATAAACATTGAATTGCATGGAGGAAAAATTTACGGTTTGGTCGGCAGAAATGGTTCAGGAAAAACCATGCTGATCAGAAGCATTGCAGGTCTGATGAAACAGTCTGAAGGGAGAATATTATATAATGGCAAAGAATTGTATAAGGATATCGACTTAATTCCCAGACTAAGTCTTGTAATTGAAAATATCGGGCTGTATCCTGAATTCAGCGGATTTAAAAATCTTAAAATGCTGGCAGATATTCGTAAGATAATTGACGATAAACAAATAAAGTCTACAATGGAAGCTGTTGGACTTGATCCTGATGACAAACGCAAGGTGAGAAAATATTCTTTGGGTATGCGCCAGAAGCTAGTTCTTGCCCAAGCGTTTATGGAAAATCCCGACGTTATTCTTCTGGACGAGCCAACTAACGCTTTAGACGAAAACGCGGTTAAGCTAATATACGATTTATGCGAAAAGGCAGTACAGCGCAATGCAATAATTGTAATTGCAAGCCACAATAAAGAGGATATTTCTCAGCTTTGCGACGAGAAATATTTTATTTGTGAGGGCAAGTGTTTTATTGAGGAGGAATTATTTTGAGGCTGTTTATTTCAATTCAGGCAGCAATGATTTTGATTGCTTGCTGTATTTGCGGAGTCGTAACGAGCAAACAAAGCGATGCAGGTTTTATCGGAGAAAAAAACTATGAGGAAGTAGTTAAAATAAATTCCGGCGCATATATTATTTCTGAAGAAGACGCAGTTTTAAATCAGTCAGTTGAAGATTATATTGATTTTTTTGATAGTATGTATTCAAATTCAAAAAATATCTTTTTTGATAAACAGATTATTATAGCGACCGCAAAGGACAGTTATTATTTGTATGATAAAAGTTTTCAGCAGGAAATTGTAATTGACGATGTTATTGACGGTGATGAAGAATTGATCGGTCAAACTATGCAAATGTTGTGTTCCGGCGGATTTTATTTTGAAACGCCTGAAGAATTTAACAAAAGAATTTATCATAGCGCATTTTTAAATAAAGAAGTTACGCCGGAGGAAAACAGGCGGCAATTTATGTTTGATTTTGGCGGTTTGAACGTTATGAAGCCCGGGCACACTTATCTGATTTTTGCCCAGTCAATTGATTTCGGCAATTATACTATGATCTGTGCGGACAAACATCAGTATACATGGTTTGATTTGTCTCAGACAGAAACGAAAGTTATGGAAACAAATTCGTTTTCAGATTACTGCAGCAATGAAATTTTTACAAATAGTAAAGCTGTTGTTGATGATTATTATAGGCTGAAAAAAGATGTACTGAATTACTATGATATACGAAGATGACTACCGTATGCGTAATTGGTCTGAAATGCAGAAGAGATCGGGAAAGTATCGTATAACTATCTGATTATTTAAATGTTATTTCACTTGAAATTATCGGGCGAAGCAATTGTTTGAAATATAAGTTTGAGCCTGGGCTTTGGGCTATGGAGATATGTTTGACAAATCCGATTATTGCCATAGGCATATTGATATAAGCAGCTTTTGAATTTGACAGAAAATGACTGCAAAACGTATGGCTAATGTTAAAACCGCCCAAAGTTCACAAAGACTTTTAAGCGCTTGATAGAGAATATGATTATTTATTATTATATTGACTTGACATTTTAAATCAAAAGCATTATAATACTAAGTGTGAAGAATACTTCACATTTAGTGTTAGAAAGGCAAGTGCAATTTATGATAAATACCGTTAAAGTATGTAGGGAAGAAAAAACAATAACACAAGATTTACTTGCTAAATCTATAGGTATTTCCAGACGTTCAATCGTATCTATTGAGAATGGACAGTCTATTCCATCCGTAGATATCGCTATAAAAATATCTAAAGTTCTTGACGTTCCAATAGATCAACTTTTTATAGTCGAAAACAACGGTATGAAATTAGCTAAACATATTTCTTATATTGATTTATTTTGTGGGATAGGCGGATTTAGATACGCTTGTAATAGATCGTTTGATAAACTTGGCATTGAGGGCGAATGCGTTTTTAGTTCCGATATAAACGAATACGCCAGAGAAAGCTATAACGCAAATTTTGGAGAATATCCGTCCGGCGATATAACTAAAATCAATGAAAAAGACATTCCCGATCATGACTTACTACTTGGAGGGTTTCCTTGTCAGCCGTTTAGTATAATAGGACTTGGCAAAGGTTTTGACGATACAAGGGGTACGCTTTTCTTCGACATTGCAAGGATTTTGAAAGAAAAGAAACCCAAAGCGTTTGTGCTTGAAAACGTAAAACGTTTAGTTGGTCATAACGGCGGTAAAACGTTTGCTACAATTTTGAACGTTTTAAGAAATTTAGGTTATTATGTTGACCATAATATTATAAACGCATTAGATTGTGGGCTGCCACAGAAACGAGAACGTGTCGTTATCATAGGTTCAACTAAACCTTTTAATATGAAATGGCCAGACAAAGTTACTGATGGGAAAACTTTGGCGGATATATTAGAGTCTGAAGTTCCTCAAAAGTACTATGCCTCTGACGCTATTATTAAAAAGAGAAAATCTGTACATAAGTCAGAATATGAGCTTAGCGTTTGGCATGAGAACAAGACCGGAAATATATCTTCATATCCTTATTCCTGCGCATTAAGAGCCGGAGCGTCTTATAATTACCTTCTCGTAAACGGAGAGCGTAGATTTACTCCAAGAGAACTGCTTAGATTGCAGGGATTTCCGGATTCCTTTAAAATTGTCGTTAATGATTCTCAAATAAGAAAACAAACCGGTAATGCGGTTCCGGTTGATTTGATTTCATGCGTACTCGATAACTTTATTCCTCTTATTTTTAACGATTAAAATTTTTCACCAGATATAGACAAATCCTTCTTTTTGTGATATAATATGCTTTAAGGTGTTATGTCGCATAAAGGAGGATGATTTATGCCTAACGAACCTAAATTAAGAACAGTAAATAAAGCTAAACCGCCATATGAATTAAATAAATTCCCTCCATCCTTTGTCGAAACGCTTGGAAAAGAGTTGGTTTATCTCATGGCTACTAAAGATTCGTATTCGTTAGAAGGCAATGAATGGGAACAAATATTTGCTAACTGCATTAACGCAACATGGAAGCCCTCTAACGTTGGGTTAGACGATATTATACTTGGCAGTTGCTGTTGGGGCGCTAAGACGGTTATAGCATCGTCTAAAAATATACTCAGCCAGAAGACGGTTAGATTAATAAGCGGTCGTAATTCTCCGGCTTACTCCTTTGAAGAGGATAATATTCTTCATCAAGATCCCAATTATATCGGAAGTCTTGTGTTGGATATATGGAACGAAAGGGTATCGGCTGTTAGACAAATATATAAGTTTGTCCGTACTGTTGTGTTGATTAAAGGTAAAACCTTTGATGAATTTATGGTGTTTGAAACCGATACGGTTCGATATGATCCGGAGTTATACAAATTTAAATGGAATAAGAAAAACAATTTAGAAGGATATAACAAATCTGACGATAGACATTGTTTTACTTGGCAGCCACACGGTTCACAATTCACAATCATTGAGGAAATACCGTCTGACTACACGGCTATAAAAGTAAAAAAACCGGATAAGCTTGATAAAAAACAGGTTTTAGAAGCTGTCGGTTATGATAAAAGTTGGATTACATATCTTTCAAAATAATGCATACGGTGATATTTAATGTCGGATATTTTTAATAAAGCTAAACGTTCTGAAATAATGAAAAAAGTCCGATCAAAAAACAATAAATCTACAGAACTAAAGCTTATCCAAATCTTTAAAGAAAATAATATACATGGATGGCGTCGTAATTATAAGGTCAAGGGACATCCGGATTTTGTATTTCTCAATAAAAAGATAGCTATATTTGTAGACGGATGCTTTTGGCATGGACACGATTGCAGGAATACTAAGCCAAAAGACAATCAGGAATATTGGGATAAAAAGCGAGAGCGAAATATGAAACACGACAAAGAAATCACCGAATATTTTGAAAATAGAGGATGGACGGTTATTCGGATTTGGGAGTGCGAATTAAAAAAAGATAATAAAAACAATCTACTTATTAAAATCAAAGATGTTTTGATATAGTATTAGGAGTGAATTATAGTTATGATTCTACCATTAACAGTAAAAGACAAAAGTATAGAAACATCTGGAATAACCAAGAATTATAAAGAAGCATTATGTGAATTTATATGGAATAGTTTCGAGGCAAATGCTACAGAAGTAACTATATCATACAGTCAAAATGATGTATACGGGGTATACAAACGATTAGCGCTTCAGATAATGGAGATGGTATTATTTATGCTGATATTGCCGATACATTTGGAACTTTTTTAGCTTCCAAAAAGAATTCTTTATCTTTGATGAAATCTAAAGCTAATAAAGGCAAAGGAAGATTCTCTACTGATTTTTCTGATAATCAGTCTTAAATCACTGTCGTTACACTACCATCAGGTGCCAGTCGGGGAAACTCGGTGCAGGTTCAACTCCTGTTATCCGCACCAACGACAAAAAAGGCTGTAAGCAAATAAGAGCTTACAGCCTTTAAATTATGCAGTTTTGGATTCATCAGTTTCAATAAAAACACTTGTGCTGCCGCTAAAATCTCCGTTCATCTCAAAGTTAACGTCAAGACTTTTGTCCTCGTTCTGGTGAATAGTTATCTTTTTTACCAGCATTCTAAGATTGACGTCAGATATCGTACCCTCGGACAGTATTTCATCAAGTATCTGCGTTGTATTTTTAAGCTGTTCTTTTTGATGTTTACAGACCTTGTCATATTCTTTGAGTTCCGCTATCTTTTTTTCAAGGAATTCTATTTCTTCCTCACGCTTAGCAATCATACTGTTGTAGACTGCAGCGTGTTCCCTATCGCCGATACGCTCTATGATTAAATCTTCGATTTGTTGTTTAAGAGTTAGTATTTTATCGGTATTAGTTTGAATCTGCTGTTCATATAATGGTTTCTTCCTGAGCCAATCCCTGACGATTTTATCGTACTTATCGCTCTCAGATAAGATGTTATCTCTTAGTGATTTCACTTCGTTTTCCACAAGTTCGTCAAGCTGACTTTCTCTGACTGTATGCGGAGTGCAATATTGTTTGCCGTAGCGATGATTGCTGCTGCAGGTGTATTCAACGTATTCGTTCCCACGCCATTTTCGTCTGCGGGCTGTGAATCCGGCTCCGCAGTCGGCGCATTTTATCAGTCCCGCATACCGGTGAAGCCTCCTGCCGTTTTTTGAGCGCGGATTGATTTTTGAACGCTGTTCCAGTAAAAACTGAGCCTGATTCCAAGTAGCTATATCAATTATAGGCTCGCAGAAATTCTCATGCCGATACTGTTCTTCTGGCGGAATAAAGGTTTTTGTTTTGTAGATTTTAGAGGTTACAGTTTTGTGATTGACCAGAGTTCCAATGTATAGTTCATTAGAAAGCATTCTTTTAACGGAAGTCTGTGCCCATAAATATCTTTTGGAAATATCCGGCTTCCAGTCGGCAAGCTTTCTGTTAAAATAGTAATCCGGCGATCGAATACCGTCCGCGTTCAGCTTTTTAGCAATCGTTGTCAAGCCGTAGCCGCCGACGTAAAGCTTGAATACATCACGCACAATCCAAGCTGTTTCCTCGTCGATTACCACCTCGTTTGTGTTTTTATCCAAACGATAACCGAGCGGTAAAGTAAGTACAAGACCTTTGTTTTTCTGCTTCTGCCGCATACCGGCCTTAACCTTTTTGCTTATGTCTTTAGCGTAAAAATCATTAAATATTTGCTTGAAGCCGATCATTAAATCGTCGTTCTCATTGGTTGAATCGATACCCTCGGTTACGGAATATACCCTGACATTATTCTGCCGCAGATGGTCAATGAACAGCTCCGATTGAGTACGATGCCGTCCGAGTCTTGATAAATCCTTGACAAGAACCACATCTATTTTACCCTCGTCGACAGCGATTTCGAGTTCTCCCAGACCTTTTCGGTTAAAAGTCATTCCGGAAACGTTGTCGTCGAAGCTCTCGCCTATGATATCATATCCGTTTTGCTCTGCATAATCAACTAAAATTTGCCGCTGATTATTAAGCGAATTCATCTCCTCGTCCTCGTCGCGAGATAATCGATAGTACAGCCATGCTCTCATAAATTTTTCCTCCAATCCGATTTTTCCGGCAGGCTCGCAGGGTGTGCCCGCCTTTACGACAGACACTACCACACAAGACCTTTAAAGTCCAGCAATTACGCTGTTTTCGAATAATTTTCTACCTTATCAATAAAATTGGAGCCGGAGCGTTTGGGCATACTTCCTGAATTTAAATAGTCCAGAATCATTGACTCCATAAACGAATTAAATAATTTTCTGTCGCCGTTGTATGTAACGACGACCATATTGATTTTAGGGGGATCTTTTCTTTTCGCCATCCTATCGCTCTCCTGAAAATTAATATCAATCCTTTTCTGCTTGTGATTTTTAAATTATCCATTTTAACTTTTCCTTTCCCTTTAGCTGTTCTGATACTCCGCAGCGTCCTCGTAATCAATAATGCCGTTTATTCTTCGAACCTCGTTTACGCACATAGCGTGAAGGCTGTTAAGCGTATCATCGTCAACCTCGTTTACAGCGGCGGTCATATGCGACAGCTTTCCAAGCTCCACAGCGACCTTGAAAAGCAAACGTGCAAGACGTTGCTCCGTACCCTTTATCTGCGCCTTGACCGTTTCGGTTATCATAGGGGAGAGATAGTTTATGTTATCTTCCTCGTTGAGATAGCCGATGTAGAACTTAACGGCTTTCTCAATAAACTCCGTTTTTGAAGCGCAGTTGTCCCCGCGATATTCCTGTTCGATCTTCTTAATTGTTTCCGGCTGAAAATACACAGCCATTCTTGTCTTTGCCATAAATCTGCTCCTTTCCCTGTCACGTCCCCTGAATAAATGCCGATTTTACGCGCTTTTCGGTATCTGTGACTCCTGAATTCAACTAAAATCCTATTTCCGGCCCCATAAGACAGCCGTTGAAATACTACACGATCCTCTTGTACAAACGGCGTATTTAGGGCGTTTCCGCGGCGGGCTTTGCTCGTCCGCTGTGAACGGTCTGGGGGCTTTGACCCCTGACCTTTAACTAGCAAGTAAATATTTGAGTTTTTGAAGTAATTCAAATTCCTCCATTTGTGTAAATTACCAGCTGCACATATTGCACCACCTCTGTATTAATTTTATTCATCCGCCCGCAAACGCTCCACGTTGGCTTTTGCGGCGTTTTTATACTTCATGCCGATATATTCCTGATTGAATTTGGGAGGGCAAATTCGGGCGGATTTGGCTCGTAAATCTGCGTGACGGTAACCGTTAAGCGTGACAGTAAAAATATATTTCAAATTCTACTGACACGCACAATAGACAACGTTGTTACTGACTTTGCAACACTTCTGTAAGCTGTTTCGTGACAGTAACTCCGCTGCCGTTTTTACTGTCACTGCCGTCACGCGCGGAACAGTAATCAAGAATAATTTTTCTTCCCGAATGATTTCGGCCGCAACAGAAATCAATACCGCATTGCTTCAGTTTGTAACCGTTCTGAACCAAATCTCTTGTAACACGATTTGCATGAAATTTTTCAGTTGAAACAGTTTTTAAAGCTTCAATCAACTCAGTTGCAGTTCTCTCGAAATGACCAGCGTCCTTGATGAATACGTAAACAGCGGCGAGGAAAATGTTGTCTTTGCTTGGCGGATGAGATTCCTCATCGGTGACTGTCCAACGGTTACTTTCAAATGCAAGGTTTAGCTCATGATTTTCAATGTCGCGTCCGACGCAGTAGAGCCTGGCGGTTCTGCTGCCGCGCTTTGTTTCTATGAGTACAAGGCTTCCGTCAACGCAGCCGCTTATACCAGCGCTGCCGGAAATCATATTGAAAGGATCGTTGTCTTTACATTTTCGTGTGTGGTGAACAAGTAAAACGGTAATCCTCAGTTTATCGGCAAGACCTTTCAAAACAGACAGTTCCTTATAGTCCGAGCCGTAGCTGTTTTCCGTTGACCCGCGAACCTTTTGCAGCGTGTCGATTACAACAAGTTTCAAATCAGCGTGCTCCGACTTGAACCTTTCGATCTGGATTTCAAGACCGTTTCCGATTGTTTCCGCCATGACAGCAAAGAAAAGCTTTTCTGTCGGTTCGTCTGTAATTTCATAAAGCCGCTTTTGTATTCGTTCATAGCTGTCCTCAAGGCAAAGATACAGCGTTTTGCCCTGAGAAACCGTCCGACCTAACACTTTTTCTCCTTTTGCTATGCTCAGACAAAGGTCTAAAGCCAACCACGATTTCCCGACCTTCGGCGCTCCTGCCAGAATGTAAAGACCTTGCGCAATTAAACCGTCAACTGCAAATTCGATAGGCTTGTATACTGTGGTCATGATTTCCTCGCAGGTTTTGGTTTTTAGTTCTTTCATTCAGTCAGTCTCCTTTGTTAATAAATATTTAATTTTCAAGCTTCCGTTATTTTATCCTATCTGCCGCGTGCGGCGCTCACAAGAACGTTATGCGGCGCTTTAACGAAATTTTATGTACCGTCAAACAGAAAAAGCCCGCACATACTTAACCACGACTAAAGGCGGAAGCTTTTCCGTCTGAATCGTGCCTAAATATGTACGAGCCTTATGCTCTTTGAAATATGTTTATGTAATTGGCGTTTGATATTTAATTGTCATTTTAAACAGAACTCTGTCGTTACATTTTTATTTTAACATGGTAATGTGCGATTGTCAAGATAGCGTCAGATATTTATAACTAAAATAAATTTAAATACTCATAATACTATATAACTAAATCGAAAAACTTATTTTACGTTTCTTTCAAGCAAACAGTAAAGGGAAAAATATAAGCATTTGTATACTAATCCCTCTTAATATGCGCGGTTAAAAGTTAAATATATTTATAACCACTGATAAAAAAGATTTTAATAATAAGGAAAAACCAGTTACCAATTCAAGCTGGTGTTATTAGTTTTTGCGTTATCTACAAAATTCGACATGAAATCAGTGCATAATGCACAAATAATTTTGCCTAATTTTGTCTTTTTATCAATTGACAAAATTTATTTAATATGTTAAGCTATAAACAGTTAAATGGACTTTATAAAGTATTTTATTGTATAATATTTATTACGCACAGTTGAAAGTTTTTATCAGAAACGAAAAATATTAAGGCGATGCTTTAAGCGAAAAAGAACTAAATATCAAACACATTTTCTACAAGTTAAATGTGTAAGATAAATATTTTTATGATTGATAAAATCAATCGGAAAGGACATTTAAATGAAAAAAACGTTTAAAAGGCTGATTGCTATTGTCATGGCAACGACTACTATGGCTGTTGGTATGGGAAGTATGAACGCAAGCGCAATTACTTACAAAGGCACAACAAATAAAACTACCACTGGTGGTACAGGAGGTACAGTTAATATTCGTTCAAGAGTATATACTGATTACTATCAGCCTGCTGGTGGAGTAAATGTTTATTATTATGGCGTTGTATCAGATATCTCGACAGGTTCTTCATTAAAAACATATTTCAATATTACTGGAACATTAACAACTTCAAATTCATCTACTCCAATTTCAAATTCCGGTACGGCCAATAGTGTTAAGGCATATAAGGCTGCATCTTATTCCGGAGCATACTCTTATTGTAATTCAAAGACTACAACCTCATCGTCTGCTTATGGCACTTCTTCGCAAGAGTGTAATCGTGCTTTCTAATTAATATTATCAAAGGGTTCAGCTTTTTATTCATATATCATAGTTGAATCCTTTTTGTTTTCTAATTATTGTAAATTTTTGGGGTTGGTTAAAAATGCGTATAAGTAAAATTATATTAATTGGTATGATATTAACAGTGATGTTAACAGGTTGCTTTAATAAGAAAAATAGTGAGATTAACAATAATGAATCGTTATTAAATAGTACAATTGATTATAGTTCATTTGAAAATACTACAGAATTAAATAAAGATTTCACATTTAATACATCATTAAATGCTTTTTATAATAATAGTTCATATACTCCACTTGAGAACAAAATAGAAATTAATAAAAATGAACTAGTAAACATAAAGGTTTTGACTAATGTAACTACGGATAAAAGTATGTATACAGAATATGCACCCATGCGTATGTGGATTTTAGCAGATGGAAAGCCAATTGAATTTTGTATAAACAATAATGATAAATATAAAATATTTAACGATATATTTGTGGAAGTTGCCAATGATAATTTGACAGATGTAAGCTTTAATTGTTCATATGATGTAAATATAATAACAATAGTGTGTGTTTATTTCCCCGAGGATATTCCTGAACGTGGTTTAGGATCATATAGCGGAGAAATTTCGTATACAATATTAAATAGCGCACATTCTATAGATGATAATTTGAAAAATTCAAATTCCAATTCCAATTTCTATATTAATATACCTAAAAAAGAAGAATATTATGGAATAGATATAGGTGAATTAACTGTAAAAGATAATGACAATAGGGCGCTAGAAACTCATTTTTATAATGACGTACTTCTTACTAATGAAAATAAAAATTTGTATGTTAAGTTTAACAGTGGAGATAAAAAGGAAATTTCATATTATATTTTAGTTTTATGTGATGGAATGTTAGTGGATATTTTTGATGGAAACTACTCTTATGAGGTGAATTGTTTAAACGGAAGCAGAACATATCAATATTGTATTCCAAATAACTATATCCCAGATTCAGGCTTGCATACATTTCAAGCAATTGCTATACCAGCAGATAAAAGTGAAGATTTAACTTCATATTCAACGCCTAAGATCAGAGTTCAAATCTCTTAAATTAAAGGAGTCAAATACAAATAAATATCCAATGGAGGTTCGTTAAGCTGTTTTTCGACAGAATATTTACAGAATGTTCACAAGCATTTTAGGGACTGGATTGTATTATAAATGAAAAGATTTTCATATAACGAATAAGGATATTTAAGAAATAGCTGACGGAAAAGAGTTGAATAAGGGTCTAATATAAGCAAATTTCTGGCTGACCTCAATATAAACCGAAGGAGTTAATACTATGCATTCATTTAAAAAAGCAATATGTATCATAAGTTCTTTTATTTTTATAACATTATGTGGTTGTAATCAAAGCAAAGGAGATTATGTAGATCTATCAAATACCGAACAAAAAATTAAGGACAGTCAATTAAATATCAACTTAGATGATTTTGATTATGATGACAAACCATACAATATTATGAACCTAACTACTACGGTTGATTCAAATTACTTTTATAATTTCAGTATTCCAAATACTAAAATCAATCTGCAAAGCGGCCGTGTACAGTATGTATGTCAAATTCCGGGATGCGCCCACGATGAAATTACTTCTCCGGGCTGTATAAGCTATCAGGATATAATTTCTCCTGTTGCCGTTTCTAATGGAATATACTACATAGACGGCAACAAAGTAATGTTTTTCAGCGGTAATGATCAGACTGTAATATTGACTAATGATTATTATACGGAGTACGAAGCTGAGATTTATCCTGATAATAAAAGCGTAATAACCGCTTTGGTAAGACATAACAATTTGTTGTATATTGTTTGCCCGACTTATTATTTTACATATAACACTGATACAAAGGAAATTACTGCCCCTGCAACTATATCGGATAGTCTTTGTATGGGATTTTGTGCTGCTGACGGTTATCTTTATTTTACTACAGAAAATCTGGAGCTTTATATATACAAGATTGAGAGTGGAAAAACTGAAAAGATTGCAGATAAGGTAGGTCAGGTTCGCGCTAAAAATGGATATATTTATTATGTAAAATATGAAAACGAAATACCTATTCTTTATACAGCAAAAGCTGACGGCTCAGGATCCGCAAAATTATTAGACGATTGCTATGTTAATTATTATGTAACTGATAATAGAATATATTATCAAAGCTATGTAACAAAAGATTGCTATCAATATGATATTAAAAACAAGAAATCAACAAAGCTTGATTTGAAGTATACGTTTTCAGATGGTAAAGAATATATTAATTCGGAATATCTCAATATTGTATCCACCAGCGGCATGGGCTTTGTTTTTATCATTAATAGTACGGAGAAACTTATTTTTATTTTCGAAGATAATTCCACCGAATATAAAACAATTGAAATGGAGGAAGAGTAAGCGTGTTATATGAAATAAAAAAATTATTCTCTTCGCCGTTTACATATATTTGTATGTTAGTTGTATTCGTTTTTTTTTCAGTTTTTGCGGTAAATGCATTAAAGAGCAGAAACTCATCGAATAATGCGTATGAAGAATTATTGGCGGATATAAACAACAGTAAAATGTCAGACGAAGAAATTTTGATTGATTTATACAGCCAATTTGAACTGCTGCAAATTCAAATTAATGAACTGGGAGATTCGGCGTTTGAAAAGCCGGGTAAATACGGCAAAAACATTATGGAGGACTATATTATTTACAGCAACGCATACAGCAATGCAAGCTATATTTATCAAAAATTTCCGAATAACCGCCGTCAGCTTGTAGAGGATGCATTGTATAATATATCGGAGGAAAAGAGCAAGACTGATCCTAACACATCTGTTATAAAATCCAATGAGCTTGTTATAGAAAAATACAACAGAACTATTGATCTAAAGTTTAAAGACACAGGTAATATTGAAGGTGTGCAGCTTTTCTTCGATAATACCATATGGGAATATGCAATGATTGCATTTGTTGTAATGTTGGCTGTAAGGATGTTCACAATGGATATTTCATGCGGCGCATATAAAATGATCCATTCTTCACTTAACGGACAGCGCAGTTTATTTATAAAACAATTTGCTTCAGTTTCAGTTGTTGTAACAGCAATAACAGTTTTTACAGCTTTGATCCAGATTATATTCGGAAAAATATTCTTTGATGTAAATGATCTGTCACTGCCCTTGCAAAGCTTTCCCGAATTTGAATTTTGTCCGTATTTGATTTCAACAGGTATTTATTTTTTGATAAAATTTTTGTGTAAACTATTGTTTTATATTATGATCGCGGCAATTACAGCTATGGTGTCGGTTTTATGCCGTAAACAGTTTGTGTCATATGCTGTTTCCTTATCTGCCGGAATAATTCCTTTAATAATAATTACTTATTATTTCATATATACAACTGAAAACGCAAGCGCCTTAGCGTCAGAATATAAAATTTACAACAGTTTAAGATGCTTTCTGCCGCAAGGACTTTTAAACATAAAAAGTTATTTCAGGACATTTGACTATATTGATATTTTCGGTTTCCAGATAAGCAGACTTTTTCTTGTTTTGCTTATTTCTGCTGTTATAATGTTGACTTGCCTTGCTGTTGCATTAAGAAAATATGGTAAATCGAAAGAGGTGACGATATGAAGCTTGTATTTAATAACATTTCAAAGAAATATAAAACCAAAATTGCGCTTGATGATTTTAACATTACACTGACAGACGGTATACAGGCGCTTCTTGGACCGAACGGTGCGGGAAAAAGTACTCTTATGAATATTCTTGCAGGATTAACCAAGCCAAGCAGCGGAAATATCACGCTTGATAATGAAGATACTGTAAAAATGGGAGCAAAATTTCGCGGCATATTAGGATATTTACCTCAGAATCCGGGCTTTTATCCGTCATTCACAGGATATGATCTAATGAAATATTTCTCTGTTTTAAAAGGCATTGCAGGTCCGGAAAGCAGAATAGATGAGCTTCTTGAATTTGTAAATCTTTCGTCAGACTCCAACAGAAAATACGGTGAATATTCAGGAGGAATGAAACGTCGTCTAGGCATTGCCGTTTCTCTTCTAAATGATCCGAAGGTGCTTATTCTTGACGAACCTACAGCCGGTCTTGATCCTAAAGAGCGCATGAGGTTCAGAAATATATTGAGCCGAATCGGAAGAAATAAAATAATTATAATAGCAACGCATATAGTTTCAGATGTTGAAACGATTGCGGATAATGTAATACTTTTGAAGTCGGGCAAGCTTATACTTTCCGGAAGCACTTCGCAGGTTGAAGAGCATATAGTAGGAAAGGTATGGAATAAACCTTCAGATATAAATGAAGCTGAAGAATATGTTCTGTTAAATTCCAATGCAAACATAATCAAGCACGGAGAAGAAGTAAGCCTGCACATTGTGTCTGACGTAAAACCATTTGAAAATGCTGTTGCAGCGCAGCCAACTCTTGAAGATGTATATATGTACTTTTTTGACGAAGGCGGTATGGCTGGTGAGAAAAAATGAAAATTATACTTTATGAATTTAGAAAATTAATATATTCAAAAAGATCCCTTATAATCATTGCCGCTGTTTTAATGCAGATATTATTAATATTAGTTCCCAGAAATTTTGAGCATGAATATTCCGATGAGATATATATAAATTATATGAAACAGCTTGAAGGCGAATATACTGAGGAAAAACGCAATATAATTTTGAACAGGTATTATGAAATAAATCAGACTATAAACGAGCATGAAAACATGATAACTGCGTACAAGCAAAATACGATTTTACTTGATGAATTTGAAGCGCATAATTCCGATTTCAATAGAGCTCTGGCAGAACTTTCAACAATTGAATATCTGATGCAGAAGTGCAGCTATTTTGATGAGATCGGCGAAGGAGTATTCTTTTATGATACCCCGTGGATAGATTTTTTCACTAATTCGGGATTTAATTATATTGTCGCGCTGACAATTATCTGCTTAATAATACCTGTATTTGACAGCGAGTATCAATCTGAAGCTGCTGCCATGCTGCTAACGTCAAAATACGGAAAAAATTATGTGTGCATATCAAAGCTCATTATGGTCATAGTATTGGCGTTTGCAGTTGCTTTAGCTTTGTACATAGTTCAATATGTAACATTTGTACTGCACATAAAGGCGGATCATTCTGATCTTGACATCAAAAACTTGATGGGATACAAAGCGTTTTCTGGCGATTCATTAAAGCAATATTATATGAATGACGCTGTTATCAAATCATTTTCATGCGCAGCTGCGGCATTATTTATTTGTGCAGTCAGCATTTTTGCAAAAAATACGGTATTCACCTTTTTCATATCTTTTGTATTTATTGTGTGCCCGTACTTTATTTCATCTTTTTTCCGCGGCAGTTGGTTTGAATATGCTTTTGCTGCAAATCAGCTCGGAGCTATGTATTCAGAAGATCTGAATATTTATGCTTTATCTGTCACATATATATTAAAAGCTTCTCTTTATTCCGGATTCTGTATTCGCAAATGGGGAAAACTTCAGTAACTCTGCTGTACGTCAAATAAGTCGGGGATTACTTTGCACTATCGTTACCCTACCCTCAGGTGCCAGTCGGGGAAACTCGGTGCAGGTTCAACTCCTGTTATCCGCACCATATCTGCACCTAACGAATGATACAATCGTTGGGTGCATTTTTATTTAAAAAAGCCGAGAAACAGGTGTTTTTTGGCAATCATCAAACGATAACAGCCACAGTGAGGTTAAAATCACTTTGGCTGTTTGTCATTTTCGGGGTAAAATAAAACGATATCAAGTTGTCGTTTTATTTTAGGGATTAACGTTTTTTAATGCTATCGTTTTCTGATTAAATCGTTTAATTTGTCTCATTATGTAATTGCTCAGATAATTAAGCCCATATAATTGCATAATCTGCTTTCTTTTCCACAATTGTCTTCACGATTTCTTATTGACAGCTCATCGCATCTTCCGTAATAATTTTTTCAGTGATATCTAAAGCCGCAAGCAATTCCGGCACTGCTGTGATTTCATTTGATTTTTCGTCTGTTGACAGTTGTCCTACAACCATCTGATTTGCCCACGCACTTACCATATGGATCAGATTTTTGCCTGTATCCTTGCTTCTTCTCACAATTTTTCCATCAATACTGACAATTTCTCCGTTTGTTCATCGGCAGCCAGCGGATACCCACTGGATAAAACATTTTTCAAATTCTTCCGAATTAATCATAGACCACACTCTTTGCATGGCGCCGTGTAAAAGTCAGACAAACTGGGCAGGACTTGCTGCGATCGAAATGGAATATTCAGCGCATATGACGATTTACTGGTTTCCTATATAATTCAGGGTTGACAAACTGATATAGGCACGGTATAATATTAAACAGGAACATTTTGTATCACTGCTTAAAAGTTAGCTATAGCTAACTTTTAAGCAGTGATACATTGGCAAGAGAAAAAGTTTTTTGGCGATCAAATAATCATTTGTGTAAATGTCCGCAAGGGTACTGTTAACGTTGTTGCGGATGATCTATTCGTAAATAGCAGAATATTTCGGTCTATAGATAGGACTTATTTTTTTGAAGTTTTAGTTAGCCATAGCAAACTAAATGGTTTACATTTTAACTTATAGTCTGTATTCCTACAGATTATGTATTGTAAGATAAGTTGCACAAATATTTGCATCGTATAAAAAAGGAGTAATGATAAATGACTGAAACTGAAGAAAGAATATTGGAAGTGTGGAAGCAGGTATTCGGTAGAGAGGATTTTGGTATAGACGATAATTTTTTTGAATTGGGTGGCAATTCTCTTATGGCTATGCGTATATATATGAAACTGTCGGAAGAAGTAGATGGATTGGAAATATATGACTTTTTTGAATGTCTTTCTGTTCGTGCAATAGCAAAGAAAGTAGATAAAAAAAGGTTGAGTTGAGTTTGTATGTACTATAACAATTGCAAAAATATCATCCTGAAAACAAGGAGAATTTTATGAAAAAGATTGGAGTAATTGGCTGTGGCGGAACGATAGGTCCTATTATTTGCAGTTACCTTTCGAGTGCAAATGTCGAAATCATTGGCGGTCAGCGGAGTGAACCTGATTTTTGCAAATATCCTGAAAACTTCAGGTGGAAACATCTCGATATAAATGACGGTGAAGAACTTTCAGATTTTTGCGGCGAATGTGATGTTGTACTCAATTGTGCAGGCCCTGCATACGTTTTATTTGAAAAAGTGGCTCTTGCTTCAGCGAAGGCAGGCGCGGTGTATGTCGATGTTACTGATGCACTGATGTTTAACGATGAGGTTATGTCAAGAGTGGACGGCAAAGGAAAGTTTTATATAGCTGCAGGGTATTATCCCGGAATAACCGGTGTGATGCTAAAAAAGGTGATAGAACAATTTGACAGGATAGACAGTCTGACAGGATACTCAGGAGGCTCGGAAATATATTCCGTTATGAGTTATCTTGATATAATAATGAGCGGCTCAAGTCCCCGCTGTATTAACGGATACTATAAAAACGGTAAACCTGTTAAATGCGGTAACGGTTTTGAAAGTTGCGATAACGAACTTTTTGATAAAAAAATAATGATGAAACAGTTTCTTGGCAATGAGCTGTATTCAGCGCTGAAAACATATCCCGATGATATGATAGAGGAATGCCGCTGGTATAATATTACAAGCGATAATGTGGTGGGCCTTATGGCTATGAAATATTATCAACTTTGCAATGAAATGGATTTTCATCAGCTTTACTCGGAACTGTCGAAATACTTGGAAAAAATTGAAACAAAGACACCGAATGATGAGTGGTCTTTGCTGTATATCATCGCTAAAGGAATAAAGGACGACGAAATAAAAAATGTCAAGCTCCGTATTGACTTAAAAAATACTATGGATATAACGGCGTATTCGGCGGCATCTGTGATACTTGCAGTACTTGAAAGAAACGACGATATAGGCATATACTGGGCAAATGATATACTTTCGGAAAATATAATGGATGATTACAGAAAAAAATGTAAAGAAAAAGGCATATACTGCGGTTGGCAGTTTGATGAAGAATATGAGATATGATAAGAGAAAGATGAAAAACGAGCTTGTTTGTATTCTGTAATATTGTTGGCATCAGTGATACCGATACAGGTATAAATCCGTGTTTTATGCACATCGGATTCATAACAATTCTGACGGAAGATTTTAAATGTCATATATCAACTTCGACTTGAAAGAGATAAGTTTAAGGACTGCTTGTTTGCGCCATTTCAATTTATGCCTAAATAGAGAATCGAACCATATAATTATGCGGGGTTGCCGCTATACAGCCCTGCCGCTCGCCTCCACGGTTTCTGTAGTTGACCGTTTCACTCAACTACATTATATCGCATAAACAATTTTAGCGAAAGCGCTTTTTTCATAACCATATTGGTGTCTTTCGCAGAAAGGCGGATTATAATTATGAAGATATTTTGCTTTCCTTACGCAGGAGGTTCATCGTCAGTTTTTGCCAAATGGAGATCGTATATGCCCCGTGATATTGAAATAGTAGCGCCGGAACTTGCAGGCAGAGGCGCAAGGTTCAAAGATGAGCCCTATACGTCCATACAGTCAGCAGCTAATGATATTTACAACACCATCTCCAAGAACTACGACGGGGATAAATTTGCGATATTCGGGCACAGCATGGGTTGTTTTATAGTCTATGAACTGTACAGAAGGATAAGCGAGGACTCTGAAATGAAGAAAAATCTTGTACATATATTTATGTCCGGAAATTATGCTCCTCATCTCAACAACGACAGCGCACATCTTACCGAATTCCACAAAATGGACAATGAGGGCATGAAGCGTGAATTGATAAGACTTGGAGGGATATCCGAGGAAGTGATCGAAGAACCGCTGTTTGTGAAGTATTTTCTCCCTATAATACGTTCCGATTACCAAATGACCGAAACTTACTGTTCGGAAATGACCGAAAAATTCTGCTGCGGCTGTACTGTTTTCAACGGTCTGGAGGACGAACTTACCGAATCCGATCTAATATCATGGAAGAAGTATTCTCCCCGTGGTTTTTCCATAAAGAATTTTCCGGGAAATCATTTCTTTATCAATGAACACTGTGACCTTGTTACAGCACAGATAAGCAAAACATTGAGAAAATACATCAGAAATGTGAGAGGGGATCATGTAAAACTATGAACAAGTGGATATTCAATGAAAGAGTGAGTGAAAACGGAAAGGTGAGCCTGTTTATTTTTCCATGTTCGGGAGGAACAGCCTCCTCCTATCACAAATGGCATGAGTATCTGAATGAGGATATAGACATATATCCCGTTCAATATCCCATGAGGGAAAAACGTGCTAAAGATCCCATGCCAGATTCCATAACAGAACTCGCACAGCAGTTTTGTGATGAGTGCATTGAGCTTATAAGGGAAAAAGAATTTGCTTTTTTAGGTCATTGCGCAGGCAGTCTGGTGGGATATGAAGCGGCGCTGTATCTGAAAGAAAAATACGGTCTTATACTGTCGACACTTTTTTCGGTAAGCATTCCCGCACCTAACAAGTTCAACCCGACATACTTTGAAGGCAAGCCTATAAGTCGGCTTGACATGGATGGATTTATCAGGTTCTTAAAGGAGTTCATGCCCCTTGACGATTCTTTTTTTAATAATAAATTCGTCATGGAATATTACAGAAAGCTGACGGTGAAGGATTTCAGCCTTGCAGAGGGGTACAGCTACGACAGAAGCGCTCCCTTGGAGGGGGATATAGTTTCATTCATAGGTCGGGAAGACGCCTATATGTCCGAAGAAGACAGTTTGCTCTGGAAGGATTTTACACTGGGAAAATTTGAAAATGTCATGCTAAGCGGCGGACATGATGTGTGCGAAACTTGCAGCAGGGACATTTGCGGTCAGGTAGAAAAGAAATTGATACGGTAAAAAACAAATAAATTTTGGGAGGAATAATGAACAATAAATATTTACCATTGTCTGATGTGCAGCGTTCCTACTTTTACGGACGCAGCAAGGGTACTTTTTTAGGAGGGATCTCTACTCATTTTTACATTGAATGCATGACAAGCCTTGACAAAGACAAGTTGGAAAAGGCGCTTAACAGCGTAATAAAAGAACAGCCGTCATTAAGGTCTTATATCACCTCTGACGGTATGCAGTGCTGCATGGACGAAGCCCCCGAATATTACAGAATAAAGGAAACGGATATTTCCCGCCTTTCCTATGAAGAGCAGGAGAAAAAGCTACTGGAGATAAGAAAGCGCTGCTCAAACCGTATTTTCGATCTTGACAGCTGGCCTATGTTTGAATTTAATATATGCATTACGGGCAGGGATAAAAATGTGATGATAATTGATTCAGATATGATGATAATGGACGGACTAAGTACGGAAATACTTATCGAATCACTGTATAAATACTATGAAAAGGACGAGCCTGTACGGGAAATATCCATAGAAGCCTTTGAAGATCATATTGCTTTAAAGGAACAGAAAAAAGCTGAAAATTATGACAATGACAAGGCGTTTTGGAAAGAGATAATAGAGGAACTTCCTTCGGGTCCCCATTTTGAGAGAACAGGCGGCAATGAGGAACGCACCTTTGATACCCGTGAAATAAGTGTTCCTGCGGATAAGTGGGGAGCAAAAAGTCGTGAACTGAAAAGCGAAAGGATACTCCCGTCGGTATATCTTACTGCCGCCTATGCAAAGCTGCTATCAAGGTGGTGCGGTCAGAGCAGGATAACGCTTAACATGACCATGTCCAACAGAAAGGGAAATGCCAAAGCTCTTTTAAATGCCATAGGCGATTTTACCGAGGTCATGCTTGTGGATTTCGATTTCAGCATGAAAAAAAGCCTTAAAGAAGCGGCAAAGGAAACACAGAAAAAAATAAGCCTCCGAAAAAAACACGGAAGCGTCGCAAGCTCGGAACTGATAAAGGATTATATGTCCCTAAACGGCGGCGGAAACGGTTTCCCGTTCCCTGCTGTATGTACCTGTATGCTGTTTGATCTTGCAGGCAGTAAATGGGACTGGCTGGGCGAAAGGCGGTATCAGATAAGTCAAACGCCGCAAGTGATACTTGATAATCAGATTTCCCTTAAAGAGGGACGGCTTTGCATCCACTGGGATTTTTTGGGAGAGTATTTCCCGGAAGGCAGAATAGAGAGTATGCAAGAGGAATATTGCAGTATCATCACCGATAATACAGAAAAGCTTCAGCAGCAATACGATTCCTTTGCTTTTAAATACAACGACACATTCAAGGAAAAGGAAAAAAACACTCTTGTAAGACTTTTTGCAGATCAGGTGAAAAAATTTCCCAACAAAACAGCGGTTGCCGACATGAAGCAAAGCTACACCTACAGTGAAATTGACCGTTTTTCCGATATTGTCGCAGATCACATAATCAAAAACCACAAGGCGAGATCGGCTATTATCATGCGAATGACAAGGAGCAGAAATGCTGTTGTTGCGGCATTAGGCGTCATAAAAGCAGGCGGGTACTATATCCCCGTTGCACATAATTGTCCTCAAAAAAGACTTGAATTTATAAAGGAACAGTCGGAAAGCGAATTGATACTCACCGATGAGAATGTAAAGGAAATACTTGCCGACGGTGAATGTGGACGGCGCTACGATCTCTCCGAGCCTGAAAGCATAGCTTATGTTATATACACATCTGGAAGTACAGGTACGCCAAAGGGCGTGGTGATAACCCATGATGCCGTCTGCAATACGATAACGGATATAAACGTCAGATTCTCTATAAACAGTGATGATAAAATTATCGGTATCTCCTCTTTCAGTTTTGATCTTTCGGTCTTCGATATTTTCGGTGCACTTTCCTCGGGGGCACAGCTAAAACTTGCTCCATCGGCATATGATATGCACTTGATAAAAGATATTATGACCAAAGAGGGCGTCACTATATGGAACACAGTCCCCTCCATAATGGAACTTTTAATAAACAATCTTGATGAGGGACAAAAATACAATTCGCTGCGTACAGTGTTGCTAAGCGGTGACTGGATACCTTTGAACCTTCTCCAAAAGATAAAAAATACCTTCCCGAATGCACAGGTCATCAGCTTGGGCGGTGCAACGGAAGGGGCCATTTGGTCGATATATTATCCTGTGGAAGAAGTGGAAAAGGACTGGAACTCCGTACCCTACGGCTATCCCCTTGATAATCAGACCATCTGGATAATGGACGATGATGACAACATTTGTCCCCCCGGAGTTCGTGGAGAGATATGCATAGGCGGCAGAGGAGTTGCCCATGGCTACCTCAATGATGAGGAGCGTACCAAAAAACAGTTTTTTAACCATGAAAAGCTGGGCCGCATATACAGAACAGGCGATCTTGGACTTCTGTCACCAAAGGGCTATGTGATATTTTTGGGACGCAAGGACTTTCAAGTTAAGCTGTACGGCTACCGTATCGAACTGGGAGAGATAGAAAGCTGTCTGTGTCGGTGCGAAAACGTGTCCGAAGCAGTGGCAACGGTCAAGGAGGTAAACGGCGTTCAAAAGCTGTTCGCATATGTAACGCCCATGTCTGTGCCGGGGACAGGGGCAGTAAGTGACGTTCAAAGCACAGGCGGTACAGATACGCCTATAAGGGTGTTCACCGCCGAAGGTAATGAAAAATTTATCCTGCCTCGGGAAGATACGAACCATGCATATCCGAATATGACCGAAATGTATACGGCGCTTAATAGCAGGGTAATGGATTATATGATACCCGATGATATAATCATTATGGAAAGCCTGCCTTATACTGCCAATAAAAAGGTGAACAGAAAGAATCTGCCTGTAGTAAATATGGTACAGGCGGAGGACGAAGTATATGAAGCGCCCGAGACGGAAACGGAAACGATGCTTGCAGCGCTTATCGGCGAGATGATTGGCAATGAAAATGTAAGTGTCGGGGCAAATCTTATAAATTCGGGTATCGACTCCCTTAAAGGTATTACTCTCAATACAAAGCTGCACGACAGGGGTATAAACATAGGATTATCTGAGATATATGCAAATCCTACAATTCGTCAGCTTGGAAAGCTGATAGATGAGAGCGGTAACGGCAATGAAGATATGGAATTTGGAGAGATATAGAAATGAATGAAAATAGTGAAGAAATGAAAACCGACGATCTTATCGCTTCTTTGGAAGATAAGGGCATAAAACTTTGGACGGACAACGGGAAGCTGCGTTATTCCGCACCACAAGGCGTTATGAACAGTAACATAGTACAGCTTTTGAAGAATAACAAAGATAGCTTAATGGAAAATCTGAGCCGTGCAAAGGACGATCTTAAAATAATCCATGACGAAGAAAAAAGATATGAAAGGTTTTCTCTTTCGGGTATTCAGGGCGCATACCTTATGGGAAGGTCAAAGAACATGGAGTACGGCGGTCTTGCCTGCCATATCTACATGGAGTTTGAATATGACAAGTTGGAAAGAGAAAAGACACAAAATATCTGGAACAGAATCATATCTGAGAACGATATGCTCCATGCGGTCATAGACCGTGAAGGCTGGCAAAGAGTTCTTCCCGAATGGAACAGATTTGAGCTAAATGAGAACGATCTTACAGAACTTTCGGAATCACAGCAGTCTGAAGCGATGGAGAAGATAAAGCGCCGACTTGGGAACAGAGTATTCAACACGACAGAACTACCGCTCTTTGAGGTAGAACTTTCACAGCTTGGAAACTGTACTGTCATGCACTTTTCCATTGATATGCTCATAGTGGACTGGACAAGCGTTTGGCTGATGCTAAACAAATTTGAAGAGTATTACTACAACGGCGATGATATAGAAAAGCATAAACTTACCATTACCTTCCGTGACTACATGGAAGCATACAAAAATATCCCCGACACCCAAATGTACAAAAAAGCTGAAAAATACTGGAAAGAACGCATAAACGATCTTCCCTCGGCGCCACAGCTGCCTGTAGTTGGTAGAGGCGGACAGGAATTTAAGCGTTTTGAACTGCGACTTCCCGAAAAGGATTGGTTGTTTTTCAAGTCACAGGCACAGAAGATAGGTGTTACTCCCGTTGCGGCGCTTGTTACGGCATATAGTTCAGCGCTTGAAAGATTCAGTACAAATAAAAGGTTCATTTTAAATCTCACCACCCTTAACAGAATGCCCCTTGACGAACAGGTAAAAAGCCTTATCGGCGATTTTACTTCCCTAAGCCTTATCACTATTGACAACAGAGGTGACATGACTTTCTCACAAAGAGCCGCAGATACCAATAAGACCTTGTTTGAAGTATTGGATAACCGCCTGTATACGGGTATGGAAGTGGCAAGGGAGAAAACAAGGCTCGGAACAGGTGATAAATTCCTTATGCCCTATGTGTTCACAAGTTCGGTGGGACTTATTAACAATGAGCAGTCCGGAGCTATGAAGGGAAGATACCGGGGCGGTATCAGTCAGACGCCTCAGGTGTTCATAGACTGTCAGGTAATGGACGGGAAATGGGGGCTTATCATAAACTGGGACGTCCGTGATGACATATTCCCTCAAGGACTGCCAGAAAGAATGTTTGAACTGTTTTCGGACAGGATAAGGGAACTCGCCCGATCCGCCGGTAAGTGGAACGAGAGCAGTCTTATCGAATTGGAAGAGACTGAAAAATACTCCGACGAAAACAACTACCAAAGGCTGCCAGAACATCTTATCCATGAAAATATACTGAAAAGCGCCGAGATGTACCCTAACAAAACAGCGGTGGCTGACAGCGAAAACGAATGGAGTTACAGCGAACTTGTAAAAAGAGCGTCTGCGGTCGCACTGGAACTTAGAAAAAGAGATGTCAAACGAGGTTCATATATAGCCGTAGTCATGCCCAAATCGGTATGGCAGACAGCAGCGGTAATTGGAATATTATCGGAGGGCTGCGGGTATGTCCCCATTGATGCGGAACAGGCTAAAAACAGGCGCAGGCTGGTACTGGATAATGCAGACATTAAGGCGGTTCTTACGGTAAGTGGCTATGATGAAGGCTTTGAAGGGTATGATGTTATAAAGGCAGATACTCTACCCATAGCGGGCAAAAGCGTGCTCAAAGCCGAAGGCAATCCTGAAGATGTGGCTTACATAATACATACATCCGGTTCAACAGGCGTCCCCAAGGGAGTGGTGATAACCCACAAGGCTGCTGTAAACACCATAGAGGACATAAACAACAGATTCGGAGTATGCTCAGATGATGCTATACTCGGACTGTCACAGCTTAATTTCGATCTCTCCGTGTATGATATATTCGGTGTACTGTCTGTGGGAGGTACTCTTGTTTATCCCTCAAAGGAAAAGTACACTAATCCCTCCCACTGGGCAGAACTTATAAGCAAGTATGATATTACCTTATGGAACAGCGTTCCTGCATTTGCACAGATACTTTGTTCGTATCTTGACACAGAAAAGAATTTGACTTATAACAACTTCAAGACAGTAATGCTTTCAGGCGACTGGATACCCCTTGAACTTCCCGACGCTCTGAAAAGGTATATGCCAAACGTGCGTATAGCTTGTATGGGCGGCGCAACAGAAGCATCTATATGGTCTAATATCCATGAATATAGTTCCCTCAGACCTGAATGGAAAAGCATTCCCTACGGCAGGGCGCTTTTGAATCAGGAAATGTATGTAATGGACGAAAACCTGAACATATGCCCTATGGGTGTAAAGGGAGAGATATGTATAGGTGGCGTCGGACTTGCAAAGGGTTATCTGAATGACAAGGAAAAAACCGATATATCCTTTGTTACAGCGCCAAACGGCAAGCGTATATACAAAACAGGAGATATGGGAAGATACGACGCAAATGACGAGATAGAGTTCCTTGGCAGAATGGACACACAGGTAAAGATAAGAGGGCACAGAATAGAACTGGGAGAAATAGAAAGCTGTTTCAATTCCTGCGACGGGGTGAGCAATTCCGTATCGGTACTGATAAAAAAGGACAGGGTAATGAAACTGGTTCTTTTTGTAACAGCTGAGGGCGGTACAAATGAGGAAGCGCTGAGAAAGTATGCTAAAGATAATATCCCCGAATACATGATCCCCGACAGGTTTGTGTTTCTCCGCGAAATGCCTTTGACACCAAACGGAAAGGTAAACAACCATAAACTTAAAGAACTTGCGGAAAAGCTCATCTCCGAAAGCAAAAGCGATATCAATGAAACGGACGCGCTGATGACACCTACGGAAATAAAAGCCGCGGAGATAGTAAAAAGGACGCTTGGTATCGACAGTGTAGATCCGAATGCGAACCTTTATGACTACGGTGCAAACTCATTGGTAATGGCACAGCTTGCAGGGGAACTTGCGCCAATGATCAAGGACGCATCAGCCTTCGACAGTATACTGATGAATCTGTTTGAAAAGCCTACGGTACATTCGGCGGCTGAGGCGATAGATGAGATAAACAGCGGCAATTATTAGGCTATACCTTATATTAATTATCGGAGGTTAATCTATTGAAAAAAATAAAACTATTCTGTTATCCTTGGTCGGGAGGAAACGGCGCTTTATTCTTTAAGTATTCAAAACTCCTTGGGGAAAATTTTGATATAATACCGTCGGACATGGATATTGACGAAAGCAAGTCATTCAAGGAAAATATAACTGCCGCCGCCGATAAGGTGACTAAGAAGTTGGAGAAGGATGAAATGTTTATCCTTTTCGGTCACAGTATGGGAGCCGTAGTCGCCTTTGAAATTGCTAAGCTATTAGTCCGAAAGATAGACTGTGACCGGATGGGACTGATAATATCGGGTATGCTCCCTCCCACAAGGGAACTGTTGGGACAGCTTGACAGCGATCTTACCCGTGAAAGCGCCAAAAGCTATTCCTCGGAGCTGGGCATGAATAATCTTGATATGCTACCCGATGCTTTTCTCGATGGGGTAATTTCAAAGATGAATAAGGACAACAGATTCCTTAAAGGCTACGAAAGCTGCGAAAACGGTAAAATACCCTCTCCAACAGCGGTGATATATTCGGAGCAGGAACTTGAAATGGGAAAGCCCGAAGCATGGGCGGAACTGCTCAGCGGCGATGTGGAATATATAACTGTTAACGGCAAGCATTTTTACTTGACGGAGGATATAGCGCCCGTTAGTTTCGCCATAAAAAGCATCGGCGAAAAACTACAAAAAGGCAGGTGATAAAACATATGGCAGAAAATTGGTTCAAGTATGAGGACGGCGCAGCAGACTCCCGAGGAAATGTATTCTTGTTCCCGCATGCGGGAAGCTCCGCTTCTTTCTTTGCACCTTGGAAACGTAATGTCCCACATGAATGCGGTTTTTATCCCGTACAATATCCGGGACGGGAAAACCGCCGCAGGGATGCGGTTTCCGTAACAATAAGGGAACTGGCAGAGAGATTCGTAAAGGACGAAGGAGAGCTTTTAGTTCAAAAGCCCTTTGTGCTTTTCGGTCATTGTATGGGAGCATTGATATGCTGGGAGATAGCGCTGGAACTTCAAAGAAACAGCATGAAAATGCCCTGTGCCGTAGTTGTATCTTCCTCCGCTTCTCCTGCCGAAAGAGCAATAAAGAATGCAGATGATATGAGCCGTGACGATATAGTGGACTATCTATGTGAAATGGGCTTTATCGACAGGTCTATAACCAGGGAAAAGGAATTTTTTGAATACTATATGTACCTTATGAAAATAGACATGACGCTGCTAAGAAATTATGACTATGAGGGACAGAGGGAACAGAAAGTAAATTGTCCTATATATTCCTTTAACGGCAGAGACGATGACAAAAAGCTGTTGGAGCAGTCTTTGGAATGGGAGAAATTCACAAAAAACGGCTTTGAACAAAAACTGTTTGAGGGCGGACATTTTTATTTAAGCGATGATCCTCAAGGCGTCGTGGCGAGTCTTGAGGAGATGATCTTCAGAGGGTAACAAACTATAAATGAGCATTATCAGCCAAATGCCAAAAATGCAGCATCAACGTTATGGAGTATTGGATAACAAGTAGTAAACAGGAGGAAAGATCGGTCTATGTTTATTAAAGTAAATGATCTAAAAAAAAGTTATGGAAACGGCAGGATGAGCGCCGAAATTTTAAAGGGCGTCAGTTTTGAAGTGAAGGTAGGCGAGATACTGACTGTTCTCGGACCTTCGGGTTCGGGTAAGTCTACCCTGCTGAATCTGATAGGGGGACTTGATACCGCCGATTCGGGAAGTATACAAATAGACGGGACGGATATTGTGGGACTTTCCGAAAAGAAGTTGTCCGCATTCAGAAGAAACACTTTCGGATTTATATATCAGTTTTACAATCTGGTGTCGGATCTGAATGTTTATGAAAACGTTGAGGTATGCCACTGGCTTGGAGACAAATCTTTAGAAATAGAGGATATGCTGAGCAGAGTGGGAATGATGGAGCATAAAAACAAATTCCCCGACGAACTTTCAGGGGGAATGCAGCAAAGGGTCAGCATTGCAAGAGCCTTGTCTAAAAATCCAAAGATACTTTTTTGCGACGAACCCACAGGCGCTCTTGATTACAGATCGGCACACGATGTTTTGGAAGTTATAGAGGATATACACAAAAAATCAAATACGACCATAATCATAGTGACGCATAACACCGCCATTGCAGATATGTCAGACCATGTTATCGAGATTAAGGACGGTATGGTAGCTTTGGATAAATACAATGACAATATCCTTTCAGCAGCGGAGGTGGAATGGTAAAATGCCTATTAACAAAAGACTGAAACGAGAACTAAAAAAAAATTTTGCAAAATACTTTTTTATAGGTCTTGTTTTATTTATGGGGATAACTACAATATCCGCCTTCTTTGCAGCTACCGACGGTATAATGGGTACTATAGAGAGCGAACAGGATAATTGCAATGTGGAGGACGCAAACGTAACGCTCATTGAACAGCTTAGCGACGAAAACATTTCAAAGCTGCATAAAATGGGAATAAAGGATATAGAAGACACAAGCTATTGCGACATTAACGCATTAGGTGAGAGCGACTATATACTGCGCGTTTTCAAGATGAGAGAAACAGTTGACAAGCTGTCACTTATCGAGGGTAAAATGCCAGAAAATGACGAGCAGATTGTACTTGAAAGTAAAACAGCGTCCACTAAAAAGCTGTCGACAGGAGATAAACTCAATGTGGACGGCAGGAATTACACATTGTCGGGAACAGTGGCAGCGGTAGACTACAACAATGTACTTCAAACGGTCTCATCGGGCGTATCAAACCTAAAAGCATTCGGACTTGGTTTTGTTTCAAAGCAGGCATTTGAAGGACTTGACAGCGCCAAAATGACGATACAATACAGCTTTACCGCAGAAGATGAGCAGAGCATAGATGATGCTTATGACTACCTTATAGATGAAGAGATTGCTGTAAGCATACTCAAACAGAGCGATAATCCAAGGATCAAGTCCATAAGCGATAAGACAAAGACGCTCAAGGCGGAAATAACGCTCATAAGTATTGTTTTTGTTTTGCTGATGGCATTCATTTTTTACGCAATGTCCTCTGCTTCTGTGGAAAAAGACGGCGCTCTTATAGGAACATTTTTCTCAATGGGTTATACACGCTGGGAAATAGTCAGGCACTATATACGGCTTCCCCTGATAATAACCCTGATAGGTTCTGTTCTGGGCATGATCACAGGTTCGTTGCTGTTTGCGGAAATAATAGGAAAGACCACCTACAGCACATATTCCCTCCCCTCCTTCAGCGGTAAGGTGAATCTGTATCTTGTTATCATATGCTGTATCATTCCGTTTATAATACAGCTTGTCATTAACTGTCTGCTGCTTGCAAGAAAGCTGAAGATAACTCCTGCTCTGCTTATGAGAGGAAAAGGCAAGTCGGGCAAAGGCTTCAGAAAGATAGACCTTTCAAAATTCAGCTTTCCCGTTAAGATGTATATAAGGATCATGCTTCGTGGCATAAAAAATCAGCTTATACTGTTTTTCGGAATAGTTATCGCAACGTTTTTCCTTGTTATGGGATTCGGCATGAAGGACACACTTGCGGAATATGTTGACGACGTAGAAAATGAGGCGCTGTATGAATACTGCTACATATTAGGCGCGCATGTTCAGACAGATGATACAGAGGACTGCGACAAAGCTACAGTGGAGGGTTTCCGTGTGGAATATGCAGGTATAAACATGAAACTGACAGTCTACGGCTTTAAGAACACAAAGCGTGTTGATGGCATAACATCCAATAAAAATGAGATCGTCATATCTGACAGCGTCGCTTCAAAGCTGTCCCTTGACGAGGGGGATACCATGACCGTATATTCCGAAAAGCTGAAAAAAGACGTGGAGTTTAAAGTAACAAGGGTTATACACGATCCTGTTGGACTTAGTGCGTACATGGACAGAACTGCATTAAATGAAATACTGGAATATGATGATGCAAATGAATACTACAATGCCATTTTGTCTGACAAGGAATTGGAACTGCCCGAAGGAAGCGTCGCGGAAACCATTACACATGAAAATCAGGAGAAGGCGGCAAAGGAAATGAACTCCATGATGCAGCCTATGATAATAATGCTCATTGTTGTATCTTTGATTATATTTATCGCGGTAATGTATATGCTTTTGAAAATGATAATCGAAAAAAGTACACATTCCATATCACTTATGAAAATATTCGGTTATACCGATAAAGAAAATAACCGTTTCTACTTAAACAGCTTTTTCATTACGATTATTATCTCATTGATACTTTCTGTGATAATAGACAAACTGCTGTTTACTTCGGTATGGCCTGCACTCAATGCAAATCTTGTGGGGTTTGTACCTGTAAAAATACATTTTTATACATATGCTGTGATACTTGTATTCGGTTTGATATGCTATCTTATCGTCACCATGTTTTTAAAGGCAAGACTTAAAAAGATACCAATGAATACGGTATTGAAGCAAAGGGATTAAATAGTGGAGGTATAAATGGAAGATAAAAAAGTTATAGTAACTAAAATATGGTCAGATATATTCGGAGAGGAAAATTCCGATTACGATGATAACTTCTTTGAACTGGGCGGAGATTCCATAATGGCGCTGAAAATGTCGGAACAGTTAAAACAAAAGGGTTATACCATAAGCCTTATGGAGGTTTTTGACGATCCCACGCTGGGAGGAGTTTTAGATTCAGTCAGGCCTTTGAGCAATGCCGCAGGAACATCGTCTCTCACAGAGAAACAGAAACGCTCATATCCTGCAACGATACAGCAAAAATGGTTTTTCCGTAGGATCACACGGGAACGAGATCTATGGTGTGAATATGCGGTTATATCTCCAAAAAATGCAGAGGGCATGTCTCCCGAAAAGGTACTGGAGTTTTTGTTTGAAAAAAAGCTTCTTCGCAATTTCAACATAATAAGAGGTGATAACGGACTGTTCTTTGAAATGTCAGAAGATACGCCCATACTTGTGAAGACAGAAGCGCCTTTATCCCACCAAGCAGGCGAAAATGCGGCGAGGGAAAACATATCCCTTGAAAACGGAAAAACTTGCTGTATGGTATATGATAATATCGGAAATATGATGATTATAATACATCATTTGTTCTCTGACGCTGTAACCTTGAAAAATATCCTTTCCGCAATAGACAAGCAGGATGCTGACGGCGATTTTGACAACGCTTTGTATTGCGAATACGCATGGGAGCAGTACGGTAAGTCGGAAAATATTAAAGACGACCTATCTTATATGGAGGAGAGCGTCAAGTCCTACAATTCTGACGAAACAGTTATGACTTCCGGGGAAGACTGCTATGACACCCTTGTAGACATTTCAAAGGAATGGGGAGTATCCGTTGAAAGCATACTCATTGTACAGCTTTATAATGCAGAGTCGTTTCTTCCAGAAACAGTCATTGAAGTGGAAAGGATAGGCAGAGATACAATGGGAAAATGGGACGACACCTGCGGTTGGATCAGTTTCTCGGCTGCACTTGACCTATCGTGTACTGGGACTGGGAAACAGTGTGAAATGGCTGCGAGGATCGGAAAAGCAGTTGGCAGTCTTACCTTTGAAAAGGACGGACTTGACGGCAGCGAACCTGAAAAAACGCTTACATGGAACTACATAGGAAACATTGATATTAGTTCGGACTTTGACAGCTTTACCGTAATGGATTTCGGACAGTTCAGTGGAAAAAATACGGGCAGATCCACCCCCATATACTTTACAGTGTATTTTAAAAAGGGCAGGCTGTACTGTAATGTAAACTATGACAGTCTTATTTATACAAGAGAACAGATGAACAGCTTTCAGAAAGCATTTTTAACAAATGTGCAGCAACTGTCTGACAACTACAATACAAAGCATACGGATGAGCTAAGTTCTATACTTGAAGTGATGGGAGGCGTCTGAAATGAAGATAATAAAGGTCAATGGGCTTACTCCCATTCAGTCGGGAATGCTTTTCCAGTATATGCTCTCCAATGACAAGTCGTCATATATGGGTACGGAGATATTTGAACTGGAAGGCAATATCAACTCCGATATATTTAAGAGCGTACTGGAGAAAATTTCAGACGAATACGAAGTATTCCGCACCAATGTGATATATGATAAAATAGATGTGCCTAAAAGCGTTGTTATAGACAAGCGTACAATACCCTTTGAATTTCACAAAGCGGTAACTGATGAGGAAATAAAACTGCTCACTTATAAAATAAATGCAGAGCAATTTGAAAAAGGATTTGACATTCAAAGGGATTCTCTCATAAGGCTTGACCTTATTGTTGGTGAAAACAGCAGCGTGATAATATTTTCCTTTCATCATATTCTCATGGACGGATACTGCGCAGCAATGATAGCCGATATAATAATGAAAAATTACGGCAAGCTGCTGGGCAGACAGATCGAAAACGACGGGGAGTATGTTCCGTTCTCCGCTTATCAGGACTGGATAATAATACAGGATATGTCTCAAAGCCGTGAATACTGGCATGAGTATCTAAAGGATATTTCACCTGTTCAGCCCTTGGAACTTATACAATTCGGAAGCGACAGGAAAAAGGATGTGGGACACAGTTCCCTTACAGTTGAATTTACCCCTTCTGAAACCAAGGAACTGCTATCGGCTGCCGCCGCCGGAAATGCGACGCTAAATATATATATGCAGTGGCTTTGGGGCATTACACTGTGCAGAAATTTTTCCTGTGATAAAGCTGTATTTGGAACGGTGGTATCATACCGTCCTGCGGAATTTAGCAATGCTGAGCGTGTTCTCGGTCCTATGATAAACACCGTACCCGTTGTTTTTGAATGCAGCAGCGACATCAAGATCACAGAACAGCTAAACGCTTTCCGTAGGAGTTTCCTTGACTCAATGGAACATTCGTGGATAGGTCTAGGAGAAATAAGCAAGGCCGTCGAGGACTGTAAAAATCTTATAGATCACTTATTTGTGTATGACAATTTCCCCGAAATGGATTTTGGCAGCATAAAAGAAAACACAGGCTTTCAAGTGAAAAATTTCAAACTGGAGGAACGTACCGAATACGCTCTCACATTGGAAGTGTCAAAAACCGACAGAATAAGGATAAGATTCAATTTCAACAGCGGCAGATATTCCGCCGAAAGTATTGAAAGGTTAGCAGAACTTTACAAAAATATCTGCGTGAGCGCCGTAAACGCACAGTATCCAAAGGATATAGAAAATATATCGGAGGAATTTGCACACAAACTGAAGAGAGAAATACAAGCTGTTGCCGACAGTACGGAAAAGGGCAGTATCACTTATGAATTCAGCAAAGCAGTAAGGGAACAGAGAGACAATACCGCTTTAGAATTAAACGGCGATGTGATTTCCTACAATGAACTTGACAGGATAACAGACGCCCTTGCTTGGAAACTGCATAGTCTCGGACTTGGCGAGAATGCAAGGATAGCGGTAGATATTACTCCCTCCTTTGAGGTGATTGCAGCTATGATAGCGGCTGTTAAAATAGGGGGCTGCTATGTTCCCTTTGATCTGACGCTGCCGCAAAAGCGTTTAAATGATATTATAAAAGACGCTGATATAGATATTCTTTTGACTGTTGGGACCAAGGAAATACCCTCATTCAATATCAAAACTATCGCAGTTGAAGTAAATGAACTTAAAAATACAACAGCTCCAAGCGACAAAGCGTTCATATGTAACAGAAATGAAAAGAGCATTTCAAATATTATGTTTACATCCGGTACTACCGCAAAGCCCAAAGGTGCGGTACTCAATGACGGAGGTGTGACGGGACTTGTAAAACACGGAAACGTGATAGATCACAGCAGGATAAGCTGTCAGTTCCAAAATTCCTCCATCGCCTTTGACGCCGCTACCTTTGAGATATGGGGCGGTCTGCTGCACGGAAAACGGGTAGTTATTATAGATAAGGACACTCTGCTGTCAGACGAGAAATTTGCCGATAAGATACATGAAAACAAGGGCTGCTGTCTGTTTCTTACTACTACTCTTTTCAACAATTTTACCGAGCGGAATGCCTCTATGTTTGACGACGCTTCTTACGTTGTAACAGGCGGTGAAAAGTTCTCGGAATACCACGGTAAGCTGTTTATCGAAGCATGCCCGCAAACTAAACTTGTGAATGGTTACGGTCCTACAGAGAGCACTACCTTTACCACAAGTTTTGAGATAACACCAGAAAGCCTTGAAGACACTGTTCCCATAGGCTTGCCCATTGACACAAGAGGCGTATTGATATGCGACGAAAATCTATCTCCCCTGCCTCCGGGATCAAAGGGCGAGATCATCATTTACGGTCAGGGGCTTGCTTTAGGCTACTGCGGCGACAGCAAAACAACAGCGGAAAAATTTGTAACGCTCCCTTGGGGCATATCTGCTTACAAAAGCGGCGATTACGGTCATATAGATGATACGGGGAATGTTTATTTCAGTGCAAGATGTGATGAGCAGCTAAAGATAAGGGGATTCAGGATCAGCGCCGAGGAGATAGAAGCGGCGCTGCGTGAATGCACAGATGTACTAAATGCTGCTGTTTTACCCTTTAAAAATAAGCACGGAAGTATGTATCTTACTGCATTTGTGGTACTTAAAGGCAACAGCGGCAGCTTTGCACAGGTACAGCAGAGGATCACAGCAGAGCTTGGAAATTTACTCCCATACTACATGATACCTGCGGAGTTTGTCAAATTTGATGAACTGCCTGTAAATTCAAACGGAAAGCTGGACAAAAGCCTGCTGAAAGCCCCGGAAGAACACACCGAGGAAATAGTTCTTCCCGTTACCGATACCGAGAAAGAGATCTACGGACTGTTCAAGGAGGTAATGGGTGACAGTGGATTCGGAATGGAACACTCCTTTATCAATATCGGCGGAGATTCCATAAAGGCAATGAAATTTACCGCAATGGCAAAGAAAAAGGGCTATAACATAACTGTTGCAGACCTTTACAGAGAACAAACTCCCGCACGTCTGGCGGCATACATAGATTCTATGGGAGAAGTAAAGGCACAGGAGATAAAGGAGATCACTCCCGACACAGAACACAGATATGACAAATTCCCCTTGAACAATGTTCAGATAGCTTATCTTTCGGGCAGGAGCAGCGATCTTGTCCTTGGCGGTTACGGAACGATGTTCTTTTCCGATGTTGAAGGAGATTATAACAGAGAAAAATTTGAAAAAGTGCTTAATATACTCATTAAACGGCACGATATGCTAAGAGCCGTTATATACGATTCGGGACATCAGCAGATACTTCCTCCTGAACAGACGTTTTACGAACTCTGCGAAGAGGATATAAGGGGTATGAGCGATAAAGAGCAAAGAGAATATTTGAGCCACCGCAGCGACGAAATGAAAAATATTGTTTTTGAAATCGGTAAATGGCCTATGTACAAGGTTCACATGATAAGGACGGCAAAGGATCATGCTCATGTGCTTTATGCCTTTGATGCACTTATCATGGACGCATTCAGCGTTATAATGCTGGCAGGAGAATTGAAAGATACATACGGCGGAAAAGTTTCAAACGAAAAACTGGAACTCTCCTTCAGGGATTATGTTCTGGAAACAGAGAAAATGCATAAGGAATATGAAACTGATAAGAAATTCTGGACAGCTAAAGCAGATGATTTCCCGTCTGCACCGTCACTTAAATTTGATACATTTCCCGAAAATATAAAAAACTCACGATTCAGCAGAAAGCACATGACATTTGAAGAGGAAGTATGGAACAATACAAAAAAGCTTTCGGCAAAGCTGAATATAACTCCTGCGGTGCTGCTGTGCGGTCTTTATGCCTATACACTGTCCCTTTACAGCGGTCAGTCACAGCTTGCGGTAAACCTTACTGTTTTCAGCCGTGAACAGATACACAAACAGGTGGACAAGATACTGGGCGACTTTACAAAGATAGTTTTGCTCGACTACGATTTCACAAACTCGGACAGCTTCAAAAATATATTATCAGACAGTCACAACCGTCTGAATGAATATCTTACACATCTTCGCTATGACGGTATTGACTTTATGCGTGAACTTGCAAAGAAAAACAAGCCTGTAAACGGTCGCCCCATCATGCCTGTAGTATTCACAAGCGCACTGTTTGACAATGACATGGTGTATGACTATGATAAAGCCGCTTCACGGACACCGCAGGTATATCTTGATTGTCAGGCAATGCTCCAGTGCGGAAAATTGAATGTGGTATGGGACTATCCCACAGAACTTTACGATAGCAGCTATATAGACGAGATGTTTGAATGCTTTACCGAGTTTATTCTCGGCGGTGAGAAGATGCTTGAAAAGCCTTTCCCAAAAAGCGAAAAAACTGAAATCTTCTACAAAAACTACAACGATACTTCATGGCTGGCGCCCAACATCACTTTACAGCAGCTTGTTAAGGAAAGTCTTGACAATGACGGCTTTGCAGACAATATATGGTTGTATGATGAAGATAAAAGCTATACTTATGCGGAAACAAGAAAAAATGCGTACAGGTACGCTGCGCATTTACAGTCGGAAGGGATAGAATGCGGTGATTTTGTATGCATTGAAGGAGAGAGAAACGCACAAACTCTCTTTAAAATACTGGCGGTAATACTTTGTGGCGGCGCATATATCCCTGTACAGCCTTCATGGCCGGATGACAGAAAAAAAGCTATAAGAGAGCAGAGCAGATATAAATATCTGTTTAATGAAAAGACACAAATAACAGAAGGCAGCTTTAAATACCGTGAAACTGCTTACGATGCCCCCGCTTATGTTATCTATACTTCGGGAAGTACAGGCGCGCCAAAGGGTGTGCTTATAAATCAAAGCGCCGTTACCAATACGATCCTTGACATAAACGAGCGTTACTTCGTAAAGGAAACAGATGTGTTTGCGGCGGTGTCATCATTTTCCTTTGACCTTTCGGTCTATGATATATTCGGATCTCTTAATGCAGGTGCGGCAATGTCGCTTGTGCGTAATATGAAAAATATCAGCGGAGTTATAAACAGCTTGGAACGTGACAGGGCGACTATTTGGAACACCGTTCCTGCACTTATGAGTATTCTCACTTCCGAACTTGAACGTAGGTCCAACATGGGCAAAAAGCATACGATTCCTATGCGTCTCGTACTGCTAAGCGGCGACTGGATACCCGTACAGCTTCCACGGGAGATAACAGGCATTTTCGGTGATATAAACGTCGTAAGCTTAGGAGGTGCAACAGAGGCTTCCGTCTGGTCGATAGCCTATGACATTGATACAAAAAAGGAATATGTCACACATATCCCCTATGGCTATCCTTTGAGAAATCAAAATATGTATGTGCTTAGCGGTTCCTGTGAGCCTATGCCCAAAAATGTTGAGGGGGATATATATATAGGCGGCGTTGGAATTGCTGACGGCTACCAGAACGATCAAAAGCAGACTGATGCAGCCTTTATTCAGCATAAAACATTAGGCAGGATATACCGTACCGGTGACAGGGGATATATCTCCCAAGAGGGCTGTATGGAATTTTGCGGCAGACAGGATATGCAGGTAAAGATAAACGGATTGAGAATAGAACTGGGCGATCTTGACAGCGCCGTTAAGAAAATGCGGTACATTAAAGACTCCGTTTCGGCTGTTCAGACAAACGGCGAGGGCGGTGATATTATCTGCACATATATCCGCTGTAACAGCAAGAACACCGATGCAGTACTCGATGCAGATGATACCGTATTAAATATCACTTCACAGGAAAACGAGATACTGTCGGGATTTGATATTGACAGCTACCACAGCTTTATGAACACACTTGAAAAACATTGTGTAAGCTGTATGGCAGAAGCGCTTACAGCAATTGGCATTGAAAAACTGTCGGGAGAGCATATCTCCCCGAATGAGATAGTTAAAAAGCTGAAAATAGCCGACAACAGGGTGAAGAATTTCAGACAGTGGTACAACACATTGAAAAAATACGGTGTTATTGGCTATGAAAACGGTATTTTTACCTTTGACGTCTCAAAAATACACTTTCCCGATGAATATATGAAACAACTAAAGGACATGGGTATTCCTGACGCTGCGGAACATATAATGCATTATGTTGTTTCCGTAAGAAAGCTGCTGCCTGATATAATGCTGGGAAATGCAGACCCTATGTCCGAGGTATTCTTTAAGGACGGCGATCTTAAAAACGGTGTAGGTGTGTACCGCAACAGCGTGACAGGACAGATATACGGCAGACTTGCGGCGGAACTCACAATGTCGTTAGCGATGGCTAACAAGGACGAACCTTTCAGGATATTGGAAGTCGGTGCAGGTGTGGGAGGTACCTCCGATTATGTAATTGACCGTATAAAGAGTATGAACAACGTAACTTATTTGTACACCGATCTTTCTGATGTATTCCTTGATGAAGCAAGAAAACGTTACGATGGTCTTGACTTTGTGGATTACAGCATATTTGACATAAACCTTCACCCCAAGGCACAGGGGATACCACTTCACAGCTTTGACCTTATAATAGGCGCAAATGTGCTGCATGACGCGCACAACATTGATGATACCATTGATGAATTGCATCTGCTCCTTGCAAATGACGGAAAGCTGCTTATCATAGAAACTACAGTCAATACAGCGATACAGATGATAACTGCCGGATTTGCCGAAGGGCTTACAGCTTATTCGGACGACAGAGTGGAAACGGATCTTCCTGCATATTCAGAGGAGCAGTGGAGAAACAGTATAGTCAAAAATAACTATTCGTCTCCGCTGATGTATCCTTATGATGACAAGGCAAGGGAAAAGCTGCAAACAGTACTTATACTTACTCAGTCAAAGGAGACAGTTGCCGTAGTTGACGAGGAGGATATCATGTCACAGCTCAAACTAAAGCTGCCCGATTATATGCTGCCAAAATTCGTTATCGAAATGCAGAAATTTCCTCTGACAGCAAACGGCAAACTGGATGTTAAGCGTCTGCCGAAAATGAACGTTGCTGCACAAAAAAGAGGAGAGATAGTTCCTCCGAAAACGCAACTGCAAAGGGAATTGGCAGAACTCTGGAAGGAAAACCTCGGTGTACGGGAAATAGGCATAACGGATAATTATTTTGCACTGGGCGGCGACTCTCTTAAAGCCATAAGGCTTATGAGCAGAATAGAGGAACACGGGTATCACATAGATATGAACGCCGTATTCAGATGTACCACAATCGAGTATATGGCAGCGGAAATAGGATCGGACAGGTAGGAGAGAAAAATGGCAGAAAAAGCAGAAAAAAAGGAAAATGTAGTTATCAAAACAGGACTAAAACATAAATGGAGCCTGCTGCTAACTGTGCTTCTTGATGTTGCGGGAACAGCGGGAACTATAGCCATCTACTATTTCATATATAAGGTAATTGAGGAAATAGCAGACAAACATGCAGTTATCGACGATATTGATAAATCGGTACTCGCCTCCATGTGTATAGGTATGCTGATATGTGCGGCGGCAGCGGTGCTTTGTACCGTTATAGGATCTGTACTTGCACATTCAGCGTCCTATTCGGTGGGATACGAACTCAGAAAGGGCATAATGGAAAAGCTGTCAAAGGTGGAACTGGGCTTCTTTTCCAAAAACCGCAGCGGCGACATAAAAAAGGCGGTTGCAGAGGACTGTTCCTCCATCGAAAAATTTTTTGCAGAGCATATAGGTGATTTGGTAACAGGCATACTTACGCCTATTTGTCTGATAATCCTCATGTTCAATATTGATGTTAAAATGACGTTTGCAGCGTTATTATCCATACCCTTTGCGCTAATCGGCATGATATTTATCATGTTCAACAAAAAGTACATGAAAGCAAATAAGGCATACAGCGAATCAATGGGCAGCATCACTTCTGACGCAGTTGAATATTTCAAGGCGCTCCCCGTTGTCAGGATTTTCAACAGCCGTGGAAAAAGTGAAGACGCTTTGAGAAAGGACATTGATGATATTCACAAATACACCTATGAACAGGGCAAGCACTCCATGTTCGGGTACACCTTCTTTACCACCTTTATCACAGCCTCACTTCTCGGCATACTTCTTATGAGCGTTTACGAGTACTGTTCGGGGGGAGATCTCTGGGCGATCATTTCAAAAGTATTGTTCTTCTATATCGTAGGTGCAAATCTTGCAGGTCCTATGATGAACCTTACCATATTCACCCTTGCCTTAAGAAAATTCGGTGTTGCCAACGATAACGTAAACGATATTCTTACAGCGGAGGAAATGATACAGCATCAGGATAACGCCAAGCGTCGGGGATATGACATCACATTTGAAAAGGTGAGATTCGGCTACGGCAATAAGGATAAACTGATACTCAACGACTGCTCCATGACTATCCCCGAAGGGAAAATCACAGCTCTAATAGGTCCGTCGGGCGCAGGCAAGACCACCTCCGCAAGGCTTATCGCAGGCTTCTGGAACGACTATGAGGGGGATATAAAAATAGGCGGCAAAAGCATCCGCTCCATGTCACAGGAGGAACTGTACGGCAGTATGGCTTTTGTATTTCAGGAAAACCTCATACTGTCGGATACAGTTGAGGCTAACATCAGAATGAACAACACAACTGCCACCATGGACGACATTATAGACGCCGCTAAAAAGGCGCAGATACATGACTTTATAATGACACTTCCCAGGCATTATCAGACGGTCATAGGCGACGGCGGTCACAACCTTTCCGGAGGAGAAAAACAGAGGATAGCAATAAGCAGAGTATTCCTTAAAAATGCTCCCATACTTGTCCTTGATGAAGCTACCTCTTATGCAGATGCAGAGAACGAGCAGCTTATAAACAAAGCGCTGACGGAACTTAGCAGGGGCAAGACGGTTGTTATGATAGCGCATAAGATGTCCTCCATAAAAAATGCGGATCAGATAATAGTACTTTCCGATGGCAAAAACACCGCGTCGGGTACAGACGAACTGCTTATGGAAAGCTCTGGAATTTACCGCCGATTGTGGGAGGAGTATATAAAGGGAAGCAACTGGACAATCGAAGGGAGCGTGAACAGGTGATGAAGGAAAAGCTAATGACATTATTATCGGAAATAGATAAAAAGAGCCTGAAAAAAATACTCATATGGGGCTTTTTATCCGCTGTTGCAAAGGCATTGCCCTATATGTTTATCATCATGTCAGCGGCGGAATTGATAAAGCCGCTGGCAGGCGGGACAATAAACAAAAAAATGTTGATTATCTACTGTATAATGATGATAGCGTCTTATATTATCATGTATATTTTCAGTATGAAGTCATGGATAACCATTTCCTACGACGCAGCCTCTATAGTGAAAAACGGCAGAAATAGCACGTTGAGTTCCTTTAACAGTTTTCCGGTGGGAAAAATACTGGAAAAGGACACAAATGAGATAACAGGCTATGTGGTGGACGATCACGAGAACTTTCTGCTGGTAATCTCGGATATTCTCGATCCGATACTCCATTCCATTGTAATGCCTGTGCTGGGATTTATTGCAATGCTGTTTATTTCATGGCAGCTTGACCTTATAGCCTTGGCAGTGGCCGTACTTTCCTTTGCGATCTACTTTGCCATGCAGAAAAAAAGCGCTAAAGCAGGTGAAGAACTCAACGAGATAAACGATAAAGTAAATGCAGGCGTGTTGGAATATGTGAAAAATATCCATCTGCTGAAGGGCTTTAACATGACGGGCGACAGCTTTGTAAGATTTTCCGAAAACTTAAAACAGCTTAAAAATAGATCAATCGAAAAGCAAACAGCAGTGGGAACGCTTATAGGCTCATGCTCAATGATACTCACTCTTGGTATCCCCATCACAGCGGTCGCGGGACTGCTTCTATGGTATGCAGGTTCTATCAGTATTACCGCTTATATAGTATTTCTAATAGCGCTGCCCAAGATATATACTCCTTTGACTACCGAATTTGCCCTTATGGATCAGTTAAGGTACTTGTTCGATTCCATAGATCATCTCTACGATCTCAGCCGTTCGGAAAAACTCTCGGAGGGCAGCAAGACATTACCTGTAAAAAAATACGACGTGGAGTTTAAAAACGTTACATTTGCCTACGACGACAAAAACTACGTGCTGCAAAACATGAGCTTCAAGGCAGAAATGAATAAAATGACAGCGCTTGTAGGACATTCAGGATGCGGAAAATCTACTGTTTTACAGCTTATTTCACGTTTTTATGACAATCAGTCGGGAAGTATCAGTATCGGCGGAGTGGATTCAAAAAAGCTCCCTTACAGTCAGCTCCTTGACATGATAAGTATTGTTTTTCAGGAAAGCTATCTTTTTAATGATACCATTAAAAATAACATGAAGCTTGCAAAATCAAATGCCACCGACGAAGAAATAATAGCAGCGGCTAAAAAGGCAGGCTGTCATGAGTGGATAACAAGTCTTGAAAAGAAATATGATACAGTTATAGGTGAAAGTGGAAGTAGTGTATCAGGTGGTGAAAGACAGCGTATTGCAGTTGCAAGAGCTATTTTGAAGGACGCGCCTATTATACTACTTGATGAAGCTACAGCAAGTCTTGATATAGAAAATGAGAGTCTTGTTCAGCAGTCGATAAACGAACTTGTCAAAGGAAAGACCATAATCATAGTTGCTCATCATCTTAACACTATAAAAAATGCGGACAAGATAGTTGTTATAGATGATAAAAAAGTTGTTGAGGAAGGAACTCATACTCAGCTTATGGAGAAAAAAGGTCTCTACAATGAATTATGGAAAAAACAGTTTAATGCTGTTGAACATTCCTGAACAACCGTTTAATGCAATACCGCGCACAATAGTTATGCGGTATTGCATTAAATTTTATGGGAGATAAATGTATGTTCGATACAATCAATGTTTACTTACTCGAAACTACCGAAAATTTAAAATGGAACCACATATGCGGTATGCAGAAATATGTTTCAATTCAAAGACAGAAACGTATAAACAAGTACAGGTTTGAACGCGACAGGATTTCTTCTCTCGTAACCGCTTTGATGACGCGCATGATAATAAGTAAAAATACAGGCTTGGCTGAATATAGTCTGAACTTTCAAACCAATAAGTTTGGTAAGCCATACCTTACCAATTTAACGGGTTATGAATTCTCAATATCACACACATATAGAAAATCTGTTTTTACTGATTATAACAGTTCTATAGGAATTGACATTGAAACATATTCTAACAGTATAAAAGAATATGAAAATATTTATAGAAATAACTTTACCGCAAATGAAATTATGCATATAAATTCATCTGTGAATCCTTTTAAGGAGTTTGTGAAAATCTGGACATCCAAGGAAGCGTATGTAAAAATGATTGGAACGGGACTTTCAACACCGCTTTTATCATTTGATGTTATGAACAAAACAAACAAATTTAAAATACTCACCACTGAATATAAATATACTGCCATATCAGTATGCTGTAATTGTAACTGTAAAAATATTACCATTATTCCTGTTACTTTAGAAGAACTGGTAACATTCTATAATCAGATGAGTGCACAAAATTTAAGATTTGTTCACCAATGAATAGTTTCATTGTTGATTATTTAAGATATTTGTGTTATACTTAATTAATCCTGATTTTTTTAAAGCGGCTAAAAGCTATTATCTCCGATTTGTAAATTATCAGCAGACGATATGGATAAGCTTTCAAGCTTATTAGAAACTTGGAATGTTAATAATATTTTAACTGTAATTTTTAGATTAAAAGAACAATTATCCGAACATTATGATCCTATCAATGATAAAAGCTAAGTAGAAAAAGTATTAAAAACAGATACGCAGATAAAAATTAAAGGTACGAATAAATAATGCGCTAACGTTACGCCGCATCAGGTGCAAGTCAGGAAACTCGGTGCAGGTTCAACTCCTGTTATCCTCACAACAGCGCTCAGAAAATTTCATTTTTTACGGACTTTTTTATTTTTACGGAGGTAATTATGAGACATAAGATTTTATTAACGGTATCAACGGCAATATGTATGACAACTATGTTTACAGCCTGCAATACTAATGAAATCCCAAAAAATCTATTAGAGGAATCCGTAAGTCTCTCAGATGATAATTCTGAAAAAAAAACAAAGAAGCTCACTGCAATTAACTCCGTTCCTGATGTTCCAATTGTAAGCTCTGCTAAGGTCAAGTCATATAAGCACCCCAATAAAGCTTTTTCGTTAAAAGACTTAAACACATCATTATTTTTAAAAAACGGCTGGGAAATTGCGGAGGGCGGAACTGCGACAGATAATCAGACTGATGAAATTACGTCGTTTCCGGCGGTTATTCAATATCTTGATACGAAAAATACAATCACTGTGACAGTCGCAGACGAGTGTGCAGAAAAAGATAGCTTCCTTGCAAAAACAGAGGATTCCTATATTTCCACCTATGGCAATTCTTATGACAGCATTGAAATCATTGAATTTGAGCGCATTTCTATTGATAAATTTGATTCAATAGAAATCGTCGCAGATGTTAAAATTAAGAGCGACAGCTTTAAAATGGTTCATATTATTACAAATGATGTTGACGGTAAAACTTATTCATGGACGCTTTTGGATAACGACGAAGCATTCCCTGACTTTAATCTTGCTGACGCACTAAGCTATCCTATAATAATAGAATTTCCAGAATTTAAAGATCTGGACAGCTATTATAAAGTTAATACTGATTATTGAGCGTAGGCTTATACATATAAATATAGAAAAAGGAGCTATTTTAAATGGCCAATCCATACCTTCCCTCCTGGGAATACATACCTGACGGAGAGCCAAGAGTATTCGGCGATCGCATATATATTTACGGCTCTCATGATACCGCCGGTTCCGATTCCTTCTGCGATTACAAATTAAAAATATGGTCGGCTCCCGTCAGTAATCCGAACCGCTGGACATGCCACGGCGACTGCTTCCATACACGCGCTGACCGCGATCACAGCTCAGACACTGAGAACTGGACAGACAACAAGCTTTTTGCTCCGGACGTCATTGAATATAAGGGCAAGTATTATCTTTTTGCATATATAATAGGCGCTAAGGGGTGTGTGGCTGTAAGCGAACGCCCTGAAGGTCCCTTTGAGCTAATAGCTCCATATGATTACATAAACCGGAATAACTGCTTCGGCGACGGATGGTTTATAGATCCGGGGGTTTTTGCCGACGACGACGGACAGATATATATTTACTGCGGATTTGAAAGTTCATTTGCCGCAAAAATCAATCCTCAGAAAATGAACGAAATAATAGACGGAAGCTATGTAAAGGATATTATACCTACCGAGCCGCCGTTTGAGTTTTTTGAAGCCTGCTCTGTGAGAAAAATTAAAAACACATACTATCTTATATATTCTCCAAAAACAGGCAGCAAGCTGGTTTACGCTACTTCGGATAATCCTCTCGGTCCGTTTGAATTCAGGGGTACGATAATAGATAACGGTATTGACTATCCCGGCAGCAATAATCACGGCTCTTTGTGCTGTATAAACGAGCAATGGTATATATTTTATCACAGAGGAACAAATAATACTATTATGTCAAGACAAGCGTGTGCCGAAAGAATCGAAATATTGGCCGACGGCTCTATACCGAAGGTAGAAATGACGTCTCTCGGCTTTGAGGATTCTCTTTCTCCTTATAAAATCACTCCGGCAGACGCAGCGTGCGTTTTGAAGGGGGGCTGTTACTTAACTGAAAAAAATGTATTTTCCAGATATATAACCGATATTACAAAGGGTTGTGTGATGGGATTCAAATATTTTGATTTCGGTGACGATTATTCAAGCAAAACTATGGAAGTTTGCTTTAATGTAAAGGGGCAGGGATGCAGAGGACTTATAAGAATCGTTTCGGATAACTATGAAAACGGAGAAGAATTAGGCGTTTGTGAAATCGGTCTGGACGACGGCATTTACAAAGCATGTATAAAAGCGATTACAGGCAGACATGCGATATATTTTATTGCGGACGACAACTATACAGACTGGACTGCTGAAATGTTTAAGGGTAAAAGGCTTTTTGAACTTAAAGAATTTGTATTTATGAAATGAGGTAAGAAATGAAATTATTAAAAGCGTTTACAGTAATAACCTCCGCCGTAATTCTTTTCACCGCTTTGTCAGGCTGCGGAAGCGACAAGGAGGATAAAAAAGAAAAGGTACGTGATTTGACTACCGCTGAGATCGTCACTGAAATGGGACTTGGTATAAACCTTGGCAATACCCTTGAATCATGCGGAGACTGGATAGACGACAGCAGCATAACAAATTACGAAACGGCATGGGGCTCCCCTGTTATAACCGAGGAAATGATCGCAGGCTATTCAAAAGCGGGCTTTAAATCAGTCAGAATACCAGTGGCGTGGTCTAATATGATATCGGACGATTATACCGTTAATCTGGATCTTATGAAACGCGTTACACAGATAACTGATTACGTTATAGACAACAATATGTACGCCGTTGTCAACATACACTGGGACGGCGGATGGTTTGAAAAGTTTTCTACGGAATATGACGAATGTCTAAAAAAATATACTGCAATCTGGTCACAGATTTCCGAAAATTTCAAGGATTACGGAGATAAGCTGATATTTGAATCGCTAAACGAAGAAGGATACTATGAGGATATATGGAACAGATACAGCGGCTCAGACGAAGGCAAGGCGGAAGCATACGGAATCCTCAACAGCATAAATCAGGAATTTGTTAATCTTGTCCGAAATTCCGGCGGTAACAATGAAAAACGTCATTTGCTGATAGCCGGTTATGCAACTGATATAACTCTTACCTGCGATCCCCTTTTCAAAATGCCGGACGATAAAGAGTCAAGCTGCGCCGTATCAGTTCATTATTACACACCGGCAAATTTCTGCATTCTTGAAGAGGATGCAGATTGGGGTAAAGCAAGGTCAGACTGGGGCTCAGAAATTGATTTAAAAGAGCTTGAAAAAAATATGGAGCTTATGAAAACAACCTTTGTAGATAATGGCATACCAGTAATCATTGGTGAATACGGGTGTGCAACTAAAAATAAGAATCCGGAATCCGTAAGACTATTTCTGACAACCGTCTGCAAAGAGGCTTATAAAAGAAATATGTGTCCTATGCTATGGGATATAACCGATGTATTTTATAATCGTACAACATGCGAAATGATAGATTCTCAGCTTGCACAATCGTTTTTAGATATAGCGGAAAGCCAACGTAATTAAAAAAAGGAACGCTTTTGAGCGTTCCTTTTTATTTATTATTATTTTCCGTAATAAGCGAGCATATAAAGACGCTTTAATTCGTCAATCCTCGGCAGACGAGGATTAGCTGTAGTACACTGGTCGTCAAAAGCCTTGTAAGCGAGATCGTCCAATGCGCCCTCATAGGTCTTAGGATCTATATAAGATCTCTTATCATTTTCGCCTGCTTCCTTGATAGTCAAAGGAATATTTACTTCCTTCATTAGATTTCTTACAGCGTCTGCAAGAGCCTTTACCCCTTCCTGAGCCGTTGCGTTCTGCGGAATTAATCCGAGCATCTTGGCGATTTCAGCATAACGCTCAGGTGCGATATAATGATCGTATTTCGGCCATGCTGCAAATTTTGTAGGAGTAGGTTCTCCGTTATATTCGATAACATGCGGCAGCAGATATGCGTTAGCAAGACCGTGAGGAATGTGGAACTCTCCTCCAAGCTTGTGCGCTAACGAATGATTTACGCCGAGGAATGCATTTGTAAACGCCATACCGGCTATACAGGACGCATTGTGCATTTTTTCTCTTGAAAGCTCGTCGGCATTCTTATATGAGCTTGGAAGATACTCAAACACCAGCTTGATGGCATGAAGCGCAAGAGCGTCGGTATAATCGTTAGCAAGAACTGAAACATAAGCTTCAATCGCATGAGTAAGAACGTCAAGACCGGTAAATGCAGTAGATGACTTAGGAACTGTATAAACGAATTCAGGATCTATAATTGCTACGTCAGGAGTCAGCTCATAATCGGCAAGAGGATATTTCATATTCTTGCTCTTGTCAGAAATAACCGCAAACGAAGTAACTTCAGAGCCGGTACCGGAAGTTGTAGGAATAGAAACCATTTTAGCCTTTTTACCCATCTTAGGGAACTTATAAACTCTTTTACGGATATCCATAAATTTCTGAGCCATACCGATAAAGTCGGCGTCAGGATTTTCATAGAAGAGCCACATAGCCTTAGCTGCGTCCATTGCTGAACCGCCGCCAAGAGCAACGATTACATCAGGCTGGAAAGAATTCATAACCGCTACGCCTTTACGGACTGTTGTAAGGTCAGGATCAGGCTCTACCTCGCTGAATATCTCAATAGAAGGCTTGTTAGCATTTTTATTTAGCTGATATAATACCCTTTCAACATAGCCGAACTGTACCATACCCGGATCGGCTACGATCATAACTCTGTTCATATCAGGCATCTTTGCAAGATACTGAACCGAACCCGGTTCAAAATAAATCTTTTCAGGAACCTTAAACCACTGCATATTCAATCTCCTCTTAGCCACTTTCTTTCTGTTGATAAGGTTTTTAGCCGTAACGTTTTCAGAAACGGAATTCTTACCATAGGAACCGCAGCCAAGAGTAAGCGAAGGCGCCATTGAGTTATATACGTCGCCGATAGCTCCGAAAGAAGCTGGAGAATTTACTACGACACGGCTTGCCTTCATTGTTTCGCCGTATTTTTCAATAAGCTCGTCGTTAGTCGAGTGAATTACTGCGGTATGACCGGCGCCGTGCTTGAGCATTTCCTCACACATTTCAAACGCATGCTCTGTGCTGTCTGATTTTACAACAGCCAGAACCGGCGAAAGCTTTTCAAGCGCAAGCGGATACTGATCAGCGTTGGTTCCGCCTATTTCTACGCAGAGCACCTTTGTTTCCTTAGGAATCGAAATGCCTGCCTTTTCAGCAATCTGCCACGGATACTGACCTACTACCCAAGGCTGAACGGCCATTTTTTCAACGTTTATTACTACGTCCTGAATCTTCTGAATGTCCTCAGGCTTAGCGAAATAGCAGCCCTGCTCCTTCATAAAGGCAACGGCCTCATCATAAACCTCAGTATCAATTATAGCAGCCTGCTCAGACGCGCAGATCATACCGTTATCAAATGATTTTGAAAGAATAAGATCGTTAAGGGCCTGTTTAAGCTTAGCGGTTTTTTCAATATAGCATGGAGTATTTCCGGGGCCAACTCCAAGAGCCGGCTTACCTGCCGAATAAGCAGCCTTAACCATTCCCGGACCGCCTGTTGCAAGAATTGTAGCAACGTCAGGATGATTCATAAGAAATCCGGTCGCTTCAATTGAAGGAACCTCGATCCACTGAACACAGTTTTCAGGAGCGCCTGCGGCAACGGCAGCGTCTCTTACTATTTCAGCGGCTCTTACAGAACATTTCTGAGCGTTCGGATGGAATCCGAAAATAATAGGGTTTCTTGTTTTCGCGCATATAATAGATTTAAACATCGTAGTTGACGTAGGATTTGTTACAGGAGTAACGCCGGCAACAATACCGACAGGCTCGCCGATTTCAAGATAACCTTCGTTTTCATTATCTTCGATTACGCCGACCGTCTTCTCGTATTTAATAGAATGCCAGATATATTCAGTAGAAAAAATATTTTTAGTTACTTTATCTTCAAAGATACCTCTTCCTGTTTCCTCTACAGCCATCTTAGCAAGCTCCATCTGAGCAGAAAGACCAGCAAGAGCCATAGCCTTGGTGATTTTGTCAATTTGCTCCTGATCGAGCTTCATGTATTCGTCAAGCGCAGCCTTAGCCTTAGCAACAAGCTCATCCACCATTGCCTTCGGATCAACCTGAGGCTGCTCGGCGGTCTTATTTGCATCCTTTTCCTTTGCCATTTGATTATCCTCCTATAAAATAAATATGAATTGATAAATTTTCATAAACGGACTTGTTAATTTCTTAACAATGTCATTATACCACATTGTTATTTTTTTGTCAATAGGCTTATGAAATAATTTATAACGAATTATAAGCCTATTTTTCCCCGTCTTTTCTACAATATGCCGAATAGTTTTATAAAAAAACTATATCTCGTTTTTTTTATCGCAGCATTCTAAATATTCTTCAAAAATTTCGGCCGCGTCTCTAACAAGCTCAGCGCAAGGTCTCTTCTTATAATACTCTCCGTTTCGTTCAGAAGGCGTATATCCATCGGCCTCCATTCCCAAAAGCTGACGACATACTATATATTTATTACGCTCCTTAAATCTTTCCGCAAGCGTTTGAATAAGCCTATAATGCTCCTTTTTTGCATTCATGTTCTTAGGATCTGAATAACCGTATTTTATTCCGGCAGCCATAAACATTCCGCTTACAGCTCCGCAGACCTCTCTCATTCTGCCCATTCCCCCTCCGAAGGAGGAGGAAATCATTACAGCCGTTTCAAAATCAATTCCCAGATCCTCGGCAAAGGCTCCGAAAACAGACTGCGAACAATTATAACCCTTTTTAAATAGCTCAACTGCCTTTTCTGATTTTTTCATTATATATTCTCCGTTACTCCTATTTATAAGCCTTATTGATTTTTAGCTTTTCACCGCAATGAGGGCAATATTTTATAACAAAACCTTTAATGGACAAAGCTTTTCCGCAATAGGGACATCTGACAAATATTATTCCAAATATAATACCCGCTGCCGATATTGCTCCTCCTATACAAATAAACTTCATATAAAATTTGCTGAATGACTGAATAATTAGCGGCAGACCGGCTAACGCAATACCCGTCGATATTATTCCCAGTATTATCAATTTTGATAGATTCGGATTTTTCATTTACTTCACCTCTGTAATTGTAGTAAGATAAAAGCGTAAATCAAAACCAATTAGGTATTTTAAAGTGTACGGGCATACCGTTTTTCATCAGTATATTAAGTTCTCCCTGTATAAGCGGAAGAAAATAATCCAGCGCCTGCGACGTCACATTGTTACCCTGATTATTTATCCATTCCTTAGGAAAAAGCTTTTCTTTATTTGCTACTTCATTCGCGTCAACAGGGACTATTTCTGAAAAATAAGGTCTGTCGCTTATTCTTTTAAACGCCATCATTTTTCCGGTCATTCCTTCAACAGCGGCTTTAACCGCTTCCTCTCCTATTCTGACAGATTCGTCAATATCAGTTTTAGAGGCTATGTGAGAGGCGCATCTCTGCATAACGTTCAGCTCTATTGAACGTACCTTACAGCCAATCTCTTCCCTCACGATATTTTCGAGACATTTGCCGATTCCCGAAAGATATTTATGACCAAAGCTGTCATTTGCCCCCGACTGAAAACCCTCGGCCGCATATTCTCCTCCGCTCAGCTTCAGTCCCTCGGAAACGGCTATAATAACCGCTTTATGCTCTCCGAGCATTCTGTTGACGTCCTCCAGAAAACGCTCTATGCTGAAAGGAGCCTCCGGAAGATAAATCAAATGAGGAGCGTTCTCATCGTTAGCCTTTAAAACACATGCGGACGCGGCAAGCCATCCGGCGTCCCTTCCCATTATCTCAACTATCGTAACAGATTTTACACTGTAAACCGAGCTATCTCTTGTAATTTCCTGAAGAGTTGCCGCTACATACTTTGCAGCAGAACCGAAACCGGGCGTATGATCGGTACACATAAGATCATTATCTATCGTTTTGGGTATTCCAACAACCTTTATAGCTATATTATTTTTCCTGAAATATTCAGAAAGCTTTAAAACGGTATCCATAGAGTCGTTGCCGCCTATATAAAAAAACATATCTATACCATTCTTTTTAAAGGTATTTAATATCTTTTCGTATACTTTATCGTCATTCTCAGGCAGCTTGTAACGACATGAGCCTAAAACCGTAGACGGCGTCAGCTTTAATAGCTCCAGGTCCTCATTGCTTCGGATTATTGTTCTCAGATCCACAAGCTCCCCGTTTATGATTCCTTCGATTCCGTTTATGGAGCCGTAAATTTTATCTATTTCCGGATTTTTGGAGGCCTCGGTAAATATGCCTGCCAACGACGCGTTAATCGCGCAGGTCGGTCCCCCTGACTGTGCTGCTGCTATATTCATTTTTCCCCCGATCACCGCTGTAAACGGATTCCGCATTTTTTTACTGCGCGCGGCGCGCTGTATTTATATACCACTATTATTATAATATAGAATAAAAAAAATTACAAGTCTTACTCCGCCCCTCTCATTGCAGAATAAGACCTGTAATTTAAAATTGTAAGTATATTAGCATTAATATACTGCAAAAGCCTCTCCAATACGTACGGTAAACGTATCCCCTTGCAGATTTTTGCGGAAGAATCAAACATGCGCTCAAATTATGCCTGAACTATGAAATTCACTATGTAAAACAGCCTTTGACAATGCATTTTACTAATTACTGCGAAAACGCTTTAAACCAATAAAGAATCAAATCAAAAAATAAACCGCTTTACCGATATAATGCTTATTTATACTAAACCTTGTTTCCATCAAGCTGCCTCAATTTCAACGTTTTTATTATAATATATAAATCATGAAAAATCAACAGATTATATTGCGCCTTTTTTGAACTTTATTGACATATACGGTTACTGTTAAATAATAATATCAAAGCATATTTATACAACATATTTAAAAAATATTGACTTTGGCGTCTAATTATAGTATAATAAGCCCAATAAATTAATAAAGAAATGAGGTAAAATATGAATAAAAAGATAATAAGATTACGAAGTACTCCGACAAAGCATACAAAAAATAATCTTCTATATATGCAGGAAGTCGGTATTCTCCCCTCCGAATCAGCCGGTTATACAAAAAGAAAGCAAATTGATTCATATCTCATAATATTGGTAGATAAAGGAAAAGGATTTATAGAAATCAATAATACGGAATATATTCTGAGCAAAGGACAGTGCGCTTTTATTGACTGTAAAATCGAGCATTCATACAAATGCGATAAAAATGATCCTTGGGAGGTAAAGTGGCTGCATTTTAACGGTATCAGCGCCAAATATTATTTCGATATGTTTTCAAAGGAAAGCTGCTGCGTTTTCACACCTCGCTTAATTAACGTTCTGAACGCTAAGGTTTGCGAAATAATTACGAATAACGCTCATAAAAACAACAAAACAGAAATTATAAACGCTAAGCTGATTACAGATATTCTAACTGCAATACTGACAAATGAAGTAATTCCGGAAAATGGCGAGGAATCTGTAAATCAGATGAAATCAGTAAAAGAATACATAGACAATCATTTTACAGAAAGTATTAATCTCGATAAAATATCCTCTGAATTTTACATGAATAAATATTATATCACCCGAGAATTTAAAAAGGAATACGGCGAAACAATTTTTCAGCATATTATCCGCCGCAGAATAGATTACGCAAAGGAGCTGCTTGCAACAACGAATAAAACTATTGATGAAATATCCCATCTTTGCGGTTTTAACGACCAATGCTATTTTTCACGTCAATTCAAAAAAATAGAGGGAATCAGTTCTCTGAATTACAGAAAAAACAATAAGAATAATATATAAAAAACCGACTGAATAATTCAGCCGGTTTAAAATTTATCAAAAATTTTTAGGTTTAATCATAAAGTATGACTGCGGATGCTTACATACCGGACATACCTCCGGAGCTTTACTTCCTATATGCACATGACCGCAATTTCTGCATTCCCATATCATATCCCCGTCGCGCGAAAATACCAGACCGTCCTTGACGTTTTCCAGCAGCTTACGATAGCGTTCCTCATGCTCCTTCTCTATTTTACCGACTTCCTCAAAAAGATAAGCTATATCCTCAAAGCCTTCTTCTCTGGCATCCTTGGCAAACTTTGCGTACATGTCGGTCCACTCATAATTTTCGCCCTCCGCTGCTGCGGCAAGGTTTTCCTCGGTATCTGAAATACCTCCGTTCAAAAGCTTAAACCATATCTTTGCGTGTTCCTTTTCATTTTCGGCAGTCTCAGTAAAAATAGCTGCAATTTGTTCATAGCCGTCTTTTTTCGCCTTTGATGCAAAGTATGTATATTTGTTTCTCGCCATTGACTCTCCGGCAAAGGCCGCCTCAAGGTTAGCATAGGTTTTTGTACCCTTTAGTTTATTATCTTCCATTTAAACCGCCTCCGTAAAATAATTATTATTGCCATATTATTATAACACATAAAGGAATATTTTGTCAATACTCCACAAAAACAAGAAACATTTTAATTCATAAATCCGTTTATCATATTAACTCCAATAATTTCTAAGAATTATTCAAAGTTTAAAATAGCGTTTTTGCAATATCTATTGCGTCGTAAAGATCAACTGTTCCGTTTTTATTGTAATCTCCGGCTATTAGCTGTTCTTCATTGAAATAGCTGCTGTCCATTAGATATTTTGCTATACCTATCGCGTCATACAGATCAACAACCCCGTCAAAATTAACGTCTCCCGGAGTTATATCGGAAAGTGGAAATGATAAAACTGCCGACGTAGTAATAAAATTGTTTTCGTCTTTAATCGGCTCTCCGTCAGCCGAAAAGACAGGCGTCTCAAGCTCATCGTTCCTTTCAACAGCAAATGAATAAACATATCCGGCTATTTCCTCGTCGGTTATAAAATCCGTATCTCTTATACTGAATTCATAATTATAAACAAGCAATTCTTCAGTTCCCTTATATTCCGGCACGCCCACAGTCATAATGTAGGAAACGTCGTCCTTGCCCTCAAGGGTGAACAAATAGATATTTTCCGCGGAATCTCCGGAAATAATCGTATCATAATATTTATAATTTCCTTCTTCTGTTATCTGCTCTATCGTTATATAAACATTTCTATCCAGCTCAGTTGTAACAAATACGGCGCCGCATTTGTTACCGTGAATAGGATAATCCGGTTCTACGGCAACAGTTTCCGCTGAAATTCCTGCGGCGGTATAAATGACCGAACCTATGGACAAAACAGCCGCTATTAAACCTGACAATATTTTTTTCATAACGTAAACACTCCAATTATAGTTTTTTTATCAGTAATACTTCGGATACACATATTCATACCATATATAACCGCATGACTTTAGATATATATCCGATACATTTGAATATCCGCCGCATGCGTCATAATTTACCCAGACTCCGTCTGTTTTTACCTGATTCCAGTAATAATCTCCATTTCCGGCGGTTCCATAGACAATTCTTGATTCATATCCCGCCTGATGAAAAAGAATATCCTGAAGAGCGGCGAAATAATAGCTGGTTATATATCTGTTTCCCATTGCATAATTTGCAAAATACCCCCAGCCTTTTTCATTGATTTCTGACAGAGTTCTGCAATATTCTATATATTTATATGTATTGTTTTTTCTCACATAATTATATATTGAAATAGCGTTTCGCCTTATTGTATCCAGAATAGATTCAGCTCTTTTCTGGACTTCTGTAAATTCAGAGGCCTTTCCGTTTTCATCGATGTTATATCCGTCGCGTATGGTATTCACTGCCATACAGCCGTTATCGCTGAAATAATATCTTTGCCCTTCAATAATCTGCCAGCCTGTTTTTACTTCGCCTTCTGCTCCGAAATAGTATTTTTCATTTCCGATAGTTTTCCAGCCTACAGACATTACGCCTCTCTCGTCAAAATAATATTTTATTCCTTCAATTGTCTGCCAGCCCATAACCGCTTGACCGTTTTTCCCGAAATAATATTTTTTTCCATCACATTCCTGCCATTCGTAGCTCATTCTGCCGTCAGCGTCAAAATAATAAATATTTCCGTCAATTGTCTGTATTCCCGTTTGCATTACTCCGGTTTTGTCAAAGTAGTATTTTTCCGAATCAATTGTCATAATTCCGGTAGACATTTTTCCGTCCCTGCCAAAGTAATAACTTTTATCGTCTATCTTCTGCCATTTAAACTGCATAACGCCTTCGTTGTTAAAATAATATCTGCTGCCGTCTATTGTTATAAAACCGGTCTGCATAATACCGCTGCTGTCAAAATAATACTTTGAAGCTCCTATTACCGCCAACCCGACAGTCATTTTGCCTTCCTGACCGAAATAATACGTATTATCCTCGATTTTTTGCCACAGCTTCAGCATTTTTCCGTCGGCTCCAAAGCAATATGTAGAATCTCCTATAATATTAAATCCTGTTTTCATAAGGTAATCGCTGCCGAAATAGTAAGTAAAACCGTCTTCTTCAGCAAAACCTTCGGCAAGGGAGCCGTCAGAATAATAATACCTTGTTCCGTCGTCAAATTCCTGCAATCCGGTTTCAAGACAACCATTTTCTGAAAAGCGGTATTTCAAGCCGTCAATTTCATATTCACCCGTATATTTTCCCTTTTCAGAATCGGTATAATAAACATAACCGTTATAATATACCCAGCCGTAAACCGGCAAAGCCGTATCGTAATCATAAAATACTCTTTTGCCGTCGACTGTCTGCCAGCCGCTCTGAAGCTTTCCCTTCGGGGAAAATATATATTTTATGCCGTCTACAATGCAATCGCCTACAAATACCTCCCCGTCTTCCCCGCTGTAGTATTTATTTCCGTCATATTCGAACCAACCCGTCAGAAGCTCTCCGTTTTCGTTGAATACAAAGGTCTTTCCGTCTATTTGATTTATACCCGTAAGCTTTCCTTTTTCTGAATCAGCGTAAAAACGCTGATTCATATAATCAATCCACCCTGTTTTATTTTCGCCTGTATTCAGGTCGAAATACCTTCTTATACCGTCAACGGTAAACCAGCCCTTTTTCATTGCTCCATTGGACGCAAAATAATATATGCTTCCGCTTATTTCATGTATCCCCGTATATTTTTGTCCATCTTGTCCGTAATAATAGGCTTTTCCGTCGTTGTCATATACCCAGCTTAAATTATCGGATATTGCCGCGGTATTTTCAGAAACGTCTTCATATATTTCAGTCTCGCCAGACGCAGCGGCTACGAACGTTGAGAAAGAAGCTCCGGAAATTATCAGTCCGGCCGCAAAGGCGGATGTATATTTTAATAGCTTTATCACTCCTTTTATCCCTCCCTTTTACTTGAAAGCAATGTATGTATCAAGGCTGAAAGGACGGCCTTGCGTATCCAAAAATTCTTATATCTGTAAGCTTATATGATCTTCGGCGGCATTGATCGCTGCTGTTTCCCTCGATTGTATAAACATATCCGTTTTCACAATAATCTACAATTCCGATGTGATCGGCGATTCCGTCGGGTTCCCAGTCGAAGAAAATATAATCTCCGGAAATCGGTGTATAACTCTCCTTATTTTTCCATTGTCCGTGCTGCTTAAACCACGTAATGCCTACGGAGCAGGAAATAAATTCCGGGACGCTTCCGTCCTGTGTATATCCGCATTGATTTGCACACCATGATACAAAGCAGGCGCACCATTCTATACGAAAATCAAATCCCCACCATGTCCAATAAGGTTTTCCGCCCACATTGCCAAGCTGCGTAAGGGCCTTTGCCACAATATCCTGATTACCGCCGGTTACCATAGAGCCGTCCGAATAAAAGCAGTAATTCACATTGTCTATATTGTGCCTGTAAGTATATGCCGCTCCGTCCGTACCAAAATAGTATTTTTTCGATCTTACCGTTTGCCAGCCTGTTTTCATAACGCCGTCGCTTCCGAAATAATACCGTTTATCATTAATTGTACGTAAATCGGTAGCCATTTCGCCCTTTTCATTAAAATAATATTTTTTGCCGTCAAGGGTCTGCCAGCCTACTCTTGCTACTCCGTTGTCTCCGAAATAATATTTTTTATTATTAATCGTTTTCCAGCCTGTCGACATAATACCCTTGCCGTTAAAATAGTAAATCTTCCCGTCAATACTGACAAAGCCCGTCCTCATTTTTCCGTTATGTCCGAAATAATATCTTTCGCCGTTGACAGTCTGCCAAAAATAAAGCATTTTTCCGTTTTCCGGACTGAAATAATATATTTCTCCGTCTTCAGCCCTAAAGCCGGTTTTCATTGTTCCGTCACTATCAAAAAAATAATAGTCTGATCCGACTCGAACTATACCTGTTTGCATAACACCGTCTTCAGAAAAATAATATTTATTCCCTTCAATCTCCTGCAAGCCGGTTTTCATTATTCCGTCAGCGCCGAAAAAGTAAGCGTTACCGTCGTATTTTATAAAGCCTGTCTGCATAAGGCAGCTTTGTTCATCAAAATAATATACGTTTCCGTTATCATTTACAAAACCCTTGGCTATACTACCGTCTTTATAATAATATCTCGTACCGTCTTCAAATTTCTGTAATCCCACGGCAAGAAATCCCTTATCTGAAAAGCGGTATTTTATACCGTCTATATCATGTTCTCCGGTATATTTTCCGTGCTCGGCGTCTGCAAAGTAAACAAGCCCGTTATAATTTATCCAGCCATACAAAATCTCTGCCGAATCGTAATCATAGAATATTCTTAATCCATTTATTGTCTGCCAACCGCTCTGATACCTTCCTGACGGTGAAAAAATATATTTTACTCCGTCTATTTCGGTTTCGCCCTTGCGGACTGCTCCGTCTTCCCCGCCGTAATATTTGCAGTTTCCGTATTCAAACCATCCCCTGTAAAGAGCCCCGCTTTCATTGAATATGTATGTTTCACCATTAATTTCCTGAATGCCTGTAAGCTTTCCCTTTACCGGATCGTCATAGTAGACGGAGTCCATATATTCTACCCATCCGGTATTTCTTATACCGGTTTCAGTATCAAAATACATTCTTACGCCGTCTACCGTTATCCAGCCTGTTTTCATTGTGCCGTTGGGCGCAAAATAATAGTAATTACCGTCAATTTCGATAAAACCCGTCTGCATGACATTGCTTTCATCATAATAACAGATTCTTTCATCGTCAAGATAAGACCACCCGAACAAGATCCCCGCGTCATCTTCTGTCTCAGCATCGAATGCGTCTGACGACGTTGTTGAGTCAGTAATATCAGCATTCTCTATAACGGAATCTATATCCTCAGCTTTGGTATGATCTGTAACAGCTTCCTCCGCCGTATACTCAGGCTCAGACGGCATAACAATCTGAACGTCGCCGTCATCCGCAGAAGCTGCGAAAACCGCCGAACACCCGACGACCAAAGCGGCTGCCATAGCCGGAAAATATTTGTAAAGCCTCATAAATACTCGCAATTCCTCCGTAAAATATGATATATTTTCATTTTAGCATATTTTATAATAAATTACAAGATAAATTAAACAGTCGTTTTATAGTCAATTTATAATAAAAAACGGAACCGATTGTTTCAGTTCCGTTTTCCCGCTTTAAATATAATAATCATTACCGACGGTGTTCTTTTCAATTATATCCTGCAGGGTAATGCTGTCAAGATAATCCGTAACAGCTTTATAAAGACCACGCCATACAAAAAGCGTCATACATTCCCCTGCACGTTCACAATCCACAGGATCGTATTCCAGACACGCCACAGGCGCAAGACTCCCCTCTGTTACACGCAGTATTTCACCTACCGTATATTTATCGGCGGATCTTAGCAGGCGATAACCTCCCTGATTGCCTCGGCTTGTTTTAAGCATACCTGATTTGTTCATAAGGGAAACTATCTGTTCGAGATATTTTTTTGAAATTTCCTGCCGTTTGGCTATATCCTTGAGCGCTACAAAATCGTCTCCCTGATTTACTGCCAAATCAATCATCATTCTCAGCGCATAGCGTCCCTTTGTTGAAATTCTCATTAACGCACCACCTCCGCCTTTTATTAAATTTAATCAGGATACCCAAACAGGATATCCTGATATTTTTTATTTAAAATACCTTACGCCGTTTTCAAATATTTTCTGATCCTTATTTCCGGAAACGTTCTTGCATACATTTACGCCTGTACGCTCGCTGTGACCCATTTTTCCGAAAATACGTCCGTCAGGAGAGGTTATTCCCTCTATTGCCTCCATTGATGTATTCGGGTTATACCTAATATCCATCGAAGGTCTGCCGTCAGAATCAACATACTGAGTTGCAATCTGTCCGTTATTGGCAAGCTTTACAATCAGCGACTGAGGAGCGACAAAGCGTCCCTCGCCGTGTGAAATCGGAATCGTATGAATATCTCCTACACGGCTGTCGGCAAGCCATGGTGATTTATTTGAAGCTATCCTTGTGTTTACCATCATAGATTGATGCCTTGCGATTGTATTAAAGGTCAAAGTAGGAGAATCCTGAGTCATATCGGTAATTTCGCCGTATGGAACAAGTCCCAGCTTGATAAGCGCCTGAAATCCGTTGCATATGCCGAGCATAAGACCGTCGCGCTTTTTGAGCAGCTCATGAACAGCGTCCTTTACCTTAGGATTTCTGAAAAATGCCGTGATAAACTTTCCGCTTCCCTCAGGCTCGTCTCCGCCGCTGAAGCCTCCCGGGATCATAATTATCTGCGATTGCTTAATAATCCTTGCAGCCTCCTCGACGGATTCCTCAATAGCGGCTGCGCTCAGGTTTTTCACCACCATAATTTCAGGATCGCCGCCGGCTTTCTCAAACGCTCTTGCCGTATCGTATTCACAGTTTGTTCCCGGAAAAACAGGAATGAATATCTTAGGCCTTGCAGTCTTGATTGTAGGGAATACTCTCTTCTTTGCGTCGTACTCATAGGATTCAACCGCTGAGAGAACAGTTTTTATTCTGCAAGGGAACACAGGCTCAAGCTTGCTTTCCCATGTTTTCTGAAGTGAATCAAGTGAAAGAGTATAATCCTTGGTAAAAATATTGTATTCCTCAGTAGTTTTACCGATAACCGTTTCTCCGTCCTTTTCAGCGCCGTCAAGCTCTATTATGAACGATCCGTAATGCGGCATGAACAGCTCGTTTTCGGTAAGCTTTCTCTGAAATTCAAAGCCTATTCTGTTGCCGAAGCACATCTTGGCAATACCCTCGGCAATACCGCCGCCTGAAACTGTCCAGACAGCCTTAGCGCATCCGGTTTCAATCATTTCCTCAACCTGCTTAAAGCATTCCTTAACGCTTTCAAATACAGGTAATCCGTTTTCATCGTAATCGGGCTTTATAGCTATTACAGTATCATTGATGTCCTTAAATTCCGGGGAAACGACCTTTCTGCTTGAAGCGGTCGAAACGGCGAATGAAACCAGTGTAGGAGGAACGTCGATATTCTCAAACGTACCGGACATAGAATCCTTGCCTCCGATAGCGCCGCAGCCCATTTCAAGCTGAGCCTTGAACGCTCCGAGAAGAGCCGCCATAGGCTTGCCCCATCTTTCGGGAATACCCTGAGTTCTTTCAAAATACTCCTGAAATGTAAGCCAGCAATGATCTGACTTTCCGCCCGCTGCTACTATTTTAGCGATTGATTCAATAACGGCTAGTACCGCTCCGTGATAAGGACTTTTTTCGCTTATAAACGGGTTATAGCCCCAGCCCATTAATGAACAGGTATCAGTCTGGCCGTGAAGAACCGGAATTTTTGCAGCCATAGCTTGTGCAGGAGTAAGCTGATATTTTCCGCCGAAAGGCATCAGGACTGTCGAAGCGCCGATTGTCGAGTCAAACTTTTCAACAAGTCCCTTCTGCGAGCATACGTTAAGATTAGCCATAAGGGCGTCCCAGCCCTCCGGATTGTCAGTATACGCGCATAGGGATTTTGTGTCGGGTTTTTCAATCGTAATATCCGTATATTTAGCTGCGCCGTTTGAATTGAGAAATTCTCTTGAAAGATCAACGATTGTAACGCCGTTCCAATTCATTTTCAATCTTGGCTCGTCCACAACGTTTGCAACAATTGTCGCTTCAAGGTTTTCCTTGGCAGCCTCTTCAAGGAATTTTTCAGCGTCCTCCGAAGCAATTACAACAGCCATTCTTTCCTGTGATTCGGATATTGCAATTTCCGTTCCGTCAAGTCCCTCATATTTCTTAGGAACTGCGTTAAGGTCGATTATTAAACCGTCGGTCAGCTCACCGATTGCAACTGAAACGCCGCCCGCGCCGAAATCATTACAGCGCTTTATCATTCTTGTAACCTCCGGTTTTCTAAAAAGCCTCTGCAGCTTTCTTTCCTCCGGAGGATTGCCCTTCTGCACCTCTGCGCCGCAATGTTCAAGGGATTCAAGCGTATGCGACTTTGAGGAGCCTGTGGCGCCTCCGCAGCCGTCGCGTCCCGTTTTACCGCCGAGGAGTACGACAATATCTCCCGCGGCAGGAGCTTCACGTCTGATATTTTCAGCCGGAGCCGCGCCGACAACCGCGCCTATTTCCAATCTTTTTGCAACATATCCCGGATGATAGATTTCAGAAACATGACCTGTGGCAAGACCGATCTGATTTCCATAGGAACTGTATCCGTTAGCCGCGCCTACGGTAATCTTTCTCTGCGGCAACTTTCCCGAAATAGTGTCTTCCACTGGAACAAGCGGATTTGCCGCGCCTGTAACTCTCATTGCCTGATAAACATAAGAACGGCCGGACAGCGGATCTCTTATAGCTCCGCCCAGACATGTAGCGGCGCCGCCGAATGGCTCGATTTCAGTAGGGTGATTATGAGTTTCATTCTTGAACATGAGTATCCAGTCTTCTTCATTTCCGTTTATATCGACCTTTATTTTAACCGAGCAGGCGTTTATTTCCTCGCTTTCGTCCAAATCCTTGAGCTTTCCGTCCGCTTTAAGCTTTTTTGCGGCAATAGTAGCAAGATCCATAAGAGTAACCGGCTTTTCCCCGCGGCCCAATTCATTTCTGACTTCAATGTATTCGTCATAAGCTTCCCTGATATAAGGAGTGGCAATTTTGACGTTTTCTATATTTGTCGAAAACGTTGTGTGACGGCAATGATCGGACCAATAGGTGTCTATCATTCTTATTTCCGTAATGGTAGGATCGCGCTTTTCGGTATCTCTGAAATAAGATTGACAAAACTTTATATCGTCAAAATCCATAGCAAGACCGAATTCCTTAATAAAAGCGTTCAGTCCCTTATCATTCAGACGGATAAAATTTTCAAGTATCTCCACCTTTTCCGGTATCTCATAATTGGCGTCAAGAGTCCTGACAGCGTCAAGGGACGCTTCTCTGCTCTCAACCGGGTTAATAAGATAAGATTTTAACCTTTCAAATTCGGCGTCGGTTATATTGCCGTCAATAATATAAACTCTTGCGTTTCTAACGCGGCAGCGATCCTTCTGCGTAAGTATCTGTATACACTGCTCACAGCTATCCGCACGCTGATCAAACTGCCCCGGTAGATATTCAACGGCGAAAACCCTTTCATTATTTATCAGTACGGGAAATTCCTTATATGTAACGTCAACCGCCGGTTCAGAAAAAACAGTATTGACGGACATTTCAAAATCTTCCTCACTGAGATTATCCGCGTCGTAGCGGTTAAGTATCCTGACGCTGTTAAGGTTTAATCTTAAAGCGGTCTGAACGTCGTTCATGACAGATTTCGCCTCAACCGCAAATTCTGGTTTTTTCTCAACATAAATTCGGAATACAGACATTATTTGCTCCATTCTCCGCAGAAAAAATATATCTGAAAAATGCGCTTCTGCGGAAAGCGCTCAATGTTTAATCAATTCAGCTCTCCTCTGGGATCGCTAAAGATGATCTAAGTGAAATTCTTATAGCAATAATTCGTTAGGCTCTTGTAAAACGTTTAACGGATTCACTGCTTATCCGAAATAATTTCACCTATACAGAAATTATCATTACTCCTTACTATTTTAACATAAAAAATCATTCTTCGCAAACTTTTTTCGCAATTTTTTGAAGGAATTTTTATCATAGTATAATCCGGCGCATATCCCTGATGAAACTCGGGCGAGCTTTCAAGCTCAAACAGAACCTTAACGGTCTTTCCCACCTGTTTTTTCAAATACTCTCTCTGAAGCCTATCGCCTAATTTTTTCATTTGTTCAGCCCGTTTATGCTTAATATCTTTTGGAATCTGAATTTTTTCAGCGGCAGGGGTACCCTTCCGCGGAGAATACTGAAACACATGAATCCTTGAGAAGCCTATTTTTTCTATAAATTCCATTGATTCCTCAAAATCTCTGTCGGTTTCTCCGGGAAATCCCACCATTATATCGGTGGTCAGAGAACAGTCGGGAAAAATCCTTCTTATTTTTGAAGCAAGTTCAAAATATTCCTGCGTATTATAATGTCTGTTCATTGATCTAAGCGTTCTGTCGCAGCCGCTTTGCAGGGATAAATGAAACTGCGGACAAAACTGTTCAAGTGCAGACAGTCTCAGAAGATCGTCGTCTGAAATCATCTCAGGTTCAAGAGAGCCGAGCCTGACTCGCTCCACGCCTTCAATTTTACAGCACTCCTCGACCGCGTCTATCATACACAGCCCTATATCCCTTCCGTAAAAGGCAAGATTTATACCCGCAAGTACTATTTCCTTATGCCCCTCTAAAGCAAGAGCGGCTGCTTCCTCCCTGATAACCTCAACAGGCTTCGAGCGGCTTCTGCCCCTTGCATACGGAATAATACAGTAGGAGCAGAACTGATCGCATCCGTCCTGTATCTTTACAAACGCCCTTGTCCTGCCGGAAAATCCTCCGCACGACATATTTTCAAAGCCGTCGTTTTTGCCGTATTCTAATATGCTTACTATCTTATTTTTGTTTTTTATAAAATCCTCTACAAGCGACGTAATTCTGCTTCTGTCCTTTGTTCCGGTCACAATATCCGCTTCCTCAATATTTTCCGCAATATCCGGCGACGCCTGAGGCATGCAGCCTGTTAAAACTATAACGGCGTCAGGATTAAGCTTTCTGAGCCTTCTGAGAGAATACAGGCATTTGCTGTCGCCGGACGCCGTAACCGTACAGGAATTTATCACGGCCACATCAGCGGCAGCCGGATCGGCAGTTATTTCATATCCTTTTAAACGGAAATCAGACTTAATAATTTCAGTTTCATACTGATTGACCTTACAGCCGAAGCTTTCAAAATATGCTATCATCTTATGACCCTTCCATAATGACATACACATAAAATCATATGTATATATACTACAAATTTAAACACACTTAGTTGTGCAAAGATTACAAACAATCAAGTTAAATAAAAACAATATGACTGGCTGCCTATTCATTATACTAAATTTACGAAAATTATGCAATCGTATTGACTTTATTTTACTTAGGTGGTATTATGTATACAGCGGAAAGTAAAAATATAAATAACCGCTGATACGTTTGAATTTAATATAGTCTGAGGAGGTATTACTATGGTAACTTACAAAATTTCTCTGGCAACAATCAACGACGTTAAGGATTTCGTTAATATGGTAATGAAGTATGATTTCGAGGTTGACCTAGTTTCTGGCAGATATGCCGTTGACGCAAAATCTATCATGGGAATATTCAGTCTTGATCTTTCTAAGCCGATAGAACTGAACGCTCACACTGATAATCCCGGAGAATTCGAAAAGGAACTTTCTAAATATTTAATAAAATAAACAAAATACCGCCGGAATTTCCGGCGGTATTCTTTATTTCATAACCGCAAAGCCTAAAAAAGACAAATACTGCCGATAAACAGGAAATATTACTTATTTATTCCTCTATTTTACATAATAACAGTTATTTTATATAATTTGTCACCAACTTGTAATGTATTTACATTAAATATCTGTTGAAATTTCAATAGCGTTATTGTATAATTATGGTTATGAAGGGCGTTTTGTAAAAAACGCTCTTAAATTACGTAAATAATTGTTTAAATGGTGAGGTATAAATGTATTATTATTGCTGCGGTATTACTGACAAGGGAATTATGAAGCATAATGAGGACGCATTTTTAATCGGCGGTAAGGTCATGACGTCAGGAAATATTAACAACATGGTTTCCGCACCGTTTATTGTCGCCGTTTCAGACGGAGTTTCCGGAGAAAACTGCGGTGAATTAGCGTCCCGCAAATGCCTTGAGCTTTTAAGCGGTGTAAAATTCAATTCCGGAACTGATCTCAATCAGGAAATAATGAATATTCATAAACACCTTGCCGGTATCGGAACGCAGAAAACCTCCACTAAAAATATGCAGGCGACTCTATGCGCCGCAGCAATAGATGAAAAGGACATCGTACATATCATAAATGTAGGAGATTCAAGAATGTACCGTTACAGAAACGGTTCCATCAGACAGATTTCTAAGGATCAGTCTCTGGTCCAGCTTCTTTACGAGGAGGGCACGATCACAGAATCCGAAAAAAAGACGCATGTTCATAAAAATATTATATTTCCGGTTATGGGCAATGTTTCATCAGATCCTAAGCCTGATATAAAAAGTTTAAATGAAATAATGAAATACGGAGATGTTATTCTAATCTGCTCCGACGGTCTTTCGGATTATGTATCCCGCGCAGAAATGGAGGATATTCTCGCTCTGCCTGAAAATCTTACCAAAAGACTGCAAAAGCTTGTGAATCTTGCAATAGATAACGGCAGTCAGGATAATATCACAATAGTAGCCTTATGCTGTTATGATTAATGGTAAATAAGAAAATATATCCGGTAGATTAAGCTGTTATTATTCTAATACAATATAAAATTTATATAAAAAGCTGCTTTTTTAAAGCAGCTTTTTATATTACTTATTTTTATCAATTTCTTCGCTTTCCTTTTGGTTTAAAATTGAATTTCTGACTGTTAACGCTATAACTACAGTTATAACGACAAAGAAAAACAATATCCACTTTACAACCGTATTCCTCCGCTGATATATCTCAGAATATGGAACTATTCCGGCCGCTATCATGTCGTTATGCTTCTTATATTTCACTAAGACTCTTTTTCCCTCGTATTCTGAGGAAAACCAATCCTCCTCCTCAGAGAACTTTTCCGGTGCAAACTGCACGGCAGAACCGTTGAGATAGCTATCCGTATGGCTAATAAAAGTATTTGTTTCTATATCTATAACCGCTAAATGACCGTTTTTCAAAAGAGGCATCTGAGTAACGGCAGATGAAAGATCAGACATATCAATCTGCTGCTGATAATTCTCCAAGGTAAACTGAATCTGAATTATACCGTCCTCGTCAAGTCTGGAAGAGCCTGTTACAACAACGTTTCTGCCGCCTGATTCAGACAGCACAGCCTCTGAAAATACTTTGTTATCAACTGCGGGCATAAATTCCTCATATGCAGAGCTTTCCTCAACAGACATATCGGTGCTGTATCTTATAATACCGTCCTTATCCGCAACGCTGATAACGTCGGCGCCGATAGCTACCCTTAGCTCCTCAAACGATGATTCGTCGCTTATGATATTAACATTTTTAGAAAGCATCATCGAAACCACTCTGGCCTTTGATCTGTAACTATTATATATTTCTTCCGTAAGCTTTTCAGCCGCCTCAGATTTTTCGTCTATAATATTACACACCTGTTCTATCCGCTGACCAATTATATCTCTTGCAGCAGCTCTGTCTATAACTCCGGTAGAATAAAACGCAAGCATAAATATCAAAGCTGTGCAGACGCATGCCGGTATAATTACGATTCTATAATGAATTTTTTTCATTTATCCACCGCTTTCAGAGCTTAAATTATATTTTTTCTACATATTCCTTTATCCTGCCGTATGTTTCCTCGCTTAAAATATGTTCTATCTTGCAGGCGTCCGCCTCAGCCGTTTCAGCGCTGACGCCAAGAACGCTAATTAGGAATTTCTTAATATTAGTATGGCGTTCATAGATGGCCTCGGCCTGCTTTAGTCCAAGTCCTGTAAAAGTTATCTGTCCGTTCGTATCAACGTTTATATAATTATTAGCTTTAAGCAAACCTACAGCTCTGCTGATACTCGCTTTTGAATAATTCAGCTCATTTACTATATCTATGGATCTGACGCTTCCGTTTCGACGCATCAGCAAAAGAATGGTTTCCAGATAATCCTCTCTCGATTCTGTCTGATTCATAATTCCTCCCATATCCAAGCTTTATATTATTATTTTTATTTTACCATATTTATATTCTTATTTCAACGGATTTCCGAAAAATTCATACAATTTTCTTTTTTCATATTTACCGCTTGGAATATTATCAATCATGTCCGAATATAAATGTACAAACTATCTTTACAGGACGTGCTGAAATAATGAAAAGATTACTAATCGTTGTTATTATTATGGCTTGTTTTATGAGCGTTTCCTGCGGAAAACAAGAAAATACCGAAACCTTAAACGGAGATACGGATATTTCTCTCAACGAACAGACCTTATATCAGCTCGGCGTCGCTGAACCGACTGAGCAAACAGCAACGGAAGCTGAAAATGCCGATGATGAAAACTATATTCCCATAAACTACGAAAAACAAGCGGGGATGTGGTTTACATATATGGAATATCGGGATATGCTTTATAATAAAACCGAATCTGAATTTACAGAAAGTATAAAAAACAGGCTTGCTCAGGCGGCAGAGACAGGAATAAACACGGTATATGTTCATGTAAGAGCATATAACGACTGCTGCTATGAATCAGATATATTTCCGTGCGCCGAATATTACAACGGAAACTATGACGCGCTTGAAATAACGCTTAATGAAGCGCATAAGCTGGGATTGTCCGTTCATGCCTGGCTAAATCCTCTGAGATGTCAGACAGACGAACAGATGAAAACACTGGATACGAATTTTCAGATAAAAAAATGGTATAACGACAGCAAAAAAAACGGAACCTATATAGTAAAGCTTGAAGACCGCTGGTATCTTAATCCGGCCTATAACGAGGTAAGAGAATATATCGCTTCAGGCGCCGCGGAGATTGTCCGAAATTATGACGTGGACGGTATACATATAGACGATTATTTCTATCCGACATCTGAAACTGAATTTGACGCCGACGCATTTTCAGAATCCGGAAGCAATGATCTGGAAAAATGGCGTATAGAAAACATAAACACAATGGTTTCTTCAATATACCAAGCCGTAAAAAAGGAAAACAAAGAAGCTCTCTTCGGAATCAGTCCGCAGGGCAATATTGATTCAAATTATTCCGGTCAATACGCCGATGTAAAAACATGGGCCTCCGAATCAGGCTACTGCGATTATATTGTTCCTCAGATTTATTACGGATTTAAAAATGAAAGCTGTCCCTTTGAAGAAACGGTAAAAAAATGGAAGGATATAAATACATGCGACGATGTTTCACTTATTATAGGACTGGGAGCTTATAAAGTAGGGAACGAAGATAAATGGGCCGGAAGCGGAAAAAATGAATGGATCGAGGACAGCGGTATAATATCCAGACAGGCGGAATATTCAGCAAAAAACAATCTTGGCATAGCGATATACAGCTACGATTCCGCATTCAGCGAAAAGCTGGCCGGCGAACTATTGTATATCGCCGAAATTATTAAAAAATATTACGGCGGTGAACAGCCATGAAAAGAAACAAAAGAACCATCCGCAGACTTAAATATTATAATCTTATTTTTTCTTCCGTTTCCGGAATCGCGCTTATAACGGCTCTTATTCTTCTTTTCAGCTATGCCGCGTCAGCCGCGGGAATGTCAGACGGAATAATATCGGTCTTGGGAAGCCTTGCAATATGCTCCGGAGGATATTTTTCAGGTTTCCTTTATGGTAAACAAAAAAGGCATAAGGGAATTAAAAACGGGGTAATATGCGGAATTATAATTTATGCCGTTATTTTTTCAGCCGGAATAATTTACTTAAAAGGAATTCCTCCGTTTCGTTTAACACGCTTTCTGATTATGCTGTGTATTGCCGGAGCCGCCGGCGGAGTAACAGGCGTCAATTCAAAAATAAAACGTCCTCCCCTTTAACTATACTGAGCATACATAAAAATCATGTAATATTTGTGTATTTTTTCGGTAAAAAGCTATTGAAAAAGCTTATTGAATGTGGTATAATGTTTTCATGTTGATTATGAAAGATTTTTTTGGAGGTTTTTATGAAGCATATCAGAACTATCAATAAGGCTAATCTCAAGGAAACTGCTAAGAAAGGCGGTTGCGGTAAATGTCAGGCTTCATGCCAGTCCGCATGCAAAACTTCCTGCACAGTGGCAAACCAGAAATGTGAAAGATAATATATAAGAAGGTTTGTTTATTAAAAGGGACATCGCCATATGTCCCTTTTAAATTTTATGAGGTGAAATAAAAATGATACATAAATATAAGCTTAACGGGTATAACATAGTGCTGGATACAAACAGCGGCGGAGTTCACATAGTGGACGATATTACATACGATCTATTGGATAATGTTGAACCGCCTTTTGAAGAAAAATGTCCTGAAAAGGTTATGGAAAAGCTTTCAAGATTTTATCCGTCTGAGGAAATTATCTCCTGCTATGACGAAATAAAAGCTCTTTATAATGACAGAATATTGTTTTCAGAAGACGATTATGAAAAATTTGCCAAATATTCCGTAGCTTCTCCGATTAAGGCAATGTGTCTGCATATAGCTCACGACTGCAATCTGCGCTGCGAATACTGCTTTGCTTCAACGGGAGATTTCGGTAAGGGCAGAAAGCTTATGAGCTTTGAAACAGGAAAAAAAGCGATTGATTTTCTTCTTGAAAAATCCGGAGACAGAGAAAATCTTGAACTTGATTTCTTCGGCGGAGAACCTCTTTTGAATTTTGAAGTTGTCAAACAGATAGTCGAATACGCCAGATCAAAAGAAAAAGATTACGGCAAAAGATTCAGATTCACCATTACTACAAACGGCGTTTTGCTCGACGACGATAAAATTGATTTTATAAATAAAGAAATGTCTAATGTAGTTCTTTCAATAGACGGAAGAAAGGAAGTAAACGACAAGGTAAGAAAAAGAGTTGACGGAACAGGCTGCTATGACTCTATACTTCCGAAATTTAAAAGACTTGTGTCAAAAAGAGGCGAAAAAGAATACTATGTAAGAGGTACTTTCACAAAGTATAATCTTGATTTTTCCGAAGATGTCTTTAGTCTTTATAACGAGGGATTCGACCAGATATCCGTTGAACCGGTTGTTTGTCCTCCTGAGGTTCCATATTCTCTCACAGAAAAAGAGCTTTCTCAGATTTTTAAAGAGTATGAAAAATTATCCGAAAGAATCCTTGATAATGAAAACCGCGGAAAAAAATTCAATTTCTTTCATTTTATGCTGGACCTTGACCAAGGTCCCTGCGCTATAAAACGTCTGAGAGGATGCGGATGCGGAAATGAATATGTTGCGATAACTCCGGACGGCGACATATATCCGTGTCATCAGTTTGTAGGTCTTGAGGAATTCAAAATGGGAAATTTCGACGAGGGTACTTTCAATCTTGATCTTAAAGCAGAATTTGCCGCCGCTCACGTCTATACCAAACCGGAATGTCGTCAGTGCTGGGCAAAATTCTATTGCAGCGGCGGATGCAACGCAAATAATTACATTTACGCCGGAGATATTCACAATGCTCATAAATTTTCATGCCAGCTTGAAAAAAAGCGGCTTGAATGCGCTATAATGCTGAAAGCTGCAAGGCTTGACAAAGAATAATAAAAGCGGACGTTTAAACGTCCGCTTTTTTTAAAGTTATTTGTACAATTTGTAAAATCAAGTACGTTATTTTTAGAACATTTCGCCAATATTTTTGCATATTATGCAAAAACTATTTAAAATTTTGTCTAAATGTAGTATAATATAAATTGATTATGATATGGAGGAAAAAATATGAAAAATCCGATCAATATAGCGGTTGTCGTTGCCGGCATTGACGAAGAGTATCAGAATACCATACTTCTGGGGATACAGGACTTCGCCGCTGAAAAAAATATAAATATATGCAATTTTATCGCTTTCGGCGGCATACTGAAAAACAAACAGCATGATATGGGCGAATTCAATATATATAATCTAATAAACTTTGAAAAGTTTGACGGAGTTATATTGCTTACAAATACAATATCTTCACCCAAGATAACCAAACAGCTTTCTGAGAAAATAACTGCCGCAAATATACCGGCGGCATGCATAGATAACGATCTGAATAACTTTTATTATATAGGAATAGATAATTTCAAGGCTATGGAAAATATGGTGGAACACATTATAACTCACCACGGCGCCAGGCGTATCAATTATATTTCAGGTCCCTATGATAATCCCGAAAGCATTATGAGACTGGCAGCATATAAAAGCGTACTTGAAAAACATAATATTCCCATAGAAGAAAAAAGAATATTCCACGGATTTTTCAGAGGTCAGGACGGACGAATAGCCGTAAATCATTTTCTGGATTCAGATATGGAATTCCCGGAGGTTATAATCTGCGCTAACGATGCAATGGCTCTTTCGGCAGTTATCGAGCTTGAAAAAACCGGAAAAAAAGTGCCGGAAGACGTAATGGTAACCGGTTTTGACAATATATATATGGCAAGAAATTATTTTCCGGCTATAACTTCAGTTAAACGTCCGCTTCGTCTATCCGGATATACCGCCGCTAAAAAGGTATATGAAGCAATAAACGGAATGAATCCTGAAAGAACGGAGCTTCTTGACGCAGAATGCGTATTTTTAGATAGCTGCGGTTGCGAAAACAGCAACACATACGACAATATAATTAAATTTAAAAAGTCCTGCTATAGATGTATCGAAGCCTATAATATCGGCGTTCCTATGATAAACAGAATGTGCTGTGAATTTGAAGAATGCCTTACAATAGAAGAAAACGTAGATGTATTGAAACGTTTTATTAGTGAAATTGGCTGTGAAAAATTCGTATTCTGTCTGTGTGACGACTGGATAGACGAATATGATTCAAACGACGCTGAAATCAATTTACTCGATAGCTTTTCTCATTCAGGATACACTGAGAACATGAAGGTTCTCATTAATTATGAAAACGGCCGATTCAAAGAAAAACATGACTTTAAATCTTCGGAAATGCTGCCGGATATTTACAATTCAACCGATAAAAGCAATGTTTATTACTTTGTTCCCGTGCATTTCCGTGAAAGATGTCTTGGTTACTGTGTAATAAAAAACAGTAAATTTCCCATGGAAAGCGGCTTGTTTCAGACATGGATTATGAATGTAAGCAATTCTATTGAAAACATAAGAAAAATAGTATGTCTGGATAAAATGGTCAGCAAGCTCGACAGATTGTCTGTTATAGATCCTCTCTGCCATATTTATAACCGCAACGGCTTCAGCAAGAACGCTATGCCGATATATCAGAAATGTATTCACGAATACAAGGATATCATGGTAATGTTTATTGACATGGACGGTTTGAAATATATAAACGACAAGTTCGGGCACAGCGAGGGTGATTATGCGTTGCAGCAGATCTCCGAATCTATAAAATCCGCCTGCGACCGCAATCAGATTTTTGCAAGATACGGCGGCGACGAATTTATCATTTTTGCCGACAACCACACAGACTCCGACGCCAAGGAGCTTATCGACTGCATTTATATGCATATCAAAAAGTTCAACAGGATTTCCGATAAGCCATACGCCATAGACGCCAGCATAGGTTATATAATCACCAAAGCGGATATAGATATGTCGCTTTACAAGGTTATTTCCATGGCGGATCAGGCAATGTACGAAAACAAAAAACGCCGCAAGGAAGAACGCCTTGCGGCAGGTCTTGAAAGCTTTATAAGATAAAAAAGCCTCCCCTATGGGAGGCTTTTACTTTATTTTTCTTTGTTTTCTTCTGTATTGCCTTCTTCAGACTCATTGTCCGAATCCTCATCATCATTCAGAACGCTTTCGTCAAGTTCGCCTTTCATAAGCTTTTCAAAATCAACGTCGTCAATCTTTTCATATTTCATAAGATACTTAGCAAGCAGATGGAGCTGATCCATATTTTGCTCAAGAAGATCCTTTGCACGCTCATAACCCTCTTCAATAATCTCACGCATCTCAGCGTCAATCTCAGCCGCTACGTTTTCAGAATAATTTTTAGAGCTGTTGAAATCGCGTCCCAGGAACACCTCGTTCTGATCCGTGCCGTAAACCATCGGACCCAGCTTATCGCTAAAGCCGTATTTCGTAACCATATTTCTTGCAATTGCCGTTGCACGCTCTATATCGTTTGAAGCCCCGGTTGAAATATCCTCAAGAATAAGCTTTTCTGCAACACGTCCGCCGAGCAGGGTTACAATATTTTCCTTCATTTCAGTCTTGCTTACATAAGACTTATCATGCTCCGGCAGAGACATAGTAAAGCCGCCTGCCATTCCTCTTGGAATGATCGACACCTGATGAACCTTATCCTGTGTCGGACAATGATAGGTACAAACAGCGTGACCGGCCTCATGATATGAAGTAAGTCTCTTCTCGCGTTCCGTTACCACTCTTGACTTCTTTTCGGGACCTGCTATTACCTTAATAGTCGCTTCTTCTATATCTTCCTTGATAATCGCTTTCCTATTAGCTCGTGCCGCAAGCAATGAAGCTTCGTTCACAAGATTTTCAAGATCGGCTCCCGTAAAGCCCACGGTTGTTTTAGCGATTGTTTTAAGATTTACATCCGGGGCAAGCGGCTTGTTGCGCGTATGAACCTTAAGGATCTCCTCGCGTCCCTTTATATCCGGATAACCGACTACTATCTGCCTGTCAAACCTTCCCGGACGTAAAAGAGCGGGATCAAGTATATCACGACGGTTAGTTGCGGCAATAACAATAACGCTTTCATTGCCTGTAAAGCCGTCCATTTCAACAAGAAGCTGGTTAAGCGTCTGTTCACGCTCATCGTGTCCGCCGCCTAATCCTGCGCCTCTGTGACGGCCTACAGCGTCAATTTCATCTATAAATATAATTGAAGGAGCATTTTTCTTAGCCTGTTCAAACAAATCGCGTACTCTTGACGCGCCGACGCCGACAAACATCTCGACAAAGTCCGAACCTGAAATCGGGAAAAACGGACAACCCGCTTCGCCGGCAACCGCTTTTGCAAGCAACGTTTTACCTGTACCGGGAGGACCCAAAAGCAATACTCCCTTTGGTATTCTTGCACCGATTTCCGAGTACTTTTTAGGATTTTTGAGAAAATCAACAATTTCCTCCATCTCATGCTTTTCCTCGTCAGCTCCCGCTACGTCTGCAAAGGTAACTCTTTTTCCGTTATTATGAGCCTGATTTTTGATATTTGCCTTTCCGAAGGAAGAATATTTCCCGCCTCCGCCTGTCTGCTTCATCATAAAAAAGAACAGAGCTACGCCAAGTATCAAAAGCAATATCGATGGAACGACAGAAATGATCCAGGAATTATCCTTTATTTTCTTATAATCCTGAGCAAGAGGAGTATCAGGATGAAGCTTATTATATTCTGTTCTGTAATCCTTCGTATCTGTATCAGTATCATCAAGGAATATACTTACATTGGGAACCTCATATTTATATTCCTTGTCGTCGCCGATAAGCTTATAAACAAGCTCGCCGGTTCCCAGATCAAGCGTATATGAGCTTACCTTATATTCGTCGAAGTTCTTTATAACCTCCGAATATTCCTTTTTATCCCCAGACTGCAAAAGCTTAGGGAAAATAATAATAATCGAAATAAGCAAAACTGCCGCAATAGCAGTATAAGCGGCAATTCCTCTGTTCCTGTTAGGTGTCAATAAACCTTCACTCCATTCTTTCTCTATGTATTTTTATAAACCCCAATATAAGGCAGATTTCTGTATTCCTCATTCAGATCCATACCGAATCCTACAACAAACAGATCGGGAATTTCAAATCCGCAATAATCGGATTCAACGGGTTTTTCCCGTCTGGCCGGCTTGTCCAGAAGCGTACAGATTTTAAGCGACGCCGGGCTGCGATTTTTAAGCATACTTTTTAATTCATAAAGAGTATTTCCGGAATCTATAATATCCTCAACAATAACGACATGCCGTCCTTCTATATCACAGGTCAGATCCTTCATAACCTGAACCTTCCCTGAACTGACCGTATTACTATTATAGCTTGAAACTGCCATAAAGTCAATTTCACAAGGAATTTTTATTTTCCTTAACAAATCCGCAAAAAACATTACGGATCCTTTAAGCGGACAAATAAATAACGGATTTTTTCCCGCATACTCCTCCGTTAAAATATCACCGAGTTCCTTTATGCGTCCGGCAAGCTGCTCCTCGTTTATAAGAATGCCGCCTACGCCGCGCTCAAGCATTATATCACATCCTTTATAGTCAGATACAAGCTCTTTGAGGTATTGCAGTCGGTTTTAACTCTTTCTGCCGTCCCTATGCCCTCAATATATATAACACCGACACTGTCTGCCAGAAAGTGTATAAACGGTCTTATATCGGCTCGTATTTTTTCGTTAAGCAACTTTTTTACAGATGAAGTAAATCCATTGCCCGCCAATTTTATCCTATCGCCGTAATTTCTGCCGCGTAGTATAATATCTCCACGGACCTTTTCCAAATCTATTATACCGCCGCCGTCATTTTTTATTTCCGCCTTAACGATTTTATTTTTAAATATCGTATTATCACCCTCAGCCAGAAGTACAGACTGAGACGCGCCTATTTTGTTTTCTTTTACTATGGTAAGAACGTTCTTACGGCATACGGCGTATACGCACGAAGCTATATTTATTTTACCGCCGCATTCAAGGATTTCGTCTATACTGTTTATCCTCTCAGAGCTAACCGCAAGCTTTTTACTCTTAAGAAGCTTTGCAATACATCTTTTTCTTATAACCGGATCATATTTTTGAAGACCGCAAAGAGCGCCGTCCTCATTACATATATTATAAGCGGTTTCAGCGAATTTTTCAATAAATTTATTTTCTTCCGAAAATATTTTAAGTTCTGCACAAAAAGTTTTATAAAAGCCGCTGTTAATTTGAAGGATTTCAGGTATAATTTTATGTCTGATTCGATTCCGCGTATAATCTACGGACAGATTAGTGGAGTCTGTAATAAAATTCTGCCCTCGTTTTAAAAGATAATTTTCAACGTCATTTCTGGTTACGTCTATAAGCGGACGAATTATATTATCCCTGACGGGAGGTATGCCGCATATGCCCTTAAGACCGGTACCTCTTGCAAGATTAAGAATAACTGTTTCCGCACTGTCCGAGGCGGTATGAGCAGTTGCAAGCTTTCCGCCTGAAGCTACTTCGGCAAAAACCGAATACCTTATATCTCTTGCCGCTTCTTCAAGCGACCGTTTATTATCTGCCGCATATGCCGGTACGTCAATTCTTCTTACCGTTAATTCAACGCCCAATTTTCTGCAAAGGTCACGGCAAAACTGTTCGTCTCTGTCCGATTCCTCTCCTCTGATACAGTGATTGACATGAACCGCGTAAACCTTAATATTATATTTTTCCTCCAGCTCCTTTAAAACAAGCAGTAGACATACGCTATCTGCTCCGCCGGACAGAGCCGCCGTAACGCGCTCTCCCCCTTTAAGCATACTGTATGTATCAATAGAGCCAATTATTCTCTCTGTCAAAATTTACCCTCCGCATTACTGTCGAAATCAGCGTTTGAAAATCTGGTAAATTGACCGTCCCATATAAGCTTTACTGTGCCGGTTTCACCATGACGGTTCTTTGCAACTATGCATTCAGAAACGTTAGGCTCCGCGCTTTCCTTATTATAATATGCGTCGCGGTATAAAAACATAACAATATCCGCGTCCTGTTCTATTGAACCGGATTCTCTCAGGTCTGAAAGCATCGGACGCTTATCCGGACGTCCCTCAACTCCTCGGTTAAGCTGCGACAGCAGAATAACCGGTATATCTATTTCCTTCGCAAGAATTTTAAGATTTCTGGTAATTTCTGATATACGCAAAACCTGGTTTTCTGATTTTACTGTCGATTCCATAAGCTGAAGATAGTCTATAACTATGAGTCCTATATTTTTCATACGCCTGAGCTTAGCTTTTATTTGAGGTACATTTGTTCCGGGCGTATCGTCAAGATAAAGAGGAAGACCGCACAAAACGTCCGCGCTTGAAGCAAGCCTTACCCAGTCATTTTCCGAAAGATGACCGCTTCTAAGCTTATTGGAATCAACAAGCGCCTCCGTAGACAGCATTCTTGTTGCAAGCTGCTCCTTTGACATTTCCAAAGAAAAAACTGCAACGTCCTTATCGGAATGTCTGGCAACATTTGTCGCAATATTCAGCGCAAACGAAGTTTTACCCATACCCGGACGTGCGGCAAGAATAATAAGATCGGATTTATTAAGTCCGGTCGTTATTGAATCAAGGAGCGTAAACCCCGTTTTAGCTCCGAGAAACTTATCCTTGTCGGGACCGGAAATTTTCTGGAGCCTGTCCCATGATTCAAATATAACATCGCTTATAGGGCTTAATCCCTGAACGTCCTTTCCCTGTCTTATATCAAATATTTTCTGTTCCGCCGAATCAAGAAGAATCTGGGCGCTGCTTTGACCGAGAGTTATTTCATGAAGAAGCTCTCTCGCTACCAAAGCAAGACTTCTAATATAATATTTTTCCGAGCAAATCCGGCAGTAGCTGTCGATATTATCAACGGACGGAACCATATTGACCAAAGCCGCAAGATAATTTCTTCCCTCCTGAGCCGTTTCAAAAATACCTTCCCTGACAGCCTCGTTGAGAACCGTTATTATATCCGCCTTTATGCCGGAAGTAAACATTCTGAGCATTATATTGAAAAGCAGTCTGTGCTGTTCATTATAAAAGCATTCAGGCTTGATTTTTTCAAGCACCTTGGATATAACAGACTGATCTATTAAAATGGCTCCTAAAATAGTCTGCTCAGCTTCAAGACTATAGGGCATTTCCTTATCTGAAAAATCAGGATAATCCATAATGAAAAACTCCGTAAACACCTAAAGGCAGCCGAAATATGACCGCCTTAATTTTCTCTATTCTTCTACAACTTCAACCGTTATTGCCGCTGAAACGCCATTATAAAGCTTTATTTCAGCCTCGTAGCTGCCAAAATTTTTTATATCGCTTTTTAAGACAATTTTCTTTTTCTCAATTTTTTTCCCGAACTGCTTTTCAATTAATTCCGCTATGTTTCCCGTTGTAACAGATCCGAAAAGCCTTCCGTTTGAACCAGCCTTTGCCGCGGCAGTAATTTTTTTACCGTCGATAAGCGCTTTTATATCCTCGGCATTCTGCTTTTCAACGTCCTTTTTATGCTGCTCCGCGGCTTTCTGTCCGTTTAAAACATTCATGTTTTTTGCGTTGGCTTCAACCGCCAGACCTTTACCAATGAGAAAATTTCTGGCATAGCCGTCGGCAACATTTTTTATTTCTCCTTTTTTTCCGGATCCCTTAACGTCCTGCAAAAAAATAACCTTCATTTATTTTTACGTCCTTTCTCAATCCTGATCTAAAACCTCTATCAGCATTTCCTTTGCCTTCTGTTCTGAAACGTCGGTAAGCTGCGCCGCAGCCATCGTCTGATGTCCTCCGCCGCCCAGCCTTTCCATAATCACCTGAACGTTCATAACCCCCAAGGATCTTGCTGAAATATTAACGACATCTCCGGTTTTATATATAACAAACGAAGCGTCAACCCCGCTGATTCCAAGCAGCTCGTCGGCCGCCTGAGGAGCTATTATCCTTATATCGTCAGACTTGGAGTCAGAAACAGCAATTGCGCACCTGTCGAATATTTCCGCCGTAGATATAAGCGCTGATTTTTTTCTGTACGCCTCGATGGAATTTGTAAACAAGCCCTTAACCTTAACGGTATCCGCTCCGTTCTTACGGAGATAAGCGGCCGCCTCAAAGGTTCTGACTCCAGTTTTCATTATGAAATTTTTAGTGTCGAGCATTATACCTGCTAAAAGCGCCTCGGCGTAAACCTGCGGAAGAAAGCTTACGTTTTTAAAATACTGTATAACCTCGGTCACCATTTCAGACGCCGACGACGAATAAGGCTCGTGATAGAAAATAACGGCGTCATCAATAAAATTAACTGATTTTCTGTGATGATCGATAACTATCTTGTGGACTGCCATATCGTGCAGCTCACGGCTTTCAACCAGCTCCGCATTGTGAGTATCTACTATAATCAGCAGACTGTTTTCAGAAAAATTCTCTACCGCCTGCTGCGGAGTAATCAAAAGATCCGGAATTTCGCTGTAAAGTCTTTCAATAAGACCTCCTGCAAGATTTTTTATCGGATCCACCACAAAGTATGCTTCCCCTCCGGCTTGTCTTACTGCTCCTGCAAGTCCTGCTCCGGCGCCTACAGCGTCCAGATCGGCAAACCTGTGTCCCATTATATAAACATTGTCGCTGTTATGTACCAGTTCCTGTATCGCATTAGAAATGATACGCGACTTAGCTCTGGATTTTTTTTCAACTCCGTTGGCAACTCCGCCGAAAAATCTGAATCCGTTTTCTGTTTTAACCGCCGCCTGATCTCCGCCTCGTCCCAGACACATATCCAGCGCCTGCTTTGCAAACGTTTCGCTCTCTTCAAGAGTAGAGGCTCCTCTGCCGACTCCTATTGAAAGAGTTATAATACTGCTTTTTTCGCCAATGCTGATATTTCTCGCTTTATCAAGAATTTCAAATTTTGACTGAATAATATTATTAAGATGCTGTTCCTCTATAACCGCTATAAATTTATCATGTCCAAGCTTTCTGAGAACGCCGGTAGTCTGCGACATAAAATCCTCGAGCATGGTTTCTATGGCGGCGGCCACCTGCGCCTTTTCGCTCTCCTTGAAATTTTGCAGCACATCCTCATAATTATCGATAACCAGCAGAAGAACAGACGGCCTCGTTCTTTTATATTTACTGAAAAGCTCGGCAAATTCCGTTATATCAGTAAAGCTCATAAATATCAGCTTCTGATCGTAACGCTGCGTTGCGACCGCTCCTACCTTAAAGGATCTGTCGCCGAAAAACACCGTTGCCGCTCCCTCAAGCATAAGAGCTTTTATATCAATATCGACAGCTTTATAAATCTCTGTTCCGAATATATCATACTCCGGAATTATCTGATCGTTAAACTCCTTATTGCACCATAGAACCCTAAAGTCGCTATCAACGATAACGGAAGGCGTTTCAAAGTAATAAAGCGCCTCGTTTTCAGCGGTACCGACCGCCTCGTTGAGCTTGGCGATAAATTTGAGTGAATTTTTCTCAGCAAGCGCCAGATCTATAAAGAATATAACGGCAAAAACCGCCGTAGGAATAATAGCTACCGCAAATTTTGCTCTATCGTAATTATAAAGCATCATCGCTGATATTATGCAGGACGCTACCAGCATTATCGCAGAAATAATAAATGTAACCGGATATCTTCTTTTCAACGGATTTCACCTCCGTAAATCAAGATTTATAATATTATAAGCTAAGATATGCCTATATCTCCATTATAATCGGCAGTATCATAGGACTGCGCTTTGTTTTTTCATAAATATAATCGGAAAGAGCGTCCCTAAGCCGCGTTTTGATGGAATTCCACTCTCTAAAATCCTGTATGGAGCATGTGGCAAGAGTGGACGCCAGCAGATGGCGGGCGTTGTCTATCAGTTCCTCAGACTCTCTTACATAGACAAAGCCTCTCGATATTATATCCGGACCGGAAACAATTGTATTGCTTGCCTTTTCAATACCGACAACAACGATAATAAGCCCGTCCTGGGCAAGATGCTTTCTGTCCCTCAGAACTATTGAGCCTACGTCCCCGACGCCCAATCCGTCCACAAGCACCTTTCCGGCAGGAACCTGAGAAACAATCTTCATTTTATTTCCGTCGGTTTCTATTACATTTCCTATTTCGCCGATTATAACATTTTCCTTAGGCATACCAAGCTCTCTTGCCAATGCGGCATGCTTTTTAAGATGCTTATATTCGCCGTGAACAGGAATAAAGAACTTAGGCTTTGTAAGAGCCTGTATCAGCTTAAGCTCCTCCTGGCAGGCATGACCTGAAACGTGAACCTCGTACATCGCCTCGTAAACAACCTCTGCTCCTGATTTCATCAGCTCGTTTACAACCTTTGTTACGAATTTCTCATTTCCCGGAATAGGCGTCGCTGATATTATAATAAAATCCATAGGAGTTATATTTACTTTTTTATGATCGTTCATCGCCATTCTTGTAAGAGCGGACATCGGCTCTCCCTGACTTCCGGTAGTAATAAGAATGATCTCCGAGCTGTCGTATCTGTTCATCATGTCGATATCAATGATGATACCCTTCGGAACGTCAAGATAACCAAGCTCAATGGCGGTTGAAATAACATTTATCATGCTCCTGCCGAACACGGCAACCTTCCTGCCATACTTTTCAGCACAGTTTACTATCTGCTGAATACGATGAATATTAGAAGAGAATGTCGCTATTATTATCCTTTTTCCCTCCGCCTTTGTAAACAGCTTTTCAAAGGATTCCCCGACCTTTCTTTCAGACTGGGTATATCCCGGTCTTTCAGCGTTAGTCGAGTCGGCCATAAGAGCCAAAACGCCTTTGCTTCCAAGCTCGCCGAATCTCGTCAGGTCAATTATCTCTCCGTTAATGGGGCTGTAATCTATTTTAAAATCACCGGTATGAACTATGATACCGGCAGGCGTATGAACCGCCATTCCCACAGCGTCAGGAATAGAATGGTTTACCCTTATAAACTCAACCGCCATACATCCCATACGAACAGTTTTTCTGTGAGAAACCACGTTAAGATTGGCCTTGCCGTAAAGACCGTGTTCCTTTAGCTTTCCCTCAACAAGTCCAAGCGTAAGCTTTGTTCCGTATACCGGAACATTCACTTTTTTGAGAAGATAGGCAAGTCCTCCTATATGATCCTCGTGTCCGTGAGTCAGAACTACGCCTCTGAGCTTATCCCTGTTTTTTTCAACATAAGTAAAATCAGGTATAACTATATCTACGCCCGGCATTTCCGTATCGGGAAAAGCAAGTCCGCAGTCGATTATAAACATATCGTTGGAGCATTCTATAACGGTCATATTCTTTCCGATCTCGTTCAAGCCTCCGAGAGGAATTATTCTTACAGGCGTTCTTCTCGGCTCTCTCTTCGGCTTGGCAACCGGCGCCTTTTTTACCGGTACGGCCGGAACGGCGCTTTTGCTCTGTTCAGAAGACGTCGCGCTTCTCTTTCCCGAATACCTTTTTCTGTTATCCTGATGATTTTTGGTTGTGTTATTTTCCACTTTTTAACCTCGCTTTTCTTTTCCGGGAATGATCGTTTTTTTAACTTTAAGTAAAATGTTCTCAAGACATAGACCGTATAAATTAATACACAGACTTGGTTTTAATGGTAAATCAACCGACGTTTAAAAGTACAGCTTAAAATTCGTCCGCAGAATTATCGTAACATATTATCTCAGTTTCAGCAATAAGCAAAATTAATTGAATCAATTTCCCGGTTTATTATGTACTTCTTGTTTGGTGAAACTTTTTTCTGAATTAAATGAAAAAACGTTCCGGTCTTTTTTTCGTTCAAGACCTCTATATTTCAGGAGGCATACCCTCCTTAAAATCTAAATTAAGACGTATCCGGAATGCAACCACTCCGGATACTTATATTAAACGATTAAGAAAATAACTATGTCTATTATTTTCTTACAGCCACACAAATATACACTTTAATTATACCCTGACTTCCGATAAATGTCAAGGGAATTTTGTCGAAAACGGATTTCCGCTTACGCGCCTTTCGTTTATTTTTCAGTATTTTTTATCCTGCTTTCAATTTCTCCGCAAAGCTCTGAAGCGGTTTCCATTGAAAAGCTTTCGACGCTTAGCCATATTCCCCTGCCTGAAACCGACGGCTTAACTATTACTCTGCTCTTCTTATCTCTGAACGCAGTTCCATCAGGAGTTTTTCTCCCCTCCCAGTGATTCATAATGCTTCGTATATTATCGCCGTCGGTATTAATGAAGCGTTTCGTAGTATAAAAATCTGGAAGTTCCGAAACGGCCTGCTTCAGATTTATTTTTCTGCCGCATAGAATTCCTATTACCATAGCCGCCAGAAAAATTCCGTCAAGCGTAAAATTCTGCTCTTTCGCAAGCCTGCGGGCATGCTCGTCCTCTCTCCCGTCGCCGGACGAATAATAACGATATATCTTTCTTCCCCTGGACTTTGCATAATCCTCTGCGGCAAACGTGAAATCAAACGGAAGAGCCGCGTCCCTTCCCTGAGAAAAGATATGATTGCAGCATATGAATATAAGCTTCTCATAAGGAACAAATCCGCTTTCATCCGAATAAAGCGCCGCTTTGACGCCGTCAGGACTAAGCTGAACGACCATTTCCTTTTCTCCCTTCCGATTAAGCAGTATTTTCTCACACACAGGGGAGGACGAGCTTATTTTTATGTTATAAGGACAGTTTTCAGGTATAAGTCCCTCTATATGCTGCCTGTAAATCTCCCGAAAGCTGCGTCCGTCGGTAAGCATACCCTCGGGAACTGCCAGATCCGGAACCCTGCGCTTTGAAAGAGCTTCGGATATTATCCTCTCTTTATCCGAAGAAAGAGGGAGTCCGCCTTTTTCCCTTATGTCAAGCTTCATAAGAGGCTCGTCCTTTATATATATGCACAAACCGCATTTTGCAAGTCTTGAAGCAAAAAACAGCTCCGTTTCAAGACATCTCCCCAGAGAAATCACGCTGCTTCCGCCGGACAGCAGCCCGGAAATTACTCCCATTTCCGTCGATCTGCCCTTTTCGCTTCTTCCGACTATAATTCTTCCGGAAACCTCTGAGGCAGCGATACCCGCAAATACGGCTTCCGCAGGAGAATATCCTCCGGTTATCTGTCCTTCCTTTATTACAGCTTTCATATATAATACTCCTTTCGGTTGTTTATTCCAAAAGGAGTATTCCCGCAAACCTAAGGTTTTTATACAGATTTTACTTCTTTTCTTAAAATAATCAGTCCGGTAAGATTGGGTATAGCCATAAGACCGTTGAAAATATCGGAAACCATCCAGACCGCCTCAAGCTTTGAAACCGCGCCCACTACTATAAACGCTGTAAATATAAATTTATAAAACGGAATTCCGGAATCTCCGAACAGATATGTAACAGCACATTCGCCGCAGTAAAACCAGCCTATAATTGTCGCAAAAGCAAACATTGCCACTGCCGCAGCAATAAAATACGGAGAAAGTCTTCCGATTCCGGCAATTCTGCCAAACGCCTCCGTAACAAGAAGAACCCCGTCCTTTCCGCTGTCCGCGGCGCCTGTTGTGAGAATAACGAGAGCCGTAACCGTGCAGCATACAATCGTATCCGCAAATACCTCGAAAACAGCCCACATTCCCTGCTGTCCCGGATTATTACAGTCCGCGGAGGAGTGAAGCACCGCTGAGCTTCCAAGTCCTGCCTCGTTTGAAAAAACGCCTCGTCTTAATCCGGCATTAACGCTTTTGCTTATAACTGCTCCGCTTATTCCTCCGCCTACCTCCCTAATACCGAAGGCTTCTTTGAAAATAAGCGAAAAAGCGCCCGGAACGTTTTCTATATTGCAGATTATAGCATATGCCGAAACAGCTATATAAACTATTGATAAAAAAGGAATGAGAGCCTGAGACGCCGAACCTATTCTTTTAATACCTCCTGAAATTATGATACCGGCAATAACCGCAGCGGCTATACCGGTAGCAAGCGGCGGTATTCCGAAGCAGCCGTCAAGAGCAGAGGAAATCGAATTTACCTGAGTCATATTTCCCATTCCCAAAGCGGCAAATGCACAGAACACCGCAAATAAACAGGCAAGCCGTTTGCTTCCTGCGCCGTTTTCAAGATAGGCCATAGGACCGCCGTACCATCTTCCGTGCTTTTTACGTCTGTAAACCGTTCCAAGATAGTTTTCTCCGTATACAAGAGCCATTCCGGCTATCGCGGATACCCACATCCAGAATATAGCTCCCGGACCGCCCAATGTTATTGCAGTTGCGACGCCGGCTATATTTCCCGTACCCATTGCCGCTGCAAGAGCCGCTGAAACCGCCTGAAATTGTGAAATACTGTCGCAGTCGCGGCTTTTTAACGCTGTTTTATCCTTAAAGAGCGAAAAAAACGTTTTTTTCATGATAAAGGGGAATTTTCTTATTTGAAAAAATTTAAGTCGCAAGGTATATATCAAACCTGTCCCCAGCAAAAGAATCAAAAGAGGCTTCCCCCACACCAGATCATTAATCAACGTCAGCATTATTTTCAATCCCTTCTTGAATTTAGCATTTATTTTATGCTATAATAAAGTTATATAGATTTATACAGGAGAGAAACATGAAAAAATATTATTCGGATAAAAATTGTCTTAATATTCTGCGTTTAGCAGTTATTATAATAACGTTTGCTCTTCTCTGCGTTTGCGCATATTTTCTTTCCTTTATTCCTAAACTTATGATTTTTCTTAATATAATATTCTTTGCAGCCGGATTTTTTATTACCGTTATCTATCTGCCGATATATTTCAGAAACCTTTGCTATTACGTTTCAGACGAAAAAATTATTAAGGTCAGCGGATTCTTTTTCATAAAAAAACAAATTATGAAGCTTGAAACAATTCAGTATACGACTTCGGTCGCAACTCCCTTCAACAGGCTTACAGGGCTTAATTTTGTCGTGCTTTATGCATTCGGCGGCATGATGACCATTATGTTTCTGAATAAACACGATTTTGAAGAGCTAAGCTTCAGATTCAGAAAGTGAGCGTAAAATGTATCACGAGCATCCTCTTAAAATACTGAAAAACGCTTCGAAAAATATCTGGCTTCTGATTTTCCCTCTTCTCAGGGGAATCAGAACAATTCACCTTGATTTTGACGTTTTTTATAGCTGGATAACCGGAGCGTGGTTCGATATACTTGTCATTGCCCTGATTATAGGCTTCGGATACTTCAGATGGATATTCACATGGTTCAGATTCGGTGAAAATGAGGTTTCTCTTATGACCGGAATATTTATAAAAAAAGAAACGTCTATTCCATACGAAAGCATTTCCGCAGTTACAGCGGAGCATTCGTTTTATCTTCGGCCGTTCAAGGCAGTGCGGGTAAGCGTAGATACCTGTGCCGGCGCGTTCAACGGCTCGGATATGTCGCTGCTTATGAGAAGAAAGGATCTGCGGCGGCTGCATCATAAAATCCCCAATCCTCATAATAAGGTAAAAAAGACCTTTGAGGTGCGTCCAAAATGGTTTACTATAGTTTTTTTCGCGTTTGTTTTCTCCAGCAGTATATCAGGGGTAATTTATATGTCCGCATTATTTTTTCAGTTCGGCAGAATCTCAAAGGATCTTCTGGAAAACGAATTAAAGAACGCCTTTAACCAGCTTACCAGCGAGGTTTCCTCAAAATTTGCCCTGAGTATTCCTCCCGCCGCTATAACGCTCGCCATTATTATAATAATTACATGGCTTTTTTCTTTTATTTCAAATATCCTTAGATATGCAGGATTTGTCATGAAAAAAAATAAGCGTTCGCTTGAAATAAAGATGGGAACCATTACAAGGCGCAGCTTTCATATTGTTTCTGATAAAATAAACTATATTGATATGCGCCAAAGCATGATCATGAAGATTTTCAGGAAAACATCGCTGAATATAAGCTGCTCCGGCTATGGAAATGAAAAAAACGAACTGCCGGTGCTGCTGCCGATTTTAAACAGAAAGCAGTCAAACAGAGCTTTAGATATTCTGGATTTCGGAAAAAGAATAGGTAAACGAACAATAGCTTCGCAAAGGGCGGCGGTAATAACATTCGCCGGCATACCCTTATCCTTATGTCTGGGTATACCGGTTGCCGCAAAAATACTCATTTACTATATCCCGTCCATTTATCAGTTTGTGCTTTTCTTTGCCATTATGGCGGAAATTCCTTCAATATGGATGCTGATTATAAAAATAGCCGCCCTGTTTTCAACAGGCGCCTCGATTGAAGATAATTTTATAAGCATAAGATATTCAAGATTCTTTGCTTTCCATACCGTTCTGGCCGATATGAACAAAATAGTTAAAATACAGATAATTCAGAATCCTATACAAAAGAAACTCGGCAGATGCCGTTTGGATTTCTATTTTAATTCGGAAACAGCTAAAAAAAACAAGCTTCATGGATTAAGCGTCAAGGACGCAGAAAAGCTGCTGAAAATCTTGAATATAGAAAACTGTCAGACTGTCTGATATGTAGAACGGAGATTTTATATGATATTTTTATTTGCTATAGCCGGATTGTTTGGTCTAATCGCCATACTTTTATTTATTGCGCTCATACGCACAGAAATAATAAAAAAAGAATGCGGCGCTGAAATTCCTTATAATATGGAAAAGGAAGGAATAAATCCCAGTCTCCATGCGGAGCGCCTTTCAAAAATGATACAGGTCGCGTCTGTCAGCAGAAGAGGAAACGGCGACCTGACCAAAATCTATGAAATGCACAGAAGGCTTGAAGAGCTTTACCCTCTGATTCACAGCAGACTTGAGGTCAAGGATATAGACGGCGCTCTTTTGTACAAATGGAAGGGAAAGAACCGTCAAAAGGCTCCGGTGCTGCTAATGTCTCACCATGACGTGGTTGAAGCTGCCGGAGACTGGAAATATCCTCCGTTTTCCGGCGCCATAGCCGACGGAAAAATATGGGGCAGAGGCGCCGTAGATACAAAAGGCGCTTTATGCGCGATACTGGAAAGCGTAGAGTATCTGCTTTCAAAGGGTTTTATCCCTGAAAGGGATTTTTACATAGCCTCCTCATGCAATGAAGAAATAACCGGAGACGGAGCAGTAAAAACAGTTGAATATATGTATAACGCCGGAATACGCCCTGAGCTTGTGATGGACGAGGGCGGCTCTGTAATGGGAAACATGATGGGATCAGAAGCCGCCTGCGCTATGATAGGAGTTTTGGAAAAGGGACGGGCTAACGTAAAATTCATAGCTCATTCACACGGAGGACACGCCAGTATTCCTTTCAGACACAATCCATTCGCAAGATTAGCGAGACTTATTAACAAGGTCGAATCACGGCCGCCTTTCAAGGCAAGGTTAACAAAACCCGTCGTTGAAATGTATAAGGCAATGGCGCCGTATATGCCTTTTAAATACCGTTTTCTTTTAGGAAACGTTTGGCTGCTTAAACCGGTTATGCCGTTTTTCATGAAAAAAATGGGCGGACAGCCTGCAGCTCTCGTATCTACTACATGCGTGTTCACTATGGCGGAAGGGAGCCGCGGCGCAAACGTAATTCCGGAAACGGCGTCCGCAACTGCGAATATGAGATTTATGGTTCATGAGCCTCTTGAAGCCTCTCTTAAAAAAATGCTTAAGCTTGCCGATAAAAACGATATATGGATGGAAATGATTACCGGATATGATATTCCGCCTGCTGCCGATACAACATGTCCCGCCTATAAAAAGGTTGTCAGGCAGGTTGAAAACACCTTTGGCAGAATTCCCGTAATACCATATGTCATGCTTGCCGGAACAGACGCGCGACACTACACAAAAATATGCAACTGCGTTTTAAGGTTTGTTCCTTTGACTATGACCGACAGTCAAATGAAATCCGCACATGCGGTCAACGAAAACCTTAACGTTTCCTCACTGGCAAGGGCAGTGAACTTTTATGTTGATTTTATCCGCGGATATGACGATAAGCAAAGACTCGGCTGTATCGGCTAATACTCAAAATACCTGCGCTTAAAAAGCGCAGGTATTTTTTCATATATAAAAAGCTAAAGCCTCTTGGCAATGTCGTCAAATCTTTATTTTTTCAAAAAAGGAAAAAGCTGCCGCCGTTTTAAAACGGCGGCAGCTTAAATTACGTCTTTTCAAGACTCTGCATAATATTCTAATATACTTTTATTTTCAGCTTTTGACAGTACGTTTAAGCCATGCGTTTGCAAGATCAAGCGCCTCGTAAAGACTTTCCTTTTCACTGCTTTTTGTAATAGCCTTATTAGGCGGCAGCGTTAAATCTGTTGACATCTGATAAACCTTTATCTTACTGGCAATCTCCAGATCCTTAACCTTTTTTTTCTGCAATATCTGCAGCATAACTACATAATCATCAGACATGTTGCCGTAGTAAATCACATTATCGTGTCTGACAAGAGGATATCCCTTGTAAGTAAAAAAACTGCTGCTCATATTTCTCCTCCTTATCTAATGTCGTGTAATTCTATTCTATCATACTTCGTCTGCATATGATGTCGGATAATGTCACCAGTTCATAACAAAATCTTCATCAGAGTCGAATTTTCCGAGATTTTCAATCAGCAGATCCACATAGGCCATTCTGCATTTAAAGCTCGGTACTCCGTTTACGCTTATCAGCGCTTTCTTGCCGTCAGATTTAAAAAATTCTATAGTCTGCTTGGTTTTCCCGTCCTGAGTTTCAAGATTTATTGTAACGACAGCATCTCCCTCAGGCTTTTCATCTATTACAAATTCCTCAGCCGAGGTTTTAAGTAAAAATGTATAAAAGCTTCTGAATCGCTCGCTGTCACACTTATCTCCGTTTTTAGTAACGGTATAATCGCTTTCGTCAGAGCCGCTTCCCTTGAAGCTGACAGTTTCTCCTCCGTTAATACTGATTTCAAGCTTTGAAATATCCCATACATAAGTACCGAAAATCATTTTAGACGTAATATCTCCGGGCTGAAGTTCCGCCCAGCAGAGGCTGTCTGAGGATACGGCGTAAATAACGTCGATTCCATCTATCATAACGAGATAATATTTTCCGTCCTCTGATTCAAGCTGATTTCCGATTTTTAAAGTATATGTTTCAGGCTCGTCAGTTTTCATTATTACCGTACAAAACGGTTCTTTCAGCCCCGCCGCGCTTATTTCCTCGTCTCCGGGATTAGCTGACACTGCCGACTGAGCAGTAAGACCGAATAATCCATGAGTGGCGTCCTGAGATTTCTCAACGTCAAGATATGCAAATATCGGCTCGGTCATATAGTGAGTAGCAAGCGTACCGCTCTTTTCGTCCTCGTTATCAGCCGATTCATCGTAATCGAGAACTATATCGTAATCGAGGTCAGTCCTTGAAATGCTTATCTCTTCCACATTCGGATAACTGTCCTCAGCGGGCTCTTCAAGCAGAGTTGTTGAAATAAAATATTCCGGATTGTTCTGAAATACGCTCAAGCTGCTTGTCGCGGCAAGATAAACGGCGCTTCCGCCCTTTTCCATAAGGTAGGTCTCCCCATCAACGGGAGATTCGTTTCCTACAAGCAGCGTCTTTTCTTCGGCAGAAGTTTTAACCGTCACTTCTGCCGTGGGATTATCCAAACCGTATTTTGAAATATCGGACGGATTATCCTCAGCCGTTGAATCTGAGCTAAGAGAAGTGCTGCTGTTTAATAATGTGCCTAATAAAGTGTCGTTGAGCGGAAGATTCTCAAAGCCTTCTATCGTTAACGTAATCGTTTCGTCTTCCGTCTGTCCGCCTGCCGGAACAGCCTTGTATTCTCCTTCAGTATTTTTAACTGAAACAGACTGTATATCTTCCTTTTCAAATTCAAAAATAGGCGTCGAAACAGAAGCAGAATCTGATACAGACGAATCGCCTGACGATAATTTTTCTGAATCGTCATCGCCGGTGAGAACCAATACCGCATATCCTCCGCCTGCAACCGCAAGAGCCGCAGCACAGGCGATAAGCGTTTTTATGTTCTTTTTCATCGGTTTCTTCTCCTTATGAATACAACGATTCCCGCTGCCACAACTATGAGAGGAATTACGAATATCACTACTCTGCTGATCGCTTTAATCTGAGAAGACGTAATATCAATAGTCTGTACAGAAAGATCCTTTTCAGCTATAATGATTCCGTTTTCCTTGCCGCACATTTTATTAACTGAATTTATAATATATTCAGCATTGTTATAGCTGCTGGAATATAACAAAACCTGATCAAGTATCGTCGCGCTGCCGATAACCATAACGTTATTTACATGAGCTTTATTTTCGCTGTCCATATTAGTTTTTGTTGCAACAGCCATAACGTTCTGTTGGGATTTTTCAGCGCTGTCAGGATCAAACTCCGTAGTCTCCTCTGTTTCGGCTTCCGCAGCGTCTTCATTTTCAGAAGCATCCGCCTTTGCCTGCGCCTCTTCCGCAGTCTGCATTTCAAGCGGGTAAAGGAAAGCTGTGTCGGAGGTTGTCAGAAGAGCCGAGGTTGTTCTGTCAACATTCGCGTCAAAAAGCAGATTTACAGGTCGGGATAACGGAGCAATTATAGGTAGCTTTGTGTTAGACAAACCCTCGCTGTAGGTTTCGTCTCCTATTACCGCAATCGGCGCGCTTAGCTGTCCTTTCATAGTCGTAACATACTGGCTTTTGTCATTGCTTGATTCATAAACTATGCTTCCGCCGATTTCAATTCCCCAAACCTCAAGAAAATCATCAATATTAGGAGTTGAATACTGTAGAACGTCCGCAATATAAATCAAATCTCTGTCAAGATCGCCTCCGTTATAAAGAAAATCGTCAAGCTTTGTTATGCAGTCTTCAGTAAGATCGTTAATCGGCGCTGGAAGTACTGTTATATCATAATCCTCCGGAGAAAGTTCGTCAGACATTATATCTATTTCAGAAACCTCGTATCCGTTTTTATCCATCATTGAATAAAGCGCGGAAATTGAATAAGCGTTATCAGAGTGATAGATAGCCGAGCCGTTGTATTTGCTTATAAACGCTACCTTAATTGGATTGGCGTCCGTCACGCTCATAATTGCAGACGTCAGCTCCTGCTCGCCCTTATATCCGGTAATACTGCTGTTACCGTAATAATCGGACTGAAAGGTAAACAGATCGTCTACGCTCATAACCTTAACTCTATCCCCGGACGCAACAACAATATCGCCTTCCTTTATTTCTCCATTATAGCTGCTTGAATATTTAGTCACAACATCAGGATTCGAAGCAATATCATAATAATCAAGTTTAATATGATCGGAATAATTCTTATATTTTTCTAAGGTTTCAAGAACCATTTTTGTATATGTACTTCCGGTTGTGAAATAGCTTTCATTTTTCATTACAGCTATTTCAACGTCTTTTTTTATGGATTTCACGTAATCTATAGAATCTTGAGAAACCTCAAAAAGCTGATTTTCAGTTAAATCAAGCTTTAAATTTTTACGGTCGGTCAAAATACCGACTATTAGGTTCACCACTATTACAACCGCAATGAAAACCAACGTTATAACCGTAGCCACAAATCCATATTTAAACTTTCTTTTATTAAAAGATCTTTTTTTCTTTTCGGGTTTAATCGCGTCATTTGACATTTGCATTTATCCTCCTTAGCTCCAGCGTCTTTTCTCAAAAATCCTGATAGTCAGGAAATTGAAAATAACAGCGGCGCTGATATAGAAAAGCACGCTTGAAAGATTGAAAATACCATAGGTAAACTCATTATATTTATTATAAAAGGATAATGAAGTAAATAAATTAGCGATAAAATCAATCTTAATAAACGAGGCAATAACGTCGAACATCTGCAGAACCATCAACAGAAGAAATCCTCCGACAGCCGCTACCACCTGATTTTCGGTAAGTGCGGAAACAAACATAGTTATAGCAATAAACGCGCCTCCCAGAAGAATGAGGGCAATATAATTTGCAAATAATATATTCCATGCTACGTCTCCGAAATAGCTTAATATAAGAGCATATATAAATATAATACTTACGCCCATTATGTAAACTAAAAGAGTTGCAAAATACTTTCCGAGAACTATCCCTCCGAGACTTACCGGAGCAGTCAGTAACCCCTGTTCAGTTTTCTGTCTTTTTTCCTCGCTGAAGGACTTCATAGTAAGAACAGGTATAAGAAACACTATAATAGTGAAAAATGTGGAAAACAATCCGGTCATATCTGTAGACGCTGAATAAAGCGTCGACGAATAAAAGAAAAATCCGGAAAAGGCATAAAATACTGCCAAAAATACATAAGCGATGCTTGATGTAAAAAATGAACCAAGCTCGCGCCTGAATATAGCGCCCATCAGTTATTACCTCCGCTTTCAGATTCATTTTCATAGGGCCTTGCTTCCTGAAGCTTTTTCAACTGATCCGGAACTCCTTCGCCCATTGTGATTTTAAGGAATATATCCTCGAGCGTCATTTCCGAGGAATTCATCATAAGAATGGGCCAGCCGTGCTTCTGAACCGTTTTATTTATCTCACGTCTAAGGTCGATTCCTTCCTCAGCCTCCAGCTCAAACTCAAATACGCCGGGCTCGCGTTCCATATCCGCCCTTACATATTTTATACCTTCGATTTTTCTAAGCTCGTATAGAATCTCATCCTTATTTCCTTCTATCCTCAATATGAGGCGGTGGTCAGTCGAAATCTTTTTTGAAAGATTTCCGGCTGTGTCGTCCGCTGCAATTTCTCCCTTATTTATTATAACCACTCTGTCGCAGACGGCTTGTATTTCAGACAGTATATGTGAAGAAAGTATAACTGTGTGATTTTTTCCAAGCTTCTTAATAAGAGTTCTGATCTCTACCATCTGCTTAGGATCAAGTCCCACAGTCGGCTCGTCCAGAATAAGCACAGGCGGATTTCCTATCAACGCCTGAGCAAGCCCCACACGCTGCTTAAAGCCCTTAGAAAGATGCTTTATTATTCTTTCTTTAACGTCTGTAATTTTACACAGCTCGCATATATCTGTAAGATGCGATTTACGCGGAAGCTTGCATTTTTTAAGATCAAAAATAAAATTCAGATAGGACTTTACAGTCATATCAAGGTAAAGCGGCGGAAGCTCCGGAAGATATCCGATATTGGATTTAGCCTTTATCGGATCCTCAAGGATATCTACGCCGTTTATAAGCGCCGATCCGGAAGTGGATGAAATATATCCTGTAAGAATGTTCATTGTCGTGGATTTTCCGGCGCCGTTCGGTCCGAGAAATCCCAATATCTCACCGTCATTGGCAGTAAAGCTTATATTATCCACAGCCCTTTTATCACCGTAATTCTTAGTGAGATTTTTTACCTCTATCATACTTTAAGCGCTACCTCCTAACATAGCTTTTAAGCATTAACATTATATCTAATTAATGTGACAGTTCTATGAAAAAGCTATGAAAGCTTTTCTATTCCTCTGCGTATTCTGGCCAAAGCGTCCTCTTTCCCTAAAATATCGCATAACTCGACTCCGCCGCCGGGAGTAAACTGCTTTCCGGACACCGCCGTTCTTACAGGCCAAAGCAGCCAGCCGTTTTTCACTTCAAGCTCTGCTATAAGTCCAAAAAGCGCTTTATGAATAGATTCCGTATTCCAGTCCTCCAGCTTTTCCAGAACCGGCAGAACCGCCTTTAAAGCTTTCAGGGAGGTTTCCTCATTGGTTTTCATTTTCTTGTGACAGTACATTGTTATATCATATTCCGGAAGCTTGTCAATAAAATCAACCATTTCAGGAACATCGTTAAATAATTCAGTTCTTGGCTGAAGCACCGAAGCAAGAAGGGGAAGGTCTATATCCTGTCTCTTTACGGTCTGACGGATATAAGGAGTAACATGCTCCAGAAATACCTCCGGCGTCATTCTTCTTATATGAGCGGCGTTGACAGCCTTAAGCTTTACAGGATCAAATATTGCCGGCGATTTTGAAATACCGCTTATGTCGAAGTTTTCTACAAGTTCCTCCAGACTGAAAATTTCTTCCTCTCCCTTTGGCGCCCAGCCTAAAAGGGCAATAAAATTAACAACGGCTTCCGGAAGATATCCCTTTGCCACAATATCCTCAAACGAAGCGTCTCCGTTTCTCTTTGAAAGCTTCGACGTCTGATCCTTCATAACCGGCGGACAGTGTATATACACCGGAACGTCCCAGCCGAAAGCCTTATAGAGAAGATTGTATTTCGGAGCGGAGGAGAGATATTCGTTTCCTCTTACAACATGAGTAATCCCCATTGTGTGATCATCAACGACATTTGCAAAATTATATGTCGGCATACCGTCAGTCTTAATAAGAATCTGATCATCGAGCGTAGAATTATCCACCGTAATGTCTCCATATATTTCGTCATGAAACGTAGTTGTTCCTTCAAGCGGCATTTTCTGCCTAATAACGTAGGGTATACCCGCCGCGAGCTTTTCTTCGACTTCTTCCTTAGAAAGATTACGGCAGTGCCTGTCGTACATCGGAGGTATGTGAGAAGCCTCCTGGATTTTTCTCACCTCGTCAAGCCTGTCCTTATCGCAGAAGCAGTAATAAGCATTTCCGCTTTCAACAAGCTTTAAAGCGTAATCCTTGAACATTCCCATTCGTTCAGACTGCACATAGGGACCGTATTCGCCTCCTACATCCGGGCCCTCGTCCCATTTGAGTCCGGCTTTTCTGAGCGTATCGTATATTACGTCTACCGCGCCCTCGACGTATCTTTCCTGATCGGTATCCTCGATTCTTAAAATAAAGTCGCCGTCGTTTTTCTTAGCTATAAGATATGTGTAAAGAGCCGTTCTCAGATTGCCGATATGCATATATCCCGTAGGGCTCGGCGCAAATCTTGTTCTTACTCTTTGTGACATTTTAAATTCATTCCTTTCTTAAAGACTTTAGCGTATTGTATCCGTTTTTTCCTGTCGAATTAGGGCTATATCCTCATGAACCTGATTTTTAAGCTCCTCTATGGAACTGAATTTTTTTTCATCTCTTACAAATCGCAGGAAACGAACTTCTATTATTCTTCCGTAAAGATTTCCGCAATAATCAAGTATATGCGTTTCCGCCAAGGGATCCGTATTTTTTTCAATCGTAGGCTTAACTCCCACGTTGGTTATTGAATTGTAGGTTTTCCCGTCAATAAGCGTTAACGTATGGTAAACGCCATTTCTGGGCACAAGCTGTTTTTGACCGAAAATCTGATTTATCGTAGGAAAATCAAGCGTTCTGCCAAGCCTGGCGCCCTCTTTTACTTCCTCGCTTATAAAGTAAGCTTCTCCCAAAAGCTCTCCCGCCTCGGAAACCTCCCCGTTTTTCAGAAGCCTCCGTATAATTTCCGAGCTTACCTCGCGCCCGTTTTTCCTTTCCATGCCGCATACGCTCACCTCAAAGCCGAATCTTCTGCCAAAGCTCTCAAGCTCGCATACGCCGCAGGCGGCCCCTCTTCCGAAACGAAAGTTTTCACCGCATACGACCGCTTCCGCGTTCATTTTTCCGGCAAGTATTTTTTCAGCGAATTCTTCACCGCTCATCTCAAATACATCGCTTATATCAGGCGAATAAATGTATTCTGCTCCCAGTCTGCTAAGTATATCAATTTTCTGTCTGTTCCCGTAAATAAACTCATACGGTTTTCCGTGCTTATAGCTTATTCCGTCAGCCGGAAATGTAAAAACTGCCGGAGTCAAGCCCTTTTTAGAATAATCTACGGCGGCTTTTATAATTTTTCTGTGGCCGCAGTGAACGCCGTCGAATATCCCAAGAGCAACGGCCGCCTTGCTTTTCATTGATCCGCCGGTTATATCAATCATTTTAACAGTCACCGTCCTGATAAAGGTTTTTCAAAACCCTAAGCTCGTTATTGTCAAAATCGGCAAAGGCAAGTCCCATAAATTCCTTTCTATATGAATAAATTCTATAACGCTCTTTTCCGTCAAAGCCTTCGAGCCTGTCAAGGCGAAGCTTCACCCCGTTTTTATACAGCTTAGTTTTCAGCTCGTTCAGATAAATTGCCGGCATATCGGCAAAAAGCTTTTCAACAGAAATAACGGCGTTCTTAAGTCCGCCATTATCCCTTAACGCTTCAAGCTCCCCAAGCGTAATGCAATCCTCAAGCTTAAATCCGTTAGAGCATGTTCTTACAAGACTTGTCATTACCGCGCCGCAGCCCAGTTTTTGTCCGAGGTCATGAATAAGAGTTCTTACATAAGTTCCTCCGGAACAGGCTATGGATATCCTTCCTTCAGAGGTTTTTTCATCATAATCGGCTATTTCAAAAGAGCTGACGGTTATCCGTCTCGCCTTACGCTCTATCTCGACGCCTTTTCTGGCAAGCTCGTAAAGCCTTTTCCCGCCGACAGACACTGCCGAATACATAGGCGGTATCTGACTTAACTCGCCTAAAAAAGAGTCGGCCGCCTCCTCTATCCGGCGAAGTGAAACCTCTGCTTTCGTTTCAGATAAGATTTTTCCGGTAATATCCTGTGTGTCGGTTACAGCCCCAAGCCTAAAGCCCGCAATATAGCTCTTTCCGGTATGCGGGATAATACTAACCGCTTTAGTAGCGTTTCCGGCAAAGACCGGAAGAACTCCTGTTGCCATCGGATCAAGAGTTCCGGAATGTCCAAGACGCTTCATTTTAAGGATACCCCTCATTTTAGCTATTACATCAAAAGAGGTAAAGCCCTCCGGCTTATTTATGCAGATTATGCCGTTTAACTGCATTTTTTAATTCCTTCTGCAACAGCGTCCACTATTTTCCTCTTGACCTCGTCTATCGTACCGTAAAGCAGACAGCCTGCCGCCTTGACATGTCCGCCTCCCCCTAATGAAGCGCAAATATCCGACACGTTTACTTCGTTAGCGGAACGCATTGATATTTTATAGCTGTTTTCATCTCTCTGCTTTATTGTGACTCCAACCTCTACTCCCTCAACCTGTAAAGGAATTCCGGCAAGACCTTCAAGCTCTGAGGAATCAACTCCCCACTTGTCAAGAATTTCAGTAGTAACACAGATCATAGTGCAGCGGTCGTCGAGATAATATTCCATTATATCGGTTACGGCTCTCTCTATCTTTATTCTTCCCCTGCTCTTTACCTCGAACATTTCTCGGTTTATTTTAGCGTATCCAATATCGAACGTCCTTTTCAGCTCAGCTACTATCTCGTGACATCTTGCAGTAGTGTTTTCATACTTAAAGCAGCCTGTATCGGTTGCAATTCCCGTATATATGCATTTTGTAATATCTTCCGTCAAGGGTACGCCGAGCATTTCCATAAGCTCGAAAACCACCTCGCAGGTTGCCGACGCGTCGGGGCATACAAGAGTTTTTTCAGCGTAATCCGTATTAGAAATATGGTGATCTATGCATAAATCAACTCTTCCGCCGTAAATCTCCTTGTATCTTCCAAGAAGATTTATATCGGCTACATCCGAGGCTATAATAAACTCAGGTTCAAAATCCTCGTCGGTATATCCGTCAGTTATAAATCCATACCTCTTTGGTATTTCGTCAGAGCATATGATTTTTGCTTTTTTTCCCATATATTTCAATATGTGGTAAAGCGCGGCGCCCGAGCCGGTACAGTCGCCGTCTGGGCTCTGATGAATAAGAATATATGCGTTTCCGCAATTTTTCAAAAGCCCTGCCGCTTCATTAAAATCTATCTTCATATTTTCACTTCCTAATAAATCATATCCTCAAAGCTCTTTAAGCTTTTGGTTAATCTCTGCACTGTGAGCGATGGAATCGTCAGCAATAAACTTTAAATCCGGGCATTTTCTCATATGAAGCCTATGAAAAAGCTCTCTTTTTATAAATCCCGCCGCGCTTGTAAGACCCTCGACCGACTTCTCAGCCTTTTCAATGCCCTCAAAGCAAGACACATATACCTTGCAGTGAGAAAGGTCGTTTGAAAGATCGACTCTGACTACCGTCAGCATCCGGTCCACTCTGGGATCCTTGATATCTCTTAGAATATCGGTCAGCTCGCGTTTAATGTCCTCAGACATTCTTCCTACCTTGAAACTGGACATATGCTACCTCCGAATAAGTTATTCCGGCATAATATCTACTAAAAAAGCTTATTCAGTATATTCCTCCATAATAAAGCCTTCAAGGATATCGCCTTCCTTAATATCTGCAAAACGTTCAAGACTTATTCCGCATTCATAGCCCTTTGCGACTTCCTTTACATCGTCCTTGAAGCGCTTAAGCGAATCTATCTTGTCTTCGGCAATAACGATACCGTCGCGTACAACTCTGATTTCGCAGGACCTTGTTATTTTGCCGTCTATGACATAAGAACCTGCGACAGCGCCGACATTTGAAATTTTATAAACCTGTCTTACCTCAGCTTTTCCGAGAACCGCCTCTCTGAACTTAGGCGACAGCATTCCCTTCATAGCGGTACCGATTTCTTCTATTGCGTCGTAAATTATTCTGTAAAGCCTTATATCAACGCCGTCGCGCTTTGCATTTTCCTCGGCAACAGGATCGGGGCGCACGTTAAATCCGACAATTATAGCTCCGGACGCCTCCGCCAGCATAATATCGCTTTCCGAAACCGCTCCTACGCCGCCGTGAATCACCTTTACTCTAACCTCTTCATTTGAAAGCTTTTCAAGTGACTGCTTAACCGCTTCAACCGAACCCTGAACGTCCGCCTTTACAATAATAGGCAGTTCCTTAACCTCTCCCTGCTCTATCTGACTGAACAGATTATCTAAGGTAACCTTCTGATAGGACTTAAACTGCTCCTGCTTTGCCTCGTGCTTTCTCTGTTCAACAAGCTCTCTGGCAAGCTTTTCATCCTCAACGGCATTGAAGGTATCTCCTGCGCTTGGAACCTCGGCAAGTCCTGTTATTTCAACCGGCACAGAAGGTCCTGCCGAATCAATTTTATCGCCCTTATGATCCGTCATAACTCTAACCTTGCCGACAGACGTGCCCGCAATTATTACGTCTCCCGTATGAAGCGTTCCGTTCTGCACCAAAAGCGTAGCGACAGGTCCTCTTCCCTTGTCGAGTCTTGCTTCTATAACGGCGCCCTTAGCAAGCCTGTCTGGATTAGCCTTAAGCTCCTTCATTTCTGCTATGAGAAGTACGTCCTCAAGCAGTTCTTTAATGCCGTCTCCCGTTTTTGCAGAAACAGGAACGCACATAACGTCTCCGCCCCATTCCTCAACGACAAGACCGTGTTCAGTCAGCTCCTGCTTGATTCTGTCTACATTGGCTCCTTCTTTGTCCATCTTATTGACAGCTACTATTATAGATACGTCGGCCGCTTTCGCATGATTTATAGATTCAATTGTCTGAGGCATAATGCCGTCGTCGGCGGCAACTACAAGGATAGCGATATCTGTAATGTCCGCGCCTCTGGCTCTCATTGAGGTGAAAGCTTCATGACCGGGAGTGTCGAGGAAGGTTATAGTCTTTTCCTGCACCTTAACCTGATAAGCTCCGATATGCTGTGTGATTCCACCAGCCTCCGAGGCTGTAACGTTCGCGTGTCTGATTCTGTCGAGAAGCGATGTTTTACCGTGGTCTACATGTCCCATAACTACAACCACAGGGCTTCTTTCCTCCGTATTATTGTCATTATCGTCACTGTTGTCGATAAGACGCTCTTCAATAGTAACAATAACTTCCTTTTCTACCTTAGCGCCCATTTCGTCTGCTACAAGCGCCGCGGTATCATAATCAATCACTTCGTTAATCGTAGCCATAACGCCGAGTCCCATAAGCTTTTTGATAACCTGCGTAGCAGTCGCCTTAAGCCTTGCCGCAAGCTCTCCCACGGTTATCTCATCGGGTATCATGATTTTAAGCTGCTGGTTTCTGGCCTTTTCCAGTTGTATACGGCGAAGTCTATCAGACTCCGTTTCCTTTTTGCTTGAATATTTATTTTTATTCCTCTGAGCCGATTTCTGATTGATTTTCTGCTTTTTGGAATAATTATCCTTATGATGCTTGCCGCCGGTCGGAGCTATCTGTTCATAGCGCTCATTGTATTTATCCAGATTAACATAAGAGCCTCTGGTGTCAATTGTCCTGCGGTTATTGGCGACTGTTGTGTCCACGCTCGACGACATATTGGTTCCCAGCTTCTGTCTTTCGCCGTGCTTCTGCGCTTTAGCCGGCTGTCTGGCGTTCTTTTTATTCTGCTCCGCCTTTATATTATCTGATTCTGTTTTGACAGGTTTAAGGTCGGTCTTGGCGCTTTCTTTCCTTGCCGGTTCCTTTTTAGCCTGAACCGGTTCCGGATTTGCTGTTTTCGCGCTCCTAGTATTTTTAGGCTTAGAAGCGGCTTTTTTTACCGTTTCCTTTTTGACGGACTTTTCCTCTTCCTTTTCCGCGTCTGATTTTAACGGTTTATTCTTAGATTCAAAGTAATCGTCAAAGCTTTCAACCTGATTCTTCTGTGAATAGTTTTCTAAAATAATATTCATTTCCTCATCTGTCAAGGCTGTCGTATTTTTTCTTTTTGTCCCGTCATATTTTTCAAGAAAATCTATAAGCTCCTGATTTTCTATTTTAAGGTCCTTTGCAGCCTCTGCAAGCTTTACTTTTTTCGTCATAGGCGAAACCTCCTATATGTTCTTAAAAGTTTATTATATGATCTATATAAACGCAAGCTCATCACTCACTGTTATTTCCGCCGTTTTTTCTTTTTCTTCCTCTGTGCGGTCCCGCAACCGTCCCCAGCGACTTGAATTTCACGGCGAATCCATAATCGCAGACCGCGGCGACCACAACCTTTTTCCCGACGGCGTCGTAAAATTCATCGGAGTCCAATCCGGAATAAACTACATCCACAGCGGAGTTATTACAGAAAAACTTTACTTCCTTTAAAGTCTTTACAGAAATATCGCTCGCCGTAATAACGCATGACGCATTTCCGCCGTAAACCGCTTCCTTGACAGCGTCGAAGCCTATTACTAACTTGCCGGCTTTCCTGCATATTGTAAGAAGATTAATTATTTTCTGCTGTGAGTTCATTTTCCATCTCCTCAAAAACCGATTCCTCTATCATGCAGGATAACGACTTTTCAAAACGCCTTGCCTTTCTGGCTTTACGGAAGCATTCGATATTTTTACAGACATACGCGCCTCTTCCGGATTTTTTCCCCGTAAAATCCAGAGAAACCTCGCCTGACGGAGCTTTTACAACCCTTATCATATCCCGCTTGCTTTTCATTTCATTACAGCCTAAACACATTCGCATCGGTATTTTTTTTGTTTTCATATTTTGGCCTCCGCAGAAATATTATTGTTCAGCCGAATCGTCTGTTAATACCATATCGTCATCCTGCCTTGAAGAATCGTATCTGTCCAAACCCTTTATAGGTATCTCAAATTCAGGCTTTATATCAATTTTATAACCGGTCAGCTTTGCGGCAAGCTTGGCGTTCTGACCTCTGTTGCCGATAGCGAGCGAAAGCTGGTCGTTCGGAACCACAACCCTGCATTCCTTCAATTCCCCGTCTGATACCGTAACGCTGATCACCTTAGCGGGCGCAAGAGATTTCGCTATGAATTCAGCCGGATCCTCGCTGTAATTAATAATATCTATTTTCTCGCCGTTTAATTCGTCCACCACCGCCTGTATTCTTGACCTTTTAGGTCCGATACATGCGCCTACAGCGTCAACGTTTTCATCCTTTGACCATACGGCAACCTTCGTTCTTGAACCCGCTTCTCTTGATATTGACTTTATCTCAACTATTCCGTCATAAATTTCCGGAACCTCAAGCTCGAAAAGACGCTTTACAAGATCCCTGTGAGCCCTTGAGATTTTAATTATAGGTTTTTTCGATTTATTTACGATGCCGGTAACGTAAACCTTTACCTGATCCCCCTCTTTGAGATGTTCTCCGGGAATTTGTTCGTTTCTGAAAAGATAAAGCTCTGTTTTGTCATAAACTACCGTTACCGTACCGCTGCCCGGCTCTACCTGAGAAACCTTAGCGGTTATGCATTCGTTTTCCTTGTCCTGAAATTGACTAAGTATATTTTCACGATTAATCTCCCTTAAATCGCCTTTTATGGACTGCTTTGCCGACTGCGCCGCCGCTCTGCCGAATTTAGCGGCGTCAAGAGGATATTCAACAGTACCTCCCAGATAAGCGTTCGGATCGATAGTTCTTGCCTCGTCAATATTAATCTCATTATAATCGATCGGTTCATCATCTACAACAGTCTTGATAAGATACATTTCCAGCTTTTTATTAGCCGGATCAATATCTACTCTGATATTGTCCTCACAGTCCGGATATGCCTTTCTGATTGCCTTCAGCAATGCAGACTTAACCTTTTCCACCAATATTTCTGTTTCAACACTGTTTTCATCGCCCAGAAGCGACAATGCTTCAAAAAAACCGCTGTTCATTTTTACAAATTCCTCCGTTTAAATTATATACTGTTTATAATAAATCTTCAAACTCCTCGTAAAGCCTTACATACGCAATATCCTTAAGGGTTAATTCGCCGCAGACGTCTTCCTCGCCGTCGTTCTCTCCCGGAAAAGCGATAGTAATTTTTTCCTTGTCAAAGTCCGCGAGTATGCCGACGATTTCCTTCTCGCCGCCAAAATCCCTTATTGCTCTCACCCTTACCGGAAGGCCTGTTCCGGCTATAAAGTGTGATTCGCGAATAAGCTCACGTTCAAGTCCGGTGGAGCCGACCTCGAGTATATAGCTTTGCGGAATGGGATCAGCTTCGTCAAGAAGCCTGTTGACCGGCTTGGTCAGATTTTCACAATCCTCTATTCCGACTCCGCCGTCCTTGTCAATAAAAATACGGAGGTACCAGCCTGCGCCCTCCTTTTCAAAGCGAATATCCCATATCCTCAAGCCCTGACGTTCCGCCTCGTTCTTTACAAGCTCATAAACGGTCTGCTCTGTGGGACCGAATTTTTTTATCTTCATAGTTTATATTCTCCTGCCGAAATCTCCTGAAAGTTTTAACCCATGCTTTGACCCAAGCGGCGGCCCATTTTTATGCCGCAATAAGAAAGACCGGAAATTTCCGGTCTTGAGCATACTTTATACATACTATTTCATATTATACCACATTATGCTTGAAAAATCAAGGGTTAAAAAAACTTTTTTATACGTCAGAAAGGGAACGCATAAGCGTTCCCTTAAAAAACATATCAATTATATTTCGCTATTTCTTCGTCTATAACAGCCTTCCATGAATCGCGAAGCTCTGCCCATGAGGACGGCGCGCCTTCATATTTTGTTATAAGAGCGTCGGTAAGGTTCTTCATAACGCCTCTGGTGTTGTAATCGTATGTTTCGTCAGTCATTCTCGAGCCCATTCCGTAGCCGAAATCGAAAACAGGAGTTACATTTGCAGGATCCATAAGTGACTGCCACATATCCCACTGCTCCTCGGTTATGTACTTTGTCTTTTCGCCGCTGGCATTAACTGTCGGAATTAAAGCCTTTTCTCTTGCCGCCGAGGTATACTGCTCGTCTGTAGCCGCGATTCTTTCACACTTGATATATGCCGCAACCGCGTCGCCCTTATCTGAATTTGCTACAAGCATCTTAGCGCCGAACGATGTGCACAGGAAGTACTCGTCTGATCCAGGCATTTTAGGGAATGGAACGAGGAATATATCTCCGTCGGGGTTCTTTCCGTTAGATTCTGAAAGCGCCCATGGAGCCATTCCGTAGAAAAGAACTGAACCGTCGTCCGGGAAGAAGCTGTGCCATGCGGTATCATAAAGGTTTGTTTTAGCGATTTCTTCAAGAATAAGCTCTGCCTGCTCTATTTCAGGATTCATTACATTGTTTGTAAACTTTGTTCCGTCATAATTAACAATAGTCTGTCCTGTTGACTGAACAAGAGCCTGCCCGAACCAGCCTGTACAGCCGTATCTTGTTTCACCGTCGTCCGCATTGTTTACAAAGCTCTTCATCATGGACATGAAAGCGTCCCAATCCCATTCGCCCTTCTGATAAAGCTCATATGGATCGTCCAAACCTTCGTCCTCCATCATTTGTCTGCTGTAAATAATGCAAACGGGATCGCTTATGCAATAAGGTACTACATAATGAGCGCCCTTGTATTCCATCTTATCAGCCAAGCCCTTTACATCAGCCCACAGCTCGTCTTCAAGATCAATGTAATCGTCTAATGGCTGATACTGATTTTTATAAACGCCGTTTGGAACAGCGTCCCATTCATAAGGGAACATATCTACAGGATCTCCGCCGAGAAGTCTGTTTGCTAAATCGTCATATTTTGTTTCATAGGTTGTTGAAATCCATTCAACCTTAGCTCCGTAAACGTCCTCAAAAAGCGTAAGCGCGATAGAACGGTCGTCATTGCCTGTCGGGTTAACGTCATAATAGCTGAGCCAGCTTATAGTCTGTCCTTTAATGTCAGGATCGCCTTCATTAATAGAAGCGTCAGCAGAAATCTTGACATCGTCTTCAGATTTTGTTCTTGACTCGGAGCCTGATTTGTCCGAATCTCCGCCGCCGCAGGCTGTAAACGCAGCCATCATGGTCATAGCTGCCAGAGCGGCAAGTATTCTTTTTAATTTCATTTAATAATTCTCCTTTTGGATTAAAATAATCTCTCAGAAAAGTATTTAGCTACTTTCTTTCAATATAATTATATATAATTTCCACCTATATGTCAAGAAAATTTAACGCTTTATAAATAGAAAATTTATGCAGATATAACCATATTTATATTAATTTACAATACCATACGACGTATTTTTTATACACAGTAAATGAACATTTAATTTTCCGAGGAAATAAACTTAAACGGTCCTGATTTCAGAAAATATTATAATAACAGTAAATTTGACAGTTAGGGCAAAGAATGTTATTATATAATATAATCAGATTCAGGAGGTAATTAGATGAAAACAAACAGATTTATAAAAATATTAGCTTGTTCTGTTTCGGTTATTTCATCGGTTCTGTATTTTAATTACGGCGCCCTTTCAATTATAGATTTCAGCGCCGGCGAAAATGAACTGATAAATAATGAAACAACTCCCTTCAAGGTGAATATTACTTCCGGAAATAAAATTGCCGCTGTTATTCCTGTGGGAATAGGCGTAAGGGGCGACGCGGACGAAAGCGGCAACGTATCGCTTTATGACGCTATTGAAATATCCAAATATCTTATAAACAAACCCAAGGAGGGCTATCTGGATTCTCTGGGCTTCGCCATGTCCGATACCGACCTGAACGGTCAGGTTGATTTATATGACGCTATAAACGTTGCAAAATACCTTATATATACCGGAACCCCTGAGGAAAGATGGGATCGTATATTCAATGAATAAGCAGGACGTATATCGTCCTGCTTTTATAAATCAAAAACGCGGACACTAACTAAAGGTCCGCGTTTTTTCATACTATAATCAGCCGCATTATTCTTCATTATTTTCAGCGGCAGCCTCCGGCTGAGAAGTCTGTTCGGAGGTCTGTTGAGACTGAACAGGAGCTGCCTCAGCAGAAATATTATTATCCTCCGGAGCCGAAGAAGAATCCGAAGTAAGCTTTGAGCCGCAGCACTGACAGAACGGCTGCCCCGGATTTATTTTTGCTCCGCACTGCGGACAATTAGAAGAAGCGTTCATACTGTCAAGCTCCTTCTTAAGCCTTTCAATCTCGGCTTTAGCATTATTTATTCCGTTAAACGGATCCTCATAGCCCGCCGGAGCAGAGTTATTTTCATTAAAAAACTTCTGACCGATATATATATATAGATTATTAATTTTAGACTCTTCATTTTTTATCGCCTTATTGAGCCTGGCCTTTTCAGTCATTTCCTTTCCCTTATCCTGAACGTTTCTGGCGGCGTCGCTTGCCGCAGCCATAGCGTTTCCGGCAGTGCTCTTAAGCTTATCTAAAAAACCCATTTCAATTTTCTCCTTTTAAATATCAAATATTATTTATTATTTCCCGCAGAATCCACACTGATCGCCTTGTCAATAGTTGAAATTGCAACGTCTCCCTGGCTGAACGCCCTAAAGCCTAATACAGCAAACATAATTACTTTGACAAGATCAATAATTCTGCTAAGTACATAATCCAGTTCAAGAGGTATTTCCAAGCTCCAATCAAACAGGCTGTTGAATATGCCCAGAATATCATTAACTGAGCTTATAACCGCTCCGCAGGCGGAAAATACCAGCATCAGCGCCACAGCCTTGAAAGCGGCCTTTCTCAGCCATATATTTTCCTCCTTCAAAAAAATGTAGCCTGCCAGTAAAAGCATTGGTATATATCCCCCGAAAAGCGACGCAAAATACATGACTGCTCCCATAACGCCTACTGAAATACCAATTTTAGTTTTCTGCATAATTTTTCCTCCATATTAAAAATCTTATAATAATTTTATACTGAATCCTGAATTATGTCAATAGTAATAATAAACAAATTAATAAATACTTTTTATATAACGGAATATATAAGAGGAGGCTGATCTGTTGGCCTGTCAGTCAACCTGAAAATATTTTCAGCTCTTCGGGCGGCTTCCTCCAGCTTATTTTTATCGTTAGAATAAAGCGTCATTAAAACGCTGTCCTTTTCGGCATAATCTCCAAGACCGAAATTTATAATCAATCCGGCGGAATAATCAATAGCGTCATCCTTGCCTGTGCGTCCCGCGCCTGTGAGAAGAGATACAAAACCGATTCCCTCACTGTCAATTTCAGCGATATAACCGCTTTCCTTAGCTTTTATTTCTATTTTATGCTTCGCTTCAGGAAGTAATGAATAATTATTTATAAATCCCGCGTCGCCCCCCTGAGCCGAGATCATCTTTTTAAATATTCTTAAAGCGTCTCCGCATTCAACCGCGTTTTCTGCAAACGCTCTGCACTCCTGTAAGGAGCCCTTTCCGGCAAGCTCCAGCATATTAGCCGCCAAAACCATGCAAAGCTCATAAAGTCTTCCCTTTTCTCTGCCCTTTAATACCTCGACAGCTTCTATAACCTCAAGTGCATTTCCGACCGCTTTTCCTAAGGGCTGATTCATATCGGTTATAACGGCGCGGCACTTTTTGCCTGCATTCCGCCCAGTTTCAACCATAAGAGACGCAAGCCTTTCCGCATCATTAATATTTTTCATAAAGGCTCCGCTTCCCGTTTTAACATCCAGCAAAATGCAATCCGAACCTATCGCAAGCTTTTTGCTCATAATACTGGCGCATATCAGCGGTATACTGTCCACAGTTGATGTAACGTCCCTAAGCGCATAAAGCTTTTTGTCCGCCGGTACAAGATTTCCGCTTTGCGCTATGATTGCAGTACCGACACGGTTTACTGTATCGATATAATTTTCACGCTCCAAATCAACATTAAAGCCTTGAATGCTTTCAAGCTTGTCGATTGTTCCTCCGGTAAAACCCAGTCCTCTTCCTGACATTTTAGGTACTTTTATGCCGCAGGCGGCACAGACCGGAGCTATGATAAGACTTGTCTTATCGCCGATTCCGCCGGTACTGTGTTTATCCACAGTTATGCCGTCAATACCGCTTAAATCAATTTTTTCTCCTGAATCTCTCATAATAAGAGTAAGGTTTTTTGTTTCCTCCTCAGAAAGACCGTTTAAGCATACGGCCATAAGCCATGCCGATACCTGATAATCAGGCACCTCTCCGCTGACATATCCGTTTATAAGCCATTTCATTTCATTTGCGGAAAGAGGCTGCTTTCGCTTTGTTTTGAAAATAATGTCGCAGGCGTTCACTGTATAACTCCTCCTTTAAAACCGACGCAATTTACATTATATGCGATTCGGTTTAAAAAATGCAAAAAGCCGAATTTTATCAGCCTTATATAGTATTTGCGGCATTACCGCTTTTATCGGTAATGCCGCTTAAAAAATTAATAATATGTACAAGTAAAATTAGGCGATTTCAATCCCAGATAGCCTCTGAAATCATTGCCCTTAACCGTTACCTGATTATCTACTACAACGTAAGCCGCATAGCCTCCGTCTCCCTCGACTATCGAAATCCAGTTTGCCGGATTGTCAGATAAAGTAATTCCAAGGCATGATTCAAGATCAGACCTTACCTGATCAACGCTTATAACCTCGACCGTTCCGTAATGCGGGTCACACTGAGCGTCATATTCGCAGTATACGCTTCTCAAATAAGGAATGTCCTCATAGAATACGTCGTAGCAAGACGCGGTGCTTCCTCCGCTGGAGGCGCTGAACATGGCGAGCGCAAAGCTTCCGTTATAGTAAACGGCCTCGCCCAATACTGAATTTACAGCGTTAATTACATTCTGCGGAGGATTAGACTTAGGATAAAGATCTCCGGCGCTTCCTCCCTTATACATAATATAAGTATAGACCGCTACCGCCTGAGCCTTGATAGCCTCGTTGCTCATAGAAGAGCCGACCTCGTTATATGTAACCATTGATACTATGTCAAGTACCGATCCGCTGACTCCTCCGGCCGAAATAGTATCCTTTGTCCTGCCGGTATTCTGGATATAAGTCCCGGGATAATAATGCTGAAGGATCTGCTGATAGTTCCATCCAGCGTATGACGCATAATGATTAGCTCCGTTCTGACTCATTCCAACTCCGTGCCCGTATCCATAGGTTGTAAAGGCAAAATTGCCCGCCTCAACATTTACAGGCTCAGATTCCTGACGTTCCGGTACGGGAACAATCTGAATTGATTCATAATCGTCCTGCTCTATGTAGCTTACGCCCGTATCGTTTACAACGACTCCCTCGTCAGACGGCTCGGTTTCCTCTTCGGGCGCCTCGACGGTTTCATAGCTTACAAGCGATAAATTATCATTATAATCTGATAAATTAGCCTTCCACCATGCCGTAACCTCGTATTCATCAGTCGAATTCTCCGTCGTTTCAGGAATTTCAATTTCGGCAGCAGGCGCAGTTGTAACCTGTTTATCTTCCACTGCTTCAACATTTCCGGTATAAAGCCTCGCTGTTAATGCGGCGGAACCCATTATCACAGCGGCTGTTAAAACGGCTATGCCCTTTCGTGGTATTCGTAATTCCATATCTCTCTCCAATTCCTATTTATTATTGATCCTCAGTTACAGCAGAGTCTTCACGAGCATTGCCGCCGCTCGCGGCCTTATCAATTTTATCTGCTGTTTCGTGATCACGCAAACGCCTTGCGACGACGATAAAGCGTGAATTGTCTTCGTCCAAATGACATGTTGAAAGCGTAAGAAGCTTGTCCCCGTAATCAACGTCTATATCCGGCGATATCATAGATCTACTGCGAACAGTTTCGACATAATCGTCAAAATCCTTTTCATTGCTCAGATCATGCGTATCCCAGTAAGCAAATTCTGGTCCGTAGGAGGATTCTCCGTAACTTCCGCTTGTCACAAAATATCCGAAGATTATATATTTGTAATCTCTATAATTTGAACTAAATTCAATTATAGGATTTTCATCATAAAAGGATTCGTCCTGCCTATAATAATGCAGCGTGGCAAACTTTGAACCGTTAAGCATGTTATGACCGTAAAGCACCACGTTGTCAGTCTGCTTGCTTTCATCTGCCTCAAAATTATCTCTGTAATCCATAAAAATTGTTCCGGATTCAAGATAATCGCCGTAAAGATCTCTATGAAGATAATAATCGTTTCCCTGTTCGTCAAGATCCTCGCCGTCATACTGAACAACCGGATAATCAACATAAGTATTGCTTATCTTAATATATCCTACAACATCGTCATTTTCCCTGAGAAGCATCTTAGCAAGTCCGGTCAATCCGGGTTCGTCCGAAAAATTTTCTATTATTGGCAGCTCAGGCTCTGTGGGAGCCTCAGTTACCGGTTCCAAAACATCGGCCGACGAGCTTGACGGAGTCTTGTCCTCTCCGTTTCCGCCGAATACAAACACCGCGCCCAGAGCAATAACTGCTACTGCGGCAGTGCAGCCGATAGTAATCAAGCTTTTCTTAGATATCATTTTGTTTCCTGCCCTTTCATACGTCCTTAATTTGTCGCAAGCGGATAGCCTTCAAATTCGGCGTCTGGATCGTATGTCTTTTCGTTCCATTCATAATATATCGACGGCCAGAGTATATTAGGATTTTTCCTTACGTTGTCGGTTCCCTCATAAGGATCCTCTCCGTCGCGCAAAAGCCTGCCCATAACTATAAGTCTTCCTGTGTCAAAAACGCTGTTGCAGGTCGAAAGCGTAAGAAGCTGATCGCCATATCTGACGTCCACATCGTTAAATGTGAGCGCACGTTTTTTAGCGTTATTCACAAATTCATAGAAATCGTCTTCTCCTGCAAAATTCAGGGTATTCCAGCAGTCAAACTTTGTTTCGGTTTCATCTTCCGCGTCTATGATGAAATAAGCGAATATTTTATATTTATAAGTCTCGTAATTGGAACTGAGCTCGATAATCGGATGTTCGCTGTAAAAGCCGTTTACGTCTTCATAATCCTGAAGACCTCCGAACATAGAGCCGTCCTTCATGTCATGTCCGTAAACAATAAGGTTCTGTGAATTTTCAAGAACCTTAACTCCGTCTACCACATAGTCGAAATAATTTCTCCAGTCAAGGAATATCGTCCCTGCCTTGGCGTCCTCTTTATCAATATTCTTATTGAGATAATACTCGTTGCCGTCCTCTTTCCTTCTTTGAACGACAGGATAGCTGATTTCGGTTCCGGGTATCTTTATATATCCGACAACATCCTGATTTCTTTCAAGAAGCAGCTTAGCGCCCTCTTTAAGCTCCCAGCTTTTATAAGCCTCGGGCTCCGCTTCATTTTCCTGAGACGGCTCCTCTGCCGCGCCGGAGTTAGCCTTATCGTAAATATCCTCTATTTCTTTACCAAGCTGTCTGTTTTTATAGTTTTCGACATAATAATCAGCGATCAGAAAAAGGCAAACGCTAAATACGACGACCGCCGCCATAAAAATTGTTTTCCTTACAACCTCGCCTACGCTGTCGCCCTTCCAAGGCAGGAGTCCCCTAATCACGTCCTTGTATGTTCGCCTCTGATTGCCTGAAACATTCTTTTTAGGAAGATTGTCGGGCATTACGACAAGCATCTGCTCAAGAAATTCGAAAATTCTATAAGCGGTATTCATTCTTATATTATCCCGACTCTTATCCTCAAGCTGCCACAGCTTAAGAAGCTTTACAATACGCTTTTTACCGCAGCTTATGCCGACATAGACGGTACCTACAGGCTTTTCGGGCGTTCCGCCGCCCGGCCCTGCCGTTCCTGTCACAGAAATACATATATCGGCTCCGGATTGCTTTTGAAGTCCTGCCACCATCGCAAGGGCAACCTGACGGCTTACAGCGCCGTATTGCTTGAAAAGATTCTTAGGAACGCCCAAATATTCGTGTTTTATTTTATTAGAATATGTACATACTCCGATTTCAAAAATCTTAGACGCGCCGGGAACTGACGTTATCAGTTCTGAAAGGAGTCCTCCGGTACAGCTCTCCGCCGTAGCTATAGTTACTCCTTTAATTAATAACAATTTTACTACATCTGTAACCAATTTGTCAAGATTATCAGGGGTCACTTCGTTAGTTTGTCCTATTTCACCATTATTCCTATCTGTATTTTTCATACTTTCACCAAATTTTCGTTTACACTATTAACTTTTTATTCTAATAATCAAAATTCAAGATTAAATATTTTGAGCTCCGTATCATTTACCGCCTTGTCTACAAGCTCGGAAAAGTCGAATCCGTTCTGAGCGTTTTCAACATCCGAAAGCAGCGGTCTGACCTTTGGATGACGCGGAGTAAAGACAGTACAGCAATCCTCGTAAGGCTGAATTGATATGTCGAAAGTATCTATTTTTCTGGCAGTTTCGACAATTTCAGTCTTATCCATTCCGATAAGCGGTCTGAAAACGGGTATCCTGCACACTGCGTCGGTACACGCTATTGCGTTCATAGTCTGACTTGCAACCTGTCCTACGCTTTCACCGGTTATCAAAGCAAGGCATTTTTCCCTTTCTGATATCCTCTGAGCAATCTCCATCATCAGCCTTCTCATTATTATTGTGAAAAACTCCTCGGGGCAATGATTTTTTATAGCCTCCTGTATTTCAGTAAACGGAACGCAGAAAAAGGCTATGCTTCCGCAGTAATCGGTCAGTCTTTCACATAGCTGCTCTACCTTTAACCTTGCTCTTTCAGAAGTATAAGGAGGGCTGACATAATGAACAGCGGATATATGTACTCCTCTCTTTGCAAGCATATATCCCGCCACCGGACTATCTATCCCTCCGGAAAGCAGCAGCATAGCATGACCGCTTGTTCCAACCGGAAGGCCGCCGGCTCCTTTAATGTTTTCCCCGTGGACATAAGCCTTGCTGTCACGGATTTCCACAGTAACCGTTACCTCCGGATTATTAACGTCCACCTTAAGATTGTCAAATCTGGAAAGAAGAGCGCCCCCGAGCTCACGACAGATTTCAGGCGATTTCATAGGAAAGCTCTTATCCGCTCTTTTGGCCGTCACCTTAAAGGTAGAAGCATAGCTAAGCGCCTCTTCCAGATATTCAAGACTAACTCTTTTTATATCGTCAAACTGCTTTTCACAAACGGCAGCCCGGCAGAGCGCCGCTATACCGAAAACCTTTTTAAGCCGATCCACAGCTTCGTCAGTATCGTATTTCTCTTCGTAAGGATCAATAAAAATCGTCGACTGAGCCCTTGTTATATTTGTTTTGCCGAGATCTTTCAGACGTCTTTTTATATTTTTGACGAGAACATCCTCAAAAGTCCTCTTATTGAGGCCCTTCAGAGCCATTTCTCCGTATTTCACCAAAATAATTTCCTTCATCCCTTTATCATCTCCGTTATTCAAAATAAAAAAGCTCCTCGAAACGCTTTTCAAGAGCCACGCAAATTAATAAGGCAAGCTTCGCGCTCGGACAAAATTGATTATTCTCTATTGAGCTTATTGTCTGACGGGATACCCCGACCATTTCCGCCAATTCTCCCTGTGAAACCTTTTTTTCCGCCCTGACGGCTTTAAGGCGGTTTTGCAGCGTTAACGCCTCCATTTTAACCCCTCCCGTCAGAAATCAAGAATAAACAGCACGATCCAGCAGATAAGCGAGGCGGACGCCGCCAATCCGAAGATCAAATCGTTTTTTCTTTTAAGCTTCGCAAATCTGTAAAGCTTATCGGAAGCGCAGTAGGCCATAGCCATTATACAGTAAGGATAAGGAGAAACGCCCTTTATAATACTGTAGCAGATAAAAAATATGCATATCAGACATACTATTATCCCTGAAAAATTCAAAGCGTCAAGATATATTTTCTGCTCTCTCTCATCAGGACCTTCCTCACGGCCTCTTTTCAATATTTCTTCCTTGTCCATAACAGTTCCTTTCAGGCGCCGGCGCATTTAAATCATAGAAATATAATATCATATCCTCAGGTATATGTCAAGCATACTTGTCATACAATTTTTACCGGGATTTTATTTATAATGTATCAGTTTTTTTTGCGCTTCTTCAATCGCGTCGGCCAGCGTCATAAGCTCCTCCTCAGTGTTACAGAAAGACAGACTTATTCTTAACGCCGAATCTGACAAACGAGAATTCAAACCGAATTCAGTTAAAACGCCGCTTTGCGTTCCCTTTGAACAGGCGGAACCGCTTGATACATAAATCCCCTTGGACTCAAGATAATGAAGCATTATTTCCGAACGTATTCCGGGAACGGATAAATTTATTATATAAGGAGAGCAGTCGTCGCCGGAATTAACAACAACTCCGTCTATGAGCAAAACTCGCTTTATAAATGCGTTTTTCAGATTGACGATTTCCGAATATCTTTTATCCGCCGTACCGCTCAGCGACTTTACGGCTGCTCCGAACGCGGCAATCATCGGAACATTTTCTGTTCCCGGGCGAAAGCCTTTTTCCTGCCCGCCGCCGAAAAGCAATCCCGAAAGATGAAGACCTTTCTTTACATAAAGGGCTCCTGCTCCCTTACAGCCGTATATCTTATGCGCGCTCATAGATATCAAATCGGCATTCAGCGATTTCATGCGCAGCGGCAGCTTCATAAAGCCCTGCACTGCGTCGCAATGAGTCAGACATTGGGGGAATTTCCTTTTAACAGCCGAAAATACGCTGACTGCCGGCAGTATATAGCCTGTTTCGTTATTAACCATCATCATACTGACAAGACATGTTCTTTCGTCAACGGCGCCGACAATTTCTTCGCAGGATATTTTTCCGGAACTATCCGGCGAGATCCTAACGATTTCAAACCCCTGCTTTTCAAGCTCGTTCATCGCGGCTTTAACCGACGCATGCTCGACCGACGTCGTCACGATTCTGGGACGTCGCTTTCCGAACGACCTTGCAGCGTCGAAAATAGCCGCATTATTGCTTTCAGTGGCGCCAGAGGTAAAATAAACGCACTCTGTTGGACAGCTTAACTCCCTTGCTATAATTTTTCTTGCCTCATCTATTGCAATCTGGGCTTTCAGCCCCCTGGCGTGTAAGGACGAAGGGTTTCCGTAATTATCCGTCATACAGTCAAGCGCCGCTTCAACTGCCTCGCTGCAAGGCTTTGTGGTAGCGGCGTTATCAAGATATATCTCCATTTAAATCATTCCGTTTCTATTGAATTAATGCTATTATAACATAAATAACTGTTTTTTTCAATTGATATAAATACAAAAAGCATATAACGAAACAAAAAACGGCGGTATAAACCGCCGTTTTAAAATGCAGACTTAAACGCCCTTATAATAGGTAAGCTCAACGTCCATTCCCACAAGATACTCATGAAGAAGTACCAGATCCGCAATCGTTATGCTTCCGTCGCCGTTTGTATCGGCAGCAGACGCTTCAATTACATCAGGGATATCTTTAAGAAGCATGCTTCTTAAAGCCGCGGCGTCGAACACATTAATAACCTCGTCGGCCTTGACGTCTCCGGGAATAAATCCTAATGGATTTTCCGTTGTTTCCTCGGTAGATTCTGTAGGCTTTTCATCTGCTTTATAATTTTTCCAATCCGGAAGCTCACTGAGGGTAACGCAGAAATCGCTCTGATATGTCGTCTTTAAGGTGTCAAAATTATTGTAACGCTGACTGTCGGACAAGAAATTATCCGTACCGTTGTCATACCAGATACAGAAATAGAGCCAGTAAGCCTTTTCTATAAGCATATTTTCAACGCTTGGTACCGAGTCGTTTTCAGACATAGCCACAAGCTTTTTATTATTCGTAAGATTTACAAGATTATAAAATGTACCGGATATTGCGTCCTCATTCGGAACGCCTGAAAGCCCGTCGGTCCTGTTATATACCGTATTGTATTTATCATACGCCACAATATCAACCCACTCGTCTCCGGGATACCATTCAGGCGACGAGGAATAAGTATAGCTGTTATATTCCCAGATAAGGTTATGAAGTCCGTAGGTTTCTGTAAGCTCGGTATAAAGCTGCTTCCAAAGAGCCTTGTAAGCTTCTGCTCCGTCCTGTCCCCACCAGAACCATGCGGCGCCGGGATTTCCCTCCGCTTCATGATAAGGTCTGAAAATTACGGGTACTCCCGCTTCCTGCACCTTAATAAGCTGCTCGGCAATATCCTCAATAGCCAGCATTATATACTCGTATTCCTTTGTTCCCTTGACAACGGCATTTTCAACGCTGAATGTATCGTTGGGTTTATATGAGCATTTACTCCAATCAACCGCTTCGCCGACCTCATAGCTTGTAAAATCATTCGGAAGATTTATATGCCAGCATACTGTCGGAATACCGTTTCTATCGTTTGCCCATTCAATTATTCGCTCCGTAGAGCCGTCGTCCCAGCCGTAAAGAGGATTATAGTTCATCATATCAAAGCCTCTTATAGCAGGATAATCTCCGAAATTTTTCTTGATCCACTCAAATTCGGTTTCATAACCTAATAACTCGTCGCCGCTGTAACCGTTTGGACTGTCCTCAGTATGTCCTCCGCCGTATATCTCCTGCTGACCGGAGATTATATTCTTGCCGTAAACGTCGCAGAGATAATTCATTAATCCCTGAGCTTCCTTTGTCGCATTTGGGTCGGAAAGCGTCGGATCTATATTCAGCTCCGGCAAGACCGCTTTTTTTACGGTAATAGTATCAAACGCGGCATATCCGTATTTCGTAAGAAGCTCTATAGTATTTACGCCCTTGTTCAATCTGAATATTCCAAAGCTCTTGTCAGTCCACGTATCGGCATACGGAAAATCGACCATATTCTCAGCGCCGTTTATTGAAATAGTCTGCATTCTCGAACCCTGGTCAAGTATCTGAACATATCTCGTATTGATCTCGTACATGCCGTCCTCCGGAGCCGTAACCTCAAACCTCATTGTTCCACCGGTCAGGTAAACGAATCCTTCACCCGAGTATCCCGGGAGCTGCTTGTCATAAATAGACGTCCAGACATCAAGTCCGTCAAGCTCAAGATTTTCACATTCATCATCAAAAATCACGTCTGTTTCCGCCGCTCCCGCCGGGACTGCGGAAGCCATTGCGGACAGCATCATCGCCGCAGTCACAGCCGACGCGATTTTTTTAATTATTTTCAGCATTTTGCAATTCCTCCTCATATACATATTACGAATATTTCTCTTTATAAATTATAACCCCTAATCTCCGAATTGTCAATATTAATATAATAATTTATACTCCACATTATCAAATAGTTAAATTTCAACAAAAAGACTTATTATATATTATTGAATTTGACGTTTATACAATAAAAGACGCTTTATTTTATAAAGCGTCTTTAAGAATTTTATTTTATTGAATTCCATGAGAAATATCTTTATATTCGTAATCCTCATAATCATTAATATCAAAGTTCTTTATTTCGGGATTACCGTCAAACTCTATTTCAGTCAGTCGGCAGTAAGCTTCTATGCCGCCGTCCTCTGCATACCCTTCATAGTCCATAATAACTCCGGTTATTTTATCGACTGTAAATTTAAAATTATATACGCCTAATTTTTCTCTGGCGTAATCGCTTGTATATCCTTTAATAACAACGCAGTCTCTGCCCAGTAAATCTGTTTCCCCGTCGATTTCCCACATATCCTCGACAGTCATAAAATTAAAAATAATATCCTGCGCAAAAAGAGCCTCGCTGGCAGTTCTCGTATTTGTCGGGTCGGCTCTGTGAGCATAGGTATTGATTCCGTCGGCGCCAAGCGTTATGCGCTCGTTATTTGGAATAGGGGCTGCATATTCCCTTTTGCATGAACCAAGACTATACAGAATTGATTTGTTTTCAGATGAAACTTCTATAATCGAATCGTCAGAAGATGTGTAAATTTCAGAAATATTTCCATCAGGCTGATAGGATTTTTCATAACAATCGGCTGTTACAAGATTACATGCAAAATCAGCCGTTGTCACCCCATTACGTCTTAAAATTTCTACATGCCCTTCCGCCGTATCAAAATAATCAATACTATTGAGCATTTTGTAGAATATATCATATTTTGCGATTTCCTCGTTATCTGTTACGGCAGCCAAAGCAATCTCGCTGCCGGAGCTTTGATTCTGTTCAAGACGTCCGCTTATATCCTGAAAATTTTCAGTTGAAAGCATTGCCGCTCCGTTTTCAGCTGTTTTAGGAATATCAGGCACAGGGCTTTTATCAGCGTTAGCACAGACAATTCCCGCGCCCAGAACGCCGACTGCGCTCAAGGAAATAATTGACGCCAAAACTTTTTTGTTCATATTGATCTCCCCTTAATTTAATATACGACGGTTATATAAATTACTTATTTATTGTTAGCAAAAATTGCATAATTCATCGCGACAATATTATTTCTATAAAAATAATAAAGCAAATAAATGTCAATATTTAAATTGTAAACTTTTTATGAACAAGCTTTCTGTAAAATTCCCTATTGACAAACCACTTATGCAATGCTACAATAATATAAAATATAATAATCTTCGGGGCAGGGTGATAATTCCCTACCGGCAGTTAAAGTCTGCGAGCTAAAAAGCATGATCCGGTGTAATTCCGGAACCGACAGTAAAGTCTGGATGAAAGAAGATAAAAGCAGAACAATGTCCCTGAAATATTTATTTCAGGGATTAATTATTTACCCTAAAGCGCTCCGTATATAATCGGGGCGTCTTTTTGTTGAGAAGGCGGTGTCTATGAAAAAGGAAGATTATATGAAAGCCGCTCTGAACGAGGCTGTCAAAGGCTTGGGATTTACTAATCCAAATCCAATGGTCGGCGCTGTAATCGTAAAGGACGGCAGAATCATAAGCCGCGGCTACCATCGGCGATACGGAGAGCTTCACGCCGAACGAAACGCGATAAACAACTGCAAGGATAACTTAAACGGCTCGGAAATTTACGTTACTCTGGAGCCATGCTGCCATTACGGTAAAACTCCTCCATGCACAGAAGCTATTATTCAAAGCGGTATTAAAAAAGTATTCATAGGCTCAGAGGACCCCAACCCGCTTGTTGCAGGAAAAGGAGCGGAAACGCTTAGAAAACACGGAATATATGTGGAATCGGGGATTTTAAAGAAAGAGTGCGACAGGATAAACGATGTTTTCTTTCATTATATTACCTATAAAACTCCTTTTGTGGTAATGAAATATGCAATGACAGCCGACGGTAAAATCGCCTGCTACAACGGAGAATCTAAATGGATAACCGGAGAAAGGGCAAGAGAAAACGTACAGAAAAGCCGGCTGAGGTATTCGGCTGTAATGGTGGGGGCGGGAACTGTAATTGCGGACGATCCTATGCTGACCTGCCGACTTGAAAACGGAAGAAATCCGATTCGTATTATATGCGACAGCAGGCTTAGAATACCCGCCGACTGCAATATCGTTAAAACCGCCGATAAGGTCAGAACTATTATAGCATGTCTTGAAACAGCGAAAAACGCGGAAATTTACCAAAAATACGGCGTTGAAATTCTCAGAACAGGCGAAAGGGACGGTCGCGTCGATCTCAAAGAGCTTGTCGTTAGACTTGGAGAAATGAAAATTGACAGTATACTGCTGGAGGGCGGATCGGAGCTTAATTACAGCGCTATGAAGGTGGGAATTGTAAATAAAGTTCAGGCATATATTTCTCCGAAAATATTCGGAGGAAAAAACGCGCCCTCTCCTGTAAGCGGATTAGGCGTAAGCAGTCCGGCGGACGCCTTTATGCTGCATAATCCCAGCATAAGCCGATTTGGAGAGGATATTCTGATCGAATGGAGGACTATGGACTGATGTTTACGGGAATAATTGAAGAAATAGGAAAAATTTCGTCTATAAAAAGAGGCGCGGGAGAATCCAGACTTGTTATCAGCGGTAATATTATTTTTGACGACCTTAAAATCGGCGACAGCGTCGCTGTAAACGGAGTTTGTCTTACGGCGGCCGAAATAAGCGGCAGAACCTTCGCTGCCGACGTTATGAACGAAACCTTTAACCGATCCTCCCTTTCCGACCTCAAAACGGGCAGTCCGGTAAATCTTGAAAGAGCAATGGCGGCCGGCGGAAGATTCGGAGGTCATATAGTCGCCGGACATGTGGACGGAACCGGTACCGTTACGGAAATAAAAAACGACGGTATCGCAGTCTGGTATAAAATAGCGGCAGAAAGCTTTGTGCTTAGATATATCGTCGAAAAAGGTTCGGTTTCCATTGACGGAATCAGTCTTACCGTCGCGGCGGTAACGGATAAGGATTTCAGCGTGTCAGTTATTCCGCATACCGCCCGTGAAACAATACTTTCAAATAAAAAATGCGGAGACAGGGTAAATATTGAAAATGATATGATAGGAAAATATGTTGAAAAGCTTACAGGATGTCCGGATATTAAGAATAAGCGTATTACGGACAGCAATATTACAGCAGATTTTTTGATTAAAAACGGTTTTTAAATAGTAAATAAGCGGTTGAAAGCTTAACGGAAAATATAATGCCTTAATTTAAAGGAAAAACGTATTTTTTAATTCTATATAGGAGGAAGCGTAATGTTTGAATTCAATACGGTCGACGAAGCCCTTGAGGACTTGCGTCAGGGAAAGCTTATTCTTGTAACTGACGACGAGGACAGAGAAAACGAGGGCGATCTTATATGCGCGGCGGAATTTGCAACAACCGATAACGTCAACTTTATGGCGGCACATGCAAAGGGACTTATTTGTATGCCTATGAGCCTGGAATACGTTAAAAAGCTAAAGCTGCCCCAGATGGTAGACGACAACACCGACAATCATGAAACGGCCTTTACTGTTTCTATAGATCATATCAGCGCTACGACAGGAATATCCGCTGCGGAGCGCTCCGTAACCGCAATGAAATGTACCGACGATAACGCCAGGCCGGAGGACTTCAGACGTCCGGGACACATGTTTCCATTGCTTGCAAGGAAAAACGGCGTTTTGGAACGAAACGGACACACTGAAGCCACAGTCGATCTTATGAAGCTTGCCGGACTAAAGCCATGCGGTCTCTGCTGTGAAATAATGCGCGACGACGGAACTATGATGAGGACGCCGGAGCTTATTGAAATGTCTGAAAAATACGGTCTTAAGTTTATTACAATTAAAGCTATACAGCAATACAGAAAGGTAAACGATAAACTTGTAGAATGTGCCGCAATAACGAGAATGCCGACAAAATACGGTAATTTCAAGGCTTACGGATATGTAAACAAGCTAAACGGCGAGCATCATGTGGCGCTTGTTAAGGGGAATATCGGCGACGGCGAGGGTATCCTTTGCAGGGTGCATTCCGAATGTCTTACAGGCGACGCGTTCGGCTCCGTACGCTGCGACTGCGGGCAGCAATTTGCAGCGGCTATGACGCAGATAGAAAAGGAGGGCAGAGGAATCCTGCTTTATCTTCGTCAGGAAGGCAGAGGAATAGGACTTATAAACAAGCTGCGCGCATACGAGCTTCAGGATAAGGGAATGGACACCTGCGAGGCCAATCTTGCTCTTGGGTTCGACGAGGATCTCAGAGAGTATTATATAGGAGCACAGATACTTCGTGATTTAGGCGTAAAATCCCTCCGTCTGCTTACCAATAATCCCCAAAAGATAGAAGGGTTATCGGATTTCGGACTTTCTATTAAAGAACGTGTTCCGATACAGATGGAAGCAACCGAATTTGACGAATTCTATCTGAAAACAAAGCAGAAAAAAATGGGCCATATATTAAATTATTAATAAAGGAGTATAATAAAAATGAGCGTATTTGAAGGTAAGGTAGTATCGGAAAACATAAAAATAGGGATAGTTGCGGCAAGATTCAATGAGTTTATAACCTCTAAGCTATTAAGCGGCGCTATCGACGGTCTTGAAAGGCATAACGTCGCAAAGAATGATATAGACGTAGCATGGGTACCGGGAGCATTTGAAATTCCTCTTATTGCAAAAAAGATGGCTGAAAGCGGAAAATATGACGCCGTCATATGCTTAGGAGCCGTAATCAGAGGAGCTACCTCTCATTATGATTATGTCTGCAACGAGGTTTCAAAGGGCGTAGCCTCTGTTTCTCTTTCCTCAGGCATACCGGTAATGTTCGGAGTTGTAACTACGGAAAACATTGAACAGGCAATTGAGCGCGCCGGTACAAAGGCAGGAAACAAGGGATATGACTGTGCGCTGGGCGCTATAGAAATGGTAAATCTAATAAGGGAAATTAATAAATAATGGCTAATATAATTCTGGATTACGACGGCACAATCCATGACTGTGCAAAAATATATGTTCCGGCTTTTTACACTGGATATAAATATCTCACCGACAGAGGTCTAGCTCCCGTTCATGAATACAGCTACAATGAAGTAAGCGGCTATCTGGGTTATTCGGTTAATGAGATGTGGAACAGATTCATGCCGGAGCTTGAGCGTTCTCACAGAGATAAATGCGGTAAAATTATAAGCGAAGAAATGCTTAAAATGATAGCTGACGGAAAATCAGTTCTGTACAGCGGAGCGGAAAAAGCGCTTCAAGAGCTTAAAAGTTCAGGACACGCCTTGATATTCCTCAGCAATTGTATGCATGATTATATGGAAGCTCACCGAAAGGTTCACTGTCTTGACAGGTTTTACAGCGGCTATTACTGCACCGAGGATTTCGGATTCATATCAAAGCCGGAAATCTTCACGCATATTCAGCAAAAGTACGACGGCGAATTTATTATCGTAGGCGACAGATTTCTTGATCTCGAGACAGCTAAAAAATTCTCTCTCAAATCCATTGGCTGCAATTACGGCTACGGAGAAAAGGGAGAGCTTGATAGCGCCGATATAACAGTTGAAAGTATTACGGAAATACCGAACGCGGTAGAATCAATCTTAAAAAAAGACTCCCGGACTAAATAAATCCGGGAGTTATCTTTTTTTCAGTATTATATTAATGACAATGTTCGCATTCGCCGATTTCGCCTACGATAGGCACAGGATCCACGCCCTGTCTTGAATAATAATCTGAAAGAGCCGATTTTATTGCCTGTTCCGCCAACACCGAGCAATGCAGCTTGACTGCCGGAAGGCCGTCCAGCGCCTCCACTACGGCCTTGTTTGTAAGCTTGAGAGCGTCGTCAATCGGCTTGCCCTTTATAAGCTCTGTAGCCATAGAAGACGTAGCGACAGCGGCGCCGCAGCCGAAGGTTTTGAACTTGACGTCTGAAATTACGCCGTTATCAACCTTTATATACATTTTCATAATATCGCCGCATTTAGCGTTTCCTACTTCGCCAACTCCGTCGGCATTTTCGATTTCTCCGACGTTTCTCGGATTTGAGAAATGATCCAGAACCTTTTCACTGTATAGCATTTTAAAATTCCTCCTTAAAATCAAAACCTGACGAATGTAATATTCCGTTCGAAAATACGGAATATATACGTATTACAATATATAACGTTAAACTGTTTCTTCCCCGCATATTCTTTCCCAGAGCGGCGACATTTCACGAAGACGTTTTACAACCTTCGGAACGACCTCCAGAATATAGTCAACATCCTCGTCCGTAGTTTCTTCATTAATAGAAAGCCTGAGAGATCCATGAGCCACCTCGTGCTTTAATCCCAGTGAAAGCAGAACATGGGACGGATCCAGCGAACCTGAGGTACACGCCGATCCCGAAGAAGCGCAGATTCCGTTCATATCCAGCATAAGCAGCAGGCTTTCGCCTTCTATTCCCTCTATTGAAACGTTGACGGTTCCTGGAAGTCTTTTCACACGATCGCCGTTAAGACGAGTCCTCGGAAGCTTTAAAAGTCCGTCAATCAGTCTGTCGCGCAGCCTTGACGTTTTTTCCGCTCTTTCCTCTATATCCGTATTGGCAAGCTCCATTGCTTTTGCAAGTCCCATTATTGCCGGTATATTTTCTGTTCCCGCGCGCCTGTTTCTCTCCTGAGCGCCTCCGAATATAAGATTAGTCATAGGTATGCCCTTTCTTACATAAAGCGCCCCTATTCCCTTCTGCGCATGTATCTTATGTCCGGAAATGGAGAGCATATCAATTCCCTGAGCATGAACGTCTATTTTAACGTGTCCCACAGCCTGAACTGCGTCAGTATGGAAAATAACGTTCTTTTCATGGCAGATTGCGGCGATCTCCTCAATAGGCTGTATCGTTCCTATCTCATTATTGGCGTACATAATAGTCACAAGCGCCGTATCCTCGCGGATTGCGTTTCTTACGTCCTCCGTTTTAACAATACCGTTTTCGTAAACCGGTAAGTAAGTCACTTCAAACCCCAGCTTTTCAAGCGCCTGACAGGTATGAAGTACCGCATGGTGCTCGAAAACGGAAGTTACTATATGTTTTTGACCCTTTGCCGCAAGTCTCTCGCAGACAGACCTTATCGCCCAGTTATCAGATTCTGAACCGCAGCTTGTAAAATATATTTCCGACGGCTGCGCTCCGATTGAAGCGGCAATTGATTCTCTTGCGGTTTCAAGAGCCTTTTTTGCATTTCTGCCAAGAACGTATATGCTTGAAGCGTTTCCGTATTCCTCTGTAAAGTACGGCAGCATAGCTTCAAGAACAGGCTCGGATACTTTTGTCGTAGCGGCGTTATCCGCATAAATAAATCTTTTTTCCATATGCAAGTCCCCTGCTTTATATATTTATGAATGTATATCCCGCTGTTCAACAGCAAGACGATCGCATCTCTCGTTTTCGGGATGTCCGGCATGTCCCTTTACCCAAACAAATTCTACCTTGTGCTTTTCCAGCAGCGGCAAGAGCTTTTCCCAAAGGTCGACGTTCAGCGCGGGTTTTTTATCAGATTTTATCCATCCCCTTTTTTTCCAGCCGTAAACCCAGCCTTTGGTTACGCTGTCTACAACATATCTGCTGTCGGTTGTAAGAGTAACCTCGCACGGATATTTTAAAGCCTCCAAACCGCGTATAACGCCGGTAAGCTCCATTCGGTTATTTGTCGTTTCCCGTTCTCCGCCGGAAAGCTCCTTTATATGCTCTCCGCAGCGAAGAACGACGCCGTATCCGCCTGGTCCCGGATTTCCGCTGCAAGCCCCGTCTGTAAAAATCTCAACCTTTTTTATGTCGTTCACCTGCCGAATTTTAATTTACGAATATTATTATAACTCATTTTTTTCATTTTAGCAAATTTGTTAGCTCATGATAACAAAATATTTTCAAAAAAATCTGCGGCATTTAAGCCGCAGACATATCAATATAAAATTATCTTTCGATTATCTGACTTCTGTCCGGACCAACGCCGATCATCGCGATCCTGCACTCGCAAAGCCGTTCCAGACGTTCAATATATCTGCGGCAGGTTTCCGGTAGTTCTTCAAAGCTGCGGCAGCCGGTGATATCCTCATCAAATCCCTCGGCTTCCTCATAGATCGGTTCACATCCGCTTAATTCTTCAAGAGTCGGCGGAAAATCGCTTATAACGTTTCCGTCCGGCTTTTTGTAGCCCACGCAGATTTTAAGAGTCCCCAAACCGCAGAGAGTGTCGAGCTTATTTATAGCGAGACCGTCAAGACCGTTTACTCTAACCGAATGCTTTACTATAACAGCGTCAAACCAGCCTGTTCTTCTGGGACGTCCCGTAGTTGTGCCGAACTCTCCTCCGACATTTCTGATTTTATCTCCGGTTTCATCGTCAAGCTCCGTAGGGAACGGTCCTTTTCCGACTCTTGTTGTATACGCCTTGGCAACGCCGATGATATTTGAAATCATTCTCGGTCCCACTCCTGTGCCCACGCATACTCCGGCCGATAGAGGGTGGGAGGACGTTACGTAAGGATATGTTCCGAAATCTATATCCAGCAGAGTCGCCTGCGCTCCTTCAAACATTATAGTTTTACCGGCCTTATCGGCTTCATAGGTTAAAACAGATACGTCGCCGACATACGAGGCAAGCATTCTGCCGTATTCATTATATTCCTTTATTACAGCTTCGATATCCAGCGCTTCTCCGCCGTAAACATCTGTTATAATCTTATTTTTAAGCCTGCCCGTCGCTCTTGCCTTTTCAGCAAACACCTCGGGGTGAACCAAATCGTATACCCTTATGCCGCAGCGTTCATATTTATCCATATACGCCGGACCTATGCCGCGCTTTGTAGTGCCTATATCGGAATTTCCTCTGAAATCCTCTGAAAGACCGTCGAGAACAATATGCCACGGCATTACGACATGAGCTCTCGGATCTATTTTAAGGTTGCCTGTAGAAATTCCCCTCTCATGAAGAGAATTAAGCTCTCCGGTAAAATCCTTAGGATCCATGACTACTCCGGCGCCTATAAGACAAAGCTTGTCCGGGTAGAGAATACCGGACGGAATCAGATGAAGCTTATAAGTTTCACCGTTGTTTACGACGGTATGTCCGGCGTTGTTACCGCCCTGTGAACGAACTACGACATCGGCGCGAGAAGCAAGAATATCTATGATTTTACCCTTTCCCTCGTCGCCCCATTGAGTTCCGACAACAATATTAGCAGGCATTGATTTTCCCCTTTTCAATAAGTTTAGGTATGCCCGACAGCATACATTATGTATTATATCAGAAAAAAAGCTTTTTTTCAAGAGAAAACGACTTATTTTTAAGAATTATATAAAAATCCGCAGATATTAAAAACTGCGGACTAAATCAGTATATCATATTAACGTTCTTGCAATTTCAATAGCATCATACAAATCAACAACACCATTTCCTGTAAAATCGGCGAATTGCTTATCAGTTTCTGTAAAAGTTCTTATTTTCATGATATATTTGACAACTTCTATTGCGTCATAGAGGTCGATTAAGTCGTTTTTTGAAATATCCCCCTGAACAAACAGTTTAAAATTATACCCGTATTTTTCCGCGTAAGCCTGAGCGGTTGAGTTTTCATAACCATAGATTGTACCGTTGAAACAATTAAAATCTTCTCCGGTTTCTTCGTCAAATATCAAATTATTGAAAATCGTATCCGCTGAATCATATATTTCACATTCCGGATTTTTGATTAAAACTGTTTCCAGAACACTGCAATTCTTAAACGCACAATTATCAATTGACGCAACGCTTTCGGGAATTGTTATTTCCTTCAAACTTCTACAGTCATAAAATGCATATTTACCGATTTTAACAACTCTGTCGGGAATTATCACGTTTTTCAAATTATTACAGCCGCCGAATGCGTATTGCTGAATTTCCGTAACGGGAACGCCGTCGATTTCCGCGGGAATCTCAACTTCTGTCACAGGCTGAGCGCAATTTGCTATTGTCAGATAGTCGTAAACGCCGTCTCCGTCAGAATCATAAGTATTATAAGTCAGATTTCCATATGTACCGTAAGCTGCGGCAGTTAAAGGAATAACTGAAAACATACCTGCTAAAAATATTATTGCCGTAATCATACTTATTATTTTATGTCTTATTTTCATAAAATAAACTCCCTTCCAGTTAAAATATAGTTTACCACTAAAAGATAATATTGTCAATAGATTAATAAATGCCTCCAAACGTTTTAACGCCTTACTGAATTGAATTCAAAAAGAACCCGTCTTAAAAGACAGGTTCCTATAATTCATTTCATCTTAATTTGCAAATACTCTTGATAAATCATGCGGTTTGATGTTATAATATTAGCAATCGGTTTTATTCAAGCTTTTTTCTTATTATACCGCAGACAAATCCTGCCGGTATGCAAAGGAAGAACCATAAAACAGTAAAGGGCAGACAAATCTGCCCGAGTATATTAAAAGGCATATCGGAATAGTTCCAGACATTCCAGCCAAGAATTATATTGACTATCACCCCGACCGTAAATTCCACAGAAGTTATTATAAGAGAACCAAGTATGCACTTCTGCCAAAAGGGAACGCTTCTGAGACCGGTAAACATCTCATAAAGGATCGTCAGGATAATTCCGCCTGTAAGCGTCATTGTCCAGTGAGTAAATCCTCTGGCAGATATTTCCATAAGGCTGTATATAAAACATCCTGTTAAAAATACAAAAGCTCTTGTTCCGATTGTTTTCAAAATCCCGCCTCCTTTATATTATTTACAGATTTATTATGATTTTTCCGCAGAAAATTATACGCTTTAAAGGACGGCGCAGCTTCAAAATATTTTACCGTTATATAACTAAATAACGGTCCCAAGAAAACGCCGCTGAATTTTTCGCGGCAGAATGGAGATTATTATGAGAAAAAGCGGAATTCTTATGCACATTTCAAGCCTTCCCTCAGAATACGGTATCGGAAAAATGGGAAGTTCGGCTTATGATTTTGTTGATTTTCTTGTTCAGTCAGGAGTAAAATGCTGGCAGATACTGCCACTTTCACCTACAAGTTACGGAGATTCTCCTTATCAATCCTTTTCCGTATACGCCGGAAATCCCTATTTTATCGACTTTGACGCCTTAAAACAGGAAGGACTTCTGAAAAAATCGGATTATCAAAATATAAAATGGCAGGATAACCCTAATCAGGTCAATTACAGCCGGATTTACGAAAATTGCTATAAAGTACTTAAAATCGCATATAAAACATACCGCAGAGACATATCGAAGAAATACGGAAGCTTTGTTGAAAAAAACAAAGACTGGCTTGAGGATTATGCGCTGTTTATGGCTCTTAAATTTAAAAACGACGGAAAGCCTTGGTATGAATGGGACGAAAAGCTCGCATTCCGCGAGCCTGCCGCAATAGAAAAGGCAAAGCAGGAACTAAAAAAGGATATAGAATTTTTCAAGTTCATACAGTATAAATTTTATAGACAATGGAGTAATCTGAAAAAATACGCTAACGATAAGGGTGTAGAAATAATCGGAGATATGCCTATTTATGTTTCCTACGACAGCGTCGAGGCATGGACTTATCCTGAGCTTTTCCTTTTCGACAGCAAGAAAAGACCTGTCGACGTCGCCGGATGTCCTCCCGACGAATACGCCTTAACCGGTCAGCTTTGGGGAAATCCTCTTTATGACTGGGAATATCACAGGAAAACAGAATATGAATGGTGGACAAAACGTCTGAAATTTTCCTCAGAAATATATGATATAGTAAGAATAGACCATTTCAGAGGCTTTGAAAGCTATTATGCTATCCCATACGGCAATGAAACCGCCGAAAAAGGCGAATGGCGCATGGGACCGGGCGTTGAGCTTTTCAAAACTGTTCAGGAAAAGCTCGGAAATCTAAGCATTATAGCAGAGGATCTCGGCTTTATTACCGACGATGTCCGTCGGATGCTAAACGAATTGGGTTATCCGGGTATGAAGGTAATGCAGTTTGCATTCGGAGAAGACAGCAAAAACGAACACCTTCCCCATAATTTTGAAACCTCTAACTGCATAGCGTATACCGGTACGCACGACAACGAAACTCTTAAGGGATGGGTAGGTTCGTCGGCCTCCGGCGCTCTGAAATACGCGATGACTTATTTCAATATAAAAAAGAAAAAGGATATTCCAAAGGGAATGATAAAAGCCGCATGGTCAAGCGTCGCGCGGATTGCCGTGGCTCAGATACAGGATTTCCTTGAAAGCGATCCGACGTCAAGAATGAATACGCCCTCTACTCTCGGAGGAAACTGGCAGTTCCGCACCAAGGAAGAGGATTTCAGCGAAAAGCTTTCCAAAAAAATACTTAAGCTGAATAAAATATATAACAGATAATAAAATTCTATATTGCTTTTCACCTATAAAAAGCGGCATAATAATTCCGTATATTCAGCGTCAGCCAAAATTTTATATCAGGAGAGAATTTATGGAACAATTCAGAGAAACACTAAAAATTGCTTTAAAAAATTGCAGTAATCCTCAGGAAATTCATAACGCAATAGGAAATACGATCATGAGCTTTATTTCGGAAAATTGGGAAAAATCAAAGTATTCCCACTATCACAGCCGACGCGCATGTTATTTTTCTATGGAATTTCTTGTTGGACGCGCAATTTTTAATAACCTGCTCTGTCTCGGACTTTACGAGGATACCGAAGCCGTTCTGAACGAAATGGGCCGGAGTTTGTCCGAGCTTGAGGAAGTCGAGGACGCGGCTCTTGGAAACGGCGGTCTGGGAAGACTTGCCGCATGCTTTCTTGACAGCGCCGCTTCAATGAATCTTCCCCTTGACGGCTACGGAATCAGATATAAATACGGTCTGTTTAAACAGGGAATCGAAAACGGTTTTCAGACTGAAAAAGCCGACGATTGGACAAGATACGGCGATCCATGGTCTGTAAGGCGGGAAGATGAAGCCGTCGAGGTAAAATATAAGGATCAAACCGTTAAAGCCGTACCCTACGACATGCCTATAATAGGATACGATACAGAGCATATCAGCTCCCTCCGTCTTTGGCAGTCTGAAGCTTTAAACGAATTTGATTTCGCACTTTTTAATCAGCAGAAATATATGGAGGCAAGCGCTGACAAAATATCTGCGGAAAATATCTCTAAATGCCTTTATCCTAACGACGATACAAGAGAGGGCAAGCTGCTTAGACTTAAACAGCAGTATTTCTTTTGCAGCGCCTCGCTCCAGGACATAGCGAAAAAACACTGCGAACGTTTCGGAACGCTGGAAAATATAGCCGACAGCATAACCGTTCAGCTAAACGATACTCATCCTGTTATATCCATACCGGAGCTTATCAGAATACTGACCGCCGAAGGAATGTCCTTCGAAAAAGCATTCGCGGTAACGCGCAAGGTCTTTAATTACACAAACCACACCGTTATGCCGGAGGCTCTTGAAAAATGGGACTGCTCGCTGGTAGAAGAGCTGCTCCCTGAAATCTATTCGATAATACTTCAGATCCACGAGCGTCTTATCTCTGAAATGTATTCCAAGAAAATGACTCCGGAAAATATTGAAAAAATAAAAATTATCAGAAACGGACAGGTAAACATGGCCGATATGGCGGTTTACTGCTCGTCTTATATCAACGGAGTAGCCGAAATCCACACGGATATTCTGAAGGATTCCGTCCTTACGGACTGGTATAAGCTTTACCCCGAACGATTTCAGAATAAAACTAACGGTATAACCCAGAGACGCTGGCTGGCTCTCTGTAACAGAGAGCTGGCGGATATGGCGACGGATTTAACCGGCGGAAAGGAATGGCTGACGAATCTCGACAAACTGAAATCTCTTGAACAATACGCTGATGACGACGGAATAATCGAAAGATTTCTTAATATAAAAAAGAATAACAAAAGAGCTTTGGCTGAATATATTAAAAACAAGGAAGGGATTGAGATTAATCCTGATTCAGTTTTTGATATTCAGATAAAAAGACTGCATGAGTATAAGCGTCAGCTTCTGAACGCATTTTCAATACTTTATATCTATTTCGGCATTAAATCCGGAGAAATAATAAACATGAATCCGGTTACGTTTATTTTCGGAGCGAAATCAGCTCCCGGATACCGGAGAGCAAAGGGCATTATAAAATATATCAACGAAATTGCAGGACTTATCGAAAACGACGACGAGGTCAACAGATATATAAAGGTTGTGTTCGTATCGAATTATAACGTTTCCTATGCGGAAAAGCTTATACCGGCCGCAGATATTTCCGAGCAGATATCCACTGCCGGAACAGAAGCGTCCGGAACGGGAAATATGAAGCTTATGCTTAACGGAGCAGTTACGCTCGGAACCTACGACGGCGCCAATATTGAAATAGTAAAAGAGGCCGGAGAAGAAAACAATTATATTTTCGGCGCAAGAGTAGAAGAGCTTAAAGAAATTATACCCGGATATAACAGCAGGAAGCTTTTGGCAGAAAATGAAAAAATCAGAAGGGTTATAAATACTTTAATCGACGGAACCGTTTCAGACGGAGGCTCAGGAATGTTCAGAGAGCTTTATTATTCGCTGACAGACGGCGCGTCATGGCATACTCCAGATAATTACTATCTTCTCGGAGATTTGGAAGACTATGTTGAAACAAAGCTTAAATGCATCGGAGATTTTGAGGATAAACGGCTGATCGGCAAAAAAATGTGGCTGAATATGTGCAATGCGGGAAAATTCAGTTCTGACAGAACTGTCAGCGATTATGCCGAAAACATCTGGCATATCGGTAAGATTGATATATAAATTTAAGACCGCACTATAAAATTTTGCAGCCATAAAGAATTAAAATCCACAGAGAAATAACAATCTCTGTGGACTTTTTTCGTATTAAACAGCCTAATAAATTTCCATTTATCAATCGTTGCATACAAGCTTATGTCGCAGAAAAATCTTCGCCTGTAGGATGCCGGTTATGTTTGTTTTCAGAGTACCTTTATAATGCTTCTTTATCTCAACACTACTGAAAGCCGCGGCTATTCTATACTTTTTTATTGAATCCATTTTTCATTAAATTCAGAAATATATTTATACTATACTAACGTTAATTTTTTAACCATGCGCAAAATCGACTTTTTTTTCGAAAGACTGCAAAAACCTCTTGACAGAGGCAAAAAAAAATAGTATCATATTAAAAAAGCAAATATTAAACATTGAAAGTCAGCTTTAGTTCTCTGTGAATTTGGCTGCTTTCTTCGTATATTTAGGAGGATTTTATGCTTAGTGAGAGTAAATTTGAAAAAGAGGGGCTGACGTTTGACGACGTCCTGCTTATCCCCGGCAAATCGGACGTAACTCCGAACATGATAAACCTCGGAACACGTCTTGCCGGCGGCATAACGCTTAAAACGCCTATCATGACAGCAGCCATGGATACCGTAACAGAAGCTAAAATGGCAATAGCGATCGCAAGAGAAGGCGGAATAGGAATAATACATAAAAACATGACTATTGATAAGCAGGCGGACGAAGTCGATAAGGTAAAGCGTTCGGAAAACGGCGTAATTGTCAATCCATTTTCTCTCACTGCCGACAGATACGTATACGACGCCGACGAGCTTATGGGCAAATATAAGATTTCAGGCGTACCTATCGTCGATTCAACAGGCAAGCTTGTCGGTATTATCACAAACCGAGACATGCGCTTTATTTCCGATTATGATACTAAAATCGGAGACGTTATGACAAAGGACAACCTTATAACGGCTCCGATAGGCACCACTCTTGAGCAGGCGCAGGAAATTCTCCGAACACATAAAATAGAAAAGCTGCCTTTGGTTGACGAAAACGGCTATCTCAAAGGACTTATTACAATAAAGGATATAGAAAAGGCGATTCAGTATCCTAACTCCGCAAGGGATAAGAGCGGAAGGCTCCTCTGCGGCGCCGCTATCGGAGTAACGGCGGACGTGCTTGAAAGAGCCGGAGCTCTTATCGACGCACAAGCCGACGTACTTGTACTTGATTCCGCGCACGGTCATTCCAAAAACATTTTAAAATGTCTTAAAATGATAAAGGAGGCTTATCCGGATACTCCGGTTATTGCCGGAAATATTGCGACGGCAGAGGCTGCCGAGGATCTTATTGCGGCAGGAGCCGACTGCCTCAAGGTTGGAATAGGTCCGGGATCAATCTGTACGACGCGCGTTGTCGCAGGTATCGGCGTTCCTCAGATCACAGCAGTTTACGACGTTGCAAGAGTAGCTCAGAAATATAACGTACCCGTTATCGCAGACGGAGGTATTAAATATTCCGGCGACATCGTCAAGGCTCTTGCGGCAGGCGCAAACGTGGTAATGCTCGGCTCGCTTCTTGCCGGATGCGAAGAGGCCCCCGGAGAAACTGAAATTTTCCAGGGACGTTCGTTCAAGGTTTACAGAGGTATGGGAAGTCTGGGCGCAATGGCGTGCGGCTCCAAGGACAGATATTTCCAGGAGGGAGCTAAAAAATTAGTTCCGGAGGGCGTTGAGGGAAGAGTTCCTTTCAAAGGTCCCGTTGCCGACACTATTTTCCAGCTTGTCGGCGGAATCAGATCCGGTATGGGCTACTGCGGCTGCAAGGATATCCCTACGCTTCACGAGCATTCCAAATTTGTCAGAATTACCGGAGCCGGTTTAAAGGAAAGCCATCCTCATGATATTTATATCACAAAGGAAGCTCCTAACTATTCGGCACAGATTTAATATAACCACAAAAGACGCTTCATACGAGGCGTCTTTTTCGTTTCAGGAAAGCTCCAGTATATCGGTACCCGGATAATAGTGCTCTAAAATTTCCTTATAATCCTTTCCCTTTTCCGCCATGGAATTCGCACCGTACTGACTCATTCCTACCGCATGACCATAACCCTTGGTTGTTATCTTGAATTCTTTATCATAACTTATCTCAAAGGCGGCGGAGCGCAGAGAAAGAGCCGCGCGAATTTCCTGCCCCGTTACGGTTTTATCTCCGACTTTTATTTTCAATACGGTCTTTGAATCGCTTAATTCAGCCTCGGAGAACCACTTCTCCGGCTCATCACCAAGCTTTATTCCTTCAAAGGCGTTTTCAAGCCGCCGGCGCATTTCGTCCTCGGTAAACTCATATTCTTCAAGATACTTAGGAGCGGAAACATCGTCCTCGCTGTCTACAGGAACAAGATAATCCACTCCGCTGCCCCAGACGTTCTCAGCGCTTTCTGTTTTTCCCGCCGACATGGAATGAAAAGCGGCGATTATCGGCTCGTCCTTATATACTATAATCTCGTTTTCAACCTCGCTTACTGCTTCGCGTACCTTTTTTATATACTGCTCGTAATTATCGCCGTAATACTGCTTTACTTGATTTTCTGTAAAATATGCCTGATATTTAGCGCTGTCGTTGGAAAAATAGGCGCCTCCAAGCTCCGGATCCGGCGACGTTTCAGCTTTTTCCTTCTGACGTTCAGCATATGTATGAGCGGCTACCGCCTGAGCCTTCAGCGCTTCCTTTTCAAAGGTTGCGGGCATCTCGGCACAAACTGCGCCTACAATATAATCAAAAGCGGATATATCCTCGATCTTTCCTGTGGTAATATCAAGCACCTTATAGCTTTCTGATGATTCTTTTTTAGTTTTCGCGCTTTCCGGCTCCGTATTCTTTTCTGATACGATGGAAGCGTTTACCAGCTTTTCGTCAGGCTGACGATGTCTGGAGCTTATTTCAGAAGCAAATAACGGAGCGGCAGGCACCGTAACGAGCAATGCGGCAAAAATAAGAGCCGCAGAGATATAAGATTTCATAAAATCCTCCTTTTCTTTACTCTTTCTGATTTTTTACTTTTGATTCATAAAGTTGACAATCCGCCTCAAATATAGTATAATAAATTTTAAGTATAACAGAATGGGAGTGATACATGTGAATAGTTTCAATGAAAATTCAAGTATTAAAAAATTATGCAGCGACTTGTCCGAACATTCCAGCATTAACCCTAAACTTTACGACAAATTTTTCGTAAAAAGAGGGCTGAGAAATTCAGACGGCACCGGGGTAGTTGCGGGAATAACAAATATCTGCAACGTACACGGATATGTGGTGAACGAGGGAGACCGCGAACCGATCGACGGCGAGCTTATTTACCGCGGCTACAGTATAAAGGAGCTTGTGGAAAACGTTACAAACGACGACAGATTCGGCTTTGAAGAAATTACATATCTCCTTCTGACCGGAAAGCTGCCTAACAAAAAATCTCTTGCCGCCTTTTCAGATTACCTTGCTGAAAGAAGAGAACTCCCATCAGGATTCGTTGTCGACATGATTTTAAAGGCGCCTTCAAAGAATATAATGAATAAGCTGGGCAGAAGCGTCCTTGCATTATATTCATATGACGAAGAGTGTGAAAATCATTCCATTGAAAATGAAATGAGAATAGCCTTAGAGCTTGTCGCTAAGCTTCCGGTTATTATGACAAACGCATATCAGACTAAAAAAAGCTATTATGAGCATAAAAGTATGATAATGCATCCGATAAGAAAAGATGAAAGAATGGCGGAAACTATTCTTTCTCTTATGAGATTTGACAGAAAATATACCAAAGAAGAGGCTCAGCTTTTAGACACAATGCTCATGCTCCATGCTGAACACGGCGGCGGAAATAACTCTACGTTTACCTGCCGAGTTCTGACATCATCCGGAACAGACGCATACTCGGCTTATTCAGCCGCAATAGGCTCTCTAAAGGGACACCGTCACGGCGGAGCTAACATAAAGGTTATGCAGATGCTTGACGATTTCAAAGAAAACGTCAGAAACTGGGAAGACGAGGGAGAGGTTGCGGATCATATGATAAAGATCCTCAACAAGGAAGCCAACGACAGGTCCGGACTTATTTACGGCATGGGTCACGCCGTCTATACCCTGTCGGATCCAAGAGCTGTAATACTGAAAAAGAAAGCCTTCGAGCTTGCCGAGGGAAAAGAAATAGAAGCGGATTTCAGGCTGCTTAATACAATCGAAAGACTTACTCCGGAAATATTCAAAGAAGTCAAGGGAAGCGATAAGGTAGTGTGCGCAAACGTTGATATGTATTCGGGGCTCGTTTACAAAATGCTCGGTATTCCTTCGGATCTTTATACGCCGCTTTTCGCCGTGTCAAGAATTGTCGGCTGGGCGGCTCACAGAATGGAAGAAATACTTACCGGCTCGAGAATAATCCGTCCGGCATACAAGGCTATTGCAAAACCGAGAAAATATATCCCGCTCAGCGAAAGAGATTAAATAATCAGTCAATGGAGGAAAAAACGGCAATGAAAAAATATCTGGGTATTTTTACGCTTTTTTTTCTCCTGCTTACCGGCTGCAGTTTTTCAACAGGCATAGATACGCTTATCGCTCCTCCTAAGCTGAGCCGCGAACAGGAATATATTTATAACGCGCTTAAAAATTATACAGGAGCCAACATAAGCCTTAAATACCCGAAATCAGGCGATTATCTTTCAGCATTCATCATCGCCGATATTGACGGAGACGATGACGAGGAGGCCATTGTTTTTTATGAAAAAAACACAGTTTCCACAGAGGATAATTCGCTCCGAATGAATATACTCGACTGCGTCGGAACACAGTGGCAGTCCGTTTACGATCACGCGGCGGACGGCAACGAGGTAGAAAAGGTCGTTATCACGCCCTTAGGGGACAATAAAAGAATCAATATAATAGTAGGCTACAGTCTCATAAATCAAAGCGAAAAGGTAGTAAGCATATACCATTATGAAAACGGCGCTCTCAATACAACATTTGAAAATAATTACTATTCCTTGTTTGACGCCGCAGACTTAAACGGCGACGATACAAAAGAGCTTTTTATCGCCCTTAACCAAAGCACCTCAAGAGACGCTTCCGCTGAAATATATCATCTGAATGAAAACGGCGAATACTCCCGTTCCTCAGTAGGCCTTGAGGAAGGATATACAGATTATCAGCAAGCGACGTACGGTATTTTAGAGGACGGCTCCACCGGAATATATCTTGACGCAGTTGCGGGAAACGGAAAAATCGTTACAACGGTTTTTTCCGTTGATGAAAATAATGTTTTAAACAGAATTTTTACTCCTGACAGCCAAACAGAAGAAACTGCAAGACCATCCGCCTATATCTGCACGGATATAGACGGCGACGGACGCGTTGAAATACCCGTTCCGCAGCTTTTTCCCGGCTACAGCGAAAACGACAGTATTCCGCTTAGCTTAACTAAATGGTATGAGCTAAAAGATAAAAAGCTTTCGGTAAAAATGTGCGGCTACCAAAGCATAACAAACGGCTATTCATTTATATTTCCGGACGGCTGGCTGGGAAAAGTGACCGCTTACGCCGATTCTTCAATGAGCCGTATCGTTTTCACTAGATTTACAGGAAAAGCGCATGAAGATGAAAAACGCCTTTTCAGTCTGCAAACAATTTCCAATAATGATTCTGAAAAAATCAACAGGCTTCTGAATCAAGGCTACGAGCTGCTTCATTCCAGAGGCGATAAACTGTTTTTGATAGATATAAATGAGGACGACGAGCTGACGCAGCCTTCTGCGGAGCTTATGTTCCGATTCAATTTCAAGGACTAAGGCAATAATATCAAAGCCGCCGTTTAAACTCTTCGCGGCTTTGAAACAAAGGATGGAGAAAAAAGACCATGAAACGTATATTGGTATGCGAGGACGAGGACGCAATCCGTGATTTTGTTGTAATTAACCTTAAACGTGCAGGATATGACGTTTTCGATGTAAACTGCGGAGAGGAGGCTTTAAGGGTTTTCGATGAAGAAAACGGAAACTTTGACATTGTTCTCCTCGATATAATGATGCCGGGAATCGACGGCTTTACAGTCTGCAAAAAGCTCCGTGAAAAAAGCTCCACTCCCGGAATAATCATGCTGACTGCAAAGGCTCAGGAAATGGACAAGGTAAACGGACTGATGATAGGCGCGGACGATTATATTACAAAGCCGTTTTCCCCTTCAGAGCTTACCGCAAGGGTAGACGCAATTTACCGTAGGGTGTGCATGAGCTTTATAAAGGACGATAAATCCATGCGGCTTGAATCCGGTCCTTTTGTTTTGGATATAAACAGCAGAACGGTCACAAAAAACGGCGTTTCTATAGATCTTACCCAGGTAGAATATCAGATTCTGGAATATTTCATGAATAATAAAAATACCGCTCTTGACCGTTCAAGCATACTAAATCACATATGGGGCGAAAGCTATTACGGCGACGATAAAATCGTCGATGTAAACATAAGAAGAATACGCCTTAAAATAGAGGACGAGCCTTCTAATCCCCAATATATCATGACTATATGGGGTTACGGCTATAAATGGAACGAGAAGTAACGAAACGGAGTTTTAAGTGGCAAAAAAAAGCATAACAAAACGCTGGCTTATAAACAATCTGGGCGTTGTGCTTATGATACTTCTTATCATAGAAATGGTTTTTATTTATGTAGTCCAGAATTATTATTACAGCTCCGCTAAGCAGTATCTTGTATCAAAGCTAAACGCAGTTACAAGCATACTTTCGCTTTACGCCGACGATACCAGCGTTAATTTTTCCTCAGAGGTCAGGAATATGCTCGAAAATTTCTCCGAAAAGGATAAAATGGAGCTTATGGCTATAAACTCTAAGGGACACATTGCTCTTACATCATCCGGCTTTTCTCCGGATTCCGATACGGTAATGAACGATTATGAAGACGCAATTAAAAGCGATAATAATTACGGCTATTATATAGGAAAGCAGGACGGCGATGAAAAAATAATGGCTGCCGCTTATTCCATTGCTTCTATGAACACTGAATACAGCGCCGTAAGAGTCGTTATATCGCTTTCAGAAATAGACAATGCAATTACAGGCTTTATTATAGTTATGACGGCCGTCTGCATAGCTATACTGCTGCTGATGGCCTTAACCGGATTTTATTTTATAAATTCCATAGTCAAGCCTGTTCAGCAGATAAGCGCAACGGCCGCCAAATTCGCCAAGGGAGATTTTTCCCTCCGGATAAAAAATGACAGCGGCGACGAAATCGGAGATCTATGCACTGCCATAAATCATATGGCAGACGAGCTTTCCAGCGCGGATACTATGAAAAACGAGTTTATATCGTCGGTTTCTCACGAGCTCAGAACTCCCCTTACAGCTATTAAGGGCTGGGCAGAAACCATAAATAATGAAAGAGATCCTGTAATTACCGGAAAAGGTATAAGAGTTATAACTAACGAAACTGAAAGGCTTTCAAGAATGGTAGAGGAGCTTCTCGATTTTTCAAGAATGCAAAGCGGTCATTTCACATTGCAGCAGGACACTATGGATATACTTGCCGAGCTTGGCGACGCCGTGCTGATATACGCCGAAAAGGCAAGAAGCGAGAACGTGACGATAATTTACGAAGAACCAGAGATGCTTCCTTTTGTCAACGGGGATAAGAACAGGATAAGGCAGGTGTTTATCAATATTATAGACAATGCCATAAAATATTCCAATATAGGCGGTGTTGTTAGAATATTCGCCTCAGAAACGGAAAACGGAGATATAAGCGTTATAGTGGAGGATAACGGCTGCGGCATAAAAAAAGCCGATCTTCCCAAAATCAAAACCAAATTCTATAAAGCTAACCATACGAAAAAGGGCTCGGGTATCGGTCTTGCGGTCGCCGATGAGATAATAACCATGCACGGCGGAACTCTGACCGTTGACAGTGAGGAAGGAAAAGGAACCAAGGTAACAATAACTATTCCAACGCAGAAAAACGGAGTATAAAACAGTCCCAAACGGGACGGAAAGGTATTTTGCAGTATGAGCGAACAGAAAACGTCGTATAAATCAAAAATCGGCGGACAGGCGCTTATTGAGGGCGTTATGATGAACGGCGTCCATAAGGGCGCGATGGCGTGCCGTCTCCCCAACGGAACGATAGATCTTGAGGTTTGGGATAAAAAGCCTGTTACGGCATGGTACAGAAAAACTCCACTTATTAGAGGTATCTTCAATTTTGTCATATCAATGAAGGAGGGCTATCGCTGTCTTATGAAATCTGCTGAAAAGCAGATGGACGACGAGGAAACTCCGGAGGATGAAAAGTTAAGCGATAAAGCAATGAATATTATTATGACGGTCGCAATGATTCTTGGAATTGTTCTCGCAGTCGGTCTGTTTGTTTTTTTGCCGAAATGGCTGGTAAACTTTTCTGATACGCTTACGGAAAACCGTTATCTCCGCTCATTATCGGAGGGTATAATCAAAATAGTCATATTTATAGCATATCTGGGCTGCACAGCGCTTATGAAGGATTTAAGACGTACATACGAATATCACGGCGCAGAACACAAAACAATAGCCTGCCTTGAGGCTGGTCTTGAGCTGACGGTTGACAACGTAAAAAAGCAGAGACGCTTTCATCCGCGGTGCGGTACAAGCTTTCTTTTTATCACTCTTATAATCAGTATACTTGTTATGTGTCTTGTTCCTTTCACAATAGTCTGGCAGAGAGTAATTGCAAGTATTATTCTTATTCCCGTTATGGTTGGAATATCCTATGAGCTTATAAGAATCGCAGGGCGTTACGACAACATATTAACAAGAATTATTTCCGCTCCCGGTCTTTATATACAGAGACTGACAACAAAGGAGCCAGACGAAAAGCAGATAGAAGTCGCAATAGAGGCGATAAAGCCCTGTATACCGGAAAACCCTGAGGAGGACAGATGGTAACGGCTCCCCAGCTCTATTTTCACATAAAGAATATTTTTGAAAATAACCGTATAGAGAACCCGCAGTTTGAAGCCATGTGCGTCGTCGAGCATATATTCAGAAAAAAGCTTGGCACTCTTCTGCTTGAAAAGCCTTTTGCCGCCGAAGAGCAAATTAAATTTGCGGATAATATCGCTTACAGAAGGATCAGCGGCGAGCCGCTACAGTATCTTCTGGGGGAATGGGAGTTTTTCGGTCTGCCTTTTTATGTCGGCCGCGGAGTTCTTATTCCAAGACAGGATACCGAAACGCTGGTTGAGACAGTCATAGAATCCTCACGGAATTTCATCAAGCCGAAGATAATAGACCTTTGCAGCGGAAGCGGATGTATTGCGTGCTCGGTTTCCGCTTATGTAAAGAACGCCGAGGTATACGCCCTTGAAAAATCAGAGCGCGCTATCGGTTATCTTAACAAAAATATAGAATTAAATAAATCGAAAATTACATTAATTCAAGCAGACGTTTTAAAGCCCGAAGCCGCTCTCGTATACGGGAATTTCGATATAATAGCATGCAATCCCCCCTATCTTACCGCGAACGATATGAATTTCCTTCAGAAAGAAGTGACATATGAGCCTGCCGAGGCCTTGTTCGGAGGTCTTGACGGTCTGGATTTTTACAGGAAAATAACAGAGCTGTGGCGAAATTTCTTAAATGACGGCGGGATCCTTGCCTATGAGATTGGAATGGGCCAGGAAAACGATGTATCAGATATAATGAAAAAAAATGGATTTACAAATATATTATTTATCAAAGACCTCTCCGGCGTTATCCGGGTGGTAAAAGGTGAAAAAGCAATTTAACGCCGTATTCAAACGGCAGAATGGAGATTCTTGAATGGCAAAATCAGACTTAAAAAAAAAGGTAAAACCTATAATGCTGCCGACATCTCAGGAAGAAAAAAAGAAAGCGCTTGCGGGAGCTATCGCGCAAATAGAAAAGAATTTCGGAAAGGGCGCAATAATAAAGCTCGGCTCTAATCAGACTATGCAAGTAGACGCTATTCCTACCGGATCCATGGGACTTGATCTGGCGCTCGGAATCGGAGGAGTTCCTAAGGGAAGAATAGTCGAGCTATACGGTCCGGAAAGCTCCGGCAAAACCACCGTAGCTCTCCATATAATAGCCGAGGCTCAAAAAAAAGGCGGAGAGGTGGCCTTTGTAGACGTCGAACACGCGCTTGATCCGCAGTATGCGGCAGCTCTTGGAGTCGACGTGGATAATCTGCTCGTATCTCAGCCGGACAGCGGCGAGCAGGCGCTTGAAATCATGGAAGCGCTGGTGCGCTCAGGGGCTGTGGACGTGGTAGTTCTCGACTCTGTTGCAGCTCTCACCACAAAGGCGGAAATAGACGGTAATATGGGCGATTCAAATGTGGGACAGCTTGCAAGGCTTATGTCGCAGGCAATGAGAAAGCTCACACCTCTTCTTTCAAAAACTAACTGCGTAGCTATTTTTATCAATCAGATCCGTGAAAAAATCGGCGTAATGTACGGCAACCCTGAAACCACGCCGGGCGGACGCGCTCTTAAATTTTATGCGTCGGTTATTATAGATGTAAGAAAGGGCGAGGCTATAAAAAACGGCACAGAGCTTATAGGCTCAAGGACCAAAATAAAAATTAAGAAAAATAAGGTCGCTCCTCCTTTTAAGGAATGTGAGTTTGATATAATATTTGGAAAAGGAATTTCCCGAACCGGAGAGGTGCTGGATCTTGCGGTTGAGCTGGACGTTATCAAAAAAAGCGGAGCTTGGTTTAGCTATGACGGTCAGAAACTCGGTCAAGGCCGTGACAACGCTAAAAAGGCGCTTGAGGAAAATCCGGAGCTTATGAAGGTCGTTGAGGAAAAAATCAACGAAAACAAGGACGCGCTTATGGCTGTAACAAAAGCCTCCAAAAAAAGGACTAAGCTTGAGGAAGCGGCTGAAACGGCGGCTTTAGGAGATATCGATGACATTGAAGATATTGGAGATATGAATGAAATTGATCCTGTAATCAGCGCTGAAGACGATTTTGAAGAATTTACGCCGGCGGATGACGAATAATTATGAAAATCACATCTATTGAAAAATATAAGGGCGATACCTTCCGCGTTATTATTGACGGAAACAAAAAAGTTTACCTTCACAGAGAAATTATACAAAAATTCAGTCTGGAGCCTTCATGTGAAATTAAAAGTGAAACGCTTACTGAAATTCTTTACGCATCGGATTTGCGGCGGGCTTCACGCAGAGCAATGTACCTGATAAATGAACGGGATTACTCTTATATTCAGCTTTTTGAAAGGCTTCAGAAAAATTACCCCGACGATATATGCTTTAAGGTTGTAAACCAAATGGCTGAAAAGGGCTACATAAACGACCGCAGATACGCCGACGAAATCGTATACAGCTACATGATATGCAAATGCTACGGCCCCAGAAGGGTAAAGCAGGAGCTTTACAAAAGAGGAGTAAAGGGACAGACTGCCGAAACAGCGCTGGAAAATGCGTCTGAAGGATTATACGAACGTCTTTTATCAGTTATAGAAAAAAAATATGCTGATTACCTCGATGATCCGGACGATAAAAGAGCCGTTGATAAGGTTAAAAACGCGCTTGTAAGAATGGGGTATGATTACAGTGACATTAACAGCGCAATAAATGATTTTTTCGATAAATAATAAAGGAGAAATAATATGTCTATTAAAATCGGACTTGTTTCACTGGGCTGTTCGAAAAATCTTGTGGATTCGGAAAGAATGCTATATAAAATACGTGAGAGAGGCTATGAGCTTGTGACTGAACCGGGTCTATCCGATATAGCCGTTGTGAATACCTGCGGGTTTATCCAATCGGCTAAGGAAGAAGCAATTGAAACTATCCTTGAGCTGGGTAAGCTAAAGGAAGAGGGTACAATCAAGAAAATTATAATCACCGGATGTCTTTCAGAAAGATACCGTCAGGAAGCCGCCGAGCTTTTTCCTGAGGCAGACGCTGTCATCGGAATCGGAAATCAGGAGGACATAATCGACGTTATAGATCATGTTCTGGCAAACGAACGTGTAGTAAGCTTTGAAAAAAAAGAAAAGCTGCCGGTTACCGGCGGACGTATAATCTCGACGCTCTCCTTTTTCGCTTATCTTAAAATTGCCGAAGGCTGCGATAACTGCTGCTCCTATTGCGCTATTCCTAAAATCAGGGGACGTTTCAGAAGCGCGCCTATGGAGGACGTTATTAAAGAAGCCGAATGGCTTGCTGAAAACGGCGTCACAGAGCTTATAGTCATCGCTCAGGATACAACCCGCTACGGAGAAGATCTTTACGGAGCTTCAAAGCTTCCGGAGCTTCTCGAAATGCTTTGCGGCATTAACGGCTTTAAATGGATCCGAGTGCTTTACTGTTATCCCGAAAGAATAACCGATAAGCTTCTTGACGTTATCGCAAAGCAGCCTAAAATAGTTAAATATCTGGATATACCCATACAGCATTGCAGCGGCGAGGTTCTTAAAAATATGAACCGCTGCGGCGACCAAGCGCAGCTAAAAGCCCTGATTACTAAAATAAGAGATAAGGTTCCGAAAATTGTTCTGAGAACAACGCTGATTACTGGCTTTCCCGGGGAAACGGAAGAACAGTTTAACGAACTGGCAGAATTTGTAAAAATAATTGAATTCGATAGACTGGGGTGCTTTCCTTATTCTCAGGAGGACGGAACCGTCGCAGGAAAAATGGATAATCAGGTGGACGACGATATAAAGGCGCACCGTGCCGATATAATTATGGAACAGCAGCAGTTAATACACCGCAGAAAAAATGAAGCGTGCATGGGAAAGACCTTTGAGGCGGTTGTCGAGGGCTTTGATAAGTGGGCGGAATGCTATTTCGGCAGAACTGAATCCGACGCTCCCGATATTGACGGCAAAGTATTTTTCGCAGGGACCGACAAGCTTCGAGTCGGACAATATGTTAATATTAGGATTACTGATACACTGGATTATGACTTGATTGGAGAGGTGATTACTGATGAATCTGCCGAATAAGCTTACACTTCTAAGAGCGGTTCTTGTACCGGTTTTTCTGCTCCTGTTATTTTTAAATATAATACCCGTACACTATACTCTGGCTCTTGTTGTATTTGCCGTGGCCTCGATAACCGACGCTCTTGACGGTCATATAGCAAGAAAGAATAACCTGGTTACCAATTTCGGTAAATTTCTTGATCCACTTGCGGATAAGGTTCTGGTAGTTTCGGCTCTTATTGCTTTTATAGAGCTTGATATAATAAGCTCTATACCGGTAATCATTATAGTGGCAAGAGAATTCATGGTATCAGGATTAAGACTTCTTGCGGCCGGCAGCGGAATCGTAGTGGCCGCCGGTTTTTCAGGAAAGCTTAAAACTGCCTTTACTATGATAACAATTATCGCTATACTTATAAACCTTGCAATTTCCAGAGATTACGGCTGGTTCGGTTTTGCATTCGCAGACAGCTTCAAGCAGTGTGCGGATATTATAATACAAATACTGATCTGGGTTTCCGCCGCACTGACGGTTGTATCAGGCTGTATATATCTAAAGGGCTACTGGAACCTTATAGATTCTGATAAGTAAAAAATTTCGTATTGCTATAAAAGGCAGTACGAAATTTTTATTTTTTTGCTAAAATATTGACATTTATGGGAACTTGAATTATAATTTTAATATATTATATTTATGAGGAGGGATTTAATTTGGGAAATAATAATAAGCTCAGCGGTATCGTCGGCTTTATATTCAACACGAGAGGACTAAAAAAACGAGATTTTGGTATAGACTTTATAAAGTCTATTGCCGCACTGTTCGTATTAAGCGTTCATTTTTTTCTTAAAAACGGTTACTATAATATTCCGATGACCGAAAGGAATATTATGATTCCTACCGCATTTAGATGGATATTTTTTACAGGGGTTCCGCTTTTTATTATTTCAACCGGATATTTAAAAAGAAAATCCAAGTTCAACGGTCTGCATTATGTTAAAATAACGCCGATTATAGTAACGACTATACTTGTAGGCGTAATAACGGTATTATATAAAATCCTGTTTTTGGGAGAATCGAATCCTCTGTTTATTTGGGCGCGATCTATATGGGCATGCGAACAGCCCGGCTACGGTTGGTATGTTAATATGTATCTATGTCTTGCTTTAATCATGCCGTTTTTGATCTATGCATGGAATGCGATTGAAAGTCCTCGAAAAAAACAGATGACGATTATCGTTTTTGCAATCCTGACCGCTCTACCTCAAACCATTAACAGATGGCCGGTTATGGACACAAATCTCGGGTTTACTCCCAACAGATGGACAACCTGCTATGCTATTACATATTTTCTTATCGGCGCCTATATAGGCGAATACAGACCTAAAATAAAAAAATGGGTATTAGGACTGCTATTTGCATGCTGTATCGCCTATCAGACCATCAAGACCTACATTACAGCTAACGGAGAAAATTTCTATAATGGAGTCTGCGCAGATTATGAGGATCTTATAACAGTTTTAACCGGAACCATTTTATTCTTACTTATTTATGATATAAACGTTAAGAATTTACCGGTCAGAGCAATTTTTGCGAGCATTTCCAGCGTTACCCTCGGACTTTATCTTCTTTCATGGATCGGAGATAACGAAATATATCCTTATTTCAGCTATAAGGGCAGGTTAAGCAACGGAGTAAACGGCATGCTTGGAAGTTATTTTCTTATAGTCCCGTTAAATTTCACGTTATGCTATATAGGCGCAACAACTCTTAATATATTTACAAAGCTTATAACCTCTCCCATTATAAGGCTTGTTTCTCGAAGGACAAATAAACAGGACAACTTAAATAATCAAATAAATACTCCGGAAAAAGAAATTGTTACCGTTTAACGGGAGATTATAATGCACAACATATGGAATCCATGGCATGGTTGTAAAAAAATCAGCGAGGGCTGCGAAAATTGCTATATGTATTATCTGGATCGCATGCGCGATAAAGACGGCTCTTATATATACCAGACAGGCAGCTTTTATTATCCCCTGAAAAAGGACCGTAAGGGGAATTACAAAATAAAAAGCGGGGAAACTATCAGCGTATGCATGACGTCCGATTTTTTCCTTGAAGAAGCGGACCGTTGGCGTAATGAAGCTTGGGAGATAATGAAAATCCGCAGCGACGTCATATTTTATCTTCTGACAAAGCGTCCCCAGCGAGTAAAAAATTGTCTGCCGGAAAACTGGGGCGACGGCTGGGAAAATATATTCTTTAATGTGACCTGTGAAAACCAGAAACGCGCCGACGAAAGAATACCCATATTGCTCGAACTTCCCTTTAAGCACAAGGGAATTATGTGCGCTCCGTTTATAGGCGGCGTTTCAATCGCCGAATATCTGAAATCGGGCAAAATAGAACAGGTGTCCTGCGGCGGAGAAAATTATGACGGCGCAAGGCCATGCAATTATGAATGGGTAAAGAATCTGCGGCGCGAATGTGAAAATTATGACGTTACATTCGCTTTTATTGAAACCGGAACAAAATTTATCAAGGACAGAAAGCTTTACACTCTTCCCAATAAGCGTCTGCAATCCATTATGGCCTATAAATCCGGAGCCTCATTTATAGGAAAACCCATAAGTTTCAAGCTGACTGACGGCTTTGGAACAGTTATTCCGGGCGACTTGCTTTATAAGCCGTATTTTTCTGATAACTGTATAGAATGTGCAAGCCGTCCGATATGCAACGGCTGCAGCGGCTGCGGAAAATGCAAGAAAAAATAATTTATTCATACGGAGGTTGATATTATGCTGTTTATATGCTACCCTAAATGCACTACATGCCAAAAGGCAAGAAAATGGCTTGAAGCCAATGGAATATCTTATACGGAAAGAAACATCAAAGAACAGAATCCTACCGCGGAAGAACTTAAACAATGGCACAAAGCAAGCGGACTTCCGCTTAAAAGATTTTTCAACACCAGCGGTATTCTCTATAGGGATATGGGATTAAAGGATAAACTAAAGGATATGACAGAGGAAGAACAGATATGTCTTCTTTCGTCCGACGGTATGCTTGTTAAAAGACCGATTGCCGTAACAGACGAAACAGCGCTGGTAGGCTTTAGAGAAAGCGAATGGGAAAAACTATTATAAATTAAATAAATCAAGGCATAAGAATCCCCTGCCGGATTGAACACATATAGTTCAATTCAGCAGGGGATTTTCTGTTTATCTTATTTTTGTTCCTGCCGGGACTTCCTCGTCAAGAAAAACTACTTTGACGCCGCCGTCGGGCATATCTGACGCGCAAATCATACCCATGCTTTCTTCTCCGCAAAGCTTTGCGGGCTTTAAATTAGCAACAAGTATTACTGTTTTGCCGATAAGCTCCTCCGGTTTATAATATTCGGCAATTCCTGAAACAACCTGTCTGCCTCCCATACCGTCGTCCAACTGCAGCTTAAGAAGCTTTTTAGACTTTTTGACCTTTTCGCAGGCTATCACCTTAGCAGCCCTCAGCTCCGTTTTAAAAAACTCGTCTATAGATATTTCCGGTGCAAGCTCAATCTTAGCATTTTTCTTTTCCGCCTCTGCCATCTGCGCCTCGATAAGCTTATTCAATTCCTCTATTTCCTTTTCGGTATCTATACGCGGAAACAGCGCCTCTCCCTTTTTAACGGTAACGTTTTGAGGAAGAACATTAAATACTCCTGCATTTTCATATGAAACGGCATTTATGTCAGCGCCGATCTGCTCCCAAACCTTTGGCATGGTCGCAGGCATAAACGGACTCAAAAGAGTTGAAATAATTCTGATTGATTCCAAAAGATTATAAAGAACCGATGAAAGTCTCGGTTTGTTAGATTCGTCCTTTGCAAGTACCCACGGCAGAGTCTCATCTATATATTTATTTGCGCGGGAAACCATTCTGAATATTTCAGATAAAGCATTCTGAAGCTGCGTCTTGTCCATGCATTCGTCCACTATCGAACGAAGCGAGCATGCCTGTTCAATAAGCTCGCTGTCAAATTCCCCTGATTGTCTTTCAGCAGGAAGAGTTCCGCCGAAATATTTGATAACCATTGCAACCGTTCTGGAAACCAGATTTCCAAGTCCGTTTGCAAGATCAGAATTTATACGGTTTATCATAATCTCGTTTGAAAAAGAGCTATCTGCTCCGAGAGCCATTTCTCTTAATATATGATAACGGATAGCGTCGGCTCCGTAGCGTTCTCCGAGAATAAACGGATCAACGACATTTCCCAGCGATTTGCTCATTTTCTGACCGTTAAACGTAATCCAGCCGTGAACCGCTAAGTGCTTAGGCAAAGGCAGCTCAAGAGCCATCAGCATTGCGGGCCAGATAATAGCATGAAAACGCATAATATCCTTAGCAACCATATGAATATCGGCAGGCCAGAATTTTTCAAATTCATCATAGGATTCATTCTTATAGCCCAGCGCAGAAATATAATTTGAAAGAGCGTCTATCCAAACATAAACGACATGATTTTCATCAAACGTAACAGGTATTCCCCATTTAAAGCTTGTTCTTGAAACGCATAGATCCTCAAGACCAGGCTTAATAAAATTATTTACAAGCTCTAAGGCTCTTGTTTTTGGCTGAAGATAATCCGTTTCAGTAAGAAGCTTTTCGATTCTTTCGGCAAATGGAGACATTTTAAAGAAATAAGCCTCCTCCTTTGCCTCTATTACTTCTCTTCCGCAGTCGGGACATTTTCCGTCGGCAAGCTGAGAATCAGTCCAAAAGCTTTCGCAGGGAGTACAGTATTTTCCCGAATATTCTCCCTTATAAATATACCCCTTATCATAAAGCTCCTTAAAAATCTTCTGTACCGTTTCAATATGATATTTATCGGTAGTTCTGATATATCTGTCATAGCTTATATTCATATAGCTCCAGAGCTTTTTGAACGTTTTTACTATGTTATCTACATATTCCTTAGGAGTGATCCCCGCCTCGGCGGCTTTTTGTTCAATTTTCAGACCGTGCTCGTCCGTACCCGTAAGAAACATTACGTCAAAGCCCTGCATTCGTCTGTAACGGGCGATAGAATCGCAGGCAACCGTTGTATAGCAATGACCGATATGCGGATTTCCCGACGGATAATAAATCGGGGTAGTGATGTAAAAAGGTTTCTTAGACATAATAGTTCCTCCTGATTTTATATATTTTTTATTATACCGCAAATTACATAATTTGTCCAGTATTTCAGAAAGCAAAAAAATAAATGCGTCTTCCTTATCCGAAAGCCGCATAAAATCCATTAAGTATATTCCGCCGTTATTCCGCGTAATCCTTAAAGCTTATATTAAGATCAACATCGCCCTCTATTCCGGGAACGCTTCCCTCGCTTGTATACTGCCACATTGTAAAATCATAATAATATGTAGGCTCGGAATTATATTCGGCAAGCCAGAAATCATAATCAGTCAGCCTTTCAAGATCGAGCTTGAACATTGTCGTTTTCTTGTTCTGATAAATCATAGGCGTATATCCGGCGTCCCTGATCGCCTCGCAGAAGGCTACGCAGCAATCGGTAAGCACGTCCACCGGAACGTCGTCCGTTCTGGCCGTATCGTCGTATATTATTTCCCAGTCATAAACAACCGGATAATTAACGTCTAACCCATCAAGACTGTCAATAACAATCTGAGCCTCTTCAAGAGCTTCGTCAACCGTTACGGCCTGAGAAAAAAAATAAACTCCCGCGTCAAGTCCGGCAGCTCTTGCGCCGTCTATATTCTGCCTGTAATTATCGTCAAGCTGAGCTTCTCCCGTTCCGTATCCGCGGAAGCCAAGACGGATCATTGCAAAATCAATTCCCGCCCTCTTAACCTCATTCCAGTCTATATCGTCCTGATGTACTGAAACGTCCACGCCAAGATATGATTTTATCTGAGAATCCTCGACATAAAACATCCTTCCGTTTCTGGATTTAAGATTACTCTTTTCCCGGGAAAACGCCGGAACGTTTTCAAGCGCCGGTATCCATATTTCTCCGAATGTACTGTCGTCCATTAGCACCTTTTTTCCGCTCAGATCATAATAATTTTTACTTACCCTTTCCTTTATATCCTCATAATCAACGGGATTATCAGAATCAGGTACAGAAGCCGCCGTTTCCACAGCGTTTCTTTTTTCAGGGTATAATCTGATAACCGCTGCAAGCAAAACCGCTATTATTACAAATTCAGCGGCAATAACGATATTCTTTACAAGAGATTTCATAATGCCTCCTACTTCTGTCTTATTATAATCATAATAACATAAACCGCGTTAATTGTAAATGGTAAAAGTTATATAATTTCCCGTAGTTTATACAAAAAACCTTATCTCTTTGTAATCTTAAACGTTTAAATTATAACATATGTTAAATATATCTCTGAATATTTGTGAATATCTGTTAAATTCAAATCAAACCAATTGACATTTTATAGATAAGCTGATATAATGTTATTAAATTAAATGAATACAGGAGGCAAGTTAAAGTGGAAACAAGATTACATGAAATAATTTCAAATTCCAACAAAAAAATAAAAATCGGAGTAATACCCGGTCACTTTGCAACAAACCATTCGCATGTAAATTACTATATTGACATGACCGGTATCAAGACTCATCATAAAATCGCAAAGGAAACCGCCGCCGAGCTTGCTAAGGAATACATTTCAAGCACCTCGGTAGACACGATAATATGTCTGGAGGGAACCGAAATAATAGGCGCGTTCCTTGCAAGAGAGCTTGCCAAGGAAGGAAATTCTTCCCTCAACGGCGGCAATGATATCTGCGTAATAACACCTGAAACAAACGCAAACAATCAGCTTATTTTCCGCGACAACCTACTTAAGGATATTTACAACAAGAATATTCTGCTTCTGATTTCCTCAGTATCAACCGGTAAAACCATAAACAGGTCTGTGGAATGCCTTAAATATTATAACGGTCGTCTTGCCGGTATATCTGCGATATTCAGCGCGGTTGAGGATTATGAAGGCATCAGAATAAATTCTGTGTTTTCTCCTGACGATATACCGAGTTACGAATCTGTTTCATTCAATAAGTGTGAAATGTGCAGAAACGGACAGAAAATCGACGCTATTATCAACAGCAACGGTTATTCCAAAATCTGATTTATAATTACGCTTTTCCCGTGAGTTTCATAATTTATATGCTAACTTACGGGAAAAACTTTTATAGGAGAGAATATATATGAAATCAAGGATAAATCCAAGGATATCTATACACCCGAAAATAATTGGCTATTGTATCGAAGAACGCAAAAAAAGTATTCTTATGACCGCGGCTTTGGAGCTTGACACAGATATAACCTTTATCAACGGCAGCAGCGCAAACGAAAAGGTAGCATACGTCGCCGCTATAAACGGCTATTCCAAATCTGAAGAAACCGTTGAAAATCCTCCGGAATGCGAGGTACTGATAATGTCGGGCCTTAAAAACTCCGTTATTGACAGACTGCTTAGAATATTAAGAAATGAAAACGCTTCAATTGACCTGAAATGCACCGTTACTCCGTTTAATCAGGATTGGGAGCTTTACCGTCTAATTGAAGAGCTTAAAAGAGAGCATGAGTCGATGCACAAAATAAACGGCGGCAAAAACCTTTAAAAATATGACGCCGCTGACAATATTATCCGTCTATGTCTTACGGCAGCAGAATGTAATAAAGTTTCACTGAAAAATCTGAAAACTATTCAGCGGAAGCTTTTTTATTTTACCTAAGCTTACCTGCATTTCCGGTCAGCTTAGACAAAATCAGATAAACGACGCCTCCCGCAAATACCGCTATTGGAAGAGAAAGCTTATTGTCCAACGGCAGTACGTTATAAATCATGCGGGCGGATAACCCGCAAAAGCACCCTGAAATAAGCGAAGGCATGAACGTTGAAAACAATTTAATTTTTATTTTTGTATAATTGCAGTAGATAATAACAGATAATATAAATATGACCAGATAACAAAGCAATGTTGAAATTGCGGCGCCAGCTACGTTTATATGCGGCATTGGTATAAGGATCATATTTCCCGCAAGCTTGACCGCAACTCCCGCTATCATTAGCTTTACCGGAAGATCAGCTCTTCCTATGGCCTGAAACATGCTGAAAAGAGGAAACGAAAGCGAAAGGAATATTACTCCGATTCCCAAAAAACTCAGACTTTCGGCTGAAACCATACATTCGGCAGTCCTGCTGGGGTAAAGAAAAAACAGTATTTCATTTGAAAGCATGCTTATACCCAAGCCGGACGGAACGGCAAGGAAGGCGGTTGCTTTAAGCACGTTCTGCGACAGTCTTTCAGATTCCGCCTTATCTTCCTTAGCCCACGCCTGAGCAAGACTGGGAAGTATTCCCTTACCGAACATGTTGGTAACTGACGGAACAAGATTGAAAACCGTTACGGCAAGCCCTGTAAACGAGCCGTAAATAAATTCTGAAAGCTCTATATGGGAAATACCGCTTAATCCGAACTTATGATATAAATAATCCGGAGCCGCGTCCGCAGCCTTATCAAGACATCTGATTATTGTTGCAAGATCAATAAGCGAGGTCAGATTGGTAACGATTGAACCTAAAGCCACCGGTATCAATACCGCAAATAACGACCTTATTATTTTCCTGCCGCTTTCCTCGACGCCCTCCGAAATCAGAGGAGAATCCTTTTCAAGTCCTGTGCCTCTTATGTATAGAAAAGCGGTACCGGCAATTGTCGAAAGGCTTATTCCCAGAACAGCCGCGGCGGAAGCGGCCGCCGTTATATCCGTACCCTTTGGAAGATATTTTAAAACACTTTCGCTGTTATTCAAGACATACGAGCATAATGCAAGTCCGGCGGCAAGCCTTACTACAGCCTCAACTACCTGTGAAAGCGCGGTAGGATACATGTTCCGCATTCCCTCCCAGAAGCCGCGGTAAACAGCAGTAATACAACCGAAAAGCACAGACGGCGCAATCATCATAATTGACAGCCATGCTTTCGGACAAGCCGCAATTTTACCGGCAAACGGCACGGCAAGGGCTAGGATAAGCAGCGTTCCCAGCGCTCCGACGGCGCTGAACAGCAGCAGGGAAATCCGCCGTATCTTAGCGGCGTTTTTATAATTATGGAAGGCGCAGTTTTCAGCCGTTAGCTTTGCAACGGCAGTTGTCAGCCCGGTTGCCGTTACAGCGTAAACGGGCAGAAAAAGGCCATAGGCACAGCTAAAATAGCTCATTCCCACACCGCCGAGCATATTTGTAAGCGGTATTTTAAACAGCGCGCCTATTGCTTTGGCAATAACGGCTGAAGCGATCAATATAACAGAGCCTTTAAGAAAACTTTGATTTTTCACCCTGCTCTCCTTTCATTTGTTGTTTTAATGCTTAATTTTGTTACTTTATCTTTGTTTAAATTGCATAATGATTTCGAAAATTATATGAAATTATATTGCTACCCGTAAGAATATGTGTTATAATTATATGCGGTTATATTTTTATATATGAAAGGCGTTGCATGTGAAATGAATTATAAATTTTCAGAAAAGGTTTCGGGACTCCAAGCGTCTGCCATAAGGGAGATATTAAAATTCACTTCCGACCCTGAGGTTATATCCTTTGCCGCCGGCAACCCGGCCCCCGAGGCGTTCCCGACGGAAGAAGTCGGACGCATATCGGCAGAAATACTCAAGGACGATCCGATACTGGCTTTACAATATAATATTTCAGAGGGTTATCCTCCTCTCAGAGAGCTTTTAAAGCAGAGAATGAAATCTCAGAACTGCTTCAGCGAAAACGACGATCTGATCGTTACATCCGGAGCGCAGCAGGCGATAGAGCTTGCAAGCAAGGTTCTTTGCAACGAGGGCGACACGCTCATAGCCGAATCGCCGAGCTTTATAGGCTCCCTTAACGCTTTCCGTTCGTTTAACGTAAACCTTATCGGAATCGAACAGGAAGAAGGCGGTATGAAGCTTGACGAGCTTGAGAGAGTAATGAAAAACGCGCCCGGTCAGAAGGTAATTTACGTTATCCCGAATTTTCAGAATCCGACCGGTTCTACTATGTCGTTTGAAAAGAGAAAAGGAATATACGAGCTTGCATGTAAATACAACGGCGTTATCATAGAGGATAATCCTTACGGAGACCTGCGGTTTGCCGGAGAAAGCGTCCCTTCAATAAAAAGTCTTGATAAAGAAGGAAGGGTTATTTATGTAGGAAGCTTTTCAAAAATTCTGGCTCCTGGACTTCGCGTAGGATATGCATGCGCTCCACAGGAAATATTCCAGAAGATGGTTGTCTGCAAGCAGGTGTCCGACGTTCACACAAGCATTTGGCCGCAGCTTGTATGCTTTAAATTCATGAAGGAATGTGATCTTGACGAGCATTTTAACAAGCTCAGGCTTATATATAAAAGAAAATGCGGGCTTATGCTTGAAAATATGGATAAATATTTTTCTTCAAAAATTTCCTATACCCGTCCGGACGGCGGATTGTTTATATGGGCGACTCTTCCAAAGGGAAGCGATATGATGGGCTTCTGCACAAAGGCGGTTAAGGATTATAAAATTGCAGTAGTCCCCGGAACTGCGTTCATGATAAACGAAAACGACAAAACCGATTCATTCCGGCTTAATTTTTCTACACCTTCCGACGATAAGATAACGGAGGGCATTAGAATACTCGGCGGAATGACTAAGGATATGCTTGATTAAATTTTCTGATATTAATATAAAAAAACGGCGCGCCGTCCGCCGGAAAAGACGGCGCCGCAATTATTATTGCGGTAAATAGGAGTTGAAAATGGCAAAAAAACGTTCAGTACTTGATAGATATACGACATCTCAAAAATATATAGTTTCAAGAGGAAAGGCGCTTACATTTCCGGCGGCGCCATTTAAGCAGGAAATCGGTCCGAATCAGGTATACGGGGCAGTAATCGATATTCCTATGTCGCCTACCGTTTTAGCGTCGCTTGTATGCTTTATTAACGGTTCGGCTAATATTTACTTTAATCTTGGGGGAGAATATATAAACTCTGCCGCCCGTTACAGAGGCGTAGCGCAGGCTTCGTTTGATTTTATAAGACTTGCCACCGATTGTCTCGACTGCTGCAAAAAAACAACTAAATTTGATATGCCGATAGCCGGTAAAAATTATGTTTATTTTCTTACCAAAAACGGAGTTTACACAACAGAAATCGTTCCCAACGCAATTGCAAAGGAAGACGAATCCAAAAGAAAAATATTCAATATGTATCAAAGAGTTATGTCACAGCTCAGAATTGCCCAGATGAAAGATCAGGCGGCAGGCGTCAGCAGCGGCAGCGTCAACGAAGGATAAAGCGATATTTAACAGAATTTTATAGAAAAAGGTATTATATTTCAATCTTTTTTACAAACTTATAAAAAACTATTGCTTTTTGTTTGATTTTAATGTAGTATATAAAATGCTGGGAACAGGGTGATTTTTATGGTTGAATATCAGCGCAAGGATCGTTATGATATTAATGATCTTCGCGATATTATGTCTATATTGCGCTCGCCTCAAGGCTGTCCGTGGGACAGAGAACAGATTCATAAATCTATCAGAAACGATTTTATAGAAGAGGTTTATGAGGCCATTGAAGCTATAGACCTGGAGGATACGGAGCTATTAAAAGAAGAACTCGGAGATGTTCTTCTTCAGATAATTTTTCATTGCAGAATAGAAGAGGAAAAAAGCTGCTTCGATTTTGACGACATCTGTGATGAACTCTGCAAAAAGCTTATTATAAGACATCCCCATGTTTTCGGAGATATAACCGTTTCAGATTCAGGAGAGGTTCTGAAAAATTGGGACAGTATTAAAAAAGAAACAAAAGGGCAGACAAGCTATACGGAAACCCTTACAAGCGTAGCAAAATCACTTCCGGCGCTGATGCGCGCGCAAAAGGTGGGTAAAAGAGCAATGCGGGCGGGAATGGATTTCAGCTGCGTTTCAGACGCTGTTGAGCGTGTAAAGTCTGAAACTGACGAGCTTGAGGAAGCTATAAGATCCGGGAAAAAAGACGATATTTATGAAGAGCTGGGAGATCTCTTATTTTCCTGCGTAAATACCGCAAGACACTTGAATATTGACGCCGAAGAGGCATTGACGCGCGCAACCGAAAAATTTATTGAAAGATTTGCAGAAACCGAAGATTTAGTAAGGCTGGACGGAGCCGATATGAAGGCTCTTAGCATAGATCAGCTTGACGTTTACTGGAATAAGGTTAAACGCCGGGCAGAGGACTAATAGTTCGAAAGAATTTTGGAGGTATAAAAATGACAAAGTCAGAATTAATCAATCAGATCGCAGAAAAAAGCGAGTTAACAAAAAAGGATGCGGAAAAGGCATTTTCAGCAGTTGTTTCAACAATAACTGACGCTCTTGTAAGCGGTGAAAAGGTTCAGATCGTTGGTTTCGGTACTTTTGAAGTACGCGACCGCAAAGAAAAGCTTTCAAAGAATCCTCAGACAGGCGAAACGATAACAGTTCCTGCAAAGAAGGCTCCGGCATTCAAGGCCGGCAAAGCCCTTAAGGACGCTGTTAATGCATAATTATCTTTGAAAAAATGAACGGCAGAGAGGACGTGCTCTGCCGTTTTTGCATTATTTTTATATGAAAGGAACGATTTTATGCGTCTTGACAAATATCTTAAAATTACCCGTCTGATAAAGAGAAGAACTATTGCCAACGAGGCATGTGACGCGGGTAAGGTCATTGTAAACGGTAAGCAGGCCAGAGCTTCATACGACGTAAAAGTCGGCGATATAATTGAAATAAACTTAGGCGCCAGAGCGCTGAAGGTTAAGGTTACAAACGTCAGCGAATATGCTACAAAGGAATCAGCCGCAGAAAATTACGAAGTTATCGCTTGAGGCCCGCAATCTATAAAAAAACGGACGCTTAATGCGCCCGTTTTTTATTATTTTCTGTCGTTAATCTGAACACGCCTTATAAACAAGTATGAAACTGCAAAAAGCACAGCCGCCAATCCTACAAATACCGAGGACATATACCAAACGCTTTCACCCATCCACGATAAAAGCTTTGAAACATTTTTAGTGATTGCAAAGTCGAAAACGGAATAATCTATTATCGGAAAAACTACGCATATCAACACATAAAAAGCAGCGGGAACTATAAATTTAAACACCTTTGAAAGACGGTAAATAACCGAAGCAAAAAGAAGTCCGCCTGCAAGAGCAGCAATGTTAAAGGTTATTTGCAGTATAAATTGTTTTAAGTAATCAAAAGCTTCAGGAGTAGGAGGCACGATTATATCCTTCGACCACATAAAAAGCTGTTCATAGCCGGAATCAAAGCTTATTTCTTCAGAAACATTATTCTGATAAAAATTGCCAAGCATACTAATAAGCGTATCTCCGGCAGAACCAATTACTGCAATAAGTGCGAATACTATAACAGTTGAGCAGAAATATGTTTTTCTGGAAATCCCGTTCTGTATCGACATCGAAAGATCCTCTCGGTAGTTTACAATTCCTAATATAAACATAAAAACTACTGTTGAAAAGTCCATACCCCCGAAGCTTCCGCCCTGAGAACCAGTTGCGGCTGTTATTATAACGACCGTATTAATAATGGCAAATATAATCGCCGCAAATATTAGATAAGCCTTCAGCGCTCCGCTGAAAGAATATTTCGTCATGCTCTTAATCTTCATAATCCATTTCTCCTTATCATGAGTTTGTAAGCTGTACAAACAGCTTCTGCAGATCCATCGCAGTTATTTCAAGTCCGTCAGGCACCTCTGATTTATTGACCTCTCCTAAAATGTACGCGGTTTTCAATCCGCCGATCGAGTCAAAGCCTATAACCTCTCTGCCGTTAATAAAGCTATCTACCGCAGAGGCTGAGCCTGATATTGTAAAACCGCTTTCAAGCAGCGAATCCCTCGTCTGATTCTTTATAACCTCTCCGTTTTTTATTATAACCACATCCTCTATAACTGTTGATACCTCCTCTATAAGATGAGTCGATATAACGCAGCAGAACGGATTTTCCGAATATTTTTCTATAAGAAAACGATAAAAAAGATCGCGGTGATTAGCGTCCAGTCCTAAAACAGGCTCGTCTAAGAAAAGATACGGAACATTGACAGATAACGCTATTATTATTTTAAAAATTGAATTATAACCCGTTGAAAGCGACCGTGTATTCTTATTAACATTGAGATTGAAAGCCTTAGAAAGCTTATTTGCATAATCAAGGTCAAAGGCAGGATAAAATTCCTTAGTCCATTTAAAAATATTCTTTATCTTCATCTTAGGAGGATAAAGATTGCTTTCACTCATAATATATATTTTAGAAAGCGCTCTGTCGTCCTCCATAGAATTTATTCCGTCAACAGTAACGCTTCCGGAGTCTGTGAAAATACGATTTGATATGATTTTCAAAAGTGTTGATTTTCCGGCTCCGTTTCTTCCCAGCAGCCCATAAATCTTATTTTCCTCAAAAGTCAGATTCACATTATTCAACGCTCTTGTATTTTTGAAGTCCTTTGTAATGCCTTTGATTTCAATACAGTTCATCATTCATTCTCCTTTAAGCATATCTATAATTTCTTCTTTTTTTATTCCGAGCCTGACGGCCTCTGCAAGCATATTTTTTATATAATGCTCATAAAACGCGTCACGCCTTTTTTTAGTGAGCCTTTCCTTAGCTCCTTTTGAAACAAACATTCCTACACCCCTTTTTTTATATATAGTTCCGTTCTCAACAAGTATGCTGATTCCCTTTAACGCTGTAGCAGGATTTATCTTATATCTCACTGAGAAATCCGTTATCGACGGTATACGGCTTTCCTCAGGAAAAGCTCCGGTCACAATAGCGTCTTCGATTCCGTCGGCAATTTGGACAAAAATCGGTTTTTCTGTTTCAAAATCCACCTGCACCTTTCCGCCTCCTTTTCACCATGGTTAATTAGTAGACTAACTAACTACAAGTGTATAATACCATATAATTCAGCGTTTGTCAATACCCATTTTCAAAATTTTCATAAAAAAAGAACGGTTTAAAACCGTTCTTCTTTATAATAATTATAAAATTATTTTTCGAGTCTTTCTTCAAGCTTATCAAGCTCTTTGCTGAGTTCTTCAGGAAGCTTATCGCCGAACTGTTTATAGAATTCACGCATATCAGCAACGTCCTTCTTCCAAAGCTCCTTATCAACGGCAAGAAGCTTATCCATAACTTCAGGCGTAACCTCGTCCTCTATACCCTTGACATTAATATCGCCCTTCTTAGGAAGATATCCGATAGCTGTTTCATCAGCGTCGATAGTTCCCTCGCATCTCTTGATAATCCAGTCAAGAACTCTCATATTATCGCCGAAGCCCGGCCAGATAAAGTTGCCGTTTTCGTCCTGCTTAAACCAGTTTACATTGAATATCTTAGGAGCCTTATCGCCGAGTTTTTCGCCCATTTCAAGCCAATGTGCCCAATAATCGCCCATGTGATAACCGCAGAACGGCTTCATTGCCATAGGATCATGTCTTAAAACGCCTACCTCGCCGGTTGCGGCAGCAGTCGTTTCTGATGAAACTGCCGAGCCGATATAGGTACCGTGCTTCCAGTCAAACGACTGATATACCAGCGGAGTAGTAGCCGCACGTCTGCCGCCGAAAATAATTGCAGAAATCGGAACGCCCTTAGGATTATCAAATTCAGGTGAAATACAAGGACAGTTCTTAGCCGGCGCTGTGAATCTTGAGTTAGGATGAGCAAGCTTATTGCCTTCAGCAGAATATTCCTTACCGTTTACCTTAGCGCCCTTCCATTCTGTCGCGTTTTCCGGCGGATTCTTGTCAAGACCTTCCCACCAAACCGTCATATCGTCATTATTTATAGCAACGTTTGTAAAAATTGTATCCTTCATTGTTGAAGCAAGCGCATTATAATTCGATTTTTCGTTTGTTCCCGGAGCAACGCCGAAGAATCCGTTTTCAGGGTTAATTGCGTAAAGCCTGCCGTCGTCGCCCTGCTTCATCCAAGCAATATCGTCGCCGACTGTGAATATTTCGTATCCGTCCTTCTTATATCCCTCCGGCGGAATAAGCATAGCAAGATTTGTCTTACCGCATGCAGACGGAAAAGCGGCCGTAATATATTTAACCTCGCCGTCGGGCTTTTTAAGACCGAGAATAAGCATGTGTTCAGCCATCCAGCCCTCGTTCTTGCCCTGATATGAAGCTATTCTGAGAGCAAAACACTTTTTACCAAGAAGAACATTGCCGCCGTAAGCCGAATTGATGGACCAGATAGTATTATCCTCAGGGAAATGAACAATATATCTGTTTTCAGGATCAACCTGAGCCTTTGAATGAAGACCTCTTACAAAATCGTTAGAAGCGTCTCCCAGGTTATCAAAAGCCTGCTTACCCATTCTGGTCATTATATTCATATTCAGAACAACATAAATAGAATCTGTTACTTCTACGCCTACTTTAGCAAGAGGAGAACCGATAGGACCCATTGAATAAGGGATTACATACATTGTTCTTCCCTTCATAACGCCGTCGTACATAGGTCTGAGCTTTGCATACATTTCCTCAGGATCGCACCAGTTATTTGTCGGACCTGCGTCTTCTTTATTTTTGCAGCAGATAAAGGTTCTGTCCTCAACTCTGGCTACGTCGTTGGGAAGAGTTCTGTGATAAAGACATCCCGGAAGCTTTTCCTGGTTGAGCTCCTGCATTTCGCCTGTTGAAAGCGCTTCCTTCTTAAGAGCTTCTATCTGCTCCTTGCTGCCGTCAATCCATACTACCTTGTCAGGCTTTGTGAGGGCTGTCATTTCCTCAACCCATTTTAAGACATTGGGGTTATTTGTCAGTGACATGGTTATATCCTCCTTAATATTTCTGCACAAAAATACTGTGCGATTATTTTTGAATCCTGAAACCTTTAATTCCAAAATTCCCTTCATTTTTATATTATAATATTTTTTTTATTGGATGTCAATAGAATTTAACCTGAATTGTGAAATTAATAACAAGTTTCATTGTTTTTTCACAATGGACAATTGTGTTTCCAACAAAAACTTTTTTTATTCAGTAAAACAAGCGCAGACTAAAAAGTCTGCGTTTTTGTTTATATTTTATTTATCTGCATAGTCCGCAACATAATATTCGCTGCGTATTTCCAAACGTTCGCCGCCGCTGTCATTTTTTAAAGAAGGCGCTTCTGTATCATAATAAGATCCGTCATAAATAGACATTATATATTTATCGAATTCATTAAGCGTCATTGAAGTATAAAATTCAACGATATCCCCTCCGACTACAGGTTTTTCCGGTATAGCGTAGGAAGTTCCGTATACTTCATTGAATTTTTCAAGCCGCTGTTCATATATTTCAATGTCATCATAGGATTGGTTTTCAAAGGTGTTGAATGAAGAAACCAAAACCGCGGCTGTAAGAAATAAAATATCAATCATATAATATCCCCCTATTCCAACATGCTTCGCCGTTCCCTTAAATATCATCAATCGAAAGAGTTGCGCAGGCATTAAGACTCTCGTCAGCCCTTTGACCTGCAAGGAAATTATAATACCCCTGACACGCTATCATTGCTCCGTTATCTCCGCAAAGCTCCTTGGGCGGAAGATAAAGCTTAATTCCGCATTCTCCGCATACTCTTTTAAAGGTCGACCGAACGCCGCTGTTGGCTGATACTCCGCCTGCAACGGCTATTTTATTATACCCCAGCGTTTTAGCCGCTGCAATTGTCTTTTCACAGAGTATATCAGAAATAGTATGCTGCAAGGCTGCACTCAGGTCATTTTTATTAATTTCCTTACCCTTCTGCTCGGCGTTATGCAGAAGATTTATAACGGCGGTCTTTAATCCGGAAAAACTGAAATCATACTCGCAGCCTGTTACCCTCGGACGAGGCAATACATAGGCTGATTTGTCGCCAAGCTGCGCCGCTCTGTCAATATGTATACCTCCCGGATACGGAAAACCCATTGCCCTTGCGCACTTATCAAAGCATTCTCCGGCAGCGTCGTCTCTTGTGCGTCCGATTATTCTGAATTTTGTATAATCAATTACCTCAACTATATGAGAATGTCCTCCGCTTGCAACCAGACAGATATACGGCGGCTTCAACTCGCTATGCGCAATATAATTCGCAGCAATGTGCCCTGAAATATGATGCACAGGCACAAGCGGTTTTTCTGAGGCAAGCGAAAGACCTTTTGCAAAATTGACTCCGACAAGCAATGCTCCTATAAGTCCCGGCGCATACGTGACAGCCACAGCGTCCATATCGTCAAGAGTTTTATCCGAATCTCTCAACGCCTTTTCAACCACGCCGAGTATATTTTCACAATGACGGCGAGACGCTATTTCCGGTACAACGCCGCCGTATTTTTTATGCTCCTCAATTTGCGTTGAAATTACCGAGGACAATATATTTGTACCATTTTCAGAAACAGCCGCAGCCGTTTCATCACACGAGCTTTCAATTCCAAGTATCAGCATTCTAATCACCAGCCAAATCTATTTTTTTCATCATCAATACAGCGTTTTCAACAGGATGTCTATAATAATTTCTGCGCATTCCGTTCTGTTCAAAACCATATTTTTTGTATAAGCTTATAGCCTCGGCATTGCTTTCACGAACCTCCAGATAAACAGTACCAACATTCTTATCAGAAAGAATATGCAGAAATTCGCCTATCAGCGCTCCGCCCGCGCCCATTCCTCGATACTCCTCCATGACTGCTATATTTAGAAGCTCCGCCTCGTCGAGAACAGCGGTACCATTTAAAAAGCCTATAACTCTGCCAGCGGATACCGCCGACAGAATTATTGAGTATTTATTTTCAAACGTCTCCAAAAAGGCTTTTTCTGACCATCCGTCAGCTATACATTGCTTCTCTATCTCCGCAATATCCTTTAATTGAGCTATTACGGCTTCCTCTATATCAACCCTTGGCGTCATACCAGCTTCCGCCCCTGTTCACATCTGCTATCAGCGGAACTTTAAGCTCGCATGCATGAGTCATTTCCTCGGAAAGAATTTCCGCAGCCCTGTCGGCGTCATTCTCAGAACACTCGACGATCAGCTCGTCGTGCACCTGAAGTATAAGCCTTGCCTCCGGTATCTCCTTTTTCAGCCGCCCGTATACCCTGACCATAGCAATTTTTATTATATCCGCCGCGCTTCCCTGTATCGGCGTATTCATAGCAATACGCTTTCCTGCCGCCTGCATATTCTTATTTGAAGCCGAAAGCTCGGGAACATATCTCTTTCTTCCGAACATAGTTGTGACATATCCGTCTTTTTTAGCTTTTTCGACCGTTTCATTCATAAATTTCTCAACGTTTGGGAATTTATGCAGATAATCATTAATATATTTTTTTGCCTCATAAACGCTGACATTAATATCCTTTGAAAGTGAAAATGCGCCTATTCCGTAAATTATTCCAAAATTTACAGCCTTAGCCGCGCTTCTCATTTCCGGAGTAATCATTTCCTCCGGAAGACCGAAAACCCTTGCGGCAGTTGAAGTATGAATATCCGCCCCGTCTGCGAAGCCGCTGATCATCGCTTCATCGGCGCAAATATGAGCGACAAGCCTAAGCTCTATCTGACTATAATCGGCGTCAAGGAGCGTCCTGCCGTCCTGAGCTACAAAAAACTTTCTCATTTCCCGTCCCAGTTCCGTTCTGACGGGTATATTCTGAAGATTAGGCTCTGTTGACGATATTCTTCCGGTTCTGGTTTCCGTCTGCCTGAACGACGTGTGTATTCTGCCGTCCTGAGCTACAGTTTTAAGCAGACCTTCAACATAAGTGGAATTGAGCTTTGTGAGCTGACGATAACGAAGAATAAGATCTATCACAGGATAACTGTCCCTTAGCTCCTCAAGGATTTCCGCGCCTGTAGAATAACCCGTCTTGGTTTTCTTTTTCAGAGGGACTCCCATTTCATGGAGGATTTCACCAAGCTGTTTAGGAGAAGAAATGTTGAATTCCTTTCCGCACATGAAGTAAATCTGCGATTCCAGACCGCCTATTTCATCGACAAGACTGTCTCCGAATTTCCTTACGCCGCCGACGTCTATACCTACTCCGTAATGCTCCATTGAAGCCAAAACCTCCGTCAAGGGCTGTTCAATTTTAAACATGAGCCTGCTCATACCCTGAATTTCAATTTCCTTTTTCAATGCCTCGCAAAGCTCTGAAAGACTGACGGCGTCCGCCGTTTCTCCAGCCGACCTATAATACGGCGAATCGTATCTGAAGCAAAGCTTTTCTATATTATATTCAGACGTTGACGGATCAAGCAGATATGCGGCGATCTCTGCGTCAAAGACCATATTTGCAAGCTCAGTATCGTTTGCAAAGCACAGCCTGTACTGCGGCTTTGCGCCGAAAGTATACTTTTCCGCACTGCACGAAAGTAATTTTGTTATATATTCTTTATTTTCCGTAAAATATATTATAAAATTCTCATCGTCTAAACGTTGCGCCGATTTAAAAGCTTTCCCGTCAAACAGATAGCATATAGAATTCATTTTAAGAAATCCCCCGAGGATTTCTTCATCAATATCCTTTAGCTGTGTTTTTACATCAACCGCCCTGACTGTTTTTTCGGACGCTCTTTTTTCCGAAGGCTCAATCCCAAGCTTCTGCATAAGCTTTGCCATTTCAAGCTCTGTCAGAAGATCGCTTAGCTTTTCGTCATTCCTTTCGGAAATCTTATAATTTTCTATATCATAGTCGACCGGAACGTCAAGACATATCGTAGCGAGCCATTTACTTCGTATAGCGTCCTCTCTGCCGTTTATCAGCTTATTGTAAACGCCCTTTGAAAGCTCCGCCCCATCTATATTCTCATATAAGCTCTCAATGGTTTTCCATCTTTTAATAAGCGCTCCCGCAGTTTTCTGCCCCACTCCCGCTACTCCCGGAATATTGTCCGAGCTGTCTCCCATTAAGGATTTAAGATCAATAAGGTATATAGGCTCGAAACCGTATTCTTCAATGAACCTTTCAGGAGTATATACAATAGTTTCTTTAGTTGTAGCAAGCCTTACCGTTACCCTATCGTTTACAAGCTGAAGGCTGTCGCGGTCACCTGTAAGAATACAGCATTCGCCGCCGCTGTCTGAACAGACCTTAGAAAGAGTACCGAGAATATCGTCGGCTTCGTATCCCTCGCATTCAACAATTCTGATCCCCATATATGTCAGCAGCTCCTTGACTATAGGCAGCTGCTGCGCCAGTTCCTCCGGCATTCCCTTGCGATTAGCCTTGTAGGTATCCACCGCCTTATGCCTGAAAGTCGGAGCCTTAAGATCAAATGCAACAGCAACTCGATCCGGCTTTACCTCCTCAAAATTTTTGAAATATATATTCATAAAGCCTAAAACAGCATTTGTATAAACTCCGTTTTTGTTTGTAAGCAGTCTGATACCGTAATAAGCACGGTTTAATATGCTGTTTCCGTCAATCGCAAGTAACTTCATTTAGCTTCTCCGTCCGCCGCCTTTACGGTATACGGCCCACCGTATTTATATTCATTATTATTATAACAGATTTTTATGCAAAACTCTATCCCTTTTCGAAAATTTATATACTGAGTATTATAATTGTCTCTTTTATCCGTCAAAAAAAATATTTACACCGCTGCCTCTACCATTTTTCGGGGATTTATGTTAAAATATAATAAGTAAAATCAACGAGGTATTCAAATGAATTATATAAAAATAGGAAACGTTAAAATTAAAAGAACCGCGGCTCTTGCTCCGATGGCTTCCGTTGCCGACAGAGCCTATCGTATGCTTTGCCGTGAATACGGCGCCTGCTATACTGTAAGCGAGCTTATTTCCGCTAAAGGTCTCTGCTATAACGACCGAAAAACATCAGAGCTTTGCACAGTTACCGATGATGAACGCCCGATGGCATTGCAGCTTTTTGGAAGCGAGCCGGAATTTATAGAAAGAGCGGTCCGCATCTGCATGGGCTACAAGCCGGATATTCTTGATCTGAATATGGGATGTCCTGTTCCAAAGGTTGTGAACAATAATTCCGGAAGCGCTCTTATGAAAAATATAGAATTGGCGGCGGATTTAGTCAGGGCTGCAAAAAGAGCGTCTGATGTTCCCGTAACAGTTAAATTCCGCAAGGGCTGGAACGCAGATTCAGTCAATGCCGTTGAATTTGCAAAGGCAATGGAGGAAGCCGGTGCGGACGCTCTGACAATACATGGCAGAACAAAGGATCAAATGTATTCCGGAAAAGCGGATTGGAACATCATTCGTTCAGTTAAAGAAAGCGTTTCAATACCCGTCATTGGAAACGGCGATGTAACTACGCTCAGAGAATGCTTTGACATGTATGAGCGAACGGGCTGCGATCTCGTTATGATTGGCAGAGCGTCATACGGAAATCCTTTTGTTTTTGATGAAATAAACAGTTGGTTTGAGAATAAACCATACGATCCTCCGACGACTCAAGACCGCATGAACGTCATGCTTTACCATATAAGACTGATTCTCTCTCAGAAGGGCCGCGGCAATGAAAAGCAGGCTATGAAGGAGGCAAGAAAGCATGCTTCATGGTATATGAAGGGGCTTTACGGAGCGGCGTCGTTCAGAGCAAAATGCTATAGTCTTGAAAGCTATGACGACGCTTTAAGGCTGGCGGAAGAATTTCTCAGGCTTCAAAGTAATATGGAGCAATAAAAACGACAAAAATAACGCACAGCGAAAATAGCTGCGCGTTATTTTTAATAATTGATTTTTGAAATAATATTATTTCCATATTTTTCAACTGTTCCAAGGGGAGAACCGATGTCTATTATATTTTCTCCGTTTAATTTTATGCTTATATTATTATTATTGAGTGTAACTGCGCCGCTACCCTCGCAATCGCCTATTCCTATTGCGTTGACTCCTCCGGCGGTTAGGATAATATTTGATTTTTCAGCCCTCGTTTTCATATTTCCGCCGTTCGTTCCAATACAAAAAGCATATTTTGCCCCGAAATTTATATCGACCTCTCCGGCAGTTATGTCTATATTTCCCGTTCCGCTTTCCAACACGCCTATTCCCAAAACGCTGCTTCCGGAGCCTATTATTTTAACGTTTCCCTTAGAAGCTATAACGGCAGAGTCTTTTAAACTGCCCACTGAAACGTTTATTATACTTGAATTTTCAATTTCCAAGCGGCACTTCTCGCCGATATTTATAATTGCGTTTCCTTCCGCGTTGCCCACGGATATGCAAGACTTGCCCGTATTAAGTATTTTAATATTTCCTGAAACCAGATTTATTAAGCTGCCCGAATCATTCCGTCCGCCGCCGACGGCTACCGTATTTATTCCGTTTACAGTTATTGAAAGCGTACCCGACATATCTACGGATATATTCCCGTAAGAATCGTTCACGCTTCCGCCGATCCCATAGGGAGCGTCCTCGTCGGCATTTATGCTTACACTTCCATCACCGATAATTGTAAGCGAAGACGATGCGGGAACATATATACCCACACAGTTAAATGTATTTTCACCCTCTGCGATGAGAGTAAGATTAGTATTCTCGCCCAGCGAAATTCCGGGCTTGCTGTGTTTTCTGCTGATGAAAACGTCCTTGATAGTCATAACGCAATCTATTCCGCTGTCGATAAATATACCGGTATCAAACACATTACCGGAAATTCCGCATACCTTAACGTTGCTTCTTCTCACAAGTATCTCATTATAAACATTGGAATCGACACTTTCCAGTTCAAGAACGCCAAGATCTTCCGAAATGCATAAAGGCTGAGACAAATTGTTTCTGAATGAATTTACATGCAAAATCTCGTCCCTGACCTCCCTTGAAATTTCATAAAGTATAAACGGCTTAGGACGGGAGGTGTAATAACCCTGTATTAAATTAACGCCGAGATTTATAACGGTTGAAAGCTCTGCGGACGTTTCGATGCCCTCCGCTAAGGTCATGATTCCGTTATTTTCGGCAAAATTAACTACTGAGCCTACCAGTTGACGTTTTTTAGGATCAGTATCAATATTCATGATAAGCGAACGGTCTATTTTTATAAATTCCGGTTCGCATCTTATTAGATTTGCAGTATTGGAAAAGCCTGTTCCGTAATCGTCAAAGGCAAGCTGAAAGCCTGACAAATTCTTCCTTTTATTAAGCTTTTCGAGAAATTCCTCTGAAATATCAGCCTGCTCCGTTATTTCTATAACAGTCTTGCCGATGAGATCTCCATATAGCCTGTATAGCTCCCCAAAATCCTCGTCATTAAGAAGATGGTCAGGTATACTGTTTATAAATAGTTTCTTATCCTTAAACATTTCAATGTTATCGCTTAATATTTTCATCACATTGAAGAATGTTTTCTTTTCAATATCATAAAGTCGCTTCTGTTTCCTTGCAATTTCCAGCATCTGAACCGGATTCAGATATTTATTTCCGGTTGTTCTCATAAGAGCCTCGTAGCCGAATACGACTCCGGTCTTAGCGTCTACTATAGGCTGCATGTGATATTCAAACAAATTATCGTCTATTATCTTACAGAATATCTGAGCGTCAGTATAATATTCCTTTTCCTTTTCATATGTATGGCGTTCAAATTTCTTTATCATACCGGTGGTGTTTTCATGTATCTCAAAAAGCGCGAAACCGGAATAATTTACAAGAATATTAAAATCCTCCGAATCGTCAGGATAGACGCCATAGCCGCAGTTAAGCGTTAAATGAGCGTCGCTGCCCGGTATAAGCGCTTCTCCGAAATCATCTGTAACCGTCATTTCGTGAACCGCCTCGCCTATTTGCCTCATAATCTCCAGCGATTCCTTTTCAGTTTTATTCTTGAAAAAAACAAGAAATTCGTGATAAGGAGTAGAACCGATTATAATATCGTCAGATTTAAAATGATAAATCGTACGCGCAGCGCATAGAATACACTTTTTGCTGTTATCCAATCCTAAAATATTGTTTAACTGATTAATGCCGTTTATATGAAAGGTCGCCAGACAGCCCGATTTAATGTTTCTTGTTTCTGAAAGTATCCTTAGCTCCTCAAGAAACGCTTCCCTATTATTAAGCTTTGTAACGGTGTCAAGTATGCTGAAGGATTCCGAAAAATATATTTCCTGCATCGTTGCGGTCATATCCTTTATAAAGCCCAGCCATCTGCCGTCCTTTTCAATCATACAAAGCTTCACCCAAAAGCATTCCGATCCCTTGCGATAATTATAAACATGCCTTTTGTTATAAACAGGTTCAACGGTAATAGAGCGGAGAAGATCAAAAAAATCCTTTTCAGACATAGAGCCGTCCGGTTTAGATTTTTCCAGCCTTAATATCCGGTAAGTATTATCGTCCAGATAAGCCGTTCTCTTTTCGGATATATATTTAAACGCTCCCGTATCCGGAAAAACGCTTTCAAAAATCTGCCATTCCTCGCTTATTATGCTATAATTTTCAGGTCTTGAAAACTCAAAAATCCCCATTCACTTTACCTCATTTTTTATTATATTCAAATTATAACCAATATTTTTGTTTGTGTCAATAATTACAGGTAAATACTATAATCATTTTTAAAAATTCATGTAATAATTTCAATAAAATATGTAAATTGTATAAACGCTTAAATCACACATTACTTTATAAAGCCATATCATAATATTGGATAACTATCAGTTTAGTTAATCCTATATACTAATATAACGTCTAATCGCCGCAATACACTTTTTACTGTGCTAAAAATTAAGCAAATTGTTTTGCGGCAAATGGAGGAAAATATGCTGAAAAAGAAATTATTAGCAGCCGCTTCCGCGTTTCTTATGCTATTTACCGGAAGCTTTTCCGTATACGCTCTGCGTCCGGACTCTGAACGAGTACACGACGGCATTGATATAAGCGAATATCAGGGCAACGTTAATTTTGACGAGCTTAAGAACTGCGACATTAAAACCGTTTATATAAGAGCGGCTGCCGGAGATTATACTGATTCAGAATTTGAAAATAACAGTCGAAAGGCAAAAGAAGCGGGAATAAAATTCGGTTATTATTTTTACGTTACAGCACGAAACGCCGAAGAAGCCCGCCGACAGGCCGAACGCTTTGCGGATCTGATCAGGAATAAGGACTATAGCTGCCGCCCTGCAATGGACTTTGAAGAATTTTCAGGTCTTTCGCGAAGAGAGATAAATGAAATCGGAACTGCCTTTATGGAAAGACTTCACGAACTTATTTATACAAAACCGATGATATATACGGACGCCTTTGCTGCCGACAGCATCTGGGACGAAAATTTTGCCGAATATCCTTTATGGGCGGCGGATTACGGCGCATACGAGCCTGATATAACTCGAGTTTTCACCAACGGCTGGAGCGGTTTCCAGTTTACTGACGACGGAAGAGTATGCGGAGTAGACGATGCGGTGGACAGGGATAGATTTACTGATACCGTTTATATAACTGACGATGAAAATGAAAACCGTCCTGACGAGAACTTTATCTATTACAGGGTAAAGGCAGGCGATACCCTCTATGATATTGCAAGAAGATTCGATACAACAGTTGAAGAAATAGCAAGGGAAAACAGAATAACTAATGTCAATCTTATTTTTGTCGGCGAAGTTTTAAGAATCAAAAGATAACTATAATGAAAAGCTGTAAAATTTAAAATAAAAATAAATGCGCAGAACGGTCAGATAACTGATCCTGCGCATTTTTTCAGCCTTAAATCGAAATTATAAGAACGTAAAGCTTTCTGTGTGAAAGCGGTAATTATACAAGCGTTTATTATAATGCCGTACCCTTCTTAGGTATAAACAAACCCGTCATATCCGCACCCTCTAATGCAAGTAGCTTTTGTTTTATTTCCACGCCGCCGGCATAGCCGGTCAGGCTGCCGTTTGAACCGACTACACGATGACATGGTATTATAATAGAAACAGGATTGCGCCCTACCGCTCCTCCAACAGCTTGTGCGGACATTTTTGAAAATCCGTTATTTTGAACGAGCTTTTTAGCTATTTCGCCATAAGTAATAGTCCTGCCATAGGGAATCTCGCAAAGAATCTGCCAGACCGCTTTACGGAACGGACTGCCATCCGGCGCGATATTCAATTCCATTACCGACGGTCTTTCGCCAGCAAAATACCTGTCAAGCCATCGCCTTGCCTGAGCTAAAACGGCTGAATCGCCGACTTCCTTTATTTCCTCACGAACGGTTCCGAGATAATATTTCTGCCCTTCTATCCAAAGACCAACCAAAGCATCGTCCTTTTCAGCAAGTAAAAGCTTTCCGATCGGCGAAGAATAATGTGTTGTGTAAATCATACCTTATTCCTTAGACCTCAATTTTAACTTATGAAAAAGCGCTTAGTAACGCTGTTTCAGTTATATGCATTTACGGCTTTTCCTTAAATTCTTCCAATATTCTTTTAGCGTTTTAACAATCCCACCTGCAAAGCTTTAAATCAACATGATTGTCGTTCTTCATTGGTATGCCCTCGCTTCGAAGCAGATCCCCCTGCTCGCTCCATCCGGGAACAAGTCTTCCTGCATGATTAACCACGCGATGGCATGGATACCTACCGTAATAATCAGCCATACTCAACGCTCTTCCCACAAGCCGCGAGTATTTTTCCCTGCCGATAAGTCTTGCGATCTGACCATATGTAGCTACTTTTCCTAAGGGAATTTCCGCAACTACTGACAGAATTTCATATATAAGGTCCTCTTTTAATATGTTTTTCATACCGTCTGCCTTACCTTTCTTCAATAACAAATTATAGTATCGTATAAGAAGCAAAACAGCCTTAACGCAGCAATTTATCAAAAACCGACGGAGATACATTCTAACAGTATCTCCGCCGCAATTTAAAGCCGTTTAAACGGCTTATAGGTTATACCCAATAATTTCTGCTATTGAAAAGACGATATTATAAAAATAACAGTCTACTCAATAACTGTAATAGTTTCTGCGGTAAATCCCTCTTCTGAAATTATATTCTTTATTTCGACGTCCGAAGCGCTGATCTCAGCTTCCGCATAGCCGTCAGCCAGATTCACTGAAATATTTTTCGCACCGATTTCTTCCAACGCGGACTTTACCGCATTTGCACAATGCTCGCAGCTCATACCGTCAATTTTAATATGCTTCTTCAATTATTTTCAACTCCTTTCGCCGCCGAAAATTCGCTAAGTTTCCGGCGCATATCATTTTGCTGAATTAGATATATTAAAGACCGTCAGGATTATTAAGGGTAAAATTCCAGCTATCCCTGCACATATCGTCAACGGTCATTTTAGCCTCCCAGTTAAAAAGCTTTTTAGCAAGCGATGTATCTGCATATGAAACTGCAATATCACCTGAACGCCTCTGCGTTATCTCAACGGGAATACTTTTACCGCACGCTCTTTCATAAGCGGCTACTACATCGAGTACACTAGAGCCTTTTCCGGTACCGAGATTAACGGGGATAAAGCCGCTGTTCTCTTCAGCGTATTTCAAAGCTGAAATATGACCCTTAGCAAGATCCACTACATGAATGTAATCCCTGACGCCGGTACCGTCCGGAGTGTTATAATCATTGCCGAATACCTTAAGCTTTTCCAACTTTCCCAAAGCTACCTGCGCTATATACGGAACAAGATTATTTGGTATACCGTTCGGGTTTTCTCCGATAAGACCGCTCTTATGCGCGCCGATAGGATTAAAGTACCTTAGGGAAACGACATTCCACGATTTGTCCGATAATGTAATGTCTTTTAAAATCTGTTCTATCATAACCTTGGTATAACCGTAAGGGTTGGTAGCGGAGGTAGGCATATCCTCTGTATACGGCGCTTTATTATTTACTCCGTATACGGTTGCCGACGATGAAAAGACCATTGTTTTGCAGTTATATCTTTTCATAACTCTAAGCAGGTTTATAGTGCCGGAAATATTATTATGATAATACTCCAGCGGTTTTTCAACCGATTCCCCGACAGCCTTCAGACCTGCAAAATGAATCACTGCGGCAATCTCATTCTTTTCAAAGATTTCAGCAGTTTTATCAAGATCAAGCATATCGGTTTTATAAAATTTTACCGTCTTTCCGGAAACCTTTTCTATGCGCTCCACGCTTTCTCTTTTGGAATTACTGAGATTATCCATTATTATTATGTCATATCCGTTTTCAAGCAGCTCAACACAGGTATGACTTCCTATAAAGCCTGTACCTCCGGTAACCAAAACTTTACTCATAGCTTCCTCCTATTTCAGCACAGCCGTGCCGTCTTATTTTTAATATATGACATCTGCCGTCTCCCAGCAGCTTTTCACTTTCCCGTTTAAAATATCCTACCATATCATCAGGTACATAGGCCTGAACCGTACCTCCGAATCCTCCGCCGTGCACTCTGAACGCACCCTCTCCGTCAAGTATTCTCCCGCAATGAGCGAGTACGACTGACAACGGCTGATATTTGACGTCAGACGGATCAAAAACATTCTGAAGATACATAAAAGACGATTTTCCAGAATTATCTACCTCTCTTAAAAATTTCTGAAAATCATTTTTATTCAGAAGCTCGGCACACCTTATTACTCTTTTGTCTTCATTGAAAAAGTGCCATGCTCTTAAAACCGCCCTGTCCCCGCATTTTTTTCTGGCATCTCCTATATAAGCTAAAAATTCGTCCTCATCAAGCCTTGATAACGCAGTTTTGCCGAAAAAATTCGCCACTGACTTCATTTCACGGGTAATCGTTTCATATTCTCTGACATTATCATTATCAGTTCCGCCGCTGTCCAGCATACATATAGTATATCCGGATTTTGAAAAGTCATAATTCACTTTTTTCACAAAAGGAGTATCGCTATCGTAAAAATCTATCCAGATTATCCCGCCGACAGCCGAAGTGAGCTGATCCATAAGTCCGCAGGGCTTTTTATAATAATAATTTTCAGCAAATTGTCCTATTTGAGCTATTTCCTCCGGAGATACCGAATTATCCATAAATAGATAATTCATTATACAGCCTATTAAAACCTCAAACGCCGCAGAAGAGGAAAGTCCGGCGCCGTGTATAATGTTTGACGTGGTATAGCAATCAAAACCGCCGAGCTCTTTTCCCATCAGATAAAACTTAGCGGCGATCCCTCTGATTAGCGCTATAGATTTATGTATTTCATTAGGATACGGATCTAAATCAGCTATTACAAAGTCTCCAAGCGGCGAGTATTCCCGCGGATCCCCCTTTATTTTAAGTGAAACAGCTATTTCGTCTATAGGAAAGCCGTTTGATTTAACTCTTATAACCCCGTCATTATTGGGAGATACAATACCAATAGTGTCCAAATCAACACTTGCTGAAAGAACGTTGCCCCATTGATGATCCGTATGATTTCCTGAAATTTCCATTCTTCCTGGCGCCGAAAATAAACTGATTTTTCTTTCAGTTCCAAAATAACGCTCAAATAAATTTAACGCACTGACTATACGCTGCCTTTGATAACTTAACTTTTCACATCCATAAAGATCTGACAATATATTATCATAGCCGCCGGAATCAATTTTTTTCAGCGCTTCATCAACACTTTCCATTTAATCCCCCTTTTTAGTAAATCTTAAGTATAGTATATAATAAAGCGACATTTTTTTCAAGTATAATTGAAAAATACTGCAAAATATTGTATAATATATACTAACTGATAAGGAGGAATTTATGCAAAAAATTTTAGGATATATGAGAAAAGCCATTCAAGAATTTGATCTTATTTCAGACGGCGATTCCATAGCGGTAGGTATATCTGGCGGAAAAGACAGTCTTGTTTTATTAAACGGTCTTGCGTTACTCAGGAGATTTATAGGTATTGATTATAGGCTTGTAGGAATTACGCTTGATCCACAATTTAAAGGTACCCCTGGAGATTTCAGTTCAGTTGCAGGACTTTGCTCCGGCCTTGACATAAAATACCATATTATTCAAACTCATATCGGCGAAATAGTTTTCGATATACGCAAGGAGGAAAATCCATGCAGTCTGTGCGCAAGAATGAGAAGAGGCGCGCTGCATGACGCAGCTAAACAATATGGCTGCAATAAAATTGCCCTTGGACATCACTATAATGACGCAATAGAAACCTTTATAATGAATTTATTTAACGAAGGCAGAATCGGTTGCTTTTCTCCGAAAAGCTACCTTTCACGTAAAGACATAACATTAATCCGTCCGCTTGTTTTTGCTCCGGAAAAAGAAATATGCAAGGCAGCCTTAAAGAATGAATTAAATGTTGTAAAATCAAAATGCCCTGCCGACGGACATACAAACCGTGAGAAAACAAAGAATTTTATCCGGCAAATGGATAAGGAGAACAGCGGCTTTTCAGACAGAATATTCGGTGCTATGCGAAGAAGCAATATTGACGGCTGGGGAGGAGTCGGCTTTTCAGAATCCGGTAATGACTGATCAAATACTTTAAACCATCGTTTAGTTACGATGGTTTTTTTGTTGGGAAATAAAAAAAGTCCCCTTGAAACAAGGGGACAATTTTATGAAAAATTAACGACTAACTTAAATTAGTGTTTTTTCTTAAGAACAACTGCTGTTGCACCAGCTGTTACAAGACCAGCTACTGCTACTGCTACGCCAGCTGAACCTGTCTTAGGTGAACCTGTCTTCTTAGGAGCTACTGTTGTAGCAGGTGCTGCTGTTGTTACTGCAGGAGCCTCTGTAGGTTCTTCTGTTGGCTCTTCTGTCGGCTCTTCTGTAGGTTCTTCTGTCGGCTCTGCTTCAATTGTGATAGAACCAGCCTCAGCTACTGGAGATTCAACATATGCACCGCCGTTATCAAGGCTTGTGATAGTGATACCGATGTCATATACTGTACCAGCTTCTGCATCTGCAGGAATACCAAATGTAATTGATGAGAAATCTGTCTTAAGACCGTTTGGAGCTACATATGTAGCTGAAACTGAACCAGCAACAGATTCATCTGTAACCAGTGCGCCTGTAAGAGTTTCAACAAGTGTAAGTTCCTCAGGATATGTTACTGTAAGAACAGCGCCCTGAGAGTCAATATCGCCGATAAGTGAAAGACCTACTGTAGCTTCTGTTGTACCGTAAGGAACTGTTACATCAGCAACCTTAACGCCTTCACCTGCCGCACTTGCAGACATCATTGATGCTGCGCCAAGTACTGTCATAGAAGCCAATACTGCAATTGCTCTTGAAAATACATTCTTCTTCATTTTTAATATTTTCCTTTCTTTTCTATATTTGTTAAGCATAAGCCGGAATTCCGGCTTATGCGAAAACAAAACTTAATTAATGATTACTGATTATCAGGTTTTAATCCAGTTCTGATAATCGTTACTAACCTTAGTCCAATCTCCGTTTACCGTAGGAAGAATAAGCTTAGCAACATTGATTGCATCATACAGATCTACAACGCCGTCCTCATTGTTATCGCCGAGGAATTCCTGGAATGAACCCTTAGGAATATCAATAGGCTTTGTTGGGAGAATAAACGTAGCAACTGTGATTGCATCGTAAAGGTCAGCCAATTCGCCGCCGCTCATATTAGCGTCGCCACGAGGTCCGATCTTAACAGGGATTGATGCAGTCTTGGTTGTACCGTTATATTCAACAGTAAATTCAACTGTATAATCAAAGTTCTCACCGTCGTAAACATCGGCAGGCGTATCAGCAAATTTAATTACTGCGTCTTCAGTTACGTCTTCATCACCAAGCATAACAACGATACCATTCTTAAAGAATTCGACGTTATCATTATGATACCACTGATCGCTGTCTTTGTCAACATCGTAATTTGTGACAATTTCTATGTCATTTTCTCCCGTACCCGTTGTTACAGTTGTAGAAGTATCTGGAGCTTCAGTTATAATAACTGTTTCGGTTACTATTACCGTTTCTGTTACAATTACCGTTTCAACTACCGGAACTGTTACCGTCACTGGCACCGTTACAATAACTGTCTGAGACGGAACTACTACCGTTTCTGTCACAACTACAGTTTCAACTACTGGAACAGTCACCGTTACCGGAACTGTCACAATAACTGTCTCGGACGGAACTATTACTGTTTCAGTCACAACTACAGTTTCAACTACTGGAACAGTTACCGTTACTGGCACTGTCACAGGAACTGTTACTGGTACTGTTACAGGAACCGTCACAGGTACTGTTACAATAATCGTCTTTACAGTATCATCGCCTGTTTCAGGAGCCTTTGTTGATGTTGTAGTTACAGTTGTTTCAGGAGCTTCTGTTGTTGTAACAGGCTCTGTTGTTTCAGGCTCTGTTTCGCCCTTGATTGTGATAGAACCTTTTTCTACTATAGGTGTGAGATATGTGTAGCCTTCGCCGCCGCCTGTAACAAGTACTACCGGCTTCGGAGCGCCGTTTGAACCGTGAATGTCTATCTCATAAACTTCGCCCGGCTTTGCGTCTTCCGATACCTTAAAGGTCATCTTTGCAATCGGGAGAGTCGGATCGTTCGGGATTTTCTCTTCTGCTGAAGATACTACGTACAACGCTTCTTCCAGAGTAATTGTCGCGCTCTTATCAAGACCCCAGTCCTGAACCATCTTTGTTACTTCAAGCATTGTTCTGTCAAACATTGCTCTTGCTTCAAGTCCTCTGATTTCTTTTCCCTGCGTATCTATATACATATTAACTACTACTTCTTCACCCGGAGCAGCTTCTACCTTATCTGCCCAGAGATTAGCGTCGCCAACATATACACGATTATCTTCACTTTCCGTCGTTGCTTCAGAAGGCTCTGTCGTTCCCTCGGTTGAAGGAGAGGAGCTTCCGAGTGTAATTGTAGCCGGAATCTTAGTTACAGAAGCTGAATAATCAACGTTTACAAGTCCGTAATTAGGATCATCCTTATCTAAGCCGGCTGCCGTAGAGTTACCCGACAATAACTCAAACTGATTGTCAAAATCAATCGTATATTCGCCTTCAGCCATTGAGCTGTCAAAAGTAACGTCGAATGTAACAACCGACGCGTCGTTGTCATTCTTTACAAACCATTTATCAGGACCGTTCTGAATAAAGAAATTTGTTCCCGATATACCGGAAGCGTCAAAGTCTCTGTTGAACTTTCCTCCAGTACCATTTACGTTTGTAAGACCGTTCACTTCTGTAAACTTTAAATTAGATAAAGTAATTCCGCTGTCGCTTGCAGCAAATCCTGATTTAAGATATGTAACTAACTCATCGTCACCAAAATTATCTACTAACATAGCAACAGTCGTTTTAGCGTTTCCGGCCTTAACCTCATCCATAGTGAAAGATGATTTTTCAGGCACTAAGCTGAACTGGCTTACTGACTCTTTGACTACTAACCTATCAAAGGCTGACGCTGTAAACGGCAACGCGCTTGCAATCATGGTACCAACCATAGCCACAGATGTCAGAGCCGAAAGAATTCTACTCTTCTTCATCACTATTTTTCCTTTCTGTCTGCTTTCTCCCGCAGACCGCTGTTTTTTTATTTACGGATCCCCCGTTATTTTAAACCGTTAGGCTTAAAAACTTATTTATATTTGCAAATTACTGAGCTGCTCCGAGATTATCCTCTGTAACAACCATTGCCACAAAATTCATAAGCACCAGACTGTCCTGAGCGTCAATCTTCATATCTCTCAGACAATCGGCGTTAGCCTTGCCTTCGGCAGTAAGCGCATTGCTTTCATTATCCAATATGTACATATTAAGCGCTACTACGTCGGCGATATTTATATAGCCGTCCACATTAACATCGCCGTATTTGGTTCCTACCGGAATATCCTCCGTAGAGCCCTCCTCTGTTGAAGACTGAACATCTCCTGTAACTTCCACATAGCCGTCGGTAAATACCGGATCATATACTGTTATCGCTTCATCCGACGACATATAACCGAATATAATGCTTGCATTAGTTGCAGAATCTCCCGGCTTTACAGCTCTGTCAATAGGAACTATCTTGAAGTCCGCCTTGTCGCCGGCGGCCGCGGTTTCCTTAACAGTACCTGTAATACTTAGAAATGTACCGGAGCCCGTAAGATAATAATCAGGATTTACTGTACCCAATGCATACATTATGCTGATAATATCAGTGTCGATATTGCATTCAAAAGGCGACGGCAGATCTGTTTCCACACCCGACACGTCTTTTGCCAATGCGCCAAGCTCTACACTTTCAACAGTAACCAATGATGAATCATATGAAATTCCAAAATCACATCCGTTGAGTCCGGTATCGGGGATATTGGACATATCTAACGTTAATGTAAAGCTTCCGCCTGCTTCAGCGGTTGTATTGCTGATACCGACGCCGAAGCCGTCTTCAGCCGATACAATTGCAGAAACCGAAACAGACGCCAACGTTGCGGCTGCCAAAAGTCCCGCAATTACTTTTTTGGTCCTCATTTGCGTTTTCCTCCTTTTCTGATTAAGCATAATATTTTATCTATAACAAGGGAATTCTTTCGCTGTACATTCCCTTCATTATATTCGACCATGTGAGCAATTAAACGTTTATAATCTATTCACATTACAATTATAAGTTAAATGCACATTAAAGTCAATAGGTATTCAAGCTTTTTGTATGGTTTTATAAAATAAATCACCTGGAATTGTTGAATATAATGAATAAATCTTCATTTTATCGCGCTTTAAACATTATATACAATAATTCTTCACAATCCGCCCCGAAAATACCATAATTATTCCAAGCTGATACCAACTCTATTATAGACGATACTTAATCAAAAGTCAAGAGAAAACTTAAACAAATACAAATTAACTTTTGTCTAATTATACACTAAAAGACTTTTTGTGTAAAGCTTTTTATTATACATTAAATAACTTTTGTTTAGTTTTTATAAATGAGGTGTTTGAATTATTTTATTTTTTTTGCAATTTTATATTTAAATTATTTTATCGATGTGAATTTTATGCACATTTTCTGCCAATCATAGTAATATAAACAGCCGTAATCTTCCGTCGCGGCAGAATGGAGATAGTTATGAAAGCAACAGAATTGAGGTATCAAAGCATATTGCCGGATTTGTCCTCTCACCTGAAAAAAATCAAGGAAATTTCCGGCGGAAGCTCAGACCTGCTTATAAATGAAATAGAAATCTGCGGAATAAGGACCGCCCTCATATGCTGCGAGGGCATGGTTTCCACCTCGACAATGACAGAGCTGATACTGCACCCGCTTATGAATCTAAAGCTTGATAATCCGAGTCCTGCGGCGCTGTTTAATAAAATAGAAAACCGAATGCTGCTGTCTGTCGACCGTCCCGTAGCATATAACTACGAAGATTTTTTCCGTCTTTTAAATTCCGGATTTGCAATGCTTGCCGCAGACGGACAGGACAGCGTTCTCGCCTTCGGAGTCCAGGGCTACGACAAAAGAGGCGTGGACGAGCCGTCCGGCGAAAACAATATAACCGGATCTCACGATGGCTTTGTAGAGGTTATACGCTCGAACATGTCCCTTATAAGGCGGCGAATGAAATCGCCGGTTCTTGTTCAGAAGCTGTTTGTAATGGGAGATAAAAGCCAGACTGATATGTGCATCTGCTACATGTCCGACAGAGTTCCGAAAAAGCTTATAGAAAAAATAATGACGTCAATTGAAAAAACGGATCTTGAATCGATTTTGTCCACAGGCTATATACAGCCGTTTATAGAGCCGGACAAAAAACGGTTTTTCAATTCTGTCGGCAGAACTGAACGACCTGACGTTTTATGCTCAAAGCTTATAGAGGGACGAGTTGCAATATTGGTGGACGGCAATCCGTTTGCTCTTATTATTCCTAAATTATGGAGCGACGATTTTCAGACTGTTGACGACTACAACTTCAAGCCTTATTACGCCACATTCACAAGATGGCTGAAATATGCGGCTTTTCTTATTGCCATACTGCTTCCGGCTCTTTATGTGGCGATAGCCATGCACCACCCTGAGCTTCTAAACAGCACTCTCCTGCTGATTCTTGCCGAATCTGAACAAAACGCTCCGTTTTCTATAATAACGGAAACGGTAGGCGTACTAATAATATACGAAATAATCAAAGAAGCCGGTCTGCGGCTTCCTAAGGCAGTAGGAGGAGCGGTAAGTATCGTAGGAGGTCTGATTATAGGCGATGCGGCAGTGACCTCCGGTCTTATAAGTACTCCGCTTCTGACGGTAGCGGCGCTATCCGTTATAAGCGGCTTTGTAATACCCGATCTTGCGCCGGCAATTACAATCCTTCGTATAGTATTTATAATCTGCGGCGGAATATGGGGGATTTTCGGAATCAGTCTGTTCGGATCCGCGGTATTGTTCAATATGTGCGCCACAGGGGATTTCGGATTCCCGTACACTGCGCCGATATCGCCCTTCAAGCCTAAAACAATGGGAGATATTGCTGTAAGACAAGGCTTCCGGAAAATGCAGAACAACAACTTCACAGTGGAGGAGCTTCATGAATAATATATCAAACAGCCAGCTTTTCGCTCTGATGTTCGGAGTAAAAACATTTAGCCTGATATGCTCAGGAGTAACGGCCGACGCCTCTCAGATGGCGGGAGCGGCCATCTCGATAATAGCGCAGTTTCTGTTGGCGATACCGATGATGACTCTTTACAGAAGAGAAGGATTCAGCCTGAAAAAAGAAATGCTCTTCGGAAAATTCGGCAAATGCCTTTATGCTCTTTTCTTTATCGTATGGGGAGCCGTTTCCTTCAACAGACTGTGGAGCGTAAGCAAAAGCGTTTATTTTCCGGTAGACAGCAGCCTCGCCTGCGCCGTTATACTTGCCGCCGTATGTCTTTACTGCGCGTCAATGAAACTATCTTCTCTTTCCAAGTCGTCTGTAATAATATTCGGAATTCTGGTCTTTTCAATGGCGGTATTAATATTCGGAGCATATCCTAAGGCCGAGCTTGCCAATTACATTCCGGACACAGAACTGAAAACGGTCATGAACAGCACTATAAATAATTTCTGTTCCTCAGGAGAGCTTGTGATTCTGTTTATACTGCTTGAGTTCACTAAATCCAATAGTCACAGAGGCGTTACGGCATTTTTTATAGGCGCGTTTATTGTAACCGAGCTTATATACATTATAGAAATAACAGTTCTCGGCAGAATAATAGACCTTACGGATTTTCCGTTTTTTACAGCGGGCGCGTTTTCTCAGCCGTTCAGTATTCAGAGGTCGGACTCCCTTTATATGATAGTGTTTACGCTTCTGTGCGTTTTGAACGTCACGCTTCAGCTTGTTCTCTCGTCGATACTAATTAAAGAAATATTCCCGGAGCTTAAATACAATACGCTGTTATCTGTGATCCTGATGCTCGGATTATCGGCTCTGCTCAATTCAACGGGAGTTGATATTTTTCCGGCGCTGGGAATACTGATTATAATACTGTCGATTATTATTCCGGTAATTATGCTCATAAGGAGGGTTTGCAATGAAAAAAGAACTGCTGACGGCGGCGGCTCTGACTCTGCTCCTTTGCGGGTGCAGTCATAAAACAGAAGTAAGAGATAAAGGATTTGTAAGAAGCATAGGCTGCGACGGAAATGAAAATAAAACCGTTTCAGTCCGGCTTTACGGTGAAAAAGACGTACTTTCCGGAAACGGCGAGACAATATTTACAGCTATTGAAAACGCTGAAACCTGCCAGGGAAAAACGCTGTTTACAGGTCATCTGGAGCTTCTGGCTCTGAGTCCCGGAAATATAAGGGAGATGCTGACAGTTATGATGCAGAACAACCGAATTTCACCATCCTGCTCCCTGCTTATGATACCGGAAAATGCTTCAGGCGCCATTGAAAGCTATGAGGAAACCGAGCTTACCGACCTAATTGAAAGCGGATGCCGAAAGGGTAAAATAAAAAACAAAAACATAAGCGGCGTTTTAAACGATCTTTTAGAAGACGACGCTATGGCCGCCGTTCCTGCGCTAAGCAACAACAAGCTAACAATGGCCGTTATTGATTCGGATTCTATTGTGGGAATACTGTCCGAGGAGGAATCGCAGGGCCTGTGCTGGCTGACCGGTTCCTTGAGGGACATTTATCTGCCCGTAGAAGTAGGCGGAAGGACTATAAGCTTTCAAATAAGAAAAAGCAGTCCCAAGCTAAAGGCTGAGTTTGACGGAAAGAATATAAAAATAACCACCGAAATAAAAATCAGCGGCGGAAGCGTTGAAGAAGGGATAAGCCACGAGGAAGCCTCAGAGGCAGCCGCCGCAAAAATTTCCGGTCTGTGCTCAAAGACCATATCCAAAACCGTTACGGGAATGAAAGCCGACGTCTTAGGAATACAAAAATGCATATCTTCAGAAAACATAAATATAAATGGCGAATGGAAGGAGCTTATACCCAGACTACAGTTTTATTACAGTATAAAAATAGCCTCATAAAAAACTAAAAATGCACGAGAAATTAAATTTCCTCGTGCATTTTATTCGGTTTATTACTGTGTATAGACTAAACCGGTCGTATTATTCAAGCGTCTGTCCGAGCTTATCGGCTGAAATAACCATTGCCACATAATTCATAAGAGTCAGACTGTCGGAGGCATCAATTTTGTTATCTCTGGCACAATCTGCATTAGCTTTCCCCTCCGACGAAATCGCGTTGACTTCGTTATTAAGAATATACATATTTAAAGCGACAACATCGGCTATATTTACACTTCCGTCAGTATTAACATCTCCGTATTTTGTACCGTCGGGAATTACCTCCGTAGTAACCTCAGTCGTACTATCTGGGACGTCTTCAGTAGTAACTGCCGTCGTTGTAGACGAGGTTGTAACGGGGATCGGTTCTGTTGTAACAGGAGGATCTATAGGATCAATGGGAAGCTCTATGCTTTGGAAGTCGATTCCTATATCCTTGTATTCACTGGAATCCTTCGTTTCAAGGAAACCGCCTGTATTCAAGATTCCGTCCGCATTTCTCCATTCCTTATGAAAATCAAACCAGTCTGCGCCGGATCCCTCGGAAGCGCTCACATACGGCGCAACCTCAAGACTGATAAAGTCGTCGTCCGTTATTGTAACTATATTTCCGATCTTATCTCCGTTATTTATAGTCTGCTTGTCAGTAACGTTATAATATTTGCCGCCGTTATAATAAGCGGAATTTTCCATAGTTCCGACAAACTTATCGTTTGCTATTTTTGCCGAGCTGATTCCCGGAGCCAGCGCCGCGTTAAAATTATCGGCGTTTACATATGTGAGAACGGCTGAAAAATCGCATCCGTCGTCAGTGCAGCGGTAGCAGGAGAAGTTGGGCTTTCCGTTTCCGCCTATGCCGTTATTATAAGCCGTGCATTTTGAAACGCTGCCGAGCTTAGGATTGTTATTGTCTGTAAATCCGCAGTTAAGATTTTCAAAGGCAAGGCAGTTTTCAACAATATGAGCCGTTCCTATACCGCCGCCTCCAAGCTTAAAGCCGTTGCCGTCGCAGTCTCCGAAGCCTTCGCCGAATTCCGTATAACCATTTCTAAAGGCTATGCAGTTTCTTATCGTTACAACGCCTATAGGCCCCGTTTCAGACTTAGCATACAAATCCCAGCCGTCGTCGCTGTTGTTGTATGACATACAGCCGTCAAATACGTTCCCTTCTCCACATGTAAGCTTTGCGGCAAATCCGTCCGCATTTTCCATTGTTTCGTTATCACAGTTGTTTTTAGCAGTGCAATTTAAAATTAAATTATCAGAAGGCCATGAACCGATATCCGCATTGCTTGTTTTATAGCGTGAAAGCTGCAATCCCGTATCCTGATTATCGTTAAATTCCATCAGTTCAATAAGGTTATCGTTTCCGGCAAGAAGCATTCCGTTATCTCCGGCCTTGGTTATTTCAAAGCCCTTGAAATACCAGTAATCGCCGTCAAGAACAACTCCCCGGTTTGAATCGCTCACCTCCATGGCCGAGAAATCCCACACAACCTCATCGCCCGGATAAGCCATAATCGTTTTGTATTTTCCGTCAGCTCCGTTATTTGTATCTTCAATCAATATAGTGCTGTCAAAGCTATAAACTCCGCCGAGCAGATAAATTACGCCTCCCGGCTGAACCATTTTTATTGCGCTCAACACGTCGGTCGGATCTTCCTTGGTTCCCTTTCCTGAAGACGACGCGTCCGGTGAACAGTAAACCGCGTCCGCTGAAATATCAGGCTGCGTTATTTTTGTCGTAACGGTCGTCGAAGGCTTCGACGTATCGGAGGATACAGTCGTAACCGGAGCTTCCGTCGTTTCTTCAGAAGGCTCTGTAGGCTCAACTTCTCCTCCGTCCTCGAATCCGCTTCCTATTGCAATCACAGACGGCTCATACGCCTTAAGCTTGGCCATAAGCTCCGTATTTACCGCATAGCTTGAATCATCGTCCGCAGTAAAGGTAAAATCAAAGTCTCCTCCGCCAAGTCTGCCCGCTTCGGCCGTTACAACAGCGGGAACATCTTCGGCGGAATCCGCAGTATAGCTATACATAGCGCTTCCCGTGTCAAAATTGTTATATGTATTGGATCCCTGCTTGGAGGTTACAGAGGACGAAAGCTTTTCATTCCTTGAGGAGGCTACGTAAGCGTCAAACTCGACCGAATCCTCCTGATATGAAACAAATCTTTTCTGTCCCTCCATGTAATTTCCGTAAGCCTTTATAGTTCCTCCGTCTTCGCTTGAAAACGTTCCTTCAGCCCCGTCTGCAACATCTGAGCCCTGCATGGAGGTCAGCATCGGATATTTACAGTTTCTGAAATAATTGCTCTCGGCAAAAACGGACGAGCCCAGCGTAGAGCCTATTCCGTATTTTGAATTGCCGTCATAGTAATTGTTATAGACATGAGCTGAATAGAATCTTACTCTTGGATGCCTCGAATCCGAATGATCATACCAATTATGATGGTATGTTATATAAAGACCGTCCGTCGTATCCTCGCTAAGTCCCAGCAGGTTGCACTTTCCGCTGTCCCAGAAATGGTTATAAGAAAATGTGATATACGTGGATTTCTTGCAGTCAAGCGCACCGTCGCCTTTGGCCTGATCAGCATCGCTGCCGGCCATACCGTAGAACAGATCGCAGTTATGCACCCAAACGTGGTCGTTCCCCTGCTGCAAAGTAATATTGTCGCCCTCGCTGCTGTCAACCAGCATAACGCCGATATTTCTTATCTCAAGGTTTGACATATTCTTTACTCTCAGACCAAAGCCTGAAATAACCGCGTCGTCGCCGATTCCCTCTACAGTTATTCCGCATTTCAGCTTTCCGCCGCCGTCAATGGTTATATCTCCCTTATCAGTTACCGCAGGATCGGTTACAGTTCCTATTACCCTTATATCAAGCGGTCTTGTTTCATAACCCTTTTTATAAAGGTTAAGTATATTCTGTATTCCCGTACCGTTTGTGGTAGAGCCGCTGCTGCTTGTTACCACATCCATTGTTACCGTATCCTTTGTTTCTTCGGTAAGATAAAGAACAACGGCATTATCCTTGAGGGTTCCGTCTTCATTATATGCTCCGGAGGAGGTACCGTCCGTCCATGCAAAACCGGTTCTGTCATAGCTTCCTACTGTTATAGGCGCCGATTCAATAGAGCCTGATGAATTTTCCTCTCCTCCCGAGGTAGGAACAACCTTCAAAACATATTTGCCGGCCTTGAGTCCAACGGCGTCCGCTCTGAAATAGCCGCCATACTGCCTTATAAGCATGGAATCAAGCTGAACATAGCTTCCGCCTTCGGGCTTGCAATATACATTATAGCCGTCGGCTCCGCTGACGGGCGTCCATGTGATATAAGCGGATTCCTTGAGAACAACCGACTGCGCCGGTACCGAAACTTCCGCTGAAACGATACCGGTTCTGAGATAAGAGTAATTTCCCATACCGGACATTACTCCGCCGGCAGCAATTGCGGCAGCCAGCATACAGGTAACAATCTTTTTTAACTTCATAATAATATACCCCTCAAAAAATATTCGGACTTCAATACTATTATTATACTTCCGCACAAACTATATTTCAATTGTTAATACTGGAGAAATTTACACAAAAAAATTATAACATGTCACAAAAAAGCATATAATTATACCAAACCTCTTTTCCATACTCCCTTTTTGTAAAAGAAAAAGGCTATTGCCGTAGCAATTATCCACCCTATCGGCCAAGAAAGCCAAACTCCGAGCGTGTCAAAACGTGCTGAAAGAATATATGAAAGTATAACTCTTAAAATAAGGTCTGCAAACGTCGACACCATGAAAGCTCTCATGCTTCCGGCTCCGCGGAGAAGTCCGTCAGTCATTATTTTAACGGCAACCGCCAAATAAAACGGAGAAACTATTTTTAAAAACTCCATTCCCGTCTTTAAAGCGGTTACGCTCTGGTCATTTTCCATAAACAGCATAAGCGCATGCCGGCAGAAAATAAAATATATAAGTACAAACGGCAGTGCGACTGCGAGCGAAATCAAGACTCCCGCTGAATATCCCTGCTTGATTCTCTCCGTTTTTCCGGCGCCCATATTCTGAGCCGTATAGCTGGATACCGCGTTTCCGGCGGCGGCAAAGGACATTATAGCAAAGGTATTCAGCTTTATGGCGGCCGAATACCCCGCTATTACAGAAGAGCCGTAGCCGTTTATTATTCCTTGTATAAAGAGGTTTCCGACAGACACAAAGCTCTGCTGCAAAACGCTTGGTATCGTAACCGCGCCTATTCTGCGGAACAGACCGACGTCAAATATTTTCGGTCTGATCTCATACTGAAGCTTATTGAGTCTTGTAAAAAGAATAATTACCGATACTACCGACGCCGCTCCCTGCGCTATAAAGGTAGCCCACGCTGCTCCGGCGACTCCCCAGCCGAAAACGGCTACAAAAAGCAGATCAAGACCGATATTTCCCAGAGAGGAACCTATAAGCAGATACATAGGTGTTTTAGCGTCGCCAAGAGCAGTGAAAACGCCCGAAGATATATTATAAAAGAAAAGAAACGGAAGACCGTAGGTGAAAATATTGAGATATACTCCTCCGTCGTCGAAAATATTCTCCGGAGTATTAAGCAGCTTTAATATAGGATTGCAGAATATCACGCCGAATAGCAGAATACATAAGCTTATAGCCGCGGACATAACAAACGAAGTGTTTACCGCCGTTTTCATTTCCGACATTCTTCTGCTGCCGAAAAGCTGAGATATTATAACAGAGCTTCCTATATTGCAGCCCATTGCGATAGCCATAAAAATCATAGTAACAGGATACGATACCCCGATAGCCGCGAGAGCGTCTTCACCTGCAAATCTCCCGGCAATAATACTGTCGGAAATATTATAAAGCTGCTGGAATACAACGCTCCCCAAAAGAGGCAGCGTAAACATAAACAATACCCTTGACGGCTTTCCCTTTGTAAGATCAGTTATCAATTTTTTTCATCCTTTCAAAGCGCTGCTGACTAAAAACAATTATTTCCCCGTAAAATACGGCGCAAACCGTCCGCGGTAAACCGCGGACGGCAAGTAAGCTACGTTATCCCGCCGCCTTAACAGCGGCTTCAACGATATTTTTAAAATACCATGTATTACTGCTTCTGTCAAGCAGTCCGAACTCCTCCTTAGCTCCGTTGTCCCAGATAAAGCAGGTGATTCCTCTTTTTTTAGCGGAGCCGATATAATACGACATGTAATCTGCTCTGACGCTGTCGTTTCCTTTATTTGTAGCTCCGCATTCTCCTATTATTACCGGAACTCCCTTATCAATAAAATATTTCTTAACAAGCTCAAAACCCTTGTCAAGCTCTTTTTTGTCGGCGTCGCTTCCCCACTCCGATCTTGAATTATCGCCGCCTGCAAAGTCCCACGGAGAATAATAATGTATCGAAACTATAATCCTATCGTCGTCGGGTATTTTCACATCTTTAATACCGGTTTCGTCCATAGCAGCCGCATGAGCGGTTATAATCAATGAACGGACAGCATTATTTCCGCCGGAATTACGTACAGTTTCAACGAAAGAAGCAAACAGTTCGTTTATTACCTCTCGCTCCTCTGCCGTTCCGCAGGTCCATTCGTTTTCGCCGCCTATTATTCTCGGCTCGTTCATTCCCTCAAACAGAAGATGATAGTCGTAATCCTTAAAACGCTCCGAAAGCTGCTCCCAGATACTGATTAGTCTCGATTCGCTTTTAGCCTTATCTGCCCTGCTGGGCTTAAGCCATGTGTAATCGTCGTGATGAACATTTATTATAACGTACATATCATTGTCAATGGCATAATCAACTACTTCATTTACGCGGTTCAGCCACGATTCTTCTATTTTATCGCCGTCCATGTGCTCGTTCCAGGTCACGGGGATTCTTACGGCGTTAAAGCCCGCCGCCTTTACCGTATCTATCATCTTCTTAGTAGTCTTAGGATTTCCCCATGCAGTTTCAAAATCGTCAACTTCCCACGTTATATCATAGCAATCGAGGGTATTTCCGAGGTTCCAGCCGATTTTCATATCCTTTACTATCTCAGCCGAGCTTAAACCGTCCGATGTTATCTTGTTTTTTTCATCGTTTTTCGGTATGTCCGCGTCGGCGTTTGCCGCGGAGGCAGGCGCGCCGCTGCTGTATTTGACTGTTACGGATTCAAGCGTTACGGAGTCCTGCTTGCTCCACCAATAGCCCAGCATTACGTCGCCGTCGGCGTTGATATAATCCTTGATTTCATCAGGAACAAGCCAATAAAGCGTCGCGCTGTCCGAATTCGTCATAACAGCGGCGTTACCACTCTGATACCAGTTTTTGTCAGTTTTGTCCGGACAGGAATCGTCAACCGATATGCCGAACGCTCCCGAATATTTCTGAAGCTCCCCTCCCGCCTTTACTTTAAATTCAAAGTACTGCGGAACGTCTCCCTCGCCGATAAGCTCGGAAAGCGGTATAACGGCCTTTTTATCCTTTTCGCTTCCGTATTTCAGCGTCTTGTCAGGCTCTATTGTCTTTGTACCGTCAACAGGTATCTGAGCCGAGGATGTATAATTGCATATAATGCTTGAAAGCCTTAGCTTCTGAAGACCGCCCCACCAATATCCGACTTCAATAAATCCCTTATCGCTTACATTTACATAATCCTTGATTTCTCCCGGAACATCCCATGTAACCTCAAGATATGCGCTGTTTACATCAATTTCAAAATCGTCAGACTGATACCAGCCCTTATCCGTAGCCGCCTTGCAGGACTCGTCGACGGATATTCCGCACGCGCCCTTGTAGCTGCTGATATTCGACGAGCCGTCCTCAGCGTAAAATACAAATACGAACGAGTCTATCTTATCTCCTTCTTTTGCAAAATCGCTGAGAGCCGCCTTATACGTCTTATTCTTATCATAATCCAATATTTCATTTATATCGCTTTTTTCGCTGCCCATTGAAAAGCTGACGGTTTCCGTCGGACTGATATGAACAGTGGTAACAGCCTCGGTTGTCCGGGCTTCGGTCGGCGCTTGAGTAGACGTCGGCTCGGTTTCAGCTTCGGTTTCAGTAACGGCAGACGAAGTCTCCCTGTCATTATTATCTCCCTTTAGAAGAAACGCAGTCACGACGCCGGCTAATGCTACTATTACAACAGCCATGACCGCGACTGCTATTTTCAGCCCCTTGTTATTCTTTTTTTCATCCATATCCATAATTCTCCTTACAGCTTTATAAATTAATTATATATTGATTTTTCAAATTTGTAAAGAGGGGGATAAAAAAATCCCCTCTGCATAAAAATGCAAAGGGGAAATAAAAATAAGAGAGTGACATAATTAGAGGAGATGAAATTATAAAACAATCTTATCAACTGCTTTTAACCTCAGCCGATCTTTCAACCGACAAGCATATTATGCCTAAACAATGTGATAAATTTATGATATAAGCGTGAACAAATTTCAAAAATTAATTACAGATTTTGCTTTTATTTCCTTAATTTATAAAGTATATTTATTATAGGACTGAAAATAATAATGTCATGAACATTTATAATGTTCTGGAAACGAGGTGGACAGTATGTGGAACAAGCTCGCATTGATTCTGCTCATAATAGGCGGAATCAACTGGGGTCTGGTCGGAATCTTCCAATTTGACCTTGTTGCATGGCTTTTCGGCGGAACCGATTCCATATTAAGCAGGGCGATTTATATAATAGTTGCAATTTCTGCTATATGGTGCATTTCTCTGCTTTTCAGACCGAGCGACAAGATGATTGAAGCAACAGACTCGTAAGTCCTCATAAAAAGACATTAAGGCATAATAATAAATGATGCCGCATTGTATTATGCTTTTATGCCAGAATAACGCTGCCTGTAATAACAGGCAGCGTTTTTACTTATACATATTCTGTTTTTAATCTTTGCTTTCTTTCATAAATAAAATTATTAATTATTACAAGAAGAACTAATTTAGGTCAAATCTCCCTATATTTTATTGGTTTTTATCGTATAATCAAAATGAGGTGATAAAAATGATACATAATATTAACGATTTATACCTGAAGCTTGGTAAAAAGGTCTGCTTTTACCGGAAATCTAAAGGCTTGACACAAGAGCAGCTTGCAGAAAACATCGGAAAAAGCAGATCCTTTATCAGCGCACTTGAATCCCCTGATATCATTTGCAAGGTGAAATTAAACACTTTATTTGACATAGCCGACGAATTGGAAATTCCTCCACATTATTTGCTTGAAGACGATTAATTAAGGGAACTGCCTGTAAGCAGGGTATTTTCTAACATATTCCATGACTGCACGACATTAGATAAAAAAATACCCGGGCAAAAGCCCGGGTACAATTAAAATAAGAGAAAATAAATATGTGTAGAACAAAAGAAAGGAGACAACAAAACGAGTGTAAATAATTCATGAATTATTTAACACTGCTGTTATTATACACCAAAATACGCTAATCGTCAACAAAAAAATCAGTTTTTTTTGATTTTATATATATTTTTGTTGTTTTCACCAATTATTCACACAAAAGATTATACAACTTTAATGCTTTATAAGTCGGATTTTAACTATTTTTATAATAATCTGACGATTCCTGACGGCTGTTTTACAGTCTGAAACTTTGTCTTATTTTTAACAGGATATTTATAAAAAGGTATTTACAAAAAGCTAAGGTTGTGATATTATTAATAGTGAAGTTATGTGTACTCATATAACCCAATTTGATTTTTTACATAAATTTAGGAGGACTATTACCAATGGCAAGAAAAATGAAAACCATGGACGGTAACAACGCTGCCGCTTGGGTATCATACCCATTTACAGAAGTTGCGGCTATTTACCCTATCACACCGTCTTCACCAATGGCCGAAGTTACAGACCAGTGGTCCGCAAAAGATAAGAAAAATTTATTCGGACAGCCTGTTCAGGTAGTTGAAATGCAGTCTGAGGCAGGTGCGGCAGGCGCTGTTCACGGCTCTCTGGCGGCAGGTGCTCTTACAACAACATATACCGCTTCCCAGGGTCTTCTCCTGATGATCCCTAACATGTATAAGATTGCCGGCGAGCTGCTTCCTTCAGTAATTCACGTTTCCGCGCGCTGCGTTTCTACTCACGCGCTGAATATTTTCGGAGATCATTCAGATATTTATGCATGCCGTCAGACAGGCTATGCAATGCTTTGCTCTTCAAATCCTCAGGAAATCATGGATTTAGGAGCTGTGGCTCATCTTTCCACAATCAAGGGAAGAGTTCCGTTTATTCATTTCTTCGACGGTTTCAGAACATCTCATGAAATCCAGAAGATCCAAACATGGGACGACGCAGACCTAAAGGAAATGCTCGATATGGATGCGGTTCAGAGATTCCGCGACGAGGCGCTCAATCCGGAGCACCCTGTTTTAAGAGGCACTGCACAGAATCCTGATATATTCTTCCAGGCAAGAGAGGCGTGCAATCCATATTATGACGCTATGCCTGCAATTGTTGAAGAATACATGGGCAAGGTAAACGCAAAGCTCGGTACAGATTACAAGCTCTTTAACTATTACGGCGCGGCCGACGCAGAACATATAATCGTCGCTATGGGTTCTGTAAACGATACAATCGAAGAAACGATAGATTACCTCAACGCGAACGGCGGCAAGTACGGTCTTGTCAAGGTAAGACTTTACAGACCTTTCGTTGCCGACAAGCTTGTTGAAGCTATTCCTGACAGCGTCAAGAGAATTTCTGTACTCGACAGAACAAAGGAACCCGGCTCTCTGGGCGAACCTCTTTATCTCGACGTGGTTGCCGCTCTCAAGGGAACAAAATTCAACGATATTCCGGTATTCACAGGAAGATACGGACTTGGTTCAAAGGATACCACTCCGGAACAGATCATCGCCGTTTACCAGAACACGGAAAAGCCAAGATTTACTATCGGCATAAAGGACGACGTTACAAATCTCTCGCTTGATTCAGTTGAATGTCCAGACACCGCTCCTGCCGGTACAACCTCATGTAAATTCTGGGGTCTCGGCTCCGACGGTACGGTCGGCGCAAACAAAAACTCGATCAAAATCATAGGAGACCATACTGAATTATATGCTCAGGCTTACTTCTCTTATGACTCAAAAAAATCGGGTGGCGTAACGGTTTCACATCTGCGTTTCGGAAAAACTCCTATCAAATCAACTTACCTTATTAATAAAGCTGATTTTGTCGCATGTCATAATCAGAGCTATATTGATAAATACGATATGGTTTCCGACATTAAGCCGGGAGGAACCTTCCTTCTCAACACTATCTGGGATATGGACGGTCTTGAAAAGCACCTTCCCGGTCAGGTAAAGAGATACCTTGCGCAAAATAATATCAATTTCTATACAATCAACGGCGTTAAGCTGGGCGAAGAAACCGGAATGGGAACAAGGATAAATACTATTCTTCAGTCTGCATTCTTCAAGCTCGCCGACATTATTCCTTTCGAGGACGCCGTAAAATACATGAAGGCAGCCGCTGAAGCTTCTTATAGCAAGAAGGGACAGGATATCGTTGAAAAGAACTGGAACGCTATCGACGCGGGTCATCAGAATATCGTAAAGATCGATATTCCTGCGTCATGGTCCGACGCGTCCGATACTCAGATGGGAATGGCTCGCGTAACAAGCAGCAATAAGGCTTTGGCTGATTACGTAAACAATATTCAGATCCCCTGCAACGCTCAGAAGGGCGATACGCTCCCCGTTTCCACTTTCAAGGACGCCGCCGACGGTACCTTCCCTCAGGGCTCTTCCGCATTTGAAAAGAGAGGTATCGCAGTTAAGGTTCCGAGATGGATTCCTGAAAACTGTATCCAGTGTAACCAGTGTTCATATGTTTGTCCTCATGCTGTAATCAGACCTGCCGCTCTTTCTGCCGATGAAGCCGCAAACGCTCCGGACGGAATGAAGATGGTTGATTTCAAGCCCGCTATGGACGGTATGAAATTCGCTATGACAGTATCTGTACTTGACTGTACCGGCTGCGGATCATGCGCAAACGTATGCCCTGCAAAGAACAAGGCTATCGTTATGGAACCGCTGGAATCACAGCTCGGCGAGCAGGAAAAATTCACCTACGGCGCTTCTCTTGACGAAAAGCCGGAGGTTGCGGCCAAGTTTAAGGCTACGACTGTTAAAGGCTCGCAGTTCAAGCAGCCTATGCTTGAATTCTCAGGCGCCTGCGCAGGCTGCGGTGAAACTCCTTACGCAAAGCTCATTACACAGCTCTTCGGCGACAGAATGTATATCGCCAACGCTACAGGCTGTTCTTCAATCTGGGGCGGTTCCGCTCCTTCAACTCCTTATACCTTCAATAAAGAAGGAAAGGGTCCGGCTTGGTCTAACTCCCTGTTTGAGGACAACGCTGAGTTCGGTTACGGTATGTTCTTAGGTCAGAAAACTCTCAGAAACAGAGTTATCGCTAAGGTTAAGGACTTAAATGAAACTACTGACAATGCAGACGTAAAGGCTGCCATTGCAGAATATTTAGACACGGTAGACGACGGAAATGCAAATACTCCCGCAACAGAGAAGCTTGTAGCCGCTCTCGAGGCATGCGGATGCGAAGCCGCTAAGGATATTCTCGCCTCCAAGGATTATCTGAGAAAGAAATCTCAGTGGATCTTCGGCGGAGACGGCTGGGCTTACGACATTGGCTTCGGCGGACTTGACCATGTTATCGCTTCCGGTCAGGACGTTAATATTTTCGTATTTGATACAGAGGTTTATTCCAATACGGGCGGACAATCTTCAAAGTCGACTCCTACAGGCGCTATCGCTCAGTTTGCCGCTGCCGGCAAGGAAGTAAAGAAAAAGGATCTGGCAGGCATAGCAATGAGCTACGGCTATGTTTATGTCGCACATATAGCTATGGGCGCTGATTATAACCAGTGTATTAAAGCTATCGCAGAGGCTGAGGCTTATAACGGTCCTTCAATCATTATCGGATATGCTCCGTGTATAAACCACGGTATCAAAACCGGTATGGGTACTGCTATGGCAGAGGAGAAAAAGGCGGTACAGGCAGGTTACTGGCACCTTTACAGATACAATCCTACCTTGAAGAAGGAGGGTAAGAATCCTTTCATAATGGATTCCAAGGCGCCTAATACAGACGAATATAAGAACTTCCTCATGGGAGAGGTTCGTTACAATGCTCTTGCACGTCAGAATCCTGAAAGAGCAGAAAGACTCTTTGATAACGCGCTCGCTAACGCTAAGGACAGATATGATTATCTAACAAGACTTTCTAAGCTCTACGGCGAAGACTAATCCTAATCAATAATTGATGCGAAAGGAAGAACCGCAGCACAATGCGGGAGGTCCAGACCATAAATATTCAGCGGACTCATACAAGAGTCCGCTGTTTTATTATAAAAAACGCCCCGTATCTGATATCGGATACGGGGCGTCTATTATATATCATTGACTTTTTTCAGTTTAAAATCATCAGCCGCTTATGTTTCCATAAAGCTTTAACGCGTCGTATATATGAAAAGGCTCGGTATAATGACTTCCCTGCGCTCCGGCAGTAATCAAAACATAAATTTCACCGTCTATTTCCGCAATTGAAGCAAGGCACAGTCCGGCTTCGTCAGTATAACCGGTTTTTCCGCCCAGTATCCTGCCTCCCTCAACATAGGAGGAATCCATTTCCGAAAACATTGTACTGGAAAGCGTTATGCCGTCAGGATGCTCGTCAGTTTCCGTATAATAGCTTTGAGAGGTAAATATTTCGTAAAACGTATCGTTTTCAAGCGCATAGCGCAGCAGCAGCGATATATCTGAAGCGGTTGAATAATGCTCGTAATTCTGAAATCCGCAGACATTTGTAAAGCTTGTATCGCTCATGCCCAGTTCCTTGGCCTTACTATTCATCAGCTCAACAAATTCCCATTCGCTGCCGCTTATATAGCTTGCAAGCGTAAGACAGCATTCCGCCCCCGAGCTTAAAACGGCTCCGTAAAGCATGTCCCTGTAAGTTACGCATTCATAGGCGACAAATCCGGCAGTAGAACCGTTTTCATAGGCGATCTGATCATATATGTCGCCGGGTATCATAATCTGCTCGTCAAGATCGCTTATATGCTCTATGGCAACTATCGCAGTCATTATCTTTGTAAGCGAGGCCGGATAAATACGGCTATATTGATTCTTGGAATATAACTCATTACCGTCTATATCCGTTAAGAGCGCCGTTTCGCTTTCAATTTCTATAAAATCGAAGCTGATCTCCCTTTCCTCGGTCGTTTCAGGCTCAGTCGGCGGAGCGTCGGTTGGCTCTGATTCAGCTGCGATTTGTGAAGGCTGAGTATTATTTTCTGATACGTCCACAGAAGCCGTATCGCTTCTCTTCTGCAGCAGGCTTACACCTCCGAGTATAATGAGAAGCAGCATCAATATGATAAAAAGCCAGAGCGCAACTCCTCCGGCAGAGCTTGATTCCTTTTTCATTAACGTTCCTCATCATATAAAATCTCTTAGATTATTTTAACATAAACGCCGCGTATACGTCAAGCAGAACGGGGCAGAAATAATCCGCCCCGCATAATCATGCTTTATATTTTTCAGTCTGAGCCGTTATTAATTCTGTATCGTCAAAATAATTAATCTTCATAGCGGCCTTTACCTCTGAAAGCGTGGACTCCGCCTTAGCCTTTGCCGCGGCAGTTCCCTTTTTCAAAACCTCGTAGACATAGGGTATGTTCTGTTCAAGCTCTTTTCTTTTCGCTCTTATAGGCTCCAGCTCCTCCTGGAGCACGCTGTTTAAAAATTTCTTTACCTTAACATCTCCGAGTCCTCCGCGCTTATAATGCTCCTTAAGCTCATCAAGACCGGCATAATCAGGCAGATAGCGTTCGAAATGATCCTTTCGACAAAAAGCGTCAAGATATGTAAACACGGTGTTTCCTTCAATTTTTCCCGGATCGCTTACCTTAATATGATCAGGATCCGTATACATGCTCATGACCTTTTTTCCGACGTCCTCGGCGGAATCGCTCAGATAAATGCAGTTTCCCAGAGACTTGCTCATCTTAGCCTTGCCGTCAATACCCGGCAGGCGCATACACGCCTGATTTTCCGGCAGTAGAATTTCAGGCTCGGTTAATGTTTCTCCATAGACCGAATTGAATTTATGCACAATTTCCTTGGTCTGCTCGACCATCGGCATCTGATCCTCGCCCGCCGGCACTGTAGTCGCCTTAAAAGCGGTTATGTCCGACGCCTGACTGATCGGGTATGTAAAAAATCCCACCGGTATGCTCGTTTCAAAATTACGCATTTTAATTTCCGTCTTAACAGTAGGATTTCTCTGCAATCTTGACACTGTGACCAGATTCATGTAATAACAGGTCAGTTCGCAAAGCTCTGGTATCTGCGATTGTATAAACATATTGGTCTTATCCGGATCCAGTCCGCAAGACATATAATCAAGCGCAACTTCAATTATGTTCTGCCTAACCTTTTCAGGATTATCGGCATTATCAGTCAGCGCCTGTGCGTCGGCGATCATTATATATATTTCATCGTATTCGCCTGAATTCTGCAGCTCAACGCGTCTTTTCAGCGAGCCTACATAATGCCCCACATGCAGTCTGCCTGTGGGACGGTCTCCAGTTAAAATAATTTTTCCCATATAAAGCAACTCCGTTTTATCCGAACCATAATATGATTCACTTATTCATTTTATTATACTAAAATTTCACATAAAAGTCAATAAAAATAAGCCCGAACCAGCATATGCTTGACATTTCCGCCAGACATGCTATTATTATAACAGACGATTAATTGGGGTGTTAATATTGAATAAGTTTTTAAAAAAAGTTTTAATGCGGATTAGGGACGGTATTCCTAAAATGTCTGAAAGCTTTATAAAATGGGGTTTTCTTTCTCTGATAACAGGCGCAGCCGTCGGTTTAATCTCCTCGCTGTTTCATCTGTCGCTTAAGGAAGCGGCTTATTTAAGGGAACGGTATCCGCTTATAATACTTCTCCTGCCCACAGCCGGAATCATCATCGTCTTAATATATAAATTTTTAAAACTTACAAACGATAAAGGAACGAATCTGGTTCTAATAGCCGTAAGAGACGGAAAAAAGATGACGTGGCGCAATACGCTTAGCATTTTTTCCGGCTCTGTTCTGACTCATGTCTGCGGCGGCTCTGCCGGAAGAGAGGGAGCCGCCCTTCAGATCGGCGGAAGCATAGGCTCTCAGATAGGACTATGGCTTAGGCTTGATTCAAAGGATTGCCGGCTGCTTACAATGTGCGGTATGAGCGCAGGATTCTCTGCTCTTTTCGGCGCTCCGGCAGCAGCAGCCTTTTTTTCTATGGAGGTTATAAGCGTAGGAATAATGCATTATTCCGCAATAGTTCCGTGCGTTATTTCCGCCTTGATTGGGCTTGCCGTATCCTCTCGCTTCGGAGCGGCTCCCGACAAGCAGATCATAAGACTTGAGTCGGCTGATGTTTCCGTATATTTACGGGTTCTGCTGATAGCGGTATGCTGTGCGGTTTTAAGCATAGTATTTTGTTTTGTTCTGAAAAATTCCGCCCGTCTTTATCGGATATTCATAAGAAACGCATATATAAGAATAGCTGCCGGAGGGTCGGCGGTTGCGGCTCTAACCTTTTTATGCGGAACATATGACTATAACGGCGCCGGAGGCGAGGTTATAAACCGTGCCTTTGTCGAATCAGCGTCGTGGGAGCAGTTTGCGCTGAAGCTTCTGTTTACCGCCCTGACGCTCGGCGCCGGCTTCAAAGGCGGAGAAATTATGCCGGTATTTTTTGTAGGGGCGACATTCGGAAGCGCGCTTGCGCCCTTATTGGGACTTGACTGCTCCTTAGGCGCCGCAATAGGAATGTCATGTCTTTTCTGCGGAGTGACAAACTGTCCTGTAACAGCGGTGCTCCTTTGTACAGAGCTTTTCGGCGCGGAATATCTTCCGCTGTATCTTCTTGCCTGCTCATGCGCCTATATGCTTTCAGGCTACGCCGGACTTTACAGCGAACAGAAAATACTTTATTCAAAGCTGGAACCGAAATATATAGACAAAAAAATAGGAAAAGCCTGAGATTACCTTAAAAAATTATTATATTTCATGAAATCAACATATATTTTTCTTGACACGAACTGTTGTATAGGCTATAATTAAATTATATTATACGGGGGAAAACAGAATGGACAGAAAGCTAAAGCGGCTTGAAGAACAGCAGCGAAAGCTGACGGAGGAAATAGAAAGAAATAATCGCATAATCGATCCTGACGGCAAAAGAAATGATAAAAGCGGTCTTATAAGCTTTCTTACGGGTCTTATATTGCTGGGCGGAGGACTTTTCTGGGTATTTCAGTCAATCAAAGTAACTTCAGTGTGGGGCTCGTTTTATCGTCTGGGATCATGGGCTATGCCTAACGGAGTTATAATAATCCCCCTTTTAGCGGGAATCATTATGCTTTTTGTTATGAGAAAAAAGATTTTCGGCTGGGTTGTGACCGCCATAGGCGTTTTGATAATCCTGTTGACTGTTATGAACAGCGTCAGTCTGCATTTTGTTTCACAATCGCTTTTCAGCTATATACTGATGTTCGGATTTATAGCAGTAGGCGCGGCTCTGGTGTTAAAGGCATTATTTACAAAGCATTGATTATATAACGGAGGTATTTTAATGGGTATATTTCAGAGGATCGGCGACGTCTTGAAATCAAATATCAACGATTTGATAGATAAAGCCGAAGATCCGGAAAAAATGGTAAAGCAAATCATAATAGATATGCAGCAGGAGCTTAATAAGTCTACTCAGGCGCTTGGAAAAGCGGCGTCAAGCGAACGTATAGCGAAAAAACAATACGACGACGCGGCCAGATCAGCTTCAGAATGGGAAAACAGGGCTAAAACCGCTTTGGCTGCCGGCGACGAGGAACTTGCTAAAAAGGCTCTTGAAAACAAAATCAAGGCAGATAAAGACGCCGCCGCATATAAGGAAATGTACGATACTATCTCTCAGCAGACTGAAACCATAAGGACTCAGGTAGAGGTGCTTAAATCAAAGCTTGAGGAGGCAAAAAGCCGTCAGGCAATGCTTATAGCCCGTTCTCAGATGGCTGAGACGCAGAAAAACCTGGCAAAATCCACAGGCGGATTCGATTCCTCGAGCGCGTCGGAAAAATTCGACCGTATGGAAGAAAAGATTATTCAAAAGGAAGCCGAAGCTCAGGCTTTTGCAGAAATAGCCGGTCAGAATAACGACGCTCTTGACAGCTTTGAAAAGCTTGAAAAGGATTCAAAAATAAATTCCGAGCTTGAAAGACTTAAGGCGGAAATGGGAATGTAAGCCGACAACCGCGCTGAATAATCAGGCGCTCAGTCATACGGCGGAAAGGAACGATATGGAAATGGAAGAAAAGAAAAAAAGCAGTCTGGTAGTATTCATTTCAATTTTGGTAGCTCTTATCGGAGGAGTTATATCCGTAGCCTATATTGTCTACAAGGCAATGAGCAATAAAAGCTACGAAGAAAAATGGAAAGATTACGACGAATGCGGAATATAATATTAAAAGGCGTGAAATTACACGCCTTTTTTGCATATAAAAGGAGGAGCCTAAATGAGCATATTTAAAAAATTTACTGCCGTTGCTCTTTCAGCAGCGTTATTTGCAGCGCCGCTCCCTGAAATCAACAGCGCCTCAGCGGCATCGGGAATTTATGTAAAATACCGTACGGCGGATGAAATTGCCGAATATATGAGAAATCACCCTTTTAATTATAACGCGTCCGAATTCGACGCTTTTCCCAGCTATACCCAAACGCCATATGAGCCGGGAAAGCTAAGCGACGCGACTCTTGAAAACGCACTGAACGCGCTTAATACGGTAAGATTTATAGCCGGTCTTGACGAAGTGAGCCTTTCAGATAATTATAACGATCTTGCACAGGCGGGAACGCTTGTCAACGCGGTTAACGACGAGCTTACGCATAGTCCGTCTCAGCCTTCGGGCATGTCTGACGAGCTTTATGAGAAATGCCTTGAGGGGACCTCAAGCTCCAATATCGGCTGGGGATACGGAAGTCTTGCAGAAAATATAATCTACGGCTGGATGAGCGACGCAGACAGCTCAAATATATCAAGAGTAGGACACAGAAGATGGTGCCTTAACCCGTCAATGAAGCAGACCGGATTCGGCAATACGGGAAAATACTATGCCATGTATGCATTTGACGGAGTATGGAATGAAACCGAATATTACGGAGTAAGCTGGCCGGCGCAGATAATGCCGGCAGAATTATTCGGAAATAACGATCCGTGGAGCATATCAATGGGATACCAGGTAGATCCGTCAAACGTCAATGTAAATCTTGTCAGAAAAAACGACGGAAAACGCTGGAGCTTTTCACAAACGGCCGCGGACGGATATTTTAATGTTGAAAACAATAATTACGGCAAAAAGGGGTGTATAATTTTCCGCCCAGATAATATATCCTACAGCGCCGGCGACAGCTTCGAGGTTACAATAACGGGGCTTGACGAGACTATAAGCTACACGGTAGAATTTTGCGATATAAACGCTGACGAGCCTGCGATAACAAAAACTTCTCTGGAAGAGCTTATTAATTTTATTTTGAAAAAAGAATATAATATCGAAAAAGTCAGTGATTTCAACGACGACGGAAATATAGACGTTTTTGACGCCGTTATAGCGAGGCGGAGCCTGACGAGCTGAATATCTCACGGCAAAATAGGCTTTTTTCCGAAAATATTCTGAATGATTATACAAAATAATACAATTTTATTATTGACTTATTTTCGCTAAAATAGTATAATATAAAGGTATAGAATTTTATCTAATAACTACATATATTTTGGAGGGTTTATAATATGGGCAGAGTTTATAATTTCAGCGCAGGTCCTGCCGTTCTTCCTGAGGAAGTTCTGAAAGAAGCCGCTGACGAAATGCTTGATTACAAGGGAACCGGGATGTCTGTAATGGAAATGAGCCACCGTTCCAAGGCCTATGACGAAATTATCAAGGAAGCTGAAAAAGATATCCGCGACCTTATGAATATTCCGGATAATTATAAGGTGCTGTTTCTTCAGGGCGGAGCTTCACAGCAGTTTGCCGCGGTTCCTATGAACCTTATGAAGAATAAAAAGGCAGCTTACATAATTACCGGCCAGTGGGCTAAAAAGGCTTATCAGGAAGCGCAGATTTACGGAGAAGCAGTCGCAGTAGCTTCATCGGCAGACAAAACCTTCTCCTATATTCCGGATTGCTCGGATCTTGATATTCCGGAAGACGCCGATTATGTTTATATCTGCGAAAACAATACTATTTACGGAACAAAATTCAAGGAGCTGCCTAATACAAAGGGCAAGGAGCTTGTCGCTGACGTTTCCTCATGCTTTCTCTCCGAGCCGGTAGACGTTACCAAATACGGCGTGATCTACGGCGGCGTTCAGAAAAATATCGGTCCTGCCGGCGTTGTTATTTCTATTATCCGCGAGGATCTTATTACCGACGATGTCTTAGAGGGAACTCCTACAATGTTGAAATGGAAAACTCAGGCAGACGCCGATTCGCTTTATAACACTCCTCCCTGCTATGGAATTTATATCTGCGGAAAGGTTTTCAAGTGGATCAAGAAAATGGGCGGTCTTGAAGCTATGAAGGCTCATAATGAAAAGAAAGCAAAGATCCTTTACGATTTTCTTGATCAGAGCAAGATGTTCAAGGGTACTGTTGAGCCTAAGGACAGATCGCTTATGAACGTTCCGTTCGTCACAGGAAACGCCGAGCTTGACGCTAAGTTCGTAAAGGAAGCAAAGGCGGCAGGTCTTGAAAATCTCAAGGGACACAGAACAGTCGGCGGAATGAGAGCTTCTATTTATAACGCTATGCCTATTGAGGGCGTAGAAAAGCTCGTTGAATTCATGAAGAAATTTGAGGCTGAAAACGCCTGATTATATCCAAAAAAGGAGTAATTTGATAATGTATAATATTCAGACATTAAACAAGATCGCCGCCGTCGGAACATCAAAGTTTGACAGCAGCAAATATACAGTCGGAGATTCAGTTGAAAACCCGGAAGCTATTATGGTTCGTTCCGCAAAAATGCACGATATGGAATTCGGCTCAAATCTTCTTGCAATTGCAAGAGCAGGCGCAGGCGTAAACAATATTCCTGTTGATAAATGCGCCGAGGCAGGCATATGCGTTTTCAATACTCCGGGAGCTAACGCCAACGCGGTAAAAGAACTGGCTATCTGCGCAATGCTTCTTTCATCAAGAAAGATAACCGAGGCTGCGGCATGGGCCGCTTCGCTTAAGGGTACTCCGGACGCTCCTAAGACAGTCGAGGGCGGTAAGTCCAAATTTGCCGGTCCGGAAATTCTCGGAAAAACCCTTGGTATCATAGGACTCGGAGCTATCGGCGGTAAAATTGCAAATGCAGCGGTCGCTCTTGGTATGAAGGTTATAGGCTTCGATCCTTTCCTTTCCGTAAACGGAGCGCTTCACCTTGATCCGGCGGTAAAGGTTGCGGCTGATATCAATGACATTTATAAAAACAGCGATTATATTTCAATACACGTTCCTTATACTCCCGACACAAAAAATACTATCGATGCAGAACAGATAGCTATGATGAAAGACGGAGTCCGTCTTATAAACCTTGCCAGAGGCGAACTTATCAACAGTGAAGCGGTAGTTAAAGCTATTGCAGAAGGAAAGGTAGCAAAGTACGTTACGGATTTTGCCGACGATACCGTACTTGGAGTTGAGAATGTTATCGTTCTACCTCATCTCGGTGCCTCCACTCCCGAAAGCGAGGACAACTGCGCCGTAATGGCAGCAGACGAACTGATCGACTACATTGAAAACGGCAATATCAAAAACAGCGTAAATTATCCAAACGCTTCTATGGCGGCTAACGGCACAAAAATATGCGTGCTTCATAAAAATATTCCGGCAGTTATCGCTAAGATAACATCAGCAGTTGCAGACGCCGGTATGAATATCGACAACATGGTAAACGCAAGCAAAAAGGATTACGCTTATACCATGCTCGATGTTGACGGCAGCGTTACAGACGATATTTCCGCTAAAATCAGCTCGGTTGACGGTATAATCAAGGTAAGAGTAATAAAGTAATAATTTATATTAAAAAAGCCGCACTGTTTTTCAGTGCGGCTTCCTATTTGCAGAAAAGGCAGACAATAAAATGTCTGCCTTTTCTTAATTAACCTTGCGGTCCCAATTCACTTTCAGTTATTATCATTGCAACATAGTTCATAAGCGTCAGCGAATCAGACGAATCTATTACATTATCATATAACACGTCTGCATTTGCAATACCAACCTCGGTAAGATCGTTGTCCTCACCGCCCAGCAGATACATATTCAGAGCAACTACGTCTGCGATATTTACAGAACCGTCAACATTTACATCTCCGTATTTAGTTGGCTTTGCGTTTGTTTCGTTAGTGGGCTTAACCGAAGTGATTACAGTAGTAGAAGTAGAAGGCGATACCGAGGAAGTCGCCGCGGTAGTTACAGGAGGAGTCGGTGAATCTGAAAGCTTTCCGTATATAATTCCGCATCCAACAGTAGACATATAAACCGTACCGTATTCATTCATATCCCCTACAAGGAAATTACCGTTTCCTGTGCCTCCGTAAAGATTATCCTTATTTATCAACACCCATGAGTTACCGCCGTCCTGAGAACGATAAATGCCTTCAGGATCAGTCTCCTGAGGTTTTCCGTACATATAAAGGGTATTTACATCGCCGGCCTTTTCCGGAGCGCCGTAGCCTACCGTCTTGCAATAGAACACATCAAGCTTGTTTACTGTTTTGCCTGTATCAGTCACATTATACATACCATAGTAGCCCGCGCCGAGTATAATATTATCCTCGCCAAGATAAGCTATTCTGCCGGCCGTATCGCACTGGTCATACATTGCGATATCGGTTGTTGTAAACGTTTTGCCGTAATCGGTGCTTACGCAAAGAGTATAATGAGCGTCGGAGAAATCCGGCTCCGGTTTTGAATAGCTCCATGATGAATTGTAGTATGTCGCATAGGCGTAAACGATATTAGGCTTATCAGGCTCTACAAGCATATATGTGGGCTTTGAGCCGTATGCGCTTGGGATTCCTGTGCAAGATGTCCATGTCTGACCAAAATCATCGGAGTAAGAAACATTGCCGCTGTCGCTTGCGCCTTTAAAGAACCTGTATGAGCCGTCCTCAAGCTGAGTTATCGCAGCTTTTCCTCCGGACGTATTGGCCATCTTAGTCCATGTTTCGCCGCCGTCAAGGGTGTAGAAGCCCGGAGCTACGTCGTTCTGGTTTTCGGCAATTCTAATCATAACATCCGGATTCTGAGGACAATAAGCAATAGCGCCGGTAGATCCCATATTCGGCTGATGCTGTTTACCGGATTCATAAACGGAAGAATGCTCAAAACCGTCATAGTCGCCGATTGCAGAAAATTCATTGCCGCCTGGAACGCTTACCATATCAAGAGCAACGACTTCTTCTATACCGTCCGGATGGAAATAAAATGCCGGAGTAGTATCCCATGTATTATCGCATGCAAAAACGCCGTTTCCGGACGTTACAAAGCTTCTGTCAGTATTTCTGGGATCAAGCACGATAGCTCCTACCCAGTGAATGGCTTTATTTCTAATCCAGCTTCTGCCGCCGTCCGCAAGATATTCGGCCTCAAGCGGCTGTCCCCAGCCGATCTGATTGCCGGGAGTCATACTAATCCAGCTTTCTCCGCCGTCGACAGATTTGAAGAAACGGTCGCCCCAGCATACGTTTTCATCCTCCCAGGCATTTTCATACCATAGCTGAGAATACCAAAGTCCGCATGTAGTCGCTACAAGATGATCCGGATTCTGAGGATCGCTGTAAACAGCGCCGAAACCGTTCGCAGTCGGGGAAATATCAGTAACCTCCTGTGTAGACGGATCATATTTGAATGCGCCTCCGGAGGAACCGTTAAAGGCAAGACCTGCAATATAGGTAATATAAAGCTTGCCGTTTACATCCTTGTTGATTCTTGACGGGAAATAATTGGTAGGCAGATCTGCGCTTAACGTTTCAAATTTATCAGATCCAACGTCTGCCACAACAACGTTTGCTTTTCCCGTTACAGACGTTCCCACATATACCTTTCCGTCAGAAATAGCGATAGTTGCAACCCCGTTCTGATTATTATAAGCTCCGTCAGTTATTGATTTAACAAAATGACTCTCATCCCATGTGGGCCAATTAATGGAATTGGTATAATAACCAAGATCGTCATATCCTTTAACAGGCTCCCATGTATCTCCGCCGTCCTGAGACCAGATCAACGCGGAGCTTCCTGAATTAACGTCGCCTCCGCAGTAAATTATATCGGGATTATCAGGATCAACAGCTATCGCCTCTCCGCACTGACGTCCGTCTCCGTTTCCGTGAACCTGTATCATGCTTGTCACGTCAATTTCATCGAACGTTTTTCCGCCGTCGCGGGTACGGAATATAACAGTTCTTGCGTTTGAGAAATAAGCGCAACCGCAGAGAAGGTAAACGGTATCGTCATCTGTAGGATCTATCGCAATAGCGTCGACGCTTAAAAATCCTCTGTCCTCTTCGTTAAGAAAGCCGAGAAGCTGCTCCCATCTGTCTGTTTCATAATTATACTTGTATGCCCCTCCTACGTCAGTTCTGGCATACATTTCTCTTTGGCCGGTCACTATTCCTGAAACGAATCCGCCGCCGCCGATTTCAACAGCTCCCCATTCCATAGAACCGGATATATCCTCGGCAGCAAAAGCGGATTCTTCCGAAATGCCGAAAGCGGGAACAACCGAAATAGCAACTGCGCAGACGGTTATCAGACCTGCCAGTTTTTTCTTAATATTCATAATAATTCTCCCTCCAAAAAATATGTTTGCAAAAAATTATTAAATTAATCTCCAAAACCCTGAAACATTTTGTTAAATTTCACAAACCTTTTTAGTTTATTATACATTATTTTGAGATAAATTTCAAGAGCTCGCAAAAAAATAAATTTCATAATTATAAGTCTGCTTTTTTGGAAATATTGACATATTACAGTAAGTAATGATATAATATTATAAAAGCAGACTGAAATATAAATAAAAAATTAAATTGGGAGAAACAAAATGACAAAGGAAAAAATGAAAATATACAGACGGCGTCAGACGGTATTGCTGATTTGTATTGCCGTTGTGATTATAGCGGTTATAACGGCGATCGTCCTTATATTTGTATCAAAGGACAGCGAACCGATAAAAAACAGCGAAAAGCCGACGGTCTCGCAGACTGACGAAAGCGGTCTTCCGGTAGACGGCGGTAAGGAAAACCAACAAGGTTCTATACGCTTTGAAGAAAGCGAAATAACAATCAAAGTGGGAGAAACCTATATCGCAAAGGTTATAAACGATTCCGGAAATACTGACAGCTATATCTGGGAAAGCTCTAACGTTTCCGTAGCCTCTGTTGATAACGGAGAAATCAGAGGACAATCGGAAGGCTCATGCAATATAACCGTTACCATAAACGGCACTAATCTGAGCGCGTCTCTCAGAGTAAACGTCGAGACCGGAAACACAACCGAAAACGGTCATGAAATAAATGTAGAGAACGGCCTTACATATATAGACGGTATACTGATCGCAAACAAATCCTATTCCATGCCGGCTGACTTTGATCCCGGGGTAAATCAGGAGGCCCTTGACGCATTCGATGAAATGGCGGCAGACGCCGCCGAGGAAGGCTTAAGTATATATATTTCCTCCGATTACCGTTCCTATTACGATCAGGAAAGAATATACAACAGTTATGTTGAAAGAGACGGACAGGAGGCTGCGGATACATATTCCTCAAGACCCGGACATTCCGATCATCAAACCGGCCTTGCATTTGATTTAAATAGTATTGACGATTCCTTCGGATATACTCCGGAAAGCGACTGGGTTGCGGCAAACGCGCATAAATACGGCTTTATAATACGCTTTCCGAAGGGCAAGGAAGATATAACGGGCTATCAGTATGAGCCATGGCATATACGTTATCTCGGAGTGGAAAAAGCAGCCGAGGTATTTGAAAGCGGACTCTGCCTTGAGGAATTTCTCGGAATAGATTCCGTATATAAGGATTAATTTAAAAAACGGCGTACATTTTATGTGCGCCGCTTTTACTATTTTCCTATACGCCGCATTTTTAATTTATATTTTATATAAATTTTTCATATTATTAACGTAATTTTATATGTGTTTTCTTGACTAAAAGACTTATTTGTTATATAATATTTATATAAATATCAGCAGGCAATTCAGTTAAAATCAAACAAAATACACGTTAAACGCTTCGACTGATATAATCACGGAGGAAATCAACTATGGACGAAAATAATATATATATAAACAGAGAATTATCATGGCTGCAATTTAATGAAAGAGTCCTTGAGGAAGCTCAGGATCCGGCTGTTCCGCTTTTGGAACGGCTTAATTTCGCAAGTATATTTCAAAGCAATCTTGACGAATTTTTTATGGTCAGAGTTGGTTCCCTGTATGATCAGATGCTGATAAAGCCTAAAAAGAAGGACAATAAATCAAATATGACCGCACGGGAACAGCTTGAGGCTATTTTCTATAAGGTAAACGAGCTTGAACCTATGAAGGACATTGCCTACAAAAACATTATGCTTGAATTGATGGAATACGGCGTCGAGCAAATAAACTTCCGGTCGGCGTCTATTGAGGAGCAGCAGTATCTTCAGGAATATTTCAAAAGAGAAATCAAGCCTCTTGTATTTCCGACAATAATCGACAAGAAAAATCCTTTTCCATTTCTGAAAAACAAGGAAATATACTGCGCCGTTCAGCTTCAATCAAAGTCAAACGTGAAGCTCGGTATAATTCCGGCAAGCGGTCAGTTCAACAGAGTTATAAGACTTTCCGGAGGAAACAGGTTTATTCTTGCGGAGGATCTGATACTTCATTTTGCCCCGTCTATTTTCAAAAACTATAAGGTTGTTGATAAAACACTTTTCAGACTGACAAGAAACGCCGATATAACCGTTGAAGAAGGCTTATATGATCAGGATTTTGATTTCAGGGAGGCAATGGAGGAGCTTTGCAAAAAGCGTAAAAAGCTGCACCCTGTAAGAATGCAGCTTTCCGAAACCTTCAGTCAGCCTGCTCTCCAGTTTCTTTGCAAAAAGCTGGATTTAGATGAAAATCATATATTTTATCTTAAAACTCCGCTTGACCTTTCATTTACAGGCATAATCAGAGATATGCTTGACAAGCCGGAGCTTAAGTTCGACAAGCTTGTCCCGCAAAAATCTGCAAGCGTTGCAGATAATATGGCGATGATGCCGCAAATAAAACGACATGATATACTTCTGAGCTACCCGTACGAAACCATAAAACCTTTTATCCAGCTTCTAAATGAAGCCGCGAACGACTCAAGGGTAACTGAAATAAAAATAACTCTTTACCGTCTTGCAAAAAACAGTATGGTTATAGACGCTCTCTGCGACGCGGCTGAAAACGGCAAGCAGGTGACTGTACTCGTAGAGCTGAGAGCAAGGTTTGATGAGGAAAACAATATAAACTGGTCAAGACGTCTTCAGGAAGCGGGATGTCATATAATGTACGGTCCCAGAGAGCTTAAGGTCCACTCCAAGCTCCTTCTTATAACCCGGCAAAACAACGGCAAAACAGAATATATAACTCAGGTCGGAACAGGAAACTATAACGAAAAAACATCTACTCTTTATACTGACCTTTCACTTATGACAGCCAATCAGGACATTGGAAATGAAGCTCAACTGCTTTTTGAAGCTCTTATGGAAAACAGACTTATCGAACAGAGTCAACATCTGCTTATCGCTCCATTGTGTCTTCAAAACAAGGTTCTGGAAATGATTGAAGAGGAAATAACTCATGTCCGTAACGGCGAGGAAGGATACATCGGTATAAAAATAAATTCACTGTGCGATAAGGTTATAATGGATAAGCTTGTTGAAGCCTCTAAAGCCGGAGTTAAAATAGATATGGTAATCAGAGGCATTAACAGTCTTGCCGCCGGCGTTTCCGGTGAAACTGAAAATATAAAGGTTATAAGCATTGTCGGCAGATATTTGGAGCATAGCAGGATATATATTTTCGGTACAAAAAAACGCAGTAAGATTTATATAAGCTCAGCCGACTTCATGACGCGTAATACCGTCAGACGAGTAGAGGTAGCGGCTCCGCTGTATAACGCAAGAATAAAGCAGCGCGTATGGAATATGTTCGAAACGCTTTTAAACGATAATGTAAAAGCCCGCAATCAGCTTCCGGACGGTACCTATATCAGAGAGATAAGCGAACATCCTCCGCTTGACGCTCAACGATTTTTCTTTGAGGAGGCATACAGAAAAGCGGAAAAAAAGGCTGCCGACAAGGCGGCAAAGGCGGCTAAAAGGCTTTCAAAAAACAAATAGCTTAAGTCTTAAAACGGGTATGGAATATACCCGTTTTAATTTTAACCGTCTGTGTCCGCTCTTGCATTGACAAATAAGCTTAAGAAAGCTATAATTATTACGACTTTAAATCTCTTTATTGAATGGAGTAAAATATGAATTATAAAAAGATTGCCGCATTTTTATCTGCGGCCGCAATATCCGTATGCCTGTTGATTTCATGTAATAAGAGCACAGCCAAAAAAGGAGAAATGCGGGATATTTCGTCTGAAACGCTCGTTTCAGAAATGACGCTTGGCTGGAATCTCGGCGACACCTTGGACGTTTGCGCTGCCGACCGCGACGGCGATGGTAAAATCAACGAGGCTCCCGCCGAGGGCGAGGAGGTAGATGAAACCCTCTGGGGAAACCCGAAGGCAATCAAAAAGGTCTTTGAAAAAATTAAGGACGACGGATTTAATTCTGTCCGTATTCCAATAACGTGGCGCGATCATCTGGGAAAAGCCCCCGATTACATAATAAGCGATAATTGGATGGACAGAGTCGAGGAGGTCGTAAACTACGCCTACTCACTGGATATGTATGTAATAATCAATGTCCATCACGACGGCGGAGGAGATCCGGATTTCGGCGCATGGATAAGAAACGCGTCCTATGACTATGACGGCGTTATTGAAAAATACAAAGCGCTCTGGAACCAGATTGCCGATAGGTTTGAGGATTATTCCGACCGCCTGATTTTTGAATCTATGAACGAGGTAGGCTTTGATGATCTGAGGGGACCTGAAAATTATGAGGTTTTAAATAAAATTAATCAGGAATTTGTAAATCTTATCAGAAGCAGCGGCGGGAACAATCCCAAACGTCATCTACTGATAGCCGGATATTATACAGATATTACAATGACTTGCAGCAGCGACTTCAAAATGCCCGACGATCCTGAAAACCGCTGTATTCTCTCGCTACACTATTATACCCCCTGGCAGTTCTGCACAACGACACAGCAGCGGAATTGGGGAACCGAAGCGGAAGTCGAAGAAATGAAACGCCTTATAACAAATATGACAGATAAGTTTACCGATAACGGCATTCCGGTCATAATCGGCGAATATGGAACAGCAAGAGGAAACGACGAGCCAAGCAGAGTTTATTTCAGTGAAACGTTCGTAAAGCTTTGTCATGAAAACAATATTCCGGCGTTTCTGTGGGATAACGGATCAGAGCTTGACCGCGGCAGTCTGAAATGGCAGAATCCGGAGCTTCCTAAGGCCTTGAACAGAGCCGTTAGCGATAAGAATTATACTCCGGCCAAATATGATTAAAAAACCGCACCGTCTGTGTAAGCATTACAGACGGTGCGGTTTTTCCGGACACTGTTAAAGGAGGGAAACAGCGCTCAGCAATTATGAAGAAAATGTATATCAACGCCTTAAAAGACGGAATTTTTGGTCTGCCTTTCAAGGGAAGGCAGTAAACCTTATCTATACCATCAATATTATTTTTCCTTTGCGGTATGGTTATATTATATCGGCTTTTTATGAAGAAAATATAGTGTAAATACGAAAATAATGTGAAAATTAACCGCAATAATTTTCAAATTCCTCCATACTTCCATTAAAAACATTAAGGTCTATATATTTTTCAATACCGTCATAGCCGTCAAGACGTCCTCTGTCGCAATATTGCCAGAACGTCCAATCCCTCCCGTCCGAAAGCTCGGCTCTTGTATAAATACTGCGTATCCAAATATCATTATCTTCAAAATGTCCCCTTATATAACGATTATAGGTGGTTTTCGTAGCGTAAATTATCGGAGTCAAGCCATAGCGCTCTTTCAGCGCGGAAATCAGATCATTCAGATTCTGCCTTGCCTTATCTTCGTCGGGAGGATCGCTTCCATTTCCGTTGTAATATTCCACATCAATTACCGGCGGCAGCATATTCTCACGCTTTTCCACAACGCTTATATAGTTTTCCGCCTGCGTTTTTCCCGGACTGTCAAAGCTGAAAAAATGATATGCTCCGATCCTGATTCCGGTATTACTTGAATTTTTATAGTTTTCAATAAAATATTCGTCTACAAAGCCGCTGCCCTCAGTCGCTTTTATAAATGCAAAGCTGATATTCTGAGATTCAAGTTCTCTCCAGTTTATTTCACCCTGATAAGATGAAACATCAACGCCTCTGACCGGATAATCTTTTTTTGAAGGAGTATTCAGCCATATTATACCGTTATACCACAGTACGGCAAAGATATAAAGAATGATACCGGCTATAACCACGACGATCATCAGTTTATGACGTTTTCTCACACGTTATCCTTTCAATTTTAAATTTCGAAAAATTCAAGTGAATTTTTATAGGTGACGTCCAGTATCTCCTGAGGTGACGCTCCCTTGATCTCCGCCGCCTTTAACGCGGTTCGCTCAATCATACTGCTGTCACACCGCTTTCCTCTGTAAGGCTCGGGAGCCATATAGGGACAATCAGTTTCAAGCATAAGCTTTTCCATAGGAACCTCTTCTAAGGCCCTTAAAGCCTTTTTCGCATTCTTAAAAGTCAGAACGCCGGTAAAGCTTATATACATTCCAAGAGATATAACCTCAGCGGCTATTTCCGGAGAACCGCTAAAGCAATGCATAACTCCCTTGGGACGGTATTTACGCAAAATCTCCATAGTATCCCCGAAAGCGTCTCTGGAATGGATAATTACAGGAAGTCCTAACGCTTCGGCAAGCTCAAGCTGCTCCTCAAAAAGCTTTATCTGACGTTCACGGTTATAATTCTCATAGTGATAATCAAGACCTATTTCACCAAGCGCTTTTATCTTATGTGAGGAACTCAGAAGCTTTTCAAGTCCGGACAAATATCCGTCGGAAGTAAAGCTCTCCGATTCCGGGTGTACGCCGCAGGCGGCATACGCATAATCATAGGCTTCTGCTATTTCAACGCATTTATACGAATCCTCCATATTTGAGCCTACCGTTACAATACCCGACACGCCCTTTTGAGGAAGCGATTTCAAAAGTCTTTCACGATCATTATCAAATGCGCTGTCAGCATAATGCGCATGAGAATCAAAAATATTATTCAGCATCGCTGTCGCCGCCTCTTGTTTCAGGGATCATAGGCTGAAGCGTTTCCTCTTCATTTTTCGGAGAAGTTGCTTCAACCGTAAAATACTGTGAAATCTCCTCTATAAAGGATGAATCCAGAACAAACTTATCGGCAGTCTGAGTTCCTGAGGGCGTTACAAACTTAGCCCTGTCGGAAACCGTTTCATCTTCCGAAGGATCGCTGTATTTCATCATAAATTTGATAGCATATTTTTTATCCTGATAATCAAGCGCTGAAATATCAGTTTCATTAGCGTTTACCATTGTTTCAAACGTATTGTCAAGGTTATCCGCTATCCTTGCGCCGTTAGTCTGGTTAACCATAGCCGTCAGAAGCGAGGCCGCTGTGGAAACACGCTGTATTTCTCCGCCGCCGTAGCCTCCGTAGCTGATAACCTTTTCAATCTGGTCCGGTCCAAGATACTGCAAACCGTCAGTCTGAGAGAAGCCTTCTATTTTTCCGGGAAGCGCAAAATTTACTCCGCCCATTATATTGCAAAGCTTCTGAAATGATTCCGACTCAAAAACCATATAGCGATCTACGGGTATTTCAAGCGAAAACTCCGCCGCCGCCTTTACCTCCGCCGCTCCGCCGGATTTATAAATTTCAGAAATCGTTTTATTCTGTTCGCCCGCTATCATATTTTCCGGAAGTCCTATAAACACCATCTGCTTATGGACCGGCATAGAGCGCATAAGCATAAAAGTATACTGCTTAGGATAAATTTCCTCCTCTTCCTCCTCAGAAACCTCCCAGTCATAGGTTTCTTCGTCGTCGGAACTCTCCTCTGACGAGGAGCTGTCGGAACCTTCATCCGGAACGTCGGTACTGTCGCTGAGATCGAGTACGAACAATATAGTATGACTGTCGCTGTCAGACAGCGAGCCTGCCTCGTTATTCATCGTCAGAAGCGAAGAATTGTCACTGTCAATTTTGTCATAAATAATCATTGTTATACCGCCTATTATTATAAGCGATATTAAAAACGTCAGCAGAAACGGAATAGCAATACTTCCTGATCTCTTTTTTTTCATGATTTATGGTATCTCCTTTCACAATATGCCGTTTAAAACGGCGTTTCTTTTTCTTTTATACATTTTTGTAATGTTGTATTCAAAATGTTGAAAACTATGTTGAAACGGTTGAAAGTTTTTCCGCGTGCGGACATTCCATATAGTCAATCGGCATTTTATACAATTAATCAAACATAATTCGTTTATTTTTCTCTACATAACCGCTTGCCGACGCAATGTCCGACACCTTTATCACCGACAGCTCCAGGCCTTTCCTTCTGGCATAGGCTATAGTCTGCCCCGTACCGCTTTTATAATCGTCAACCACTCCTATAAGGCAGGAGGCGTTATCAACCATAAAACGATTGCGTATCTTATAACAGTCTCTGGAATAGCTGTCTGAAACGCATATTACTTCATACGCCTTTTCAAGCACATTATTCAGCGACCAAAGATCCGCGCCCTTAAATACGCTCCCATGTTCGGGATACGGCTTAGCGCAGATAAGCTTTATATTAGGAAGCTTCTTCTGAATATCAATTACTGATTCAGCCGCCCACAGATCTACGCCCCTGGCAAGGCCGGATATAAAATATTCATATCCTGACTGTGCGGCAAGATAAATACGGTAATAAAGCATGCTTTTTATCATATTAAGAAGACTGTTATTCATTTCCCCGTATCCGGGCAGCTTTTCCGGACGGTGCCCTGTAAAACAGACTGATTTTTCTTTTGTCATTATTAAAGCGTTCCTTTCGATAAGACGAAATAAATATGAGTTTATATTATGATACTGAAAAAGTATAACATAATTTAATGAAAAATTCAAGACGGCGGAATATATTTTCATAAAGCTATAAAAAATAAATGATAAAAAGAAAAGGAGCATGGTCAGCCATGCTCCTATAAAATTTATCCTACGAGACCTGATCGTTCTATACCCTCTGTAAAATATTTCTGCAAAAACGCATACATAATCAGTATAGGCAGTATCGAAATAAGACAGCCTGCTTCCATCCAGACAATCTGCTCTCTGAATCCGGCGGCGCCGCCCATATCCTTAAGAATCGTATTATTCAACTGCGTTCCAAGATTCTTTAGCATCAGAGCAATAGTCGTATTACTTGTAAAGAATGTTGAGCTTACATAATAATCGTTCCAATACCACACTACCGAAAAGAGAAATACTGTAAGGAAAGACGATAGAGCGTTTGGTATCATAATCTGTACAAACGTCCTGAGCGGACCGCAGCCGTCCAGATAAGCTGCGTCCTCAAGCTCTTTCGGCAGTCCCTTAAAGAACTGTCTGAAAATAAATATCATCAGTCCCGAACGTATTCCGTTTCCGGTCAGCGCAGGAAGATACATCGAAAGCGGATTGTTTATAAGGCTCCAATCCGGATTACCGAGAAAATTCCTGAACTGCTGATACTGCGGTATAGCAATAACCTGAGACGGGACAAGAATCATCATCACCACGATGGCGAAAAGAAGTCCCTTCCCCCTGAATTTAAATCGTGCGAAGCCGTATCCGGCCAAAGCGCAGGAACATACCTGCACCAGCGAACAGCCTATATTCAGAAAAAGCGTGGTCTTTAAAGTTTCCCAGAAATTCATTGCATGAGCAGTTTCCTTGATAACCTTAAGAGTCAGGTTTCGGGGTATCCACATAACCGTTGGATCCGTCATATCGGAAGGATCCCTGAACGCACAGCTTATCATATAAATCAGCGGATAAAGTATAACAAAACATAATCCGAAAAGAATCAGGAATCTGAAAAACGGCCATACCTTTTCTATAAGCGCCTTTCTTCTGAGATAGGCAATTTCTTTTTTGCTCATTGTGGCCATACGGATTTTCTTAGCTTGTTTTTTGGACAATCCGTTGCCGATAATTTTTTCTTCTTTAACAGCCTCTGCCATTGCCTACCCTCCTTAATCTACCTCGTAATAAATAAATCTGTTTACTATCGCAACAATTATTCCAAGCGCTACTATAACAATTCCGAAATAAGCCCACGCCATTGCTGCCGAAATTCCGTACTGCCAGTCCTTCTGCATTGTAAGAACTCTGTCCATTACAAGATTGCTCGGATCGGTAAAGGAATCTATAATAGTGAAAATCAAATTTGCAAGTATCATCGGACTTACATAGGGGAAAGTGATCTTCCAGAAATATTCCCAAGCCGTAGCGCCCTCCATCTGTGCGGCCTCCTTTGCAGAAACCGGAATATTCTGCAAAGCCGCAAGAAATATCAGTATCTGTATTCCGGCATTCCAGACGAGACCAAATATATCGGTGGTTACAGTCTGTATAGTCTGGGTAAGCTGATCGCTTATCCCGTAAATTCCTAAGAATTCCAGAAGCTCGCCGACAAGGTCGGTTTCAAACATTGTCGAAAACTGGGTTGCGCCGCTGTTTCCGCTTGTAGCCATATTTCCCGTTATAATATTATAAACCGGACCGGTTGCGATAATTACCGGCAGGAAGAACACTGCCCTTGCAAAGCCCCTGCCTTTAAATTTCTGATTGAGCATAACGGCTACAAAAAGAGCAAATATAAGAATAAGCGGAGTTTTCATAGCGGTTGTCTTTAAAACAGAAACCAGTCTCTCGGCATATACCTCGTCTCCGAGAAAAGCCTGCTTGTAATTATCCAGTCCGACAAAGCCGCCGAAAACGTTTCTCTCAATATCCCGGAAGGAATAGGTGAACGATTTTATAAGGGGGACTATAAAGAAAAGCACTGTTCCCACAAGCCAGAGCGCTATAAAGCCGTAGCCGTAAAGACTTTTTCTCTTCTCATACGCTATCTTCATCAGTTATTCAGCGCTCCTTCCCCTAAAAAATCATCAAGCATGTAAACCGTTCCGTTTACATTTATTTCTCCTGTAGAGATATTTATTTTTGTTACAGTTCCGTTTTCATAGGAGGTTGTAATAACGTCTCCGTTTGTTTCATAACCGGTTATTCTTTCGGAGGCCGTTCCGCCGAGTACCTTGCCGCTAAGCTCGTAGCCCCTTGCCGCGGCTTCTGTCCAGTACTTATAATTTGCATAGAAATAAATATCGTATACGGTATCCTTCAGCTCGTTGGTTTCCTTGTAAAGCATATCGTAATTGAAATTCGAGCCTGTTGCCAGCGCCTTCAGCATCAGCGTCTTATAATCGGCGCTTCCGTTGACAGCTTCTGTTGAATAAGGCTTAAGACCGTGCATTGCGACCTGATAAAAAGGTACGTCCTCATCAAAAATATCAAATTCGCTTGAGGACATAGGAACATTCGTAATATGATCCACACTTGAGAACGAATAAGCGTTGGCTGTATCCGCCAATATCGAACCTACGCCGTTTTTCACTTTCTCATAATTTCCCTCAAGAATAGCCATTGTGTCGTCTCTGGAAAGAGTATTTTTGCCGTAATCTCCGTATAGAGCGGACGTCATATCTCCCAATGAAACTCCGGTAAGACCTTTTTCGGAATAATTTTCAGTCAGATCCGAATAAATATCGTCAAAAGCCGACGGAGATAGAAGAGAAACAGGATCGTAGAATGTGCTCTGTACTCCGTAAGCCCTATCGTAGGTCAGCAGTCTTGAATAAGAACCGGAAACTCTCGTAGTTGTTTTAGTAAATGTGAAATAGCCCTGACCGCTTATGAATCCTTTATTATTTACGGCAGGATACAGGGAGATATTATTTCCTTTAAGATAATCGGTAAATTCCTCAAACGCACTTTTACCGCCCAGTACCCCCGCCGGCTTCGCCTTATAATCCACCTTGCCCGCAATTCCCGCGTTAGTCCAGTTGTCATAAGTCAGGACCATATTATCGGCGCCGCAATTTTTCAGTTCTTCAACTATTTCCTTCGCCTGTTCAAACCCGGTAATCTCAGTTTTCATCGTAATCGGAAAGCCCAGTATTGATTTCTGCTTCTCAACACCGCCGTAAAGATTTATATAAAGCGAAGGATCGGTTAAACCTGAGCCTGTCACGCCCTCATCCTTTTCAAGATAATCCCTGTATTTAAGGGCAATGTCCGTAAACGTAACATCGTTTCCGGAAACAGGATAATATCTCAGCTCAATATTATCGGTTTTTATTTTACCCTGTTCGAAAACAGTAAACGCGCTTGCCTCTCCGTTCATTATATAGGTTTCCGATCCTCTGAGCATGAACGTAAACCCGCACACGTTATAGCTGCTTTTTGACTGTCCGCTTACGCTCGCCTCAAGCGTCGCATTTGCGTCTCCGGAATGTATCGCAACAAGCGCGCCGTTCTTTCCGCCCTTTAATATGCCGTAAACAGGCATATAAACCTTTTGCGTCACGGCCGGCTTTGTTTCAGGAACGGCTGATATATCTGATCCGTAAACCTTTGACATATAGCTTTTTGCGGAAGTCTTTCCATTATTGAAATTAATAAGCGCGCCGCTTCCGTCCGGTATAACGAAGCTGCCCTCCTCGTCGTCGAGAGCCGCGCCAAAGCTGTTGAATACGGAAATTGAGGTCAGCAGACTTCCCGTAGCCGAGGAAATGTCCTCCTCTTCAATGTTTTCGACGTCTACCCTGACATTGAGATAATCCTCGCATAGCGTATATTCAATTGGAATTTTCGCTCCGCAGTCCTTGAAATTATAAACGACCTTAACTCCGTTATCTATATTCGAGATCTTTACCGTCGCCTTGTTTGCCGATCTTAAAGTCTTGCTGGTTCTGTCCTTTGGAACGCCGTAAGTAACCACGACAGCCGAAGCGAGCTGCCGCCTAAGCGAATTTGTCGCTCCCGGATCGCCGTATGCGTTAATCGGCGCAGACCACCATATATAGCCCGTAGATTTATTTTTAATCGCAAACAGATTTCCTTTTTCCTTGGGATTAACGCCCTTTTCCTGCGCTTCGTCCGAAACGTCGGTGCAGGCGTATAGCTGATAGCCGTCGTTTTCGCCCACAAGCTCCATTGTGGACAAAGCTTCTTCTTCGGTACGCTCGACGAAATCCTCGTCCACCTCGTCAGGAACGGCTTCTTCCTCGTCCCCGCCGGCCGTTTCAGCGTCGCCGGCAGCAGCGTCTCCGCCGGCAGCGTCCTCCTCATCGGCGTAAACTGAAGTTACAGGCGCCATCAAGGCAAGAACCATCGCACCGATTAAAAGCTTTTTGAATTTATTATTCATCAATATTTCACCGCCTTTATCACGTTAGCTTAAACCTTGATCCTGTAAGCTATTTCTGTATAAATCGAATAACCGAACACATATACCTGCTGAAGCAGAGAAAGCAGAAGAACAAGCAGGAATAATATTATCAGCATAGCGGCAATGGTCAGTATTATAGCAAAGACCGTTTTCATAAAAGAATACTGGTGAACCGCTTTTATCGCGGAAAATATCAGTATAACAGTCCAACCAGTACCGATTATCGAAACCGCCTGAATAAAAATATATTCGTCTCTCACAAGAACATGCGACAAAATTGTATTAATATAAATCTGCGCAATGTAAGGTATCATAGCGTAAGCGCTGTAAACGCATATATTTTTAAGACTTCCTTCACCGTCAAGGAGCGTACAAACCGCCCAGTTTGCAATAACCCATGTGCCGAATATTATAAAGCTCTGAGTTATATAAGGAATAATGTTGAACATCTTGTCATAGCTGACATAATATTGAAAGCCGTAAAGACGGTTATAGGCTATCTGCGCAAAAAACAGCAGCACTATAATAAGGAAAGCGTATTTAAGCGAACCCGCCTTTTTCCAGCGGAGATCCTCAAATCCCTCAAACGGATGAAAAACAGCATGCTTTACAAACTGCTTCTGCGTAAGATCCAGCATTATTCTTCACTCTCCTTCTTAGCCCTTTCGGCCTTTTTCTTTTTTCGAACCTTTACCAATACTACCGATCCGATTATAACGACAGCGGCTCCTCCGATTATCCAAGCGAAATATTCCTTCAAGAAGTCCGAACGCCAGCCCTCGAAAGCCTTGTTGTAAATGCCTGCTGCGTCCGCCATTTTTGCGTATTTCATAGCGGATTTATATTCGCCCTTATTAAGCATCGCGCTTGCTATTCCTATATAAGCTCTTCGGTAATTTCCGTCTCTTTTCAATATCTCGTTCCACGGATCGAGAGCCTCTTCATAATAGCCTCCGTTATAAAGGCTTACCGCCTCATGAACTATTTCACCGAATTCCGTTTCAACAAAAATCGTAACCGTAGCTTTTGTCTGGTCCAAAACGTATATATTATCGTCCATAGTTTCCAGCGCCGAGGGCCTTGTAAAGCCTCCGAGCTGATCCGCCTTTGTTCCTATTATAAACATCAGCCACAGCTCTTCGTCATACTGAAAAACTCTGCCTGTCGCAAGATCCAGGCAATTGATAGTTCCATCCTCGCTTATGTCTATATCCACAAGCTGAGTTTCGTCGACCTTGACGCTGGAGCTTATAGCCATAGACGGATAATCGCCGATATATATTTCATAATCTGCAAACAGATTATCTCCGCTGGGACTAAGCTTTTTCACTATATCGGTAGTCTGAGTCGTAGACTCCGTAGACGTAAAGATAAAGCCCTCGGAATCTATGTCGAAATTAGAAAATCCGGCCGGAACGCTTCTCCTTCTCTTAGCCCTTGCCTCGTCCGACAAAATAGCATTCCAGAAATAATTAGCTAAAACCTCCGAAGTAGCTTCGACTCTGTTTGCGCCGTAATAGCCTATAAACGCTCCTTCGCTGTCGAACATAGCGGCTCCGCTTGTGACGTTATTCAGGACAACATATATATTTCCGGCTTTATCAGCCAGAACCTTCTGAGGAAGAAACGTAAGATCCTGATTGAAGATTTCAGATTCCGGCTTTGTTATTTCCAGATTTATATTTCCGTCGGCGTCGCACCTTATTACTCTTGCATTATCATTATCCGCAATATAAAGCATACCGTCGGTATCTGAAACAAATATTCCCTTTGGGTTTTTAAGCGTTGTTTCCGTTCCGTCCGCGTACCTGAACGTGTCAAGAATTTTCAATACGCGCCTGAATTCAGAATCAACTATCACTATACGGCTGTTGCCGGTATCGACAATATAAAAATTATTATCCGCGTCTTTAAAGAGATCGCTCGGATCCTTGAAATGACCTACGCCAAGATCATCTCCGGAAACGGCTCTGTCCGCGATATATCCGGCTTGCGAAGGAATCGGCTCGCCCCACCTGTCGTAATTATAAACGTCGTAGGGTTCCTCGGCGCCGACCGACAATGCCGAAACATTTCCGATCATAAGCACACCCGCAAACGCAGCCGCAAGAAATTTTTTTAAGCCTTTGCTCATCTTAATTCTCATCCTTTCTGCATTTGCCGGTTTATTCCTTGATACCGGAGTGCGCCATTGTTTCAATTACGTTTTTCTGAGCCAGCATAAATATTACTATCGGCGGAACCAGCATGAACACCGCCGCCGCGGCCGCTACTCCCGCTCGTGCAAGACCCGCCATTGCGGCCTGCTGAACAACTGTAGGAAGAGTCTTAAGCGATTCATCGTAAACGAGCGTACCGCCCTGTATATTCCATGCCGCCTGAAACGCAAATATAATAAGCGTCATCAGCGCAGGCTTCTGATTAGGCATAACGATCTTCCAGCAGATAGTGAACATATTCGCTCCGTCCACCTTTGCCGCCTCAATCATAGCGTCGGGCATAGTGCTCATAGACTGGCGCATAAGGAACAATCCCATAGGCGACGCAATCGAAGGAAGTATCAGCGCCCAGTATGTATCTATCATATTAAGCTTAGCCATGACGATATACTGCATAATATATATTACATTACTGGTATACAGAAGCGATATAACAATAACGCTGTTTATAACCTTGCTGCCTGGAAAGCGGCATTTGGCCAGTACGAACGCCGCCATAGAAGCGACTATGCACTGTGCAAGGGTTACGGTTACCGTTACAAATACGCTGTTGAATACATAGCGTGAAAACGGCACCCACATTTCACTCATAACGCTGAACATATCCCGGAAATTATCCAGCGTAGGACTTATCGCATAAAGCTTAGGCGGAAAAATAAACAGCTCCTGCACAGGCTTTATAGACATGACTATTGCAAGATAAATAGGCAGCGCCATGAATAATCCTAAAATCAGCAGAAAAATAAATATGCCGATAGTTCCGCCTATTCTTTTTCCGGCCTGCTTGCTTGACGCTTTCATACGTTTGGCATCAGTCATTTATTTCCCTCCTAATCCATATATTTGCTGAGTACCTTGCTTATAAGCCTGTTACAAACGTACATGGCTACAAACAGTACCATACATATTGCCGACGCATAACCCATCTCATACCTGACCCAACCGTAATCGTAAGCATGGGTCATAATTGTATGAGCCTTGTAATCCGTACTCGGAAAACCTACGAGATTCTGAGCAACGGTTCCGGCAGTAAACGAACCGACTATCTGCATAACGGCGGCAAACATGAGCTGAGGTCCCATAGACGGTATCGTGATATAAATAAGCTCCTGCCAGCGGTTTTTTATACCCTCTATAGCGCCCGCCTCATACTGAGAACGGTCTATATTCTGAAAGCCCGCGCGAAGCGCAAGAAATCCCGCACCCAAGCTTATCCACATCTGGACGACGATCGTAACCCCCAGAATTGTATTAGCGTCTGTCAGCCACTGAACAGGCGATGAAATAATACCGAGATTGAGCAGTATCGAATTCATATAGCCGTAAGAGTCGCCGCTGAAAATTATCTGCCATATCGTATATATATTAGCCATTGACGGCGCATAGAAAACCAGTGTAAATATAGTTTTAAGTCTTGGGTGAAGCTCGTTTATAAGCCATGCCAGCACAAAGCAGAGAACATAGCTTATAGGTCCCGTAAAGAGAGCGAATACGAGCGTTACCCTTATAGAACTCATAAATATCTTATCAGATAGGAATAACGTATAAAAGTTTGAAAGTCCCACATATTTAGGAAGCTGAACCATGTTAAAATCCGTAAAGCCCATAGGGACAGACATAATAACCGGTACAATTGTAAATATCAGGAAAAATATCATAAAAGGCAGCATCATAAGATAGCATTCCTTATTTTGCTTGACAGCAAGCCATGTCTGGCGTCTGCTTTCTTTTTTATCCCTTTTACCGATAGCGGCTGAATCCAAATTGTAACCCTCCTTATTTTATAATTTCACAAACGGGGAGCAGGCGCATAATGCGCCCGGCTCACCTTAATTGTCAAGCCCAAGGTTTTCACGTTTTCTCGTAATCTCCTCGTTTATGTCCCTGTTATACCACATCAGGGTATCTCTTGGATTTTCCAGATTATTAACCGTTTCTCTGAAAGCGTTCATAATGTTTCTGGTAGTAGCATAGGAAGCCGGAATAACCGGAATCTCCACAAGCTCGCTTCTCTGCGAATTGAGCTTGCTAAGCTCCGACTGCGACCATGAAAGCTGCTGAAGCGCTTCGGTATTAGCCGCCTCAAAGCGTCCCATTGTACCAAGCAAGCCCTCAATCTGAGTTCCGTATTTAACCTGAACGTCTGTAGATGTAAACCACTTTACAAATTCCCATGTGGCGTCTGAATCGGATACTTTATTAAAGATAACCGCGGCAGTACCGTTTGAGTTGGCGGCGTGGGATATAGTTCCGTCCTCCCTGAGCGTGCCGGGAACGGTTGTGAAGTCCCACAGACCCTTGATTTCAGGCGACGCCACTGAAAGCTGGTTATAGAACGTATAATTCTGAATTACTATCGGATATTCGCCCGTTCTGAATCTGTTGAACGCGTCGTACGTCTGCTCAAAGCCGTATTTTGTATAGAAATCTGTCCATTCCTCAAACGACTGAACCGCTTCAATAGAATCCAGATTGGAAGCCGTCTGCTCCGGATTATAGTAATTCACGCCTTTCTGAAGCATGAGCATCGCAAACGTATGTCCAAGCTCTGTTGCCGGGGAAATATTGGCGGGAGGAAGAACTAAACCGACGCCCATGTAATTTCTCTGTAAAGCGGGAAGCATGTCAATAAGTTCCTGCCAAGTCTCAGGAGGCGAATTTATTCCCAGCTCGGAAAGAACGTCCTTTCTATAAAACATCATCGGCCACATCTGGTTTACCGGAATACCGTAGCACCCACCGTCATACTCATAGTTTACCGTTGCGTTTTCGTGAAATCTTGATTTTACCTCTTCATAATCGCTAAACTGCGAAAAATCCACAAGCAATCCCCTCGCCGCTAAATTGACGGGAAACTCTCCTCCCAAAAACAGCGCTACGTCCGGTCCCTTATCTGCAAGCGTAGCTTCCACAACTCCTCCTACAACAAGGTTTACCGAAATCGGTATGTCGGGATACCGCTGTGAAAAATCAGATTCTACAAGGCTTTTGACAACCTGCGCCTGATCACGTCCGAGATTTACCCAGACATTTATAACCTCGCCGCCGGTTTCCTCCGAAAGCTGGGTATAATCCTCAAAGAAAGAGCTCCAGAAGGATCTGATGCTGAACCATAGGGATTTAAAGAAATTTTTCTTAATACTTGAGAAATCCTGATTTTCAGTAGAAAGCTCAATATAGTCTATTTCGAGCGGTTGGTTTCTGTAATCCCTCATCCATGAAGAAATAGCCGTTACATTATCCTTTATCTGTCCGAGATAATCAGGTATTTTGAGGGGCTTCTCAACACACTGGTCAAGAACTACGGTCATTCTTTCCAAAGCCGCCGCCTCAGAACCTTCGGAACCGGCAAGACTTTCAATGTTGTTCTGAACGTCCTTCAGATCCTGTGAAAGCTTCGCAAGCTCGTCTATAAGTCCCGGAATCTTGTCATGAACATAATAATCTGTATATTTATCCGGAGTAGGTCCCGTTATCATTAATATCTGGCGATAATAATTGTTAAGCTCAAAAACCACATTGTCAAGTTTTCTCATGGAGTCTCCGATTTCTCCCGGAATGACCTCCATAGTAATCGTATGACTCGCTCCGCCCGACAAATATATGTACATATCGTCGCCGTTCTTATCCTTGGGAGTAACGACGCTCCAGTCATTGTCATAAAAAAACTTAACCTGATCCAGCTCCTCACAGAGAACCTGGCCGTCAATATAGATTCTGCGATTGGAATAAAATCCTCTCATCTCGTTCTGTCTGGACTTTATTCCCATCTTATACCATCCGCCTTCCGCCGGTATCTCATCCGCAGGCACCTCAAAGGTTATCGTCTGAAGAGCCTTAGACCATGTGCCGCTGCCGATAGTGTTATAAAGCATATTTACAGGACTTGAAGGCGAAACCATATAATTACTGTTATCGTTTGTCGGATAAAGCGTCGAATCGGATTTCTTCACAGCGTTTTCAGCCTCAATCCGAATCAGGCTGCTTTCAGTTCCGCCCTTTTCCGGAGCGTCCTTTACAGATTCCGTATACTCGGCATAATCCGGAAGATCAGACGGATTATAAAATTTAAAATATTCCAGCGCCATATTAGCCTTAGTTCCCTTAAACGAAACAGTATGGCTGCCCTTTTCAAGATAGAATATCAGCGGATCGTTAAAAAGACCGTCAACATCCTTTATATCGGAAGTAAGCCATTCGCCTTTCTGAATCTGAGCCGGCCTGATTTGATTGCCTCTGGAATCCTCGGTTATTTCCTTTTCATTTACCCATACCTTATTAACCGATACTCGCGACGCGGTGTCATAAGGAGAACCGCCGTCTATCTCAATACCGAATTCAATAGTGGTAGCCGTTGATTCAATAGGAAAATACGACATGTTCATGCAGTAAATACCGCTTTCAGGAATATCTACCTTATATGTGATTTCACCCTCGTTTGAATTCCAAATCAAAACGTCAGACTTGGTTTCAGCCTCGTCTCCGTATTCTCCGACGGAAAAATCTCCGTTTTCAGCGGAGCTGTAATCCTTGAACCAGGTAAGTATTTCAGCGTCCGGACGATTTTCGCCGGAATACTGATCGTAATAATCGCTGTACGTATTCTGAGCAACGTAAAGAGGCTCGGTTTCTTCTGATACAGGCGCGACGTCCGCAGCTTCCAGAGAAAGCTCGGCTGAGGAACCGTTATTATCATCTGCCGGCTCTCCTGAAACAGAACCGGACGGTGAAAAACATAAAAGCAGCGCCGCCGAAAAAGAAAGTATTCTTTTGGATATTTTGTTTTTTATCATTTTTTTCCACCTTTCCGTAAAGATAAAAATCCAAGGCGGTATACCTGTTAAAGACCGCGGCTATACGCGGCTCCGCCTTTATGCATATCCGTCCGCATATTCCGTTCGCGGACAGCCGAACGCCCTCCTCACATCTCTGCCGAATAATCTTAGCAAAATAAATAATTTAAAAATAAATCCGCCTTCTGCAACGGCAAGTTGTCAAAAATGCATAAGTATCTGATATTAATTATAGCAATATAAGGCGATATTGTCAAGTTGTAAAATAATATACTGAATTATATCCCTAAACATCCTTATACGTCTTATTTCGATCAGACAAAGCAGAAAAACAGGGCGCTTATCACTAAAGCGCCCTGGCCGCAAGCCCTAACGTTTAATTTTTATTTATTTTGGGGTACCCTTTCCATAAAATCCCTGCTTTTCTCCAACGAAATCAGCGTGAATTTTGCTTGTTGGGAATAATATCACAAACCCTTGCGTAAGTCGGAATCTGTCAAGATTTTATAGCTTTCTTCTATATAGCAAACATTTCAAATCGACCTCTTCAGAAAGCTCGAGAACAATTTTTTGCTCGCCTACTCGCTCAAATCCCCTATGCTCATAAAATTGATACGTGCAGTTTGTATCGGTAAACAGATAAATTTCTTTTCCTGATTCTCGCCGTACAAGTTCATTTAATAAGAAAGTACCTATCCCTTTTGTTTTGCTTTTTGGATTGGACGCTAAAAAACGAATTTCTCCATCCGGAGTATAGCGCTCGGCGTATTTATCAAACATTTTTTTGTTAGCCTCGTTATAAGGCATAACGCCTCCACCAAAGAACAGGTTTTGAATATTATCTATAAGCTTGATATATAATCGTTTCCCAAAGGATTTATATGGCTTTTTTTCGCCTTTTATATCAGCAATAAGAACTCCCAAAAGTTCGTTATCCTCGTAAGCGGCAATGATTTGAGTTGCATTGGTGTATTCTAAATACCAAAAATATCTACCGTATGCGTTAAGAATATACTTGTTCTTTAAGTATTTTTCAAAGTGCATTCCTGCTATTGCGTATTGAATGACCTTCTTAAAATCTTTCTTTTTCAATTCCTTTATTTTCATTACAGCAAATTACCTCGTCAAATTCATTAATATGTTTGTAGTATAACGAACGTATATGACTTTTTCTATCATTTCTCTACATTGGTACGAAATAGCAGAGCCGGCCGTCCTCGTCAACGGTCGAGACGAACGGCTTTGCCCGCCCCGCAAGCGCGTTTGTCCCTGCTCATAGGCAGACAAGAGAGCGAAAGCAACGAGCGCTTTCGCCTCTTTCCTTATATCTGTCCGTATTGTTTTATTTTATAATTCCTTAACAGCGTCTTTAGTAATATCAAAGGCAAGAGCGTCCTTTTGGCCGGTTCCCTGAGGAGTAAAATAAACGGTCATGGTTTCCCAGACTGAATAAACGCCGATAGCGGCATAGCCCTTAACAGTTTCTCCGGGCTTTAAGGTCGCGTTAAGGGACTCCATATCCTTTATTTTGTCCTCCGCCTTTAGCATTGCTTCCACGCCGGTTGTCACCGTATTTCTCTCACCGTCCATATATTCGACTTTGACATCGAATGCGTTGACGTCGATATCAGAATCGGTATTATTAGTTATTTCAAAAACAAACGCTATTACCTGCCTGTCGTAATTTACTTGCTCCGCCTTTATTTCTCCCACGTCAAAAATATCGGTAAGGGTTACGTCCAAACCGGACACCTCGGATTTAACGCCCTGCTGAATCTGCTGCGTAGGTATATTTTCGATCAGCTCGTCCTGCGGAACAACCTGCCCGTCGCCGTTTTCCATGCCCTCCGTCTGCTGAACGTACTCGTTTGACGAACCGTCATAATAAACTATGCCGTTTTCAGTAACGTTTCTTTTATCGGAACATCCGGCTGAAAAAATTAAAGTTACCGCAGAGCAAACCGTTATAACTTTTTTTATATTTTTCACAATAGAATCTCCTTAAATAAAAAATTTCTGTTTATAATAATATGATTATAACATTATATCGCAAAATTTGCAACAGTTAATAATAAACAAAAAAACAAACTCCCCGTTAAAAAACAGAGAGCTTATTTTCAAATGTATTTCAGTTAAATTACTGAGCTGCCGGAGCGTCAACAGGACATGTGCCTGCACAAGCGCCGCAGTCAATACACTTTTCAGGATCGATAACGTATTTTCCGTCTCCCTCTGAAATAGCCTCAACAGGACATTCTGCCGCGCAAGCGCCGCAGCTGATGCATTCGTCTGAAATTGCGTATGCCATTAAAAACACCTCCGTTTTTGTCTTTTGCGGTATATGAACTGTTTTCTTACAGCCCTAAATATATTCTAACATATTTTTATAAAATTGCAATACCTTTTTTTAATTTAATGGTTGACAAAGTTTTACTAAGGGTATACTATATTTAATAGTAAAAAGGAGATGTTCAGATGTATATTGATTTTCATACCCACGCCTTCGCCGATAAAATTGCGGGAAGAGCAATGGAGGCTCTTTCGGCTACCTCCGGCTTAAAGCCGTATACGGACGGAACCCTGTGCGGTCTTAAAAAAAAGCTCAGGGAACGCGATATTAGCGCGGCGGTCGTACTTCCGATTGCGACAAAGCCGTCTCAGCAGAGGGTTGTCAACGACTGGGCCGCGGATATTAACGGAAAAAACGGTATATATTCGTTCGGAAGCGTGCATCCGGACGCGGACGACGCCGTTCAAACGCTTGAAAGCATAAAGGCGTCAGGACTGCACGGCGTCAAGCTGCATCCGGACTACCAGGGCTTTTTTGTAGAGGATGAAAAAGCTTTTCCCATCTATCAGAAATGCTCGGAGCTTAACCTTCCGATTACTTTTCACGCAGGCTACGATCCTCTTTCGCCCGAACTGATTCACGGTACGCCGGAGGGCTTTCTAAAGGTTTACGAGTCATTTCCTAAGCTTACCATGATAATCGCCCACTGCGGAGGTATGTATCGCTGGGACGGCGTTGAAAGACTGCTGGCGGGAAAAAGCGGCGGCATCTATTTTGACGTAGGCTTCACCGCCGGAGAAATCGGTGAAAAGCAGCTTCTGAGAATTATAAAAAAGCACGGAGCAGACAGAATTCTTTTAGGAAGCGACTGCCCTTGGGACGATCCGGAAAACGAAATTAATATGATCCGCAGACTTCCCTTAAGCGAAGAGGAAAAGGATATGATTTTCTACAAGAACGCCCTAAGACTTCTAAAGCTTGAAATATAATGAAAGCCTCCCGATTCAAGGAGGCTTTTAAAGCAGATATCAAAGGATATTGGTCCATCTGGGTATTTCGCTTTCCACTATCCATTTTATAGACGATTCGGCGGTGTCATATTCCGCGTTTAGCTCGTCATTATCAGTTTCTATAAGCGCCTTCAAACGGGACATGGAATTCTGCGTAGCCGAAATTTTATCATTATTGACAAAAACGCTTGCGTAAGTATGAAATTTATCCCATTCCTCCAGCAACGCGTCGACCGATTCCAGAGCTTCTTCCTTTTTTCCCTTATCAGAAAGCTCCCTTGTTTCATCAAGCATGGCAATAATTTCGTCGGTTTCATTTTTTAGCATAAAAAAACCTACTGCGCCAAGAACAATTATAGCCGCTATAATGCCTATACTGATTTTAATTCTTATCATTGCCGCTGCTCCTTTTTATCAAATTATATTTTCCGGTTTTATCCGCGGTAAGCAGAAAAATATCAGATATTTTCATATGCTTTCGGTCAATCAGATCATAAAGCCATTGTTTTTTCAGACCTGAAACCTCAAGTCCCTTTTGTATCAGCTTTCCGTCTGATACAATAATAACCGGCGGATCCATTGAGGTTCCCGTAAGGTTAAGATCGTTATTAGTAACATTTCTCTGCGCGAATTTTTCATAGATCGAAACGCTTCCGTTAGTTTCAACAACCGCAAATTGTACGTCGGAAATATCGAATATATTGTTGCCCCGCAGAGCCGTCATCAAATCGTCCACCGAAAATCTCAGTTCTCTCATAACCTTCTGATCAAGCGTTCCGTCCCTGATTATAACCTTGGGGCTGCCGGACACTATATGCCGTATCCTTTTTGATTTCAGGGATATCCACGACATTATTACCTCAAAGCAGACAAGCGACAATATAGGAAGAATCCCCATTACAAGCGGTATATTCAGGTCCTCAAGCGGAAGGGTGGCAATATTTGAAACTAAAATAGTAATAACAAGCTCCGACGGCTGCAGCTCGCCTATCTGCCTCTTTCCCATAAGTCTGACTGAAAATATTACAATTATATATAAAATAATTGCACGGATAAATACAATATTCAAATGAAACCCTTCCTTTCTAACGCGCTGTATTTCATAATTAATCTTATTTTACACAATATTCGTCAAGCTATTCAGAAATTAAAAATAATCCTATAATATAAATAAAAATTAAAAAAATAAAAAAATAATATTCACTTTTATTTTTACCATTATAATGCTATAATAAATACACAAAATATAAAATAATTGATTGGAGTCAAGTAAAACTATGTTAAATATCAATTTAGAAGGAAAAACCGCCTTAATAACCGGTGCGGCCGGACAGCTTGGACGCGTCATGTGCGAGGTATTGGCGCAATGCGGAGCAGATATAATCATACATTATAACTCAAACGCCGAGCAAGCAAGGCTTATCGAGGAAAAAATAAAGTTTATGGGCAGAAACGCCGTTTCAGTTCAAGCCGATATAACCAGCCAAGATTCGATCGAGCGTATGAAGAAACGCGTTTCAGAGTTCAAAATGCCCGATATAATCATAAATAACGCGGTTATTCAGTATGAATGGAAATCGCTGCTGGATCAGGACATAAAGGATTATTACAGTCAGTTTGAATCGTGTGTGATGCAGACGGTTTATATGACAAAGGCCTTTGCCCCGTATATGATCAAACAGAATTACGGCAGGATAATAGCTATAAACACAGAATCCGCCGCCCTTGCAGAAGCCGGATGCAGCGCGTATACTTCTGCCAAAAGAGGGCTTGACGGAATTGTACGATGTCTTGCCAAGGAGCTTGGTCCCAGCAATATTACGGTAAACCAAATCGCTCCGGGCTGGACAATAAGCTTTGCAGACAGAGAAAACGGAACTCAGAAGCAGGAGGCTTACGACTCCACCGTACCTCTGAGACGAAGAGGTACGGATAAAGAAATCGCCGCTATGGCGGCATTTCTTGCGTCTGATCTTGCGTCGTTCACAACCGGAGCATATATTCCGGTAAACGGCGGCAGAGTTATGCCCGCCATTTAGGAAAGGAAAAAGCAAAATGAAGAATATTATCTATCTTGACGGCTCTTGGGATTTCCGCCTTGACGCCGATAAAGCGGGGCTAAATCAGGGATACTTTCATTCCTCCTTTAACGATACCATAAATCTTCCCGGAACCACCTCGCAGTCAAAAAAGGGAACGCCAAATAAAGAACGGGAGCCGGGCTTTCTTACAGATGAATATAGGTTTGAGGGATATGCCTGGTATAGAAAAAGCTTCAATATAAAAGAAAAAAACTTTAAAAATGCGAAGCTTTTTCTTGAAAGAACAAGAAAAACAATGCTCTGGGTAAACGGTCGGCGGATCGGAAAAGTCCTCGACAGCCTTAACGCTCCGCACATATACGATATAGGAGAATCGCTGAGAGCCGGGGAAAATACTATAACAATAATGGTTGACAACACCGATTACCCCACCAAGGGAGGACATATGACCTCTCAGGATACCCAGACTAACTGGAACGGAATTACGGGAGAAATCTCGGTAAGGATTTATGAAGACGTTTATATCGACAATATCCGGACGTTTCCGGATATACATAATAAATCCGTTAAGGTTAAACTCCGTATAAACGGAGCTGACGGTATCAATATAGCAGTCTTTGCTTTCATGGAGGACGATATCCACGAAAAGCAGCATTTTGAGCTTTGCGCCGACGAATATGGATATTCAGAATTTACTTACAAAATGGACGGAGATACAAAGCTGTGGAGCGAATATACTCCGTATATTTATACCTTGGTTATAGAACTCGAAAGCGGAGAATCCATACGGACCTGCTTCGGCATGAGGGAATTCAGTACGGAGGGAATGGAATTTAGAATCAACGAAAAGCCCGTCTTTCTCCGAGGTAAGCACGATGGAATGGTTTTTCCTCTGACAGGCGCGGCTCCCACCGATACTGAAAGCTGGATAAAAACGCTGAAAACCGCAAAGGATTACGGAATCAACCATTACCGCTTTCATACCTGCTGCCCGCCCGACGCCGCGTTTACTGCGGCCGATCTACTGGGAATTTATATGGAACCGGAGCTTCCGTTCTGGGGAACAATTCACGCGGAAAACGAGGAGGGCTTTAATAAAGAGGAACAGGAATATCTGATAAGCGAGGGATATAGAATTCTTGAAAGCTTCGGAAACCATCCGTCCTTCGTAATGTTTTCACTGGGCAACGAGCTTTGGGGCAGTCCTGAAAGAATGAACCTTATACTAAAAAACTATAAGGAATTCGACAGCAGCCGTCTTTATACCATAGGTTCGAACAATTTTCAGTTCTACCCTACCATTGTTGAAAACGACGACTTTTTCTGCGGAGTTCGACTGAGCCGTGAAAGACTGATAAGAGGCTCCTACGCAATGTGCGACGCTCCGCTTGGACATATACAGACGGACATTCCCAATGCTTCTTATTGCTATGACAACATTATATGTCCGGCAGCTTCCGACGCCGTTGAAGCTGAGGAAACAGAAATTGAAATTCAATACGGAACAGGAGTTAAAAGAGTTAAGGCCTCCGGCAGCAAGGCCGGACTTGAGCCGAATATTCCTGTAATTTCCCACGAGGTAGGTCAATATTCATTTTATCCCGATTTTAATGAGATAGATAAATATACCGGCGTTTTGAAGGCGGAAAATCTTAAAATATTCAGAGAACGTTTGGCTGAAAAGGGTATGCTCAGCAAGTGGAAGGAATTTTTCAAGGCAAACGGAAGATTCGCCGCGGAATGCTATAAAAATGAAATAGAAACCGCAATGCGTTCTGAAAGGCTGGCAGGCTTTCAGCTTCTGGATATTCAGGATTTTCCCGGACAAGGCACGGCGCTGGTCGGCATACTCAACTCATTCATGGAAAGCAAAGGTTTTATAACTCCTGAAAAATGGAAGGGCTTTTGCTCCGATAAAATCCTCCTTGCGGACTTTAAAAGCTATGTTATAACCGATAAACGGTTTACAGCTTCGATATACGCCAGATGCTATAAACCGGAGGGATTTAAGGACGATTATATAAGATGGGAAATTTCTGACGGCGGTCGCACCGCCGGCGGAGGAGAGCTTGCGGCGGACGGAAACAAAACAGGTCTTTTCAAGATAGGCGCTGTAAATTGGAATATCCCGGAGGATTATAAAACACCGAAAAAACTGACGCTTACCCTTACCGCAAAAAATACTGAAAACAGCTATGATCTCTGGTATTTTCCGGAATTAAAAAGCTGGAATCCCACGGACGGAAACAAAATAATTGTAACTGATAGTACGGATACAGCCGTTAAAACGCTGAGGGAGGGCGGAAACGTTTTGCTCGCCTCAGAAAATTTGAAAAATTATGTGGAGGGAACCTATTGTACCGATTTCTGGTGCTATCCTATGTTCAAAACCATATCGGAACAAATGAATAAGCCTGTTCCTGTGGGAACAATGGGACTTCTCATAGATAATTCCCATAAAGCTCTGAAATATTTCGCAAGCGAATATTACTCCACGCCGCAATGGTACAACATAGTAAAAAGCGGAGTATGCGCCGTTTTGGACGACGCTCCGAAGGATTTTTACCCGATAGTACAGACAATTGATAACATAGAAAGAAACCATAAGCTCGGAAATCTGTTTGAAGCAAACGTTTTAAACGGAAAGCTTATCGTATGCACAATGTCGCTGAGGCGGCTCTTCGAATCAATAGAGGGAAAATGGTTTGTTAAAAGCGTCTGCGATTACTGCGGCTCCGAAAGCTTTAATCCTAAGTATCGCCTTGACGAGGAATATATACGTTCAATATTCATATAAAACTGTGAGGAAAATAATATGGAATTGATTTTTTTAGCGCTTTGCTTTATAACTCTCGCGCTTATTTACTTCTTTGCAGAAAACCGACTTCTTTTAACAAGAAAATACAAAATAAGGCTCAGCACAGATAATGTGCGGAGCCTGAAAATCGTTCAGATTTCCGATATACATAAAAGCAATAAAAAAAATAAGATTATTTCAAGAACAAAACAGTTAAAACCGGATATTATCTTGCTAACCGGAGATATGATTTCGAGATCAGTCAGGGATATGTCCGAAATAGATAACCTAACGCGCTCCTTATCAGATTTATGTCCTGTTTATGCCTGCCCCGGAAACCATGAGCTTGATCTGCCCTCAGAAATATACGAAAAGTATAAAACGATTATGCAGAAAAACGGCGTTATTTATCTTGAAAACCGCCGGACGGCCTTTGAACGAAACGGCGTTAAAATAAATATAGCGGGAGCCTCTCTGAGAAAAAGCGTCTATCGGGACGACAAGGGCGGATATAAAAGACTTCACAAATATACCTCCGAAGAGCTTGAGGAGGATATAGGTCCAAAAGCGGGTTTTACATTATTGCTGGCGCATAACCCGCTGTGCGCCAAGGCTTACAGCCAATGGGGAGCCGATATTGTTTTCTGCGGACATATACACGGCGGCGCCGTAAGACTGCCTCTTCTGGGCGGACTGCTTTCTCCTGAAAGAAAATTTCTTCCTGAATACAGCAAGGGAATCTATCGTATAGGCAAAACAGAAATGATCGTTTCGGGGGGGATCGGCAAGCCGAGACTTTTTAATCCCCCTGAGATAGTATTCTGCGAATTAATCGGAAACAATAAAAAAATTCTTAAAATTGCGAACTAAATCGTTTAAGGTCAATATTACATAATATAATCGTCATAATCATCTCTTGAAAAATAAATTTTATACTGATATACTATTGTTTGTTGGAAAAGATTATTCGTCCTTGCGAGATCGCTTTCTAACCTCTCCGGGACTGCACCCATACTGCTCCTTGAACTTCTTCACAAAGAGCTTATAGTTATGGCAGAAGCCATGCTTATCTGCAATACTGCCTATTGTATAATCGGTGTTTGCGATATCGTAATAAACATGCTCAAGACGAATAGCGAAAACATATTCCATGAACGTCATGCCCATATATTTTCTGAAAAACCGCGCAAAATATTCCCTGTTAAGGGCAACGGCCTCGGCTGCGTCCTGCAGCGTTATGTTTTCGGAATAATGCTGACGGGCATATTGAAGAACAACCCCCAGTCTTTGAATATTCCTGTCAGTTTTCTTTTTCAGCGCAGGATCTGCGCTCGACTTGAATCCCTTGACGAGCTTATAAAGCAGCTCATAAACCAGCGAATTAAACATTAAAATATAACCGTCGTCTCTCGGGGCTTCAAAAAGACTTTTGAGCTTTTCAAGAGTTTCCCTGACTCCGGCATTATTTCCGTTTCCGTCTGACGCAGCCGACGCGCTGTAGCAGTTGAACTTAATAATGTCAATATTGGATATACTTTTTTCCAGAATCTCATAGGGAATCTGAAGCAGCAGATGACGGCCTTTTTCTCGGCATATAACAGAATGTATAGTTTTTGAATTCACCACTATGAACCCGCCCGGCTTTAGCATATAATTGCTTTCGCTTATATTAAGCGTCATTCCGCCGGCAATTAGATATATTATTTCAAGACCGTTGTGCCAATGCTTTGAATTAAAAAAACCGTCTGTATTGTAGATTTCAAACAGCATTCCTGTTTCAGGCTGATATTGAATCTGTTCATGACTGTAATTTTCCATTTATACACTCCCCTATTTATAATATAATCATATTTTATCATAAACTTCAAAATATAGCAATACATAGAAAGGATGATGAGCAATGTCAATGACAAAAGAAATGACGTCGGGAAAACCATATAAGCTTATACTGAGCTTCGCCATACCGTTAATACTCGGCAATGTGTTTCAACAGCTTTACAATATGGTCGACACTGTGATCGTAGGAAAATTTGTTGGAGTAAACGCGCTTGCCGGAGTTGGTTCGACAGGCGCTATTAATTTCCTTGTTATAGGCTTTGCTCTGGGGATATGCAGCGGATTTTCCATTATGATCGCTCAACGCTTCGGAGCCGGAGATTATTCGGGAATGAGAAAATTCATAGCAAATTCTATTTATTTATGCATAGCGGTAGCGGTGATACTCACAGCGGTAACGATGCTCCTCACTAAGCCGATATTAACCGTTATGAACACTCCCAAGGAAATATACGATTACGCTTATAATTATATCATTATTATATTCGCCGGAATATCAGCCACCATGTTTTATAATATCCTTTCGGGTATTTTAAGAGCAGTGGGAGACAGCAGAACTCCTTTGATTTTTTTAGGAGTATCCTCAGTTTTAAACGTAGGCCTTGACCTTCTGTGCATCATTGTATTTAAGATGGGCGTTGCCGGCGCGGGTATAGCTACCGTAATATCGCAGGCAATATCCGCTTTCCTTTGCTTAATATATATCAGAAAGAATTATGATATACTGAGATTTGAACATGACGAGTTTAAATTCGAAGCGCACAGAGCCAAAAGACTTGTTTCTGTAGGAATACCAATGGCCTTGCAGTTTTCTATAACGGCAATAGGCAGTATTATACTGCAAAGCGCCGTTAACTCTCTAGGGACCGCCTCCGTGGCCTCGGTAACGGCAGCTACGAAAATACAAACGGTAGCCATCGGCCCCATGGAAAGCCTCGGAATAACAATGGCAACCTACTGCGGACAGAACAGAGGCGCGGGAAAATACACAAGAATACGCGTCGGTATAAGGCAAAGCCTGATAATGTCCATGATCTACTGCGTTATTTCTGCTTTAGCGGTATCGTTACTGGGCGGATTTATGACAGTTTTATTTGTTGAATCGAAGCAAACCTCTCCGGAAGAGCTTAAAGAAATAATAAGCCTTTCGGTAAAATATTTAAGGCTCAACAGTATATTCTATCCTGTTTTAGGAATACTTTTTATTTTAAGAAACGCTCTCCAGGGAATGGGCTACAGCTTCCTTCCCATGATGGCCGGCGTAAGCGAGCTTATAGCAAGAACTCTTGTAGTATTTGCATTCGTTTCATCGTTCGGTTTTATGGCGGCATGTCTGGCAAGTCCGGTTGCATGGCTGTTCGCAGACATACTTCTTATTATAACCTATTTTTTAAAGATTAAGGAATTGAAGTCAGAGCTGATTTTTAAAAAGGCAAGAGTATAAAAAAATGGTTTCGCATAAAAAGCGAAACCATTTTTTAACGGAATTATAAGCGGTTTTTGCATTTGTGCCACTCCATCAGAAGCTCTCTTTCTCCGAAATCCTTATCCGTCCGTTTATTTACTGTAATAAAACCTTCCCTTTTGTAAAAATCCACTGCTCGGTTATTTTTTTCATAAACGTCTAAGGAAAGACGCATACGATTCATTTTAGCAAAATCTATCAGCTCTTTTCCGATACCCTTCGAACGGTATTCATACTCTACAAATATTCCGGCTATATAATCATCGTTTAATCCAATAAATCCGGCAATAACGCCGTCTGTTTCATAAACCCAGACCTCGGCCTTTTTTATGGCTCTTCTGACATACTCATAATTTTTATGCCAATAATCCGCACAGATAAACCAATGAGCCTGAATATTTCCGTAAAGCCATATATCCATAACCGCTTCAACGTCCTCGTTCCTCAGCTTTCTAATCATAACGCTTCGCCCCTTTAATAATAACAAACGCTATATTCCAATTCTGAAATACTTATATGCCCTAAGGAAAAAAAGCCGCCTTTTCAGGCGACTTTTATTTTATTTTTTGCTTAATTTTCTTTCATTCCACCAAACCCATAGCTGTGAAGCAATGAAAAGGCTTGAATATGTTCCGGCCGCCATGCCGACTATCATCGGAATGGAGAAGCTCAGAATCGAGCTTACACCGAAGCAGTAAGCGACTATTGTAACTATAACCATTGTCGAAACAGTAGTAACGGACGTTCTGATAGAACGTCTCATAGACTGCGACGTACTTACGTTTACAAGCTCCGCCACAGAAGCCTTTTTCATGATACTTTTGTTTTCTCTTATTCTGTCGTATACTACGATAGTATCGTTTACAGAATAGCCGAGTATAGTAAGAATAACGGCGATAAAGTTTGCGTTTATCTCATAGCCTAAAATTACAAATGTACCGAAAACAAAGATCAGGTTATGAACAAGACCGACAACCGCGCATACGCCCGCAGACCAGCCGCTTATCTGTTTGAATCTGAAAGCAATATACAGGATAATAAGCAAAGCGGCAAGAACTGAAACGATTATGCATTTTATAAAAAACTCGCGACCGGAGGTAGGATTTACATCGTTTGAATCCAACTGCTCAATACCGGCGTCAGGGAATTTCTCTTGCAGCAGGCTTGTCAGAGAATTCTGTTTTTCCGCTGAAAGTCCCTGATCATAGCTGAAAGAAATTGAAAACGTATCTGCGTTTCCTGAAAGGCTCTCGCCCTTCTGTATGGTTACGGGGGTATCCAGCAGCTCCTCTATATCCTTCTTAACGGAATTGACGTCGCATTCTACCTCAGAGGAATAGGAAATTATAGTTCCTCCCTTAAATTCAATGGCGATTTCAACGCCTCTGATTACTGTAAACACTATTATTCCGACAATCAATATGAGAGGAATGAGAAACCAGATTTTTTTCTTAGCTGAAAAATCATAAACTTTTTTAGTCATTACTCTCACCTCCGTAAAGCTTCTTATTTCTGAAGATCTTAAACCTTGAAAGTGAATAAACCATCAGTCTTGAAGCAAAAACGCCCATTACAAAGTTCATCAGTGTTCCTATAAGGAGCGTAAAGCCGAACGAATAAATAACGCCCTCCGTTGTCGCGCCTATTCCAAACAGACTGAGAACCTTATTTAACCCGCTTGCAAAGAAACTGTCAGGCGTTCCGAACGCGCCCATAAGAATTACAGCGACGATAAGTCCGGTCAGGTTTCCGTCAAAAATAGAAGAGAACGCTCTCTTATAACCGGCTCTCAGCGCGGAGTCAAGGCTCTTTCCCGCACGCAGTTCTTCTCTTATACGCTCTCCGGTAATTATATTGGCGTCTACGCCCATTCCGACCGTCAGGATAATACCGGCTATACCGGGTATTGTAAGTGTCGAGCTTGGCATAAATCCAAACCAGCCGGATATGCATGCGAGCGTTACGGCAACCTGTCCTATAATAGAAATAGCGGCAACAAATCCTGTAACCTTGTAAAGAAAAATCATATAAACCGCAATAAAAGCAAAAGCGATAATACCGCTTATTATCATAGCCTTAAGCGCGCCTGTTCCCAGCGTCGGTGAAATTGTCTTAAAGCTTGACGTTTCCAGCTTGAACGGAAGCGCGCCGGAATTTATCTTATCCGCAAGGCTCTTTGCGCTGTCAGCGGTAAAGCTGCCTGAAATGACCGCCTTTCCGTCTGTAATAGCCTCGTTTACGGTCGGCGCGGAGATCATATTGTTATCCATCCATATGGAAATGGATTCGCCTGTTCCAGCCATAGTAGACGTAACTGCGGAAAAGGTTTCAGCCGCCGTATCCGTCAGCTCAAGCGACACGACATAGCTGTATGTACCGTCGGCTTCAGCCTGTCTCAAAGGCTCGGCTTTCTTTATGTCGGTACCCTGAAGCACAATATCTCCTGCCGGGGATCCGTCCTCATTAGTATCAGTTCCTACCCTAAACGAAAGCATAGCCGTTTCTCCAAGCTCCTTTACGGCAGCCTCAGGATCAAAGTCCTTTTCTCCGGCCTGCCACGGAAATCTGACGATAATTCTGTCGTTTTCCGTATCCTCGTATACCTCGCTGTCATTTATATTAAGCGAAGCAAGTCTGAGCTTTACTACTTCAAGAGCCGCGTCAAGCTGCTCGTCCGTTGCTTCCGCCCCGTCGGCCGGAATAAACGTAACGTCGACGCCGCCCTGAATATCTATTCCCAGACGGATATCCTCAACGCCCTTGATCCGTACCGTCTTTATGTCGCCGTATTGCGTTGAAAATCCGAACACTACGGAAGCGGCAAAAACAAGTATCAGTCCGAAGACGATGAAAAATACCGGTTTCTTTGCATGTTTCACATTCAAACCTCCTGTATATTTTTTCCCGGCATAATACACGTTTTATATGCCGGCAGTTACTTATAATTATATGATTATTTAATCAACATGTCAAGTGATTTTTGCATATTTGCCGTTTTTTCATTGTTTTTTCACAAATTCCGGAAAACTCCTAAATTTGTCAACAACAATCTTTCCTTCGCCATCAATCAGAGGAGTAATAAATCTCGACTTGTATCGCCTGACAAAATATAATTTACGCCTGTCTGAATGTCGGCAATTACTTTAAAATATCTCCCATGTCTAACGACTGCTGATCTTTTACGATAAAACGCTTTTCCGGCTTCACCTTTTTTGTCTTATCAGACATTTCCAGCCTCCGAATCAGTTCTTCATCTCAAAGGTTTCGTTAAGAATATTCCCGTTTTCATCGAGGATTGGCTTAATGTATTCATCTATAAATTCCTCAACCTGCTGACCGCTTCTTCCTGTAAAATTCTCCGGCTTCATAATAGCGTCCATTTCTTCTCTTGTAATCATGAACATAGGATCTGCAAGTATTCTTTCGCAAAGATCGTTATCCAGCCCTTCCTCCTTGACCCTTTTGCCGGCCTCCATTGAATACTGTCTGATCTTTTCATGAAGAGCCTGTCTGTCGCCGCCCTTTTTAACGGCGTCCATCATAATATTTTCAGTAGCCATAAATGGCAGCTCCGCCATAACCCTTCTGCGGACAATCTTAGGATAAACGACCATTCCGCTTGTCACGTTAATCATAATATTTAAAATTGCGTCCGCCGCAAGAAATGCCTCCGCGACTGAAATTCTCTTGTTTGCGGAATCGTCAAGCGTTCTTTCAAACCATTGAGTTCCCGCGGTAAACGCCGGATTCAGACAATCTATCATAAGATACCTTGAAATCGACGTTATTCTCTCGCATCTCATAGGATTTCTCTTATAAGCCATAGCGCTGGAGCCTATCTGGCTTTTTTCAAAGGGCTCTTCCATTTCCTTAAAAGACTGCAGGATTCTCATATCGTTTGAAAACTTGCTGCATGACTGGGCTATTCCCGCAAGAGCGTTTACCGCAAAGCTGTCAATCTTTCTAGAATATGTCTGACCGGAAACCGGAACTACTCCGTCAAAGCCCATTTCCTCAGCTATCATTTTTTCAAGCTCCTTGATCTTTCCGGTATCTCCCTCAAACAGCTCCATAAACGAGGCCTGCGTCCCGGTAGTACCCTTTGAACCCAAAAGCTTTAAATCTGAAATCCTGCGCTCTGTTTCAATAAGATCCATCAGAAGCTCGTTTATCCACAGCGTCGCCCTTTTGCCAACAGTAGTAAGCTGCGCCGGCTGAAGATGAGTATAAGCAAGGCACGGCATATCCTTATATTTCATGGCAAAATCTGAAAGCTGGGCTATAACATTTATCAGCTTTCTGCGTATAACTTTGAGCGCGTCACGCATAATAATTATATCGGTATTATCGCCGACATAGCATGATGTTGCGCCGAGATGAATTATACCCTTTGCGTCGGGACATGCCTTGCCGTAGGTATAAACATGCGCCATAACGTCGTGGCGTACCTCCTTTTCCCGTGCGGCGGCAGTTTCATAATCAATGTTTTCAATATTGGCTTCAAGCTGATCTACCTGCTTCTGAGTAACAGGAAGCCCCAGCTTCATTTCAGCCCTTGCAAGAGCAACCCAGAGCCTGCGCCATGTGGAAAACTTTTTATCCGCAGAAAAAATATACTGCATTTCGCCGCTCGCATAGCGGGTGCAGAAAGGACTTTCATAGCTGTTTGTATTACTCATAAAAGTTTAAGCTCCTTTTTTATCAAATATTAACGCTTAATTATATCACATATCGGTATGAAATGTCAATTTTCCGAGGTCTTTCCGGCTGCTCAAACGCAGATCATAATTTTTAGCTTGACAAGCGCGGCATACAATGCTATTATATGGTTACAATCCGTCCGGATTATGTTCGGACAAATAAAAATAAAAGGAGATATTTAATTATGCAGAAATACCAGTGCGATCCATGCGGTTATATTTACGATCCTGAAACAGGCGATCCTGATTCAGGAATAGCTCCCGGAACAGCGTTCGAGGATATTCCTGACGACTGGGTATGTCCGGTATGCGGAGTAGGAAAGGATATGTTCAGTCCTGTCGACTGATAAAAGCTAAAGGACGGCTAATAAAGCCGTCCTTTAGCTTTTATCTGAATTATGAGGTATAATCCTCCAGCAGAGAATTCAGCTCCTGCTCTGTGCGGACATAAATTCCGCTTTTAAGCTGTTCTTTGTCATAGTCGGACATTACCGCGGTAGATATTCCGAGAAGCCGATAGGGAGTCTCACTGCTGCCTCTGAAAACCGCAAGCTCGCCTCCGAATTCCTTTAGCATAAAGCCCACCTCCGTCTGCGTTTCTGCAACGCTGTTTTCCAAGCTTCTCCTATGAGCCTCGGCACGCTGTCCCTTTATGGAATAAGCAAGAGAAACGATAACGATTATTGCGGAAAGCGCCAAAGCCGTTATAATAGTGTATACAATGTGCCGTCTTGTCATTTTTTACCTCCATTTTTACATTATTCATAAGTATTTCTCTTATTATTGACTGTTTTTTTTCAAAATATACCATATGATTTTTTTAAAAAAGACTTAACAGCATTAAAAAAATATGTTATAATTATAATGTATAAATACATATTACAATATACGGAAAGGAAAACGGGATTCACCCGAATAATACAAAGCGTTACAGAGGTATTTTATTATGACAGACAATAAAAGCAACAGGCACAGCTCCGGAAATTCCGGAAACAGGCAAAGCCGTAAACCGTCAGATAATCATAAACGTGATAACGTCTCACGGCAGCGGTCGCCGTACGCCGCATATTCAGGCGGCGGAAAATCGCCGGACAAAAAGCAGACGCAGCCGCGCGCTTCAGGCGCCTCGGGAAAAACCGGTCATACCGCTAAAAGCAGAAGCGGAAGCACAGGAGGAAGACCGCCCGGAAAAGCAAATACGTCGGCAAAGCATACTCCTCCTAACCCGCAGAGCAGACCGACAAGGAAAAAGCCTGAAAATAAAAAGGCGGCGCTGGCAAAAAAAATTGCGGCAATAATGGGAACTACGCTGCTGTCTATATTCCTGGTAGTCGTCATAACCGGTACAATAGTCGCAACGGCAATGACAGTTTACGTACTGGAATTCATGGACGAAACTTCCGACGTTACCATTACCGAGCTTGCCAGCAGCGCAAACACCATAGTATACGCCAATAAGGGCGACAAAGAGCTGGTTCAGCTCTATACGGTTAAAAACGACGTTCAGAGAGTACCGGTAGATATTGAGGATATTCCCCAGCACGTAAGAGACGCTTTCGTCTGCGTTGAGGACGAACGTTTCTATTCGCACGAGGGCGTTGATTATAAAAGAACCTTCGCCGCCTTCGCCAATATGTTCATTCATATATACGACACCAATCAGGGCGGTTCTACGATAACCCAGCAGCTTATCAAAAACCTTACGGGAGACGACGATCCCAGTCCGTCGCGTAAAATAAGGGAAATTTTCAGAGCCATGCAGTTTGAGAAAAAATACTCAAAGGACGTTATCCTCGAAAATTACCTTAATTATATAGGCTTCGGAGGTCCCACAAACGGAATACAGCTCGCTTCGATAAAATATTTCGGAAAGGACGTTGCGGATCTTTCTATTGCGGAGGCGGCCTGCCTTGCGGCTATTCCGAAAAGTCCGGAAACCCTTAATCCCTTTGCCGGCTACGAGGACGAGGAAACGGGAGAATGGGTTAACACCGGAAAGGAAGCAAACCGCGACCGTCAGGAGACCGTTTTATACCACATGTATAATAACGGAGCAATATCCTATGACCAATATAAAGAGGCTCTTGATGAAAAGCTTATATTTACAGACTCGGAGGAATACAAAAAAGAACATCCGGAGGCCAGCGCCGACGATATGATGGACGAACAGAAGGCCACCTCATGGGTAGTCGATACCGCCCTGAGAGAATATGCGGCCGTGCTTATGGACGAATACGGCATAGACGAGGAAGAGGCCATCAAAAGAATCAACAGCGGCGGGTATCAGATATATACCACGGTCGATCTGGATATGCAGAAATATGTAGAAGAAAAGTATCTTGATCTGAGCAATCTTATGGATCCCGATTCAAATTACTCATGGGACGAAAACGATGAAAAGATTTATCCTCAGTCCTCGTTCATGGCTATGAATTATAAGGGTGAAATACAGTGCGTCGTAGGCGGTATCGGCGAAAAAACCGAATCGCTCGCATTTAACAGAGCGACAATGGCCAAAAGACAGCCGGGTTCCTGTATGAAACCGGTATCAACCTACGGGCTGGCGTTGTTCAGCGATCACATTCACTGGGGAAGCATGTATAAGGACTCCCCTATAAAGCTCGACGACGGCAAGGAATGGCCGCAGAACTACGACTATATTTGGACTCGTTCAAGCATTCCGATTTACGACGCTCTCAGACGCTCCAGAAATACTGTTCCGGCACAGCTCTGCAAGGAGCTTACTCCGCAGTCGGTTTTCAACTTCTCTACACAGAATCTGGGAATGGACCTTGTGGATATAACAGAGGACGGCGCTTCGGATATAGCATATGCTCCCTTGACCATCGGCGCGCTGACCTACGGCGTTTCGATTGAAAATCTGGTAAACGCGTTTATGCCCTACGGAAACGGCGGAACCTATTACGACGCTCATATTGTGAGCCGCGTGGAAAAGGGCGACGGATCCCTCGTTTATGAAAACGACGGCAATCCTCACGAAGCGGTCGATAAGGAAACGGCATATGTTATGAACAAACTGCTTCAGGAGGTTATAAAGAGCGGTACAGGTACGGCGGCACAGCTTTCAAATAAAACCGTTGCGGGAAAAACCGGTACTTCAGAGGACTGGAACGACCTTTGCTTTGTGGGAATGACCGAGGATTTTGTAAGCGGCGTATGGATCGGATACGATACCAAAACCGAGCTTAATACAAGTCTTTCATCGGCACAGGTTTGGTACAATATAATCGGAGAATATGCCGACAGCATAGAATCAGACAATCATTATCCCGAATGCGACGACGTAATTTCCGCGCCTATGTGCACCTCCACCGGAATGATAGCCGGCGACGGATGTCCCAAGGGAATAACCGGCTATTGGAAATCAACTAACGCGCCTTATTGTTCTAATCATTATTCCTCCGCTCCGTCTAAGGACGACGAGGACGAAAGCTCAGAGGATGAAAGCAGTTCAGAAGCAGAGAGCAGCTCAAAGCCCGATGAAAGCAGCGTGGAAATAGTAGATTCCGATTCATCCTCCGAATCTGCTCCGGAATCCTCGCCTGAAAGCAGCAATGCGGAATAGGAGATATTTTGGATAATAAAATTAAACTGACCTGTCCATGTCATTTCGGACTTGAAAGCGTACTGAAGTACGAAGTAAATAAAATCGGCGGAGAAAACATAACTGTCAGAGACGGCAGAGTAAGCTTCGAGGGCGGCTTCGATATGGCGGCAAGGGCTAATATCTGCCTTTCCACCGCTGAAAGAGTACTCATAGAGCTTTCGGAATTCAGAGCAGTTACATTCGAAGAGCTTTTTCAGGGAGTAAAAAAAATTCCTTTTGAAAATTTTATAGGGATAAAGGACGCGTTTCCGGTAAAGGGACATTCCCTTAATTCCACACTACACAGTATTCCCGACTGTCAGTCGATAATCAAAAAGGCGGCTGTTGAACGCCTTAAGGAAAAATACCATACCGGCTGGTTTGAAGAAACCGGAGCCGTTCACCAGATACAGTTCAGTATTCTGAAAGACAACGCTGTTATCTACCTTGACACCAGCGGCGCGGGACTTCACAAAAGAGGCTACCGCAGAAACGCCAACGCGGCTCCTATAAAGGAAACGCTTGCGGCGGGAATAATCGACTTCGCAAGGATCAGAGACTCGAGCACAGTATGCGATCCTCTCTGCGGCAGCGGAACGTTTCTTATTGAATCAGCAATAAAGGCGCTGAATATTCCGCCGTGCATTAACCGCAGATTCGCCGCTGAAAAGTGGGACTGTATTAATCAGCGAGTCTGGAGCGATGAAAGACAGCGGGCAATCAGCATGGTAAACCGTGAAGCGGAATTTCAGGCCTTCGGATTTGATATCGACCGAGAGGCGGTTATGCTTTCGGTTGAAAACGCCAAAAAGGCGGGCGTTAAATCTAAAATCAGGATAGACGCGGCCGATATTGCAGATTTCAAGCCGACGCCGGGCAGCATAGTTATCTGTAATCCTCCTTACGGCGAAAGAATGCTTGACATAAGAGAGGCGGAACAGCTTTATACAATAATGGGTAAGGTAATGAATCCGTCGGCAGAAAATCCCTGCTATATAATTTCTCCTCATGAGGACTTTGAACGGTTTTTCGGAAAAAAAGCCGATAAAAAACGAAAGCTTTACAACGGCATGATAAAGTGTAATCTTTATATGTATTTTAAATAAAAAAGGCCAAAGGATTGCTCCTTTGGCTTTTTTTGTTTATTTTTTTGCCCGCCAAATTTAGCTTTTGAAAAAAGCATAGTAAAAGTATTTTTCATTTCTTTGCTTGCAAGATTTAGCTTTTAGAAAAAGCATAGTAAAAGTATTTTTCATTTCTTTGCTCGCACAAAGAAACGAAACAAAGAAATGCG
>UPZA01000004.1 GCA_900538575.1 uncultured Ruminococcus sp.
TGTATTTATATTAATATTATTTATATTATCTTGATTGATAGATTGATTAATATTAGATTTAGTTTTATAAGTAGATTCCGCCATTTGGGAGGAATCAATTCCGCCATTTGGGAGGAATTGATTCCGCCGTTTGGGAGGAATCAATTCTGCCGTTTGGGAGGAATCAATTCCGCCGTTTGGGAGGAATTGGAGTTCTACGGCATTTAAAGCTACTTTTTTATCATTTTCCTGTAGAATAATTTGTTCGTTTTTATTGGAGGAATTAATTCCGCCATTTGGGAGGAATTGAGAATCCGCGGGAATTGTTTTATTCTTTTTACGTCTTTTAGCATTAGCTGCGGCAACTTTTTTTGCATTATCTTCGGCTGCTTTTAATTTTATTCCGTCTGATATTTCTTTACCCTTTACAAGATATTTTTCCAATAATTCCATATCGTTATTTACCTTGAAATATCTTTTAGGAGGAATACCTTTTACAGATGTTTGAATAAATCCCATGCTTTCTAAGTGTTTTATAGCATTCCTTTGAATTTTTTCACCAAATGACGTACTTTCATGCAGATCAGGAACGGTAACATAAAACCAACCGTTTTCGTCAATCATTTCTTTATCGGCATAATAATAATATTTTCCTATCAGCGTGAATAAAATAATTGTTTCAACAGCTCCGAGAGAATGTGCTAAGAGCCTGTTAAATGTCATGCTATTGTCAGGATTAAGCTGCTGATAAAAATCAGCTAATAACTTATTTCTCATATTTTACCTCACTTTGATAAACCATCTGACTTAATTTTCATTTTTAAACCTCCTGTTTTAGACTGCGGCGTTCCTCCGGAATATCAAGCAGATCCTCAAGCTGTTCTGCAATTTCTATCATTTCATCTTTTATTATTTTTGCCTTCGGTTCTCCGCAAAAACATTCATATTCAATTCTTGATACATCAATGTTTTTATAAATCTCAATCATTTCCTTCAGCGGAAACCTTTCGCAGCTGTTTATGAATTCCCTGTTTTCAGTTAAGATTACCGAAAACATAATTTTTGTTTCCTCATAAACTTCAAAATACATTATTTTTTTCGGGATATATATAGCATCCTTAGTAAGTAAACTCATCAATTTGTCCAATTCATCTTTACGCATAATTTTTTCCTTTCTGTAATTTGGATTTTACTAATATCTTCAAATATATATTTTTTAATATTTCATTTCACCCCTTTATCAAATTATTCGTCAACATATTTTTGTGTAAACCAGCCAAAAATAGCAGCTTGTTTACATAAAAAAATAGCGTATCAAATAAAAATTTGATACGCTATTTTAATTGTCATCTTATATTCTCTACTCCCGGTAAAGTAGCGCCGGTAAGTTCAGGAGAAATAATTGCATCAACTATTCTGAACATCCTTAAAGAGAGGAGATATACAGATGGCTGATCTTTCAAAGATCAAAATAGGATATGTCATGACCGGTTCCTTTTGTACATTCAATAAAAGTTTTTTACAGGCAGAAGAGCTTATAAAATCAGGAGCTGATTTACTGCCTGTAATGTCATATAACGCAGCCGAAATAGATACCAGATTCGGCAATGCAAAAGATAATATAAAAAAATTGGAGGAAATAACCGGTAAAGAAGTGATAAAAACAATAGAAGCTGCCGAACCTATCGGTCCAAAAAATATGACGGACATTCTCGTAGTCTGCCCATGCACCGGAAATACTATAGCTAAGCTTGCTTATAGTATAACTGACTCTCCCGCTACAATGGCAATTAAATCTCACCTGAGAAATAAAAAGCCTGTTGTAATTGCACTGGCGTCGAACGATTCTCTTTCCGGTTCAATGAAAAATATAGGCGCGCTTCTAAATATGAAAAATTATTATTTTGTTCCATTTTTTCAGGATGATAAAATAAAAAAACCCACCTCGGCTATTTGCGATTTTTCACTTCTGAAAGATACTATTGAAGCCGCTCTTCACGGAAAACAGCTTCAACCTATTATTTTTTAAGAAGGGCTGTATCAAAATTGATACAGCCCTTCTTTGATTCTTATACTAAAGCTTTTACATATCGCAGAATAAATACATTGAAAATTTTTTCTATTAACGCTTTACAAAATTTGATTTCTGTTTCTCCTGAGCTTCAATCATTTGCGACATTCTTTCATCTATTCTTGCCTTATTTTCAGTATCAAGCCGGCTGAACTTTGCAATAAAGCGAGACGGCGATATATCGCTGCAAAAGGTTTTGTCATTGGTTCTTCCGGCTATGTAATCAAGAGAAACTTTATAATAATCGGCTAATATTATCGCTTTTGAGAATGGTACGTCTGTTTCTCCCCGTTCATATTTACCATAATGATTAGTTGATACTTCAATTATTTCAGAAATTTCTTCCTGCGTCAAATCAGCGTCTTCTTTTAAATCTTTCAGCCTTTGGTAAAAAGCCATTAATATAACCTCCGTTTTTAATATATGATATAAAATTCTATCATATAAATGAGATTAATTATTCGCTTTCACATCTATCTGGTACATTTTGCTATTTTTTCAATTCTATTCAATGTATTTAAATAGCTATTAAAGCTTATTTTTGACAAATAAAAGCTTTCAAATAATACTGATAATTAGTTTTTAATACATATAAAAGGCTGTATCAAAATGATACAGCCCTGATTTTAAAACTCTTCAAAACTCATTATACACCAGTCGCCGTTTATTTTATAAACACTAAGCGTTGTTGTATCCGTCTCTTTTTCGTCGTCGCCCTTGATAGTCGCCTTGATCTCAACTTCGTATCCTTTGGAAATTTTCACCTTCGAATCATAATTATCCTCGTACATTTCTTCAAGATCCTCAAGATCGTCCTTATCTATCTTATTTTTATCCTTATACTTTACACTAATTTTGATGTCATCGCCATATTCATCTTCAAGATTATCAAGAATTCCTTCAGCCAATTCATCGAGATCATCAATAATTTCGCTTTTTTTCTTATCTTCAAACTGTTCCTCCAAAAGGAACTCCGGAAGAGCCTTATAAAAATACTTTCCCTTTCCCGTTTCCATTCCCTTGAACATATTATCAATAGGATCCTTATAACCTCCGCCGAAAATAAGCTTACAAACAAGAAGAACTATTACAACAATAACTGCTGCAACTGCTATTACAGGAACAATCGACTTTTTGTTTCCAGTAGCTTCACCATTACCGCCGACTGAATTTGCCGTCTGCGCTGCACCGCAGGATGAACATATCTCAGCATTATCGTCAATCTGAGCTCCGCACTGCATACAAAATTTACTCATAAAAAATAACCCCCATAAAAATTTATTGCATTAACATTTTATCACATTAATAGCATTCTGTCAATATAATAAGCACAATTTGTAAATAATGATAAAATGTACAGGCTTTTTATCATTAATTTGATAAATCATTTATTACGTTTTCAAGCATAATCAAAGCATGATCATAATTTTCCTTTGTTTTCTTTGCAGAGGAAAGATTCTTATCAACCTTTCTCACTCCTATATAAAGGTCATCAGGAATATCATTTTCTTCATAGCCTATTTCAGAAGCAAAGTCTGTTCCCTTAAGGTAAAATCCGTATCCTTTTATATTAGGATTATCGGGATAAAGTTCCTCAAGATTAATTAACGTTTCATCAGGAATAATCAAATCAGCCGATTTTTTATCCGCAATAACAAGCATAGTTTCACCCATCTGAAATTCCGATGACAATTTAGTCAGATTAGAGTCGTATGGACTGAGACTTTTTGTATTAGCATTTTCATCGTCTGATATCGGTATATATAAAACATTTGCATAATTTTCACCGTCATTATTATAATCTTCCGTCAGGCTGTCAAAATATTTGCCGATATCCTGATAATGAGTATAAAGCTCCGTATCGTCGCACAGCAGCATTATATTAATATCAGATTTTGTTGTTGTAAGTGTGTCATAAACTAAAAATGCCGCAATAAGAACAAAAAACGTCGTAATTCCAAGCCACCATTTATTATGATAAACAAAATTCTTTATTTTTTCCCAAAAGGTATATTGTTTTTCATCATCGGGAGACAAATCTATTTTATCAGATTCAGTAATTAAGCCCTGCTTTATTTTTAACAGCTCTACCCTTTCTTCAGCAAGAGTTTTATTATATTGCTCTCTTTTTCTTTTTTCAATTTTTGCCGCAGCCGCCTTTTTTTCTTCGAGCTTTCGCTTTTCATTTTCATCTACCTGTCTGACCGTCTCAAAAATACTTTGCTTTTTTTCTTTTTTATTATCCATCTTTACTCCTTAAAAACAAACAGGGATACATTCCGTATCCCCTCCCATTAAGCTTAATCTACCTTCAGCTTGTAATGTAATTGAAAATACACGCTGACTGATAAAATAATTATAGCACAAATAAGATAACTAATCAAGCCCGATTTCGATCATTTATTTAAGATCGCGTCGTATTTTTATTTTTTTCTTAATATACAATTAAAAACCCGTTTCTTGTTTAAGAAACGGGTTAATATAAACGGCTAATTATCCTTATTTTCTATTTCACCAATCATTTTTACACGATTCAGATGACGGCCTCCTTCAAATTCTCCGCTCAGCCAAGAATCTACTATCATAAATGCAAGACTGATACCGACGACCCGCGCGCCGATTGCAAGTACGTTAGTGTCGTTATGCTGACGTGAAAGCAAAGCTGAATACGGTTCGCTGCAAACCACTGCGCGAATTCCCTTTACCTTATTAGCGGCAAGAGAAATCCCCACTCCTGTCCCGCATATAAGTATTCCCTTATCGCAGTTTCCTCCCGCCACAGCCCTTGCAACTGCCTCGCCGTAAATCGGATAATCGGTTCTTTCCGTATTATTTGTTCCAAAATCAATAACTTCAATACCCTTTTCAATTAAATGTGAAATTATTTCATTTTTATATTCAAAGCCTACATGATCGCATCCAACCGCTATTTTCATAAAATTCCTCCTTTAAAATAAAAGGACAGTTATAACACTGTCCTTATTAAATTAAGATTTAATTATTTTTTTGAAACTATATATGAATCCACCGGAATAGTTTCAGGCACATTGTCAGGATTTATTTCTGCTCCCGACTTAACCGCGTTTACCATCTGCTCCAGAGATACGGCTCCGATTCCGGCTGAATCCTGAGCAACTGTCGCTGAAAGCTCGCCGGCTTCTACACTCTGAAGAGCTTCAGCGGCTCCGTCGGTACCGACTACAATGATTTCTCCCAATTTATTAGCATTTTTAACTGCCTGAATAGCTCCTAAAGCCATTGTATCATTGCAGCAGTAAATAGCCTTTAAGCCCGGATTCATCTGAATAATGCTCGTCGCCGCGTCAAGAGCCTTCTGTCTGTCCCAGTCGGCAGGCTGAGAACTTACAAGGTTAATTCCCGCCGCCGCTTTGAAAGCGTTTGTAGTGCCTTCTTTTCTTGCCTCGCCTGAAGCGTTTCCTGCCTTACCCTCAATAATCGCGACGTCTCCGCCGTCTGCAAGCTGTTCAATAATATAATTTGCTCCCTTTTCTCCGACCTTGACGTTATCAGTGGTTGCGAAAGCAATAACGCTTCCCCCCGAACTCTTCAATGTATCCATATCTACTTTTTCATCAATATTCATTACGTAAACGCCCTTTTTGTTTGCCTGAGCAATTCCGTTAATTAGATTTGTCGGTGAAAGCGGCGCAACTCCGATTGCCTTATAGCCTACGTTAATACAATTTTCAAGTATCTTGAGCTGCCCTTCTGTATCGTCCTCACTCTGAGCCGCAAAAATATCTACTGAAACTCCAAGCTCTTTAGCTTTATCCTCGATACCCTTTTTCATAGTTGCCCAAAAGTCGTTCGACAATGTTTTAAGGATAACCGCATAATCTGCGTTTGCCGATTTGCTGTCGGAATCGTTTCCGCAGCCAACAAGTCCAAAGCCCATGCTCAACGCCAGAACTGACGAAACAAGCGTTTTAAAGAATCTTTTTTTCATAGTAATTAACCTCTCTTAATTTAAATTATTTTTTATTGAATTTAAGGCAAACATTCCGCTGCCAATAACTCCGCTCTGCTGCGTATGCTGAGAAAATCTGATATCCAGATTTTTCTCCGGATAGGGTTTTCTCGTATAAAAGTGAATAGACTCTTCCAGAAGCTCTTTCGGAAAATCCTTCATATAAACGACTCCGCCCGCAAGAATTATATAATCCGGATCGAGTATGTTTATTTCTGCCGCTATCGGAATTGCCAGATCTTTGACATATTTTTGTATTAAAGGATGAGAGCTGTATTTTTTAAATATATTCCTTATTTCAACGTCTGGAAAATGCTCCGCAGCTAACATTTCCAGATACCTACCTGAACAGCGCAGCTCTGCGCAGCCCTTATTTCCGCAGGTACATAATTCGTTTAAATCTATAAACGGTATATGACCAAGCTCTCCGGCAGCCCCGTTTTTCCCGTAATGAAATTTTCCGTTTATATAAACAGCATTGCCTAATCCGGTTCCAATATAAAAGCCAAGTATAGTTTTGTCTGCGTCAAGTCCCAGACCTGCAATATCGCTCTGCAAAAGAAAATTTACATCACGGTCAATAAATACCGGTATTCCGAAATATTTGCTCAACGGATCTCCAAGATTGATATTATCAAAACCTTTTAAGTTAGGCGTCGAGTAAACCGTCTTTTTGTCTTTACTTACAATTGACGGTATACCTATCGCAACGGCGGATATTTTTCCTTCCATTCCGTTTTTTTTCAGATAACTGCTGATTTCCGATTCAAGTATTTCTACAACGCCGCAATCATTAAAAATTTTACTTGATTTTTTTTCAAAACCGATAAGCTCCCCGTTTTCTCCGATTACTCCTATACGGAAATTGGTGCCTCCGATGTCAATTCCGAGAGCGTACTTCATCAAGCTCCACCTCCGTTTTTACAGCCTTATTATAAGACTCTATCATCTTATCCCAAGCCTTCGCAAGATCCTTGTCCTTACTGAAAAGTCCTGAAGCGCCCACAATAAATACTTCTGTACCGGCTTGTGAAAGTTCTCTGAAAGTGTTTTCATTGCAGGAACCGTCAACTTCAATAAGATATTTGTAACCGTTTTTTTCTTTAAGCTCCTTAGCTTCTTTAATTTTGCCAAGCATTTCACGGATAAACGGCTGTCCTGCAAATCCAGGATCAACTGACATTATCGTTATCTTATCGAGCTTATGAATATAATTTTGTATATAGCTCAGAGGTGTAGCGGGATTCAGAACTACTCCAACCCTGCATCCTAAAGCCCTTATCTTGTTAATAATACGGAATGCGTCAGAATTGATTGTTTCTGCATGAGGACATATATAAGTCGCTCCGGCCTTAGCCAGCGTTTCAATATAATCGTCAGGATATTCGCACATCAGGTGGCAATCTATGGGCTTTTTTGCAATTTTAGCAAAGGCTGCTACAAAATCGGGAGAAAGTGTTATGTTTTTTACAAAATGACCATCCATAATGTCAACATGATACAAATCGCATCTTTCGTTTAATATTTCCGTCTGTTTTTTAATATCAAGCAAGTCCATACACATAAGCGAGGGATTAAACATAGCTTTCATAAATTCCTCCATAAATTTTATTTTACTTTGACGTATTTTTACTTCCGACAAATCTGTCAAGAGCAACCGATCCGATAATCAATGCGCCCATTACAACCTGCTGCAGGGTACTTGAAAGCGAAAGTATATTCATTCCATAATTGATAACGCCGATTATAAGGCCGCCTACTACTACGCCGTGAATTTTACCTTTTCCTCCGAAGAAGCTTGTACCTCCGATAATAGCCGCCGCAATTGCATATGTTTCAAATCCTGTCGCCGCGGCCGGTTCGGCAGAGCCCACCCTTCCGAGTAATACTATTCCCGCAATACCGGCGCAAAGTCCGGAAATGATAAATACTATCAGCGTATGCAGCTTAACGTTTATACCTGAATACCATGCGGATTCCTTATTTCCTCCAAGGGCGTAAATATTCCGTCCTAGCTTTGTTTTTATCGTCAGAAAAGCAAGTATCAGAGCTACTATAATAGCAACTATCGCAATAACTGGAATTCCTAATACCGAAGCTGATATTGATTTGGTAAAGCTTGCCGGGAATCCGAATACGGCGCTAGAATTGGAAACTATAAGCGTTGCGCCTCTGAAAATAGCCTGCGTTCCAAGTGTTATAATGAACGGATGAAGTCCTGTCACATTCACCAGCGCACCGTTAATAAGGCCTAAGGCCGCGCCGAGTAAAACTCCCAGTATTACCGCTGCTACGGGGTGCATACCTGCAACCATCATTTTAGCCGTCATCATACCTGTCAAGGCTACAACCGATCCGACTGAAAGATCGATTCCGGCAATCAGTATTGCAAAAAATTCTCCAAGTGCAATAAGTATATTAACAGAGCTTTGGGCAAGTATCTGCGGAACAGTATTTGCGGAAAAGAATACATTCGGTTTAGCTGCCGCAAGTATTCCCAGTAAAATAACAAGAATTCCAATCGTTCCGTATTTCTGCCAGATTGTATTGAATGTAAGCTTTTCCCTTCGCTTTTCAATAGGATTTTTCGCAGTCAATATGTTATTCATAATGTAACCTCATTTCTCATAAATAATCAATTATTCGCCGTTAGTGGAGGCGTAAACTATCTTTTCTTCAGTAGCGTCCTTGTGCTTGAAGGTTTCAACAATTTCACCTTCTCTGAATACTGCAATTGTGTCGCATACAGCCAGCAGCTCCGGAAGCTCTGAAGATACAACAAGGACTCCCTTGCCTTCGTCGGAAAGCCTTCTCATCAAAGCGTAAATTTCGCTCTTGCTTCCTATATCTATACCCTTGGTAGGCTCGTCAAAAATAATTATCTGAGAATCTGCCGCGAGCCATTTTCCCAATATGACCTTCTGTTGATTTCCGCCTGATAGCTCCGTTATATTCTGACTTACGTCAGCGCACTTAATATTCAGATCTGATTTTTGCTTTTTGGCAGACGCATTACCAAACTTTCTGCTCGTAAGACCTATAACGCCTCCGCCTTTTGAAGTCTTGATATAAGGCAGAATAGAAATATTATCTCTGATAGAAAAATTATGAAAAAAACCCGTTTCGCGTCGATTCTCAGTAACCATCGCAAGTCCGTTTTTTATTGCCGAATAAGGATTTTTTATGTTCACCCTTTTGCCTCTAACATAAATATCTCCGCTTTTTTTAGGCTCGGCTCCAAAAATTGAATTCATCATTTCGCTTCTTCCGGAACCTACAAGTCCTGAAAATCCAAGTATTTCTCCCTTATGAAGCTTAAAAGATATATTTTTTACCGAATCATCTTTTCTTGTAAGATTTCTGACTTCAAATATAACGTCTTCTTTTTCAAAATCATGGTCTTCTTCATGCTGATAATTATGCTTAACCGTCCTGCCTACCATCATTGCCACGAGATCGTCTATTGTTACGTCACTTACATTTCTTGTCCCCACATAAGCGCCGTCCTTTAAAACTGTTACCCTGTCTCCAAGCTCAATAATCTCATTCATTTTATGAGTTATAAAAACTATCCCCTTCCCTTCCTCCTTAAGCTGACGAACTACGCTAAATAAATGATTTACCTCTTCGTTGGTGAGTGAAGCCGTAGGCTCGTCCATAACCAGAACCTTACTGTCTGACGCCAGAGCTTTAGCTATTTCAACCTGCTGCTTTTCAGATATACTTATGGCCTCAACCGGAGTTTTCGGATCTCTTTTCAAGCCGACCTTTGCCATAAGCTTCAAAGCTCTTTTATTCATGGTTTTATAGTCGACAACCTCTACAGGTCCTAATTTTTTCATAGGTAACTTTCCGATAAATAAATTTTCCTGAATAGAAAGCTCGTTTATAACGCTCAATTCCTGATATATAACACTAATACCGTTCTCGGTAGATTCTTTAGGAGTAAGTCTGGAAAATTCTTTTCCGTCAATCACAATACTTCCCTGTGTAGGCTGATAAACGCCGCTCAGAATTTTCATAAGCGTTGATTTGCCGGCTCCGTTCTCGCCAAGTAAAACATGAACCTCTCCCGACCTTATATTAAAGGATATATTATTCAGCGCAGTAACTCCGGGAAACTTTTTCACAACGCCTTTCATTTCAACAAGATTTTTAGCAGCTTCCATATTCTGCTCCTTTCACTAAATTATTTCAACAATCCCGTTTGATTTATTATACATAATATTGGGTAATCGTTTACTCATTACCGCCAAAAAAACAAAATGTTCAGAACATTTTGTTTTTTCTATTCAGTTACATGAGGTACTTTTACGGCAAGCTATTTTAACTGGTATTATATAATCCACGGTTGATAATTTCACATCGTCAATAAGATCAAATAACAGTTCTACGCTGCGCTGACCGATTTTATCGAAATCCTGAATTATAGTAGTAATCGGAGGATCGCATATTTCCGATAAGGAGGTGCCATCAAATCCGACTATTTTTACATCGTCAGGTACTTTTATATTATTTTCCCTTAAAGCATGCAGCGCGCCTATTGCCATAATATCGTTATTGGCAAATATTCCGTCAAATTCATATCCTTTATTAATGAAATCCAACATCGCATTTTTAGAATCATAATAAGTGACATTTGTCTTAATAATAAACTGATCTTTTACCGGTATTGAATATTTATTCAAAGCCTTTAAATAACCGCTGAATCTGTGTCTTACGGTCGAAAAATTCTGTTTATCCTTCAAGGCTACTATATTTCTGCAGCCTTTCATTATCAATTCCTCAGTTGCAAGAAAGCCTCCCGACTCGTTATCGGATATTACAAGCGTACCTGCATTTTCAGGTCTTCTGTCAATATATACAACCGGTATTTTATAATCCTCATATATTTTTTTTACATCTTCTTTAACGCTTATATAAATTATACCGTCGACATCTCTTGAAACAAGAGATGAAATATGTAAATCCTCCATATGAGAATTTTCATCTGAATCGCACACAAAAACTGTATAGCCCTCCGGAACAGCATATTTCTCGATCGCCCGGACTATATTCGCAAAAAACTCATTTGTTATGTCAGGAACAATAACTCCGATACTGTTCGTTTTGCTGGTTCTTAAACTTTTGGCGCTCTGGTTTATTTGGTAGCCATATTTTTCAACGATCTTCATTACCTTTTGTTCAGTTTCGGCAGAATACCTGCCGTTTTTATTTAAGACGCGTGAAACAGTTGCGATCGAAACGTCCGCCATTACAGCAATTTCTGCCATTGATATTTTTTTCTCCGGAATGGCAATCGAATGATCCTTACTTTTCATTACTCCTCCTTAAATTATATCTTTGAGAATACTGTACCATTTGAAATAAAAGTAAAATGCATAATTGGGTAATCGTTTACCTTGATTGCATTATACACCGTTCTATTATAAAAGTCAATACGTTTCTACAAAAAAACATGTTTTTTGTTTATTTATACGAATAATAATATACCGTATTGTGCAATTTGCATTAAATAATTCCCCTTAGTATAAAAATATCCTGATAATTATCAGGATATTTAGATTACCTCTTATATCTTTTCTGTCGGTATCCGCAATGCAAGTAACGAGATCGATACCTGACCAGTCATTGCATTTTAGATTATTAAGTCGACGCTTTTCTTTTTTACTGAGCTTTTCATACGGAATAATTTTTTTATCATATATTCAACCTATTATTTTACGAAAATACACCATATCGCAAAGCGTTGCTCCGCGCTCAATTATGGGACGATCATAATTATCCCTGAAAAAATTTTTTATTCTATGCGACTCTGTAAAACCGCATTTTATATAAAACGGTACGGTTAATGGACTGTCTCCTGTTCCGACCTGCATAATACTGTAATTTTCTGAATAACGTCTTGCAATATAATTTATCATAGCTCTTCCATAACCGTGCCTCTGATATTCCGGTCTGACAGCAATATTTTTTATTTCAATTATTCCGCAGCCTTCATCAGTCACAATACAGACAGCTTTAACGTCATGTTTATCAATAATAAACATTGAGCCCCGTTCAAGGTATTTATCTATCATATTTTCCTGTTCGTCTGCAAGCAAAAGCAGATCAAGATATTGCTTTTTATTTTCCTTAATTTCATAAAACTCCATTCTTCTATACGCCCTCCTTAAAATGATAGATCGGCTAATAATGTCAACATCCTCTTTATAATATAAAAAATTCCTTTTTTAAAGACACTTATAAAGTATCTGAAAAAAAGGAATTATTCTAATCAAATTTTTATCTTGCGCCTCTTCCCCTGATAACAACAAAAACAGTTCGGAAAATAAGAGATATATCCTTAACGATACTACGTTCTTTTATGTATTCAATATCTGTTTCAATCCATTTATCAAATTCCATATCGCTTCTTCCCTCGACCTGACAAACACATGACAACCCGCCTTTAACAAGCAGTCTATTCATATGCTCCGGCGTATACAAGACTACTTCTCTCGGAAGCGGTGGTCTTGGACCTATAATGGACATATCGCCTTTGAGCACATTCAAAAGCTGAGGGATCTCATCAATAGAAGTTTTTCTTATGAATTTGCCAATTCGAGTAATGCGAGAATCCTCATCGCTTTTAAACGCTATACCATCGCATTTATTCTTTTTCTGCACTTCAGCAAATTTTTTTTCCGCATCCATACACATAGAACGAAGCTTATACATTTTAAACGGTTTACCGTTTTCTGTAATTCTTGTTTGAGAAAAAAACGGATTACCCTTATCGTCAAGGAAAATTATTAAAGCCATAATGCACATTGGTATAAATAAAACTATAATACCGACTAATGAAATCACAATATCCATTGTACGCTTTACAGCTTTATATGCCGCGCCTCCCGCCGGCTTTACTTCACTATGTTTAAGAGTTTCCTGCACCCCCGCATGTAGAAGCTCCAGCCTCCTACTGTCAAAATCCAATACAGGATAATCCGTTACCCCTTCCTTGACTTCTGTAAAAGTCTCCATTCTGATTGCCGTTATCATTTCTTCAGAGATTTTTGCCTGCTTTACTGCGGCACCTCCGTTATTCACACATCAGCCCCCCTGAAAATCTGTTAAAAATTTATGCTGCTGTTTCTTATATTATATATTATATCCGCCCTGTTGTCAATTAAATTTTCGCTTTTCACTTATTTTCCAGCAAAAAGACCGAAAATCCGATAATTATTTCAACCATAATTATTTTTTATACCAATACCGTTATATTTTACAAGATAACAAGCAATCTCATTCTTAATTTGAATACTGCCAACAATACAAAACAGCCAATCAAAAATAATTGGCTGTTAAATCATATAAATTTAATTATTCTGCTTCATTCCGCAGCATTTCTTATATTTTTTCCCCGATCCGCAAGGGCAAGGATCATTATCCCCGGGTTTCTTTTTTGAAGAAGTCATAGTAATACTTCCGGCATTAGGCGGATCAGGTTTTGCAACCTGCTCACGCTGAGGAGGAGAATTTTTCTGAATTCTTACAGTCAAAAGCATTCTTACAGTATCTTCGCGAATAGCTTCTACCATTGCGTCGAACATTTCAAAGCCCTCGTATCTATATTCAACAACCGGATTCTTTTGTCCGAACGCTCTCAGACCGATACCCTTTTTAAGCTCTGCCATGTCGTCAATATGGTTCATCCACTTTGTATCAACAACCTTAAGAAGAATAACTCTTTCAAGCTCTCTTATAAGCTCTCCGCCGAACTCCGCTTCCTTAGCCGAATATATTTCAAGCATTCTGTCTTCAAGAAGCTTTACAACATCAGCTTTTTTAATCTCTTCAAGCTGGTCGTCGCTGTAGTCGAGATCCTCGTCCCTAAGAACCCAGCCAAGAAAGTGATCCTTTAGCCCGATAAGATTCCAATTATCTCTGTCCTCATCATCCAAAAGATAATTATTAACCGATTCAACCGCCAGCTCATGCATCATATTAAGTATACTTGCATGAAGATCCTCGCCGTCGAGAACCTGTGAACGCTGAGTATAAATAATCTCACGCTGCTTATTAAGAACGTCGTCATAGTTCAATACGTTCTTTCTGATACTAAAGTTTCTGCCTTCTACCTTTTTCTGTGAGGATTCAATTATCCTTGTAAGCATTTTGCTTTCGATAGGCATATCTTCTTCAACATTAAGCGTATTCATCATATTTTCAAGCCTGTCTCCGGCAAAAATACGCATAAGATCGTCTTCAACTGAAAGGAAGAAACGGCTCTCGCCTTCATCGCCCTGACGTCCCGAACGTCCTCTAAGCTGATTATCAATACGCCTTGATTCATGACGTTCGGTACCCAGAATATAAAGACCGCCCGCAGCCTTTACATCCTTTGCTTTTTCCTTTACTTCGGCATTATACTTATCGTAAAGCTCTTTATAAACCGCTCTGGCCGCCAATATTTCTTCATCATCAGTGTCGGCAAAACCAACTGCTTCATTTATAATTTCTTCATCATATTCTCTTTTACGCATTTCAGCTTTGGCAAGAAATTCAGCGTTTCCTCCAAGCATAATATCAGTACCGCGTCCCGCCATATTTGTAGCAATGGTAACTGCGCCAAGCTTTCCGGCCTGAGCAACGATCTCCGCTTCCTTGGCATGATATTTAGCATTAAGAACCTCATGCTTAACGCCTTTCCGCTTCAGCATAGCGGAAAGCAGCTCTGATTTTTCAATTGAAATGGTACCCACCAACACCGGCTGTCCCTTTTTATGACATTCAACTATCTGGTCGATTATCGCCTTGAATTTACCGGATTCAGTCCTGTAAATCTGATCTGAATGATCTATACGTATAACAGGCTTATTTGTCGGAATTGCAATAACGTCCAGCTTATATATTTCTCTGAATTCGTCTTCTTCCGTCATAGCGGTACCGGTCATACCAGAAAGCTTTTTATAAAGACGGAAATAGTTCTGGAAGGTAATAGTTGCCAGAGTCTTAGATTCATGAGCAATTTTTACTCCCTCTTTAGCTTCAATCGCCTGATGCAGACCGTCATTAAATCGCCTTCCCAGCATAAGACGTCCCGTAAATTCGTCAACTATTATAACTTCTCCGTCCTTAACCACATAATCAATATCAGCATGCATTACACCATGTGCTTTAAGAGCCTGATTTATGTGATGAAGAAGAGTCATATTATCGGGATCCATCAGATTGTCGACATTAAAATATTTTTCCGCCTTTTTAACGCCTGATCTGGTAATTGTTGCTGTTTTAGCCTTTTCATCAATTATATAATCAACATTTTCATTGATTTCATCCTGATCCTGCTTATCGTCAATTTCTACAACCGTTGTAGAAACAAGATTCCTTGCGAACTTATCAACAATGTCGTAAAGCTCGGTAGATTTATCTCCCCGTCCCGATATTATAAGAGGAGTTCTTGCCTCGTCTATAAGTATAGAGTCAACCTCGTCCACAATTGCAAAGTTAGGCTTACGCTGAACCCTGTCCCTTGCATGAATAACCATGTTGTCGCGAAGATAGTCAAAGCCAAGCTCGTTATTAGTTGCATATGTAACATCACAGTTATAAGCGGCTCTTCTTTCCTCATTTGTAAGACCATGAAGTATACAGCCGACAGTAAGGCCTAAAAAACGCAGTACCTTGCCCATTTCATCAGACTGCGTCTTTGCAAGATAATCGTTTACCGTAACGACATGCACTCCTTTTCCCGGGAGCGCATTCAAATAGGAAGCCACGCATGCAACGAGTGTTTTACCTTCGCCTGTTTTCATTTCAGCTATACGTCCCTGATGAAGAACGATTGCGCCAATAATTTGAACGGGAAAAGGTTTTTTCCCCAAAACCCTGTAAGCAGCCTCGCGTACTGTAGCCAGGGCCTCCGGAAGAATCATATCGATAGATTCGCCGGTATCAAGCCTGTCCCTGAAATTCTGAGTCTGAGCCTTAAGCTCCGTATCAGACATTGCAGCATACTGTTCTTCAAGCTTTAAAACGCTTTCCTTTATAGGTTCGATTCTTGCCAGTTCTTTTGTACTGTATGAACCGAATATTTTACCAAATATACCCATTTATAATCCGCCTTTTAATTAAAATTAGTCATTATTATTTAAAAGAAATTGATAACGCCTATTCAGAATCAGCAATATAATGAAATTCATTGTAAACAGAGCGCAACAGTATTAAAAATAATATACTTATTTATTTTATATCAATTTCATTTTTTTGTCAATAGGGATTAAACTAAAAATTATTATTTATATAAAGGCTTCATGGAGAACGTATACCGGTAAGCTTAACTTTAAACAATTCGTATAATACCTCGTTAAGCGTAGTGGGCAGATCATTCCAGTCCGTATAAAGACCAAACCCCGTTTCATGATATGTATGATAATTAAAGCTTATATCATTTTCAATAAACACGTCTATTACATCGGATACCCATCTGTCTCCGCCGCGATCATTTTTAAAGCAATTTACTCCGGCTCCGAATTCACCGCAATAAACCGGTACGTTATTATCAATAGAAAACCTTATATTATTAAGGATTGATTTTTCAAGAAAATCCTTATTAAACGCACTGACCTCATCAGCGCTCCATACGTCTACTCTCGGACGAACGACGGCGCTCTGACCTGCGTTCTCAACTTTAAAATAACCGCTTGCCTTGTAGCTGTGTCCCTTTACTGCAAGCAAATTATTTCTACCAAAGCTGGCGTCGGAGGTTGTTCCGCTTATACATAAAGACGCGTTATCGTCATAGCCGATATTCGCCTTACCCCCTGATCCTGTATTATTTTCAGACCAGAAGCTAAACATATTGCCATTTTTAAAATCTTCCGAATATACGGTTTTAACAAATTTGCCGTTTTCATCATATTCGTCAATTTTAAGATTATCCGCATAGGCAATCCCGTCATTACCAAGGTTCTGCGCCTGAAAAACTAAATTGAGCAGTTTTTGATTATCTTCTGTAATAGTCATTAAAGAGCTTTCAAGATATTGCCACTCTTCCGATTTCAAATCCGCACTGTCTCCGTCAAAGGTCGCAGCTTCCCATGAAGAACCGGAAGTTGATATAGCAATTGACTCGTCAGGATATGTCAGATCATATCCCTGTGTTCCTGCCCAGTCAAATCCCTGGTGGGTAAACGGATGATAGTCATAATAATGAAATTCATATACGATATCATCTCCGTTTATTTTGATGAAATTATTATCATTATTAAAATTTTCCCATTGTAAATTTCCTGTAGCGGTATCCTCCGCAGCACACATTCTCTCTACGAAAATCAAATGATTATCGTCAACCGTTCTGATACTGTCAGTAATATCCTGTGCAAGCTCCCGCCATTTTTCCAATGGATCCTCATAATCCTTAGCTGAAACTACCGGCTCGTTTACAATACCATATCCCAGAACCGACGGATTATCAGAATAGCGTCGGGCAATTTCTGTCCATAAAGCAATCAGTCTATTCTGATTCTCAGTATCCGTCCACAGCTCGTCGCCATTGCCCTGAGACTGATAGCCACCCTGAGGATAGTGCATGTTAAGTACCAGCCGTATTCCGTATTTTTCCGCCCATTCAATATTCTGATCTAACCATTTGAAACCGCTTTCCTTGTATTCATAAGGCGAAGCGTCGTTTTCAAACAAGCTATAATTCAAATAAAATCTTACCGAATTAAATCCCAAATCCGCAAGCTCTTCATAGCTTTCTTCAGTATGATGCTTATTTACAGGCGGCTCTGCCGGATTATCCCATACCTTATTTCCGAAGGCCATACCTTTAATTATATATTGTCTGCCGTTTTCATCTTTTAAAATACGTCCGTCGGCAGTGATAAAACCGGTATAACCACCTGAATTATTTATAATGCGTTTAAGCTTTATCAGGTCAAAAACATTTATATCTCCATCATGATTTGTATCGGCGCCGACAACCGCGTCCGTGTGTTTTCCAAGTAAAAATTCGCTTAAAAGCTCTATGTCGTTTATATCGACAGCCCCGTCGCCGTTAAGATCGTTTTCAATATCAATGGAGGATACGGCAAAAACATATTCGCTTCTGCCGGAAAAACACAATAAGCACACTGCCGCTGCCGTAACTGCATATTTTAAAGAACGGAAAAACTTCATAAACATCACTTTCCTTTTTTTAAGCCACGAAAATATTTACAGAAACCGCCGCATATGCAGTCAATACATTTCGGATTTCTGGCTCTGCACACATCTCTGCCGAACTGTACTATCCTGTGACAAAAGTCCGAAGAAACCTCCGGAGGAATAAGCTTAACAAGATCCTCCTCCACCTTTCTCGGCTCCTTATTATTTGTAAGACCAAGTCTTCCGGTTATCCTGATAAAATGAGTATCCGTAACTATTGCCGGTTTACCCCATACATCGCCCATCATAAGATTAGCCGTTTTTCGTCCGATTCCTGAAATGGTAAGCAGATCCTCCATATTGTCAGGAATTTCCCCGCCGAAATTATTTATAAGCTGACCAGCCATCTCCTTTATACTTTTCGCCTTGGTTCTGTAAAAGCCGCAAGGCCTTACAGCTTCTTCAAGCTCCTTCAAATCCGCTTCCGCAAATGCTTCAAGAGTAGGATATTTTTTAAAAAGCTCCTCTGTTACAATATTGACCCTGGCGTCTGTGCACTGAGCAGAAAGACGAGCGGCAATCATCAGTTCGTAAGGCTTTGAAAAGTTAAGAGAACATTTGATTTCAGGATATAATTTTTCCAGCGCTTCACAGGCAAGCAGCGCTCTTTCTTTTTTAGTCATACATACCGTCCGCTTTCTCAAGAATTCTTCTGTCCTCTTTAAAATTCAAAAGCTTCATTGCTTCTTCATATGGCAAAAGCCAGCTTTCTGAGATTTCTTCCTGTTGAATCTTTATTTCCTGCATATCAAATTCATTACAGAAATAAATGCATTTTTTTATTGAGCCGTTCAGCGTTTTATACGTATATTCCTGTCTGGTTTCTTCATTGATTTCAATATCTATACCGGTTTCCTCCAATACTTCTCTGCGAGCAGTCTGGCGCTCGGTTTCGCCGATCTCAATATGTCCTTTCGGAAAACCTATATGACCGCTGTCATTTTTTATAAGGAGATATTTTTTTACGCCGTTGTCTCGTAAAAACAAAACCGAACCGCATGTCTTTTCATATAAGAAATGATATTCGGTTTTAAAATTTTTTTCATAAAATCCTATCCTATCTCTGATATACGGCTCATATAGAATTTTATCATGAGGCACTCCGACCCATATGTCTTTTACATCATTAAGCCTTTCAATAACGGCTATTATTTCCAATTCATTAAATTTTCCGTCAAAATCCAGAGCATAAACGCCCTGCGGCTTTCCGTCCGCCCCTGCAACGCCTTCCGCATAACCGAAGCCTACAAAGTTTCCGCAGAATTTTTCTGCTGCAAATAAAATGGTTCTGCCGAGAACGTTCCTATAACTTCCCTTTCTGACAATATCCATTTAAATCCCCCTTTAAATTACTATATAATTATACCATTATATTTTCATAATTGCAACATAAAAAGGTACTACAAAATTTACAAAAACTATTGACAAATATTAAAATAACTGCTAAAATATTAATTGCTTTATCAGTTTAAAGCTACAAGACATTAAAGGAGAAAATTATATGACAACTTCTATCACATTAGGTATGCTGATGGTATACATAGCGATTATGATGGGTATAGGTCTTTACACATCGCGCAAAACCAAATCCGTCAGCGATTTTGTACTTGGCGGCCGTAATGTAGGCTCATGGCTTACAGCCTTTGCTTATGGCACGTCATATTTTTCAGCAGTTGTTTTTATCGGATATGCGGGGCAGTTCGGATGGAGCTATGGAGTTTCCGCGGCATGGATCGGAATAGGAAACGCCGTTATAGGAAGCGCTCTGGCATGGATTGTATTAGGAAGACGTACAAGAATAATGTCCAATCACCTGAACGCTAAAACCATGCCTGAATTTTTTGAAAAGCGTTTTAATTCCAAAGGACTTAAAATTGCGTCTGCATTGATTGTATTTATATTTTTGATTCCTTATACCGCTTCCGTATATAACGGACTTTCACGTCTGTTCAATATGGCGTTTAACCTTAATTCTGACAGCTCATATAAAATCATTATAATAGCTATGGCTATTATAACAGCAATATATGTTATTCTCGGCGGTTATACGGCTACTGCAATCAATGATTTCATTCAAGGTATTGTAATGCTTATAGGAATAGCGGCAGTAGTAATATGCGCAATAAATAATCAGGGCGGTTTTTCAGAAGCGCTGAATAAACTTGGAGAAATAGAGATAAACGGACAAAAAAATCAATTCAACAGTCTGTTCGGACCCGATCCAATTAACCTTTTAGGAGTAATAATACTCACATCTTTGGGTACCTGGGGACTTCCTCAGATGATACATAAATTTTATGCTATAAAAAATGAAAACGCAATTAAAAAGGGAACTATAATATCAACTGTTTTTGCTCTTATAGTAGCGGGAGGATCATATCTTTTAGGAGGATTTGACAGACTTTTCTGTACGCTTGACAGCACAGACAGCTCCAAGACATTGATCAGTACATTGTCCAACGGAAAACCGGAATTCGACGCCATGATCCCCGCACTTCTTGACACCGCCCTGCCGGATATCCTTATAGGTCTGGTCGTAGTGCTTGTATTATCAGCATCGATGTCTACCCTCTCTTCCCTTGTGCTTACTTCAAGCTCAACTCTGACTATAGATTTTATTAAACCAAAAATGAAAAATCAAAGCGACAAAAAAGAAGTTGTTATAATGCGTGTGCTTATTGCAGTATTTCTATTAATATCGGTTATTATAGCATTCAATAAAAACGCGTCAATTTCAACGCTCATGTCTTATTCATGGGGTGCGCTTGCGGGCGCCTTTTTGGGCCCTTTCATGTTCGGATTATTCAGCAAAAAAATAACTAAGGCGTCAGTATGGGCAAGCTTTATACTCGGTATAGGTCTGACTGTCGGACACATGATACTTTTTGGATTCGACCTTTTTCCCGATCTTGCAAATAAAGCCGCATCATTCAAATTAAATCTTGCGTCCCCGATAAACGCCGGCGCAATAACTATGATTTTATCAATAATAATAGTCCCCCTAATAAGTCTGATTACTAAAAATTCAGATAAGGAACATACAGAAAACGTTTTTAAATGCTATAAATAATATAAAAGGACCGTTTAAATTTAAACGGTCCTTTTATATTATTTTTTTGATTTTCTGCCTAAAATTATGTATACAACTATAAGCAATGCTGCAATTGCGGCTATTGTAATATATAAAATAATATTTCGAGTATCTCCCGTAGACGGTGAATTTGTCAGCAGCATTAAATGATCGATCATTTTATATACCTCCTAAAATTTTTCTGGATAAAATAATATAATCAAAAATATTTATTATATTGTCCTCATTCATATCATCGTCAGGAAATTCCATATCAACAGGATTTAATCCCAGAAGAAAGCTTCTAAGAGCAACTAAGTCCGCCGAGTTGATCTTTCCGTCAGTATTATAATCGCCCTTTAAATCAGTTGTTATTTCTGTTGTTTCAGTATAAAAGGTAGTTTCGGTGGCAGAAACGTTAGTAATAACAATATCGGTAGTAACAGTAGTATTTTCAGTCGATACGCTAGTAATAATGATATCAGTAGTAACAGTGTTGGTAACGGGCTGCGAAACACTGTATATATAATTTTCTGCGCACAGCTCAGGATATGTAAAAGCGGTAGTATAATATTCCGTGTCATGCGTATGATTTAAATTAAAACTTTCAGAGCCTTTAAGAAAATAATTATACCTTACCGGATTCGATGAAGAATCAGTATCGTCCCAGGTGCAATCGACGCCATACCATTCTCCATCCTCCATCTTCACATAATTCCACATATGTCCGATATTATTTTCAATGTCAATATTGCCCGGTACGACAATACAGGGAATCTCATATTTATCACAAAGCAGCTTGAAAGCTTTAGAATAGCCTTCGCACACAATTTCATAAGGCTCGCAGAACAGACCAACTGCTGAATCATTATAAGGAGCATCCATGTTATAGCTTACCTTATCTGCAATATAATCATGAATATACTTAACCTTATGGTATATATCGCTTCCCTCTGCTTCAAACGATTCAACAGAGCTTTCCAGCAGCGATTGGTATTTCTCTGCTCCTGCGATATCCGTGTATTCCTCTTTAACTCCGCCTTTAAGCTTAAGCTCAGAAATTTTCATCGTATAAACGCCTGTTAAAATATTTCGGCTTGTTCTGACGCTGCTTAAGGTTATCTCAATCTGACTTTCATCAATCCAGAAAATTTCAGGATAATCAAACATCAGTGCGTCCTTTCCGAACCTTATATTGCCGAATACATAATTCCAGAAATTATTATACTCTTCTTCACTCCAGTTTCCCATATCCAGAGAATCGGTCTGATAAGATAATATATCCGGAAACGTAACAGTAATTTCCTCCGTTGTTGGATTTAACCATGTTTTCATTGAATCATAGGCAGATTTATTGTTATCATTAAGTTGATCATAATACTTGAAAGAATTTTTATTATAAGCATAGCTTAAATCAGGAAGATATTCTGTTGAAATAATCAAATCGTCTCTTAAAATTTCACTTTGATCAATCTCAGTTTCAGAATTTGATAACGTATAAAAGATCTCGTCCAGCGCATTGACGTTAAGCGTTGAATTAATCAAGGAAAAAACGAATACGCACATTGTAATCAAGGCTTTAAAATATTTTTTCATAAGCATATATATCACAGAGCGCTATGATATATTCCTCCCTTCAATATTTCTTCCCCGATTCATATATCTTTATTAAGTAAATTATACAACGTTTGAGCAAAAATGTCAACGGACTTTTCGCATAATAACGAAAAGTCCGTAAAAAAATATCTGCTTTCCCTACCTGTTAATAACAAACTCTGTCAAGCATTCCGTTCATATAAGCGATACATATTCCGAAATTTGTCATTGGCACTCCGGCGTCCTCAAACATTTTCTGCTTTGCAATCATTGCTCTGCGGTTTATCATACATCCCCCGCAATGAATAGCAAGCTTATAATCCGATAAATTAATATTTACCTTCTGCCCGGAAACATTGTCTATTATTAAATTCTTACCGGTATATTTTCTCAGCATTGCCGGTATTTTAATTCTTGCTATATCATCGTCCATTGCGTGATGTGCGCAGCTTTCCAGTATAAGCGCCTTATCTCCGTTTTTTAGTTTATCTATAGCATACGCTCCCCTTATAAAACCATCTATATCTCCCTTTATCTTAGCCATTAAAAGCGAAAAGGAAGTAAGAGGGATTTCCTGAGGGAGTATTTCGTTTACCCTGCCGAATACCTGCGAATCCGTAACAACCAGAGCAGGCGCGGTTTTAAGACAATCAAGTGCATTTTTAAGATTTTCAGTCGTTACAGTCAAAACCATACATCCGTTATCAAGAAGATCTCTGATAACCTGCACCTGAGGAAGAATGAGCCTTCCCTTAGGAGCCTGTATATCCTGAGGTGCAATAAGTAGAACCGTATCGCTCGGTTTTACAAGATCAGCAGTTAAAACAGGATCTTCCGTTAAATCCTTCAGCACAGTAATTATCGCCCTTTGCAGCTTCTCAGCCTGTAATCTGTCATTAAGATCGGATCTAACAAAAATATCGCAAAATTCACTGTAATCCCTGCCGCTTGAAATCCCGTCTATCATATTTTCAACAACTATCAGCGGAAGCTTTTGCCCCTTGATTTTATCGACGCATTTTCTTAATGTTTCATCTATTCCGGAAACAGAGCTGACAACTAAGACGGCTGCGTCGCATTGCTCAAGCTGCTCTAAGGATTTCTGTATGCGCGCTTTTCCAAGCTCGCTTGTATCGTCAAGTCCCGCGGTATCTATAAACACCACCGGACCGACAGGCTGCAATTCCATAGGCTTGAAAACCGGGTCTGTAGTAGTTCCTGCAACATGAGATGTAAGAGCTACATCCTGTCCGCTGACGTTATTTATAAAAGTAGATTTGCCGGCATTTGTATTTCCGAATACTCCGATATGAATTCTCAGCGCTTTAGGCGTCTGATTTATTTCTGAAATCATGAGACTGCTCCTTTAAAATCTGAAATCCCTTTGTCCTGATTTTATTAAATCAAGATATTCGTCAAATTTCACTTTTACCTTTTCCTCACTGATACTTTCGCGCTCGCTTTTTATGACGTCAAAGGTAAGCTTCTTAAATTCATCGTCACCGTAATCAAGAGCGTACTCTGCAAGCGTAAGCATTGCATTTGGCAAACAGCAATTAGAAATATTTCCCGTCTTTGCAAGCTGCATAAATCGATCGCCGGTTCTTCCGGCACGATAACAGGCGGTACAGAAGCTTGGTATGTAGCCGTTTTTCAAAAGAGCCTTTGAAACCTCGGCTTCCGTTCTTTCATCAGAAACCTTGAACTGCGCCGTACTCTGATCGTCGCACCCGCTTCCGCCGTCCTCAAGGCGCTTTGAATATCCGCCTACTCCTGTACATGAACCGCCGCTTGTCTGTGAAATGCCAAGAGAAATAATTTCATCCCTGAAATTTTTTTCTTCCCTCGTTGAAATAATCATTCCGGTATACGGTACTGCAAGCCTTAATACGGCAATTATTGTTTTGAACTGCTCATCAGAAACTATATTAGGAAACAGCTCCAAATCAACTCCCTCTGCCATTCTTATACGAGGTATTGAAATTGTATGAGGTCCTATTCCAAAGGTATCTTCCAGATGCTTAACGTGCAGCATTGTTCCTATAACCTCGTATTTATACTCATATAAACCATATAAAACTCCGATTCCTACGTCGTCAATACCGCCTTGCATTGCCCTGTCGTGAGCTGTAGTATGATAATCATAGTCGCTTTTCGGACCAAAGGGATGAAGATTTTCATATGTAGGCTTATGATATGTTTCCTGAAATAAAACATAAGTGCCTATTCCAGCAGCCTTCAGCTTTTTATAATTTTCAACTGTAGTAGCTGCGATATTAACGTTTATTCTGCGTATTTCCCCGTTATCGTTTTTAGTCGCATACGCGGTTTTCATACATTCCACAATATAATCAATATCACAGTTTTTAGGATCTTCTCCCGCTTCCATAGCAATCCTCTTATGTCCCATTGCTTCTATGGCGCGGCATTCCTCCGCAACCTCCTCCTGAGTAAGCTTTTTCCTGCGTATACCAGATCCGCAGTGATAACCGCAGTATTTACATCCGTTTATGCAGTAATTGGAAACATACAGCGGCGCAAACATAACTATTCTTCTGCCGTAAATTGCTTCCTTTATTTTTCTTGCCATTTTAAATATTTTTTCTCTCAGCTCACAATTGTCCTCGTTCTCACATGCGTGAAGCAATACTGATACTTCATATCTATCAAGTCCTGAAAGAGTTTCTGCTTTTTTTAAAATATTGTCAACCATCTCCGAATCATTCTTATGATCCCTGCCGTATTCCAAAACTTTAATTATTTCATCATGGTTTATAAAATCTTCCGATCTTGATGATTTACTGTCAAACATAATTATATGCTCCTTAAATTTTATTTTTTAGATATTGCTGCTTTCACAGAAACCCCGTTAAGCTTTCCAAGCTTGCCGGTTATCGCACTTATTACGTCGGTATCGGCGTCGACGACGACAGAGATTACGGCAACCTTCTTTTCACGATAAGGGATTCCCATTCTACCTATAATAATATTACCGTATTCATGGAGAATTGCATTTACGGACGAAGACATTTCAGGTTCGTCTACGATAATTCCCAGAACCGCTATTCTGCTTTCCATAATCGCTCCTTTCAAAAAAAATACCCGTATATATCCATATACGGGTAATCAAGCATAAAACTACAGCCTGTAAGCCGATTGCTCAGATAATATCCTTGCAGCCCGAAAACAGTGAATATCTTATATTTATTATATCACTTTTAAAAATCCTGTCAATATGTAAATATACTATTCGCTTCTTAAAGCCTCTACAGCGTCCTTTTTAGCCGCCATTTTTGCGGGAATGTGACCTCCGAGCATCGTAAGAACAGTGCTTACTGCTACAAGTATAAGCGCGTGAGTTATTTTTAACTGCGCGACATCCTTTAAATCAGTCATATTATAAATAATTGAATTTATAGGATAGGTCAGGAGCTTAGCAATAATAATACCAAGTAATCCCGAGCATATACCCAAAATAAACGTTTCTGCGTCAAATACTCTCGTGATGTCCTTCTTTCTGGCGCCAAGCGCTTTGAGTATTCCAATTTCCTTGGTTCTTTCAAGAACGGAGGTATATGTAATAATCGCAATCATAATTAAGCTTACTATTAGGTTAGTTCCGGCGAAAGCTATGAGAACAATTGTAATACCGTTCATGATACCGTCGGACATACCGGATATCATTCCTGCCATGTCCGTATATAAAATCTGATCGCTTTCTTCCAGTCCTTCATTATATTTATCAAGGTATTCTAAAATTTCATCCTTAGTTTCAAAATCATACGGATAAAGCTGAACAACATATGGCGTAGCGTTTCCGCCAAGATAAGCTAACGTCTGTTTTTTTGTTTCATCGTCAAGAGATTCCATAGACAAAACATTGACGTCGGATTTTTCCTGTGCCTTCACTATCTCTGAATTTACAGAATTATCAATAACTCTCTGGGCAAGAGCATCACTGTAACCTAAAGCGCCTCCGTCAGCACTCATAGAAGCAGGTGAATCCTCCTTTGGACGTATAATTCCAGCAACATTCAAAGTTATACTGTTTTGCGATTCATACATAGCCTTATAGTCTGTATTGAAAGTATATGTGCCATATTCAGTAGTTATATAATAATCGTCGTTTAATATAACCTTAAGCTCTGTACCGATAACCTCGCTGAAATCAACTGAATCAGCCTGCGTATCAAATCCAAGCTCCTTCATTATCGTATTGTTTATCCGGTTTTTAGTATCTACCAACAGCACGATTTCAGTATCGTTTTCAGGCATTTTACCTGCAAGCACATCATAATGCTCCTTCATAAAGGAATTTTTGTCGTCCTTTAGCGAGACAGGATAAGAACCGAAATTCATATTTGCCGCAGTCACCGGCACATATTCGTCTCCGCTTTTTCTTACCATATTAAGATTAACAAGCCTCGAATAGCTCATGCTTTTGCATATTTCAGGATCAATATTATTCACATAATCAAGATATTCATCTGTAAACTTATTAGTGTGCATCATAGTATCCTGCAGCGAATCGATCATATAAATCTTTTCTTCGTCCGGATATTCCTTATATTTATCCTCATTATTATTGATTTTATCAATAGTATCCATATCTATGTTCATGCTCTGCTGAGAAATAATAATCGGCATCTGCTGTAATGTGTCCGCCTCAAATTTATCAATCTGAAGCTGAAAGCCGACAGACAGACTAAGTATAAGAGCTATTCCTATAATACCTATACTGGAAGCAAATGAAGTTAAAAACGTTCTGCCGAGCTTTGTTCTGATATTATTTGCCGAAAGCTTTAATGCAGTCAGAAAGCTCATACTGGTTTTTTTAAGGGAAAAATCCTTCCCCTTTTCAGACTTGTCATAGGGATTTGAATCGGATATAATCTTTCCGTCCTGAAAGCTAACTATTCTGTCCGCATATTTTTCAGCAAGCTGAGGATTATGCGTAACCATGATAACAAGCTTATCTCCGGCTACCTCTCTGATAAGATCCATTATCTGTACGCTTGTAGTCGTATCCAAAGCGCCGGTAGGCTCGTCACAGAGAAGGATATCAGGATTATTGGCAAGCGCTCTCGCTATTGCAACTCTCTGCATTTGACCGCCGGAAAGCTGATTTGGCTTTTTATGGAGATGATCCTTAAGACCTACTCTTTCAAGAGCCTCCATAGCACGCTTATGCTTTTCAGAGGAAGAAACGCCGCTTAAAGTCATTCCCATTTCAACATTTGCAACAATACTTAAATGAGTAATCAGATTATAGCTTTGAAATATAAACCCGATACTGTTATTTCTGTAAGCGTCCCATTCTCTTTCCTTGAAATCCTTTGTTGATTTACCGTTAATTATCAGATCGCCGGAATCATATCTGTCCAGACCGCCTATAATATTAAGGCATGTAGTTTTTCCCGAGCCGCTTGTTCCCAGAATTGCTACAAATTCTTTTTTACGAAACGTTACGCTTACATCGTCAAGCGCTTTAGTTTCAACATCGCCTACATGATACGTTTTCCTTATATTTTTTAACTCAAGCATTCGTTAAACCTCCAAAAATTACTGGTATAATCATAGCGTTATTTAACTGGTATAATCATAGCATTATTTAAATTGTATGTCAATTGATTTTAAGATTTCACACACTTTTCATCTTTACTGATTATTTATAATGAGTTCAAAAATAAAATTTTGTATATGTATAGTTTTTTTTAAGCTTTTATGATATAATGATTACACGGTATTTCTTAAATATCATTGAAAATAATTCGCTCAAAGCAGAACATACGGAGGTTTATATGATTATTGATTGTCATACGCATTCACAAAATTCTTCTGACGCCGATAATGACACCGTTATCGAGCGCTGCGAACGAGCGGCACAGTTAGGACTGGCGGCAATGGCGGTAACAGATCATTGCGAGGTAAACAGATATTTTGAAAAGGCCCGTTATAAAATTGACTATGAACAGAAATATGATGAATACGGATTTAAAAAGTCATTTGAAAATTCGATGGCTGAGATATCCTCTGCAAAGGAATTATATAGCGGCAAAGTAAATCTGATCTGCGGGGTTGAATTAGGTCAGCCGCTTTCAGATATTGAAACCGCCGAAAATATATTAAGCGACACACGGCTTGACTTTGTTATAGGATCAATGCACGAGCTTCCCGGTCATGATGATTTTGCTTTTCTGGACTATAGCCATGAAAATATACCTAATCTTCTTGAGGAATATTTCAACGAAATTTATAAAATGTGCAAATGGGGAAAATTCGATGTTTTAGGTCATCTTACATACGCTCTAAGATACATTCAGGGCGAGCAGAACATAAAAGTCGATATGAAACCCTATGAAGAGATTATAAGACAAATCTTAAAAACTATAATTCAAAATGGCTGCGGAATTGAAATAAATACATCCGGACTTTATCAGAAATACGGAAAAACCTTTCCGGACTTTAAATATATAAAATTATACCGCGAACTCGGCGGAGAAATAATAACGGTCGGTTCAGACTGCCACAGTACGCGCAATCTGGCAAACGGTATCAAGGAAGGCATAGATTTGGCGTCGCAGGCCGGCTTTAAAAGAATAGCCTATTTTAAAAACAGAAAAGCTGTTTTTCTGAATATATAATGGAGGAAAAAATATGAACGACTTAATAAAGCTATTAAATCAAAACGCAAGATTTTCAAATGAAGAGCTGGCCGCAATGCTCGGCACTACTCCAAAGGATATAGCTGATCAGATTGAACAATTAGAGAAAAACGGAGTAATTAAAGGATACAGCGTAATTCTCGATGAGAGCCTTGCGGATAAAGACATGGTTATGGCCATTATAGAGCTTAAAGTTACTCCGCAGCGGGACTGCGGATTTGATGAGATTGCCAAAACTATAATGATGTATGACGAGGTTGACAGCATTTCCCTGATGTCGGGTTCCTATGATCTTTCAGTTACCGTAAAAGGCAAGAATCTTCAGGATATCGCCTTATTTGTCGCTCAGAGACTATCTACTATCGAAGGCGTTCTTTCCACAACAACTCACTTTATTCTTAAAACCTACAAAGAAAAAGGAATTTTTATTGAGGACGAGGATAAAGACGAAAGGGGTTTTGTTGCTCCGTGATTAATTATGATAATGTGCTTTCAGATAAGATAAAAAAAATAAAGCCCTCAGGCATAAGAAAATTTTTTGATCTTGCTTCCACAGTAGATAATGTCATCAGCTTAGGAGTCGGAGAACCTGATTTCCAGACGCCTTGGTCGATCAGAAAGACCGCTATTGATACTCTGGAGAAAAAAAGAATAATTTATTCAGCAAACTCCGGACTTGCAGCCCTCAGAACAGAGATAAGCTCATATATTAATAAAAAAATGAACGTAAGTTATGATCCTCAAAACGAGGTTATTGTTACCGTGGGAGGTTCAGAGGCAATTGATATATCCCTCAGAGCGCTTATTAATCCCGGAGATGAGGTTTTAATCGTCGAACCCTGCTTTGTATGCTACGCTCCGATTGTAGAGCTTTCAGGAGGAATTCCGGTTTCTATAAATACAAGAATCGAAGATAATTTTAAGCTGACTCCGGAACTTTTAAAGGAAAAAATAACAAAAAAGACAAAGCTTCTGATACTTCCGTTTCCAAATAACCCCACAGGAGCGATTATGACCCGCGAGGATCTTGAAAAAATAGCGGAAATTATAAGAAATACAAACATAATGATACTTTCAGACGAGATATACTCTGAGCTTACATACGGAAGAAAGCATTGCTCAATTGTTCAGATAGAAGGAATGCAGGAAAGAACCATACTCATAAACGGATTTTCAAAAGCCTTTGCAATGACCGGCTGGCGTTTAGGATATCTTGCCGCTCCTTCACCTATAGTAAATCAAGTATTGAAAATTCACCAGTATGCGATAATGTGCTCTCCGACAATCAGCCAATATGCGGCGATTGAAGCTCTTCAGAACTGTGACCGCGAAGTTAAAAAAATGGTAGCGGAATATAATATAAGACGCAGACTGCTTGTTGAAAGCTTCAATAAAATGGGACTGACCTGCTTTAATCCTGAGGGAGCTTTCTATGTGTTTCCCTGCATAAAAAGCACGGGTCTCACCAGTGAACAATTCTGTGAACAGCTGCTTGAAAATCAAAAGGTTGCTGTAGTACCCGGAAATGCATTCGGTCAAAGCGGAGAAGGGTTTATAAGAGTTTCTTACGCGTACTCCTTAAAACATCTGATGGAAGCGCTGAAGCGTATACAAGCTTTTTTAGATAATATAAAAAATTAAGCGGGCAGGTAAATATGGATTCAATTAAAGTTCAAGCATCAGCGAAGGTAAATTTATCACTTGACGTAACGGGAAAACGCAACGACGGTTATCACAATATAGAAAGTATATTTCAGAGTATAAATATCTATGATACTATTACCGTATCCAAAATCTCAAATCCGTTGATTGAAATATCATGTAATGATCCCGTTATACCATGCGGAAAAACTAATATAGTCTATAAGGCGGCTAAGCTTTTTTTTGAAAAAACAGGTATTTCACACGGAATATCAATTTATATTGAAAAAAAAATACCGTCGCAATCCGGTCTCGGAGGCGGAAGCTCCGACGGAGCCGCAGTGCTGTATGCATTAAACATACTTTTCGGAGCCGAGCTTGACGGCAGGGAGCTGACTACTCTCGGAGGAAAAATAAGCGCTGATACAGCGTTTTTTACCGTTGGCGGAACTGCGTTTGCCAGCGGAATAGGAGACGTTATCGAACCGATAAGATATATTCCAAATGTTGACATGGTAGTATCAAAAGGTTATTCAAGTATATCGACTCCAACAGCTTATCAGAAAATAGATATGCTGACAAACCCTCGTCACCCTAAAACCGATAAATTGCTTAAAGCCATTGATAAAGGCAAATTTATGAGTAATTGCGGTTTATGTGAAAATATATTCGAGTCTGTAACCGACTTAGATGATGTAAATGAAATAAAGCGTAAAATGATCAGATACGGCGCCTTAACCTCTTTGATGAGCGGAAGCGGTTCCGCAGTGTTTGGTATATTTGAAAGCAGTAAAGAAGCTATTAAATGCGCTGAATTACTTAATGAAGATTATCCCTTCTGCATACACTGCAAAGCTACGGCAAACAGTATAGTTTTATAAAAAAAGTAAAAACGGTATTGTTTCCAATACCGTTTTTATTTATAATAATTAAAATTACTGAACCTTATAAGCGTCGATCATCTTTTTAACCATCTGACCGCCGATTGATCCGGCTTCTCTTGAAGTAAGATCGCCATTGTAACCCTGCTTAAGGTTTACGCCTACTTCGCTTGCAGCCTCCATCTTAAAACGTTCAAGTGCTTCTTTGCCCTTCTGAGTAAATTCGCCTTTCATAATTGAAATCTCCTTTATTTTTTATTGATGCCGCATTACTATTATGGCTTTATAGAGATTTTATATAACAGGTAAATTTTTAAAAATAATTTTCAGTGTTTTTAACAGTCAATCTGCTTGTATACATCTTACCGTTACTCTTTCATAACCGCTTAATGAACAGGTAAACAACGTAAGATTCCAGTCGTCTCCGCCAAGCATTTTATCTGTATCCGTTGAACCAAGTATTTCAGTTTGTAATACCTTGTAAATAACCCTCTTATTTTCTGCATTTGTAAAAATAATATAATCCCCCTGTTTAAGCTGTTTCAGCTTTCCAAAATGACTTGAATAATTATGTCCCGCTATTATTTTTCTATTATTTTTTTCATCATTATAAAATAAACACGGCGAAATATTTAAATTATCGTAATTCCATTCGCTCATAACCGGAAGCTTTATTCCTATTTCCGGTATATCTATGATGCCCGAATAATACTTGTTATCCACTGAAATTGTTTTTGATTTTTTAAGACCGTTACCGTCAGTATAAGTTATATTATTTTCATCTTCAGAATAACTGCTGATTTCCGACTCCAAAATATTTAAAACATTTTCAGAATTTTTCTTCCCCTGACTATCTAATCGTATATTTTCAGCAATTATAATCAATGAGAAAATTATTGCCGCTCCACCCGCGAGCATTAAGATAATTCCTGTTTTACTTTTCATTTTTGCCTCTTTTATAAACAATATAGCCTGCTGTAAATAAAATTATACCTGCAACCGCAAGCGCTAAAACCGGCCATAACAACAGCCCTGTCTGCGGCAGTTTTTCTGCATTGCTCTGACCTTCGCCTGAAGAGCCGGAAGACTTATCATTGCGGTCGTCAGAGCTGTCTGTCGGATTTTCTTTATAATCGTTGACGATAGTTACTGTATTTTCACTTTCCTCATATGTGACCTCGTAGCCAAAAGGTACCTCTTTTTCCTTTATGCTCCAATCGGCAGTTGCCGGTAGATTACTCCATGTATGTTCCCAATTATTATCGTCATTTAATACAGCCGAATCAAATTCTACTCCATTTCTATATAAAACGGCCGTTACATATTCCGGCCTGATTCCTTCTGTATCATTTACCCATTTTTTCACAACATTATATTTTGATTTAATTAAATCGTTAGCAGGTAAAACCTTTAATTTTGGCAGAGCAGTCAAATCATAAGTCCATGAGGTTCCTTCTCCGTCACTATCGCTTAAATCAATAAGAGACGGCATGGGAACATATGCCAATTCATTCACTCTTACAGGATCTCCTATAAGAAGATATAATCCTACTTCAAGGCCGCTGAATACAACCTGACCGTTGCTGTCAGTTGCCCCCTGATCAAGCGGTTTCAAATTATCTAAAATAGTATAAGTTTCATATTTTGCCGCCGCCTCCTGCAATGACGATACAGAGCTTTTTTCAAATGAAATATTATATTTTCCAAATATATCATTAATTTGATAATCTCCTCCGTCAGTTATATCCGCTACCCTATAGATTTTCCAATTCATATTGCTTAAAACTACGTCTTCTTTACGGCAAATTACGGTTAATGTATCGGCGCTTTCAGCATAAGCAATGCCTGAAAAACTTAAAATAACAAAAATTATCGCTGTAAAACACATTTTAATCTTTTTCTGTATTTTCATTGACTTCACCGCCCTTGGATTTTTTATTTCTGCCATATCCTATAATAACGAACATTCCGGCACATAATACCGGTACAGCTATAACCGGCGCAACTATAATAGGCTCAATCCGGACCGCGTCTGATGATATTCTTACAGACGCCCCTTTAACTGTATCTACACGTCGGCCTCTTACGAGCAATCTCTGAGTATTAATACCATAAGGTGTGCATGTTACAAGCGTCACATAATCCTCACCGTCTATAATATTAAGCTTGTCGACCTCCTCAGGTTCTACTATCAGAATTTTATCCACTTCATAAGTCAAAACATTATTTAAAACTGTTAGAGTAAAAATATCTCCCTCAGAAAGCTCGTCAAGATCGCTGAAAAGCTTTGCCGACGGAAGTCCTCTGTGAGCAGAAATAACAGAATGAGTACTTTTTCCTCCTATCGGCAAGGTAGACCCCTGTACATGACCTACCGCAACGTTTAATACCTCGTCACTCGTTCCATGATATATTGGAAGCTCTACGCTTATTTCAGGAATTGTCACATAACCCATAATACCTGTGCCGGTTACGTCAAGTGAATTCTCATAGCCTTCAATCTCGCTGTAGTTTTCTAAAGGAGAATACAGGCTTTTGAGTCTTTCATTATAATCTTCTGCTTCTGATAACAGCTTCTGATACTGTTTATCGTCCATATTATTAAGTATTTCGTCATACTCCGCAATAGCATGACTTTGAGTTTTAGAATTCCAATAATCGCTTACCGCGGGATAAAGCATTACGGAGAGTCCCACTAAAAAAACAATTATCAGAATAATAGTTGAAATACTGATTTTTCTTTTTTTCATGAAACACTCCCTAATGCCTTTATGCGGGGGAATGTTCCCCCGCAGTCAGACAAAATTGCAAATTATTTATTCCTCATTTTCTTTTTAGTTATAAGCAGTACAACGGCAACAGCCATCAGTACTCCGCCTGAAACGTAAAATATGGTCGTACCGATACCGCCTGTGCCTACTAGCTTTGAACCTGATTGATTGACTACGTCTACCGAATTGTTTTTGCCCGGCGTGCCGTCTATCGTTGCAGACAGAGAATCAAGTTGATTTCCATTTGTATTATAACCGGAGGAAAGCTTAAAGACAACATTTTCAGCTTTATTATATCCGGGAGGAGCAGTTTTTTCCACAAGTGTGTAATCAATCTCGTCGTCAAGACCGATAATTTTGAATGTACCGCTTCCATCAGTCGTAATGTCAGTTATTGATCCTAATGAATCAACGATGTAAACATTTGCTTCTTTCAAAGTAAATTTTAATACATCTTCGCCCTTTTTAATGTTAAAAACGGCATTTTCAAGAGGTTTTCCCGGAACAGAAGAATCTATTTTATTAACCCGAAAGCTGAATGTCCAATCGTAGACCTCACTGCGTACTGTCTCGCCTGTTGAATCATTGTCATAAGGATTATTGGAATATTCCAGGTATGCGGTATTATCATTATGATTTTTCGAATCCGGATGACCCTCTGCAATCAGCGCACTCTTGTTTAAAACAGCGTCATAATAAGTGTATATAGTATCATTTACAGTTATCTTTTTGTCATTTAAAGCCTTTAAAACATCTATTGAAACTGTAAAATTCTGAGAGTCCGTCTTATTGACCGTTATATACGAAGCGTCAAGCTGATTTGACGTACCCTCGCCGATATAAACCTTTACTGAATCATCTACAAAATCAAGACCGGCCGACATTGTATCATGAATAATATAATTATAAGAATCAAAGCTTACAGCATTTTCAGGAATTTCAGATATAAAACGATAGTGAACTGTATCGCCTACCTGATTATCGCCTACATTGCCCCATGAATTATCATCATTATGCTGAATTTGCTTTGTCAGCTTAGGAGCGTCAAGCTTAGCGTTGATTTCAACACTGGGGGCTACAGTATCGAGCATTACTAAAGAAGTTACAGTATCCTTTGTATCAGCTCCGTCGTTATTTGTACCTTCACCGAAAACAAGATAATATCCGGCCTCGGTAACTGTAATAACCGCTTGTTCAGATGATGCCTCAGCGCTTGCTTTAACAACTCCGGCGTTCATATTATTGTTCTTTACATAATTGTTATATACAGAGTCGGCAAATTTTCTGGCATTGGCTTCTGAATCAATAGCCGTAATAAGATCGTTTACGTTTGATGCTCCGAAATCGGACAGCGCTGAAGAATAATCAGAGCTGATACAGGTTGTGTCTGCCGAATATGTATAAGCGTCGGCTCCTTCATTATACAAAACGCTAAAGACCTTATATGCGGTAAAGGTTTTGCCGTTTATTGAAACTGAATCAGTATTTGTATTATTAACTGTAATACTGAAGGTTTCAGCAGATACTGTGAAAGCATTAAGGCAGAATACCATAACCGCAACTGTTATAATGCTCATAAACCTTTTAATGTTTTTCATAAAATCATATCCTTTCATTTTAAAGCTATATATGGATCAACAACGTCATACAAAGATTATTTAATATTTTCTTTGCTGCCGCCGTTTATTAAGGTAATAACAACCGATCGGAATTATCATAATAATCAAGCCGAAAACAATAAATCTTCTGATTCCTATTCCTCCGGTTGACGGAATGGTGTTTATATGTCCCTCTTCTCTATTAGTTAGATTTACTATTCCTCCGTTTACACCGTTTGTATCATATTCGGCTGTATAACCGGTTATTGCGGTTAATTCCTTAACATAGTAATAATAAGGATTACCAACATCGTCTGTCATTTCAAGATTCCGCCATGTATAAGACCAGCCCTGCGAATCGTTCAATACAGCCGTGTCCCCTATTTTAACAGCGTCGTCAGGAATTTTTATTTCATTAATTTCAGAAGGCGGCTCGCTTCCTGTCATTTCAGTGCAAACTCCGTTGACGTCCAATATGTCATATTTACTATATGATTGAGAATTAGAAAAATATATTTCCACATTTGCGTCCTCTGTGATAACGCCGAGAGAAACCAGCCATTCGCTGTATTTTCTGTTATCCCAGTCAGTATCGTCCCAGTTTCCGTTTCCGCCCCATTCTTCTTGCGTTGAATTTGGAATACTAATTTCTACACCGTTAAGTTTAATATAACTTCCGTAATGTAAATACGAATCCAATGAACGCAAAGACAAAACAACATCTTCTTTTTTATTTACAATAAATTTTTTATCAAATGTATTTCCGTTATTATCGGATATATTTAGAGTTATAACCGCACCCGAGCCTGATGAAGGCGGAGTTTTGGATTTGTAAAGCTCTGCTTCAACCTCCTGCTTCGAGCTTCCGCTCCAATGCTTATTTACCTGCACTTCAACCTCCTGCCTTTTAGTATTTTCCAAGTTAATTATACCGCCCTTAAGCATTAAGGTTATCTCCGAGCTATTTACGCCGTCAGGGAGAACGGATGGAATTTTGTTAAGAGTAAAATAGAACGGATCCTTTCGTTTAATATAATTCTCAGGAGCGCTTATCTCAACAAGCTTATAAACCACACTCTGATCAAGCGCCGGCAGTCTGTAATCTCCTCCGGAAGAGGTAATAATATCTTTGGGAGCGTCTGACGTGCCGCCCCATTCTGCCTGTACTCCTCCGTCTGCTGACGGCGTTTCATTTACAAGCGGAAGCCATTGTCCGTTTTCCCATTTATAAAGGTTAAATACTGCACCGCCCAGCTTTAAAGCATAATTTTCAGAATCTATTTTATAGATTTTAATATAATCTGAAGTAACCGCGTGAGCGCCGCTGTCTTTTTGCAGATCATATTGATTTTCATAATGAGATGTCTGTGTTCCCGATCCATAGTCTATAACGGCGTCATTCTGAGCGTTAAAGGTTTCACCTATATAATGACTATCAGGGTCGTTATATACAAGAAGGTAGGTATACTGAATTTTCAAATGCATTTCATCAGGAAGCTCCGATGTGATCTTAGCAAGCTTACCAAAATAATCGTCCACATCCATATACGTCATTTTATACTGAGTCGGATCTAACTCTGAAAGAGTTTCTTTTCCTGAGGAGTCAGTCGTAACTTTATAAACGTTAAATCTGATTAATGTTGCCGTACAGCCCCACGAATATACAAAATTTCCGTTTTCATCCTTATTAGGAAAATGCCGCAGACTGTCTGTAACGATTATTTTACCGGTGTTTGATAATTTTTCACCGTAAGGATTGACGTCAATGTAATACTCTATATATCCGTCATAAGTTTCAGCCGGATCGGATCCGCTTTTACTTATCAAAGGAAAATGTATATTCTGAGTTTGTTCAGCAGAATTAGCGCCGTCTGAAATCACATTTGTAAAAGACGTATAGGTTCCGGATTTATTTTCTCTGATAAAGCTTTCGGGAACGCTTGCGCTGTAATCTATCCTGACGCTGTTACCATCGTGAACAGAAAAGGGAATTATAAATTCAATCTGCTGTACGCCGTTTTCCGTTTCGGTCACGCTAAAATCCATGCCTGAAGAATCTTCATAATACGAACCGTTATACTTTTTGAATATAACCGAGCTTTCAATTAAGCTTACTCCTTTCGGAAGAGTATCTGTCAGTGTAATATCGCTGTTTCCGTAATTATTGCTCTCATTCGCTATTACATACCACTTTAATATATAATCGCCGTTTTCAGCTTTTTCCAGCTCACTCGTCTTATGCTCCGTGTTGTCTGTGCTTCCGTTAATTGCATCAAATTTTCTTATAGACGCTTTTTTCGTTTCTTTATACGAAGGCTCGGTTATGATTCCGTCAAACTCCGCTTTGTTGTAAAAAAGCATGGAATCTCCGACATTCATATCAGAATCAATCAATCCGACGCTCTCATATGAAATTTTAACGTCGCAAAGCTTAGAAATATTTTCATTATCTTTAAACTCGATTTTAAAAGAATATATTTTTACAGATTCATCGGTTAAATCGGTTATTTCATTTCCTTCCTTATCAAAGCAGGTTAAATTATAATCTGTTCCTTCAGCTAAATCTATATTTGCATATTCCGGCGTTGTACCCGAAACTGCCAGTTCACCTATCTGCTGAGGAATCATATAATGCTCGGTGTCCGCTCTCATAGTATCCGTATAGATTTTACCGTTAAAATCTCCGGCTTGAAATTCAAGCTTTATATTCCAATCAATCAATACGTTTCCGTCGTCATTATAGCCCTTGCCGCTGCCGTTTTTAGAAATATATTGACGATCGTTGCCTACATAAGCGTCTCCCTGATCCGAATTTATCTCCTGATCACCGTTTTTCAAGGAAGCCTTATTTGTTATTGTTGTTCCGTGATCAGGGGATTTCGTCTGATAAACAAGTCTGTATTTTTTTCCGTTCAAATCTCCAAAACTAAAGGTATTTGTGCTTTCATCCAATGTTCCCGGATCTAATACCTCGTTATTATTTTCATCAAATACTTTCAATGTTCCTTCAATAGTACTGCTAAGCATTTCATCAGTAACAGTATAACCTGAAAGACTTGCCGACATCGGATTCAATATGGTTATTTCCCATGATATATTATCCGTTTTTTCATTATAAGAACCGGTTTTAGTTAATATACAGCCTGTTGCAACCTGACCGTAATCCGTATATTCATCGGTAATTGTTCCGTTGGTAACAACTACCTTATTGTCTGTTTTAATCAGCTTTGGAACGTTTCCGGGAGTTAGCAGCGCCGTGTATTCAAGCGAATACGATTCACCGGCCGCAAGCGCGGGAAGTCCTGCTATAACTGCTTTTCCGTCTGACGACATACTCACAGTTGACTGAATAATCTGTGATGAACCATCAGAATCTTTTTTTATAATATTGATAGTATCTCCGTCAGAAATATTAAGATTAATCAGGCTGCTGTCTGTATTAACCAAAAAATCAGTTATTGTAATATTCCCGTCGCCCGTACCATTCACTGTCGTTATATCGATATTATAGGTTATGGAGCTTGTATCGGCGTTATAATCCGAATGAGATTTGTTTACCGATAAATCGCTTTTCTGTTCTGTATTTTTTGAAAAATCTATATCAACAGAAATATTCCCTATCGTGACAGTTTCCTTTTCACTGCTTGAATCCGTTCTCTTAACATTCGCATTAAACGTTATATCGCCTGAAATCTCCGACGTACCGTCTTTAACAAAATTCTGGTCAAAGTCTATAACTATGTAACCGTCTCCTGTAATAGCATAGGTACCTATTTTCTGACCTTCCTTCATAACGTTTCCGTTTTTTACTTCCGTTATAATTACATTATCAGGCAGCTTATAATATATCTGCCTGTTATTGTTTTCCTGCATAAGCGTATTCGCAGGAAGCAGATAATTCAATGTAAACTTAACGGGCTTTATATTTTCATCAGTATAACCTGACGTAATTTCCTGATATGAAACATTCGATATATGAACGCCGAAGTTTACGCTGACGTCTGTAACAATATCTGAACCTGATTCATCAGCATAGAACGATACGCCGCCTTCTAACGGACTGCTTAAGCTGATATTCTCTATTCTTTCAGAAATCTGCTGATTTTCATGATTATTAGCGTTATAGCACTTTTCATTATGCTTATGCTCTGTCATACCGCAGGTCCGCTTTAATTCATAGCATTCGTCAGTATGAACGTGAGACTCGCTTTCAGGCTCTGTACATTTAAGCGTATATTCAATTTCATAGCATTCGTCGGTATGAGTATGCTCTTCATTTTCTTCAAGCCCGCATATCAGAATTTTGTCGTCATCATAGCAATTTTCATTATGTATATGACCGGTAGCTTCCGTCATACCGCATATCAAAACTTTTGAATAGCATTCGTCAGTATGAGAATGCTCCTCTATATTGCAGGTCAGATCACCCGTCATACTTACTGCTGTCTTAGTAAGACCTGAAATAATTCCAATAATAACAAATACCGATAAAATCAGAAAAATCACTATGCTTATACGTTTGTTTTTATGATGCTCTAAAAAATTATGAATTTTCTGATTAATTGTCAACATACGTCATACCTCCTTTCCTATTTAATCCTACCGATTTTATCAAAAGGATATATTCGGAAAATAACCCTGCCGACTATGTCGCTTTCTGAAATACAACCTACATTGGAATTTCGGCTGTCTATAGATGTTGAACGATGATCTCCCATAACAAAAAGCTTGTTTTCAGGAACCTGATAAGGAAATTCAATATCGGTATCCTCACCCTTGCTTTTGTCCGTTAAATAAGGCTCTGAAATCGCCTTATTATTAACATAAACCGTTCCGTCATCAGTAATATCGACAAAATCGCCGGCTCCGGCAATAACTCTTTTCAATAATATTTTATTATTAAAATAAAACGCTATTACATCCCCGGTCTTAAATCTGCCGGCGCTTATGCATAACGCATACTGTCCGTCAGACAGAGTGGGCTCCATGCTGCTGCCTGTAACCTTCAGCACAGGCATAAAAAGCACAGATATCAGAACCGCAGCGGCGGCAACCGCTAAAAGAGCAACGAGAATCCCGTTCATCATTCTCCGTTTTTCTTTTTTATGATTAATTCTCTCCAGTTCTGATTTAAGCTGCGCCGACGTAGGCGGATAAATATATTTCTCATTATTTGACATAAAAATCGTCATCCCTGATATTTTCAAGTATTTTCAGCAGCTTCTTCAATAATACTGTTATTAAAAAATGCAGCTATCTGATTATCCAGCGTAGAAATAGCATTGCATTTATCCTGTATCTCCTTGATTTTGGATAAACACCTCGCATTGGTATCGTTTATCATTCTGCTTTGTTCGTTTTTGGCTTCGTTTATTGTACGATTATATTCCTCCAAAGCCTTTTCCTGCATTTCTGCATTATATGATTCGGCCTTAGCTATAATTTCTCCGGCTTCATTTTCTGCATTTTTTATGGCTTCATTGCACATTTTTTCTTTTTGTTCATTTAATTTCCGTATATTTTCTATATAAACGTCGGCTGCTTCCTGTGCGGCCTTAAATACTCCGTTTAACTGCAACGCCGCTTCTGCAATATTTCCGGCGTCCTGCAACGTAATAGATCTTTCGTTTACCGCGAGCTTCAATTTTTCATTCTCAGACTTTAATCTATCGTTTTCAGATTGCAAATTTAGCATAATCTCAAGGAGTTCAGCCCTTTTTAATTTTTGAAGTTCCTTATCAGTCATCAATTATGCCTCCTTTATAGTAATTTTTAATAAAAGCAAATTTGTTATGTGAAATATTTTTTCCTTAATATAAATATACACCTTTTTTTCTCATTTGTCTATATTTTTCCGAAAAAATCTTTCGTTAAATTATACCAATTTACTCGCTAAAAATTGTATATAATGTATACTTCTTGCGAAAATAAAAGTCAAACTGCAAAAATTACATTTTATTGACCAGCTTCAATTTGTTGAATTTAACTAACGAAAACATTTAAGTAAAAAGCAATAAATTAATTGTTAAACTTATATAGAAAATCGTATATCCAATTAATAGATATACGATCCTCTTGCTTTAAAATATATTATTTTTATAATTATTATTCATTATCGGGCTGGCAACCTTGAATTTACCGTTTTCACAAATTATTTCAATAGAATCTCCTTTGCTTATATAACCCTCTATAAGCTGCTGAGAAATCAGATTTTCCACATTTTGAACAATACGTCTTTTAATATATCTTGCACCGTACTTTTTGATTTGCTCCTCGTCAATCAAAGCGTTCGGAACATTTTGATCATAAGTTATATCTAATCCTATTTTTTTCGCCCTTTCCTTTAATTCGTCAAGCAGCTTAACGGCAATACTTATTAAATCCCTGCTTTTCAAGCGATTGAATACGACTATTTCATCAATACGGTTTATAAGCTCCGGCTTTAAATACTTTCTTATTTCCGCCTTAACTCTACCGTTGAGATTTTCTTCATCTTTATCGCCGAAACCAAGTAAACTTTTTCCTTCTATTATATCAGAGGCAATATTGGAAGTCATTATTATCATAGTATTTTTAAAATTGATTTTTCTTCCGGTTGAGTCTGTCAGCATTCCCTCGTCTAATATCTGAAGCAGCAAATTCAGAACGTCCGGATGCGCCTTTTCGATTTCATCAAAAAGCAATACGCAATAGGGCTTTCTTCGTATAATATCAGTCAGACTGCCCTTTTCGTCATAGCCCATATAACCCGGAGGAGCTCCTATAAGCTTTGAGACAGTATGCTTTTCCATATATTCTGACATATCAATTTTTATAAGATTCTGCTTACTGTCATACATTGCCTCCGCGGCTGCCTTTGAAAGCTCGGTTTTTCCCACTCCGGTAGGCCCCATAAATACAAATGAGCATATAGGCTTATCCTGCTCCCTCAATCCGGCGCGTCCTCGCCGGATCGCCTTTGCTACGGAACTGACAGCGCTGTCCTGGCCTATAACACGTTTTTTTAGCTCGTCTTCAAGATTTAACAGACGAACTTCCTCTTCTTTGGATATTTTACTGACGGGTATTCCCGTCCAGAGCGATACTACTGCCGCTGTGTCTTCAACAGTAATTTCCGCCGGAGGTCTTTTAATAATTTTTTCCTTGCTTTTTTTAAAAGATTTCTGAATATTTTCAAGCGTAAGTCTTTCTCCCGTTATATCAATTGATCTGAAACCGCTGCTGTTTTCGGAACTGATATTCCTGATTTTTGCCCTGGAAGCGGCCTCGTCAATAACGTCAATTGCTTTATCCGGAAGAAATCTGTCGCTTATATATCTTACAGATAATGAAACTGCGGACTTAATAACCTCGTCGCTTATTTTCACATTATGATAAGCCTCATATTTATCCTTTATTCCCTTTAAAATACCGATTGCCGCGTCTTCGCTGGGTTCTTCAATTATTACAGGCTGGAACCTCCGTTCAAGAGCCGAATCCTTTTCAATATATTTTCTGTATTCTTCTATAGTAGTAGCGCCTATAATCTGTATTTCTCCCCTCGCAAGCTGCGGCTTGAGAATATTTGCGGCGTCAATGGCTCCTTCGGCGGCTCCCGCTCCGACAATAGAATGTATCTCATCTATAAATAATATAATATTACCGTCGTTTACAACCTCGTCTATACAGTTTTTTATTCTTTCCTCAAAGTCTCCTCTGTATTTTGCTCCGGCAACCATAGAGGTAAGATCAATCGAAAAAATACTTTTACTCTTTAGTTCGTCAGGTACAAGTCCTTTTGCAAGCAGCTGGGATATTCCCTCGACTATCGCCGTTTTTCCTACGCCCGCTTCTCCTATTAGACATGGATTATTTTTGATCCTTCTGGATAATATCTGAATTATCCTTTCAATTTCCTTGTCTCTGCCTATCAGCGGATCCTTACTGTTTTCCCATACCTGCTCCGTCATATTTTTTCCATATTTATAAAGCGTCGGTATCTTTTTGGAATCCACTCTGCCGCGCTTTATTATCTCCTCAGGGACGTTTCCGTTATATGCCCTGACGCAGTCATTATAAACCGCTGCCGGATTTGCTCCGAACACCTTTAAAAAGCTCATCGCTCCGCAGCCCTGCTCCCTGATCATTGACATAAGTATATGCTCGGTGCCGACAAGCTGGGTATTCATTGATTTAGCCGTATCAACCGAAGCGTTCAGAATACGTCTAAGCGCCGGAGTAATGTTTTCATATGATAAATTTGTCTCTTCGCCTTTGCCGATTACGAGTATCATCTGCTCATAAATATCGTCAAGCGTTATATTATTCTTTTTAAGAACAGCAGCCGCAACATTGCCGTCCTCCTGTAAAAATCCCAAGATAATATGTTCGGTCCCTACATACGTGTGTCCCATAGACGACGCTGATTCAATAGCGGTTTCAATCGAACTTATAGCTTTTCTGGTAAACATCTCATAATTATCTATCATGTCTTTACACCTTTCCAACTTTTTCAATTATGTATTAAGTATGCCATAAAACAAATAAAATATATGTCGAATTCAATTACAAATTTTTTTGTAACACTTTTTCTGAAATAACATAATATGTACTATGAAACGAAGTCAAACAAAGATTTCGCTTCCATACATTACTTTTTAAAGGAGTTGCTAATTATGGGTTGTTTTGAAGGAAATGGATGCTGCTGGATCATTATTTTATTGATTATCGTATTCTGCTGCTGCGGTAACGGTAACGCAATAGGCGGTAACGGCTGCGGCAACGGCTGCGGCTGTGCTAACGACGGCTGCGGCTGTGGATGCTAATCTATAAAACGATTAAGGCATAATCAGCTATTAAAAAAGCTGCGCGGTAATAACTGCGCAGCTTTTTTTATAAAATTATATTATTATCCTTTTTATAAATTTTCCTTTTATGAGCATAATAAAAATAAAAAAATAAAGGAAACGGAGAATAACATGAAAAGAGAGCAATGGTCGTCTAATTTCGGCTTTCTTATGGCTGCCGCCGGTTCGGCTGTAGGATTGGGAAATCTGTGGAAATTTCCTTATATCGTCGGTATGAACGGAGGCGGAATATTTCTTTTAATATATATTATTTTGCTGGTACTGCTCGGAACTCCCATGCTGATGGCAGAAATGTCAATTGGCAGATATACTCGCCTAAACGCTATAGGAGCCTGCAAAAAGCTGAATAAAAAATGGGGTTTCGTCGGTGCGGCAGGTATAATAGGAGCGTTTACAATTCTTTGCTATTATGGCGTAATAGGAGGATGGGTGTTAAAATATCTTTGCAAATATATTATATCTCCAAGCGTTGAATCTCCCGATCAGTATTTTAACAATTTTTCTTCGTCCGTTACCGAACCTATTATATGGCAGCTTTTATTCTGTCTGATCAGCATTTTAATTGTGATACGGGGAATCTCTAAAGGAATAGAAAAAATAAGTAAAATTTTTCTGCCGCTTTTGGGCGCGTTTATTATTTTAATTGCTATAAATTCAATTTCTCTGCCAAACGCCGTTGAAGGTCTGAAGTTCTTTCTCATACCGGATACGACAAAAATAAACGGCGCCAAGGATTTTTTCGATATCGTTCTGAATGCAATGGGACAAGTGTTTTTTAGTCTAAGTCTTGGAATGGGTACTCTGATTACCTATGGAAGCTATTTGAGCAAGGACTCTTCCATACAGAACAATTCTTTTTATATTCCGCTTTTCGATCTTATTATAGCGGTTTTAGCCTGCTTTGCTATTTTGCCGGCGGTATTCGCATTCGGACTGGAGCCCGCCGGCGGATCCGGTTTGATATTCCAAACCATTCCGTTTGTATTCAATAATATGAAGCTTGGACGCGTATGCGGAATAATATTTTTTGCACTGGTATTCTTTGCCGCAATAACGTCTTCAATATCGTTGATAGAAGTTATTGCCTCGTATTTTATCGATAGCAAAAAGTGGTCGAGAAAAAAAGCATGTATAATACCCGGTATAATTTTCAGTTCAATAGGTATTCTTGCTTCTCTGTCCTTCGGAATTTTAGATAATGTCAAAATTATGGGAGAAAGCATCTTTGAATTTCTAACTATACTTTCGGACAAAATCCTTATGCCTATAGGCGGATTTTTCATGTGCATACTAACCGGTTATATATGGGGAATGCCTGAAATGTTCAAGGAGATGTCGTCAAACGGAAAGTACAAGATCTATTGTAAAAGATCTATTTCATTTCTTATCAAATTTTTTGCTCCTGCTATGATACTGATTATTTTTATCACTTCCTTTATTTAAGAAAAAAATATTTAAAATCTATTCCATTTTCTTTTAAAATGATGTATAATTAAATTATAACTAATTTACCTGGAGCTATCTTTAATTATGAAAATAAAATTCAATGTAAAAAGCAATACGATTGCGGTTTACTGCATAATCGTATTTGCAGTCTGTCTTTTGCTTTCCGCAGTCGTTTTTAAATATAATGTATTTTTATACTATTTCAATAAAATAATCAAGGCGCTCTCGCCGGTTATCTGGGGTTTAGTAATAGCATATCTTTTAAACCCTATGGTCGGTTTTACAGAAAAAAAGCTGAATAAATTTATTTTCAGAAAGAAAAAAAGACCGGCGCTGTCACGCTCTATTGGAATTGCCGTTTCTATGATAGTAATGCTGGGTATTATTATCGCTATTGTCGGCACTATAGTACCTGAGATAATCGGCTCCATAAAAGGTATATTTATGAATATTACTTCATACCTGAATAATCTCCAGAACTTCCTTAACGATAAAATAAGCGATACTTTAGAAAATAATCCGGATATTAAAAGCTTTTTTGATAATCAGTTTAAAAATATACAGGACTTTATCATTTCAACCGTTAATCAATATGAACCGAAAATTGACAGTTTTCTCGCTAAGGACGGCATTATTGCCAATCTCACAAACGGCGCATGGTCATTTTTAACCGGATTGAAAAACTGTGTTTTAGGTATAATCATTTCAGTTTATCTTCTTTTCAGTAAGGAGACTCTGCTTGCCCAGTGCACAAAAATAGTTTACGCTTTCTTTCCCGAAAAAAAGCGTACTCACATATTAAGAGTAGCGTCAAGAGCCAATTATACTTTCATAAGTTTTTTATCCGGCAAAGCAATTGATTCTCTAATAATAGGCGTTCTTGCATTTATAGGTATGCTGCTGCTGAATATGAAAACATATTCGGTTCTAATAAGCGTGGTTATCGGTATAACGAATATGATTCCATTTTTCGGTCCGTTTATAGGAGCTATTCCCAGCGGACTTCTTATTCTTTTAACAACGCCCGATAAAACGATCATATTTATTATTTTTATATTCCTACTTCAGCAATTTGACGGTAATATCCTCGGACCGAAAATCCTTGGTAATTCTCTTGGACTATCTTCATTCTGGATTATATTTGCTATTTTTGTAGGCGGAGGTTTTTTCGGATTTGCAGGCATGCTTGCTTCTGTTCCTATTTTTGCAGTTTTATACAGCATCTTCAGCGAATTAATATCTGAAAAGCTCAAACGAAAAAGGCTTCCGGTAGAAACGGATTACTACAAATCCTTGAAATCGGCAAAAGCTTCGTCTGATACGGTTAAATATAATGAAAATGATAAATCAAACGCTCAAAAAACCGATTCATCTAATGAAAATGAAACGGATAAAAAATAATTTTTTTATTAAACAGGAGGAAATATGATAAAGGACATACAAAAAGAAATATTAAAATTAAAAAAGGAAAAAAATACAGTTATACTTGCTCATTCCTATCAGGCAAAGGAAATTATAGAAATTGCCGATGAAACGGGGGATTCTTACGCGCTAAGCGTAGCTGCAACAAAGCATGACTGCAGCTCGTTTATTATGTGCGGCGTTCATTTTATGGCTGAAACAGTTAAAATGCTTTCCCCGGATAAAAAGGTCTACCTTGCCAATACAGAAGCCGGATGTCCTATGGCTGAACAAATGGATCCTGTTATGATAAGTCAGCTTAAGGCAAAAGAACCGGACAGAGCAGTAGTCGCTTACATAAATACAACCGCTGCTCTTAAAGCAGTATGCGACGTATGCGTAACCTCGGCTACAGCCGTTAAAATAGTAAGCAAAATGAAAAATAATAAAATTCTGTTTATACCGGACTGTAATTTAGGAAGCTATGTCAAGAAACAGGTTCCTGATAAGGATATTAAATTACTTCAGGGCGGATGTCCGGTTCATGCGGCCGTTACGCTGTCCGAGCTAAAAGCTGCAAAGAAAAAGCACCCGGAAGCTTTGATATTAGTGCATCCGGAATGCCGCCCGGAAATTACCGAAAGCGCCGATTATGTAGGTTCAACCTCCGGTATTATGAGCTATGCTATAAAATCAAGCGCCAAAGAATTTATTATAGGTACGGAAATGAGCATTACAGAGCATTTGCAGTATGCCTGTCCGGATAAAAACTTTTACTATCTTTCAAAAAAAATTATTTGTCCGAATATGAAACTCACAACTCTAATGGACGTATACAATACTCTTAAAAGCATTGGGTATGATAATGCGCAGGAAATTGGTTTGTCGGACGATGAAATAAAAAAATCCAGAATTTGCATTGATGAAATGATACGTCTTGGCGAATAAACAGCTCAGGCTCCGCATAAAATGCGGAGCCTTTGCTGCGTAGAAAAAATCTTCTTAATTTTTATTTTGGATAAATCCAATGATTAAATTATATCATATGCCGTTTAAGAAGTAAAGAGAAAGCTTTCGACGTTAATTGACATCAGCCGTTATTAAACCTTTGTAAAAATTGTTTTGTACGTTCGTTGCTGGTATTAGAAAATACATCCTCAGGAGTTCCTTCCTCAATAATAACTCCTCCGTCCATAAATAAGACATAATTAGCCACGTCTCTTGCAAACGCCATTTCATGAGTTACGATTACCATAGTCATATTTTCATCTGCAAGCTCTCTTATCACCTTTAATATTTCGCCGGTCAATTCAGGATCAAGCGCTGAAGTCGGCTCGTCAAAAAACAATATATCCGGATTCAGAGCAAGAGATCTTGCAATTGATACTCTCTGCTGCTGCCCCCCTGAAAGCTCGCAGGGATAAGCGTTCGACTTTTCCTTAAGGCCCATTTTTTCCAGCAGCTCCAAACCCTTTTGCTCCGCGTCCTTTTTACTCATCTTTAATACCCTTACCGGAGCCTCGGTGATATTTCTTAATACGTTCATATGAGGGAACAGGTTAAAATTCTGAAAAACAAGACCGATTTTAAGTCTAATATCTCGCAAAGTCTTTGGCGGAGCATATACGCAATTCCCTTTATCGTCAGGAGCCAGCATAGAAACACCGCAGACATTTATTAATCCTCCGTCAGCCTTTTCAAGCTGATTAATACACCTTAGCAGTGTGGATTTACCGCTTCCGGAGGGACCGATTATTGCGACTACCTGTCCTTTCTCTACCTCAAAGGAAATATCCTTTAACACATTCAAACGTCCGAAGCTTTTGGAAAGATTTTTTACTTCAAGCATTGCCATGATATTTCCCCCTATTTATAATAATTTAATTTTCTTTCAATAAATGCAAAAATAACTGTCATTATCATAGAAATGATAAAATAGAACACTCCCGCAATAAACAGCGGAGTCAGAGAACTGTAAATCTGCATCTGCTGCTGTGCCTTAAGCGTAATTTCAGCATATGCGACTATATTCGCAAGCGACGTGTCCTTAACAAGAATAACAACCTCATTTGAACTTGCAGGAACTATACGCTTGATGACTTGCGGCAGTATGATATGAAAAAAGGTCTGTGCTCTGCCAAAGCCCAATGCTGCGGCTGCCTCGTATTGACCTTTGGGTATAGATTCTATACCCCCGCGGAAAATCTCGGCAAAATATGCGGCATAATTTAAAACAAACGCTGTCAGGACGGCTCTGAACATAAATCCCTCACCCTGAATATCTATTCCGCTAAGTATGTTTTTTAAAAAATCCGGAAGATTTTCATTGATTTTCAAATAAGGGATAGCGTAATAGATTGCTATAATCTGAAGCATAAGCGGAGTACCCCGCATAATCAATATGTAGATATTGGTAAGCCAAGAAATCGGCTTAAATTTACACATTTTTAAAAGTGCGACAATCATGCCCAGCGGAATTGAAAACAGCAATGTAAAGCCAAAAAGCTTCAAGGTCGGCACAAGATACTGCAGCAGTATCAGAGTGACGTCAAGAATTTCTTCTTTAGTCAAGGATAACACCCTCTTTTTTATTAATTTAAGCATACTAATATATTATAGCTAAAAAAAATGCAAATAGCAATAACTATCTGCATTTTTTTATCAAAAACAACATTATTTTACAGTTGTTATATCGCTTCCAAACCATTTGGTTGAAATTTCTCCCAACTTTCCATCTGCTTTCATTTCACTGAGAATTTTCTGTACCTCGTCGCGAAGCTTTTGATCATTTTTTCTGAAACCTATGGCATATTCTTCTTCCTCAAGACCGTCCGGAAGAGACACATAATCCTTACCGCTGGACTTTATCTCAAAATCAGCTACTACTGAATCAAGAAATACAGCGTCGACTATTCCAAGATCAAGCTGCTGAAGAGCTTCTACATTTGTAGACATAGCCTGAACCGTTATGCTGTCAGATATATCGCACTTTTCAAGAATTTCCTGCGCAGTAGAACCGTTTTGAACCGCTATGGTTTTTCCCTTTAAATCCTCCATGCCTTTAGCTTCGCTTGAAGGACCTACTACAAATATCATTGAATTTTTCATATAAGGCTCTGAGAGATTCATAGCTTCTTCGCGTCCCGAATTGACAGACATTCCGTTCCAAATGCAATCTATCTTGCCGACGTTCAAATCCTGCTCCTTAGTTTTCCAGTTTATAGGCTCTTTCACCAGCTCGACTCCAAGCCTGCTGCAAACCTCTTCGGCAACGTCAATATCAAAGCCTACAATTTCGTCGTTTTCATCTGTATATCCCATAGGCTTGAAAGTCGCGTCAAGACCAAGAATAAACTTGCCGCTATCCAGAACCTTCTGAAGAGATTCGTCGGCGTCGGCAGAATATGAAGATTCCTTATTTTCATTTGATTTTTCGGAATTACATGCGGCAAACGTCATCATCATAAAAGACGCAATTGAAATTCCAAGGATTCGTTTAATCGCGGATTTTTTCATATAATTCTTTCCTTTCATAATACGCTTTTACTATGATACCATGTTAAAGCCGCATTGTAAAGAAATTATAAGAAAATTGTAGAAATATATAAAATCAAAACTCTCCGACCGCATGTTTTCGGCATTTTGATTTTTTTCTATCGGCTGAATTAGAAAGCAGCTCAGAGGGATTTTTTCTGAATATCTTACGGTAAATAATTCCTGTCAGCTTTACTGCTAATTTTGCAGCTTTTTTATAGGAAATTTCAAATTCTCCCGCATACGTCATTACATCGCCGTTAAATCCCTTTTTAAATCTGTAAACGCCGTAATTAGGGTGTGTTTCATCTTTGTAAAACGGTATTCCTTGAAAATCATACAACCAACAGCCGTTTTCAATTGCCCAGCATATCATATTCCATTGCATCAGATAATTAGGCATGACATTTCTGTATTTAGCCGTAGAAGCCCCATATACATAGCAGGTCTTTCCGGCATATTGAGTGGTAATCGCTCCGGAAACGGGTGTCCCTTCATAATAGCACATATAAAGACGACAGTGTTCACCGAGATTTTCAATCATCCGTTCAAAGTACTCTCGGCTTCTAATACAGAAGCCGTCTCGTTCTCCGGTTTCTTTCATAAGACCATAAAAATCGTCAAGACTTTCCCTTCCGCAGATACGGCACTCAACTCCCTTTCTTTCGGCAACTCTTATATTATACCTCCACTTTTTATGGAATGAACTAAATATTTCCTCTTTGGTCCTTCCGTTTATTTTCAGCATATAATTATTTCTTGCCTGAATAGTTGAAAGCTCCGGAGCGTCTTTTTTAAAACTAAATCCGGTTTTTTTGAAAGCATTAATCTCTTCCTCGTCGTTTTCCATAATGCAGGGATCAAAAATTATCTGGTATGCTTTATACTTTTTTCTTATTATTTCCACTCCTTCCATGATCTGTGAAATTTGGCTGATGTCTTTATAATCGCAGACCGGTCCGTGAGGCGAATATAAAAACGCCCTGTTCAACACCGGTATTTTCCGTATAAGTATCAACGCCGACGCGATTATGACGTTTTCTTCATTCCTTACAATAACGGCCTCATAACCCCAATCATGCTTAACACCTGTCCACCGAATAGACTGCATAAAATTTCCGTTCGTATGGTTTTCCACAAAATCTTCATACTCTTTTATTTTGCTCGTATCGTTTTTATTTAATATTTCCGTCATTACTATCATCCTTTTAAACAAAGAAATAATAATGATGCATCATTTATATTGAGAACTCACTTAATAAACGATTTTAAAAGTCAAAATACTGCATAAAATAAAAAAAGACCGAATTTATCGGTCTTTTTTATAATATTAATATTATCTTGCACATTCCGATATAACCGAAGCGCATTTTTCAATACTCAAAACACTGCTGTCAAGTACCAAATCATATCCGGAATAATCCTTCCAGTCATTTCCGAAGTTTGATTTGTAATATGCAGCGCGCCGCTTATCATACCGTTTTATTACATTTTTCAGTTCGTCGTCACTGATCCCATATAAATTCCTTGCTCTTTTTTCACGAAATTCATATGAAGCGTGAATAAATACTTTCAATACATCGCTTCTGTCTTTAAGCGCAAAGGCTGCTGTTCTTCCTACAAAAACCGCCGGACCGTTTCCGGACAGTTCTCTGATGATATTCATTTCATCTAAGCTAAGGGATTCGGAAACAGTAGGAGCATTATCGGATCCCTTTGTTATACTCGACATTTTATAGAGCGAATACAAAAAGCTTCCGGCAGTATTTTCTTCAAGCTCTTCAATGTATTCCACGGAAACTCCCCTGTTCTTAGCGGCTCTTTCAAGTATTTCCCTGCCGTAACAGGGAATATTTAGGATATCTGATACCTTTTTGCCTATTTCGCTTCCGCCGCTTGCATACTCTCTTTCTATCGCAATATAGTTATATTTCATTTCCGCTCCTCCTTACGACGCCTTTTCAAACTGACTGTTATAAAGCTCCGCATAAAATCCGCCCTTTTCAAGCAGCTCCTGATGATTTCCGCTTTCAATTATATCTCCGTCCTTCATAACGAGTATAAGATCTGCATTTTTAATAGTTGAAAGCCTATGGGCGATAACAAACGAAGTTCTGCCCTCGGTCAGCTTATCCATTGCTTCCTGAATCTGAATTTCTGTTCTGGTATCGACAGAGCTTGTAGCCTCGTCAAGAATAAGAAGCGGAGCATTTTCAATCATAGCTCTGGCAATAGTAATAAGCTGCTTTTGTCCCGCGGATAAATTAGCCTTATCATTTAATACTGTGTCATATCCGTCAGGCAAAGTCTTGATGAAATGATCTATGCCAACAGCTTTGCATGCTCTGGTGATCTCTTCGTCAGTAACCCCCTCCTTGCTGTAGACAATATTTTCACGTATTGTTCCCTCAAACAGCCATGTGTCCTGAAGCACCATACAGAAAAGATCATGGACATTTTCTCTTGTAAGCTCATTTGTAGGAATTCCGTCGATTAAAATCTTTCCGGAATTAAGCTCATAAAATCTCATCAGCAGATTTACCATTGTCGTCTTTCCTGCTCCCGTCGGACCAACTATTGCTATTTTCTGTCCGGCTTTGGCATGAGCTGAAAAGTTATTTATTATAATTTTATCCTTAACATAACCGAATCTGACATTTTTGAATTCAACATCTCCGCGTGCATTTTCAAGCCGTTTGGTTTTCTCAGATTCGTCAGACATTTCTTCTTCCGCAAGAAATTCAAATACACGCTCCGAAGCGGCCGCCGTTGTCTGAAGGTTTGTAACGGCCTGAGCAATCTGCGATAATGGATTGGTAAACAATCTTATATAAATCATAAAAGCGACAATAACGCCGAAGCTGATTTTATCGTTAATTACTAGAGCCGCGCCTACAACGCATACAGCGACATATCCGAAATTTCCTATAAAATTCATAAGAGGCATCATCAGCCCTGAAAGAAACTGGGATTTCCACGCGCTGTCATAAAGCTTGCCATTTATTTCTTCAAAATCGTTCACCGCTTTTTTTGTTCCGTTATAAACCTTTACTACGTTATGACCGGTATAAATTTCTTCAATATGACCGTTGATTCTTCCAAGCTCGGTCTGCTGACGTATAAAGTGCTTCTGTGATACAGCCATGATGAACATCATTATTCCGAAGCCTATTACTGTTGCCGCTACAGCGGTCAAAGCCATAATCCAGTTAGTTACTATCATCATAATAAGAGAGCCTATAAGCATAGTGACTGCCGTAACAAGCGTTCCTATACTCATATTAAGCGTCTGACCTATCATATCTATATCATTTGTAACGCGGCTTAACACGTCGCCGAAGCTGGTCTTATTAAAATAATTCAGCGGAACCTTATTTATTTTTAAGGATATTGCAGTTCTTAGTCCTTTTGTTATCTTCTGCGTTACCGTTGTCATTATAAAGCCCTGTATATAAGTAAATACAAAGCTTAACGCATAAAGCGTTACCAAAAGATAGCCTATATCCGCTATGGCGTCTATATCTATTCCTTGCATAAATCCTTCGGTAATAATATCAGTCATATCCTGTAGCTTGTTAGGGCCGATCAATGAAAAAATTGTGCCTATAACAGCCAAAGCAAGCGCTATTATTACTGCAGGAATATATTTTCTGGAATATAAAACAAGACTTTTAGCCGCCTTTTTGATGTCCTTCGGCTTTTCGCCTGCTCCCATTCCGCCGCCGGGACCATGCCCCCTGTGCTGAGGACGGCTGTTTTTAATCTCACTGCTCATTTTCCAGTTCCTCCTTTGAAAGCTGCGACAGCGCAATCTGCCGGTAAATATCACATGTTTTCATAAGCTCCTCGTGGGTTCCTCTGCCCGCTATTTTTCCCTCGTCAAGAACTATTATCATATCGGCGTCCTTGATAGTTCCTATTCTTTGAGCAACTATTATCGACGTAGTGTCAGCAGTCTCTTTTTTCAGTACAGACCTTAACACACGGTCGGTTTTATAGTCAAGAGCTGAGAAAGAATCGTCAAATATATATATTTCAGGTTTGCGGCATACGGCTCTTGCTATAGAAAGCCTCTGCTTCTGACCTCCCGACAGGTTTGCGCCGCCCTGTGCGACTGCCGCTTCGTACTGGTTTTCCATACCCTCCACAAAATCTGACGCCTGAGCTATTGAAACAGCCCTTTTCACCGTTTCTTCAGAATATTCTCCAAGACCGTTTTCTCCGTAAGCAACGTTAGATGAAACAGTACCGCTGAACATAACTGTTTTCTGCGAAACATATCCCAGCTTATTATAAAGCGATTCTAAATTATATTCTTTTACATTTACACCGTCTATGAGAACTTCGCCTTCAGTGGCGTCATAAAATCTTGGAATTAGGTTTACAAGAGTGCTTTTTCCGCTTCCGGTAGAGCCGATAAACGCTACTGTCTGCCCCCTTTTCGCCTTAAAGGAAATATTTTTCAGTATATAATCAGCAGCGTCCGGGTATTTAAAGCTTACATTCTTAAATTCAACCTCGCCCTTTATGTCCTTAGAAGCGCTCTTTAAATTTCCGTTTACAATATTAGGCTTGGTTTCCAGAACCTCGTTAATTCTCTTAGCTGCAACGCTTGCTCTCGGCGCCATAATAAATATCATAACCATCATGGTGAAAGCCATTACAACCTGAATTGCATAGGATGAAAAAACGACCATATCAGAAAACAAGTCAATTTTATCATTCATTGCCGCCGCATTGATCAAATGGGCTCCTATCCAGTAAATAGCAAGAGAAAGTCCACTCATAATCAATTGCATACCCGGCGACATTATTGACATTACACGTCCTGTAAACAGATGGGTATAAGTAAGGTCCTCGTTTGCCTTTTCAAACTTTTTCTGCTGATATCCTTCAGCGTTATAAGCCCTTACTACCCTTATTCCCATAAGGTTTTCCCTTGTTACTCTATTGAGATTATCGGTATATGTCTGTATAACCTTAAACTTCGGAAATGCAAAAATCAAAGCGATGCCGATAATAATAAACAATACTAAAACTGCTCCGCCGGTTACAGCGGTCCATTGCCAGCTCTTTCCCAATATCTTACAGACTGCCCAGACCGCAAGTATAGGTCCCTTTATCATTACCTGAAGGCCCATTGCAATAAGCATCTGAACCTGCGTTACGTCGTTAGTTGAACGCGTTATAAGACTTGAAGTAGAAAATCCGTTGATTTCCTCCATTGAAAAATCAGAAACCTTTTTAAACAGCATAGAACGCAGTCTTTTGGAAAATCCCGCCGCTATTTTTGCAGCAAAAAAACCTACGATTACGGACATAGCAACACTGCCGAGCGCACAAAAAAGCATTTTTGCTCCTTCGGTAAGAACGTCGGATATATGACTGCCTTCCGTCGTAACAAGCTTGGTTATCTCCGACATATAATCAGGCAGCTTCAAATCAAGCCATACTTGACCGACTATAAATAATATACTTGCCGCTACCATTATAAGCTCTTTTTTCTTTAAATATTTAAAAATCTTCAGCATCTTTTCTCTCCCTCGCCAATATTATTCAAAGTTTTTGCGTATTTTTGTTATTATACATGAAAATTGCTCAACCTCCTCGTCAGTAAGATTATCGGCAAATTTTTCCCCCATTGTTCTCATATCATTTTCAATAAGTTCATTGATTTCCATTGCTTTTTCAGTCAGCACAATTTTTTTAAGACGCGCGTCATAATCTACAGATTCTCTTTTTATCAATCCCTTTTTTTCCATTAACTTTATCGTTCTTGATACCGTTGAACGTCTTATTGAAAAAGCGTCTTCTATATCCTTCTGAAAGATTTCACGATCCCTGTTATGAAATAAAAAGCCGAGAACCCAGCAATTACTTCCGGTATATTTTTCAGCATATTTTATACCGTTACTATTATCTACATAACGTCTTAAAATGTTTCCCAGTGACAAAAATTCAAAGCAAAGCTTTTGTTTATTGTCCATTTTTTTCACCCCCGTTACTCAACCGCAACTTTGTTGAGCAGCTAACTGTTAGCTTGCTAACATTATATCACCATTTTCATCTTTTGTCAATAGTCACAAATAAATCCTTAACATATTGTAATAAATAAACAAAAGCAGCGGAACAATCCGCTGCTTTTTATATATTTATTGAGTCAATCCAATATTTTTTATATTTTTATCAGTCGAAAAGGTTGAAGCATTATATAAAAACAAAGTCTGATCATAATCATCAGGATTTATAAAATCCGTTACAGAGGTTTTCAAATAACGCAGGTCTATAACGGTTATCTGAGAGTAATTCTGTATAAAAAACGGTACTATACTATTGGCATAGGAATCCTTAATTAAAAGCAATCTTTTATCAGTATCCGTATTTGTTTTTATATCGGTCAGCGCTCTGTTATGACCTAAAAAGAAACAATATTTATCGTTTGTATCAAGAAAATCAGGAAAATAAATATCGTTTGTATGTTGTTCATTTATTCCGTCGTTCATCAAAACGTCAACCGCCGTTTTGTCGTTATTAGACTTATATAAATTAATAATATCAGGTTTTAATCCGTCATAAAGACATTTTGAATAAAATGTTCCTCTAAAATCGCTGCTTACATGAATTATATCATAATCTTCAAAACTGGTTATACCCATTTTTTTAGCGGCATATTTATAAGCTGTAAACGCTCCCTCCGACGTCCAATGATGATCCGTTCTATAATAAAGATACTTATCACGCTCAGTATACATAGCGTCCCAAATATCTATAACTCCTATATCTTCATTGAGCTTATTATAAATATCAGCAATCAGACTTTTCTGATTAATCTGCGGAAAATAGTCTTTTAGCTCATCCCCGTAAATGCCGGCTGAGGTTGGAGCAATCAAGGCATATACTTCCGTATCGTAAGTATCCGAAAATTTATTCACTGCATTGACCGACAAATTAATTTCACGGTAATCCGGCTCAGGCAGCTTTTCAAGCATACGGTCACTGCATATATAAATATTGTTTATTGCACTTTTTCCGCTTAATCTTTCAGCCGTCATCTTTGCTTTTACCCAGTTAATTCTGAATGGAAAATGATCTGACAAATAGGCCTCTATTCCGTTCATATACGACTTATCTATTATATTTTGCGCTGATATTTCCGGGAAATTTTTTAATGGTCTGTTCTCGGTTTCAGAGTAATCGTCCTTTTTCAATATCATAAAGACTATGGGAAAAATAAATATTAAAATCATAAATAAAATGGCTGATTTAATATACTGTTTGTTTTTCATTTACGCCCTCCTAAAACCTGAAATACAAAAACGGATTATAGCTTGCGTCCACAAGAAACGCCGTGCAAATCAACATCATTGCAGTCTGAACCAAGGGCATAACGTTTGAAAGAACCTTTGACATCGAAAAACTGCGTTTTAATTTGTCATATAAATTCTTCATAAAATTGCCTGAACCGATAATGCAGAGAAGAAAAATCAAAGCATAATTTTTAAGCTCATAAAATGCTATACTGTCAAACAGCTTACCGTTTCCTCCGAACATAGCTTTATAAAATTCACCGGCCGAAGAAAGATTTGCCGTATCAAATAGCACCCATCCGATTACTACAATAAAAAATGTATAAAAAATACTTAGCAGCGAAGGAAGTCTTTCAAGCTTTTTGCCAAGCCAGATTTTTTCTAATATAATAAAGCCTCCAAAATAAAGCCCCCATATAATAAAATTCCAGCTTGCACCATGCCAGAATCCGGTAAGTCCCCATACAATTAACGTATTCCTAAGAGTTTTAAGCTTTCCGCAGCGATTGCCTCCAAGCGGAATATAAACATAAGATTTAAACCATGAACCAAGAGTTATGTGCCATCTTCTCCAAAATTCAGAAACACTTCGGGAAATATACGGATGATCAAAGTTTTCAGGAAAATTAAAACCCAGCATTTTTCCAAGTCCGACAGCCATATCTGAATAACCGGAAAAATCATAATAAATCTGAAACGTAAATGCGAGTATACCTATCCATGCAGTTGCGGCGGAAAGCTCCGAATATTCCATTCCCTTGATTTCCGTCCATAAAAGCCCGATATTATTTGCAAGCAATACCTTTTTGGAAAGTCCGCGAACAAAAATTCCTGCTCCTTCTCCCAGAAGAAAAATATTTGTTTTTCTCGAATCAATTTCATTCTGAACATCCTCATATCTTACAATTGGACCTGCAACTATCTGCGGAAATAATGAAACATAAGTAGCGAAATTTAAAAAGCTTCTCTGAACCTTTATTTTTCTCATGTACATATCTATAGTATAGGACATACTCTGGAAAGTGTAAAACGATATTCCTATAGGTAAAGGTAGCTGCTTTATTTCTATTCCAAATATACCGGCAAAAAATCCGCTGTATTTGAAAACTCCAAGAAGCCCCAGATTTATTATCAAAGAAACCAGCAAAGCCGCCGTTCGCTTTTTTTGATTATCGTCGTATTTATCAATAATCAGACCGGCCGCATAGTCGATAAATGATGAAAATATCATTATAACAACGTAAACCGGTTCGCCCCATGCATAAAAAAACAAACCCGACAAAAGCAAAACTATGTTTTTAATTTTCTTCGGCGATATATAGTATATAAGAAGTACTGCCGGAAGAAAAAAATAAAGGAATGTTATACTCGAAAAAACCATTTATTTCTCCTGTTATTTTTCTTTTATTCTACATAAAATATTTTCTAATTCTTTACGGTCCATCATTGTATTGAGCACTTCAAGCATGCTGTTCGGAGTAAGAAGAGAAGGAAGTCTGAGAAATTTTAAAAGCTTTTTTCTTTTTTCAGAACTGTTTTTACCGCCTGAAAGACCAAGCTCAAACAGATCTGTTTTTGTAAGTCTTACCCTGCTTTCAGCAGCAGACGACATAACGCCCGCCTTATCAAATGCGTCAAGGATAATTTTACAGTCGATTCCCTCAACTCCAAGCTTTCCCTCTGCCGACGGTTTTATCTTTCTTTTTTCCTTGCCCATAATATCGGGAATATAAACGTTTATAATTTTACCGTTTTTTATTGCTCCTCTTATATGATTTCTGATTAGAAAGCCCGCGCTGTCTGAATCCGTCATTATAATTATTCCGGTTTTCTCGGCGTAATATTTTATAAGCTCAAGCTTCTCCTTATCTTTGAAAATATTAAATCCGTCAGTTGTAATAATAACTGCGTCGATAATTGAAGACAGCTTTATTTTATCATACTTTCCCTCAACAATAATCGCTTGTTCGATTTTTATCATTTCAACCTCTTATTTTTTTCTTACGGCAATCAGCATTTCAGTTACAGTCTTTTCAAGAATAATTCTCGGAACGGCGCCTGTTTGTTTAAGGCTTCTGTCAGCATTCCTCAAGATACCGACACACTCCTTAAGACTTTCCTGGGAAATCCTCCGGCTATCCTTGAAAGCATTATCAACTGCAAAGGATCTTCCTTTATATTCAAAATCACTTATAACATCAGAAGCTCGCTTTCCGGACGACATCGCAACACGCGCCCTGTAAAGATCCAAAAATGAAAGGGTTAAAGCGGCTACAACGGCAATCGGTTCAGCCTTCTTATCAATAAGCGAATCCAGAATTGAAATTGCAAGAGCAGGATTTATTAAAACTATCGCTTTTGAAAGCTTAAAAGCGTCCGTTTCAATTCTGCCGGAAACTATCTCGTCTATGTCCTCAGGTCTTATTTCCTCGTTTTCACGATATGCGCAAAGCTTTTCAAGCTCATTTTCTATCATCATAGAATCAGACAGACAATATTCTGCAAGCATTTCAGCAGTTTTTTTAGAAATAGTGCATCCAAGCCTTTCAGCTTTATCAATTATATATTTAATAGTCGAAGCTATCGTTTTTATTCCGCATTCGCATACTATACCCTTTTTAGAAATGCAGTCTATCAGCTTTTTGTTTTTGCCTGTAACCGATCTTTTTCCATTCTTAACATCAAATCCGGTTACATTTATCAGCAGCAGAGTAACGTCCGATATGCTTTTTATATTATTTATAAGAATATCAAGATTATCAGCCGTAAGCTCTTCGGCATTCAAATCGTTTACCATGATAGCGTTCCACTGCGCAAGCATAGGACAAATTTCCATCATATCCGAAAGAGCGCTTATATCAATATTTTTGCCGCTTATCTTGGTTACTTCATTATTCCAGTTTTTCCCTAAATGCTTCTTAAGTATAGCTCTGGAAATGTTTTCAACAGCCAATATATCTTTTCCGTATATATAATATACGCTGCATAAGTTCCCAGATTTTAAGTCTTTGATAAGCTCCGCTGAACTTAGCTCAGCCATTTTCCAGCCCCCTGTAATTCATAGTTCCGTCGCTTCTTGCCGTAAGTAAAATATTTGTTTTATACACCTTGTTTCCGGATTTTCCGTCGGTAAATTCAAATAAAAAATCCATGAATTTAACTTCAACCCTCATATTTACAATACTTACAGAATAGGCTTCATAATAGGCGTTCCAACTTGAATAATCCGAATATTTAGGAGTTTTACGGCATATTTTTGAACCATTTCTCATATACGTATCCGACGGAATAACAACATTTTTTACATTGCAAAGACTCAGCTTATCATTATAGGCTGAAACAGCATGATAAGCATTATCCGTAATAATAAGATTATTTATTTCGGTGATTCCGCAGTTCTCAAGATATTTCTCTGCATATCGGCTATTTGACGCCTTTCCTGTAATATCAATTATATCCGCGGCATACCCCTTTGAAACAATTATAACGCCAACATCATTTTTTCCGAGCAGGGCAATTTTAATAACCGTCGCACTATAATAATTATAAAAAACACATGTAAAAAATAAAAGCGCCGCTGAAACCACCGCGGTAATGGCGCTGTATTTACGGCTCTTAAAAATCAGATAAGCAGAGATACAGAAAATAAGTATAATTATCATAACAGCAGGTATAAAATCACCTATAAGCTTAGTATGAGTAAACTTATTTTTACCTATAAGTCTTGAAAGATTCAAAACAATTCGGCATATAGCTCCCGATATTTTAAAAAGCAGTATAGGATTTATAAAAATCAGCATTGACGCAATCATTGCAATAAGCAGTGACAGCATGCAAAGAGGAGTTATAATCAGATTGCTAAGCGGAGCTATTGCTGAAAATTCACCGAAGCAAATTACCGACATCGGAGTAACCGCCGCAGAAACGCACAGCATATATAGAATATTATTACGCGTCTTATTTAACCTTCCGAAGGAGTTTAAATTCCCGGTCATATAAGGACCAAATACGCCGGCTCCCAGCGCTCCGGAAACTGATAATAAAAATGACTGATTTATAATCATGAACGGATTAAAAAGAGTAAGCAGAATTACGGCGATACATACCGAATTTAGTGAATCAGTATAGCGGAAAAACAGCGGCGCAGAATTTACCAAAGTCATCATTACAAACGCTCTCATAATAGACGGGGACATTCCGCAGCACAGAGCGAAAAGAATCATAAATATTTCAGAAATAGCAAATTCCAAAAGCTTACTAGTGCCGAATTTACGAAGCAGGAATGTTATTAACGTGCAGAAAAGAACAATATGCAGACCGGAAACAGCAGTAACATGACCTATGCCTGTCCGGTAGAGCATGGTTTTATCATTCTGGTCAATTCCGGATTTATCACCGAAAAGCATTCCCTTGAGCATGCCGCTTTCATCTGACGGAACAGACGAGTCTATGGCTCCGCTCACATTTTCTCGAAATTTATACAGCATTTTCCGCAGAGAAAATCCTGATGTTTTCTTAATCTCCATTAAAGAAACATCGTCAGACTGGAGGTAAATTCCGTCGGACTTGTAATAATCAAGTCCGCTGAATAAATAACTATTTTCAGGCAATTCAGGAATACATTTTAAACTTATTTTATCTCCTACATCACAGTCTGAAGCGTCGGTATAAATTATAATCTGTGCTTGCTGTAAACCGTTGATTTTCCCTTTTAAAAAATATCTGGATTTGTTTTCGGCATAATCCTTATAGTCAGTTACAACTCCGCTAAAATTTATTTCTTGTCCGGCAAAATCAATAATATTTTTATAGACCGTGCTATTATAAGCGCCGTAATAGCAGAAAGCCATAAAATATACGACAAGCATAAAAATAATGGCTTTTAGATTAAAACGGAACAATACTTTAAAAAGTAACGCGGAAATTAATGCCGCAGGAACTGCAATATACAAATGCCCGGAAAAAGCGGCTGCAATAAGTCCGGCAGCCCAAGCAGTCCCTGCATACGCCATTTTACGTTTCAAGCTTATTTGAAAAACAGCGGAAGTTTTTCAAGGAAAATTATATCGTTTCTGTCCGCCGCGTCTCCTTCGGCAAGCACCGCCGATTTACATACTATATTTCCGCCTGCTCTTTCCGCAAGCTCGACAAGCGAATGCAGGGATTCTCCTGTACTGATTACATCGTCCGCAATAAGCACTCTTTTTCCCTTAAGCTCTCGCATATCATTTTCATCAAGATAAAGAGTCTGCCTTCCGTCCGTCGTAATCGACTTAACCTCGACAGCCACCGGATTTTTCATATAAAGCTTAACTGATTTTCTCGCGACTATGTACTTTTTTCCGCTCTGTCTTGAAAGCTCATAACCCAAAGGAATACCTTTGCTTTCAGCGGTAACAATTATATCGAAATCCGGTACTCTTTTTAATAGTTCCTCAGCGCACGCAATGGTCAGCTCCACATCGGAAAACATAATAAACGCGGCAATATTAAGCTTATCGTTAATCGGACAGAGCGGCAACTCTCTTTTCAGTCCGGCGATGTTAAGTGTATAATATTCCATATTTTTCCCCCATCAGTTTATACGGCGCTGTCAGCGCTCCAGCCCATTTTCTTTCCTGCCAGTACATGAAAATGAAGATGATGAACGCTTTGTCCGGCGTCATCTCCGCAGTTAGTTATAACCCTGTATCCATCTGAAAAGCCTTCCTTTTCAGCTATCTGCGCAGCGACCTCAAATATGTGAGCTACATATTCAGAATTCTGAGAGTCTATTTCAGACGCTCCTGAAATATGAATCTTCGGCACAATAAGATAGTGAACCGGGGCTACCGGTTCTATATCCTTAAACGCATACACCATGTCGTCCTCAAAAACCTTATCGCTGGGAATTTCCCCTGCAATTATCCTGCAAAATAAACAATCCATCATAAAATACCTCTGATCTATTTTAAAAATTCGTTAGTAATGCTTTCAAGAGAATTAAGCGCCTCATCAATCATATAATTTTTTCCTATGCCTGCCATTGCGCTGTCTGGACGTCCGCCGCCCTTTCCTCCTGTAATGGCTGCTATTCTCTGAATAATTTTTCCTGCATGAGCGCCTTTTTCAACTGCGCTTTTGCCGCATACGCAGTAAAGAGTACCTTTTTCATCGGTTACACCGGCAAACACGGCTACAACGTCCTGAGTCTGCTCCCTAACCTTATCTCCAAGCTGTCTGAGCATATCCGGCTTCGTTCCATTGAGCATTGCAGATATAATCTTTATACCGTTAATTTCCTTAGCGTCCTTGAACATATCTCCGAGCTGATTACCGGCAAGCTGCTGACTAAGCTTCTGTATCTGCTTATCCTTTTCCTTCAGCTCTTCCGTTAAGGTTCTACAGCGTTCGGCAAGCTTAGCCGGATTGGCAATTTTAAGTACCGCTGAAACCTCGGATAAGGTACTCCTGAATCCATTCATAAGCTCAAGCACTCCGTTGCCTGTAACAGCTTCGATTCGTCTGATTCCGGACGCTACTGAATTTTCAGAAACAATCTTAAAAAGACCTATATTTGATGTATTCTTCACATGCGTTCCGCCGCAAAATTCAATAGATTCTCCTCCTATATTCACAACTCTTACAATATCCCCGTATTTCTCGCCGAAAAGAGCCGTTGCTCCGAGCTTTTTTGCCTCGTCTATCGGCATTTCCTTTGTAACCACTTCAATACTGTGGAGAATTTCATCGTTGACTATATTTTCAATCCTAAACAGTTCTTCAGCAGTAACGGCGCTGAAATGCGAAAAGTCAAATCTGCATCTTTCAGCGTTTACAAGCTGTCCCGCCTGATGTACGTGTTCTCCAAGCACCTTTCGTAAGGCTGCCTGCAAAAGATGTGCAGCAGTATGATTTCTTGCCGCAGACATTCTTTTTTCAACGTCAATTTCCGCAAAGATCATATCATTTTTATTAAGATTTCCCTGCTCAACCGTACCGAAATGAAGAAAATGTCCGCTTTCAGTTTTAGTTGTATTGTAAACTGAAAACGACGCTCCTTCAGCGCTCAGCTCTCCGGTGTCGGCAGCCTGTCCACCGCTTTCAGCATAAAACGGCGTGCTGTCTAAAACAACTACAGCTTCCTGTCCCTCAGAGACGCTTTCAGACGGCTTGCCGTCGACAAAAATCTCAAGTATTCTTGCGTCCTGCTTAAATCTAGTATAACCAGTAAACTCAGTAGCCGGAACTTCTATGAACGCGGCGTTGTCATCGTTCCACGAGGTTTTAATCTTTGAAGCACGGTCGCTTCTTGCCTTCCGCTTCTGCTCTTCCATGCATTCCCTGAAACGTTCCTCATCTACAGAAATACCCTTTTCGGCTGCAATTTCCTTAGTAAGATCAAGAGGAAAACCGTAGGTATCACTTAACTTAAAGGCGTCGTCCCCTGACAATACGTTCTTAATTTCATTCGCGGAAATTTTATCAATAAAATGATTCAAAAGCTCCGTTCCCTTATCAATTGTCTTTGCAAAGCTTTCCTCTTCATGCTTTATAATAGTTTTTATAAGCTCGCGCTTTTCTTCAAGCTCCGGATAAGCCGTTTTATTTTCATCAATTACAGTATCGCATACCTTATACAAAAAAGGATCGCTGACGCCGAGCATTTTTCCATGCCTTGCCGCTCTTCTAAGAAGCCTTTTTAATACATAGCCTCTTCCCTCGTTAGCCGGAGTAATTCCGTCTCCCACCATAAATGTAGTACTTCTTATGTGATCAGTTATAACACGGAGCGAAACATCTGTACTTTCATTTTCTTTATACCTTACGCCAGCTATTTCACATATTTTATTCATAATATTTTTAACGGTATCAACTTCAAAAAGGTTATCGACTCCCTGAATCACACATGCAAGTCTTTCAAGTCCCATACCGGTGTCAATATTAGGATGCTCCATAAGGGCATAATTTCCCTTTCCATCGCTGTCAAACTGGCTGAAAACAAGATTCCAGACTTCAACAAACCTATCGCAGTCACAGCCAACCTTACAGTCAGGAGAGCCGCAGCCATGTTCGTCTCCTCTGTCAAAATATATCTCAGAACAAGGTCCGCAAGGTCCGGAGCCATGTTCCCAGAAATTATCCTCTTTGCCAAGCCTTGTCATATGATCCGGCGCAACGCCTATACGCTTTGTCCAGAGATCATATGCTTCGTCGTCATCCTCGTATACAGACACATATAGCTTTTCAACAGGAAGCTCAAGCGATTTAGTAAAAAATTCCCACGCCCATTCAATAGCTTCTATCTTAAAATAGTCTCCGAAAGAAAAATTACCGAGCATCTCAAAATATGTACCGTGTCTTGAGGTTTTGCCTACTCTTTCTATATCGGGAGTTCTGATACACTTCTGACAAGTCGTTACTCTTTTATTAGGAGGAACAGCCTGTCCGAGAAAAAATTTCTTTAAAGGCGCCATGCCTGAATTTATCAGCAAAAGACTGTTGTCCCCCTGCGGAATCAGGGACGCGCTTGCCATTCTTGTATGATTCTTACTTTCAAAAAATGAAAGATACATTTCTCTGAGTTCATTGACTCCACGCCATTTCATATATACGCTCTCCAATCATTATATTTTATTGCTTTAACTGAAATAAAAGCCCTCGTCCGCAGTAATGGGACGAAGGCTCGTGGTACCACCCAAAATTCAAAAGCATAAAGCTTTCCTTTTGTTTTCCTTAACGCGGAAAAAACGTCCGCTTTTCAGCGGAAAGCTCAAGGGTAGCACTTGCATTTTATACAAAAGCTCGCACCGACCGCTTTTTCTCTGAAGTATAATCCATGCAATTATTCCTGTCACAGCCCAAAACAATATTCTTCTAATATTATACCAAATATACGGAAAAAGTCAATCTTTTTTTCTTAAAATTCCGTAAAATTTTATAAAAAGAAAGAATAAATTTTTATCCGTAAATATCAGTAATTCTCTCTGCAATTTCCTTAAAAACCGGAGCCGCACATTCGTTTCCGTATCCGCCGTCCTCGCACAAAACAGTTACAGCGTACCTCGGACTGCTAAGTGGAAAAAAGCCGGTTATCCAGCCATGACATATTTCTTCTCCGTCCTCGTCAAATCTGCCTGTCTGAGCGGTCGACGTCTTACCTGCCGCATGAGTATTCGACGGTCTGGCGTTGGAATCTGTATTCAAATCAACAGCGGCAATCATCAGATCCTGAAGACGAAACGCCGTTTTACGGTCAAAAACGTCCGTATATTTAGCTTCTTCCTGATTTGAAACTGTTTTGCCGTCATGAGTTATACCCTTTACCAAGCTTGGAACATACAACCTTCCTTCATTTGCTATCGCGGCTGTAAAAGCGCATATCTGCACCGGAGACGCCGTAAGCTTTCCCTGCCCGAACGACATGTTGGCCTTTTCTGCCGGCAGGCTCAGGTCCTCCTCAGTCTGAAGGCTTCCGCCGGAAACAGTCATTCCCAACGCAAGAGGAATGCTCCTTCCGAACCCCATTCTCTGAGCAGTTTCTATCAAAAGACGGCTGTCTATATGCTTAGAAAGCTCTATATAATAGGTATTGCATGATTCCGCCGCCGCTTCCGTCATATCAAGAACACCGTGTCCGCTCAAGTCATGGCATTTAAATAGCTGCCCTCCGATTTCGGTAGATCCGGTACAATTATATGAAAAGCTTTCTTCAATTCCTTGTTCAAAGGCGGCAAGCGATGTCACAAGCTTAAAAATCGAGCCTACATTATATGAATATAGACAGCGGTTAATAAGTGGTGAATCTTTATCGTTTACCGCCTCGGACAAGGTATCGGCGCTGTATGTCGGAAAGCTCGCCATACCCAGAATTTCCCCTGAGTAAATATCCATTACAACTACGGCTCCCTTTTTCATTCTGCTGCCCGCAAGCTCGCATATTGCCTGTATATATTTATCAATAGTGAGAACCACTCCTTCCGTCATGGGACCGTTCTCAGAAATATCCCTGCCAAGTCCGTCCATTACGCTTCCTCTGCCGTCCACACTGTAAGTTACAGTATTTTCAGAAACGCACGATCTAAGATAATCATTATAAGCAGCCTCGATTCCGGACACTCCCTCGCCGTCGCTTAAATACCCTATAACATGCTGTGCAAGCTGATTTTCCCTGTTTCGGACGGGAACCTCAAAAACCGTTATATCGCCGCATTCAAAATCCTTTTTTGTCACCTCGCATACAAACGGCTTACCATACACCAAACTGCTGTGATAGCTTTCAAGATCCTTAACATAAGGCAGAATCTCCTCCGCGGCCTCGGAGGTAGGATTTATGACGGCATAATATGTGCTGGTATCATTGACCAGAAGATTATAGCTTCTGTCGTAAATATTACCGAAGGTATGACCTGCTGTCAGAGTATAAGTGCCCTGAGCCTGTCCGGCGGCCTGATAAGTCGGATTGCTCACTATCCAGAAAATTCTCATATACAATATTGAAAATGAAAATAAAAAAATGCAGCCAAGCGCAATCATACGTTTATACATAATAAAACCCTCCCGGATTTATTATTGCCATCCGAAAGGGATTAAATCATATTCAGCTAAATATTTCAAATATCCTCAAGTACTACTGTAAACGGCCCGTCGTTTTCCAGCTCCACTTTCATATCAGCTCCGAAAACGCCTTTTTCTACTACAGGAATATATTTTCCGCATATTCCGATAAAATATTCAAAAAGCTTTTCAGCCGTTTCAGGATTTCCGGCGTTAATGAAATTAGGTCTGTTTCCCTTTCGGCAGTCGGCATACAGTGTAAACTGCGATATTACAAGCAAAGAGCCTCCTACATCGTTTAATGATAAATTTATTTTATCGTTCTCATCTGAAAAAATCCTCATTTTTATAATTTTATTTGCAAGCCTCTCCGCATTAAGCTCTGAATCTTTTTTACCTACGCCGAGAAAAACCAAAAACCCTTTTCCTATTTTTCCTTTTATTTCTCCGTCTACCGTCACTGACGCGCCGCTTACTCTCTGAACTACAGCTTTCATAAAACAGCCTCCCGTTATCCTGACATTATACTTCCCATAATCTTTCCGATACTATCGTGTATAACCATATCCGCAAAGGAATCCGCCGGTGTTTCCGTAAGGTTTATAAGCAGCAGAAAACAATCCTTGCTTCTATACTTAATCAAGCCCGCGGCAGGATAGACATTCAGCGATGTACCTCCGACAATAAGAAGATCCGCTTCTTTTATCGACGTTACGGCCCCGTTTATAACGCTGTCGCTAAGTCCCTCCTGATATAAAACTACGTCGGGTTTAATTATACCTCCGCAGGTACATCGAGGAATACCGGAACATTTTCGTATAAAATCCGCATCATAAAATCTATTGCATTTCATACAATAATTACGCAGAACGCTGCCATGAAGCTCATAAACCTTTTTACTACCTGCCGCCTGATGAAGGCCGTCAATATTCTGAGTTACCACGGCTTTAAGTTTTCCGATCCTTTCAAGCTCCGAAAGCTTAATATGCGCCTTATTAGGCAGCGCGCCGGGCCATATCATCTTATCACGGTAAAACCTGAAAAATTCCTCGGTTTCGGTCATAAAAAAATCATGACTTAATATCGTTTCCGGAGGATAATCATATTTCTGATTATAAAGTCCGTCAACGCTCCTGAAATCCGGAATACCGCTCTCCGTAGAAACACCGGCGCCTCCGAAAAATACGATTTTACTGCTTTTATCAAAAACCTTCTGTAAATTTTCCGTCATTATTCATCACCAATTATCTTAACATAAAATTGCCTGTTTCTCGGTCCGTCGTATTCGCAGAAATATATTCCCTGCCACATTCCAAGCAGCAGCTTGCCGTCAGCTATTATTACATTAACACTGTTTCCTGTAACCAAAGCTTTCAGATGCGCCGACGTATTACCCTCCGAATGCCTAAACCGTTCTCGGTCAGGATATGTGATATTCATAGCGTATAAGAGATCGGACACTACGTCAGGATCCGCGTTTTCATTAATTGTAATACCGGCCGTAGTATGAGGACAGTATATTACGCATATTCCATTTAATATACAGCTTTCTTTAACCGCGTCCATAACCTTTGACGTTATGTCGATAAAGTTTTCAGCCGGAGTTTTCAAATCAAACCTGAACAGCATTTTCTTCACCTTCAATCTCAGCGTCAAGAATAAATCTCCAGGGCTTTGAAGCCCATTCTTCACCTGCATAATCAATACCTACGCGCTTATCCGTTCTTATTTTATAACGTTTGCCGTCATCTTCAATTCTTATCCTAGGATTACCGGAAAAGCTTTCTCCATTGAATGATTTATCTACCGAAAGATATTTAGTAAGCTTAGCAGGACCGTTCAAGTTTTCCCCGGCTCTGAAAAGAACTCCCTGAGGCTGTTCCTTTTTTCCGCTTATTATGTTCATAAGCCAATGAACGCCATAGCAGAGATACACATAAATCACTCCGCTTTCACGATAAAGCAGCTCCGTCCGCGGCGTTCTTCCCTTTGAGGCATGGCAGGCCTTGTCCTCAGTCCCTCTGTAGGCTTCAGTTTCAGTAATTCTTACGCGTAATTCCTCGCCGTTTTCAAGCCGCCTGACTAATATTTTGCCAACAAGATCAGGCGCAAGCCTTAGGCAGTCCTTATCAAAAAAATCATTTTGCAATATCATTTTTTTAACCTTTCCGCAAGATTTTCATCAGGGCTGACATATACCGTCTTATTATTTATAAATATTACCATACCCGGCTTTGCTCCGACCGGCTTTTTTACAAACTTCCTTAAACAATAATCCACCGGAACCTGTGATGAATCCTTTGCTTTACTTTTTAAAGCTGCAATAACAGCCGCCTCTTTAATCGTCGTTTCCGGCGGAGTTTCCCCGTTGGTAACAATTATAACGTGAGAGCCGGCAATATTATGGGTATGAAGCCAAATATCCTGTTTAGCTGCAGTTTTCAAGGTCAGCTTATCATTCTGCTTATTATTCCGTCCGGCAAGAATTTTAAATCCGTCGCTGGATATATACTCATAAGGTTCCGTACTTTTAACCGGCTTGCCCCTGAGCCTGTTTGAACGTATATACCCCTGTTCCGCAAGCTCCAATCTGAGTTCGTTTATCTCTATTTCACTTTCCGCTCTTGACAGCGATTCAAAAACGCTGTCAATATATTTAAGTTCTTCCTCTCCGATTCTTATCTGCTCCGCAAGTTTTTTTTCGGCAGTCATAGATTTTCTGTAATTGGAATAATACTTCTGAGCATTTTGTGACGGAGTAAGCCTTGGATCAAGCTTTATTTCTATCTGCGAAAACCTTTCGTCATAAAAATTTTCCAGCTTGACGCGTTCGTCGCCTTTTTTCAGCCGATAGATATTTGCAGATATTAGATCTCCCATAAGCTTCATCTGATCTTTTTTCTCACAGTTTTTCAGTTCTTCCTGCTGAGCGGCCAGTCTCTTGGTTATTCTCTCGGAAGTATTGGCAAGGAACTTGAAAAGATCGTTTGCACGCTGCTTGAGCCTTACTGTTTTATCACGCTGAAAATAAAAATAATCAAGCAGCTCGCTTGCAGATGAAAATTCCTTTGTCACCATAAGAGAACCGTACTGCGAAAGCTTAATAAAGGAAAAATCCTTTAACGAACCATCCCTTCCCGAAACAACAGTATAGCAATTATTTTCGGTCAAAAGAGACCGTTTAGTCTGCATAATCGCAAATACAAGCCTGTCCTTCATATCATTGCTCAGTTCATCCGAGCGCGTCTCGATTCCTCTCGTGGTATAATACGCCCACTCCCTTGCCAAAACAGGAGATACTCCTTCAAAAGCTCTGATAATTGCCTTAGAAAGCTCAGCCGGTTTCATATCCTCAACAGCAGCTCTGATCCGAGTTTCATCTGCGTCAACAAATGAAATACGATTATCCCTCGGCGGCATTTCATAAGCTATACCAGGAAGCACAAGACGTTCTCTCGACATACATTCATCAACCCGTTTTATGCTGTCAATAATTTTACCGTCGCTGTTTACAGCTATAAGGTTTGAGTATTTCCCCATTATTTCACAGGCAAGAGTTATAACTGAAGGATCGCCAAGCTCGTTTATACAATTAAAATCTAAAAATAATATTCTTTCAAGTCCATCCTGACGTACGTCTATAAGCTTTCCGCCCCCAAGCCGTTTTCTCAAAAGCATACAAAACATCGGAGGCGACATCGGATTTTCAACCTGTGCCGTAGTAATATGAACTCTTGCGCTGCTTGCAGACGCAGAAATCAATAACTTAAAGGTTCCTTTTACCGTTCTGATGGATATTATTATTTCATCTTTCGACGGCTGATAAATTTTATCTATACGTCCCCTTATCAAATCCTTTAGCTCCTGTTTAACCGTATACAAATAAGCGCCGTCCAGTGCCATTAGCATTCTCCTTTTTTCATATAAACCAATATTTTAAATTGCGTAACTGTTTCAAGAAAGTTCAGATCCTTCAATTTTTCCTTATCAGCCTTACTCGTATTATAATAATATGGAGTCATACTGAAAAGATTCATTATATCTTCATTGCTTTCAAGGCAAATTTTTCTCTGCGGTAAATCATAAGCTTTAATTAAATCAAAGCCCTTCAATAAATAATCTTTAACTTGATTTTCATAAGGACGATCATATATAACGCTTTTTAGCTCCCATAAATGCATTGTATCAGGAATTACCATATAAAAAAGACCGTTTTTTCTGAGAATACGATAAAATTCTTCAAGACAAATAGGAGAAAATACTGATAATGAAATATCTATGCTTTTATCCGCGGCAGGTATATGAAAAACGCTTGATACGGCATACTCTATATTTTCCTGTTTTCTTTTTGCCGCAAGGTCGACAGCGCTTTTTGAAATGTCTAATCCTCCCAGGCGAGCCTTAATATTGTTTTCTCTCAACGACCTGAAAATCTCTTCTGTATAATATCCCTCGCCGCATCCGGCGTCTATAAGTGAAATCCCATTTTCCGCATGTCTGCAAATAATGCTGCTTAAGCTTTCCGCCAGATAAGAATAATATCCTTTCTGAAGAAAGCTCCTTCGCGCTCTTACCATAAGCTTATTATCACCCGGCAGCTTAGAATGCATTTTATCTGAAGTAAGCAAATTAACATAACCGCTTTTGGAACGGTCAAAGCAATGTCCGGATTCGCATTTATATGACCTTTCATCAAATTTCAATTCCTTCCCGCATACGGGACAAGAAAATATGCTTTTAATATACATATTCTACAGGATCCTTATTTGTCTCAGACATAATAAATTCTATGTTCGGAAAGTCTGCTGAAAGCATTTTGCAAAGCTTTATCATTCCCGGGTTTTCTGTATGATAATGTCCGCAGTCAAAAACAGCTATGTCAAGCCGTTCGGCAAGCAGCCACTTATCATGATGTACCTCTGACGTAATATAGCCGTCGGCGCCCATTAACGCCGCTTTTTCGATAAAGTCCCCTCCGCTTCCCGTACAAACGGCAAGCTTTTCAATATTTTTTTTGCATTTGTTATATTTAACGATTTTGCAGCCGAAGGTATCTCTAAGCTTTTCGGCTAATCTTTCCGATGAATATTCAGTATCAGCTATGCAGAAGCTTCCGAAACCAATCGGTCTTTCGCCATAGCGTTCGGTCTCCAGAATGCCGTCGGTTTTTTCAAATCCGAGCAGTTCAATTAAAGCGTCGTTCATACCGCCTTCCGCCATATCAAACGGCGTATGAACACATATTGCTGAAATCCCATTTTTCATAAGTCTGAATGACGGCTCGTCCTCAGAGATTCTTTTCAAGGGATGAAAAATAACGGGATGATGAGATATAACAAGCTCAGCGCCTATACGGTCGGCTTCGTCCACACATTCGGCAGTTATATCCAGAGTTACCAGAACCTTGCTTACCGAACTGTTCAAGGAACCTGTAATAAGTCCTGAATTATCCCATTTGGATTGAGTATTAAACGGAGCTATATTATCTATGTAATTATATATCTCTGAAACCTTATTCATTTTTCCCTCCAATATATTTATTAAAGAAATGGCAGTTTTATTGAATTCATACGCTTCGTCAGATTTTCCCGCCATATCAAGTCCCGACTTTATTTTTTGCATCTTTTCAATCTGCTTTAAAACATATAGCTTTCCATCTTTATCAGAATAATTTATTTTTCCGATATTTTCCGCCACCGATCCTATATTGAATCTATACCCGCAGTATGACGCGTTTATCACGGTATAATTAAACCTATCATGACTAACCGCCCTTTCAGAAATTATTTCATATCCGTTTTTATAAAGCCATTTTCTTAAACCCTGTGCGCGAGTCATAGGCTGAAGTATAAGATTGACTCCGTTTCTCAGCCATTCCGCTTCCGCCAATATATCAGATATAGTCTCGCCGCCCATTCCGGCTATTATCACATCGCTTACATTCTCCGGGCTTATATTTTTTAAACCGTCCGATTTCACAAGCTTAATTTTATCAGATAATTTATATTTATTTAAAGTCTGCTCCGCAAATTCAAGAGGACCGTCGTTAATATCACCGGCTACGGCATTTCTGCATTTTTCTGATAAAATCAAATAAGCCGGCAGATATGCATGGTCGGTACCGACATCACAAACCGTACCTTTTCCGGAAACATATTCTGCGCAGGCCTTAAGACGTTCGTCGAGCGTTATCATAAAAATTAATCCTTATCCTTAACATAACAACGGCGGACACAATTGTCCGCCATTATAATTATTTTTCTGAAAAATACTTATTAAGCTTTTCAACCAATTCGTCCGCATCCGTTCCGTGAACTTCGCAGGCTTCTTCAATGGTTTCACCTCTTGAAGCCGGACAGCCGAGACAGTGCATTCCTATTTCAAGAAAAAATGGCGCCACATCGCCATCCTTATCTAAAATATCGCCTATTATAGTATTCTTATTTACCTGATAATCCATTTTTAATACCTCCGGTTTTTTTATAATTATCTGCCTCAACGGCTTATATATACATGGAAAAATAAAATGCAGCCATGCGGCTGCATTTTACAGGAATTTTAAATTAAGCTTCTTCCCTCATTTTTGCGAAACATTCGCTGCAATATACCGCACGGTCTTCTCTAGGCTTAAAAGGAACCTTAGCCTCGCCGCCGCATGACGCGCATGTAGCAACGTACATTTCTCTTTCAGACTTTGTAGAGTTCTTTCTGGCATCTCTGCATGACTTACATCTCTGAGGCTCATTTACAAAACCCTTTTCTGCATAGAATTCCTGTTCACCTGCTGTAAACACAAATTCGTTACCGCATTCCTTGCATACCAATGTCTTATCTTCGTACATTTCTTTTACCTCGCTTTAGTATTTTGGACCCCGGACGGATTCACACCGACACCTTTGTTAAACAACGCTCTGGAATTAAGCTACCTGGCCACCTATAAACAATAGAACTAAAAACTGCCTCGACCATAAAATTTGCCATCCAAAATAACTATGCTGATAAAATCCTGATCAAACCTCATACTGCGAAAATAAAAACAATCCGAATGCTCAGACAAGCTTAGCAAAAGAACTATTATCAGGCTGCTGGTTATTTCCAATAAACAGATTCATTCTATATACATTTTATTCCGACTAACATCATGATTTAATATAAAGCTTATTATTCTAAACTAATGTTTCATGAAATTAAAATGGAACAATACATTTTGTATTATTAATAATAAACGATAAATTCGTTTTTGTCAAGCTATTTTTTCAAAAAAATTACTATATTTTTGAAATTGTCAAATTTACTATAAACCAGCACTAATATTTAGTAAATATTTACCATATAATTTTAAATATGGCAGTATTTTTTTCTGCCCTCCGAAAAAATATCCCCTCCTTTGCAGTCATTTGCGACAATCAGAGAAAAGTCTTCTATAAAAAGTCTTTTAACCGATTCACATCCCAGATCCTCAAAAGCTATAACCTCGCAATTTTTTATACAGTGCGCGGCAAGAGCGCCGGCGCCACCTACAGCGCAAAGATAAACGGCTTTATTTCTGATTATAGCTTCTCTGACCTCCTTGCTGCGCTCTCCTTTCCCTATCATACCGCATAGTCCGAGATCAAGAAATTGAGGTGCAAATTTATCCATTCTTCCGGAGGTAGTAGGTCCGCATGAACCGATAGGTCGTTCCTCAGGAGCAGGAGTAGGTCCCGCGTAATATATAACCGAACCATTTAATTCGAAAGGCAGCTTTTCCCCCGATTCTATAAGAACCTTAATCCTTTTGTGAGCAGCGTCTCTTGAAGTGTAAACGATTCCGCTCAATAATATTTTATCACCGGCATTTAGCTGCTCAGTATAGTTACTTAATTCTTCCGTATTAATTTTAAGTATTTCTGACATCAGATCATATCCTTTTAATATATTTTACATATCTTTTTCAGCTTCTTCAGCAAGCTTCGCCAAATCTTCCAGATCAAAACCCAAAGTCGGTTGTTTCTTCGAGAGAGACTTATCCTCCTCATTGTCATTAACAGGATCTATTGCAAAGGAGCTTAAAATATCGTCATCATTATTTGCAAATTCATTGTCGTCTGATAAATTGCTTTGCTTCAGTATATTATCCGTAAGCTCGCTTTCAGAATTCTCGTCATTTTGTTTTTCAGATGAAATCATGTAATCATTTAAAATCGTATTTACCTCTGAATCCCCGTCAAGAAAATTCTGTACATTCTCTGAAATATTGCTTCTGGTTTCTTCAATTTCTTCGCCCAGTCTTTTTCCGATGCCTTCCGCCTCTTTTGCAGCTTCAGACAGCTTAGAGCTTAAGGTTTTCATTTCGACTTCGAATATATCCTTGAGTCTTGACGCCGCTTTCATAACTGATTCAGCATTTTTGCCGGCTTCTTTTTCCGCAGTTTCGGCTTTGATTTCAGCTTCCTTAACAAGCCTTTCCGATTCGGCTTTTGCGTCATTAACCAGCTTATCCGCCGCTAACCTTGCCTCGATAACAATTTTCTTTGCAGTGGATTGCGCTTCGGCAAATAATGCGCCCATATCAAAATCACTGCTGAAACCGACGTCTGACTGAAGACGCAGCTCATCGTTATCAAGGGTGAGTCGTTCTATTCTTTTGGCTTTTTCAGAAATATCAGAGGTCAGCTTTGTCATTTCTCCCGACATTTCTGAGATCTGCTGTCTTGCGTTTTCCAGCTGAGATTTCAGATCTTCAATTTCATTTTCAAGGTCTGAAATATCATTAGACATACCTGAATTTTCATATTTGCTGTTACCGGCAGATTCAATTTCGTTTTTCAGCGCTTCAAGCTCGTTTTTAAGCTTTAGGTTTTCCTCGGAAATTTCGTTTTTTTCTCTTTCAAGCGCATTTTTCTGATTTGCAATTTCATCATAAGCAGCTCCGGATTCAGCAAGCTGATATTCGGTTTCAGAAATCTTCTCTTTTAATCGTTCAATTTCTTTTTTATAGCTTTCAAGTTCATCAGCGTCAGGTTTTGCCGATTTTTCAAGCTCGCTCTTAAGCATATCTATTTTAGAATTAAGCTCATCAACATATGTCAATACGTCTTCCTTGTTGAATCCTCCTACTCTTGCAGTTCTTAATATAACTGAATCTTTCATGCGCTTACACTCCTAACAATATAAAATCATTTATAATATATTAGCTATTATATCATATCTTATATTCCATTTCAATATGTATTTTGTACAAAATGCAAAATTATTTTATTTGATAATAAAATGCAGCCGTATAAACGACTGCATACAATTTATTTTTCAAGCATTCTTAAAATCTCATCCAGATCGTCGTCGGACGTATCCTTTTTATCGTTAGGATTATCTATTAAAGGATTATCTATAGGAATAACATCCTCGTCCTCTCCGGCAACAGATACATCGTCTCCATATCCGGCCGCAATAACTGTAATAGTCATTTCATCATTCATATCTTCCTTAAACGCAGTACCGAAAATGAATTCAACATCATCCGCAGCGGTATCTGTTATCATCTTTGTAGCCGTATCAACGTCCGATGCCATAATGTCCTCTGACATTGTAATATTAATAAGCAGACGCCTTGCACCGGAAATAGACGTTTCAAGCAGCGGACTTGATATAACCGCTTTTGCGGCCTCTGCCGCCTTATCCTTGCCCGAACCGTGTCCGATCGCCATATGAGCGTATCCCGCGCCCTTCATAATAGTAGATACATCAGCAAAATCGAGGTTTATGTATCCATCCTCTGTAATCAGATCAGAAATACTTTTTACACCTGTTTTAAGAATATCGTCCGCCAAAGAAAATGATTCCAGCATTGTAGGCTGTTTTTCCAAACCGTCTAATAATCTTTCGTTTGGAATAACAATAAGAGAATCGACATATTTTTTTAATTCCTCAATACCTCTTTCAGCCTGCTGCATTTTCTGCTCTCTTTCAAAAGCAAACGGCTTTGTTACAACGGCAACTGTAAGAAGCCCCATTTCCTGAGCTATCCCTGCTACAACCGGCGCGGCGCCTGTACCTGTTCCGCCTCCCATACCGGCGGTAATAAACACCATATCCGCGCCCTTAAGCGAAGCTTCAATTTCATCTCTGTTTTCCTCCGCCGAACGCTCTCCGACCTCCGGTCTGTTTCCGGCGCCTCTTCCCTTTGTCAGCTTTGCGCCTATCTGAATCTTTGTTGTCGCCTTTGACCTATTAAGAGCTTTTGCGTCAGTGTTTACGGCGATATACTCAATATCCTTTACGCCCGCATCGACCATACAATTCAAAGCGTTTCCGCCGCCGCCGCCGACGCCAATTACTTTAATACTAACCTGCGGATCGAAAGCTTCCTCAAAATTGAAGTCTGTCATTTACAATTCCTCCTAAATTTATTTCCATCCCTGAAATTCAAGTTGTAATTCTAATATAAACAATACATATTATTATATTAACATACTTTATGGGATATTTCAAGTCATATTTTAATTTTTTTTGATTTTATTTTGCGCTTTTATTATTAATTATTTCAGCAATTAGGCTATTATTCATAAATATCATAATTTTCGCCGTTATCCGCATAATTATCCTCATAAACGTCCTCAGAAGACAAATCCTCGCCTTCACTGTTATCCGGCTCTGTAACAGCTTCTGTCAAAGGCATATCCTCTTCCTTTATAGGTATTTTATTGCTGCTTTTCTTTTCTGCGTCGCTTTTATCTCTAAAAGAAATCTGATTTGAACCTATCATAGTCATATATCCCTCTTTGTCTCCGCTTAAATCGTTTAAAACAGTAGCCGCAAGATCAAGCTTATAGGATATATCGTTAGAATTCCCCATATCAAAAAATATCTTATTTCCGTAATTTACGCTGATTTCATATTTATCGGTTATATCAAATGAAACTATTTCATGATCGTTATCGGATTTTATAGAATCGAATAATTCATAAAAAATTCCGTCCTTCTGCGAGTCAATAGATTTCAGGTATGTACCCGGAGTTTCATCGGCCGGTTCAAATCCCTGGACAAGCAGCAATTCTTCAGATCTCGTGTCCGATTTATCAAGTATTTTACCGTTTGCGGACACAATGAGATAACCTCCGTCATACTCAATATCAGCCGTTGCTATACATCTCGAAACGTTTATTACAAGCGTATCAGGATACTGCTTATCTATTTCTGCTTTTTCTATAAATATCATACTCGAAAGAATGCTTTCTGACGCTTTCTTAGAATCAAGCCTTACCAGATTATCGCCGTAGCCGATTCCGGATACTCTAATAATATCTTCGTCTGTATAATCCACATCGCCTTTTACGACAATATTTTTTATATTGAAAAGCAAGGTAACCGAAAGCAGAACGCCTATTCCTGCGACTAAAATTATCACGAGAAAAAAATAAAATGATAAATGACGTCTACGTCTTCGTCTTCGCTTGCTGTTTTGTTCTCTTTTTACATTAGTTTTCACAACATCTCTCATTTTTATCTTCCTTTAAAATTCATACCCTCTGAATTTTACCTCCCAGGGACGAAAAAGCTTTTTCCATATCCTCATAGCCCCTGTCGATATGATGTATTTCCGCTACCTCTGTGACTCCCTCGGCTCCAAGTCCTGCAACAGCCATAGCGGCTCCCCCTCTTAAATCTGTCGCAGAAACCTTAGCTCCGTAAAGCTTTTCAACTCCGTTTACAACTGCGGCTTTCCCTATTACTTTAATATCAGCGCCCATCTTGACAAGCGCGTCGACATGTCTATATCTGCTTTCAAATATATTCTCTTCAAATATACTGCTTCCGTAAGCCTTGCAGAGCGCCGCCATTATGACTGCCTGAGCGTCGGTCGGAAATCCCGGATGAGGCATTGTGGTTATTTTATTTACGCCCTTTAATTTACCCGACGCATTTATATACAATCTGTCGCTGTAAACATAAATTTTACAGCCCATTTGTTCGAAAACCGGAAGAAAACTGTCGCAGATTGACGAATCTATTCCGGTAAGGCTAATTTCACCTCCGGTTGACGCTGCCGCGGAAATATATGTTGCAGCAGCAATCCTGTCGGCTATGACAGAATATGTACATCCTCTTAATTTCTGAACTCCGTCAATAACAATTGTACTGTTGCCCGCGCCTTTTATTCTCCCTCCGCAGCGGTTTAGAAAATCGGCAAGATCAATTATTTCCGGCTCTCTGGCAGCATTGGAAATAACAGTTTGACCTTTTGCGGTAACAGCCGCAAGCATAATATTTTCTGTTGTCCCCACCGACGGATAATTAAGATTTATTCTTGCTCCGTGAAGGCCTCTTTCAGCAGTACATTTTATAATACCGTATTCATCAACCACTTTGGCGCCGAGTTTTTTCATTGCGGCAATATGCATATCTATCGGTCTTGGGCCAAGCTCGCAGCCGCCGGGAAAAGACATCCTGCATTCTCCGCAGGCCCCTAAAAGAGCGCCCATATAAATAATGGAGGAACGCATCTCTCTCATAAGATCGTCGGGAATTTCAACTGTTTTATTGCCGTTATTTCTGACCGTCATCACGTTTTTTTCTATAATACACTGAAGGCCTAAATGAGTAAGTATTCTTGAAGAAGCATAGGTATCCGATATTTTCGGACAATTCTCGATTACAGTTTCTCCGCCGCACATTACTGAAGCGGCGATTATGGGAAGAACACTATTTTTAGCGCCCTGAATTTTCAGCTCGCCGTTAAGAGGAGTCCCTCCTTTAATTACAAATTTCTGATCTGACATTTACAGCACCACCCGATAGCATTTTACTTTATATTATGCCACGGATGCGAAAACTGCTACTTTTTAAGACTCATTAGCTCCTCGATAACAGAATATATTCTCTCATCGGTATCGCTGACAGAAAGTTCGCTCGCTTTGACCGACATCTCCTCCAGCTTCCGCCTGTTTTTATACAAGCTTCCGACCTTTTCAATCATCAGCCTGTTTGTTACGTTTTTTTGCTCAATAACTATAGCTGCTCCGGCTTTTCCAAGAACATTCGCATTATGGAGCTGATGATTGCCTGCAACTATAGGAGAAGGTATAAGAATTGAAGCTTTGCCTGCCGCCTCAAGCTCCGCAAGTGTTGAAGCTCCTGCGCGGCATATAACAAGATCTGCGGCAGCAAGACATGTATCCATATCGTTTATGTACTCCGTTATACGGAGTCTGTTGCTTTTGAGCGGTATATTGTTTCTCTTCATTTCTGCCGGAAACGATTCTTTACCCATGCCGCCGTATCCATGAATATGATTGATTTTCAGACCGTTTTCAGTATGCCACTTTATTACTGCCGCCATAGTTTCGTTGATACATCCGGCGCCGAGACTGCCTCCGAACGAAAGAATACACAGCTCGTTGTCAAATCCAAGTTCGCGCCGAGCTTGAAATTTGGATTTTAAGGCGATGCCTTTTCTTACGGGAAGTCCTGTTATAGTATAATTTACTCCATTATCCATGTAATCAAGAGCTTCCTTTACAGTGAGCATAACCTTGTCGACTTCCTTTGCCAGAAGCTTATTTGTAACTCCCGGATAAGCGTTTTGTTCATGAATAGCTGTAGCCACTCCCATTTTTGCCGCCATTCTGATTATCGGGCCGCTTACGTATCCTCCGGTTCCTATAGCTATATCAGGCTGAAATTCTTTTATTATAGCTTTTGCCCTTGGACCTGACGCCGCCAAATAATACAAAGCCTGACAATTACGTTTTATATTTTTCAGAGTAATTTTCCTCTGAAAGCCTGCTGATTTTATAGGCGCAAAATTATAGCCCGCTTCCGGAATAAGCCTTGCCTCCATTCCATTGGGAGTTCCTGCAAACAAAAATTCCGCGTCAGGTCTTCGCTCCTTTATAATTGACGCAATTGCAAGCGCAGGGTTAATATGACCGCCCGTACCGCCTCCTGCTAACAATACCTTCATATCATTATATCCTTTCAGATAAAATTATGTTTCCATCGACGATTGCCTTGAAACATTCAGTATAACTCCCATTTCCGCGAGCTGCATTATCAATGCCGTACCGCCGTAGCTGAAAAACGGCAGACTTATACCCGTATTAGGAATAAGGTTGCTTACTACGGCAATATTCAAAAAAGCCTGTATTCCGATCTGAACGGTGATTCCTATTGTCAGGAACATTCCGAATTTATCGGTTGCTTTAGAAGCGATAAAAAATCCCCTGATAACAAGCAAAGCAAAAAGAAGAATTATTGTTACCGCGCCTACAAACCCAAGCTCCTCGCAGACTATTGCAAAAACAAAGTCGTTTTGCGTTTCAGGCAGATACATAAATTTCTGACGCGATTCTCCCAAACCAAGTCCGAAAGGTCCGCCTGAACCTATGGCTATAAGCGACTGACACGTCTGCCATGTTGCGTCTGTTGCGTCCGAGAAAGGATCTATCCATGACTGAATACGCTTAGAAAAGTAAGTGAATCCGTCTTCTCCCTGACTTTTCATATATACGATAAGCAGAAGCGCCGCAGCTCCTAAAACCACAAGAATAAATATATGCTTCCAGCGCACTCCGCCGACAAACATGAGACAAACACCTACGCAGCAGATGAGAATTGTACACGAAAGATGAGGCTGTTTCATCAATAAAACGACTACTAATCCCAAAAGTATTCCAAACGGTAAAATACCCATTGAAAATTTTTGCATTTTATTATAGTTTTGAACAATAAGATAAGAAAACAGGATTATTATTGCAAATTTCATCAGTTCCGACGGCTGAAATTCAATTCCCAGATTAAGCCATCTTGTAGCGCCGTTATGAGTTATACCCATTGGCGTAAACACAAGCACGAGCATTATCAGACACAATACATAAAGACCTATAGATATTTTTGGTTTACTGAAATGGTGATAATCAAAAAATGAAAAAAAGCAAAGCGCTCCGAGACCTATCACCGCCATTATAGTCTGCCGGAAGGCATATCCTGTACCGCTTTCTCCTCCGCTTTCATTTAACGCCCACGCATAGCTGGCTGAGAACATCATTATAATTCCAATAACAAGAAGCGTCATTATTATCAGAAAAAAAGATAAGTCCATAACGCCTCTTGAAAACAGAGGATGTATTTTGCGCTTTACTTTTTTTCTTGCCGGATTCATACCGCCTGCCGCAGCAGTTGCTCCGCTGTAATTACCAGACAAAATCCAATTCCTCCTTATTCTATAAAACTGATATTACTCCGATTATAGAAAAAATTATTGCCGCCAGTGAAAATGTTATAACTATTTTATATTCACTGAATCCGCACATCTCAAAATGATGGTGTATAGGCGACATCTTGAAAATTCTTTTTCCCTTGCCTTTTTCTCCGGTCTTTTTATAATGCCGCTTAGCCGTGATTTTAAAATAGGTAACCTGTATAACGACAGAAAGGGCTTCAAGTATATAAACAAGTCCTACTATTATTATCATAAGATGCTTATGGGTAGTAAGACCAATCGCAATAAAAGCCCCTCCGAGATACATAGAGCCTGTATCCCCCATGAAACATTTCGCCGGATGAAGATTCCATATAAGAAATCCCAGGCAGCCTCCCGCTATTGCCGTAGCATAAATTGAAATTTCGTATGATTTAAGTATACCGCAAACGGCGGCCAGGGCAAGCATGGTTATAAACGTTACAGATCCGCAGAGTCCGTCGACGCCGTCGGTAAGATTGACCGCGTTGGATACATATATTATGAACAATATCATAACCGGATAATACAGTATTCCGAAATCTATTTTAAAAAATATAAAATCAATTTCTGTCGACTTATCGCCGAGCGCATAAAGCATTGCCAGCAGCGCCGCTGATAATATAAACTGCATTATCATTTTCTGTTTCGGATTAAGTCCAAGATTCTGCTTTTTGACCGCCTTGATATAATCGTCTAAAAATCCTATTCCTGCAAATAGCAGAGAAAATATTATACAGGTTAAAAGCCTGACGGCGTTATTTCCGGATACCTTATCCGTAAGATCTATCATACTGTCTGATCGGTAAATCAAATACCCTGCAATAACGGCGGCCATGCTGCTTATTATAAACATAAATCCGCCCATTATAGGAGTTCCCTGCTTAGATTTATGCCATGCGGGACCTATATCAAGTATTGTCTGACCAAAATGGATTTTTTTTAAAAACGGTATCAATACTATGCCGATAACGGCAGCTAAAGCAAATGATATCAGCGCAACTGTAATATTAATCCAATACGACATCTCTCATCCTCCCAAATTAAAAAATGCTGTTTACGACATTCTCAAGCTTCATTCCCCTGCTTGCTTTAAAAAGAAGAACGTCTCCGCTTTTTATACAGGATTTTAGCCTGTATGCCAAATCGTCCTTATCTGATGTAAAATATGACGTAATCCCTGATTTTTCAGCTTCTTCCTGTATAAACTCCGCGTCTCTTCCAAAGCAGAAAAGCATATCCGGTCTTGCACTGCACACATATCTGCCTACAAGCCTGTGAAGCTTTTCCGACTCCTTCCCAAGCTCAAGCATGTCGCCCAGAACGGCTATTTTCCTGCCGTTCGTTTTCATTCCTGACAAAACCTCAAGCGTTGCTTTCATAGAATCCGGACTTGCATTATAACAGTCTATAATTAAAGTATTCTCACCTTTTTTTACTATATTCTGACGCAATCCGTCAGTTCTGTATTTTTTCAGCGCAGCGGCAATTTCAGAATCGTCCATTCCGGTAAGCTTACCTATACAAAATGCGGCAAGCGCGTTAAGCACATTATGCCTTCCAACGCATGGTAAAATAATTTTTACCGCTTTATCACCGCAGTTAACATAAAAAGATGTTTTGCCGTCAAATTCTGTTATCTCCGAGCCCCTGAAATCTGACTCTTTATTTTCAATACCAAACAATATTACAGGTCTTTCTCCTGAAAGCTCCTTTTTCAGCGGAGAAAGATACGGATCGTCACCGTTTAATACTAAAGGGGCGTTTTGTTTCATTCCCTTTAATATTTCAAGCTTAGCTTTTAGTATGCCCTCTTGTGTTTTCAAATTTTCAATATGTGAAAAACCAATATTAGTTATAACTCCTATGGTTGGAGCGGCTGTTTTAGAAAGCCTTTCTATCTCGCCGAAGTCAGACATTCCCATTTCTATTACCGCCGCCGTATGAGAGCTGTCCATTGTAAAAAGCGTTTTCGGCAGTCCTATCTCATTATTAAGATTTCCGGCAGTTTTAAGGCAATTAAACTTTTCAGAAAGAACCAACGCTATCATTTCCTTGGTTGTAGTTTTTCCTACGCTGCCTGTCACTCCCACAAGAACCGGAGAAAACTTTTTCCTATAGTAAGAAGCAAGCTCAAGATAAGCCTTTCTTGTATTTTCAACCAATATGCAGGGACAATTTTCTATTTTCCTCTCAGAAACGGCAGCTAATGCGCCGGCCTTTATAGCGTCGGGTATAAAATCATGTCCGTCAAACCTGTCTCCCTTTATTGCTACAAATAGACAGCCGTCCTTAAGATTTCTTGTATCAGTCGATATATCCGTTATTTCTTTTTCAAACGGAGCAGTTGAATGCAATGCTCCGGCAATTTCTGATAATAATAGCTTTTCCATTAATTTATAAGCTTCAGACCCTCTGAAACTATCTCTCTTTCATCAAAATGTATATGCTCGTTACCTGACAGCACCTGATAATCCTCATGTCCTTTTCCGGCCAGAACTATTATATCGCCTTTCTGAGCAATTTTCAACGAATGATATATAGCTTCCGTTCTGTCGACTACGACATCAAACGGGATTTCCTTATCCGTAAGTCCTGCAAGTATGTCGTCAATTATAGCTTCCGGTATCTCATCTCTCGGATTATCAGATGTAATTATCAGCCGATCGGCATATTTGGCGGCTGCCTTAGCCATAAGAGGACGCTTTTTCGAATCTCTGTTGCCGCCGCAGCCGAAAAGGCATATCAGATCTCCCGAGGTATATTCCTTTACGCTTGAAAGTATATTTTCTATCGCGTCAGGCGTATGCGCATAATCACAAATCACAGTGAAGTCTTTTCCTGTCGGAATTATTTCACATCTTCCCTTTACGCCTTTATATTCTTTCAAAGCCTTTAAAATATCGTTTATTTCGAGTCCTATTTTCAAACAGACACTTATAGCCGCCATAACGTTAAAAACATTAAACATGCCTATCATTTGAGTTACAATATGGGCAGATTTTCCGTTATAATAATAATCAAACTCTGTTCCGTCTGCTCTGATGCTTATATTATCCGCATAAAAATCGGCAGTATTACCGATTCCGCATGTGTATTTACGGCATTTTATTTCATCATACAGTCTTTTCCCGTATTCATCGTCCATATTTATAATAGCGTCGTCGCATTCGTCAAACATCATCCTTTTTGCCTGATAATAATTTTCCATAGTTTTATGATAATCAAGATGATCCTGAGTCAAATTTGTAAAAACTCCCACTTCGAAATGCGTCGGACCTATTCTATGCTGAACCAACCCAAATGATGAAACCTCCATAACAGCATATTTACATCCGGCGTTCACCATTCTATTGAGAAGCTCCATATAATCAAAGGCCATAGGAGTAGTATTATCGGTGTGAACGGCGTGGTCCCCAATTTCGTTTCTTATAGTTCCTATCAGTCCGGATTTTATACCGCAGAACATTAATATATTCTTTATAATATTTGTTATAGTGGTTTTTCCGTTTGTTCCTGTTATACCCAAAACCTTTATCTTTCTTTCAGGATGATCAAACCATGCCGCGCAGAGCCTGCCGTAAAATTCCCGAGAATTTTCTGTTATAATCTGCCTGTCTCCCAGTCCCAGATCATATTCCGCTATGACTAACGCGGCGCCTTTTTCAAGCATTCTTTCCGCCGCACTATGACCGTCAAACGAAGCGCCTCTAACGCATACGAAAATAAATCCTTCCCTTACCTTCGACGTATTATCGGTTATACCGCTTATTTCCATATCCTCCAATGCCGTTTCCGCAATTCCGTTTATTAGCTTATAGAGTTTCATATTTTCCACCCGCCCGTCTTTTATTATCAGCCTCTTAATTCATTCAAACGGCATATCAGCCTGATTGATCGTTTACGCCAAATGTAAGCTCTATTACAGTTCCCTTCGGAACGATGTTTCCCGCTTCTACCGACTGAGATTGAACCACCGAAGACGATGAATCAGTTGACGCGCCGCTTGCGACAAACGTCAATCCCGCGGATGTAATCAAGTAGCTTGCGTCTGACAACGAATATCCTGTAAGATCAGGAACCTCTACATTTTCCTGAGTATAATTTTTCTGCGTGTAAAGTATAACTGTTCCGCCTTGTGAAACAACGCTTCCTGAAAGCGGCATCTGTCCGCATACCGTTTCACCATCGCCGACTATCTGATAAGTCAGTCCCTTTGCGTCAAGAGCCTGTTTTGCATCGTTTATAGTCATATCCTCTACAAAAGGAATAGTAACGTCCATATTTCTAACCTCTTCCTCTGAATATTCAGGATAATATCCCAAATAAGGAAGAATCTCCTCCATAACCTTTCTGGAATAAGGCACGGCTATTTGACTTCCGTAATATTCGCCTGACATAGGCTCGTCGGCCATTATCAGCATTATAACCTCGGGATCGTCAGCAGGCGCAAAGCAACAGTAAGAAGCTACATATCTCATCGGATCTTCCTCGTCGCCGGCATAATCGTCAAGCTTTTCGGAGGTACCGCTCTTACCGCCTACATGATACCCCTTAATATATGCGCCGTTGCTAAGAGCGACTGTTTCGAGAGTCTGGCACATTAATTCTGACGTCTCCTCAGAAATCACCTGACGCTTTATAGTTTTTTCCTTTGTCATAACTACGTTTCCATCGTTATCGACTATTTTGTTTACAACATAGGGAGTAACCAGATTTCCGCCGTTTATTACGGCGGCATACGCGGTGATCATTTCAAGAGGAGTCACCTTATTTGTCTGACCAAACGAACAGGAAGCAAGTTCAACAGGTCCCATACCCTCTACACCCTGGTAATAGCTTGTAGCTTCTGCGGGCAGATCTATTCCCGTTCTTTCCGTAAGGCCGTATGCCTTAAAGTAATCAAAAAACTTTTCAGAACCTAAACGTCTGCCTATTTCTATAAAGGCAGGGTTGCAGGAATTCGTTATCGCTTCAACGAATGACTGTGAACCGTGCCCCGAGGTTTTCCAGCAATGTATAGGAGACGTTCCTTCAACAACCGTAACAGAACCCGAACAATTGAACGTATCATTTAAGGTTATCAGATTTTCCTCTAAAGCCGCCGAGCTTGTAATAACCTTAAAAACAGAGCCCGGTATGTAAAGCTCGGTAATAGCTTTATTCTTCCACTGCTGCTCACGGGCGTCTACATATGCGTCGTTATACTGTTCTTCTGTCAGGGACGCAAGCAGCGAAGCCGCCTTATCCTCCTTTATGACTTCATTTTTATCTATATCGAGAAGTCCCATATCCTGAGCCGATTGAGCTATCTGGATATCCGCAACGTCCGACGGATTATTTAGATCAAATCCCGGCGCCGTAGCCATTGCTAAGACTGCTCCGGTTTTGGCGTTCATTATTATACCGCAGGCTCTGTCCTCAATTTCAAATTGACTAACCATTTCCTCAAGATTTTTTTCAAGGGAATATTGCAGAGTTCTGTCAATAGTCAAATAAAGAGAATTGCCGTCCTGCGCCTCGTATGTTTTTGAATATCTGTATGGCATTTCGTTTCCGTTGGCATCTTTAGCGGAAATCACCTTACCGTCGGTTCCGGATAAATACTCGTCATACTGATATTCCAATCCATACTGCCCGTCGCCGTCTGCGTTTGTAAAGCCTATAACCGACGCTGCAAGTTCGTCCTGAGGATAATATCTTTTTGTATCTTCCTCTATTTGAATTGAATTAACGTCATTTTCGTCCATAAACGCAATAATGCTGTCAGCAACAGGCTTTTCCACCTGTGTTTTTAAAATTTTATACTGCGTGTTTTCATTCATTGCGTTCTTAACTGTTTCAGACTTTATTTCCAGTTGGTCAGCCAAAAAATCAATAATCTCGTTCTGGACCTCTTCAGCGCTTTTTATAACTGTACCTGACGGAAGCTCTCCCTTAGCAAGCTGTTTTTGCTGTGCGCTTACAGCTTCCGCTTTTTTTTCCATTTCGCTTCTGAAAAGATCCGGATCCATATAAACTTTATAAACAGTGGCGCTTTGCGCAAGAATTACGCCATTGCTGTCATAAATTGCACCTCTGTTAGCCGAAATAGATATAGTTCCGAAATGATATTCATTAGCCTTTTCCTGATAAAATTTATTATCCAGAACAGAAAGCTTAAAAAGTCTGACGATTATACATCCGACAAATATCAATATGGCTATAAGCACTATTCTATTGGTACGCTTTTTCATTTGAATTGTAGGTTTGTCTGCCATAAAAGCCTCCATAGATTATATAAAATAAGGCAGGGATTATTGAATTTTCCCCTGCCATGGCGAATGTATTATTTATTTTTATAATTAAACAAACTATAAATATGCTTAATTATAACAACAAATTCATTCATTTACTGAATTGGTCATTACACCGGTAAACGGCACATATTAAATATTTAAAAGGAATACCGGCACACTGATACTTGCAGACGTATCCCCTGTGCCGAGATCCTATTTCCGTACACCCGTTTTGTTGTTCTTTGTTTGTTTCTCTCCTGACAGCTCTTTTATTTATATTTGTCTGCCTTTAATTAATAATATTGCATCACCCAAAAATATATTCCACAAGCTTGTCAAATTTATCTTTTACCTTGACAAAAATGTTTTTTTCTTCTTCGGGAATTTCTACTACATCATCAGTCTGAGTTTCAACATATTTTATCTGTGAATTGTTGAGCTTTTGCAGTCCAAGAACCTTAACTGCGTATTCCTCAACGTTTTTTAACGTCATTTTACTTTCAAGCTCTGATTGCAGACGGACATTTTCACTTTGCATACTCTCAAGATTCTGATTTGCACTTGAAATCTGACGATACATTTTGTTTGTTTCCACCTTGCTCGAAAGGACAATAAACGCTAATGAAAATGCAGAGAGTGCAATAAGGAACACCTTTGAAGCTGAGCCTCTTTTGGGAGGGGTCTTTTTCATGGTGATTTTCGGCGCCCGTATAATTTCCGGTTCTTCCGCAGGCATTCTCGGCATATACACCGGTTCATCGTAAGCGTCTGCCGGTTTATGGGGGTTATCATGCAAAATGTAGTCGTAAGCTGAATTGTCTGCGGCCATAGCAAAGCACCTATCTCCTTTCTATTATTCTTAGTTTAGCACTTCTGCTTCGGTTGTTCTGTTCAAGCTCGTCCGTACGCGCCTCTATCGGCTTTTTATTAACAAGCTTACCTTCAGGAATTCTGCCGCAGACGCACTGCGGAAAATCCGGCGGACAGATACAGCCCTTGCACCATCCGGAAAATCTCTGTTTAACAATTCTGTCTTCAAGGGAATGAAACGTTATAACAGCGAGTCTTCCTCCGGTTTTCAAACTGTAAAACGCGGCGTCAAGCCCCTTTGAAAGATGTTCAAATTCACCGTTCACCGCTATTCTTATAGCTTGAAATGTTTTTTTGCAGGGGTTTTTCTCCCGTCTAACCGCAGCCGGAACACTGCTTTTAATTATTTCTGCAAGCTCCAGAGTGGTTTCAACAGGTTTTTCCTGCCTTCTTAATACGATTTCAGAGGCTATTTTCCTTGAAAATTTCTCTTCGCCGTATTCAAAAATAATTTTAGAAAGCTGCTCTTTAGTATAATTGTTTACAATATCGTAAGCGCTTATACCCTCCTGACTCATTCTCATGTCTAACGGAGCGTCCTTATGATATGAAAAACCCCTCTCCGCCGTATCCAACTGATGTGATGAAACACCGAGGTCGAGCAGAACACCGTCAGTCTTTTCAATCCCTAAGGAATCAAGCACAAAACTCAGATCAGAATAATTGCTTCTTATAACCTTGGCATTATAGCCGTTAAGCCTTTCAGCAGCAATTCTGACTGCGTCCGGATCTCTATCCAAAGCAATAAGAAGTCCTCCGGACGTAAGCTTTTCCGCAATTTTTCTTGAATGTCCCGCACCACCGACCGTTCCGTCAACATAAATACCGTCCGGCTTTATTGCAAGACCTTCAACGCTCTCGTCAAGCAACACTGAAACATGAGAAAACTCCATATAAAATCTCCTTAGATACCAAGCTGCTGCATTGCTGCAAGCATTTTTTCCATATCCATATTACTCTGCTGGTTGTCCCACAATTCTTTATCCCAGATTTCCGCTTTGTCATCTAAGCCGATAACAACAACGTCTTTTGTTAGTCCTGCAAATTCACGCAGATCAGACGGAATAAGAACTCTGCCCTGCTTGTCCGGAATCAATTCGCCGGCGCCCGAAAAAAGCCATCTTTTTATATCGAGACCGCCCATAGAATCTGGCAAAGCAGCAACCTTTGCAGCGAGTTTTTCCCATTCTTCTTTAGAATAAATTGTCAGACACTTCTGGTTAATGCTTTTGGTAACGTAAAATTCTCCTCCCAGTAAATCTCTAAGCTTCGTCGGAAAGCTCATTCTTCCCTTAGCATCTATGTTATGATGATAAGTACCCATTAGAGCTGTAAGAGCCATCTCCGACACCGCCTTTCTGACTATTAAGGATTTAATCACCAAAAAAGTGAATATTTTACATCAAATTCCCACACTTCACCACCGTGTACATATTATTATAATACAATTACAAAAAAACGTCAAGTTTAAATGCGAATCTGAAAAGATAAATGCTTACAAATTTAGTATGAATTTTTTGTATAAAATCAACAAAGCAGTTTAATTAAATAAACTGCTTTAAATTACTATATTTAGTTTATCTATGTAAAAAAATAAAAAGCGGAACATTAAATTCCGCTTTTTAATATTAATTATTATTCATTAATAGCTACAACTACGCCAGAACCTACTGTACGTCCGCCCTCACGAATAGCAAAACGAAGTCCTTCTTCAATAGCGATCGGTGTAATAAGCTCTACGTTCATTTCAACGTTATCGCCAGGAGTACACATTTCAACGCCTTCAGGAAGAGTTACAATACCTGTAACGTCAGTTGTTCTGAAATAGAACTGAGGTCTGTAATTAGTAAAGAATGGAGTATGACGACCGCCTTCTTCCTTCTTCAAAACATAAACCTGACCCTTAAACTTAGTATGCGGATGAATTGAACCCGGCTGACAAAGAACCTGTCCTCTTTCAACCTGATCTCTTGTAATACCACGGAGAAGCGCGCCGATATTATCGCCTGCTTCAGCGTAATCAAGAGTCTTTCTGAACATTTCGATACCAGTTACAACTGTCTTATCCTTTTCTTCCTTAAGACCAACGATTTCAATTTCATCGCCAACCTTAAGCTGTCCTCTTTCAACTCTGCCTGTAACAACAGTACCACGACCGGAAATTGTCATAGTATCTTCAATAGGCATAAGGAAAGGAAGATCTGCCTTACGCTCAGGAGTTGGAATATATGAATCAACGGCATCCATAAGCTCAATAATAGGAGCGTATGCTGGATCGTTGATATCATCAGGAGCATTCAAAGCGGCAAGAGCTGAACCCTTAATGATAGGAGTATCGTCGCCTGGGAATTCATATTCATCTAAAGTAGCTCTGATATCCATTTCAACAAGCTCAAGAAGCTCAGGGTCATCAACCTGATCAGCCTTGTTCATAAATACTACGATATATGGAACGCCAACCTGACGAGCAAGAAGCAGATGCTCCTTAGTCTGAGCCATAGGACCGTCAGAAGAAGCAACAACGAGAATAGCTCCGTCCATCTGTGCTGCACCTGTGATCATGTTCTTTACATAGTCAGCATGTCCGGGACAGTCAACGTGAGCATAGTGACGATTATCTGTTTCATATTCAACGTGTGCTGTATTAATTGTAATACCACGTTCTCTTTCTTCCGGAGCCTTATCAATCATATCGTAAGCTTCGTACTGTGCCTGACCCTTAAGTGCAAGAGTCTTTGTGATAGCGGCTGTAAGAGTTGTCTTACCATGGTCAACGTGTCCAATTGTACCAATGTTTACATGTGGTTTGGTTCTTTCAAATTTAGCCTTTGCCATTGGAAAAATCCTCCTTAAATTTAATTGAATTGATTCCTTATGAATACCATTTTAACACAGATTCCTAAGGATTTCAAGTGTTTTTTTGAAAATATCAAACAAAGCCGGAAATCAGGCGTTTGTTTTATTTCTTGATGTCATAATCTTTTCAGCGATGTTCTTTGGAACTTCAAGATAGCTGTGCGGTTCCATAGAATACTGACCGCGTCCCTGCGTATTTGAACGAAGCTCGTTTGAATATCCGAACATTTCTGAAAGCGGAACCAAGGCGTCAACCTGAATTGCTCCCGGTCTTGTTTCCTGTCCCTGTATCTGTCCGCGGCGTGAACTAAGATCGCCGATAACGGTACCGGTATATTCATCAGGAACAATAACGCATACTTTCATGATAGGCTCCATAAGAACCGGTTCAGCCTTTCTCATAGCTTCCTTAAATGCCATTGAACCGGCAATCTGGAACGCCATCTCTGAAGAGTCAACTTCATGATACGAACCGTCGTAAAGCTCTACGCAAACATCCACAACTTCATATCCGGCAAGAATACCGGCTTTCATAGCGCCCTGTATTCCCTTGTCTACTGCCGGAATATATTCCTTTGGAATAGCGCCTCCGACAATTGAATTCTTAAATTCATAACCCTTACCGGATTCGTTAGGCGACACTCTGATCTTTACGTGACCGTATTGACCCTTACCGCCCGACTGTCTTGCATATTTATGATCGACGTCGGAGCTGCCCTTAATAGTTTCCTTATAGGAAACCTGAGGAGCGCCTACGTTAGCCTCTACTTTAAATTCACGCAGAAGTCTATCTACAATAATTTCAAGATGAAGCTCGCCCATTCCGGCTATAATAGTCTGTCCGGTTTCTTCATCAGTATAGGTTCTGAATGTAGGATCCTCTTCTGCAAGCTTTGCAAGAGCTATGCCCATCTTCTCCTGACCTGCTTTTGTCTTAGGCTCAATAGCGAGCTGAATAACAGGTTCCGGAAATTCCATAGATTCAAGAATAACAGGATTCTTTTCATCACACAGCGTATCGCCGGTAGTCGTGTTCTTAAGACCGACAGCAGCGGCTATATCCCCTGCGTAAACAGTTTCAATATCTTTTCTGTGATTTGAATGCATCTGAAGAATACGTCCCAGTCTTTCCTTGTTATCCTTGGTCGCATTTAAAACGGTTGAGCCTGCGTTTACGGTACCGGAATAAACTCTGAAAAAGCAAAGCTTTCCTACAAACGGATCCGTAGCAATTTTAAACGCCAAAGCTGAAAACGGCTCTTCGTCAGACGAATGCCTAACGCACGGCTCGTCAGTATCAGGATTAATTCCCTTAATAGCAGGAACATCAACCGGCGACGGCATATAGTCTATAACTGCGTCAAGAAGCTTCTGGACGCCCTTATTCTTATATGAAGTACCGCACGTTACAGGAACCATTTCATTAGCTATTGTCGCTTTTCTTATAGAAGCCTTGATTTCTTCAATCGTCAGCTCTTCTCCGTCGAGATATTTCATCATAAGCTCTTCATCCTGCTCGGCAACCTGCTCAAGCAAGGAAGCGTGATATTCCTCAGCCTTTTCCTTTAAATCCTCAGGAATATCCTCAACTCTGATATCCTTTCCGAGATCATCGTAGTATACATAAGCTTTCATTTCAACCAGATCGACAATACCCTTAAAGGTTTCCTCCGATCCGATAGGAAGCTGAATCGGAACAGCATTACAATGCAGTCTGTTTTTCATCATATCTACGACATTGTAGAAATCAGCGCCCATGATATCCATCTTATTTACATAAGCCATTCTCGGAACCTGGTATTCGTCAGCCTGTCTCCAAACTGTTTCCGACTGAGGCTCAACGCCGCCCTTTGCGCAGAAAACTGTAACAGAGCCGTCAAGAACTCTCAATGAACGTTCAACCTCAACTGTAAAGTCTACGTGTCCGGGCGTATCTATAATATTAATTCTGTGGCCTGCCCAGTATGCAGTAGTAGCGGCAGAAGTAATAGTGATACCTCTTTCCTGCTCCTGCTCCATCCAGTCCATTGTAGCAGCACCCTCGTGAGTTTCGCCTATTTTATGGTTAATACCGGTATAAAACAGTATACGCTCTGTTGTGGTGGTTTTACCTGCGTCAATGTGAGCCATTATACCTATATTTCTTGTATGTTCAAGCGAACAGTCTCTTGGCATAATTTTTCTCCTTAATTAAACAATTGCAGATTACCAGCGGTAGTGTGCAAACGCCTTGTTTGCTTCCGCCATTTTGTGTGTATCATCGCGCTTCTTGCAGGCGCCGCCTGTTCCGTTGATTGCGTCCATGATTTCACCGGCAAGTCTTTCCTTCATTGTCTTTTCATTTCTCTCTCTTGAGTACTTTGTTATCCATCTCAGTCCGAGAGTCTGACGTCTTTCAGGACGTACTTCCATCGGAACCTGATATGTCGCGCCGCCCATTCTGCGGGCTTTAACCTCAAGAACCGGCATTATGTTTTCCATTGCCTCTTCAAACGCCTCAAGAGCGTCCTTACCTGTTTTTTCAGCAACAATGTCAAACGCGCCGTAAACTATTTTCTGAGCAACACCCTTCTTACCGTCCAGCATAATATTATTTATCAGACGTGTAACAAGCTTTGAGTTATACAAAGGGTCCTGCAATACATCACGTTTTGCGATATTACCTCTTCTTGGCATTTCGCTTCCCTCCTTCACATGTTTTCATGAATTCATAGGTACTCGTCTTTGTACAGACGTCAAGACCAATGCAGAGGATCTAATATATTAAATCTCCACATATAATCCTGTGGCAGTTATCCTATTTCAATAATTATTTTGCCTTCGGCTTCTTAGCGCCGTATTTTGAACGAGCCTGCATTCTGTTGGCAACGCCCTGAGCGTCAAGAGTGCCTCTGATGATGTGGTAACGCACACCCGGGAGATCCTTGACACGTCCGCCTCTTATAAGAACAACGCTGTGTTCCTGAAGATTATGGCCGATTCCGGGGATATAAGCTGTAACTTCATTTCCGTTTGTAAGCTTTACTCTGGCAATCTTTCTCATAGCTGAGTTAGGCTTCTTAGGAGTAGATGTTCTTACAGCAGTACAAACTCCGCGCTTCTGAGGAGAACTCTGATCAATTAAGGTCTTCTTCTTTGCGTTATAGCCCTTCTGAAGAGCCGGAGCCGTGGATTTTACCTCAAGAACCTGTCTTCCCTTACGAACCAATTGATTAAATGTTGGCATATTTTTCCTCCTTTTCCTAAAAAATACTGACGCGAGTATACAATTCACCCGCATACTTGTCTATTATAATACCGTTTTTTTATTTTGTCAAGAGGTTTATGAAAATTTTTATATATTCTGTATATTTTATTGGAAATCAGATGTAATACTGTATATTAGACTATCAAGCATGCTTTTTTCTTTTCAGGTATAATCCCATAAATATAAAATACGTCGCCGCGCCCAGTACTCCGGAAACTATATCGCCCATTGTGTTCCGATTATTTCCCTGCATGTTTATATTCAATAAATTATCTGCGGTAAACTCATATATTTCCCAAAATCCTGCACAGGCTGAAGAAAAGAAAAAAGCAAATAAAAGCGTTATATCATTTTTTACAGCAAGATCATATTTTTTAAACAGATATAAAATAATAAGCATTCCCGCTTCTGCAAGCAGTATTCCGCTTAAATAATGAACAAATCTGTCATAAAACCCTATATACCTATAAAGATTAATTACCGAACCCAAAGCAGCGGCAAAAATATCAAAAATCATAGCGAGCAGATAAAATCTGTCAGGAAATTTCCATGCGGCGGCAGTGATAATAAAAATTGACGCAAACGAACCTGCTGTTTTTACAGGAGTTGTTTCAAGAGGAATAACAGCGGAAAGAACGGTACAGAAAGCGGTGATAATCAATGCAAACGCTGAGACGATTATTCTGAATTTTATATTATGCTTTTTCATTTAATCTCCTTTTTGCCGTTCATAATAACGCCGGCAAATAACAATGATTTATTTTTCTCTAAATGCATTTTTCCGTCATTGCTTGTTCTTATATCTGAGTGAAAGCAGTTCCCTGATAAGCATAGGCAGCAGCATTATAAAGGATATCAGCATTAATACAGAATATACTTTATCGTCAAGAAAAAATATATGATCTATAATACTGAAAACTGCAAATAAAACTATACCGATTATGCCTAACATACTAATTATTCTTTTCATTTTTTTCACCGCCCTTTATCTTATCCCAGTAGCCTTTAGCCGACTGCTCCTGTTTATTATCTCCGTATCTGTAATAAATCCTCCCGTCAAGTGTTTCTGGCATATACTGCTGTTTAACCCAATGATTCGGATATTCGTGCGGATATTTATAGAACTGACCTTTAATTTTAGCGTCAGCTCCGTCAAAATGTTTATTTTGCAGACATCTCGGAAAATCTGCGGCAATTCCGCTTCGGACGTCCTCTATTGCCGAATTAATCGCTTCGTAGGCGCTGTTCGACTTAGGAGCGGTCGCAAGCAGAATTACAGCCTGAGCAAGAGGTATTCTGGCCTCCGGAAGCCCCAGCTGCATAGCGGCGTCCACGCATGATTTTACAATCGTTACAGCATTAGGATATGCAAGTCCTATATCTTCACAGGCTATAACCAGCAAGCGCCGCGATAACGATATTATATCGCCGGCTTCAATAAGACGAGCCGTATAATGAAGAGCCGCATTCTCGTCAGATCCCCTTATAGATTTTTGCAGAGCGGATAAAATATCATAATGCTGATCTCCGTCCCGGTCATATCTCATATTTGACCGCTGGCCAAGCTGCTGAACTGTTTCAAGCTTGATTTTTACTCCGTTTTCTGCCGGTTCCCCAGCTAAAGCGCTGAGTTCAACCGTATTGACTGCCTTTCTGACGTCGCCTCCGCAGCTTACCGCAATAAAATCTGATACTCCGTTCTCAATTTCATATACAGAATTATTTTGCTCTTCAAGTAATTCAAACGCTCGTTCCACGGCCTTCTTAACCTCTGATTTTTCGGGAGGTTTAAATTCAAAAACTGTTGAACGGCTAATTACGGCATTAAATACAGCAAAATAAGGATTCTCGGTGGTTGAAGCTATCAGGGTAATCTGTCCGTTTTCCATATATTCCAAAAGACTCTGCTGCTGCTTCTTGTTAAGATACTGAATTTCGTCAAGATAAAGCAGTATCCCGTTAGCTCCGGAAAAGGTTCCTATTTCGGAAATAACCTGTTTAATATCCGCCGTAGAGGCGGACGTACCGTTTAATTTGTGCAGCGACATATTGGTATTCTCTGCAATAATTCTTGCTACCGATGTCTTTCCCGTCCCGGACGGTCCATAGAAAATCATATTCGGAATATTGCCGCCGTCTATTATTCTTCTAAGCGGTTTTCCCTCTCCGAGCAAATGCTTCTGACCAACAACTTCGTCAAGCTTTTTAGGACGGATAAGGTCGGCTAAAGGTGATGACATAGCTAACTCCTTAAAATTAATATATTCCCCCGTCCTTCAAAGGCGGGGGAATAAAGCGTATGTTATTATATAAATTCTTCTTTCAGAACAGCGTATGAATAAAAATCATCCCAGATAGGATTACTTTCAGAATCCAAAAATTTATATGACATTTTTAAATGAATTCCTTCTCTTCTCATACCAAGTCTTTCAAGCAACCGCCAGGAACGTTCATTTTTCACATTGCTGTATGCTACAATCCTGCGAACGTTCATGCTTTCAAAAGCATAATTCATTAAAGCCATTGCGCTTTCCTTTGCAAAGCCCTTACCTTGATAATTGAAATTAAACGTATATCCGATTTCATAGGTATCAAAGCTATTTTCATTATGAAAATAAAGCTTTCCTATCAATTTATTTTCACATTTTAGTACAACAGCATAAAAGCTTTCGTTATGCGATAAAGTTTCTGCTTCCTTTTTCGCCGACTCAAAAGAGAAAACATCATAAGGCTCAAAATAAACTATTTTTTCATCTGTCAGTATCTCGGCAAAGTCCTCGGCGTCGCAGCTTTTAAACCTGCGAATTATAAGCCTTTCTGTTTCGATTATATTATTCATACAGAGGATATTTGGTACAGATTTCAGTTACGCCCTCACGGATAAAGTCCGCCTTATTATCAAAATCCTTAGCTGCAAGATAGATATATTCGGCAATCTTCTCCATTTCCTCTTCTTTAAGACCTCTTGTCGTAACGGCGGGAGTACCTATTCTTAAACCGCTTGTTACAAACGGCTTCTGAGGATCATTAGGAATAGCGTTCTTGTTTACCGTTATATAAACTTCGTCAAGACGGTGTTCAAGTTCCTTTCCGGTTATATCGAACGGACGTAAATCAACCAGCATCAAATGGTTGTCCGTACCGCCGGAAACAAGATTAAAGCCTCTTTCAACAAGTCCCTTAGCCAGAGCCTGCGCATTCTTTACAACCTGCTGCTGATATAGCTTGAATTCAGGCTTTAGCGCCTCGCCGAAGCAAACCGCTTTTCCTGCAATAACGTGCATAAGCGGACCGCCCTGTATGCCCGGGAAAATAGCCTTATTAATCTTCTTTGCAAGCTCTTCGTCATTTGTAAGAATAAGACCGCCTCTGGGTCCTCTTAGAGTTTTATGGGTTGTCGTCGTCACAACATCCGCATAGCCTACCGGAGTCGGATGGCATCCTGCGGCGACAAGGCCGGCTATATGAGCCATATCGACCATAAGATATGAGCCGACTGATTTAGCTATTTCAGACAAACGCTTAAAATCAATTATTCTTGGATATGCAGAAGCGCCGGCAACTATAAGCTTAGGCTTATTTTCCTTTGCAAGCTCTTCAACCTTATCATAGTCTATAGTTTCATCATCGCCCAGACCATAAGAAACGAAGTTGAAATATTTACCTGACATATTAACAGGCGAGCCGTGAGTAAGATGTCCGCCGTGAGCAAGACTCATTCCCAAAACTGTATCGCCCGGTTCAAGAAGCGCAAAATAAACGGCTGTGTTAGCTTGTGCGCCTGAATGCGCCTGAACGTTGGCATACTGCGCGCCGAAAAGCTTTTTTGCTCTTTCGATAGCGATATCTTCAACTATATCGACACATTCGCAGCCGCCGTAATATCGTTTTCCCGGATATCCTTCTGCATATTTGTTTGTCAGAACCGAGCCCATAGCCGCCATAATTTCAGGAGAAACTATATTCTCGCTGGCGATAAGCTCAAGATTTCTTTTCTGTCTTGCAAGCTCCTTTGCCATTGCCTCTCCGACTTCCGCATCGGATTTGGAAAGAAAGCCTATTGTATCCATCAGGTTTTCGTACATATTAAAATTTCCTTTCGAGTTTATTAATAGTATTTATTATACACCAATATAAAGGAAATTTCAATAGATTTTATCTGAAATATGTAATTTTAAATGTTTTCACGAAGAAAGCACAGCGCCGCATTATATATAAGCGACGGCTTGATGTTATTGTCCACAAGCATTTCCGCAAAGCTTACCGCAGTACCAAGCTCCCTTGAAAAATCATCTATTGACTCCTTGAATTTAATGGGACCTATGCCGGTCTCAGCCTCAATTCCATATGCGGTATATTCTTCTCCGCGATGCACGATACGGCTTGTGGTAACGCGGTATGTAATCCTGTTGTTCCCCACAACCTCCATATAAGTAGATTTTTCGAGGGGAACGATTTTTTCTCTTTTTAATGTTGCCTGCATAGTTTTTACCGTCCTTTCTTTTTTATATCTACATTATAGCACAAAGCCCCGTTTGTGTGAACGGGGCTTTTTTAGCTTTTTTTGTTGGTTTATAAGGAAAATTTAATGAAAATGTTTTCTTCACGTTTTAACTATAATTTATAAAATACCTCCATAGTCAAGAACTGATATAACCATCCAAATACTAAATACTGTTAATGATAAGGAAATTATAATACATAATATATAAAGGAAAAAATATACCCATCAATAATAAAATTCTCATAAAATCCCTACAACCTTATTTTCACTCCAAGCATAGAAACAAGATCTACAGCCTGCGTCTGTGTAATAACCGCGCCTTTTAATTCTCTGAATGTATCCGAAACCGTTATTCCGTCAATAAAGCAATCGGTCAGGTCTATGTCCTTTAAAGAAGTTTTAAAAAAATCACATCCGCTTAATCTGACATCCTTCAGATTAACCTTTTTCAATTTTGATTCCTGAAAAAAAGAGCTTTTAAAATTACTTTCACTTATTCTGCTGTCATTAAAAACCGTACCGGTAAAATTAGCATAGCAAAACGAACAGTCAGAAATGTCAACTTCTTTAAATCCGCTTTGATTAAAATTTCCCCTGTCGCCGTTGCAGCTTATAATACGCGATCTTTTCCATCCTCCGTTATTAAAGGAACACCCTGAAAAGTTACAGTTTAAAAATTCAGTTTCAAGAAAATCGCTGTCAGAAAAATCACAGCGTTCAAACTTACATTTAATAAATTTAATGAATCGAAATTCCAGATTAGATAAATCATATGATAAATGTTCTCCGATAAAATCTGCACTTTCAATATAAGCGTCGCTTTCACGGGCATAATTTACATATTCCAAAAGCATTCTTACCTCCAAAAATCTCAGTTGAAAAACGTATGCTCCACAAAAATCTTCACGCCTATTCCCACAAGAATTATACCTCCTGCAAGCTGAGCCTTATTATTAAGAATTGTGCCGAATTTTTTGCCTATAAAAACGCCGGCCATACTGAATATAAAAGTAATACAACAAATTGACGACGCTGCAAAAGCAATATTGACGTTTTCAAGAGCAGCAAAGCTTACTCCTACGGCCAAGGCGTCAATACTGGTAGCTATCCCCTGCATAAGCAGCATTTTTGCACTCAGACAGACAACATCGCATTTCTCGTCATTTTTCCTGAAAGACTCAAAAATCATCTGTCCTCCGATAAATCCAAGAAGTATAAGAGCAATTATATGATCAAACGCAGTTATGTATTTAGCGAAACCCATTCCTAAAAAATAGCCTATAAGAGGCATAAGCCCCTGAAATCCGCCAAAGCAAAGTCCGGTAAGCAGTGTTTTGCCGGATCTGATCTCCTTACAGCATAAACCGTTTGTTACCGAAACCGCAAATGCATCCATCGAAAGTCCTATTCCTATTAAAATAAGCTCCGTCAACCCCATATTGTCCTCCTAAATCCTCTCTGAAAGCAAAGAGGAGTATTTTTTTCTGAATTGTTCAAAATATCCGCAGTCAAGGGAATCTCTAATTTTTTCGGCAAGCGTATTGTAAAAGTAAAGATTATGCATAACCGCAAGGCGTCCGGCCAGCATTTCACCGGCTTTAAAAAGATGGCGTATATAAGCCCTTGAGAAACTGCGGCAAACGGGACAGTCGCATTCAGAATCTATCGGTCTTTCATCAGTTTCATAGCATTTGTTTGTAAGATGCATGATACCGGACCATGTAAAGACTGTGGCATGTCTGGCATTACGGCTCGGCATAACGCAGTCGAACATATCCACTCCTCTGTAAACAGCCTCTATTATATTGCTCGGCGTACCGACGCCCATAAGATACCTCGGTTTGCCGGCAGGCATAAACGGCTCGACCATTTCAATTATCCTATACATTTCCTCGGTAGACTCGCCCACTGCAAGTCCTCCGATAGCATAGCCGTCAAGCTCAAGCTTGGAAATATCCTCCATATGCTTTATGCGCAGATCATCGTACGTGCTTCCCTGATTTATTCCGAAAAGCATTTGCTTTTTGTTTATAGTATCGCTTAAGGAATTAAGTCTTTCCATTTCCTCTTTGCAGCGGTAAAGCCACCTGGTAGTACGTTCAATAGAATCTGACGCGTATTCGTGTTCAGACGGATTTTCTATACATTCGTCAAACGCCATAGCAATAGTAGACGCAAGATTCGACTGTATCCGCATGCTTTCTTCAGGTCCCATAAAAATACGTCTGCCGTCTATATGCGATGCAAAGTAAACGCCTTCTTCTTTAATCTTACGCAGCTTTGCCAGTGAAAATACCTGAAAACCGCCGCTGTCGGTAAGTATCGGTTTTTTCCAGTTCATAAACTTATGAAGGCCGCCCATTTCCCTGACGACCTTATCAGTAGGACGCAGATGCAGATGATATGTATTGCAAAGCTCAACCTGACATTTCAGGTCAACCAGATCAATTGAGGAAATACCGCCCTTTATCGCCGCGGCAGTACCTACGTTCATAAAGCATGGCGTCTGAAACGTCCCATGAACAGTTTCAAACTTTCCCCGTCTCGCCTTTCCCTCTTTTTTTATTAACGTATACATAGATTCTCCTTTATTTTATCTGTAATCATGAATTTTTTCGTCCGCACATCGCGCGTCTATAAGTTCATAAATATCAACATAATATTTACTTCTGTCGCCCTTATCAACATAAACTGTTACCTCTCTGCCTATAAGTCCGGATATATCTTCGGTAACGCTTTCCGAGCTGTAAAGATATTTTTCGCCGTTATAAGGATTTACAACCTCGCATTCAGCTTTAAACGGATGACGGTTATTTATTCTCACATTCTGTACCACATTAATATTTGTAACAGTTCCGTTCATCTTTTCTCCGTTTTTTATAATAGATTTTATGCGTCGTTTCCTTGCCGCGTTTCTTAAGAGAAATACTCCTCCGATTACTGCAAAAAGTCCGCCGATTCCCATAAAAATAATCTCTAATATTTTCGAACCCGTTTTAATTTCCGAGGGATTATCGGGATTATAGTAAATTTCTATCTCCTTGCCCTCATACATACCGGAATTATATTCGTTTAGCGTTCTTTCATAAACTTCTCCGTCAACTACATACTCAACGATCACATTATAATGCTTTTTACTTCCTAAACGGCTGCTTCCTGAATAATAGGAATCAATTTCAGATATTTCAGCAGTGGTTTTCTCCGCGTTTTTCATAAAGGAATTACCTGAAATCAAAATCGTGCTTCCGACTGCGAAAAATATTATTCCGATTATAAAAAACAAAAAGCCGATAAATAAGAATATATTAATCGTTTTCATTTGTTTTTTTCTCATGTAAATACCCTCCGTATTTTATTTTTTCTGAATATGTATTTTTGACGCCGATTACAAATACGGCTATGACCAACAGATCAAAAACGGCCGCCGCAATCCCCGTGTAAAAATAAAAAGACGAATACAGCAAACACCCTGCAAGCATAAAGAAATAACCGATTCCTGAAACTATTCTGTATGCCAGCAACCTTTTTGAATTCACAGCGGAATAAATAATTCTTGACACAACAGAAAAGATAATAATAACCAGAGATATAACAAGTGGAATTATTACAAAAAAACCTAAAGCCAATGCATTTAATAGACTAATTAATATAGTGCCGATACTTACTGTTTGAGAATTAAGTTCTTCTTCCCCCGCCCAAATAAATCCAAAGCATATTGCCGCAAAGATCAGCAGAATTGCCGCCACAAGAAGCAATGAAGCCATATTGAAGTTGACAGGTCTTTTTATCCATGCCTTAAACCTGTTCATATTTGCTATTCCTCATTAAATGAACCGATTTCAATAAGATTGCCCTCGGGATCGGCAATATAACAGGTTCTCTGCCCCCATTCCTCGGTCTCCGGAAAAAGCACAGGCTTAGCGCCCATTTTAACTACCCTGTCAAACACTTTGTCGACCTCAGCATAATTTTTTACGCTCATTGCGATTTCATAATGTCCGTTTAAGCCCTTTACATATTCATATTTTCTCGAAGTCATTTTTTCAAAATCGCTTCTTCCGTACATAAGAAAAAGCGTGCCGTCCTTTTCAAGGAAAACATTATTCATCCCCTCTGACCACTCAATTTCAAAGCCGAGGACATCATGATAAAACCGAACCATTTTTTTCATATCCCCAACCATTATTCCAAATCCGTCAAGCTTCATTTATTCTTTCCTCCGAAATCTTATTTATTTTTTCATAAGGCTTTTCCGTTTCAGGCGTCCTATACTCATGCTTTTCGTAATATCCGATCAGTTCTCCCCTGTAGTTTCGTAAAGCTATCATATAAACATCTTTATTCTGCTTCCGATTGTGAAATGTAAAAATACGGTTATTGCCGCGGCTTTCATTGAACCATTTAATAACGCTTTTAATTTTACACACCGAATCATTATTATGACAGTCAAGGAGAGATTTACCGACAAGTCCATAGCCGCCGCTTTTTTTATAGCTTTCCGCGGCGGCCGGATTCATATAAATTATCTTATGTTCAAGACTGCAAACGACTATCGGAGCAATATCCATATCAATAATGCTCTTAAAAAACTGCTCCATTAAAGCTACCTCCTGTTTCCACATTTAACCGACTTTTTCCGGCAGAATTATTTTCAAATAATAATCATCGCGTCTCCGAAGCTGAAAAACCTGTACTTTTCAGCTACGGCGGTTTTATACGCGCTCATTGTTTTATCATATCCCAAAAATGCCGATACAAGCATAATAAGCGTGCTTTCAGGCAAATGAAAATTCGTTATAAGTCCGTCAAGAAGCTTAAATTCATAGCCGGGATAAATAAAAATATCGGTATAGCCGTCTCCGGGCTTTACCAATCCGTTATCAAGATTCATACTTTCAAGCGTACGGCACGAGGTTGTTCCTACGGCTATTATCCGTCCTCCGTTGTTTCTTGTACGATTTATTTTATCAGCGGTTTCTTCGCTCATATGATAATGTTCGCTGTGCATCTTATGCTTTAAAATATCGTCCTCTTTTACGGGGCGGAATGTGCCCAAACCAACATGAAGCGTTACATAAGCAATATCTACGCCCATTGCCTTTATTTCCTCAAGCATTTCCCTTGTAAAATGCAGACCGGCGGTAGGCGCGGCCGAAGAACCGATTTCCTTTGAATAAACAGTCTGATAGCGCTCCTTATCCTCAAGCTTTTTTGTTATGTAGGGCGGAAGCGGCGTCTGTCCGATCTCATCAAGGACAGAATAAAAATTTCCGTCGCATTTGAATTTAACAAGCCTGTTTCCGTCTTCCTTCACTTCTACAACAACAGCGGAAAGTTTTCCATCCCCGAATGTAAACTCGGCGCCCTCTCTTGCTTTTTTCCCCGGACGACATATTATTTCCCACAGCTTATCCCCTCTTTGCTCAAGCAGCAGAAATTCAATAAAGCTTCCCGTCCCCTTTTTTTCGCCGTATAGCCTTGCGGGAAGTACCCTTGAATCATTCAGCACAAGCAAATCACCTTTTTTAAGATATTCGCATAAATTATAGAAACGGGCGTGAATTATTTCTCCGCTGGCCCGGTCGATTTTCATAAGTCTGGAATGATTTCTCGGCTCAACAGGCGTCTGAGCAATCAATTCCTCTGGTAAATCATAGTTGAAATCAGATTTTTTCATATTTCCACCTCGAAATTTTAAAAACTGTATTGACATAACAAGAATAACGTGATATTATAAAAACTATGGTAGAGGTGCAGCCGCGATTAGTACCGCCTGACAGGATAACCGGTCCGTTTTATTCAGACGCGAAAGGCAAAGCTGCCGAAGAGCAGATTCCGGTAAAATCTGTTCTGATTGCAGTCTTAACAGGACTGTGATTGTCATCAGCGTTTGATGGAGAGCTATCGGCATTCAATTTAAAAATAGTTGCAATGTCAATATTTCTATTATATCGTATGATGGACCGGTTTTCAACCGGTTTTTTTAATTTATTATATTTAACAAGAGGAGTTTTTAAAATGAAGCATTACAGAGTTGGAATCATCGGTGCAACAGGTATGGTCGGACAGAGATTTGCTACTTTGCTTGAAAATCACCCTTGGTTTGAAGTCAAGGCTTTAGCCGCGTCTCCGAGATCGGCCGGAAAAACCTATGAAGAGGCTGCCGGAAAAAGATGGGCTATGCAGATTCCGATGCCTGAAGCAATGAAAAATATGATCGTGTTAAACGCGGTTGACGATATTGAAAAAATAGGAAAGCTTGTTGATTTTGTTTTCTGCGCGGTAGATATGAAAAAAGACGAAATCAAGGCTCTTGAAGAAAAATACGCGAAAGCAGAAATTCCGGTAGTTTCTAATAATTCCGCCCACAGAGGAACGCCAGACGTTCCAATGGTAGTTCCTGAAATAAACGATGACCATATTCAGATCATTGAGGCTCAGAGAAAACGTCTTGGTACAAAAAAAGGTTTTATTGCGGTTAAATCAAATTGCTCAATTCAAAGCTATGTTCCGGCACTGCATCCTCTGAGAGAATATGGGATTACTAAGGTTCTTGCCTGCACATATCAGGCTATTTCAGGAGCAGGCAAAACGTTTGAATCCTGGCCGGAAATGGTAGATAACCTTATCCCGTTTATCGGCGGAGAAGAAGAAAAATCAGAACAGGAACCGCTCAAGGTATGGGGACACATTGAAGGCGATAAGATAATCAATGCGTCAGAGCCATCAATTACAACACAATGTCTAAGAGTTCCGGTATCAGACGGTCATACAGCGGCGGTTTTCGTTTCTTTTGACAAAAAGCCTTCAAAGGACGATATTCTGAAAAAATGGCGTGACTTTAAGGGTGCGCCTCAGGAGCTTGATCTGCCGTCCGCACCAAAACAGTTCATTCACTACTTTGAAGACGATAACCGTCCTCAGGCTAAGTTGGACAGAAATCTCGAAGGAGGTATGGCCGTTTCTGCCGGACGTCTGAGAGAGGATACGCAATATGATTATAAATTTGTTTGCCTTTCACATAATACATTAAGAGGAGCTGCCGGCGGCGGCGTACTTTTGGCAGAGCTGCTTGCGGCAAAGGGATACTTTGACTGATTGAATTAAATTTCACAGCAGAATGGAGATTCTTATGAAAAATACTATTTTTACAGGAGCCGGCGTTGCAATTATAACCCCAATGAACGATGACGGTTCTATCAACTATGAAGGTTTTGCAGAAAATATAGAATATCAGATTAATAACGGCACCGACGCTATAATTGTCTGCGGAACAACCGGAGAAGCTTCTACAATGACAGACGAAGAACATATTGAATGTATACGCTTCACCGTGGAAAAGACTAAAGGCAGAGTACCGGTAATTGCCGGAACGGGAAGCAACGACACTAAATACGCCGTGGAGCTTTCAAAAACGGCGCAGGAAAAGGGCGCCGACGGTTTGCTGCTTGTTACGCCTTATTACAATAAGGCCTCTCAAAAGGGACTTATTGCTCACTTCGGAGCTATATCAGAAGCCGTCGACATTCCGATTATTTTATATAATATACCCGGAAGAACAGGTGTCAGTATTGAAATTGATACTTACAAAAGGCTTGCAGAATTTAAAAATATTGTAGCGGTCAAGGAGGCAAGCGGGAATATAAGCTATACCTCAAAGCTTATTTCCCAATGCGGAGATACGCTTGACGTATACAGCGGAAACGACGATATAATCGTTCCCATGATGTCTATAGGCTCGAAAGGCGTTATTTCCGTTCTTTCGAATATAATGCCTAAGGAAACGCATGAAATGACTAAGCTTTGCCTTGAAAATAATATCAAGGCTGCCGCAGAGCTTCAGATGAAATATCTTGGGCTTATCAATAGTCTTTTTATTGAGGTCAATCCGATACCTGTAAAAGAAGCCATGAATATGATGGGTATGGCTGCCGGACCGTGCAGACTGCCTCTTTGTGAAATGACCGATGTACACAAAGAAAATCTGAAAGCTTCTTTAAGCAAATTCGGACTCGTTTAAACAAACCGCTTTACAGCGCCGCATACTGAATATATGCGGCGCTGTTTAAAAATGAAAGGAAATTACATACTATGACTAAAATCGTAATAAGCGGAGCAAACGGAAAAATGGGGAAAACCGTTTATAGCTGCGTATCCCAGCGAAACGACTGTATTGTTTCCGCCGGTATTGATATAAATACTGATAAATATGCCGACTTTATTATATATAAATCTCCGAATGATCTTCCGGAAAAGCCGGACGTCATTATTGATTATTCACATCCATCATGCTTAAATAAGCTGCTTGAATACTGTTTAGCAACCGGTACGCCGGTAGTATTGGCGACAACAGGATACAGCGACGATCAAATCGCACAGATAAAAAAAGCGTCTGAGCAGATACCGGTATTTTTCTCATGGAATATGTCGCTTGGAATAAACCTGCTCGTTCAGCTTGCCAAAAAGGCAACCGCTATTTTAGGCAATCAGTTTGATATAGAAATTATTGAAAAGCACCATAACCAGAAAATCGACGCGCCGAGCGGTACTGCTCTAATGATTGCAAATGCGATTAACGAAACACGCGAAAATGAAATGAAATTTATTTATGACAGACATTCCAGACGTCAAAAGCGCGAGCCGAACGAAATAGGACTGCATGCTGTAAGAGGCGGCACTATTGTAGGCGTGCATGAGGTGATTTTTGCAGGAAACGATGAAACTATTACAATTTCGCATTCCGCAGCGTCTAAAGCAGTTTTTGCCGAAGGGTCGGTTAATGCGGCAGAATTTATAAAATCCAAATCTGCCGGACTTTACGATATGGGAAATATTGTCGAAAGCAAATAAGCAAATAAATACATCAAATATTTAAAGCATCAGCCTAAGCTGATGCTTTTTTTATTAATTATTTCGCCTGTTCTGAGGTTGCTTTAAATATAATTCCATCTGAGTTCCAGAAATCAGGCGTTACCTTCACCTCAAATTCCTTCCAACCGGACGGCGCTTCAAGAGGGATAACGCCTTTTATCTTTTTACCGGGTGAAATAGTTCCATCTAAACCTGAAAAATTTTCATCAGCCATTGCTGACGCACTTATACTTGCCGAATAGCCATCAAAATATGAATCAAAACATATAATTGAGGAAATTGAAAGCTCACTATCTGAATTGTTTTCTATTTCAAACTCGGCATAAACAAATGTATTTCCGCTTTGCGGCTTAAAAAATCCAGATCCATTTTTGTTTTTTATTGAAATAAAGCTTACTTTTACATCATTCTTTTCAACGTATTCACCCACTGTATAGTATTTGCTTTTTTCAGATGATGAACTGCTTTTTCCTGAACCAAGCTTACCAGAAGTTTCTTTGCTACCAATTGCTACTGACGCCGCACCGACAATAATTATTATTAAGACAATTACAAAAACCATCCTTTTCTTGCTCTTTTGCTTTTTACGGCAGTTAGGGCATATCTTAGCATCATACGCTATCTCCTCCTTACAATATTTACATTGTTTTGTTTCTGACATTATGTACCTCCGTTTATTTTTCTTTATTTATGAAAACACTGTTGTTAGTACTTATTTGTACTAACACTTACATTATACTCCGTTCTTGTGTTAAAGTCAATAGTACCAATTAGTACTAGATATATTTTTGTATATTTTTAACGAAAAAAGGAGAAATAATTATATGTATTTTCAAAGATTAAGAGATCTTCGTGAGGATATGGATTTAAACCAGACGCAGATAGCAGAAATACTTCACACAAGTCAAACAGTATATTCACGTTACGAAAGAGGATTTCAAACTATTCCGGTAGAACATCTTCTAATACTTGCGGATTTTTATAATGTTTCAATTGATTATATTCTTGGGAGAACTAATAATAAAAAGTTAATAAAGTAAACAGGTTTCTTATTTATCTCTGTTTTACATTTATTCAGGATTATGTAAAATTTATTTTACTCAGATTTAACATTTCATCTCTTTTGGATTTTACATTTCTGTTTTAAAATAGAATACGTAATCATTAACCGATGATTATATAACTTGAATTCTTGGCGTTCCGCCTGCCGTAAAAGACGGATTTAAAACAGGAGATTAATTATGAAAAAAAATTTCTGCTTAAAAAAGACTTTAGCTTTGATTATGTCTGCCGCATTATCGGGTTTGCTCGCAGTAGGATGCGGATCTGAAGCATTCAGTGCAAAAGAGGATATTACAATTGTTTCAAGAGAGGACGGATCTGGAACGAGGGGCGCTTTTGTAGAGCTTTTCGGTATTGAAGAAAAGGATGAAAGCGGCGAAAAGGTCGACAGAACAACTACGGATGCTCAAACTACCAATAATACATCAGTTATGATGACGACGGTTTCGGGAGATATGTATGCAATAGGATATATTTCTCTCGGATCTCTTAATAACACCGTTAAAGCCGTTAAAATCGACGGAGTTGAGCCGACTGTAGATAACGTAAAAAATGAAACCTATAAAATAGCCCGTCCGTTTAATATCGCTTATAAGGAGGACGCTCTAAGCGACGCAGCAAAGGATTTTATAAACTACATAATGAGCAGCGAAGGGCAGCAGATAATCACTGACAACGGTTATATCAGTATAGACGGAGCTCAGCCCTATTCCGGAAATAATACGGGAGGAAAAATAGTTATCGCCGGTTCATCATCAGTTTCACCCGTTATGGAAAAACTCGCAGAGGCTTATAAAAAAATAAACGCCGACGCAGATATAGAAATTCAGACAAACGATTCTACAACCGGAATGACGTCTGCTGCGGACGGTGTATGCGATATCGGAATGGCTTCAAGAGAGCTTAAGGACAACGAGCTTGAATCAGGTCTTACACCTCTGGTAATAGCCATGGACGGTATAGCGGTAATTGTAAATAACGATAATCCTGCGTCAGATATTTCAAGCGATGAAATCAAATCTATTTATATCGGAGAAATAGGCAACTGGGAATCCATAATAAAATAGCTTTCATAAAATCATATGTAATATTTTATGCTTGACGTTTTAAGCGCCAAGCATAAAATATGCTGTAAATGCTGCAATTTAGCAGAACGGAGATCTATATGAAGAAAAATTTACTGGAAAAGTTAATGGGCGGAGTATTCCTTATAGCCGCCTGCGTATCTATACTGGCCGTTGTTATGATATGCCTTTTTTTATTTGCAAACGGCATTCCGGCTATCGGGAAAATTGGTTTTTTTAAATTTCTAACAGGCGAGGTTTGGAGGCCTTCTAACGATATATACGGAATTCTGCCTTTTATCCTTGGAAGTCTTTATGTTACGGCCGGCGCCATCATAATAGGCGTACCGATCGGTATAATGACCGCAGTATTTATGGCAAGGTTCTGTCCTAAAAAGCTTCACAGAATACTCAAGCCTGCAATTGATCTTCTTGCCGGAATACCGTCCGTTGTTTACGGTTTTTTCGGACTTGTTATGATTGTTCCCGTTACGGGAAGCTCAATAATAACTGCGTCGGTAATTCTTGCGATAATGATACTTCCTTCAGTTATCAGCGTATCGGAATCTGCGCTCAGAGCGGTTCCCGAAAGCTATTATGAAGGCTCTCTTGCTCTCGGCGCAACGCATGAAAGAAGCGTATTTTCAGTTTTACTTCCCGCCGCCAGCTCTGGCGTATTTGCCGGAGTAGTTCTCGGAATAGGACGCGCAATCGGAGAAACTATGGCTGTTATGATGGTTGCCGGAAATAATACGGGTATGCCGAAAAGTATTTTTAAAGGAGTACGTACCCTTACGTCAAATATCGCTATGGAAATGGGATACGCAACCGGCTTGCACCGTGAAGCTTTAATTGCAACCGGAGTAGTGCTTTTTGTATTTATACTTATTATTAATTTCTGTTCCTCAATGCTTAAAAGGAGGAACGGAAGATGAATCCTATGAATAAACAAAGTCTCAAAGAAAGATTGGCTCATTATAAGAATTCCCCGGTTTCCCTGATTCTGCTGATACTTGTACTTATATGCGCCGCTTTAACTGTTATTACCCTTATATTCATTGTTATATATATACTGATAAGAGGCATTCCTCATCTTTCTTTATCGCTATTCTCACCTACATATAATTCCGATAATGTTTCTATGCTTCCCGCCATTATAAACACATTTATAATGACTCTTATATCATTGATTATAGCCGTTCCCTTAGGTATCTTTTCCGCCATATATTTGGTTGAATACGCTAAAAGAGGAAACAAGCTTGTCGGGATAATAAGAATGACGACTGAAACTCTTTCAGGTATTCCTTCTATTGTTTACGGTCTTTTCGGTTTCCTGTTCTTTTTAACCACCTTGAAATTAGGCTATTCCATTCTTTCCGGCGCATTAACGCTCGCAATAATGATTCTTCCTCTTATAATGAGAACAACCGAGGAAGCGCTTAAATCTGTTCCGGATTCATACAGAGAAGGCAGCTTCGGACTTGGGGCTGGAAAGCTCCGCACAGTGTTCAGAATCGTACTTCCTCCTGCCATCCCCGGAATACTTTCAGGTATTATACTGGCAACCGGTCGAATTTGCGGAGAAACTGCGGCTTTGATATTTACCGCCGGAACGGGTACGAAAATAGCTCTTAACCTGATGTCCTCCGGAAGAACTCTGGCAGTTCATATGTATAATCTATCAAGCGAAGGGCTGCATATAGACGAATGCTATGCAACAGCAGTAGTACTTTTGGCTCTTGTGGCTGTTATCAACAGCATTTCAGGACTTCTTGCAAAAAAATTATCGAAAGGATAAAACATGGATAAATTTAATGTAGAAAATCTGGATCTTTATTATGGTCAATTCAAGGCTCTTAAAGATGTCAGCATAAAAATACCTGATCACGAAATTACAGCTTTTATCGGTCCATCCGGCTGCGGAAAGTCAACTCTGCTGAAATCGCTTAACCGCATGAACGATCTCGTTGAAGGGTGCTCTATAAAGGGTACCGTTCTCCTTGACGGTGAAGATATTTACGGAAAAATGGATGTTAATCTGCTGAGAAAGCGAGTAGGAATGGTTTTTCAGAAACCAAATCCGTTTCCGATGAGCATTTACGATAATATAGCCTACGGTCCAAGAACCCACGGAATACGTTCTAAATCCAAGCTTGACGATATAGTAGAAAAATCGCTGAGAGACGCGGCAATTTGGGACGAAGTGAAAGACAGACTGAAAAAAAGCGCACTGGGTATGTCAGGAGGGCAGCAGCAGCGCCTATGTATTGCAAGAGCCTTGGCCGTTCAGCCTGAAGTTCTGCTGATGGATGAGCCGACGTCCGCTCTTGATCCCATTTCAACATCTAAAATAGAAGACCTTGCAATTGAACTGAAAAAGGAGTATACTATAATCATAGTAACCCATAATATGCAGCAGGCAGTCAGAATTTCCGACAACACAGCATTTTTTCTTCTCGGAGAAATAATAGAATATGATAAAACTGAAAAGCTTTTTTCAATGCCGTCCAACAAAAAAACTGAGGATTACATTACAGGGAGGTTCGGTTAAATGCGTAATAAATTTGATAAACAGCTTGAAACGCTGCATGTAGAGCTAATAAAAATGGGAGCTCTCTGTGAGGACGCAATCTCCGGTACGGTAGACGCGTTAGAAGATAATAACGATGAAATTGTTCAGAAAGTCTTTCATATAGAATCTGAAATAGATCAAAAGGAACGCGATATAGAAGCGTTATGTATGAAGCTGCTGCTTCAGCAGCAGCCTGTAGCGACGGATCTCCGAGTTGTTTCAGCCGCGATGAAAATGATTTCAGATATGGAACGTATAGGCGATCAAGCGGCGGATATTGCTGAAATAACAAGATTTCTACAGCTTGCCCCTCTTCGAAAGGTTGTTCCCGTTGATAAAATGGCTAATGCTGCGGTCAGAATGGTGACAAATGCGATTGATTCGTTTATCAAGAGGGATCTTACTCTGGCCGGCAGAGTTATCGGTTCAGACGATATTATAGACGACCTTTTTGTTTCAATAAGAAAATATCTTGTGGAATATATAACAAAGCATCCGGAAAATAGTGAAAACTGCCTTGATATGCTTATGATAGCCAAATACTTTGAAAGAATAGGCGATCATGCGGCAAATATTGCAGAATGGGTAGAATTTTCGATAACAGGTGTTTACAAAGGAGAAACACTATGATTTATATTGTCGAGGACGACAGCAGTATAAGAGAGCTTGTAGCATATACGCTAAAAATGGCCGGGTTTGAAACGGATACTTTTTCTAACGGAGAAGAATTTTTTATAGCATTATCCAATTCCAATCAACCTGAGCTGATACTTCTTGATATTATGCTGCCGGGCGAGGACGGAATTACAATATTAAAAAAAATCAGAAATTCATCTAAGACGCGTTCCATACCTGTTATTATGATGACCGCTAAGGGTACTGAATATGACAAGGTATTAGGACTTGACAACGGCGCTGACGATTACATCACCAAGCCATTCGGAATGCTTGAACTCATTTCCAGAATAAAAGCAGTATTGAGAAGAACGAGCGACAACCCTTCGGATTACGAGCTTCATGCGGGAGATATTACTGTAAACCCCGGAAAACACAGAGTAATGGTAAATGGAGAAAACGTTATTCTGACCTATAAGGAATTTGAAATGCTCTGTATGCTGATTGAGAGCAAGGGTCTTGTTCTTTCAAGAAATAAGCTTCTTGAAAGTATATGGGGTTATGATTTTGACGGTGAAACCCGCACAATCGACGTTCATATCCGTTCTCTCCGCTCAAAACTGGGTGAAAGCGGTAACATCATAGAAACTGTACGCGGCGTAGGCTATAAAATCGGAGCAGATTATGAAACGTAAAATATCTTTAAGCATGTGCTGTATAGCGGCATTTTCAGTCCTTATAACAGCGCTGATGATCTCTTTAGTTCTTTATAACAGAAATTATAAGAATATGACTAATTATATACAAAATGAAGCGGAATATATGGCTGCCGCAATGAATTATAACGGAGTCGAATATCTCGACTCCGTTAAAGATGTTTCACCAAGCCGAATTACATGGATTGCAAACGACGGTAACGTTATTTTTGACAACAGCGGCAAAAAAATGGAGAACCATTCCGACCGTTCAGAATTTAAAGAAGCCATTAAAAGCGGCATAGGTGAAAGCTCAAGGCTTTCTGAAACGCTTGGCAAAAAAACATATTATTATGCAATTTTAATGAACGACGGCACAGTATTAAGAATATCTGACACCACCAGCAGTATTTTCAGCGACATTTTCAGCAGTCTTCCGTATCTTATATTAATAACATGTATTATTTTGATTATAGTTATTTTTGTATCGCGCTTTCAGACAAAAAAGATTGTAAAGCCTATTAATGAAATAAACCTTGATTCCCCTCAGTCAAATATAGCCTACGACGAGCTTTCACCGCTTCTGTCTCGTATTGAAAAGCAAAACCGCGATATACATGAATTTATAGATAAGCTTCAAGCAAAGCAAAACGAATTTAAAACTGTAACTCAGAATATGAGCGAGGGACTTATTATTATAAACAGGCGTAATATTCTTTCCTACAATAAAAGCGCCTTAAAAATTCTTGGTAACGAGAATGTTGATTATACCGGCAAAAGTATTCTGGAATTCAATCATTCGAAGGCATTTATAGACGCGGTAGAGTCTACTCTTAACGGAAACGCCAATGAAATAAACATGCCTATTGACAATAAAAATTATTTGATGATATCCAGTCCGGTTTTTGATAATAACTTGGTAACAGGAGCGGTTATACTCTTGATAGACACGACGGAAAAGAATTCAAGGGAGGCTATGAGACGAGAATTTTCAGCAAACGTATCTCACGAGTTAAAAACCCCGCTTACGACAATTTCGGGATATGCCGAAATAATGAAATCCGGATGGGCTGATCCTAAGGATTATCAGATGTTTGCGGAGAAAATATATAATGAAGGTAAAAGATTAATTAATTTGATTGACGATATTATTAATCTTTCCAAGCTTGATGAAAATAACAATGAATTAAAAAAGGAACCGGTGAATCTGCTTACCGTCACTCAGGATATAGTAGCCGCTTTAGCTCAGAAGACAAAGGATAAAAACGTCACGTTCAATATAAGCGGCGAATCTGTTGAAATCAATGCTGTTCCTCACCTCTTATATGAAATGATTTTCAATTTATGCGATAATGCAGTTAAATATAATAAGGATAACGGAAAAGTAGATATTAACATTGATAATAGCGGCGGAAATCCTAAGCTGACAGTAAAAGACACCGGAATAGGGATTCCAGCAGAAGATACGGAACGCGTATTTGAAAGATTTTATTGCGTTGATAAAAGTCATTCAAAGGAAACAGGAGGTACAGGACTGGGTCTTTCAATTGTAAAACACGGCGCTATACTTCATAATGCGAAAATAGATATAGACAGTGTTCTCAATAAAGGAACAGCAATTACACTGACTTTCGAAAAAGCAATTTAATAATATAAAAGGACGCTTAAAGCGTCCTTTTTATTTTAATATTTCCATCTGAAGGTAATTAAGCTGTTTAAAACCATTTCTTTCATATAGCCTTATCGCTCCTTGATTATTTTCGGTTACTTCAAGTCTGAATCTGGAATAATGCTTATAGCAATCTAAAACATACTTAAGTAATGACGAAGCGATTCCCCTTCCCCGCGCTGTCGGAGCAGTATAAAGCTCTTCAATCCAAACCACGTCGCCTCCTGATTCATTTGAATAAGTAAACGAAAGCAATACATACCCATATACAATACCATTATCTTCATATAAATATGCTTCACAAAAAGGCGAAGATTTTAAAAGCTTATCAAAAGTAGTGGAAGCATATTCAATTGGTATAGAATGATCCACTCCCTCCCCGCTATAAAAATCCATACACATATCAATAAAGATCTGTTTATCTGTTTCAATAAATTTTCTTATCATAATTCCTCCAAATAATAAAACAGCAAGCATAAAAGCTTGCTGTTTTTATTATAACATTGATATTTAGTTTTATTCCTTTACGCCGCCGAGCGCAACGCCTGCAACGATAAAACGAGAAAGCAAGAGATAAATTATAACAACCGGAATGATTGAAAGCGCAATACCTGCATAAATAACACCATAATCCGCAATCTTATCATTTGATTTAAGGGCATTAATCATCATCGGCATTGTTAATTGTTCAAACTTTCTTGATGTAAGAATCATTGACGGCTGGTAGAAGTTATTCCAGTTAAGAATAAATGCAAATATCGACTGAACTGCAATAGCAGGCTTCATCATCGGTATAGCAATTGTCAAAAATGTTCTGAATTCTCCACATCCATCAATTCTTGCAGCTTCGACAATATCAAGCGGAAATGATGATTTCAGATACTGTCTCATAAAGAATACAGTAGCAGGAGCAGCAACAGTAGGAACTATCAGAGGAATAAACGAGTCATTAAGACCAAGATTGATCATGAACTGTAAGAAACCAACTGAAGTAACCTGCATAGGTACCATCATAACAGCAAGAATAAATGTAAACGCCGGACCCCTTAGCTTAAAATCGTATACGACAAGACCATAAGCAGTAAGAGCAGAGAAAAATACGCTTAAAATTGTACTTCCAATCGCGATAATAGCGCTGTTCTTAAAGCCTATCAGCGGATCAAATTTATACAAACCGTTTGTAAGAAGCTCTTTTATGTTTCTTACAAGCTGATCTCCGGGAATAAAAGTAACCGAATTAATAATATCAACATGTGTACGCGTCGAGTTTATAAAAAGTATATAAATCGGCACAATACAAATTAAAGTTAAAATAACACAGACTAAGAACAAAAGAATTGATTTAAAACGGAGCTTAGCAGTGTAGTTATCTTTAACATTATTACTGTTACTCATATCTCCATACCTCCCAATCCCTTCTGCTTAGCTTTCAAGGCTTTCATGTTGGCCTTTCGTTCTTTCTTTTTAGCAAGTTCATCCTTGTCCCTGTTCATATAAAATGCCACGGAACCGAGAATTATTGTAATGAAGAACAGAATAACCGACGCTGCGGCAGAGAATCCGTAGTTAGGATTCGGCATTTTTTCACGGAAATGTTCGTAGATAAATACAGCAGCCGTCTTTGTATACTCATTTCTTTGCGTTCCCTTAGTATACATATAAGGAATATCGAACATCTGCAATCCGCCTATCATTGATGTAACAACAGTATAAAGCATCATGGGACTAAGAAGCGGAAGAGTAATTTTTCTAAACACCTGTCCGCTGCTTGCACCGTCGATATTAGCAGCTTCAAATAGAGATGGATTCAATCCCATAATACCGGACATAAGCATTATCATGGTATTACCGAACCACATCCAGCACTGAATAAACATGACCATACCTCTTGACTGCCAAACGCCTGTTACAAACTTAATAGGATTATCAATAATTCCGATACTCATAAGAAGGTTATTGACAGGACCGTATTTAGATTCAGCGAAAAGCGAAAGATACAAAGCTGCAATAGAAGCGGCAGTAAGAATATTAGGCATGTACATTACTACTTTAAAAAATCCTTTGCCCTTGATCTTCAGTTTAGCGTCTGTAAACCAAACAGCAAGTGCAAGAGACAGAACTATCTGAGGAATAAAGTTGCCTATCCAGACAATAAAAGTATTTCCAAGCGTCTGTATAAACGTTTCATGAATAGCTGAAGATGTACGTCCCATACCGGTACCGAAAAGAAGCGCCTGAAAGTTCTGAAGACCTACAAAATCGTCAACTTTTTTTCCGTTTCCGAAGAAACTCAGGTAAAACGTGTTAAATAAAGGATAAAGCTGAAAAAAGCAATATACCAGAAAAAATGGCAATATAAAAAAATAACCATATTTAGCATAGCTGATCGAGCGAATTCTCCTTTGTGCAGCAGATGCCATAAGTACACCTCTCTCTAAGAAATCAGATTAAATACATGTTTACGGGATGGGTAAATCCATCCCGTAAGCACATTATACAGAATTATATTATCAGATTAATCTACTGTAATATCTGTAACGCTTTCAGCAACTCTGTCCTTGAAGTCTTCAATACAAGCAGCAGCATCTGCTGTTTCACCTGCACAGTAAGCGTTTACTGCATCTATGAATGCCTGCTTGATAGAAGCGTCGTATGGAGTGATCAGACCGTTAAGGTCGATATTCTTAGCTGTTTCGTGAAGAACTGCGAACTGATCCTGACCGCCGAGAAGAGGATTGCTGTTTGACTTTTCATCAACAATCTTCTGCATTACGTTCATGTTGTTTACATACTCAGGCTTGCCGAGAGCATATTTTTCCATTGAAGCTTCGTCAACTGTGAAGTACTTGATAAAATCGTAAACCATGTCTGCGTTATCTGTGTTAGGTGATACGCACATCCATGTACCGCCCCAGAAGTAAGGTGTAGGTCCGTTGCAAACATTCCACTTACCGTATGTAGCGCCGCCTTCACCGCCAGCTGCAGAAAGAAGGATTGATTCGCCGAAGCCCCATGTTGAAACGAAGTAACCCATTGTGTCGTCTGTCTGGCCTGCAGCCTTCCATTCGTCTGTCCACTGGTTAAGATCCATAACATACTTGTTGTCTCTCATATCCTTAGCGAGATCAATAAATGTATTGCAGAAATCGTCAATTACAAGAGCGTCGTCCTTAACCCAAGGCTGCGATCTGTTAGCAGCAAACGCCTGCCAGATACCGCCGAGAGTTGTTGTCAGAGCTGTCTTATTGCCTGATGCCTCGTAAACTTCCTTAGCTGTAGCCTGGAACTTATCCCAGTCAGAAACCTTTTCCTGCATTTCTTCAGGCGTCTTAACTCCGAGGTACTGTTCAGCAAGGTCTGTTCTGTAGCACCAACCGCCAGGAGCAGCCTGCCACGAAACGCCCTTGATTACGCCGTTTGAGTCCTTACCGATATCCATTGTGTAAGCATACTGACCGGCAAAGTCTTCATCCTTAAAGCCAAGCTCGCTCATAGGAGCTGTTGCAGAATCGTCATTGATATACTTGAGAGCCCAGTCAGCCTCAACCATGAACAGGTCAACGTCGTCGCCGCCGAGGAAATACTGATCATACTGAGCAGCAGCCTCACCGCCGCCTACGCTGAAGTTTACAAAGTTAATCTGGTCGTCTGTATAACCAGTATCACCCTTCCACATTTCAAGCATAGGGTTTACGTCGTCAGGTGTCCAGCAAAGAATTGTCATCTTGTCGCCGCCTGTTTTAAGTGAACCAGTATAGCCTGCTTCACCCTCGGCAGTCGATGATTCGCCACCTTCTGCCGCTGATGTTTCGTCAGCTGCAGATGAAGAGCTGTCTTCCTTCGATGATGAAGATGAGTTATTATCATCACCGCATCCTACAAATGCTGTTGCAGAGATTGCAAGAGTTGCAACCAATGCTAATGTTCTTTTAAGTTTGTTCATTGGTAGTTTTCCTCCTTAATGATTATATTATATTTTAAAAAAATAAAATATAATAAAGCATGTTTATATATGGAACTGTCAAATTACTTTGACAGTAGCTCCCTTAATAAATTTTCCGTCTATAATAATCTGCCTGTCTTCCGGTGAAATTTCTTCTTTTCTTATTATTTTAAGGAGCAGCTCTGCTGCCGACTTACCGATCTGAGCTGTATTCTGTTCAAAGGTTGTCAGCGACGGCTTCATAATCTGAGTCATCTTGATACCGTCGTAACCGGCAATTGATAAATCCTCCGGAATAGATATACCTGCCTCTTCAGCCGCGTTAATCGCGCCGATTGAAGAAAAATCATCCGGAATAATAATAAACGAAGGTCTGTCATAAAGCTTCAGCATATCGGACGTCAATTTATATATATATTCCGCATCGTGATATTTGCCCTGACGCAAATAATCAGGCTGCACTTGCATGCCGAGCCTTTTCATTGTGTCAAGATATGAATTTAAACGAATTGTAGTAACCTGCGAGCTTTCTCCATATATGTAAGCTATTTTTCTGTGCCCGCAGCTATAAGCGTATTCAACAATTTTTCTTATTCCTGTAACATTATCAGAGGAAACCGAACAAACGGCGTCAGACCGATAATCTATAGTTACAAGCGGCAAACTGCTTTTAAAAAGCTCCGTTATCTCATTGTCATAAAAATCCACACAGGCGGCAAGAACGCCGTCCACAGATCTATACATGCAATGTTCGTAATAAGACATTACGCTTCCGCCTATTTTTCCGCAGATAAAAGTTATATCATATCCGTTTTTCTCAACCTCTACCCTGAAACTGTCCAAAACAGCGGAAAAATAACTATGAGTCAAACCGCTATGCGCTTTATCCTGAAGAAGAACCCCGACGTTATAGGTTTTATTGGTCTTCAGTGCGCGAGCCTGTGAATTCGGAAAATATCCAAGCCTTTTTGCAGTATCGCAAACAAGCTTCTTTGTTGCACTGCTTACATCGCTGTGATTATTAAGAGCTTTGCTGACAGTAGCAATTGATACACCGCACTCCTCTGCGATAGTTTTAATCGAAACCACTTTACCATCGCGCCTTTCACATAAATTACACGCATTATGCACATTTTTAATTTTAAGCTGTCTGACTAAAAATCCAAAAAAATATTCAAATGTTTCGTAACAATAATATACAATACTAAAAACAAAAAGTCAATGCTTAATACCAATCCTTAATATTTTTTTAGCATTTTAAACAATTTTTATTCAATATTTTTGTTCAATATTTAAGATTTTTCTGTTTAAAATTCATATTATTACAAAACGGTAAAAATAAAAATCAGTTTAATTTTGATTAAAATTATCCTTTTTTGTCTGTTTTATACATCATATTCAAGTTTTCCTTTAAGGTTATTAATGTTTTTCACAAATAAATAGTCTAATTTATTTGATTATTATCAACATAAAAATAACTGATAATTTTTTTAAGCTTTGCTTCGCTCATTTCCTCTGCATAAAGAAGCTCATACGTATTGCTGAAATATTTTATGCTTGTCCGCAGGGAAATAATACTGTCAGCTGTTTTTTCGTCTATATCAGGTATCAGCAGAAGCTCTTCGCGTGTAACTGTGTTAAGATTAAATAGAAGCTCTCTGGTTTCGTTTTCAGTAGATAAAAGATTTTCCTGTGTGTTATCCTGGGAAGGCTCCGCAGTCTGAACTACAGGTTCATTATTAAAAACAGGATCCTGATAATTCTGTTCCGGCACATAGGGATCGATATCGGCAGGGTAAACAGGATTTTCTACATATATATGATCCTTGATATTAAAAAATGTCTTTTCGCCTATTCCGTTCACATTCATTATTTCCTCAATATTTTTAAACCCTCCGTTTATTATTCTGTAATTTATTATTTTTTCTGCCGTTACTTCTCCTATGCCGTCAAGCAGCATTAATTGTTCCATTCCGGCGCTGTTAATATCTATATATAGAAATTCAGTACGATCGGTTTCCGCCATACTTTCAGACAAGTCTTCCATAAACGTTTCGGAGGTATAAATTTCAGCGCCGACGGTTCCGGAAGTAGCTATAATGTTAGCTTCAGTTTCAGTAACAACGCTTCCGTCGGTTTCCCAAATATCGTACTCGCCGGTTATAACGGCTTTTTCCGTATTTTCTCTGGAAATAAAATACATACAGACCGCCGCAATAACCGTTCCAAAGGAACATAAATAAATTAAAATTTTACGATTCATATTTTTCTCACAAAATTATGTTATGTTAAATTATGGAAATTAAATTTATATATATATTTATAATATACATTATCCTTTGTAGTTTTTCAAGTATTTTTCACATTTTTCGACATATTTAATTAATTTATTTCATTCATGCTTTCTATAAGACGCCCTATTACGATTGACTTTTTATAAATTTTCATTATAATAATATAATAAGTATAAATACAATAGGACGTGCCTGAATTATAATATAAGAAGAGAGGATTCAAAAAATGATAACAACTTCTTTGATATCCGCGTCGGAAACCTCAACCGAGACGCAAACGGAAGTAACCAATGCAATAGAAGGGATAATCGCCAATGCCGTAAGCACAACCGCCAAAGAAACCGGACGGCTTAGTAAGCTTATCTCCGGCATTGCTGATAAAATCAAGGAGGCTTTGCCCTCGCTTATTTTCGCTGTTATAATTTTTTTAATCGGACTGGCTCTTTCAAAAATCATACTTAGAATTTTTACAAGATGCCTTAACCGTGCAAATGTTGATATTACAGCCGTAGGCTTTCTCCGCTCCTTATTAAAGGTTCTGCTTTATACTATAGATTTTATAATAACTCTTTCCATTCTCAATATCCCGATGACCTCGATTATAGCGGTTATAAGCGCTGCCGGACTCGCTATCGGACTGGCTCTCCAAAACAGCCTGTCAAATCTTGCGGGAGGTTTTATAATTTTATTTTCAAAGCCGTTTAAGTCCGGCGACTATGTTGAAACAAACGCCGCTTCCGGAACGGTGGAAAGTATCGGAATACTTTACACAAGAATACTTACAGCGGATAATAAAACTGTTTATATCCCAAACGGAAAAATAACAGATTCTACAATAGTTAATTTCAGCGAACAAAACACCAGGAGAGTCGATTTTGAATTCGGCATAAGCTATTCTGACGATATTGAAAAAGCTAAATCAATAATATTAAAGCTTGCGTCTGAGCACCCAATGGTATTAGAAGAGCCTGAGCCGTTTGCAAGACTCGGACTTCAGGCGGAGGACAGTCTTCAGATAACCGTCCGTCTATGGACGGAAACTGAAAATTACTGGCAGGTAAAATTTGATTTGACAGAACAGGTAAATCAGGCTTTTATTGACAATAACGTCACTATACCGTTCAGACAGATTGACGTACATATAATAAAGGAGCAGCAATAAATTAATGGAAGAACAGATTCTACGGGATACGCCGACCGAAAGCGAATTGCCTAAAAAGAAAAAGGGCTCCTGCATATCCCGCATGGCAAAGGTAATACTTATCTTATTTTTCATCTGGTGGTTCAACAATTATACCTTAAAAATTAACGAAAAGCATATTAGCTCGGATAAGGTAAATAATGATGTAAAACTTGCGGTTTTAAGCGATTTACATGCGTATGACGGAATATTTTCCATTGATAATAAAACTATCGTAAAAAAAATAAAAAGGATTGATCCTGATGCCGTCTGCGTATTAGGAGATATGCACTCCAGCAACGCTGACGAAACTGAAAAACAAATTTCAATGGATCTTATGACTGGTATAATTGACGAAGGCTATAAGCTTTATTTTGTTTTAGGCGAACATGACGACAGAACAAACGCCTATGTAGATAAAATGGAAAAAAACAAAATACATGTGCTGGACGGAGAAGCTGAAAAAATTACAATTGGCGATACCGATCTTACATTTTACGGAATCAGCAACGCCTTTTTTTCACCCAGCTTTGATCTGACAAATGAGTTTGATATAGATAAAAGTACATATAATATACTTCTTGCCCATATACCGATGTACAGCGATTATGAAAAATTCGGAGCGGATTTGACCTTATGCGGCGATACCCACGGCGGCATAATACAGATACCGTTTCTTGGCCCCGCATATTATAATGGTAAATTCGTACCGGAGCTTTACGAAGATAAAAATAAAATATTTGATAAAGGTCTTTTCAAATATGACGGAGGATATTTATTTATAACCTCAGGAATCGGAAATTACATCGGAGACTACAATATTGCGGCTAGATTCAATAACCGTCCCGAAATAGCTGTTTTAACCATTTCTCCGGAATAATGTTTATCCGACTTTAAACTAATACCTTATCCGTTTTTTTAATTTATTTGGAAATTTTTCTTGCAAAAATGAAAAAATTAGTGTATAATATAAGATATGTATTATAAAATTTTAATATAGGAGAGTGCTGTAAACATGGATTTAATGACTACGTGCAGCCTTATCGGCAAAACATTAACTCCTATGGCTGAGGATATGACCTTAAGCTATGTAACCGCAGTTGTTATTACCGGTTTGACTGTCGTATTTCTCGGTCTTATCATCCTTATCTTATTCGTATGGGCATTCGGCAAGATTTTCTCAAGAAAAAAGAAGCCTGCTGTCCAGGAAAAGCCTGTTGAAACGGCAAAGCCGGCTGCCGCACCGGTTTCAATACCAAAGACAGACGATAATCAGGACGAAATAATCGCTGTTATTTCTGCTGCTGTCGCCGCTATGGGCGCTTCTGACGGAAAAACATATAAGCTCAGATCTGTCAGAACCGTTAAAAATAAGCCGTCGAGATCCGCATGGTCGCTTGCGGGTATTCAGAATGACACAAACCCATTCTGAAATTAACAGTAAATTAAGAAAGGATAATATCACATGAGTGAAGTTTTCAGTATCTTTGCAGATACGATAAAAGATCTCGCTATTTCCAGCGGTATTGCGAATATGAGCTGGAAAGACGCGGTTATGATCCTGATTTCCTTTATTTTTATGTATCTTGCAATTGTTAAGCAATTTGAACCGCTTTTGCTGCTTCCGATTGCTTTTGGTATGTTTTTAACCAACTTGCCGGAAGTCGGCATGTATCATCCGTATTTATGGGAAAATACGTCAAATATTGATTTCGGACAGGTCCTGCATGAAGGAGGGCTTTTGGATATTCTGTATTTAGGCGTTAAGCTTCAGATTTATCCGCCGCTTATTTTCCTTGGTATCGGTACTATGACCGACTTTGGTCCGCTTATTGCCAATCCTAAGAGCTTTCTGCTCGGAGCAGCCGCTCAGGCAGGTATTTTCTTAACGTTTATCGGAGCGGCGATACTCGGATTTTCCGCTGCTGAATGCGGTGCTATCTCTATTATCGGCGGTGCGGACGGTCCTACTGCAATATATGTTTCAAGCAGATTACTGGACGGTGGAAACTTTAAGATAAGCACCGGTACTATTGCTCTTGCCGCTTATACTTATATGGCGCTTGTTCCGGTTATTCAGCCGCCTATTATGAAGCTTTTAACCACAAAAAAAGAACGAGCTGTAAAAATGCCTATGCTGCGAAACGTTTCCAAAACCGAAAAAATTATATTCCCAATTGCAGTTACATTTATCGTAGCTTTGCTTGTGCCGTCGGCAGGTCCCCTTGTAGGTATGCTTATGTTAGGCAATCTTCTCAAAGAAAGCGGCGTATGCAGCAGACTTGTTGATACAGCTCAGAATGCTTTAATGAACATAATCACAATTTTCCTCGGAGTTTCAGTAGGAGCTACTACCCAGGCAGACAAGATTCTGAATACAGAATTCGCAAAGGTAATTATTCTCGGAGTTATCGCTTTTGCAGTTGGTACTGCTGCCGGCGTATTATTCGGTAAGATCATGTGCAAAGCCACTAAAGGCAAGGTTAATCCGCTTATCGGTTCCGCCGGAGTTTCAGCCGTTCCTATGGCGGCCAGAGTTTCTCAGAAGGTCGGAGCGCAAACTGATCCGACTAACTTCCTATTAATGAACGCTATGGGACCTAATGTTGCCGGAGTTATCGGTTCCGCAGTAGCCGCAGGTATATTGTTAAGTATAATCTAAACTTTATAAAAAAATTGGCTTAATTAAGCCAATTTTTTTATTATATATTAATTTATTAAGTTTAACAATTTAACAATATTAAAAAACAGGAGCAGTCAGCCCCTGTTTTTTAATTAATCCTTATATTGGATTTTATTCAAATCAATACCGGAATAAGATAATTTATATGTTATTATAAATGAAACAAAAGGAATTAGCGTTAGAACAAACATTATTATAAGCTGAAATTTTGATACGCTTCTTAACTCTGTGCCTGAATTTATAAGGTTGTAAAGCTGTAAAAACTGACCGTTTAAAAGCTTATAAGCTCCATAAAAATTTCCTATAAGCCCTTTTTTAGAAATAAATAAAATCAACCATAATAAAATATACGGCATACTTAACGATGCAGCAACGGTAAACTTTCTTGAAAATGAAAATTTTATATTCATTCTCCTCTGAATAATAAGATCATTTTTAGCAGTATTATACGCAAAATTACATATTAATCCGATAAAAATAATTGACGTACACAAAACAGTAATTATTTTCAAAAATATACTGCTGGAAAAAGCCAAAGTAAGATTTATAAAAAGACAAAGAATTTCTGAAAAAATCAAATATCCGATTCCTTTCAGAACAATTGATAGCAGACTTATATTTTTCAACATAACCTCCGAAAAATTTTCATTTTTTACATGAAATAAAATCGACATATCTTATCATAATATTAATGTAATAATTTTTCATAAGGAGCAATATGACTATGACAAGACGAGTTCACTGCGGAAAAAAGACTAAAATTTACATTCCTAAAACAGTTAACCCTCAGATAATTTCATACAGGTCGGCCTCTGAAAACGATACTGTAACTGAATTACATTACATGCCGGCCCATGAAACTATTAAAACTGAATCAGAAAATGTAAAACGGCGGTAATTCCGCCGATACATAGCTTTAGCTTTTATGGTTTCGTATCCACCCCAACGCCGAGAACAACGCAAATATTATTACATTTACAACAACGACGCTTGCGCCTGGAGCCGTATCTAAAAGAAGAGAAATAAAAAATCCTATTAAAAAGCTTAAAACAGAAACTATAGCAGAAGATATTACTACTCCCTTAAAGCTTTTGAAAACTCTCATTGATGTTATAGCCGGAAAAATTATCAAGCTTGAAATTAACAATGCGCCCATCATCATCATACCTAATACTACTGTTACGGCAGTAAGCAGCGCTATAAGCATTTTATAGAAATCAACCTTGATACCTGTAGCCCTTGAAAAATTTTCATCAAAGGTGACGGCAAAAATCTTATTATAAAATAAAATAAACATAGCCAAAACAAGAACGGATAAAACAACGCTTAAAATAACATCGTCATGATCCATAGCAAGTATACTACCAAACATATAATGACTTACATCATTCGTAAGACCTGATTTTGATGATACAAGTATACCGACTGCAAGCGCTGTTGTTGAAAAAACGGCAATTGCAGAATCACCTTTAAGCTTACTGCTGCCATTCATTCTCAGTAACAGAAAAGCCGCTGCTATAACAACAGGAAGGGCAAATTTCAGCGGAGCAATGTTCATTACTGCTGCAACCGATAGTGCTCCGTAGCCCACATGAGAAAGACCGTCCCCTATCATGGAATATCGTTTGAGCACAAGGCTTACGCCCAACAACGCAGAACAAAGAGTCACGGCTATTCCGCCTATCAACGCCGGTATAAGAATATAGCTTAAAAATTCCGGAGTCAGCATAGATATAAAGTCGTTAAACATTGTCAGTTAATAGCCTCCGAAAGATTTTTATAATTATTTGTCATCAAATCCACATAGGTTACGTTATTCTGTAAATCCTCCTTGGATATATTATGACACGAATGTAACAAAGACGTTTTTGTTCCCGTGGCATCAGCGATTTTATCAGCTATAGTTTTTGCTGAAAATTCAATATAAAAAACTACCGGTATATTTTCTTTTTTTACAATATCAATCAAATAGGACATAGTAGCAGAGCTTGCTTCAGTTTCCGAGCTGCAGCCTGAAAATGCCGCATGAAACTCAAGACCATAATCCTCCGCGAAATATCTGAATGGGAAACGATCACCGAAAACAACCGTTTTCCTTTCTGCGTTATTAATCAATTCGGTAAACTGCTCGTCAAGCTCCTTAATTTTTATCATATATTCAGAAGCATTCTTTTTATATATTTCCGAGTTAGCTTTATCGGCCTCACATATAACAGAACTTATCTCATCAAGAAGAATTTCCGCATTTTTTAATGAAGTAAAAATATGCTCGTCAAATTCTGTTTCATCATGACCGTGTTCTTCACCCTCCGATGTGTCATGGATTTCTTCAACAGGCGTTATATAATCCATAAGCCTTACAGCTTTGATTTTTTCGTTTTTTACAGACCTAAGAACATCGTCGGCCCATACTTCTGATTCTCCCCCTATATACAGAAATATATCAGCCTGCTGTATTTTAGACACATCCTTGGGAGTCGGTTCATATGTATGACTTTCTGATCCAGGAGTCAAAAGAAGCGTTATTTCAGCATTATCACCTGCAATCTGCTTAGCAAAGTCGTACTGCGGAAACAATGTTGTTACAATTTTTAACTTTTCTTTTCCTTCATTTCCTGATTTTCCGCAGGATATACAAACCACTGAAAATACGGCAATTAAAACTGCTGTAATTATTTTATTTATTTTTGATTTCACATTCCTCACACTTTCCGTATAAAACAGTTTTTGAATTATCAACTTTAAATCCGTGATGTTCAAAAATATGACTATTCAAAGACTTCATATAAGAACAATCAATATGATAAAGCTTTCCGCAATTAATACATTTCAGATGAAAATGCTCATGACATTCAGCGTTATCTTCGGCCATCTGATAACAGGCTCCGGTTTTTTCATCAAGATAGAATTTTCTAATTATATTTCCGCTGACAAGCTTGTCCAAATATCTATAAATGGTGGCAGAGCCAACTGAATTTTCACCGCAGCTAAGATATGCAATTATTTCAGAGGCAGTAACGTGTCTATCCTTATTATCATTCAAGAATTTTAAAATCTTTTCCTTTTGTTTTGTTTTATAATCCGATGGACGCATATTTTCATTTTCACTTCCAATCCAAATATAAATTAATAACCATTTTCAATTTTAACACTGCCATACTGATTTGTCAAGTATTTCAGATAATTTTTAAAAAGCGGTACCGAATATAAATTCGGTACCGCTTTTATATTAATCATTAAATACTATTTTCCAAGCTGCGATTCCCCTACAATCATCGCAACATAATTCATAAGCAAAAGACTGTCTGAAGTATTTATTACCCCGTCCTTAACACAATCAGCATTAGCTATTCCAACGTCGCTTAGCTTATTTTCCCCGCTGCTTAAAATATACATATTAAGCGCGACAACGTCCGAAACATTAATAAAACCGTCTACGTTTACATCTCCGTATATAGTTGGGCTTACCGACGGTACGGTGGTATCAGGTTTTTCCTGCGTTGAAACAGAAGTAGTTACAGGCATCGTAGTAACGCTTGTTACAGCGGACTGCGTACTGCTGTAAACGCATGTGATTGAATCAACAGTAAGTTTATTCTGCTCTCCCCACCAATAGCCAATCTGAAATACGCCGTCCTCCTGAATATAATCCTGAACAGACTTAACGTCAAACTCAATTGTTCCGGACGAACCGGAGACGCTCTGCTTGCCGTTAAGATCAAGCCAGTTATCATTGTTATTCGTAACCGATATGCCTCCGCCGATTGAAGGTGTTCCTATATTACCCGACGCAGATATTTTTACAATAAATTTTTCAGCTTTTGAGCCAGAAGGGAGTAAGTCTGAAATTTCTACCTGCAAAATTTTTTCCGTATCGCTTGTGTAATCAAGTAATTTATTAACAGTAACAGTTTTATCAGAAGATGACGGAATTGTAGTAGTTGTTGTTATAGTTGTTTCTACGGTAGCGGTTTCTGTTGTAGTTGCTGTTGAAGTTGTTGTCGCTTTAGTCGTGACCGCTGTTGTTACAACAGCCGAATCATCAGTATAAATACACGTTACAGATTCTATATTGACCGTATTCTGCTCTCCCCACCAATAACCAATCTGAAAAACTCCGTTCTCTTGGATATGATCCTGAATAGATTTAACATCAAATTCTATTGTTCCTGTTGAACCGGAAATTTTTTGCGTTCCGTCAAGGTCGAGCCAATAATCATCATTATTTGTAACATTGATTCCACCGCTTATTGAAGGACTGCCTATATTTCCGCTGGCTGAGAGCTTAACGATGAATTTCTCCGCTTTTGCTCCCGATGGCAGCAGATCAGAAATCTTAATCTGAAGTATATTTTCAGTATCGCTTGAATAATCAAGTTTCTTATTGACATCCACTACTTTTGTGCCGGAAGTAGGATCCGGTACAACCGAGGTTGAAACGGTGGTAGTGGTAGTAGCTTCAGTTGTTGTCAAAATCGTTGTTGCGGAAGTAGTAACAGTCGTTACAGGCGCTGTAGTGGTAGGATTGACAGTTGATTCAGTGCCCGGTACAACCGAATCAACAGACTGTCCGGAACCATACTCAAGATAAAGACCTGCAAGCGCTCCTACAAAAGCCGCGTTATAGTCAAGGGCTACCTCTGTATATTTATAAGCGTCAGTATAATCTGAAAAATTATCGCTCTGATCCGGTCCTCCAACTAAAGCTCCGGCAAGAATATATTTATGCTCTCTTGAATCATTTTCCTTCAAATATGTATTTAATCCGGAGGAAGCTCTGTGATGAGGATGAGAAACAGAATTATTGCTATAGCCTACCATATAGCAGTTTCCTGAATTATTACCGCCGAAAAGATATTCCATCTGGCTATTCGCCCATGTTTTATATGTTGAAGTATTATTGTACTTATCGTAAACAAGACCGACAAGCTGCTGTGCCGTATTGTATCTTGCCGATCCCCAGTTATCGCGGCAAGCATAACCCTGAGACGTATTATAACCGTTTTTCAATTCATTTATATTAGCAGCAACCCTGTCCCATTCGTTTGCATAAATCGCGTTTACCGCCGGCCATACGCTGTCCCAGCAAAGCGGATAATTTGTCGTATAAGCCCAGTTTGACTGACTGATATAGTCTGCACAATCCGATTTATATGAAGAATTGTTTGTAGCCTTATAAAGAATTACAGAAGCTAATGCAAGATCGTCCAGATAGCTTGTTCCTTGATAATATGACTGGGACTGATGATTTGCCTTATTATTATTTTTTGCAAATTCATAAAGCGCCTTAGCATATGTAAGATCCTCGCTGTTTTTAAAGTTAATATAATTCATAGCAAGAGCGGCGGCCGTTTCAGCTACTACGTCAGTGCAAGGATTACTTGCAGTAGCAAAATATGCAGGTCTTGCAATAGTCTGATTTTCAGGAGATTCCCATATAGCATGATCGGTATCTCCGTCTCCTACCTGATAGCAGAAGGCTTGAACGCTTGAACCGTTCATAACCGTACATCTCTTGAAATAATCGCAAAAATAATCAGTTATCGTCTGAAGATGCGACGCCTGACCAGTTCTGGTATACGCGTCCTTAAATTCATAATACCCCCAGCCTAACATTGTTGCAGAATAGGCAGCCGGTAAACCGAACTTTACATGATCGCCCGCATCATGAAAGCCTCCGCTTAAATCCATCGTGCCGTAAGGAGTAGAAACGCTTGAGTCATAGGTATGACAGTCGTCTCGCCAACTGAACTGTGAGGTTTCCCCTACTTCAGAACCGCACATATTTGCATCATATAAATACAAAGAATATTGCAGCGCCTTAGCGTAATTAACGTTGTATGCGGCGTCAGCATGATCGTTTTCAGCAGACATAGGCGCCGCTAAAGCGGTAACGGCAACGGCTGCACAAGTAGCCGCCGCTTTGAACCTTTTTAAAAGCTTTGAACCTATCATTTAATAATCTCTCCTATAAAAATATTATATTATAAACGTACTATTTAATTATACAAAATATATAAAAGCTATTTTTGGATAAATTATGAACAAACTATGAACAATTTATGAACATAGGTATTAATGCACAAAAAACTCTCCCTTTTTATAGTAAATAGGGAGAGTTAGGCAAAAATCAGAAAATTTTTCAGTTTCTATATTAATTTATTTAATATCATCTTCACCCTGAAGAGCGTCATATCCTACCTCACCGGTTCTGATTTTAACAACATTTTCAACGTCAAAAATGAATATCTTGCCGTCGCCGATATTACCGGTATATAAAGCCGCCTTAGCCGCGTTTACGACTGTTTCAACCGGCACCTTAGATACAACCACCTCGGCTTTAACCTTAGGCAGAAGCTGCACATCGTCGCGTTCAACTCCACGGTAATATGACTTCTGACCCTTCTGCGTGCCGTATCCCATTACGTTAGTAATCGTAATGCCCCTGACATCAATCGCATTCAGAGCGTTCTTAAGAGATTCAAGCTTTTCCGGCTTACATATAATCGAGAGCTTTGTAAGCTTGCTGTTTTCACCGGCAGACGAACCGGATTTTATTGAAACAGGAACCGCCTTAGACATAGGAACTGATCCGGTTACATCTACTCCTGCTTTAGCTCCCTGCTTCTGAATTTCCTTAATACTTGCCGCCGACGGCATAAAATCGGCATAGCTTGACGGAAGATTATGCTCGGTTGCGTCCATTCCGAGAATCTCCTCCTCTGCGGAAGCTCTGAGACCCATTGTTTTCTTGATAACTGTAAATGTAACGATCATGGTAACTGCAACCCATGCGGCAACACAGACAACGCCAAGCGCCTGAGTGCCTAAAAGCTTTAACCCGCCGCCGTAGAACAAGCCTTTGTCAGTTGTAGAACCGTCGGCTAAAAGACCGACTGCAAGAGTACCGAAGGCGCCGTTTACGCAATGTACTCCGACAGCTCCGACAGGATCGTCTATTTTAAGAACCTTATCAATAAATTCTACTCCGAGAACAATAAGAATGCCGGCAACGGCGCCTATAATTGCCGCTCCTATCGGACTTACTGCGTCGCATCCAGCCGTAATAGCCACCAATCCTGCCAGAGAACCGTTCAAGGACATTGATACATCCGGTTTACCGTATTTTATCCATGTAAACGCCATAGTTACGCAAGTGGCTATAGCGGCAGCCAAATTCGTGTTTACGAATACTTTTCCGGCAAGAGCAATGCTGTCGCCTTCCATTGAAACCGTGGAAGCTCCGTTAAAGCCGAACCAGCAGAACCATAAAATAAAGCATCCCAATGCGCCCAATGTCAAGGAATGTCCCGGAATAGCCTTCGGTTTGCCGTCCTTACCGTACTTGCCGATACGCGGTCCCAATATTGCAGCGCCCACAAGAGCGGCCACACCGCCGGTCATATGTACTGCCGTTGAACCGGCAAAATCGTGGAATCCCATTTCGGAAAGCCAGCCGCCGCCCCAGATCCAATGAGCTTCAATCGGGTAAACAATCGCACTGATAACTGCGCTGTATACAAGATAAGCGGCAAACTTAGTTCTTTCCGCCATAGCGCCTGAAACGATTGTCGCGGCAGTAGCACAGAAAACAGTTTGAAATATAAAAAATGCAAAAAACGGAACTCCGTCCGGAAGCATGCCGTTTCCATAATTAGCTTCAGACGCAATACCATGATATCCTCCTATAAAGGAGCCTGCGCCGAACATCAATCCGAAGCCGAGTATCCAGAAAATAGGAGTACCCAAACAAAAATCCATAAGATTTTTCATAATTATATTTCCGGCGTTCTTTGCCCTTGTAAAACCTGTTTCTACCATTGCAAAGCCTGCCTGCATAAAGAAAACCAACGCGGCTCCTAACAGTACCCAAATGGTATTTACTGATGAAAATTCCATAAAAATCATCCTTCCCATATTATCATCGGAAAACCGTAAACGGTTTTAAGCGGCACAATCGGTCATGATCGGTACCTAATCAGCCGAAAAGCCTTTAATAAACAAAAAAGGTGCTGTGAGCACGATCTCATGCCCACAGCACCTTTGCTGTCTGTAGCTTTAGTATATACCAAAATGATTATCTTGTCAAGAACTTTTTTACAAAAAATTTTCAATTTCTTTCTTCATTCCGTAAAGACACATTATATTCATACGAAATTTTTTATTGAATTTCAGCTTTAAAAATAATAGATAAAAAGTTCCTGTAATTTATTCTTAATTTTTTTGAGAAAAGTACTTGACAATAATAAAAAAAAAGTGTATTATATATGACAGAGAGAACAAAGGTGTTCATCAGTATTGCGGATATTGTCTGCGGTGCTTATGAGCGCCTTTTTTTGTTTTGCAGACATTTCTGTTAAAAATACAGTTTCATTCAAGGAGGAACAGTTTTATGTTAAGAGAAGGGGAAGTCAGGATTCCTTCCGGATGCGCTATTTCCGGTATCTTTTCTAAAAAAGGCAAAACGCTCAACGGCCGTTCAATTATTGAATCCATAGCAACAATGCACGACCGTTCAAACGGTCTTGGCGGCGGCTTTGCGGGTTACGGAATTTATCCTCAATATAAGGACGCGTATGCGTTTCATATATTTTATGACAACACAAGCGCAAAGCTTGCATGTGAAAAATTTATAGATAAGCATTTTGACGTTATCAACCTTTCTAAAATACCAACAAAAAAAATTGCGGCTATAATGAACGAGCCGATTATTATGAGATATTTTGTAAAGCCGCTTCCGAACAGGCTAAAGGAATCTCAGCTTGACGAAAATGAATTTACGGTAAAATGTGTTATTAAGATAAACACTACCATAAACGGAGCATATGTGTTTTCCAGCGGAAAGAATATGGGAATTTTCAAAGCCGTCGGTTATCCTGAGGATGTCGGAGAATTTTACAGATTAGACGAATATGAAGGCTACTGCTGGACTGCTCACGGAAGATATCCTACAAACACCCCAGGCTGGTGGGGCGGCGCTCACCCGTTTGCGATGCTCGATTTGTCCATAGTTCATAACGGCGAAATATCCTCTTATGACGCTAACAGAAGATTTATTGAAATGTTCGGATATAAATGCACCCTGCTTACGGACACTGAGGTTATTACATATATTATTGATTATCTTCACAGACGGCTCGGTTTTTCATTCAAAGAGGTTTCTGAAATTATCGCCGCACCGTTTTGGGATACAATCGAATCTATGAAGCCTGAGGACAGAGAAAGACTGACGTATTTCAGAAACGCTTTCTCCAGTATGCTTATAACCGGACCGTTTTCTATAATGGTAGGATTCGACGGCGGTCTAATGGCTTTAAACGATAGATTAAAGCTGCGCTCCATGGTGGTGGGAGAAAAGGACGATATGGTCTATATTGCCAGCGAGGAATGCGCTATAAGAGTTATAGAGCCAGAGCTTGATAAAATTTGGTCTCCAAGAGGCGGAGAGCCTGTTATTGTTACTTTAGAGGAGGGACTCCAATAATGGATTATCAGTATCCGGAATTCGAAGTTGTACGCAATGCTGACAGATGCATCGGCTGCCGGGCATGTGAAAGGCAGTGTGCAAACGAAGTTCATTACTATGACGCGGACTTAGGCAAAATGATGTGCGACGATTCAAAATGCGTAAACTGTCAGAGATGCGTTACCATTTGTCCGACAAGGGCTTTGAAGATTATAAAATCCGACAACACCTTCAGAGAAAACGCTAACTGGACTATGGAAAATATAAAAGAAATATATAAACAGGCGGAATCAGGCGGCGTACTTCTTTCGTCCATGGGCAATCCTAAACCGCTTCCCGTTTATTGGGATAAAATTCTCATCAATGCGTCTCAGGTAACTAACCCGTCTATAGATCCGCTGAGAGAGCCTATGGAAACTAAAACATTTCTGGGCCAGAAGCCTTCGTCGGTGGTTAGAGATGAAAATGGTAATATCATCAATAATTTAACTAGCCAGCTTAAGCTTGAAGTGCCTATTATGTTCTCCGCTATGTCTTTCGGTTCCATAAGTAAAAACGCCCATGAAAGTCTTGCAAGGGCAGCAGCGGAGCTCGGTACATACTACAATACCGGCGAGGGCGGTCTTCATAAGGACTTTTATCAATACGGACCGAACACAATAGTTCAGGTAGCGTCAGGACGTTTCGGAGTTCACAAGGAATATCTTGAAGCTGGCGCGGCAATTGAAATAAAAATGGGGCAGGGCGCAAAACCGGGCATAGGCGGACATCTGCCGGGTACTAAGACTGTAGGAGAAGTTTCAAGAACAAGAATGATCCCGGAAGGCTCCGACGCAATTTCTCCAGCTCCTCATCATGATATATATTCAATCGAGGATCTCAGACAGCTTGTATTCTCTTTAAAAGAAGCTACAGAATATAAAAAGCCTGTAATTGTTAAAATAGCGGCAGTACATAACGTTGCCGCAATTGCCTCGGGAATAGCCAGAAGCGGCGCCGATATTATAGCCATCGACGGCTTTAGAGGCGGAACAGGAGCGGCTCCTACAAGAATCAGAGATAATGTAGGTATTCCCATAGAGCTTGCTCTTGCCAGCGTTGACGAACGTTTAAGGCAGGAAGGAATCAGAGGAAACGTATCTATAGTAGTGGGCGGAAGCATCAGAAATTCAGCTGATATCGTAAAAGCAATCGCTCTTGGAGCAGATGCAGTTTACATTGGCACTGCGGCATGTATCGCTCTGGGCTGCCACCAATGCAGAGCATGTCACGAAGCAAAATGTAACTGGGGTATTGCAACCCAGCGTCCGGATCTCGTAAAACGACTTAATCCCGATATTGGCTCCAGACGCCTTGTGAATCTTGTTTCGGCATGGGATCATGAAATAAAGGAAATGATGGGCGGTATGGGAATCAACTCAATAGAAAGTCTCAAGGGCAACAGGCTCATGCTCAGAGGCGTTGGTTTGAATGAAAAAGAGCTTGAAATTCTTGGAATAAAGCATGCAGGCGAATAAGGAGGACTTGACCCATGAAAAGAATTTACGTTAATGAAGAATGGTGTCTTGGCTGTCATCTATGCGAATACAACTGCGCTTTTGCAAATACAGCTTCCGCCGGAAAATCAAAGGCAAATGAAATGGCTAAGGCATTAAAGGGCAAAAAAATCTATCCGAAAATTCAGGTTGAGGAAAACGATGGAATCTATTTTGCGGTTTCCTGCCGCCATTGTACCGAGCCGCTATGCGTAAAGAGCTGTATCTCCGGAGCCTTAACCTTAAACGACGGTCTGATTGAATTAGATCAGGACAAATGCGTCGGCTGCTATACCTGTATTCTCTCATGTCCCTACGGAGCTATAATGCCTGCCGATAACGGGCATGTTGCTCAGAAATGCGAACTTTGCACTAAAAACTCATGCGGCGCACCGGCTTGTGTCGCCGGATGTCCCAATAACGCCATTGTCTATGAAGAAAGATGATAAGAGGAGTGATAAGATGAATTATGTAATTATCGGAAATTCCGCTGCGGCAGTCGGCTGCATTGAAGGAATACGAAAAAATGATAAGGAAAATAAAATTACCGTTATTTCCGAAGAAAAGCATCATACTTATTCACGTCCGCTTATTTCTTATCTTCTATACGGTAAAACAGACAAAGAAAGAATGAAATTCCGTCCCGACAGTTTTTATAAAGATAACAATGTAACCGCTATTCTCGGAAAAAAAGCAGTCCGGATTGATCCTGAAAACAAAAACGTCGTTCTTGACGACGGAAAATCAATCTCTTATGATAAACTGCTTGTGGCGACAGGTTCAAGACCATTTATACCTCCCGTAAAAGGATTGGAAAAGGTAAAAAACAAATATACTTTTATGACGCTTGACGACGCCGAAAAGCTAAACAGTAATCTTAACAAGGATTCAAGAGTACTGATAATAGGCGCCGGACTTATCGGTCTTAAATGCGCGGAAGGAATACTTAGTAAAATAGGCAGACTGACTGTTGTTGATCTCGCCGATAGAATTCTGCCTTCTATATTGGACGAAACAGGAGCTGAACTCGTCCGGAAATCAATAGAGGATAAGGGCGTAAATTTTATCCTCGGAGCCTCGGTTTCTGAATTTAATGAAAACAAGGCAATATTGACTAATGGCGAAACTATAGAATTCGACGCACTGGTTATCGCTGTGGGAGTAAGACCTAATACGGAGCTTATCAAAGATGCGGGGGGAAATGTGAATAAAGGTATAGTTACAGATAGCTTATGCCGTACCTCTCTTCCGGAAATTTACGCTGCCGGAGACTGTACTGAAAGCCGCGACATTACAACCGATACAGACAGAATATTAGCTCTTCTTCCAAACGCATATATGCAGGGGGAAACTGCCGGTCTTCATATGACTGGTACTGATAAGCCCTATGATAAAGCTATACCCATGAACGCAATAGGCTTTTTTGATTATCATATGATAACTGCCGGCAGCTATGACGGTGAAAAAAGCCTTTACCAAAACGGAGAAAATTATAAGATGCTTGTTACCAAAAACAATCTTTTAAAAGGATATATTATGATAGGGGATATTTCAAGAGCAGGTATTTATACAAAGCTTATACGCGAACAAATTCCGCTGGATAAAATTGACTTTGAGCTTATCAAGGAAAAGCCGCAGCTTATGGCTTTTTCAATTTCTGAAAGAAAAGAACAGCTTGGAGGTGTCAGATAATGAGAATTACTGCCGGACTTATGCATTTTAAAGAATTAAACGAACAGGTACGTAGCTCCCCTGAAAATCACATATATATTGACAATTGCATTGGCCAGCGTTATATCGCAAGCGGACTGTCACATAAAGAGGTAATAATCAACGGAACTCCCGGTAACGCTCTCGGTTCTTACTTAAACGGAGCAGATATAATTGTAAACGGAAACGCGCAGGACGCAACCGGAGATACTATGAACGACGGTTCAATTATTATCCACGGCTCTTCAGGAGACGCTACCGGCTATGCAATGAGAGGCGGAAAAATATTTGTCCGTGACAACGCCGGCTACAGGGCGGGAATACATATGAAGGCCTATGAGGATAAGATTCCTGTGCTTGTTATCGGAGGAAAAGCGGGCAGTTTTCTCGGAGAATATCAGGCTGGAGGCATTATAATAGTTCTGGGGATCAACTGCGATAAAAATACTCCTCCTGTCGGACATTTCTGTGGAACCGGAATGCACGGAGGCAAAATTTATATATGTACAGAAAAGCTGCCTCTAAACCTTCCGGCACAGGTTTCTGCGAAAAAGGCGACCTCCGATGATATTGACGAAATAAAGGATCTGCTAAAGGAATATTGCGGTAATTTTGATTATGACATTTCTAATATTATTAATAAAAGCTTTTATGTACTAACTCCTAACAGCCAGAATCCATATAAAAGACTTTATACAAATAACTAAAAAAACTCCCGCTTTTGCGGGAGCTTTTACAATATTACAGTAAAGCATGTTATTCCATTTTCATGAAAAGCCTTAATTGAACCTCCATGAGCCTCTACTATTGATTTGGCAATATTAAGACCAAGCCCTGAGCCTCCGGTTTTTCTGTTTCTTGAACAATCCAGCCGATAAAACCTGTCAAAAAGTTTATTCATTTTATCGGGTTCTATATAATTACTGGTATTTGCAACAGAAAGACTTATCTTACCAGTTTTTTGATCTTCAGATAAGCGAGCGGTAATTCTGCCGTTTTTGGTAGAATATTTATGAGCGTTATCAAGAAGTATATTTACAAGCTGCTTTATTTTATCTTCATCGCCTTTAAAATAAATATTATCTTCAATATCCGTTTCAAGTAATTTACCGCTTTCATAAATAATTGACTCAAACTGCAAGCATATGCTCGACATAACCTCGCTTAAGCTGAAACGATCCGCGGCAAGCTTCATTTCATTTGAATCATACTTGGCGATATAAAGCATACTGTTTACCAGCTTCGTCATACGCTTAGTTTCTTCCTTTATATAATTAAGCCATTTAGACTGGCTTTTAACCGTTTCGTTTTCATTGGACAAAATAACATCGGTGTTTGCTGAAATAACAGTAAGCGGAGTTTTTAATTCATGTGACGCGTCCGCAACAAACTGCTTCTGCTGCTGCCATGCCTTATCGACAGGTTTAATAGTCCAATTAGCCAATAAAACGCTTATTCCGAAAATTATAATGACTCCGACGCTTCCTATTATAATAAAAATGAATAACATTCTGTTTATTGTAGAAATTTCAAGCGTTCTGTCAAGAAAGACTATCCTGCATCCGCCGCCTATCATTCTGGGATTATCCTTTTTCATGTATCTAAGCTTATAATCCCCTATAGTAAGCTTTCCTCTGTCGCTTTTATCATTATAAATTCTTATTGCCGCTTCCTCTATGTCCTCCTCGTCCGCGTCATCTAAATACTGATAGACTATCCTATCAATATCATCGTTTTGATTAAACTGAACCATTATATAGGCGCGTTTGACATTTCCTCTGTAAGGATCGGGAAATTCTAATTTTGGAGGCTGAGATTCTTTTTTTTCAGTAGTAACTATTACTGTCGTTCTACTTTCAGAAGAAGATTTATCGGCGGAAGTAGTGTAAGTAGATTGAGTAACTGCCGATTCCTGCTGAAAACTATCGTTGTTTCCTTCCTTTACGCTGTCTTCAGCAGGTAAATGCGGATTGATATTTACAGCATTATCTGTCCGGCTGCTGCTATCATCGTTTTCTGATTCATCATTTTCCTCATCATCTTCAAAATCATTTTCCGATGAATCAGGATCTTCTTTATCAGGATTCGAATTATCCGGCTTTTCAGGGGACGTGGGATCAGGCTTCTTCTCAGGATACGGATCAGGAACAAACGGATCTTCCGGGAACGGCGTATACTGCTCGTTTCTGTCCCAATTGAAATCTCCGCCTTCATTCTTCTGATTATTGTTCTGACTGATATAACTCATCTGAGCTAAAAATCCGCCGTTTTCAGTAACCGTTTCATTTTCGGCTGATTCCATAATTTTATCAGGCTTATTAAAATTTATATCCTTCTCGTTTAATATTGATTCAATCAATTCATAAGAAATTCTGACCTCCGAGCTGTACATATACGCAAATATTCCCGTAAGCACACCAAAAAGCACGCAGGTAAGTATGCTCATATTAACAATAATAAATCTTCGCCTGAGTTTTTTTATCATTCAAGATTCCTCCAGACGATACCCTACTCCCCTAACAGTCTTTATAGAAGTTGCAGAATGAATATGTCTAAGCTTTTTTCTTAAAAAAGAAATATAAACTTCAACATTATTATATTCAGCGTCCGAATCATATCCCCATATTTTTTCAATCAGCAGCTCTTTACTGATTACCTTATTGGGATTATTAAGAAGATATTCCATTATGCTGAATTCCTTCAGACCAAGACTGAGAGAACCGTCTCTTCCAGACAGCTCATAAGTCTGAAGATTAAGAGAAATATCAGAAAATTTCAAGCTGTTATCATTCAGCGAACTGTCCACTCTTCTTGAAAGGGATCTTATTCTTGCAAGAAGCTCCTCCATAGCGAAGGGCTTTGTAAGATAATCGTCCGCTCCCAAATCAAGACCCTTTACTTTATCTGAAATCTCGTCCTTTGCCGTCAAAAGCAGAACAGGACAAGCTATCCCTTCAAGCCTTAGTCTGCGAAGTATTTCCAAACCGTTCATGCCGGGAAGCATGATATCCAGAATTATAATATCGTAGATTCCTGAAACAGCGTTATCATAACCGTTTTCACCATTATAACAGGTATCCACCAGATATTTATTTTTTGTAAGGATATGAGCAAGAGCCTCAGCTATAGCTTCCTCGTCTTCAACAACAAGAATCCTCATAATTTCCTCCGAAATCAATATCTTTTCTTTTGTGAGCCGCTGCCGCGCCTATATTTATTCCCACCGCCGAATGAATTTTTTTCTCTATAATCCGAATTATTTTTTCTTCCGTAATTTCTGTTTTTATCAGAATAGCTCTTTCCCTCATAAAGCTTAACTGTAACTTTATTCCCGTTTATGCGACTGTTATTCATAGAATCTATGATAAAACCGCTTTCAGCGTCAGGAACCTCAACAGTAGTATATTTATCATGAATATCAATTTTTCCGAAATTCTTTCCGGACATACCGGTAGCGTCAACAAGAGCGCCTAAAATAAAATTAGGAGCTATTTTATGTTTTCTTCCGACATTGATATTAACCTTAACGATTTTACCGTTTCCGTTTCTTCTGATACTTCTTTCAGTCTTGTAGACTACAGACTGAACATCGGGAATATTATTAAGATCCTTCCCTATTCTTTTGCTGCAAAGCGCCCTTGCTATATCTTCAACAGATATATTTTTTTCTTTAAGAATCTCAATTAAACGTTCCGTCTCAGGTAAAACTTCCTTCTTACATGCGGCTGATATTTTCTCGGCAAAATCGGCAAGCTTAGCCTCCGCGACCTCGCTTCTCGTCGGAAGCTTACCCTCTGCTATATCAGACTTAGTATATTTTGCAACAGCCTTCATTGAATAAACCTGTTTTCTTCCAGAAAGCAAGGTGTAGGCCTTACCTGATTTACCTGCTCTTCCCGTTCGCCCGATACGGTGTATATAATATTCGTTATCCTGCGGAAGATCATAATTGAAAACGGCGTCAACGCCGCTGACATCTATTCCTCTGGCAGCTACGTCGGTCGCCACAAGAACGCTTATTCTGCCGCTTTTAAAAGATTTCATTACGCTCGTTCTCTGCATCTGCTTCATATCGCCGTGAATCCCTTCCGCCCTGATTCCCTTTTCAGCTAAATACTCTGTAAGCTCATCCACCATTTTTTTAGTGTTACAGAAAATCATTGATGATTTCGGAGCGTTATAAAGCCATAAAACATATAAAGCGTCAGCCTTTTTATCAGAATTTACAACATAATAGGACTGATCTATAGCCTCAACAGTACGGCTTTTCGATAGAGTTTTTATAACCACCGGATCATTCTGAAAATTTTCTGTTATTGCCATTATTTCCGGAGGCATTGTAGCGGAAAAAAGAATTGTCTGACGTTTTTCAGGAACATATCCCAAAATTTCCTCAATATCCTCCCTGAAGCCCATATTCAACATTTCGTCCGCCTCATCGAGTATAATCGATTGTAAATCGGCAAGCTTCAAAGTTCGGCGCCTGATATGATCCATAACGCGGCCCGGCGTTCCTACAACTATGTTAGCCCCCCTTTTTAATTCATGAATCTGACGATCCATGCTTGAGCCGCCGTAAACGGCTGATACCTTAACCCAAGGCATAAACCGGGAGTATTTTTTTATTTCCTCAGCCGCCTGAACGGCAAGCTCCCGCGTAGGACATAATATGAGCGTCTGAACTTTACCATTGTTTTCACGGCAGATATTTTCAACCGCAGGTATACCGAAAGCGGCAGTTTTCCCAGTTCCTGTATTTGAACGTCCGATAATGTCCTTTCCGGATAATATCACAGGTATGCTTTTTTCCTGAATCTCTGTCATATCCGTATAGCCGATCTGATCTATTGCTTTCAGCATTTCACCTGATAGCTGAATTTCATTAAACTGCATTTAACAATTCCTTTCATCTCTTTAATTTATTTATTATATCACAACTACCGTAATAAGTCAATCAAGTGATGCCGATTGACTTTTACAAAAAGAAATGATACAATATTTTTAATTGAAAACGGGAGGAAAATATAAAAATGACTGAAAAAGAAATATCTGAAATCCGCCGCAGATTTAATATAGATAAAACAAATATATCCTGTATAAGAGGATGTTACGTCAATGAAAATAAAGAAATAATTTCTGATTTCAATCAATTTTTCGGTACTATACCAAGAAATGAGGCCGAGGAACTGCTTACTATTATAAAAAAGACATTATCCGGAACAATAGGGAAAAACCTTATTGACATTGAATTTTCCAATCAGCAGGTTATTGACAGCGACGAACACAAACTGCTTATGCGACTCAGGGATTCAGCATTAAACGATGATGAAGCGGTTGCCGAACTCTTTGCCGGTATAATTCGTTCTCTTATGCTGGAAGGAAAATATTTGATACTTCTGACCTTTGACAAATACGACGTTCCGTCCTATTCAAAGGACGATATAAAAATTGAAGACTCCTCTGAAGTATTTTCATATTTAGTCTGTGCAGTGTGTCCGGTAAAAATGACAAAACCCGCGCTAAGCTATTATGTAAATGAAAATCAATTTCGCAATATCTCTGTTGACTGGATTATAAATACTCCAGAGCTTGGTTTTATGTTTCCTGCTTTTGACGATCGGCAATCAAATATTTATAACGCGTTATACTATTCCAAAAGCCCCGCTGAAAATCACGAAGAGCTTGTCGAAGCTATATTCAAAACTGAAATACCAATGCCTGCGGCGGCTCAAAAAGAAATATTCAATTCTATTCTTGAGGAAACCGTTTCGGAGGATTGCAGCTACGAGGTGCTGCAAACGGTACATGAACAGCTTTCATCTATGATTACAGAGCATAAGGAACGCAAGGAGGAAGCTCCGCTCGTAATATCAAAAAATACGGTAAAGGACGTTCTTTCCTATTGCGGTGTAGCCGAACCGCATATAGACGAATTTGATAAAAAATTTGATAACGAATTCGGCGAAAATACTGAATTAAGTCCTAAAAATATCATTGACGTAAAGAAATTTGAAGTATGTACACCGGATATAACAATTAAAGTAAATCCTGAACGTAAGGACCTTGTAAAAACTCGTATTATAGACGGAGTTAAATACATAATGATCCGTGCTGACGATAATGTGGAGGTTAACGGAGTAAATATAAATATTGTATAATAGAAAAAATCGCTTCTTAAATATCAGAAGATGTCAAAGCAAATTGATGAGGTTGTTCGCCATTATACAGGAGCAGTTATGGCTGTTATGCAAAACCACAAAAAACAGAAATAAAAACGAGAGTTCAAATCCAGTACGCTGAACCCTCGTTATTTTTATTCTATCTTTTATATAAAAAAGGAGGAAATTGTAATGCCAAAATTAAAAGCAGCAGCTTATTGCCGAGTAAGCTCAGATTCTATCAAGAAAAGATTGCCGACAGAAAAAGAGCTTGCAATAAACAGAAAATACGCAATATAAAAATTATTACTGCGTTAATTCTTTCATTAATTTATAATGTGTAATTTGCATACCTTCACGCTGATAAAATCGGTGCGCATCAGTACGCTCCATATTACTTGCCACTTCAATCTGAATGCAATGATTCTGTTTTGCTACAATCTCAGCCTCATGAATAAGTTTTTTTCCGATTCCTTGCGAACGATAATTTTTTTCGATAATCAGTTCCATAATTTCTGCAATTTTTCCACAGTGATGAAGCTGCATTTCCATTCTGATATGAAGCATTCCTATAATTCTGCCATGTTTTTTATACACAAGAATCACATGGCCCGGGTTTGACATAATGCCTTCATAATACCTTTTGAACGCTTCAAATATAAACGTAGTTTTTTCGAGGTCACACACCAAACTATAAATACTCTGGAAGTCAGCAACTGAAGCGCGATAAATCATTTCATTCCTCCTCCATTTTCAAAACTGCCTCTACGCCGCTTAATTCAGATAAAAAATCTCCAATTTCCACATTTACATTTTCAAATTCTCCATGAAAGTCGCTTCCGCCAGTCAGAAACAACCCATATTTCTCTGCATATCGGCGGATTATGATTTTATCGCTTTCACTGTTGGAATGATGATTCACTTCCAGACCGTCCAGACCGTTCTTTGAAAGTTCAGGAATAAGACAAAAATTCTGCTGCTGTCCGCTGTGAGCAAGAACGGCAAGACCGCCAGCTTCTTTAATTGTATTCAGCGCTTCGATAGGAGAAATATACTGAATATCAAAGTCGCAGATTCCGTTGTTTTTAAAAACGCTGTAATAAAAATCACCAAACATCTCCGAAACTTTTCCGCGTCTGAGCAGATATTCCATAATGTGCTGCTTATAGATATATTTTCCGTCTGCCACGCGCAGTTCTTCCGTATTGACATCATAACCGTTCTCATTTAGAATTCTTATCTGTTTCAGGGAATTTTCATGTCTTGCCAAAAGGGTTGGCTGTACAACTTTTTCAACAATTTCAGGATATCTTATACCATAGCCAAGCATATGTACCTTGAAATTATTTTCATAATCATAAGCGGATATTTCAATTCCCGGTATTACTTTAACTCCATGCTCAATTTTCGGAATCTGCTGAAAATGCGATACTGTATCATGATCAGTGACTGCAATCGCATCAAGTCCCTTTTTCTTTGCAAATTCTATCAGCTCCGGAATGGTAAAACTTCCGTCTGACACTGTAGAATGCATATGCAAATCTGCTTTTATCATGCAAATGCTCCTTCTGATATATTATAGACCTTATCGCAGAGTCCGTCCATAAATTCTAAATCGTGAAAAATACCGATCATACTTGTTCCCTCTTTTTTCAGCTTCATAAGCATTTCCTTAACGGGAATTTTCGACTCATTGTCAAGAGAAGCAGTCGGTTCATCAAGAAGCATCAAACGAGGTTTTTTTACCATAGTATGTGCAAGATTTAAGCGAAGCCTTTCGCCCCCGGAAAAAGTATTCGGGTAGATGTCCCAAAGATTTTCCGGCAGACGAAAATAACAAAGCATTTCCTCTGCTCTTTTTTCCGAATCAAGCTTATTTTCTCCGATCTCCAGAAGCGCCTGCATGACGTGTTCTTTTGCGGTAGTTCTCGGCATAACACTCAGAAACTGTGATACATATCCTATTTCATGATTTCTGATATAGATAATTTTACGTTCCGGAGCCTCAGAAAGATTGATTTTTCCAAAAGCTGTGCTGTCGTAAATAATATCGCCCCATGAAGGAATATAGGTGCGGTTAATACATTTCAGTATAGTGGATTTTCCCGCGCCTGATCTGCCGACAATGCCAATAAAATCACCCTGTTCAAGCGTAAAACTTATATTTTCGCAGGAACGGATCATGCGGTTTGCATGATGCATACAGAACTGTTTCCCAAGATTGCTGATTGTAAGTATACTCATAATGACTGCCTCCTGTATTCCACCCGCGAAGTGGTTTTTCCATCAACAAGAACGTGCGTTACAACAGGATAGCCGTCCAAAATATCGGCAATAACAATATCTGCTTTTTTTCCGGCTTCAAGCGAGCCGTAATCTTTATCAATTCCCATTGCTTTCGCCGGATTCAGCGATACCTTGTTGACCATATCGGGAAGCTTCTGTCCGTATTTTTCACACATTACAAAAAGACTGTGCAGCAGCGCCTGCGGAAAATAGTCGGAACAAAGAATATCCACGCTATTATTTTCGATTGCATTTGCCGCGGACATGTTACCGGAATGAGAGCCGCCCAGAAGAATATTAGGCGCTCCCGCAACGGTATAGAATCCCATTTCATGGGCTGTTTTGGCTGTTTCTTCAGTAATGGGAAATTCGCTGATATTTACGCCAAGCTTCTTATTCAGCTTCAGTTTTTCTTCTGTATCATCATCATGAGAGGCAACTGTAATGCCATTTTCCTGCGCCATCTCTGCTAATTCCTTAAGCTGTTCAAAGGAAAGCGTGTCTTTTGTTTTATGATACTCCATAACCTCGTCAAAGGTTTTTCCTTCGTTTTCCATTCCGTTATATTTATCCACCGTATCACGATAAACCTCCAGATTACGGTACTGTCCTTGTCCGGGCGTATGATCCATGAAAGAAATCTCATGAATCAGATGTCTTTTAATCATATCCTTTGCAATATCATACCCGTCAACATTATCAATTTCAAGGCGCAGATGAAAACGATGATGAATAAGATGAAAACGGCTCTGGATATCTTCAATCAGATTTGCCATTTTTAAAACGCTTTCTTTATTGCGCAGAGGACTTTTGCCTAGAAGTTCGTCTTTATACAAAGAAAAAGAATGATATATCGTCGTAATGCCAAGCTGTAACAATTCCTTTTCACATTCCTTCAGCGCAAGCTCAAAAGGAAACTTTGCAGTGGGGCGCGGATAGATAAATTGCTCTATTTTATCCGAGTGAACGTCTATAAATCCCGGCATGACATATCTTCCGTGCGCGTTTATAACCTTGTCCGCCGAAACCTTTTCGCCGGTAATACTGATAATCCTATCATTTTCAATCAGCAGCGTCTTGCTGTCTATCACTTCATCAGGCGTAATAATTCTTCCGTTTTTAATTGCAATCATAAAATGACTTTCTCCTTTATAACAATGAATGTACAAGCTGCTGCGTATAAGCTTGCTGAGGATCTTCTAAAATCTGATCCGTAAGACCGCTTTCAATAATCTTTCCGTCAAGCATAACAACCGTTCTGTCAGCAAGCATTCTGATAACCGCAAGATCGTGAGATACAAGAAGAATCGAAATTCCATACTCCGCTTTTATTTTCCGTATCAAATCAAGAACTCTCGCCTGAACAGATAAATCAAGACCTGTAGTAACTTCATCAAGAAGCAAAACAGACGGGTTATTGGCGAGCGCTTTTGAAATCTGAACACGCTGCTGCATTCCTCCTGAAAAATTTTTAGGAGCTTCACTCATACGTGATGTAAGAATTTCCACGGCTGAAAGCAGTTCTTCAGCGCGCTTTGTCATGTAACGCGCATTGCGATTGCCGGCAGAAATTAATTTTTCCGCAATATTTGACGCCGCTGAATATTCCATTCGCAGTCCACGAATAGGATTCTGATACACCATTCCCATCACACTGTTTTTGATATGACGTTTTTCCGCAGCGCTTGCGGTCCATATACTTTCAGAACCATTTTTATATCCGTCAAGAAATGCTTCTCCGGAGGTTGGCTCAATATCAAAATATAAGCTTTGCATAAGCGTAGACTTGCCGGAACCGCTTTCACCGACAATTCCAAGTACTTCTCCGGGATAAACGTCAAGTGAAATATTATTTGCCGCCCAGACCGTACCGCAGACAGTACATCTGTTTTTTTCAAGATGCGTCCGGCATTTTTCACAGCCGCGGCCATAGCGAACTGTAAGATTATTAACGCTTAGGACCGGCTTTTCATCAATTGTCATGAGAACGTACCTCCCTGCAATAAGCTGTATCTGAACACTGATAAACTTTTTCACCTGTTTTTTCATCGAACATCTCATCAAGATATGTATTCGTACTGCCGCAGAACCGGCAGCATTTACCTTTGAAATTTTCACGTTCAAAAGGTACGTCATCAAATGCAAGGGATTCCACATTTGTATACGGCGGTATAGCATATATTTTTTTCTCTCTGCCTGCGCCAAACAAATATAGGCACTCCGACTGATGAAGCTTTGGGTTATCAAATTTCGGAATAGGACTGGGATTCATAATATATCTGTTTTCAACGGTACATGGATATTCCGTAGGAATTGTTACTTTACCGTATTTCACGATACTTTCGTACAGTTGTAGCCAAATAGGTGCATAATCCATTTCAGCGTGCATTTTTTTTGTGACTTCTTCTTTCGGCTCTACGATACGCAGCGGTTCCGGAATTGGAACCTGAAATACAAGAATCTGGTCGTTTCTCAGAGGAGTTTCAGGAATGCGGTGACGTGATTGTATAAGCGTTGCTTCGCGGGCGCTTTCGGTGGTTTCCGCATCGGTACACAGCTTTACAAATTTCTTGATATTTACGGCATTTACGCTGTCGTCGCTTCCTTGGTCAATAACTTTTAATATATCCGAAGGACCTATTAACGAAAGAGTAAGCTGAATGCCGCCCGTTCCCCAGCCTCTGCCAATAGGCAGTTCTCTTGAGCCAAAAGGCACCTGATATCCCGGTATTGCCACAGCTTTCAGGATACGGCGGCGTATTTCACGCTTTGAGCCTTCGTCTAAAAAAGCGTAGTTATACTGTTCATTTCTTTTCATTACTTTGATTCCCCCGTGTTTTTCTCACTGCATCAAGCTTTGATTGGAATGTGACATAATGAGGCAGCTTCAGGTGTGAAATAAAACCGTTCATTTCAAGACAATCGCCATGAGTCAGCACAAATTCCTCGTCCTGAGCCGGATAATCTCCACCCTGTTCCAGTTCTCTGTCAATCACGGCCATTGCAATCGCTTTATTTTCATTTCTGCCGAAAACAGCGCCGTAACCGCAGGCAAGCTTCAATTGTTTTTCATCGCTTGCCGAATAAAAAGTTTCCGCTTCTGTCAGCAGTATTTCGCCAAGAGAAATAGTTTCTTCTTTCTTATAAGGATATGGTATTTCAAGTTCCACATAACCGCTGCGAAGTTCTCCAACAGTGGGATGAACCTGACCGAAACCTCTCAGAACCGAATAGGAAAGCCCTGAAAGAAAACCCGTATCGGCTCTTGTCATGGTTTGCAGTCTTGCACTTCTTGCAGCCGGAAATTCAAGCAGTTTCTCTGTTACATCACATGGCGGCGTATTATCCTCGTCATAAGTATCTATCAGTCCTTCCTTTTTAAGCAGCGAAGAAACTCTATCATAGAATTTTATTTTTTCAGGAGCCTGCTCCGCTAAAATTTGTTTGAATCTTTCGCTCAGCTCAGATGAATTTTCGTTTTCACTTTCAAAATGTATCAGCCTATGCGTGTAATCATAGGTTGCACCTAAAAGCTGTCCGCCGGGAATATCCTTGAAGGCCGCTGAAATACGTCTGATAATTCGCATATTGTCAGTATTTACAGGCGCTGTGTAATGACTGCGTTTCAATGTAGAACGGTATGCACGAAGCAGAAAAACCGCTTCTTCTGTAGAGCCTTCGCATTGTTTTAAGGCCAGGGCGGCATAGGACTTTGCATAAAGCCCGGCTTCGCTCATTACCTTGTCGATCAGCAAACCGAATTTTTCCGTAACCGACTCCAATTCGATATCTTTATCTGTGCCGCTGCGGTAGTAATCAAGAAGCTGAATGCTTGCTTCAATTGCCTCTTCACCGCCGGAAACCGCTGAATATGCCATCAGGAACTCCTCCTTTTTACAAGACGTGGAATGCAGGCAACTTCCCCGCTTTCCGTTACAAAAATCATATCAATGCCTGTCGGATACTCATACTCGCATTTATCACGGAGACTAATGGAATTATATATAATATCCGAACATGAAAACTTTAATGTACCGTCAATTCCGGGACCGTAAAGTTCCATGATATTATCGTGATTTTTGTTATTTTTAATTATTAACACCGCGCTTTTATGAGGATCGGTAAGCGTTCCGCATTTTGCCTTCTCAAAAATATCCGGAAGCATTTTTAAATCTGAAACAAAGATAAAATCAGCATTGGAAATATCCGCTTGTTCAGAGAGCGTTACAAGCTGAATATCTCTTTCAAGCTCTTCATTACCGCATCCCGAAAAGGTTACTTCATTATCAAGCAAAGTCACAGCAAGGGCAATAAATTCCTTATATTCGCCAAAGAGTCTGCTCTTTTGCTCTGCAATCGACACTGTTCTCGCAGGATTTGACATTGCTTCAAGTACCTTTCTGAATACAACTTGTGTATCAAAAACCTCGTCGAAACTATGAAGTGTATTCATTCATTAACCTCCGAATCCATTGCGTGAAAGTCGACTTTCGTCTTTTGGAACATAGCGTTTTCACGTTCCTTTTTGAGAACTTGTTCTTTTTCCCACTCAATGAGAATATCGTATTCTGTAAAAACTCCTTTATTGCAGGCTGCGTCAATGACCGCCATATTCAGAACTTTATCAAAATCATCGCCAATTGTTACAGCCGTTCCTACGACGTCGTCGAGGGAAACGACAGCTTCACAGACAATTGTTTCGCCAATGTAGAAAAGACTGTTTTTAACAGGCTCTCGCATCTGAATCATAGCGAGCGATTTTTCAGGCTTTTTTATAATTGTAATTCTGTGACTCTTCTGAACAGAATTTCCCATCGCAATTACATCAGAACGCTCCGCACCGGAAAGGATACGGAAGAGTCGTTTTTTTTCCATGTTGATTCTCCTTATTTTACTTTTGCTTTAATTTTAGTTGATACCGTTTCGAGAATAATAACGGTGATTACCACAATATAGGTCAGAAATCCCATTTCATGCAGGTCAAAATAAAAGCTGCCTGCCATAAACAGATTAAAACCGATTCCTCCTGCGCCTGCCGCTGCGCCGACTGCTACAGCATTTGTGAAATTGATTTCAAAACGCATAAACGTCCACGCCACCATTCTGCTGACAGAAGCCGGAATAATCGCCTGAAATACGATTTGCCAGAAGCTTGCGCCGCTTGCACGCAGAGCTTCTATTGTACCGTTGTCAATTTCCTCAATGGACTCCGCATAAACCTTTGTGAGATAGGCAAAGCTGTGAAATGTCAGACCAACAACAGCTGCAACGCTTCCAAGACCTGCCGATACTGCAAAAATCAGTACCCATAAAACAGTCGGAACTGCTCTGACCAATGCGACAATGCTTTTTATAATATTTGCAGTTACAGACGAAGAAATATTCTTCGCGCAGAGAAGCGAGCAGAAAAAAGCAAGAACCGCGCCGAATACCGTGGACAAAACGCCAAGGCAAAATGTAATCAGCAGCTGATATAAAATAGAACTCACGGAATCTCTTGAAAGCTTCGGCTGTAAAAACACTGCTTTGATATTGTGAAAAGTTGCAGATACGGCGTCAAAAAAATCAATATCCTTATAATCAAAGGTCATAAAAGCATATATTGTGAGCAATATCAGCGATACTCCCAGAATTTTCATTGCAATGCCGCTTTTGCTCTGTATGCCGACTTTTATTTTGCCGTTTCTATGTCGCTTTGCATGTGAATTCCAAATACTTCTTTCTGTAAGAAAAACCGAATTTTCCATTACATAATCACTCTCCTTATCAGATTTGAAAATGTTTCAATTGCAATTACCATAACAATAATCAGCAGCACTACAAGACTTGCGGAACTGAAGTCCAGACGCTTGTAATACATATCAAACAGATAGCCGATTCCCGTTGCGGTCAGCATTCCGATAAGTGTGGAACTTCTAATATTTGTTTCAATCATGTACAGAACCCATGTAACAATTCCTGTTATGGAGGAAGGAATAATTCCCTGAAATACGATTTGAATAAAACTCGCTCCCGAGGCTTGCAGCGCCTCAATGCAAGAGGAACTTACCTCGTCAATGGTTTCTATAAATGCTCTTGTCAGCATTCCGAATGTTGTGAAAAACAACGCAAAAAATCCTGTTAAAATATTTTGTCCAAATGAAAACATTAACAGCATTGCCCATACTACATCGGGAACATTCCGAAAAAATGCCGCAATAATTCTCACAGTCCTGTTGATTATACCATTGAATCCAGTCGCCTTTGAACCGAATAAACTGAAAAAGAATGCGCAGACCGCTGCGATTACTGTAACCGCAGCCGACAATAACGCCGTTTCAATCAATTTATCAACAATTTTAGGCAGACGTTTCATAGCAAGTTCATCGGGCATCAGATTTTCGGCAATCCATGCAAAAGCTTGGGGAAAGGAGGATACCCCCTGTGCTAAGTGAAACTGCGTAACAAATGACGAGCCGAAGTAAAGAAGCAGAAAAACAATAATGACAGCCGTATATGTAAGCTTGCGTTTTACAAAAACTTTTTTAATCTGTCCGTCCATATTAAGCTCCCTGTGAATCCATTATCAAATCGCTGTCGGAGGATTGATAAATCTCGTGAATCTTTTTCTTCGTCAGTTCTTCGGGCGTTCCGTCAAATACAATTTTCCCCGACGAAACGCCCAGAATGCGCTGCGAGTATTTCATTGCGACCTCTACCTGATGGAGATTCACAATACATGTGATTTTCTGCTTTTGATTTATCTGTGAAAGATGATCCATAATCGTTTTTGAAGCTTTTGGATCGAGAGAAGCTATCGGCTCGTCACAAAGAATCAGTTTCGGTTCCTGCATAATAGCGCGGGCAATACCCACACGCTGTTTCTGTCCTCCGGAAAGTGCGTCGCAGCGTTTATATGCTTGTTCAGCCAGTCCAAGCTCGTTCAATATGAAGAAAGCCTTTTCTTTTTCTGTTTCACTATAACTTCCTAACATACCGCTGATTGCAGATTTTTGTCCAAGTCTGCCGTGCAGTACATTCTCAATAACGCTGAGCCGGTCAACTAAATTATAATGCTGAAAAATCATGCCTGTTTTAGTACGGACTCTTCTTAGATCTCTTTTTCCAAGGCTGAGAATATCATCTCCGTCATAAATTATATTTCCGTCTGTCGCGTCAATCAAACGATTTATACAGCGCAGTATGGTGGATTTTCCTGCGCCCGACGGTCCTATAATTGATACAAATTCGCCTTTTTCAACAGAAAATGAAACATCATCCAAAGCTTTTGTGGAATTATTATATACCTTGTTTACATGCTGAAACTCCAGAATAGGCATTTTTCCACCTCATCTCATGATTCCATATTGCGGATCGGATCATACCAGGAATCCTCCACAGTCAGAAAGCACATTTCTTCGGATTTCTTTTCATAAAGTCCGAGTTCTCCGGAATCATCGGTATAAAATATAAGCGGATTGCCGCTTACCGCGTCGGAAGTAAACAGTTCTTGTATTGCTTTTACATCTTCCGGACTGATAACGTCTCCGTTATAAGCAAACGGACCGTTCAAAACAGGGATAGATTGAATTACCGTATATTCTGCACCTGTTACAGTATCAAACGGAGCGGAAGCGTTACTCTTGATCGCGTAAACGCTGCCTGTTTCGTGTTCATTTCCGCTTACATGGTCTGCATAGGGAGCAAGCTCAATATCGCAAAAGGCAGCAACATCGCATTTACCGGACAGCAGATTAAACGCTGAGCCTTGATGAGAACCGCCGAACAGAACTTCAGAGAAAAACGCGTCGTTTCCTCCTTCAATCAGATCGTCAACAATGAGATCGTCGGAAGAGAAATGAGAAATGATATTATTCGTAGGAACCTTAAATCCTGAAGTTGAGCTGTTGGAAACAAAGGATATTTTACTGCCCTTAATATTGTCAATAGAATATGATCCGCCGTTTTTGTAATTATCTGCGTCAGCGCTGTTGACAGCAAAAAAGCTATAATACAGCGCGTCGTCCAGCGTACCAGATTCTCCGGACTGTACAAACAACGGATTCACAGCATTATTGGCGCTTTTAGCCTGAATATAGCCTTCAGCTCCCATGACGCATCCGATTTGTGCAGTACCGTTGGAAAGAGATTCTATGGCAATTGCGTAGTCTGTAGTCAGCTTCTGATCTACTTTTTTGCCGGTAGCCTGTTCTATCAATCTTCCGATCTCGTCTCTTGCCCCTTGATAATCCTCTGCGGATTCATTAGGATACCATACAAGCGTAATGGTATCAGAATACTTATCATCTGATTTTTGGGATTCTTCCTTAATAGAAGACGAATTTTGCACAGTTTCCTTCGAATTATTTTCCGTACCAGCACAGCCTGTAATACTGCCGCAAATCATTGCAATTGCAAGGAATGCCGACCATTTGTGCTTTCTGTTCATAGTAAAGCTCCTTTTTAAATGATAATTTCTGAAATCACTTTTGGATGGATTTCACGTTTATTATACTGGTCAAATGTAAAGTCTGCTGTCATTTTAAAGTTAAGTGTATGAAAAATTTTAAACGTTTCGAATTAATTTAATTTAACAAAAAATTTACCGCTCTTAAAAAACATTTTATCTTCAGTTTATATACATTACAGCTAAAAATATGATATAATGTTATAGAGGTGATAGTATGCTCAAAAAAATAAAGGAATTAAGACTGAGCATAAAAAAGCGTCTTGTGATCTCCAATATACTTATGATTGCAATTCCAGTCGCAATTTGCCTGATAATCGGAGCAATCGGTCTTGGATTGGTTTCATGGATTGTGGAGACTCATTTTGCCAATGTACTGGAATTGGTCGAACAAACAGAAGAGGCGGCAGAATCATACGAGCCGCTGTCTGTGACAATGAAGGTTTCTGCTGTGATCATTTTCTTGATTTTTATTTTAACTGTAATTCTTTCCATTTATTTCACTAACCGCTTTTTAACGAATTTTGTATTCAAAAAGATCGAGCAGCCTCTTGAGCTCCTCGAAGAAGGAGTAGCACAAATCCGTGACGGTAATCTTAATCATAGAATAAATTATAACGATGATACCGAATTTCTCCCTGTGTGCGACGCCTTTAACGAAATGGCTGTGCGTCTGAAAGAATCCGTTGAGCGGACAATGAAAAACGAACAGAGCCGCAAGGAGCTTCTTGCAGGTATTTCTCATGATATACGCTCCCCGCTGACCTCGATTCAGGCTTATGTGGAGGGACTTATTGACGGCATCGCCGATACTCCGGAAAAGCAGAAAAAATATCTGCTTACAATAAAACAGAAATCCGAAAGTATTTCAAATATGGTTTCACAGATTTTTAAATTCTCAAAAATGGAGCTTGACGATTATCCGTTGAATCTTGTCATATGTAACATTAAAACTGAGCTTGAAAAAATAATCCGACCATTAACGGACGAATATGCGCAAAATGGACTTATCATCAATCTGAATGCCGAAAGCTGCGACATTCTGCTGGATGCAGACTTATTAAGCCGTATCTGCAATAATCTTTTATCAAACAGTCTGAAACACAATCATAATCAGGAGCCGGAAATAAATATTTATTCAGAAACAGACGACGCTTCATATATACTGCATTTTGCCGATAACGGTCAGGGCGTGGACGAGCAGTCGATGGATAAACTGTTTGACGTATTCTTCCGCAGCGATTTATCACGTAATCATCCTGATAAAGGCAGCGGTCTTGGACTAGCCATTGTTGCAAATGCCGCTGCAAAAATGAACGCTTCCGCCTCGGCGCGCAATGCGTCGAATAACGGTCTTGATATTATGATAAAATTTCCGAAGGAGTCTGAACAACAATGAATAAAATACTGATTATAGAAGATGATGAAGCAATCGCGGAAATAGAAAAGGATTATCTTGAGAACTGCGGCTATGAAGCCGATATTGTTTATGACGGTGAAACAAGTCTGAAAATAGGACTTGATGGAAACTACAGCCTGATACTTCTTGATTTGATGCTTCCGAAAATGGACGGATTTACCGTCTGCCGCAGACTGCGTGAAAAGCTTGATATTCCGATTCTAATGGTAACGGCAAGACAAGAGGATATTGACAAAATCAAAGGTCTTGGACTGGGCGCCGACGACTATATTGAAAAGCCGTTTTCTCCCGCGGTTCTTGTGGCAAGGGTAAAAGCCAATCTTGCGCAGTATGAAAGAATTATCAAAAAAAGAAAAAATTCTTCCGTCATCACAATAGGAAGTATCAGTCTTAATACCGGCACGCATCGTGTTTATGTTGACGAAAAGGAAATTGAACTGAAAAACAAGGAATATGAGCTGCTGAAATTCCTTATGATAAATGTAGATTTAGTATTTGACCGTGAAACGCTATACGAAAAAATCTGGGGCATGGAAGCTCTCGGAGATAACGCAACGGTAGCGGTACACATAAACAGACTGCGCGAAAAGCTTGAAAAAAAACCGTCAAAGCCTCGCTATATACAGACCGTTTGGGGCGCGGGCTACAGATTTAAAGCATAATTTAATATCGTAGAAAGCCGGATTTGTATCCGGTTTTTTTTACCTGTAGTTTATCTTTTGATTAACTATGGTTTAAAAACGCCTTTTATAATAAACCTATCAAAACGACAAGGGAGGAAAAAAAATGAAAACTGCTGACCATTTATTTTTAGGAAAAGCATTATCGGATAAATATATGAAGTCATGTTCTGTTTTGAGTAAAAAGGCGTTCATTTTAGGGAATATTTTTCCCGATATAAATTTCTTCACCTATTTACGAGGCGTAGTTTCAAGAGGAAAAGTAAGAGGACATAATTACGAAAGCTCCGAAAAATGTATCAGAAAGCTGACTCAAAAAATCCGTAATAAAAATCGGTTCAGTTTTTTGGGATACTTCAAACTCGGCGAACTTGTTCATTACATTACCGACGCCTTTACTTTTCCGCATAATGATTGCTTTGGAAAAAATCTGAAAAAGCATATGGAGTATGAGGAAAAATTACACACGGCATTCAGTAAATCAGCGCTGATTATTTATAATTACTTACCTGAGAAATTAAGTCTATTTGAAAGAATTGCAAGACTTCATGCAGAGTATCTGCCAAGAGCAGGAACGTATTTATGGGATATAGAACATATCTACAGGGCTGTGCAGATTACAATGAACACTGTATTTATAAAATATCAAAGGGGGACGTTATAATGAAAGTTCTTATAACAACAGATTGGTATGCTCCTGTTATCAACGGTGTAGTTACTTCTGTTTTGAATCTTGAAAGAGAACTCAGAAAAAAAGGACATGAGGTCAAAATTCTTACTCTTGCACGCGGCCCTCATTCCTATATATCGGAAAATGTTTACTATGTCGGCTCGTTCAGTGCGGGAGCTGTTTATCCTGACGCAAGGATAAAAATTCCGCTTCACAGCCATCTGATTATTTCAAGGCTGATCAAATGGAATCCGGATATTATTCATTCCCAGTGTGAATTCAGTACGTTTCTGGCCGCGAAAAAAATCGCAAAGACTCTTAATATCCCAATTGTTCATACCTATCATACCGTTTATGAGGATTACACGCATTATTTTTCTCCGAATAAAAAATGGGGCAGAAAAGCCGTATCAAAATTCTCTAAATGGATTGCAGATTCATGCAGCAGTATAATCGCTCCTACAGAAAAGGTAAGCGAAATGCTTTCAGAATATCGTATAAAACCTCCGGTAAATGTTATTCCAACAGGCATAGACCTTGAAAAATTTTATGCAGACGATTTGCAGTCCAATAAAATTATGAAAGAAAAACTCGGTATTTCGGAAAATGATTTTGTATGTATTTATATCGGCAGACTTGCTAAGGAAAAAAATATTGATGAACTTATAAAAATGCAAACAGATATTGACAATACTAATGTTAAGCTTCTTATCGTTGGCGATGGTCCGCAGAGTAAGGAATTGAAAAAAATCACAGATGAATATGGTATTTCAGACAGAGTTATTTTTACTGGAATGATTCCTCCTAAAGACGTCCCCGCATATTACAAATGCGGAAATGTTTTCGTAAGCGCCTCTACCAGCGAAACGCAGGGACTTACTTATATAGAGGCTCTGGCAAGCGGACTTCCCGTAATCTGCCGAAAAGACCGATGTCTCGACGGAGTTATAGACGATGTTATAAATGGATTTCAGTACGCAAATCCGAACGAGTATTGCGAAACAATTAAAGAGCTTGCTATGAATCCGGAATACGTCGGACGTATGAGCCGCAATGCTCTTAAATCAAGCCGAAAATTCGGTTGCGAGATATTTGCGGAACGGGCGGAAAAGGTTTACACAGAAGCAATTATAAATAATTTATCCGCTGTTTAATTTTAATTTAAATTAGGTTTAACAAGCCGAATTATAATATATACATTAAATCAAGGAGGTCGTCAAAATGATTGAAAAGGTTAAAAACATAATTATGAACGCCGACTACAAAAAAACTGCGAGGTTCTTTGTTATTTTTTCACTGATTGCATTTTTGGTCGGCGGAGCGGTTTCAGCGCTCTCGCTGAAAACACAGATCGGGGAAGTTATTTCCTATCACCAGACATATGAAAACGAACATGAAAAATCGGAAACTGAAAATCGTGAAGAAATTTACGCGGCCAGCAAAGAACATGATAAGGAACATTTTCTTGAATCTGCCGACATCACAAAGCCGTCAATGTTTGCGAAAATCAGCATAGGATTATTCGGCGTAATCTGCGGAATTATCGGCGTTACTTATTGGATTTTGGTTTCGGCTTGGCTCTATAAATCTGCTGCCAACGCGTCAATGACCGGAATTCTTTGGGGACTTCTCGGACTTGCTGGAAATATTTTTGCCGTAATTCTTTTCCTTATCGCCAAGGATATAGTACAGTCGGCAAGAGGTGTAAATCAAAATGCTTGACGTTGAATTTTCAATTCTGGATTTTATTCAGAATCAATTTCGGACACCATTCGGAGATTTTGTTATGCTGCTGATTTCAAAGCTGGGGAACGGCGGCATAATATGGCTTGTTTTATCGGGGTTGCTTTGCGTTTTCCCGAAATACCGAAAAGCCGGCGTTACAATGCTGACAGCGCTTGCGCTTGACGTTTTGTTATGCAATGTTATGCTGAAACCTCTTGTCGGCAGAATGCGTCCGTTTACCGTAAATACAGGCATGGAGCTTCTGATAAACGCTCCGAAGGATTTTTCTTTTCCATCGGGACATACGGCGGCTTCTTTTGCGGCAGCCTTTGCACTGCTTTTCGTCAAAAACAAGCTGTGGATTCCGTCTATGATTCTTGCTTCGCTGATTGCCTTTTCCAGACTGTATCTGTATGTCCATTATCCGACAGACGTGCTGGCAGGCATACTCCTTGGTCTGATTGTCGGCGTTGCTGCAAATGTAATTTGTCGTCTTGCAGAACCGCATATCAGGAAAATAATCAAATCATAATCTGCTATATGAACATAAAATACAAGAAATTATGGAACGGTTATGCATAAAACAGAAAATAATATACATCATATGATTTACCATCTCAGTAGCTCTTGTTATTCTCGAATCATTGTAACGGAATTTTTACAAGCTTGTAAATTCTGTACCAATGCATTGAATTTCAATTATAAACATGGTATAATCAATAAATACTGAATTTAAGAGGGTTTGAATATGTGGTTTGTATTTGCTCTTTTATCTGCCGTATTTGCGGCTCTTACATCTATACTTGCCAAAGTGGGAATTGAAGGTGTAAATTCTAATCTTGCAACCGCTTTGAGGACGTTTGTAGTATTAGCTATGGCATGGGGAATGGTTTTTATAACCGGTACTCATAATGGCATTACTGAAATAAGCAGAAAAAGCTGGATTTTTCTAATACTTTCAGGACTGGCTACAGGAGCTTCATGGCTTTGCTATTACAAAGCGCTGCAAATGGGCGACGCGTCTAAAGTAGTGCCTATTGATAAACTAAGCGTTGTAATCACGCTCATTCTTGCATTTGTTTTTCTTCATGAGCAGTTTACTGTGAAATCTGCAATTGGGGCAACGTTGATTACAATCGGAACAATTATTATGGTGATTTAAGCGTAATAATATTAGAATATGAAATGCCTATATACTCCGATGAGCATTTCATGTTTTATTGGATTTCTCTTAATTTAAATAAGCAGAGATTATAAAACTGTTACAAAAAATTTAAAAGAGTAAAACAAACAATAAAGTTTGTTCTACTCTTTTTCTTTATCCCTTCCGTTCAGATTCCTATTACATACGGTATAACTGAAATTCAGAATCCCATTTACTATGAAGTAAACGGAATTCGCACTCTTTACGGTACTTGCTACATGGAAATAGATAACGAAACTGTAAAAGAACGTTTTTGCTTAAAAATTAAATAAATAAAGCGACAGGGAGTGATCCTTGCCGCTTTATTATCTGCATATTATTCATAAGTATTATTTTGGCAAATTCGCAATACCAAGTAAATAATTAGTTAATAAATCACTGTCATTTTGAGTTGGAGCGCCAAAACTTCCGTCTACATCTGCTGCTTTTAACTGTGATTCAGAAAGTGAAATTTGACCTTTTAAATATTTTGAAAGCATTAACAAATCGTTAGACAAAACTTCTCCGTCCATATTTATATCTCCTACAAGTATAGATGTGCAAGAAACTTTTGATTTTGAAATATTAGAACCGTTTGTATTTTTTACGCTTGTAATGTCAACCGATACAATATCGTTTATATTGGTTACGTTATTTAAAGCGTCAAAAGAAACGACCATTAATGTTCCGGCTGAGCTTGGAGCCGGTGTCTTATTATATGATATATCTATTCCTGTATCAAGTACGGAAAAACCATGAGTTCCGCCTAAATTTCCAATATAAACCTTTTTTACATCAGTTTCATTAAAATTATATCTAAACTGAGCGTCCATACTTGAAACTCCTGAACCGGCAATTACATCAAAGTAATATCTGTATGTTTTATTTAGGTTGGAAGCTGCATCTGCAATAAATAACGAACATACTGATGCGGCAGTAACTGCGGTGCAAATTAATGAGGTCAAAATTTTTTTATATTTTTTCATATTTTATTCCTTTACATCATGTTATTGGATTTTGCTAAAGAAACAGTTCCTCTCTCTGAAGGAAATAAAAATCGATCATGATCAATATTATTATATAACATATTTTGGTATAATTCAACATTTTTGTAAATTGTTTACAAAATGTTTACAATTACTATCTGATATTGACACAAGCAAAAAACGAAAGCCGCTATAAATAACGAATTCCTTTAACACTATTACGAACATAAGAGTAAACCCTAACGCCCTTTAACCTATTACTTAATATCACTAAAATGATAGTTTCCGCTTTTTTGTCTGTAAATTTATTAATTGTTTTACTATGCTTAATTACAATAAATTAATATCCAAACTGCGCAGAAACGTATTTCTAAAATGCTATATTAATGTCAGATGAATTATTTATACTATTTAAGCACACTTTTCGGCATTAATATAAAAATATAAATATCTTTTTTTATTTTCATATATTTTAAAATTTGCCGGAGCTTCCTCCGTGAGTAGAACCGGAAGAGCTTGAATGGGTACTGCTTCCTCCGCCGTCTGAAGAAACTGTTTCTTTTTTAACCTTACTGATACTTTTATACAGAAAAATTTCTCGTCCGCCCGTTATTCTCACAGAACCGTTTCTTACATATGAATTTGCATTATGCTGCGGTCTGACGCTTTTTAACTGACCTTTCAATATAAATGTAACTGCAATAGCCAAAATCAGTCCCGCAATAGCTGCTATAACCGCGATCTTTATATAATACGAAGGCGTTTTAATCTTGTTATATACGTCAAACGGTTCTCCGCCGTCTGCTTGTTTAATAAACTTACCGCACTGTTTTATAAAGGTCGTAAAAGCGCAGTAAAAATCATTGTCGGCAAGGTCGTCTTTCATACTGTCAATTATAAATTCCTGACCGTAATCGGTAAAGACTTCTATACCGTAGCCTTTCGTGGATATTGCCCAGTCTCTTGCCTCCATACTTATAAGAAAAAGAATACCGTCCTCAGCATACCCATTATAATCATAAAAATCATCCGCAAATTCATTAGGAGTTTTGCCGTTTAGAGAATCAACGGTCAATAGAACTATATCCATATTGTATTTATCCGACAGATCCTCAATATTTTCCGATAGTTTCTCTATCTCCTTATCTTCAAGAAGTCCGGCTTCATCTATAACATAATTATCTCTATCTGCCGCAGCCGCAACAGAAAAAATTGAAAAACAAACAAAAACAGTCAGAAAAATTCCAAATAATCTTTTCATCAGCTTACCACCCTATAATAAAAATCCGATTGCAAGCGATATTAACGACGTAACGGCAAAGACAGCTCCAAACCATTTCCAGAATAATCTTTTATCCATAGGAAGATCGCCGACAAATTTACCTGTCTGACCGTTCATCGCGAACGTATACTTTTTATCATTCCAAGAAGTATTAAGAATCCATACCGGATATAAAGCGTATCGTACGTTACTCTTAATAAGATTTATACTTGAATTTTTAACAGTAATACTGCTGTACCCCTGCATAAATCTTTTAAATCCTTCTTCAACGCTTATTTTTACCCTCTGATTCGCCCGCTCAATGCTTTGCTCGGAAGTTACGTCATATTTATCGGCAAGATAACCCGCAAGATAAGCGGTCTGAAAGTCAACGGCTTCTCTAAAATCATAAGGCTCGATTGACTCCATGAGATCATCCGGCATCTGAGACGAACCGTCCACCGGAATGCGGTCAAAGGACATTAATCCTTCTTTCCTGACTAAATAATAGCTTGTTTCAGTATAATCATATTTGCCGTCGCTCCAATGCCTTAACCGCTGAGCATTATAATTAACCTTGGAATCCGTATCGCAGTCAAAAAGCCAAAACGGAACATAAACGCCTTTTATTTCATCTATATGATTTTCATCTTTAAATATCTTAGGCAGTAGCTTTTTTCCTTTTATATGGTTATAAAGCGATTCCTTGGCGGATTTTTTATCAAGCTTGAATGGAATAATACAATCAGGACGCAAAGCGCCGGAAAAATTACCCTTCATAACAACCGGATTGTCACAATACGGACATAATGCTGCCGACGTATCAGCGCCGCATATAATCTCGCCGCCGCAGGACTCGCAGGTATAGACGGACATACCCTTTAATTCGTCCTCCGCCCACGAATTGCCCGACGTTTTTTCCCACTGCATTTTATCAGGTTCGTTTTTTATAGCTTCATCATAGGATTTCATTGTTTCCACGTCGAATAACGAATCGCAGTAAGGGCATTTCATCTGCTGCGAAGCGCTGTCAAATTCAATAGCTCCTCCGCATTTGGGACATTTATATTCTAATAGGGTTGACATTATTTCACCTCTACAGCAATTTTATTAACGCGCGTCGTTTTCATCGAATTTATCCCCGCATTCGGGGCAGAATTTAGGTGGATTTTCAGGATTCTCAGGCTCCCAGCCGCATTTATCGCATTTATAAAGCAAAGCTCCTACAGGCTTTGGTTTACCGCATTCTTCGCAGAACTTACCCTTGTTTACATTTCCGCATGCACATGTCCATCCGCTTTCAGAAGGCTTTGCCGTACCGCATTCTGCACAGAATTTTCCATTATTGACCGCTCCGCATACGCATTTCCACTCATTTTTATTTAAGCTTTTATCAGAAGCGTTCTGAGCGGATTGCTGTCCCATAGCAAACAAATTCTGAGCATTAAGCCCCCCTGACTGCTGTGCCATATTTACGCCCATAAATCCAGCCATAACGCCGCCTGAATTAGACGCCGCCGCCTTCATTGCGTCTGCCTGAGCGCCTACCATCGCAGCTCCCGCCATATTTGGATTTCTGAATACGGCAGTCCTCTGAAGCTCTTTTATCATATCCTCGTCTTCTTTAGGAGCATTAATTGAATTTATACCTATTGAAACAATTTCAAGCCCCCTTAGCTTCTGCCATTTTGCATTCAGCTCATTATTCATAGCCTCGCATAGCTCGGCAGTATGACCCGGCAAAGCGCTGTACCTTATTCCCAAACCGGATATTCTGGCAAACGCCGGCTGAAGAGCGTTAAGAAATTCAGTTTTAAGCTGACGGTCTATATTTTCACGAGTATATTCCTGCTGAACGTTTCCGCATACGTTAGTATAGAACAACAGGGGATCGATTATTTTATAAGAATATACGCCGTTACAGCGGACGGATATATCCACATCAAGTCCTATATTGGCGTCTACCACCCTGAAAGGAACAGGATTCGGCGTACCGAATTTATTATCAACAAGCTCTTTTGTATTAAAGTAGTATACGCGCTGATCCTTACCGGCGTCTCCGCCGTATGTAAATCTTTTACCTATAGTTCGGAATGTATTCAGCAATCCTTTTCCGAGACTTCCGCAGAAAAGACTGGGTTCCGTTGAAGCGTCAAAGGTAAACTCTCCCGGTTCGGCGCATATTTCGGCTATACGTCCCTGTTCAACAATTATCATGCACTGTCCGTCAGCTACCGCTATACCGCTCCCGCTGGTTATTATATTATCATTGCCTTTGGTATTTGAAGAACGCCCGGAGGTCTTTTTTCGTCCTCTGACAGCCAAAACATCATTAGGAATAGAATCGCAGTAAATAAATTCTTTCCATTGATCGGCAAAGGTTCCGCCAACAGAACTGATTGCAGCTTTTATAAGACCCATATAGAACTCCATTCTGCCGCTGTTGAAGCAGCGTAAATTATATAAAAAATAATATTAGCATTTTTATTTATATAATTATATCATTAGATTTTCGCAATTGCAATACTTAATTACTGATTTCTTGAGCTATCAGCGTAAATTTCTGCATAATAAGCATAATTCATCAGCGCCTCGCAAACCGATATAGTTTCCGCGTCATAGTCTGCTCCTGTGTTTAAAACCGTATAAATATATTTTTCAAGATTATATCCTATAGTATCGCTTTTATCATTACCGTACTTATCAGTTATTTTCAACACGTAATCGTCCTTTAGATTTTCAGCGTCTATGCCGTCTATCGCCGCCTTATATTTCTGCTTTTCATTATCCCAGATAAGCGGTACAGATGATTCTTCATTCTTCTGAGTATTTTTATAATTAAGATAAAGATCGGTTTCCGACGTTTCAATATAAAAATTCATATTTATCTGAGTATCAACGGATATGTAAGCATGCGTGATTTTAGCTGACGGAGATTCAACGCTGTTTTTATATCCAGATAAATCCTGATACCGTGCATTATACTTTTCAGGCTTGTAAAGCTTAAAATAATCAGACCAAGGACTTTGTGACAGAATTTCCGAAAGATTATCGCTTCCGACTGAATATTTTTCGGCGGAGCCGCTTAATTCAAGTAAAGACAAAAGCAGAGAACGACATTCTTCTGAATCTCCTGAAACCAACGAATCTATATATGTCAGTACTGAATAATTAACCTCCGGTTCACAGCAAACTACCGTTTCATCAGATAAACATATAACATTGGTTATAATATTTCCATAAAGCTCATTTAAATATTTAGGTATTACCGCACTGTAAATATTATTTCCCTCATAATCACACTGCATTTCACCGCTTCTGCCGCCGTCGTAATATTTCAGGGTAATAACGGAATTATCTATTTCCATATCATTGAGCCTTATATAATATTTCAAACCGACGGCTCTGTCAAGAACAAGACTCGCCCCAATGGTCTCAACGCGCTTTATACCGCAATCAATACATGTATTTTCTGAAAAATTATGCACCGGAGTATTATAATTACGATACATTATTACGTCGTCAGAGCTGCATCTATGAGTTTCAAATACAAAATCGTTACCATTAAGCGCCGGAAAATTATCTATTCCAAGCTTTTGCTTCCATATATCCTCGCTTTGGTTTGTATTCATCAGACTGCATATTTCACCGCTTATAAAATCCGCCTCAGTGACCCCCTTACAATCGCCTTTTGTTTCTCTTGAATCCGATAAATAATAACAATACTTTACAATACCGACATTTTCACCGCATGCCGCTGCATTTTTATCTTTGAGAACTGAAAAGCTGTTTGTTACTCTGCCGTCAAGATCGCAGTAAGCGGTCAGGCCTCCGCAGGACAAGGATTTTAAGCTTATATCGCCGTTGAAACTGCAGCCGCGTATTATACCGCAGTAATTATAGCCCGCGATACCGCCGCAATATCCCTGATCATTGTTGTTTATTATAGTTCCGGTTACCGACACCCTTTCAACTGTTCCGCTTAAATAACCGAATAGCCCGTTGAACAGCTCGCCGCCGTCGATATAAAGACCTGATACGGTATGATTACCGCCGTCAAATCTACCCGTAAAGGAAACAGAATAATCCCTGCCGATAGGAATCCAGCTTTCCGTATTTTCCGAGCAGATCTCCGATAAGTCTATATCGTTGCATATAAATGCGTTCGCATCTGAAAAGCCGCTGTTTACGTAATCAGAAAACCATTTCAGTTCATCGGCTGTTTTAATCTGATAGACGCCGTTCTCGCAAATCGGTTCATTACCGGATTCATTTGAAAAAACTATAAATTCCGAATTAACTCCTATAAATGATAATAAAAATAATATGATAAACGGTATTTTTTGCTTCATAATGATTCGAACCCTTTCTGTATAATAATATTATTTTACCATTTTTGTCGAATCATGTCAATCATAAATAAAAAAACTGATACCGTATTACAGGTATCAGTTTGCCTTAAAGCATTATAATATTTTAATAAGGAATTTCAAATATTTATAAACTTATATATCATTTCTTATAATATCATCAAGTGTTTCCCTTTTAACAATAATTCTCGAATCCCCGTTATTAACCATAACAACCGCCGGCTTTTGAATTCTGTTATAATTTGAGGCCATGGAATAATTATAGGCTCCTGTTGCGCATACGGCAATAATATCCCCCGGTTCAGCTTTCTGGAGCGGCATTCCCTCTCCGATTAAATCGCCGCTTTCACAGCACTTTCCTGCAAGCGTCACTATCGTATCCTTAGTCTCAGAGGCTTTATTGGCAACAATCGCCTCATATTCTGACTGATAGAGGGCATATCTTGGATTATCAGTCATGCCTCCGTCAATTGAAACATAAGTTCTGACATTGGGAATATCCTTCACTCCTCCGCATGTATAGAGCGTAATACCTGCCGGACCTGACATCGAACGCCCCGGTTCAATAATTATAAAAGGCAGCTTTATTCCGAGCTTCTTGCAGCTATCTTTAACGACTTCAGATACTTTCTCCATATAAGATTCGTATGGAACAGGATCATTTTCCTCAGTATATTTTATTCCAAATCCGCCGCCGAGATTCAATTCAATAATCTCATGTCCGGTTTCATTTTTTATATCGGATATGAACGTAAGCATAACCTTAGCGGCTTCTGTAAAGGGATCAATATCAAATATCTGAGAGCCTATATGACAGTGCAAACCTTTTAAATTTATATTTTCACAGGAAAGAGCCTTTTTAACAGCTTCCATAGCCTCTCCGGTTTCCAGAGCAAAACCGAATTTACTGTCAATCTGACCTGTTCTGATAAAATCATGGGTGTGAGCGTCTATACCTGGCTTTATTCTGAACATTATACCAGCTTTGACACGCTTTTTTTCTGCAATCTTATCAAGTCTCTCCAGCTCATAAACATTATCTACAATAATCCTGCCTACCTTCATTTCAACGGCATATTCAAGCTCTTCATCAGTTTTATTATTTCCATGGAAACAAATTTTTTCGCAATCGGCGCCGGATTTGACCGCCGTATAAAGCTCGCCGATCGACACAACGTCCAAGCCTATTCCCTCTTCCTTCATGATTCTGCACATTTCAAGACAGCAAAACGCCTTACTTGCATAGCAGACAAGTCCTCCGCCGCCGTAAAATTTATCAATGCTTTCCTTAAAGCTCTTACAGTGTTTTCTTATAAGAGCCTCGTCCATAACATAAAGAGGAGTGCCGTAACGCTCCGCAAGCTCTACGGTATCCGCTCCGCCTGCCGTAAGATGTCCTTTTTCATTCACACTGAGATTTTCGGATACAAACATTAAAAACATTCCTTTCTTTTTACTGCATATGGGTATCTTCGTCCTCCCCGGAAATTTCCTCAATTATATTTCTTACTTCATCGACTCCTTCAAAGGTCTGCGAAGAAAACGGAATAATATGAATATCTTCAAAATACGGAATCTCCGTTTCAAATGATTTCATACGTTCAAGTCTCCGAGTCTTTTTAAGCTTGTCCGCCTTTGTAAGTATAATAACAAACGGAAGTCCCGAGTCAACAAGATAATTAATCATATGCAGATCGTCGGCCGACGGAGCATGGCGCATATCAATCAGAAGAAAAACCAGTCTTATATCCCTATCAGAATTCAGATAGCCCTCAATAAGGTCGGCCCAGCGATTCTTTTCCGACTTTGCAACCTTTGCATAACCGTATCCGGGAAGATCAACAAAATATACGTTTTCCAGTCCATAAAAGTTTATAGTGGCGGTCTTTCCCGGCACAGAGCTAACTCTTGCAAGGTTTTTTCTGTTAAATACCTTATTTATAAGAGTGGATTTCCCTACGTTAGATCTGCCGGCAAAGGCTATTTCTATGCGTTCGCACGGCGGTATCTGAGAAAAGGTTCCGTATGAAGCGCTGAATTCCGCTTTATTATAATTCATACTTTCTCCCCCCCTTATGAGGTAACCGAAGCGTTCTGCCCTTGATTTGAATCATCGCGGACTATCATCAGGCTTTTGTCAGCCTTGCTTTCAAAACGCAAAGCGGTTTCTAAGACGGTTTCAAGCCTTGAAGCATATACAAAATTAAGAGAAGCTCTTACCACCTCGTCGATTTCGTCAATATCCCCGCGATTTGCTTCCGGAACTATAACAGTCTTTAACCCGGCCTTAAAAGCAGCCATTGTTTTTTCACGAAGACCTCCGATCGGAAGAACTTTACCATGCAGGGTTATTTCACCCGTCATGGCTACATCGCATTTTACAGGTATTCCGGATAATGCTGAGACGAGTGCGGTTACCATTGTTACGCCCGCCGAAGGGCCGTCCTTTGGAACGGCGCCCTCGGGCGCGTGAATATGAATATCTTTTGTCTTATAAAAATCCTCAGGGATATTATATTTACGGGCTATACTTCTTACATAGCTTACCGCAAGCCTTGCGCTTTCCTTCATAACGTCGCCAAGAGAGCCGGTTGTTTCAATATTTCCCTTGCCTTCCAGGATAAGAACCTCAAGCGGCATTAAAACGCCTCCGACTGACGTCCAGGCAAGACCGTTCACAACTCCTATTTCGTCGCTGCTTAATTTTTCATCCGGCAGATATTTCTCCGCGCCCAGATAAGCTTTCAGATTTTTGCGTGTAAAGCCTATTCTTTTCACTTCGCCTGAAACGACGGCCTTAGCGGCTTTTCTGCAAAGAGAAGCTATAACTCTCTCAAGACTTCTTACGCCTGCCTCCTTGGTATAAAAGTCAATTAACATATAAATTACATCGTCATTAATTTTTATCTGAGTACCCTTCAGACCATGCTTTTTTATCTGCTTAGGAATAAGATGCTGCTTTGCAATATGAAACTTCTCTTCCCTTGTATAGCTTGTAAGCTCTATCAGCTCCATTCTGTCAAGCAAAGGAGCCGGTATAGTATCGGTAGTGTTCGCCGTTGTAACAAATAAAACACGGCTAAGGTCAAACGGAAGCTCTATATAATGATCCCTGAATTCCTTATTCTGCTCGCTGTCAAGTACCTCCAGCATAGCTGACGCCGGATCTCCCCTGAAATCGTTTCCCATCTTATCTATTTCATCAAATAATATAAGAGGATTGTTAGTTCCGGCGATTTTCATCGCATTCATAATACGTCCCGGCATTGCGCCCACATAGGTTTTTCTGTGTCCCCTTATGTCCGATTCGTCCCTTACGCCGCCCAAAGATACTCGCGCATATTCTCTCCCAAGCGCTTTTGCAATGGAACGTCCAATTGATGTTTTTCCGACTCCGGGAGGACCCACAAGGCATATGATCTGCCCTGTTACCTCTGGCATAAGACCGTGAACGGCTATACTTTCAAGTATTCTTTCCTTTACCTTTTTCATACCGTAATGATCTTTGTCAAGTATTTTTGCTGCTTTGTTAATATCCAGCTTTATTTTTGTCGACTTATTCCACGGAAGTTCAAGAACAGTGTCAAGATAATTTCTGATTACAAACGCCTCCTGAGACGAGGACGGCATTTTTGAAAGTCTTTCGGCTTCCTTTATAAGCTTTTCGGTATTTTCCTCCGAAAGTTTAAGCTCATAAATTCTGTCTATGTAATCGTAAGCCTCGTCCTGACCCTCATCTTCTCCAAGCTGACCTGCAATTACCCTCATCTGCTCTCTTAAATAATATTCTCTTTGATTCTGATCTATATTTTCCTTTACTTCGTCCTGTATTTCCTTTTCAAGCTCCAAAACCTCGACTTCCTTAACAAGACAGCCGTAAAGCATTCCGAGACGCTTCATTATGTTCGATTCCTCAAGCAGCGCCTGCTTATCATAAAAATCAAGATTTATATTGTACGCTATATTTTCAAAAAGCTTATATATGTCGTCCTGACACATTATAGAAGCTACCAGTTCCTTAGGCATTCTTGGAACAAGCTCGGCATAGCGTTCAAAAATATCCTTGAGCGAACGAGATATGGCGGTCTGCTCAACCGGATCAGGCTTATACCTGCTGTAATCGTTAAGTTTTTTTACCGCGCATTTTATCATGCCGTTTTCTTCTTTGAATTTTACTGTCCTTGCTCTGTAAACGCCCTCGACAAGAACTCTCATTACATTATCAGGGGTTTTCAGCGTCTGCCTGATTTCGGCTACGACGCCGGTTTTATATAAATCCTCTTCGCCGGGACGCTCAATGTAAACGTCCTTCTGCGCTGTCAGAAAAACCAATCTGTCATTTTTCAGGGATTCTTCTACCGCTTTAACGGATAATTCCCGCGCAATATCAAAATGCATGACAAGTCTCGGAAAGCAGACAAGTCCTCTCATAGCTACTGCCGGCATATATACATTATCTTTCAACATTTCTTCCATAGCGTAATACTGATATCCATAAACGATTAATGGATATGCTCTCCTTTCATATATTTACGACAGCGTATTATCATTAATGCTCTTTTTATACATAATGATACACCTTATTATATCTTATTTTATATCTTTTTGCAAGCATTAGAAAAAATATTTTATTTCCGATTTTTTGTAGAATTTTCATATTTTGTATTACCGCTTGATAATTTACAGAAAATGTATTATAATGTTAAAATAGAAAATAGAAGGGAAGGCTTTACAATAATGGATGCATTTACTGAATTTCTCGGCGAGCTTACAGGCAAGCTTTCCGGATTTGAAGATATTATCGCAGCGTCAGCTCTTATATTGATAGATGTATGCGCTCTGGTTATAATCGCTTTCTGCTCAAAGGAAAAAAAAGCGGTGCAGCAGCAATGGAACAGAGCCGCCAGACATATGATACTAACAGATACGGAAGGCGGTTTCACATTCACACTGAATTCACAGGAAATACTTATGGGAAGGCATATTTCCGCTGACCTAAGATTTCCCGATTTGTCGGTTTCAAGATATCACGCTCTTTTAAGTCTGGAGGACGGCGTCTGGACGCTGACCGATTTGGAATCAAAATCAGGAACCTATGTTAACGGCATGAAAATAAAGCAGCAGCGGCTGAGAAACAACGACGAAATAAGAATCGGGAAAAAAACTCTTTATATAAGGAGGGTAAAACCGCAAAATGTATAAAAACGGTCTTTCATACGGAGGAATAACGCTGCTGTCCCTGCTGACGCACATATCCCTCCTTACGGTTGTATTTGTAAAGGGCGACTACGAAACTATAATTTCTCCGATAATTCTTTCATCAGCCGTTCTTGTTTCGGATATACTTTATTTCTTTATACTTAAATTCCTAAAGCAAAACACGTACACATTGGATATACTTCTCATAACTCTTTTAAATATGAGCGTTATTTTCCAATCATGCTTCGGAGGCGTGGGATTTGCATTAAAGCATTTCATTTTTTCCATACTGGCTCTCATATGCTGTCAGGTTGGCTTCAAGCTTGCACAAAATTATCATTTTATAGAAAAATATAAATATATATTCTACGGAATTTGCGGCGTACTCATAGTTTCTATCCTGCTTTTTACCGGAAGCAGAGGAATGTGGATAGATTTGGGATTCATAACTATCCAGCCTTCCGAATTTCTTAAGGTTTTCTTCGTTCTTGTATTCGCCACTTCAATCGCACAGCAGCAGAAAAAGAAAAAGGTATTGTTTGTAAGAGTAGTTTACGACAATATGGCGCTTCTTGCTTTAACAGGAATCATTATGCTTCTTCAGTGGTGGTGCCGGGATCTCGGAAGTCTGCCGACCTTCGCCGCAGTTGCCGGATGCGGCTTTCTTATGCGAATCTGCTATCCTAAGGCAAAGCTGTCTAAAAAGCTTATAATAAGCCTCAGCTCCGTCGGACTTGTTGTAATAATAATCGCTTTAAAATTCGCTCCGTCATATGTTCAGGATAGACTTAACGTTGATATATGGAGCGATCCAACAGGCAACGGATGGCAGCAGTGTCAGGCGCTTATAGCCATAGCAGAGGGCGGATGGTTTGGAAAAGGACCGGGTCACGGAGCGCTTTACAAGGTTCCGGCGGCAGACACTGACATAGTTTTTTCTTCTATCTGCGAGGAATGGGGAATGCTTATGGCGCTGCTGGCAGTATTTATGATTATATTGCTCCTTGCAACAGCGCTGATAAATATACCGCGCTCATATTTCCACACTACTCTGACGGTAGGAGTATGCGCCGCTTTCATTGCACAGATGGCGCTTAATATATTCGGTTCATGTAATATGATACCGTTTACAGGAGTAACAATACCGTTTATTTCACAGGGAGGAAGCTCCATGCTGGCATGCGGCTTTATGATCGGTTTCCTAAAGGCCGGACAGGCGACGGTTTTCCCTGTTCCGATAAGACCGTCGCAACCTAAAATAAACAGGAGAGCAGTATGAAAAGCTTAAAAAGAGGAAAAAATCTGATAACATTTATGATGCTGGTATTCCTTGCCGGAATAATTATGCTGATAGTTAAAATTCAGATGGAGGCGTCGTTTTATATAAGCAATTCAGGTTCACGAGATCTTGGCTATGTTTATGACTGCAACGGCGACATAATTTTTGACGACGAAGCTCAAGAGGGAGATTATCCGGACGGTTATTTCAAAGACGTCGGCAATCTCATAGGCGACGCCAGCGGTCAGATGACCAATACGTTAGTCGCAAACAACCTTGAAAGACTCAGCAACTACAGCTTTACTAAAGGCATTACAAGAAAAGGCGGAAAGGCGGCTATTTACACTACGCTTGACCACAGAGCAAATGAGAGGGTATATTCTGCGTTCGGCAGTAAAAACGGCTGCGCTATAGCATATAACTACAAAACCGGAGAAATATTGATATGCGTCAGCAAACCGAACGTAGATCCTCTGAAGGGCTACGAGGACCTTGAGGAAGGAAGTCTTCTCTGCAAAGCGTTTTACAAAACCGTTCCCGGTTCAACTCAGAAAATTTCAACTCTCATAGCCGCTGTAGAAACTATGGGTATTGATAAGCTGAGCGAAAAATCATTCGTCTGCGAAGGCAGCTATACAAACCGTACGGGAGAAGTAATCAATTGTCATAACCTTTACGGTCACGGAACGCAAAATATAACCGAAGCCTTTCAGAATAGCTGCAATCCGTTTTTTGCACAGCTTGTAGAGGATTCCGACTGGAATCTGAGCGATATTGAAAAAATATACAGGAGACTTGGATTTTCGGTGAACGGATCCGCGTCAGGTTCCATAGACATTAACGGAATAATTTCTCAGACTGCTTCAACGGAGCTTACGGATAAATATGAATTCAACACTCAGTGGAGCTGTATCGGTCAGGGCATGAGTATTGTAAGTCCCTGCCAGATGATGATGTGGCAAAGCGCAATAGCCAATGAATCCGGCAAATCAACTATGCCCTATCTGATAGACCATGTAACAAACGTAAACGGCAGAACAGTCGAATCATCGTCAGTTTCATATTCAGATCAGCTATTTTCATCATCTACCGCATCAGAAGTCAAAAAAATAATGCTGGAAAACGGACTGAATTATACCGGCTCCATACCCGGTTACAATCTTGGTATCAAAAGCGGTACCGCGCAGGTCAAAAACGGTGAAGAAGAAAATTCGCTGCTTACCGGTTTTGTAGATGATGAAAGCTTTCCGATTGCCTTTGCCGTTTTAATAGAAAACCGACAGTCCTCTGATATATCAACCGATTCTATTGTTTACGAAATTTTATCAAATCTTGATTAAAACTTTCATTTTACTTGACTTTTTTTATTAATTGTGTATAATATAATAAGAGAAGATTGATGGAATTTTATTAACTATTTGAGGAGGATTACAATTGAAAATCAAAAAGTTGCTTATTTCCTGCGCAGCTCTTTTTGCTGTGGCAGCGTCGTGCATGACCTCCGCTTTTACAGGCATTACGTCTTCAGCGGAAACTGATGACTGCAACGACGACTGGCTGCATGCGTCGGGCAGCAGGCTTTATGACATGAACGGCAACGAAGTATGGCTGACCGGAGCCAACTGGTTCGGATTCAACTGTTCGGAAAATGTTCCCCACGGACTTTACGCCGCCGACTGTGACAAATTTTTATCTAATGTTGCCGATAAAGGAATTAATATTATACGGTTTCCTATTTCCACAGAGCTGATTTATTCATGGATGAAGGGAACTCCGAATCCGGTGCAGAGTGTTCAGGCAGGATATGATCCTCCGTATGTGGACATAAACAGAGACTTTGTTCTTGAGGACGGAAAAACTCTTAAAAACAGTGAAGAAATATTTGATATAATTATGCAGAAATGCAAAAAATACGGTATTAAAGCGCTCATTGACATTCACAGCCCCCATTCCGACAATTCCGGACATAACTATAATTTATGGTATGGTAAGGAGACAAAGGACGGTACTCTTATAACTACAGACATATGGATAGACACGCTTGTTTACCTTGCCGATAAATACAAAAACGATGATACGATCGTTGCCTATGATTTAAAGAACGAGCCGCACGGTAAAGGTCAGGAAGGAAGCAGCGCCGCAAAATGGGACGATTCAACTGATGAAAATAACTGGGCATATGCGGCGACCAAATGCGCCAATGCTATACTCGACGTCAATCCAAACGCGCTTATACTAATAGAAGGCGTTGAACAGCATTTAAGAAGCAGCAGCTTTACATGGGGACAGCCTGATTCCGAATCAAATCCGCCTTATTATGCAGGATGGTGGGGAGGCAATCTCAGAGGAGTTAAGGATTATCCTATAGAATTGGGATCTGCTGAAAGAAACAGCCAGATTGTTTATTCTCCGCACGATTACGGTCCGTCGGTGTGGCCTCAGTCATGGTTTCAGAAGGATTTTACAACACAGTCTCTGCTTGACGATTACTGGTACGACACATGGGCATATATAAATGATCAGGATATCGCGCCGCTGCTTATCGGTGAATGGGGCGGTCATATGGACGGCGCAGAAAATCAAAAATGGATGGAATTACTGCGCGATTACATGATAGACAATCATATTAATCATACATTCTGGTGTCTTAATCCGAATTCGGGCGATACGGGCGGACTTTTAAGCTATGATTTCATGACATGGGATGAGGAAAAATACGGTCTATTTGAAAAATCTCTCTGGCAAACAAATGTTTCGGGAAAGTATATAGGACTTGATCACAAAATACCGTTAGGCGAAAACGGAACCGGAATGACTGTTACAGAATATTACGAAAAATACGCCGATTCTGAAGGAAGCAATCTCGATTCAGACGGTTCAGTCAATCCGAAGCCGACAGAGGAAACAACAGAGCCTTCACAGGCGGAAACTGAAGCTTCTACAACTGTAACCGAAGCTTCATCTGCAACATCAAAGCCTTCTGACGAAGTTACTGCTTCGAAATACGGCGACGTAAATTTAGACGGCAGTGTAAATATTGCGGACGTTGTAGCGATAAATATGTATCTGCTTAATCCGGAATTAAATACGCTGGAGCCGTTAGGAGCGGCGAACGCCGATTGCGCCAAGGACGGTGAAATTACAACATCGGACAGCCTGCTTCTTATGAATTATGTAGCTATGGTTGTAACCGAGGATAAGCTTGGACAGTAATATAAAATTATAAAGCCGCTTAGTAATTAAACTAAGCGGCTTTATAATTTCAATTAAGAACCAATATGCCTATATTAAGATATGCTGCGAAAATAGTCCAAATAAGATACGGCAGATTGATATATGCGGCAGCCGGACTAATTTTTCTGAAAATCATAATCATAAATATTATCAGTATCAGCAGAATTATGATTACTGCAACAGATAATCCCATTTGCTGAAATTTGAAAAATACGATACTCCACAAAAAGTTTACAAATAATTGCAATCCGTATAAAGTCAAAGCGAATTTCTTTTTACTGTCGCTTGCGTCTGAAACATAAATCATATACGCCGAAACTCCCATAAGAGCGTAAATAAAAAACCAAACTGCCGGAAAAACTGCTGAGGGAGGAGACAAAGACGGTTTTGTCAGCTCACTGTAATAAGAAAACGCGTTTCCTGTAATAAGTCCTGACAATGCCCCTACCAGTTCTGTAATCACAATAAATATAAGCAGCTCAGTTAATTGTATCTTTTTCATAATCACTCCTGTTAAATATTAATTTTAATATATTTAAATTTATGCGGCTTATATATAATTAATTCGTATTTTACTATGAATAAAAAACGGCGGCAAATGCCGCCTCGCATATATTAATTAGCTTTTCTGCCTTTCCAGACGTTAAGAACGATATAAATTGCTATTAAAATAATAACTGAAACTCCAAGAATTAAATACATTGAAGTAATACTTACGTCATTTCCGAAAAAATATAGATTGCAGTCAACTAAATCCTTAATTCCGTTTATAACTTCTGATGGAAATCCCTGATTTTCCATTTCCTCAAAAACGCCGCGAAGAGCATGATTTCTCATAAGAGAAGTACCGTATGTTCCGGGCAGAAAAGAAATTACCTTTTGAAGCCCTTCCCCGAACTGGGATATAGGCATATAGGCTCCGCATATAAATCCGTATCCTGCGCTTATAATAGTACCAACTGCCGACATTTGTCCCTGTGACGACAGAAAAAAATTAACTATACTTGACAAGGCGGCGCCAAACATAACCAATAAAAATATGTCAAGCATTATAAAAATAATATCTGTAATCGACAAATACCAGCCTGTATTTGCTATGTATACCAGTGAAGCTGCGGCGGCAACAATGCAAATAATAAGAGTAGTCAATACGGTGGAAATATAATATCCTAAAGCTAATGTTGAGTTTTTAACAGGCGCAATTCCCAAATCATGTCGCGCCCCTGTTACCTTATCCTGAACCATAAGCATATTGGAACAGAATGAAACTGTAACACAGCAAACCGCAAGCAAAGAGGAAAAAAGCTGTCCTCCTACGCAACCGTTTATTAACTTATCCGGCGCTGTAAAACCGTTTCCCATATTTTCCAAGCTTCCGCTGAAAGTGTCACGGTAAACATTATTTAAAAATGTAGAATAAAGAAACAGAAGTATCAGCGGCGTTATAAGGGAAGTAAAAAACATCCCCTTATCTTTAAAAAACAGCTTAGTATCTCGTTTTATAAGAGCCTTCAGTTTACTCATTTTTCTGATCCTCCCAAAAGTTTTTTACCTGTAACCGAGAGAAAAACATCGTCCATTTTACCCTTTACAATTTCATAATCCTCAAAAATTTCCGGGTACTTTATTATAAGCTTCGTTGCCTCCGATGTATTTGGCACCGCAATACGATATGCTCCCCTTAAATATTCATAATCTGAAAATCTCTTTTTTACCTGTTTCTCGTCAACTCCGTAAAGAGTAATAAAATCTCCGGTATACTCGTTTTTCAATTCACGGGGAGTACCCTCTGCTGAAATTCTTCCACCGTCTAAAATAACAACATAATCGGCGTCTGACGCTTCTTCCATATAATGCGTCGTTAAAAATACAGTCATTTTATTTTTATCCTTTAAACCTGAAATTACATTCCAAAGTAATTTTCTTGTCTGAGGATCAAGTCCCGTTGTCGGCTCGTCCAGGATAAGTATTTTCGGTTCATGAAGCAACGCACGCGCAACATCAATTCTGCGCCTCTGTCCGCCGGAAAGCTTTCCGACAGCTCTTCCAAGTAAATCATCAAATTCAAGAAGCTGTGAAAGCTCTGAAAGTCTGTTCTTAAAGGCTTTACCGTTTATACCGTAAAGAGCCGCACGACTTTCCAAATTGTCCTTGACAGTCAAAGCCTTATCAAGTACCGAATTCTGAAATACCACACCCAATTTATTTTTTATTTTACTCATATCAAAATCAAGATCCAAATCGTCTATTATAACCTTTCCTGAATCCTTAGCAAGCTGACCGCACATAATAGATATTGCAGTGCTTTTGCCCGCACCGTTTACTCCCAGAAACGCAAACAGCTCTCCCTCTTTGACCTTAAGACTCAGGTCCTGTACAGCCCTTACCTCGCCGAAGCTCTTATTAAGATTACTTATTTTTATAATATTCATATATCCTTCCTTTCAAAGCTTATTATTTTAGTTATTTAACTATACAACGTTTTTAAATTTATTCAGGTTTTATGACTATGGCAATTTTATAGTTCAGTTTTCAAATCACATCTATATAAGTATAACATATGATTTATGAAATAGCAAATTATAATATTCTTTCTCTAAATGTAAACTTTTTATGAACAAACATAGAAAAGTCTTGAAATTTGTAAAAAAATGGTATATAATTAATTCGTAATCTTAAAAACCCTGAGTTTATAAGATTTCCCTCATTTTTTCAAAATCCCGTCTTAATCTAAGGCGGGATTTTTTTTGCATAAAAAAAGCGGCGTCTGTTTAACACAAACGCCTCCGGAAGGATAATTGTTTATATAAAAGATGAAATAATATCAATTTTGAGTAGACTCACTGCCTCCGAATATTTGATCTCCCTGTGTTACTTCCTCCAAGGTTACATCAATATTAATATCTGCTCCATTCCTTGAAATGTTAAGAGTAATCGTATCTCCCGCATTATGCTCATCCTTTTTCTTGTTAAGCTCGTCATCAGTAGATACAGATTCTCCGTTTACGCCGATTATTATATCTCCGGCCTGAATGCCGGCCTTTTCAGCAGCTCCGTTAGGAGTAACTGATCTAACATAAACGCCGATAGGCATATTATAAAGAGTCGCCGTATATTCATCTACGTTGCTTACGCTGATACCGATCTGCGGTCTTCCTGTAACATAACCGTAATTAATCAAATCGTCGATAATTGTCTGAGCCTGAGTCATAGGAATAGCAAATCCGAGACCTTCAACAGAAGCAGAACCTGACGTCGAGTATGTTGACGACATTTTAGCAGAATTTATTCCTATCACCTGACCATAGCTGTTTACAAGCGGGCCGCCCGAATTACCCGAGTTAATCGCTGCGTCCGTCTGAATAAGGCTCATGTTCTTATCGTTTATAGTAATTTCACGATTCAGCGCAGAAACAATACCGCATGTTACAGAGCCAAAAAGCTCGAATCCAAGCGGATTACCAATGGCAATAACAAGCTCTCCTACCTGAAGATCGTCGCTGCTGCCAAATTCGGCTGCCTGAAGATCCTTTGCGTCAACCTTTAAAACGGCTATATCGGTATCCTCGTCATAGCCCTTTATTGTAGCCTCATACTCGGTTTTATCAGACATAAGTACTGAAACCGAGCTTGCTACGCCGTATCCGTATTCTGTGTCGTTAATAACATGGGCGTTAGTAATAATATATCCGTCCGAGGTCATTACAATACCTGTACCAGTTGCAGTTGCCGGCTGAGTCTGAGTCTGCCCCTGACCGAAAAACCATCCGCCCGACGTGTCTCCGCCGGTCGTTGTAAATTCAGAGGATATTCCTACTACCGCAGGCATAACCTTTTCAACCGCCTCCGGTATAGTCAGACCGTCTGATCTTGCAGCAAGCTGAAGCCAGCTCTTGCTTTCGCCTGTCGCTTTATTTGACGTCTGCGACGATGAATTATCGTCATCACCGGAATCTTCTTTTTTGTCGGTTTGAGAGCTACTTGACCTGCTGAAAAAACCGTCAAGCTTGTCATTGCTGTCCAGATACCTGTAGCACTGTATCGAACCTGCTGAAATTACAGCCGCGCATACTGCAAAAGCAATAACCTTTGTAAACACATGTTTTTTCTTTTTGGGCTTTTCAATATCGGGACCGTTGGACTGCGCATTGTTTTCCTTCGGATAATTATAGCTGAAAGAACTATGATTATTCTGATCTTCCGAATTATTCTGAACGTTATCTTCAGGACGGTTAAAATCGTTATCTAACATAATAAAACTTCCTTTCTATGTAAAGCATAATTGTTTTTTGTGTATGATTATATTATACTTTTTTGTGTGAAAACTATATGATAGCCTACAGAAAAAAATGTAAAAGGCCTGTGCTGAAAATACTTATGCACAGTGTGCGGCATATAATTAATAACGCTTTACAAATTTATAAGCTATTATGACTCAGATATTTCTATTTCGCTTCCAACAGAAGTTTTATACACTTTAATTTTTTTGTCTATTCTGTTCTTAAGCTCTCCGACGTGAGAAATAATTCCTATAAGACGTTTCCCCCCCGCAAGTCTATCAAGAAGATCCAAAGTCTGATTCAAAGAATTGTCGTCAAGCGTTCCGAAGCCCTCGTCAATAAACATTGAATCAATCTGAATACCGCCTCTGTTTTCCTGAACAATATCTGACAGACCAAGCGCAAGAGCAAGAGCTGCAAGAAATGATTCTCCCCCTGAAAGAGTGCTTACGTCTCTCCATTGGCCAGTTTTCCTGTCCAATACCTCAAGCTCCAATCCGGACTGGCGGCGTAAATCCTTCGTTCTTTCGCTGCATTTAAGAACAAAGGCGTCGTCGGTAAGCAGTTTTAGTCTTTTGTTGGCGCATGATATAATCTGCCTGAAATAATATCTCTGAACATATGCTTCAAACCTTATTTTAGATTTCCCGCCTCCCTGCTGACCGCTTGCCGTCTTATAAAGATCATTAATAATTCCCCAATCGTTCCTTATAATCTTCTGTTTTTCAATCAGCCTTTTCATATTTTTTACTACACTGGCATTAATATCCAATCTTGTCCTAACAGAAGATATCTGTTCTGAAATATTTTTTAACTTGTCTGATATTTCTGATTTTTCTTTTTCCAAAGTCGCTATATCAACTCTGATTTTTTTTAGAGTAATCCTTTTCAGTTCCTTTATGCTCGATTCAAGTATATTAACGGACGAATTATAGTTTTCAATTTCCCTTTCATACTTTTCTATTATTTCCGGATCAAGCTTAGACGATTCATAAGCTTCCGTGCTGTCGAATCTGCTTTGAGATAAAGCGTTTTCAAAGTCCATTAAATAGCGCTTTTCTTCTTTTTGAAGCCGTTCAAGCTCGCTTTTATTGAAGCTTTTTCTCTCATCAAGCTTAAGTCCGTTCTGCATTTCATTATTATAGACGCTTTCCGCTTTTTTTAAATTTTCTTCAGTATTTTCTATTTGCTTTTTTATTTCACTCAAATTCTTTAATAAAGCTTCCTCTGATTGTTCTTTTATAATTTCATTCTTCTCAATATTTTCAACGGCAGCCTTAAACAAAGCGCACTCTTCCGAACACTTTTTATAGGTTTCTCTGAGCCTTACTGCCGATTCCTCCAATTCGTTTACAGCAGACTGCGACGGCGTATCTTCAGATAAACCGGCAGGTCTTGGGTGACTATCTGATCCACACACGGGGCAAGGCTTGCCGTTTTCAAGCCTTTCTGCAAGCAATCCCGCCTGACCTAATATAAACGCGTCAAGCGCCTTACGGTATTCTTTATCAGCAGACTCGCTTTTTTCTCTTAGATTTAAAAGCCTTTCCGACGTCTGCGCATACTTTTTTCTGTTTTCGTTAAGCTGCCTAAATAACGGCAAGGCATTTTCCAGTATGGTATATTTTCTGCGCAGCTCGTCAAGACATTCCGATTCTCGTTTAGCCGCTTTATACTTTTCAGATGCGGTATATAATTTATTTTTGTGCTCAGATTCCTGCTGCTCAAGCATAATGCGTTCATTATTCTTTTGGGATAATGATCGCCTCTTATCCTCAAGAAGTTTTTCATGAATTAATATCTGTCCAGCCTGTTTTGCATTACTTATTTCTATAGCCTTTTTATTCATAGCGTCTGATTTTTGAAGGCAATCACTTAATTCTTTATTCTTTTTTTCAAGCTCTTCCAATTTTAAATTTAGCTCTCGCCCCTCGGCTATAAGCCTTATATGATGATCGTTAGATTCTGAAAGCTCGTCTTTTTTTAAAATCATTTTTTTAAGAAGAGAAGTATATTTAATATTGTCCTTAGTCAAAAAATCAAGATACGCCTCAGCGCAGACTTCGTCGCTTTTATCAATCTCCCCTGAGTCTGTGATTCCCCTGCTCATTTCATTTTTTAATTCCCATGTAATTTTTTCAGACTGTGATTCCAAATCCGCGTCAATTTCTTTAAGCTTCTGCTGAAATCTGTCATACAGTGAGGTATTAAACAGCTTTTGAAATATCTGTTTTCTATCGTCGCTTTTATTATTAATAATTTTCAGGAAATCTCCCTGAGCTATCATAACAGTCTGTGAAAACTGATTCCGGTTCAGCCCTATGATTTCTTCAATTTTCTTACCGGCCTCGTCGGTTTTTGTCCAAACGGAACCGTTTGATAAATCTGTAAGAACAGCCTCATGCTGGGTGACAATCATACCACCGGAACGTCCTCGCTTGCTCAGTCTTTCATAAGACGGGGATCTTCTTATTTCATAATGTTTTCCATGCTGTTCAAATTCAAAAATAACATAAGTCTCAGCGGAAGACAAGGCGAAATCGGAACGAAAGGATTTTACGCTTCTTCTGTCGCGTCCTCCGCTTGCCTCTCCGTAAAGAGCAAATGAAATAGCGTCGAAAATGGTAGTCTTGCCTGAACCGGTATCCCCTGTTATCAAATACACCCCGCATTTTCCGATTTTAGTAAAATCAATCTCCGTCATTTCAGCAAAAGGCCCGAACGCCGACATTATAAGCTTCAAAGGTTTCATTCCACCGTCTCCTCAAGATCATTAAATATTTCCCTAATTATTTCAAGCTGCTTTTCACTTGGATAAACTCCATTATTCTGAAGCGCATAAAAATCACCAAACAATTCCTCAGGACTTTTATTTTCTATTGATTCTTCCGAATAAACGTCCGTTTCATACGAGGTCTTAGAGTTATCTATACTGAATTTCAGCATATTCGGGAATACGCTTCTCAGGGCTATTCTGGCGTCGGGTGAAACCGTTTCATCTGTAATTATAACTCGTATGTAATCCTCGGTATAGCTTTTATTCATTAATTCCTCAAAGCTTCCTTTTATGGTCTTTACATCGTGAGGAAGTATTATCGGCGCCGTATTAATCTTTATATCATTTTTTCCCTTAACCTCAACTACGGTAAAGGATTTTTTGTGAAATTCCTCCGACAGTGAATATTTAAGCGGAGAACCGGCATATCTTACCGTTTCTTTGCCGCACCGCTGCGACTGATGAAGATGCCCTAAAGCGACATAATCAAAAATATCAAAAATTTCTGCGCTTACGCTGTCCAGTCCTCCGATAGCAAATTCTTCGGAATCACAAGTTTTGCCGCCAGTTATAAACTGATGGCATACCAATATATTAAATCGATTTTCATCAATATACGAGTTTTCTATAACGGTTTTCACTGCTTGTTCATAGGAAAGCTGCTGCTTCTCCGGATAAAACTGTTTTACATTAGCCGGTTTAATGAATGGAAGCAGATGTATTGTGATTTTATTATCCTCGTCTATGCTCTGCAGCTTTCCCGAAAAAGGTTCGGGAGCATATATTCCGCTCTTTTTAATTATAGAAGAATAATATGATATTCTTTCAGGAGAATCATGATTTCCGCTTATCATATAAATTTTTGAACCGATATTTGATAAATCCGTAATAAAATTATTAAATAATTTCATGGCTTCTGCTGAGGGAACAGATTTGTCATAAATATCCCCCGCAATTATCACGCCCTCGCACTTTTGTAACATATAGGCGTCAACAGCCTGTTTTAAAACCTCCCTCTGATCATCAATAAGACTGTAATCATTAAGACGCTTACCAAGATGAAGATCAGAAATATGAAGTAGCTTCATTTTAATCTCCGTTCTGCCGGTTAAGGCGATATTGTTATTTAAAAATTTCTTAAATAATATTGCGTTATGTCTTTCAGTTATCATTTGGCTGAGGAGGCGTTTTAAAAAGGAGCCGGATTGTTTTTCCCGCCCCATTAATTTTATCATCCTTTCAGCATGTTTAAATGCCGTATGTATCTTCTTGGAATGTTAATACCTACCATGTAGCCCATTCTCAAAGTATTCAGAAACAATACTGAAATCGTCCTTATAAAATTATTTATATCAATATTTTTTGAAAGAAGATATTAATTAGAAAAAATGCCGGTTCAACATTAAATTGAATCGGCTGTTTTAGTTATTTCCCCAACTGATTTTACATTATATTTTCCTAATAAAACAATATTTATTTTATCATATAACTGCATATAAATTTGTTTCCCATGCAGGTATATAAAGCTGATGGCGTATATAGAGCTTATATTTGGAATTAAGCTTATGCACAAGCAACGGAAGCTCAAATAAATCTTCATTTCTGTGATAGAGGGCTACCATAAGCCTGGGATTATATCTCGCTATAGTCTGACATGCGCCCCAGAGCGCTTCCCGCTCTGCTCCTTCAACATCCATTTTTATAAGCGTAGCTTCATTTCCGTTAAGAATACTGTCTACCGACCTACCCTCAATATATTTTGTTCCTCTGCTAGCAGCAATTGAAGACTGTCTCCCTGATTTTGCACTGAACGGAAGCTGAGTATCAATACACCAGGCAGCGTTATTGTATGCGTAAATATGATTTTTTCCTTCAATATTTTTACAGAGCTTTTTGAAGTTTTTCCTGTCTGGCTCCATAGCGTAAATCCGAACATATCTGTTACGTGTAATTTCAAGCATTTCCAATATTGTATCTCCATTATATGCTCCAAGATCAACATAATGCTCATTCAGATTCGGCTTAATTATATCACGGTAAATCTCAGTTTTTGTCGCGGTTATATTTTCAAGATGACTTATATCTCCGCTGATTTTAAAATTAATAATTGACGCGAAAACCTTTCTTGAATAATTATCTGCAAGAAGCTCGTAGACCTCCTGAAGTTTATCAGCGTTTCTTACGCAATACTCATATGTAAACAAACCGCTGCCGATAACAGGCACGTCCGGCACATATAGCTTATGCTTTTTTCCAATCATTTTTATTCTGTCTACAAGCTCTTCATATCCGGCAGCAAATGCCAGTACTACTGCAAAATCGGATTCACGCTCCTCTACCTCAGAAAGCCTCATAACCCTAAAGCCCTGAAAATAATGCCCTCTTACGAAATCGTCGCTTGCAAAAATTCCTGCTGTTTTTATTCCGTATTTTTTAAATACTGACATAATTTTAATAGCTCCGTCCCCCATTCCGTAAATATAAACCGGACGGTGTTCCTTTTGAAGCTTTTCCCAGCAGGTTTCTTTTTCAGTTATAAATTCAAGCATTTTTCCACATCTCTTTTAAAATAATTTCATTCAGTTGTAATCGTCTTCGTGATCGTCGCAATCATGAACGTCATATCCTATCATATCCCGGCCTCTCGTTCTGTAACGGTCGCGCTGTATATTAATATATTTATCAAGCTGCTCCAATACCTTTCTTGGAGCCTTAACGGATTTTATTTCCTTGATAGGCGTATCCGTATCTCTGACATACAATATAATAGTTCCGCAACCGAATATTCTCTGTTTCAAAGGAAGCATCAGCTTTTTGTCTGTCACAGTATATAAATCGAGCTCATCCTCCGCAAGACTAAGTAGACCAACTCTTGTAATAAATTTATTTTCCGTAAGAAAATATCTTGTAAACGAAAGCGGAAGTCCGAAAAGAGTACGCTTTTTGTCCGTCCAAATATAATCTATTTCATTTTTGCCCATTTCAAAACTCCGTTTATCAGGAGAGAGTCGTCTCTCCTGATTATAAATTAATAATAATCTGACTGTTATCGGCAGCCGGCGCGTCAAAGACCTTACCCTCTGCCGTGATTTTAAATGCTCTGCCGCTTGTATAAGTTACGCAGATCTCATTTCCGTTTCTTTCGGCCTTCATAGACATAACCCTATTGGCGTCAATATCATAAACCTCAGTCTCCGACGATTTTCCGTCCTCAAGATTATATATAACCGCGTTTGCATTATTAATATAATCATATTCAAAGCTGTTGTTAAAATCGCCGTAAACAATAATAGATCCGGGCTTTGCTAATACAGGCATTTCCAGATATGAACATTTCTTCTTTACATATCTTCCGCCCTCAATAGTTTCTCCGGTAATAATATCGGTCCACTTTCCTTCCGGAAGATAATACTGAACCACTCCGTCTTCACTGAGAACCGGAGCGCAAAGGAGATTATCACCCAGCATATATTGTCTGTCAAGGAAAAGACAAGCCGGATCTTCCGCGAAATCTATAACCATGGCTCTCATCATAGGAACGCCGGTAGACGATGTCTTGACAGCCTGCGAGAACAAATACGGCATAAGTCTGCCCTTAAGCTTTGTAAAGAACCTAAGTACTGCGCAAGCGTTTTCAGGGTTTTCGGGAGTATCATCCTCATAAGCCCACGGAACCCTGTAAGAGGTTGAACCGTGCAGACGGCTGTGAGTTGACATCAGACCGAACGCGCACCATCTTTTATAAACGTCAGGAGATGCGGTAGCCTCAAAACCGCCGATATCATGACTAAAATATCCGAAACCGGACGCACAGAGCGAAAGACCGCCTCTGAGAGTTTCTGCCATTGAAGAATATTCGGCTGAACAATCGCCGCCCCAATGAACCGGGAACTGCTGTCCGCCGGCCGTTGCGCTTCTGGCAAACAGACAAGCCTGATTCTCTCCGTAATAATCCTTAAGAACATTAAAAACAAGCTTATTGTATAAATATGTGTAATAATTATGCATTTTAACAGGATCTTCACCGCTGAAATACTTCACCTTTGTAGGTATTCTTTCGCCAAAGTCAGTTTTTATCGCAGTTACTCCCATATCGCATAAAGCGCGTATTTTTGACGCATACCATTCGCATGCCTCAGGATTTGTAAAATCGACAATAGCCATGCCCGGCTGCCACATATCACACTGAAAAACGCTTCCGTCTGTATTTTTAATAAAGTAGCCGTTTTTAACTCCCTCGTCAAACAGACTTGAACGCTGCGCTATATACGGATTGATCCATACGCATATGCCCAGCCCTCTTTCCTTAAGCCTTTTGAGCATAGCCGGAGGATCCGGGAACTGAGTTTTATCCCAATCGAAATTACACCACTCGTATCCCTTCATCCAAAAGCAGTCAAAGTGAAACATCTGAAGAGGAATATCCCTCTCGGCCATTCCGTCTATAAACGACGTTATCGTTTCTTCGTCATAGGTTGTAGTGAACGACGTAGACAGCCACAGACCGAACGTTTTGGCCGGAGGCAAGGCAGGTTTTCCCGTAAGCGTCGTATAATTTGACAATACCTCGTGCAGATTTTCTCCGCCGATAACAAAATATTCAATTTCCTCGCCCGGAACGGTTATTGAAACCTTAGACACGGTATCAGACGCAATTTCATAGGAAACCTTATCGGAACTGTTGACAAAAACTCCGTATCCGTTAGATGAAATGTAAAAAGGAACGCATTTATAGCTCTGGTCAGAGCAAGTGCCTCCGTCGGAATTCCACATTTCAACGTTCTGACCGTTTTTAACAAAGGTAGTAAATTTTTCACCAAATCCGTAAATACATTCTCCTATACCGAGAGTAAGCTGCTCTCTTATATATGTGTTATGCTCGTCTGCCGGATAGCTCCAAAAGCTGTCGTCCCGCATGCTGTTGATACGGTTATCGGCTCTGAACTGATTTTCTTCAATATAAGACGTAGCTCTCCATGCTCCGCCGGTAAGACGTTTTCCCTTATAGCTGAATTCAACGTCCCAGTCAAAGCCTTTCTTTATTCTCACCTTAGTGCTGCCGGAAGTCATCTCAGCAAAATCTTCTCCGGTCTTTATCTCCGGAATATAGCCCTGATCTTCATTAAGCTCAAATTTAGGAGCATTTTTCAAAGTTCCCTTATGATGAACAACAGACACCTTAATAACGTCCGGAGCAGTTGATTTATAAGTGATCTCAAAGGTAACTCCGCCAAGAGTCATAGCTCTGTTATAAATCGCCGAAGAGGTTGCAAAAACTGTTATTGAATTAGGAGTTGTCGTTATTTCATAGGCCATAACGGCATAATTCACGTTAAAACCCCTTTGATTAAGCCAAAATCCGTCTGAAAATTTCATATTTTCAAACTCCTTCCGTTTTTCATAATAGTACTATCATTTTAACATAATACTCTTTATATGTCAATTAAAATTCATCATATTTATATAGTATTAACCTATCTGTTGTGCTTTTTAATCACATGTTTATCCTATTAAATTTATCAGCACTTCTTTATTTTCGCAAAATTAGCCATAATTTTTTTCGTTCCTACCTTATCGAAGGCAATTTCCAGCATTGCGTCGTTTGCCATTTTCTTAACGCTTAGAATAGTTCCCTCTCCGAATATATTATGCATTACCTTTTCCCCGACTGAATAAACGGTATTTGCAGGTAAATCAGACGGTTTCGCCGTTTTGATCTTAGCGATTTGCTGCTGCAACGATATAGACGAGCTTGCGTTTGTAACAGGCGGCTTATCTGTTTTGGCAATAATTGTGTTATCATGCTTGTCTATAAGAGTCTTATCTATTTCTCTGATAAATCTGGAGGTTGTATTCCGCTGCGTGGTTCCAAAAAGCATTCTTTGTGCAGCGCTGCTTAAATATAGTCTTTTTCTGGCTCTTGTAATAGCGACATAAGCCAGTCTGCGTTCTTCTTCAATTTCCGAATCACTGTTAAGACATCTGCCGCTTGGGAAAATACCGTCCTCCATACCTATTGCAAATACATTATTAAATTCAAGTCCTTTTGCTGAATGAACCGTCATCATAACTACAGCGTCGGTATCGGCGTCCATTTTATCAAGGTCGGTATACAGCGATATTTCCTCAAGGAATTCATTTAAGGACGGTTCGTCGCTTTCACTAATATATGAAACAATTGTAGATTTTAATTCGCTGATATTCTCTAACTTCGTTAATCCGTCGTCTCCGAGACTTTTCATATATTCGAGATAACCGGTTCGCTCCAGAAGAAAATCAAAAAATTCATCTAAGGGCATTTCTTCTGACGCGGACTGCAATTCAGAAAACATTTCCGCAGCGGCTTTAAGAACTCCCGCTTTTTTTGAAAGTAAAGGATAATCGCCGGCATTTTTCATTACTTCTATCGGAGAAAGACCAAGGTCGGATGTAATATCGTTAATAAGGCTTAACGTACTGTCGCCTATACCTCTCTTAGGCTCGTTGACTATTCTTCTGAATCTAAGTATATCATTTTCATTATTTATGACTGCAAGATAAGACGTCAAATCCTTAATTTCCTTACGGTCATAAAATCTCATACCTCCGAATACACGATACGGAATACCGCTTTTTACAAACGCCTGCTCTATAGTATTGGACTGGGCGTTCATTCTATATAAAACCGCGCTGTCCCCGAACTTATCGCCGTTTTTTATACTTTCAAGTATAGCGGAGGCTATAAATGACGCCTCGTCACGCTCGTCCCTTGCCCTGTACCAAACTATCCTTTCGCCTTCACCGCTGTCGGTCCATAATTTTTTTGATTTTCTTTCTGAATTATTTTTTATTACAGAGTTTGCCGCGTCCAGTATATTCTGCGTTGAACGGTAATTCTGTTCAAGCCTTATTACCTTGCAAGCATTATATTGCTTTTCAAAATTCAATATATTTTCAATTGTAGCCCCTCTGAATTTATAAATACTCTGATCATCGTCTCCCACCACGCACAGATTATTGTGCTTTGCCGACAAAAGACTTACCAGCCTGAACTGAGCGTGATTAGTATCCTGATATTCGTCTACCATTATATATTTATATCTGTTCTGGTAATATTCAAGAGCGTCGGGATAATCGGTGAGTATTCTTACCGTAAGATTTATAATATCATCAAAGTCCACTGCGTTTGAGGCGAATAATCTTTTCTGATATTCCCTGTAAACCCTTGAAATCACAGTTTTTCTGTAATCCTTACCAACTCTTTCTTCATAATCGTCAGGATTCAAAAGACTGTCCTTAGCAGATCCGATTTCCGATAAAACAGCCTTTGGCGATAATTGCTTTTCCGATATGCCAAGATCTGTCATACAAGCTTTTATTACCCTCTGGCTGTCGTCGGAATCATAAATTGTAAAACTGCTCTGGTAACCCAGCCTTTCAATATCTCGTCTCAGGATTCTTACGCACGCCGAATGAAAGGTCGCAGCCCTGATATCTGAAGCTTCTTCGCCCAGCATTGTATAAAGCCTCTCCTTTAATTCTCCGGCCGCCTTATTTGTAAATGTAATTGCCAGAATGTTCCAAGGCTTTATCGGTTCATGTGCAACAGCGTCTCTGAGAGAAGATAAACTAACTTCTTCTCCTTTTAAATAATTTTCAAGTAAAAGACAGTCGTCTTCATTTCCCTGATATGAAATATCGAAATAAGCGTTACCGAAATTAATCATATTCGCAATACGGTTTACTATAACCGTAGTCTTTCCGCTGCCTGCCCCGGCAAGAACCAGAACGGGCCCTTTAACGGAAAATACAGCTTCCTTCTGGCGTTCGTTCATTCTTCCGAAATATTTTTCAAGAGCTTTTCTTTTTAATTCAGTATAAAATGTTGATAACATTTATGATTCTCCAATCAAAATAAAAATATGATATTATTATAACATATTTTTGCCATTGTGAAAAGTCCCTGTAAAAATATAGTTTTTATTATCAAATAGACTATAATTGTTAAAAATATATCAGCTTATTAACACAAATTTAACATATTATCTCTTTTTTATTAATCTGTTTTTTGATATAATATTTAGCGTGTAGAGCACAAGATTAGAGAAAAGAAAAATAACTGGAAAAAAGGCGGAAGAAATTCCGTCTTTTTTCTCTTAAAATAAAACAGCGGACATATAATGTCCGCTGAATTATTTTCAAAGTATAAAGCATATAAGTCCGCTGCAGCCCTCGTTGATAACTCTCTGCAAGGTTTCCTGAAGCTTCATTCTTGCCTCAACCGGCATTTTATAAAGCTTATTATGAAGTCCTTCGTTTACCAGCTCATGCAGCGATTTTCCAAAAATATTTGATTCCCAGATTTTCTTCGGATTTTCTTCGAATCCGGAAAGCAGATACATAACAAGCTCCTCGCTCTGCTTTTCAGTTCCGACAATCGGGCTGACAGTGGTATTGATAGCCGCCTTCATCAGATGTATCGACGGAGCGGAGGCCTTGAGCTTAACTCCGTATTTTCCTCCCTGTTTAATAATTTCAGGTTCTTCAAGTGAAAGCTCGTCAATATCCGGCATTACTATTCCATAACCGGTAGCCTCAACCTCGTCAAGCGCAGGCTTAATTTTCATGAATTGCTTCTTAATATTATTAAGCTCCATAAGAACAGGCAGCAAATCGCTCTCATTAACTATTTCTATACCGGTAGCCTCTCCAAGTATTTTATAGAACAGACTGCTGTCCAGACTAACCTGAATAGTAATGCTTCCCTTACCTAAATTCATATCGGCTACTCTTGAATCAACAACATATTGACACTTGCCCATAAGCTCCGCAGCTCTCTTGACCTCTCTGACTATCCTGACGTTTTCAGCAGCTTCCCTTACGGCTGAAAATACTTCATTTTTTAGCCAATGGCCCTTTTCAAGGCCTGTAATCCACTTTTCCATTCGAATATTTATTTCCTTGATTGGAAAAGCGAACAGAACCTGAGTAATAATATCCCTAATATCCTGTTCATTAAGCTCAAGACAATTAACCGGAATTACGGTTGCCGAATATTTTTCAGAAAGCTCGCTGCATAAAGCTTTAGCGTCTTCCGAGCGAGGATTAACGCAGTTCATTATAACCACAAACGGCTTATCGATTTCATTCAGTTCGTTAATAACCCTCTCTTCAACCTCGGCATATTCATCCCTGGGAATATCAGAAATACTTCCGTCGGCAGTAACCACAAGACCGATAGTAGAATGCTCGGATATGACCTTTCTTGTACCTATTTCTGCCGCCATATTAAACGGAACCTCTTCCTCAAACCACGGCGTCTGGACCATTCTCGGAGCAGAATTTTCTATATATCCTATTGAGCTGGGAACTATGTACCCAACGCAGTCTATCATTCTCACATTGAATCTCGCGCCGTCTCCCAGATTTACTTCAACCGCCTCTTCCGGAATAAACTTAGGTTCAGTCGTCATTATAGTTTTTCCGGCTGCGGACTGAGGAAGCTCGTCAACAGCCCGTTCCCTCTTAAAATCGCTTTCAATGTTAGGTATCACCAGAGACTCCATAAACCTTTTAATAAAGGTCGATTTGCCTGTCCGGACAGGTCCGACAACGCCAATATATATGTCGCCGTCAGTTCTGCTGGCAATATCGCTGTAAATATCGTTTGTCATATTAATCTCCGTTCTGCCGCAAACTTCAGATAATTTGAAACGAAAACCTCCTCAGCGGCATGACAGAGATTTCCGAGATTTTACCGCGTATACCGCTTACGGCGGCGGTATACACATTTTATTAAACCGCTTCATTATACTATCGGAATCAACAGCATACCGCTCTTGGTTAACCGTTCTTCGTCTAAGTCGTTTTCTTCCATAATAGATCTGACAGAAGTGCTGTATCTCTTAGCTATCTCCCATATATCCTCTCCCTCAACGCCATAATATAGCTTAAGAGCATAATCTCCGTCTCGAACTTTTTTTACTGAGCCGTCAAAATTGACCTCGGTTACCGCTTCACATGATGATGACAGAAATACGTTTCCTGTGATTCTCAGATCAGCTTTAATGGAAATGCTGTTTGAAGACGTTATAGTATATGAACAATCAACAGATGTTACGTTTATATCAGCCGAAGAAGTTTCAGAAATGCCGTTTACAGGAATTGTATGCTCAAACGCTTCGGTCTTTTCAATTATAGCCGGCATACCGGTTTCATTTTTTATCATAACGCAGTAATCGATCATACCGCTGACTACAAGAGTTTTTTCCTCATTGTTTACAGCCGTATTTATATTTTTCGGTACGCACCATGTATCATATACACACTCAACATTTCCATTTTCACTTTCAATTGTCAGCTTTTCCTGTATAAGCTCGTTAATTTCAACCGGAGCCTGTTCTATTTTCAGCCTTGACGACGCAAATTCACATGGAAATGATGTTGAATAAACGTCAGTAACTAATTCCGCCGGAAGGTTTTTCACCGCGCTGCAGCTTACGTTTATTCTCAGCTCACACTTTAATATTCTTGCGTCGCCGTTGCTGTCCGCAGACGCTGTTACATCGCAGGAAGCTGTTTCCGCCTTAACCGAGCACGTAAAGCTTTCGTCAAGACCGTCCATATCCACAATCTGACTGAAAGGTACCGGAAATTTCATAGATTCAAGACCGTTTTCACATGAATATAAAACGCAGACTGAAGCTTCGCCCTTTAAAACAAGCTTATTTGCCACTATCTTTTTGTCCGTCACATTTATAACGGAATAGGTTCGAATAATGCTTATTACCGGTTGATTAGAAGAATTAAGTTCAAAATCTTCAGACGCAGAAATTGATTTGAATGCAGATATTTTCTTAGCCGCAAATTCTACAGGAAGCTTTTTCATCTGAGCATTCATTCCGAATATGTCGCAGATTACTTCCTGAGTTCTTTCACCTGTTATTTTAATTTTTATCGAAACCGCACCCCGCATATCTATACGTCTCTGATTTACTACGCGGCAATTAATATGATCTGTTTTCGGAACAAGTGTTACGCTGGGCTTTTCAGCAGTTTCAGAAAGCTGTATACTTTTATTGAAGGTCATCTTCTGACAAATGCATTGCAGAGTATTGCTTTGCTCTGAACAATATAGTATTTTTATATCCGCCTGAAGCTCGTATGAAACAGTATCGCCATTTATGCTGTATGAAAGAACAGACGGAACTATACAGCATTTTACAAGCTTGAAAATATCCGGAAAATAATCCGGCAGTATGTAATCAAGCTCAACACTCTGCTCCTGTATTCCGTCAAAAATGCTTTCAGAAACTGTAAGCATTTCACGGTTAATCTTTAAATCCATTTATATACCTCCTAAATTCATCCAAGTCCGCCGCTTTTACATTTCGGACTTGTACTTGCTAAAACATTATATTCGTACATAGTAATTAATATTCCTTATAAAAAAGCTGAAATTGATATTTAATTTAACCGCAAGTTTTTTACCCTTCCGCATTATATAAATATACGCCGTAACCCAAATAGAAAAGTCCTGTTCATTAAATGAACAGGACTAAATTTTTACTTTTTGGAATATCATCAGATTTATCAAAGCAGGATTTATTCAAAAAAATAAAAAACTCCGGTTAAAATAACCGGAGTTTTATAATTTTTAATATTAAATTACATTAATGTCCTAGCTACTTCAATTGCGTCATAAAGATCGCATACTCCGTCGCCAGTCATATCGCCGATAGCGATCTGTTCATTAGTAAAATCAACCATTCCCATCATGTATTTTGCAATTTCAATTGCGTCATATAGATCAACCTTACCGTCCATTGTAACGTCGCCGCTTTCATAAGCGCCTGTTACAACGTATGTCAGAGAATTCTTTGTTTCAGCAAATGCCTGAGCGGCTGTTCCGTCCGGACCTTCAAGTGTTACAAGATCATATGGCATAAGAGAAAAAGCGGCTTCAAGACGGTTCAGATTAGTTTCTGAAAATCCGAGTGAATCAATTTCTCTGAGAACCTGAATAGCAGCTTCTGAAACTGTGAGATCAGTTACATCGATATTGCCAATGTGAGCCATTGCTCTGGCAATAGCATCGGCAATCTGCTGATCGCTGTAGTTAAGACCTGCAACGTTGTTTACCCAGTACTTGATAACGCCGTTAATAGTTTTGTCAGGTGAAAGACCGATTATGTACTTGTCAACAATAGCCATTGTCATAAACGCCTGGCTGCTGATATAATCTTCAGTCAGAGTTTCAGGTACAACGACTGTTACCTTCTTGCTGATAAGACCGAAAGCAAAGTCATCTACGCCTACGACTGTCTGACCGTCAATTTCAGACGGAATAACGATTTTATCTGCTGTCTTATCTGAATAGTCAGTAATTACAACGCCTTCAGAAACTTCTCTTACAGAAAAAGTCGCTTCTGTTTCTTCTGCAAACGCACTTGCAATCGGCATAGCTGAAGCGAGCATAGCAGCCGCGCTGACGCCAGCCATGATTTTTTTCAGAGATTTTTTCATTTTTATTCCTCCATATTTGTAGTTATGTTATTATAATAACATCTTATTGACATTTTGTCAAGCTTTTTTAGTTTTTTTACTTCGTAACATTTCATGAAAATTATGGATAAAAATTGCCAAAATTTATATTCCATAATAAATTATCTATATTCCATTAATAATCTTATATTCAAGGTTTTCCCATAATAGCTCCGTTCCTATATCCGTCCCCTCAGGCAGCAGAGCAAGAGCTATTAAAATCGTATCGGCGGTCTCATTGTCAATACGCTTAATTGTAGCGTATTCGCCTTCAATTGCTATAACCTTGTATTTAAACGGACCCAAACAACCATCCTCCCATCAATATTCCCTGTCAAAAGTAATAACTGTATAATAATTATCTTCCATTTTATCAAGCTGTTTGTCTATAAGCTCTTTTATATCATCATTATTGTATTTGCAGTCGTATGGAACGACTATGTCAAAAATCAGATTTGTATGCGTATCTCCGGCAACAAGTCTGAAATCATGTATTTGAAGGCAAGGATCTATATCTAAAATAATATTCCTAATCATATCAAGCGACAAATTAACTTGTTCATTGTCGGTTTCTATAGGATCCATGTGAATAGTCATCAGAATATTAAGCTCTTTGTGAATCCTTCTTTCAAGCTCGTCTATCATATCGTGAACAAAGACAAAATCCTCATTGCTTTTTACCTCCGCATGAAGGCTTCCTATCATATTACCCGGACCGTAATTATGCACTACAAGATCATGGATTCCGATAATCTTATCGCTTTCTCCTATCATTTCCTTAATGGCATATACAATATCCGAGTCAACCGGTTTTCCTAAAAGATTATCCACAGTATCTTTTACAATATCAATACCCGACTTGAATATAAACAGCGATACAACCAATCCCATAATTCCGTCTACGGGAAGATTTGTATACAAAGACGATATAACTGCAATACAGGTTGCCGAGGTGGCTATAACGTCGGTTCTGCTGTCCTTGGCAGTTGCAAGCATAACGGAAGAATTGATTTTCTTTCCAAGAAAAGCGTTGAAAAACGACATCCAAAGCTTTATAAGAATAGATACTAACAGCGAAATTAATACAATCAGACTGAATGTCAGCTTTTCAGGATGTATTATTTTATTTACAGAATTTCTGAAAAGCTCAAACGCAACTATCAGTATCAGAACCGCTATCGTAAGCGCAGTCAGATATTCCATACGTCCGTGTCCAAACGGATGATCCTTGTCAGCAGGCTTTGACGCCAATTTATACCCTAAAAGAGTAACCATGCAGCCTGCGCTGTCCGATAGATTGTTAAAGGCGTCGGAAACGACGGAGATCGAGCCTGATAACGTTCCCATAATATACTTTAGTATAAATAAAAAAACATTGCATATTATACCGACAACACTGCTTAAAGTCCCGTAATTCCGGCGAACCTTTAAATTATTTATATCGTCGGGATTCTTAATAAATTTTTGAATAAGAAATTTAGTCATATTCTACTCCCGAATTTTTACTGATTTTATATTATAACATATATTTAATTAATAATCAACTTATTCGGCAAAAAAGTCAGCCGCATTTTATCATGCAGCCGACCAAAATTATTTTTATATCAGGTTATGCCCATAATATATCTTGCTACTCCTATCGCATCATATAAGTCAACTGTTCCGTTACCGTCATAATCAGCAACTTCACACTGTTCGCTGTCAAAGCTTACCATTCCCATGATATATTTTGCAATTTCAATCGCGTCATATAAATCAATTTCTCCGTTTCCGCTTATATCTCCTCTTAGCTTTGTTGATTCAAGTATATTCATAAAATCTGATTTAAGCTGCTGATCAATCATTTTACATGTGCTACGGTCATAATGAAGTCCGGTTATATCCCAAAGCACCGGACACATCTGACGCGAATATGCCGCCTCGCATACCGATTTTAAAAACAATCTGACAGACGCTTCATCCTTGTTCTTTTTGGGACACCCGTATTCACCGATAATAACAGGAATACCTTTATCAATATATGTTTTTTTCATTAAATCCATATAATAGTCCAATTCCTTGAAATCCTCTTCTGTTCCCCATGTTTCACGCATAGTTCCCCAGCTTGCATCCTCTTCAAGAATAGCGAACACGGACGGAGTATAATAATGTACTGAAACCGCACACCTGCCCTGAGGATCCTCAGGCATTTTAAAAAGGCTGTCGCAGGTCAGCTTGAAATCTGTTGCATATCCGGCGATAAGGAGATGTCTTTTAGCGTTGTTTCCGCCGGAATTCCTTACGATATCCACAAATTTCTGATTAATTTCATTTAATAGATCAAACGCTTTCTTTTTGTTTGCGGTACTCTCTCCGTTTCTATCCCAGATATCATCCCAGCAGCCCTCTTCATTCAGAGATTCAAACATCAAATAATCACCGTAATCCCGGAAAGCTTCGGAAAGCTGAGTCCATATTCTTGTATACTTATACATACATTCGCTTTTATTCGTTGAAAATCCTGAAAACCATCCGTTATCATAATGTATATTAAGAATGACATACAATCCGCATTCAAGCGCCCAGTCCGCCGCCTCTTTTACAGCCGCAAGATATTCGGCATTTATCGTATAATCGCCGCCCATCATATTCGACCATGCGACCGGAATACGGAGTACGCCGAATCCCTCCTGAGCGTATCCCTGTATAATTTGCTTCGTTATTACCGGACTCCCCCACGCCGTTTCATATGATTCTACAGTACCGTTGCCCCATTGAGATATCCAGTCTCCGCACGATTCGTATGTATTGCCAAGATTTATTCCTATCCCCATATCCCTGACAAGCTGCATTGTACTAATATTTCTCATTCCTTCATCTGTTCGCATTTCTGACGATACCGGTAATATCAACGACATCACGGCTATAACAACGGAACAGATAACAGACGAGATTTTTTTCAAAAACATAAAAGTATTCCCCTCCAAAATATAATAATAGCTTTATTATAGCATAAAAGCCGAAAATTTCAAAGTATATTATATAAAATTAATTCAAAATATTAAAGCTACACAGATTTTTATTGTCTGTTTTCTTTGAATATTTCCACATTTTTTACAGATACTACATTATATTCGAAATAAACTGCATAAAGGCAGTAAAAAAGTATTTAATGGAGGAAAAAATATAAATGAAAGCTACAGGTATTGTTAGAAGAATCGACGATTTGGGAAGAGTTGTTATTCCCAAGGAAATTAGACGTACTATGAGGATTCGCGAGGGCGACCCGTTAGAAATATATACAAGCAATGACGGCGAAGTTATTTTCAAAAAATATTCCGCAATCAGTGAGATGAGCGAAAACGCTTCTCAGGTAGCGGAAATAATGTGCAAGCTCGCAGGCTGTCCTGTCGTTATATTCGACAGGGATCATGTTGTAGCAGTCTCTGGAGTTTCCAAAAAGGAATTTAATGAAAGAAGAGTATCCCCGCTTCTTGAAGAATTAATGGAAAGGCGCAGAAATTATTTTGCTTCCGTATCTGATACGGCAAACGGTTTTTTCCCCGCCGAAGGAGTAGATAAGGCAGCTTTAGCATGTATGCCTATACTAAGTTCTGGAGACGTAACCGGTGCGGTTGCATTCATGGAAAGTGAAAATTCAACATCAGTGTCAGAGCTGCAAAAGAGTCTTATAAGCGCAGCGGCTCTGTTTCTTGGAAAACAAATTGAGGGATAAACTCATTTAAAAAGACGCTTTTCCACATCGGAAAGCGTCTTTTTTATTTTAAATACAGTTTATTTTTCTTTAATCTGCTTTACTTCGCTGTCGGTTTTCGAAGCCTTGTAATCAACCTTAATTGTCTTTATAAACACGATTGCCAAATATATCACAAGCAATATGCCTTCAGCAATAAACACCGGCATAAAAAAGTCCCCGGTAACAACAGTCGGTTCAGTTCCCGTAGCAGGAACAAGAATATTATAAGCATTAGCGAATGTAACTGTTTCATAATATTCATCGGCAGTTTTATTTACAGTATCTATTAAGTCAGTAATCTTATTATTAATTTCTTCAAGTCTTTCCTCGACGTCTTCCTTACTGACTGTCAATGAGGAATTATTACTTTTCAGCGCGTCGATTCTGTCATTATAATATTCCACGCGCTGTTTGTTTCTGGATACTTCGTTTTGCTTGGCAATTTTTTGATTTATCAGCTCGTCGTATTTCTGTGAAGCCTGAGAATAAGACGTCTCTGCGTTTTCAGTACCGTCTCCGAAAAACAAAAGAGTATCCTTTTCATAATTATCAATAGAATTAGTTATAGAATCAAGCTCCGACTGACTTATTTTCTGCTGACGGCTAAGTTCTTCTATTCGGTATTTGTAATAAGTCAGCAGCAATTCCTTATCATTCGTCACATTGTTTATAACTATATAAGACGAAAGACTGTCAAGATCAGCATTTTTCAAAGTATCTATCGTAGTTTTCAGATCACTGAAGGAATAACCGGTTTCATTTGACCTAAATCCCGCGTCGGCATTTGAAAGCTTGCTTACATAATCGCTCAGGTTTGTCAGAGTCGTATTAAATACGTCTATAGCCGCAGGATAATCATATTCCTTGTAATCGACAGCAACAACAGCGTTTCCAAGCGATTCATTATAACCGTAATTGGTGAAAAAATAATTCTGATAACTTTTTAGAATTTTATCAAGTATCTGCTTGCTTTCCGATAAATCAAAGCCTGTTTTATAGTAGTCAAAGGATATTATATAATATGAAGGATAATAGCCTAATTCAAGCATAGATTCTACCGCTGTAAGAGCGGCGGATCCTCCTTCGGAATAAATATTTTTATATAAGGAGATCTTATCCATGGCATCATTAGGTATAACGCCGTTAATATATATGTTTCTTCTGACGCCTTCAACAAAATTCAATGAAATATCCATATCTGTCAACGCGGCTTCTATTACGTTTGGAGATTTTATTTTATTAACGTCAAACTTTTTCCCCTGAGGATCAAGACCTTTTTCAATTCCGTCAAAATTAAAGCTTACTAAAGCCGTTATCATATTATCAGTCGTACTTTTCTTAAACATCATTACAAAGCCAACCGTAAACATTAAGACAACGGCGGCAGCAATCAACCATAAAATAAAATATCTTTTAGCCTGCTTTGCTAAGGTACTGAATGATATTGCTACCGAATTATCATCTTCATCCGGTTGTTTTAATGTAATGCTGATATTTTTCTCAGTTTCCATTAATTTTTGCCTCCATATTATTCTGACATCATTTCCTATTTTTTACGGTTTTGCGCCTGTTTTTTCTGCCAGCAAATTTCTTTGTCAGCATAGGCGTCTTAATTAAGGCAAAGGCAACGGAAACCGTAACATACAATGCGGCCAGAATAAGCTCGAACATAAATATATTATCCACTGAATCCGAAACAGCCGCCTTTAACGTTCCCGTAACAGAAGTTGAAGCAGGCGTCAATACAGTATATGCGTTGGAAAACAAAACCTTTTCATAATACTCCGACGCAGTTTCGTTAACAGTATTAATTAATGTATCTATCTTTCCCGATATTTTTTTCAGCTCCGCGTCAACAACCTCTTCATCTGCTGCTGTAGAAGCGCCGTTTTCAAGAGATTTTATACGCTCCTCATAACGTTTTATATTTTGCTCGCATGCAGAAAGATTCGCCTGCGCCTCAATTTTCTGTGTTATAAGATTATCGTATGTATCCGATGACTGCGTAAGCGACGCGTTAGCCGCGTCAGTTGCATTGCTGAAAATCAATATAGAATTTTTTTCATAGACCTCAATGGTTTCAGAAACAGCCTTGAGCTGTTCCTCGGAAATTATTTTACTTCGTTTCAGATCTTCAATTTTAAACTTATAATTTGCTATAAGATTTTTTTTGTCCTTTGTCACATTATTAAGAGTAATATAAGAAGAAATCCAATCAAGGTCTTCATTTCTTACCGTATCAATGGACGACGAGAGATCGGCAAAAGTATATCCCGTTTCCGATCTGAAACGAGTATTGTCCGAAGCCGCAAGCTCGTCAATATAATTTTTAAGAGATCCTAAGGATGAATCGAATACATCAACAGCGTCTACATAGTCGTATTCGGTATAATCTATTGATACAACCGCAGATTCCAGCGATGAGTTATATCCGTAATTATTATAAAAAACCTCTCTGTATTTTTCAGTTATTTTATTTAAAAGAAGGGCTCCCTCCTTTTTGCTTAGACCGGTTTCTGAACTACATTCCAATACAATTTTATATTGAGTAGGATAATAGGACGTATCCTGTATACTTTTTGACGAAACAATCACATCGGAATTATAAATAGAATCATACTTTGTTATACGTTCGATTACGTCAAGCGGAACTACTCCGTCGATATTGATATGACTGTAAATATGATTTACATCTCCGTCTAAGCCTGTTTCCTTGAGGGATTCTCTGATAATATCCTTGGATTTTATCTCGTTTACGTCAAACTTGTTGCCTGCAGGATCAAGCCCTGATTCTATACCGTCGAAGCTGAAATTTATTACAGAAGACACGGTTCCTGTAACAAGCCTTTTACCGCCGCTTATGCCTAAATTCAATAAGGCAATAACAACTGCGGCAATAATCCACGGCACAAAAAATTTTTTCATCTTAGAAAATAACATTCCTACTGTCAACACGCTATCCTTTTTTTTATCTTTAGCATCGTCTTTTTTTATCTGCATATTTACCTCCGCAAATACAACAATAATCCAATTAACTGCCTATTTTCAAGGTTTTTTTATATTCTGAAATCATTGCTTATTATATCATAAATTATAATTAGTGTCAATAAAAAAGTTAATATATCAAAAAATTGGATTTTTTGTTTTATAAGAAAAAACAGACCTTTTATATTATAAAAAAGCGGCAGCCTGTAAGCCGCCGCTTTAAAATAATTTAAGCCTTCTTATTTGATATTTCATCAATCAGTCTGTCCAGCAATTCTGCTGCAGTCATAGAGCCGAGATCGCCGTCGCGTCTTGAGCGTACTGATAACGTATTAGTTTCAGCCTCATTATCCCCCGCTATAATCATATACGGTATTTTTTCAAGCTGAGCCTGTCTTATCTTATACCCCATCTTTTCCGCTCTTTCGTCTATCGTATATCTGATACCCGCGGCCTCAAGCCTTGCCGCAATTTCGTTTACATAAGGCAGATGTCTGTCCGCTATGGGGATAAACCGAATTTGCTCGGGAGCAAGCCACAAAGGGAACGCTCCGGCATACTTTTCAATTAGAAGCGCAAGCGTTCTTTCATAGCAGCCGAGAGAAGTCCTGTGAATTATATACGGACGTTTTCTTGTTCCGTCTACGTCTATATATTCCATACCGAATTTTTCCGCCAAAAGCATATCTATCTGAATCGTTACAATAGTATCCTCCTTGCCGTAAACGTTCTTATACTGTATATCCAGCTTCGGACCGTAAAAGGCCGCTTCATCTATACCTACCTCATATTCCACTCCAAGGTGATCAAGTATCTTTTTCATAACCGACTGCGCGTGATCCCACTGCTCTGCCGTTCCCTCGTATTTATTTTTAGGATTAGCCGGATCCCACTGTGAAAAGCGGAATGTACACTCGTCAAGAAGTCCTACCGTGCCAAGAAAATATTTTGCAAGCTCCAGACAATCCTTGAATTCCTCTTCAAGCTGTTCCGGACGCAGAACAAGATGTCCCTCCGAAATAGTAAACTGACGAACACGTATAAGACCGTGCATTTCTCCGCTGTCCTCGTTCCTGAAAAGCGTTGAGGTTTCACCAAGTCTCATGGGAAGATCCCTGTACGAGCGCTGCCTGTTGAGAAAAACTTGATACTGAAAAGGGCAGGTCATAGGGCGAAGCGCAAAGCATTCCTTTGTTTCGTCATTTGGATCACCTAAAATAAACATACCGTCAAGATAATGATCCCAATGTCCGGAAATTTTATAAAGCTCGCGTTTAGCCATAAACGGCGTTTTAGTCAGTAGATAGCCGTGCTTTTGCTCTACATCCTCAACCCATCTTTGAAGCAGTTGTATTACTCTTGCTCCCTTAGGAAGAATAATCGGGAGCCCCTGACCGATATAATCGACCGTTGTAAAAAGCTCAAGCTCTCTTCCCAGTTTATTATGATCTCGCATTTTTGCGTCCTCAAGCGCCTTCAAGCGCTCTTCAAGCTGAGAAGCCTTCGGAAAAGCCGTTGCATAGACTCTTGTAAGCATTTTGTTTTTTTCGGAGCCCCTCCAGTAAGCGCCCGTACATGAAAGAAGCTTAAAAGCCTTTACCGGAGAGGTTGAAAGCAAATGAGGTCCGGCGCAAAGATCTGAAAATTCGCCCTGCTTATAAAATGAAATCGGCTCTCCCTTTTGAGCATGCTCTCTGCAAAGCTCTGCCTTATAGATTTCTCCCTGCTCTTCCAAAGCTCTTACAGCCTCATCCGGCTGCATCACATAGCATTCCAGAGGAAGTCCTTCCTTAACTATCTTCTTCATTTCCGATTCTATTTTTGAAAGATCATCAGTGGTAAACGGCTTTTCAAGATCGAAATCATAGTAAAAGCCGTTTTCTATTGCCGGTCCTATTGCAAGCCTTGCGTTCGGATAAAGCCTCTTAACAGCCTGAGCCAAAATATGAGAAGCCGTATGCCAGAACGTTTGCTTTCCCTCGGCAGTATCAAAAGTCATAACTTCAAAATCGCAATCGCTGTCAATAACTGTCCTGAGATCCTTTACTTCACCGTTGATTTTTACACAGCATGCCGCTTTATACAAACCTGCGCCGATTCCCTTAATAACTTCAGCGGCGGATACGGCAGACTCGATCTCGCGGATACTTCCATCCTTTAATTTTAATTTTATCATTTTTTTACTCCTTTATAATAATCTATTTTTATTGTTGATTTACTACCAAAAACTATAATTTTTTAATTATTAACGGCTTTACTACCATAGATCGAACAATTACATTTAAAAGCCTCTTACCTTTAAATCATTCACTAAATTAACATAAAATTCTCTTACGTCAAAGCCTTTAATATTTTCACGGTTTAAATCAATTACATCACCGTGAGTTATACCCCTCTTACTCTTAGGTTCAAGAAAAATAAAACGATTTCCCCACTTCATAGAATTAACGGAAACTAATCCGTCATTTTCACCATCAAACAACTTAACAAACCTATATGAAAGATTAAGCGGAAACTGTCCGCTTGACGCTTTTTTGGCCTTTGACCCTACGCTTTGGTAATACACCTCAGAAGAATCCTGACATTTTCTATTAAGCTCACTGCACGAGGTTTCTGTTAAACAAGTAACAGCAGATATAAAATCAGGATCATTGTCACCAATTTTTCTCAGAACATTATTATATTTATCAGCAATGGAATCTCGTACTCTTTCAGGAACTTTTTTTAAAAGATATTCGGCAAACAGACAACCATGATGGGGTGTATTTATAGTTGTAAGACTTGCCGTATACTTATCAGCTCCAAGAATACTGATAGCATACCTTGCGTCAAGACCGCCCTTAGAATGTGCAATGACATTCAGCTTTTTACATCCGTTTTTTCTAATAATATCTTCCATTCTTTCCATAAGCTCCTTAGCGCTTTCTTCAACTGAAGACGCGGACTGCTGATTCCCATAATAAATAACCGCTCCATTTTTTTCAAGCTCGTCAGCAATTCTTCCCCAATAATTAATAAGCTTTGAATCTCTGAAAAAAACACCATGTACCATTAATATCGGATATATAGTTTTACAAAAATGTTTATCACACCGTTTTATATCTCTTTGAATTACCATACGCTCAAAACGGTATTCACAAGATATGACATATATAATTTTTATAAGCATAACAATATTTATAATAGGAATCATTCCGCAAACTGCGCCGGCAATTCGCCATTTTATTCCAAGCTGATTTGAAGTAAGATAAACTCGGATTATACCATTCCAAAAAATAATAAACTCGCCTATAAAAAATATAACAGTATTTAAAATAATAGATTTTGAATCAATCTCAGATAAGAAGCTCAGATATAATGTCAATATAATTTGTACAGTTACGGTTATTAAAAAAACTGACAGAAGATTCAGACCCCCGCGTAATATTTGCAGCTTTTTACCGTATTGCTTTGAATATACCGGAAACAAACAGTATATAACAAAATAAATACATCCAAATATAATAAAAAACACTTTTGAACCCAAATTAAAGTATTGTAAAAAAAGATACATATTCAATATAACTTCTATTAATATAGAATTAATTACTATCATAGCGCCTCCTCTTTAAATAAAAAAGCCCCTCAGACCAATTAGATCCAAGGGGCGATAAGATAACCGCTGTTCCACCCTTATTCGCACGAAAATATCATGCCTCATAAGCCGTTTTTTAACGGGAACGAACCGTCGGGTATTAACCGAGCTCAAAAGGCGGTGTATTTACTGTCCGTTATAGCGCGGCTTTCAGCCGGTGACTGCGCTTCTCTGAATAACTCCTACAATAAATCTTCCTTTATCAAAGCTTTCAATAATTAAATGCTATCATAATTTTTTAATTTTGTCAAGAGAAAAAAATAAAATTTTCAGCATTTTATATATCGCTATGTTTATCCTGCGATTCAAGCATTTCCATAATTCTCTCTTCTATTCTGATTTGATTATCATGATTCAAATTTCCAAATAATTTAACAAGACGCGCCGGAGACAAGTCCCTGCAAAATTTTTTATCGTTCGTTCTTCCCGCTATATAATCAAGGGAAACGTTATAGTATTCCGCTAATTTTATTGCCTTTGAAAAAGGAATATCGATTTCACCCCTCTCATACTTCCCGTAATGATTAACAGATACTTCAATTAAATCAGCCACATATCTCTGCGTTAGATCGTTGTCTTCCTTTAAATCTTTCAGTCTTTGGTAAAATCCCATAAATAAATCCTCCGAATTTTATATATAATATAAGATTCTATCATATAAATGGTATTTACTATTGACTTTAAAATCTATTTGGTGTATAATATTAGTAAATCAATTATAAAGATTGTATTTACAGTTTGTATAAACTAATTTTATATACAATTACAAAGTGTCGCAGTTATTTTTTCTATTTTCTAATATTATATAAATAATAAGAAACGGTTTATCCCTTGATTAAATAAAGCAAGGGATAAACCGTTTTCTTTTTTGCCATTAATATATAAATAATTTCACTATAATTCAGTCTTTCTGAAATTCCAGAATATCTCCAGCTTCACAATCAAGCGCTTCGCAGATTGCCGCAAGTGTAGAAAATCTTATGGCTGTAACTTTATTATTCTTGATTTTTGAAAGATTTACATTTGAGATTCCCACTCGTTCAGCAAGTTCATTAAGAGATATCTTTCTTTCTACCATCATACGATCCAGTCTTAATATAATTTTTCCCATAATACCAAAACCTCATTATAAAAGTCCGTCGACATCGTTCTGAAGTTCAGCGCCGTATACAAAAATCTGAGTAATAAATAAAATCAATATCCCTAAAATTAAGCCGTCTATCCTGACAACGATTTCCGCTTTCTCTACACCGATAACAATTCTGGAAATAACGCTCATAATAAATCCGATTACAGGAACGGATAAAGAAAATATTCCGATTTCACGAATCATACGGATATTATCCTTATTGAACGGATCATTTTCAGATTTTTTGACAACCAAATAAACATTACGAAAAACCATTGCCATTAATGATAAAATTATTACAGAGCCAATTGCAAAAAGTCTGATTACAGTCATATCTAATAAACCGTTTTCATCAACGGCAGTCATTTCAAATCCATAGGTTGACACCTCGTTTCCATATTCAGGTATTAATTTCGAGACGACATCAAATAACCAATCTTTTGCCGCAAAAGAGCATACCAATAAAGCTGCCGAAAATACCGCTCCTGCCCAATGCAGAATTTCCACTGTCTTAGAAACTGCCATAGTAATTTTGCTGATATTTTTCATTTCATATCCTCCGTAAATATTATAAATTTTGTTTTTACCGGCTTCAACAATATTATTATAGCATTAGATTTTACGTTTGTCAATAACAATTTAATGTTTATCATTAAATTGGTTTCGTTTGACATTAATATAAAAGGGATACGCTATATGCGTATCCCTTTTATATTTTTTATTCAAATAATGCAGTTGAGAGATATCTTTCGCCTGTATCCGGAATAATAACAACAATATTTTTACCCTTGTTCTCAGGACGCTTTGCTAATTTCGCTGCCGCCCAAACTGCCGCTCCTCCGGATATACCGATCAATATGCCCTCTGTCCTTGCTATCTTTCTTCCGGTTTCAAAGCATACTTCATTCGGAACAGTGATAATCTCGTCATAAATATCAGTATCAAGAGTATCAGGAACAAAACCGGCGCCGATACCCTGAATTTTATGAGGCCCCGCGTTGCCTCCGGACAAAACGGGGGAAGCTTCCGGTTCGACTGCAACTATTTTAATATCAGAATTCTTAGACTTTAGATACCTTCCGGTACCGGATATCGTTCCGCCAGTTCCTACTCCACTTACAAATATATCGACATTTCCGTCAGTATCGTTCCATATTTCAGGACCTGTAGAGTCATAATGAGCCTGAGGATTAGATTTATTTACAAACTGGCCCAGTATTACCGCACCCTCGATTTCATTTTTCAATTCCTCCGCTTTGGCAATTGCACCAGACATTCCCTTTGAACCGTCTGTAAGAACGATTTCAGCTCCATAACCCTTCAAAAGCTTTCTTCTCTCAACGCTCATTGTTTCCGGCATAGTCATTATAGCTCTGTATCCTTTTGAAGCCGCTGCGGCGGCAAGACCTATTCCGGTATTCCCGCTGGTAGGTTCTATTATTGCCGCTCCAGGTTTGAGAATACCTGATTTCTCCGCGTCTTCTATCATCTTTTTCGCTACTCTGTCCTTAACGCTTCCCGCAGGATTAAAAAATTCCAGCTTTCCTAAAAGATTTGCCTCCAGTCCCTCAGCGGACATATAATTATTTAATTTCATAAGAGGAGTTCCGCCTATAAGCTCCATAACGCTACTATAAATCTTAGCCATAAAAAATCTCCCTTTCATATTTTATCAAACGCCTGTGAAAGATCGTTTATAATATCGTCTATATGTTCTATTCCGATAGACAATCTTATTGTATTGGGCTTTATATTCTGCTTTAATAATTCCTTTTCACTCAGTTGGGAATGAGTTGTTGACGCCGGATGAATTACAAGCGATTTTGCGTCAGCCACATTTGCAAGGAGTGAAAAAAGCTCAAGACTATCTATAAACCGTTTTGCTTCAGCTTCTCCGCCTTTTATTTCAAATGTAAATATCGAGCCTCCGCCGTTAGGAAAGTATTTTTTATAAAGCTCAGGATCACCGTTGTCAGATATTGACGGATGGTTTACCCGATTTACTTTCGGATGATCTTTTAAATAGTTTACCGCTTTAACCGCATTCAGAGTATGACGCTCTACTCTAAGCGACAAGGTTTCAAGACCTTGAAGAAGTAAAAATGCGTTGAAAGGCGATAAGGCCGCTCCAGTGTCCCTCAGCAGAACCGCACGAATTCTTGTCACAAATGCAGCAGCTCCGGCTGCCTCTGCAAAGCTAATGCCATGATAACCCGGATCCGGTTCTGTCAGCGTAGGAAACTTTCCTGAAGCGTTCCAATCAAAATTACCGCTGTCCACAATAACGCCGCCCAGAGACGTACCATGACCTCCGATAAATTTTGTTGCTGAATGAACAACTATATCCGCTCCATATTCAATAGGTCTTACTAAATAAGGCGTTGCAAATGTATTATCGACAATTAACGGAATATTATGCCTGTGAGCTATCCGAGCTACCTTTTCAATATCTATAATATTAGAATTCGGGTTTCCCAGAGTTTCAATAAAAACAGCCTTTGTATTTTCTTTTATTGCTTTTTCAATGCTGTCAGGTTCAGGATTCACAAATGAAGTTTCTATACCGAACTGAGGCAGAGTGTGAGCAAACAAATTATAGGTACCTCCGTAAATAGTTTCAGAGGCAACAATGTGTCCGCCGTTTGCGGCTATGTTTTCCGCCGCATAAGCTATCGCCGCCGCTCCGCTTGCTACCGCGAGAGCAGCCGTTCCGCCTTCCAAAGCAGCGATTCTCTTCTCAAAAATTTCCTGCGTAGGATTAGTAAGCCTTCCGTATATGTTCCCGCTATCCTTAAGATTAAACCTTTCTTCAGCATTCCGGCAATTCTTAAATACATAAGACGATGTCTGATATATAGGAACTGCTCTTGCTCCCGTATCTGAATCGGGATTTTCCTGACCTACATGAAGCTGTAACGTTTCAAATTTTAATTTTTTAGAATCTAATTTGCTCATAATAATATACCTCCTGATAAATAATATTAAATAAATAAAAGCTTCAGCACATTCGTTTATACAGCCGTTTATCGTATCTCATTTTCATCAAGCCTCATCTTATCCTATTATTCCTATGTTTTTAGTATGTAATTAGTATATACTATTATTTTATATTTGTCAAGATAAATTTTGAAATTTATGAAAATAATTTCTGTTAAAGAAAAGAATGCTCCCTTATTCGGAGCATTCCTTCCTTTATTTATGAAATCATTAAATTATCATCTGAATTTTTTCAGTCTTAATGCGTTTGCCAATACAGACACTGAGCTAAGACTCATTGCCGCAGCAGCAATCATAGGATTAAGCAGAGGTCCGCCGAAAATATGAAGAACTCCCATTGCAACCGGTATACCCAGCACATTGTAACCGAATGCCCAGAAAAGATTCTGCTTTATATTTCTTATAGCGGCACGGCTTAATCTTACAGCGGTGTCTACGCCCTCGAGACTGCCGTTCATTAAAACTATATCCGCACTTTCAATCGCAACGTCTGTTCCTGTTCCAATCGCTATGCCGACATCTGCCTGAGCCAAAGCCGGAGCGTCGTTAATACCGTCTCCTATCATTGCGGTAGTCTTTCCCTCGTCCTGAAGCTTTTTAATCTGATAAGCCTTGTCCTCCGGCATTACTTCTGCAATAACCTTTTTTATAGACGCCTGACCGGCTATAGCCGCAGCGGTTTTTTCACTGTCACCAGTAAGCATTACGCATTCTATACCGCTTTTCTCAAGACTCTCGATAGCGTTATGGCTGTCGTGCTTTATTTTATCAGCTACGGCAATAATACCGGCAGCCTTTCCGCTGTATGCACACATTACGGGAGTTTTACCGGCTTCTGCAAATTCGGCGGCTATTTTTTCTATCCCTGACGTATCCACATTATTTTCGGACATCAGGCGTTTATTTCCTATAAGAACGGTATTGCCGCCGATCTCCGCCCTTATTCCCATTCCTGATATATATTCAAAGCTTTCCACTTCTGAAAACGGAATGTTCCGGTTTTCCGCTTCCCTTACTATACTTTCTCCTAAAGGATGCTCCGACCGTTTCTCAGCAGACGCGCACAAAGCCAGAATATTATTCTCATCGAAGCCTTCAGTTACTTTAATATCTGTAACAGAAGGAATCCCTTCTGTTACCGTTCCGGTTTTATCGAATACGGCAGTATTAATTTTATGAGCCGTTTCAAGAACTTCTCCACCTTTAATAAGGATTCCCATTTTTGCTCCCCGTCCGGTAGCAACCATAATAGCGGTAGGAGTAGCGAGTCCGAGTGCGCAGGGGCAAGCTATAACAAGAACGGAAACAAATATAGTCATACAGAAGGAGGCCGACTCGCCGGCAAGCTTCCATCCGATTGCCGCAATTATTGCCAAAGCGATAACAACAGGAACAAAATACGCTGAAATAACATCGGCAAGTCTGGCAATAGGAGCCTTTCTTCCCTGAGCTTCCTCCACAAGTCTTATAATTTGAGATAAAGCAGTATCTGCTCCTACCTTTTCAGCAATATATTCAATATAGCCGTTTTTATTTATAGAAGCCCCTATTACCTTATCGCCCGTCTTTTTTTCCACAGGTATGCTTTCACCGGTCAGCATAGATTCGTCAACCGATGTAGCGCCCGATATAACGGTTCCGTCAACAGGAAAACGTTCTCCCGGCTTAACTATAACCGTATCTCCTATCCGGACAAGCTCTGATTTCACCTGAATTTCCTTTGCTCCGCGTCTGACCGTTGCAATTTTGGGAGAAAGCTCCATAAGCTCCCTTATAGCCTGTGAAGATTTTCCCTTTGAAACAGCCTCCAAATATTTGCCCAGCGTTATTAAGGTTAAAATTACAGCAGCCGATTCAAAATAAAGATGCATTGCATAATGCCCGTGTCCCTCAATTATTTTATAGATAGCATACAGACCATAACCAACGGCGGACAATGTTCCTACCGCTATAAGACTATCCATATTGGGACTAAGATGAATAAGATTTCTAATACCGGCAATATAAAACTTTATTCCGGCAATCATAACCGGTATAGTAAGTATAAGCTGAAGAAGCGCAAAATTAAGCGGACTGTCCATCGGGTCTATTATCGAAGGAAGCGGCAGACCTACCATGTGTCCCATACTTACTATAAGCAGCGGCGCCGAAAAGCATACCGATATAATAAATCTTTTAAACAACAGCTCATGTGCAGATTTTCGGGGCTTTTCATCGCTCGCGGACGCCGCGTCATAACCCGCCTTACGAATAGCAGATAAAATATCATTCTCTGATAAATTTTTATCCTCGTATGTTACATAAAGCTTTTCGGCCGCAAAGTTTACATTCGCTTTCTCTATACCGTCAAGCTTATTCATCGCCCTTTCTATTCTTGCGGCGCATGCCGAACAGGTCATTCCAGAAATTTTATAGGTTTTTTCCATGTCTGATCCTCCTTTTATATTATTATTGTCTGTTTTCCAAAAAAATATTTACCGCACCAGTAAGCGTAAGCTTACTTATGCTATATTATTATATCATACCCGCTTTTTATTTTCAACTCCAAAATTATTGAGTTTATACATATAATTTATAGTTAAAAATAAACAAATCAATTTTTAAATAAGAGCATTTAATTGCAATGCGGATTGAAATATGATAGAATAGAAAAAATAATATAAGTAATCCGAAGTGTCAGGAGGCATTTTAATGAACGAATCAGTATTATGGTATTCTCAGCCGGCAGAAGATTTCAACAGCGCTTTGCCTGTAGGAAACGGCAGAATCGGCGCAATGGTATACGGACGTCCTGAAAATGAAATTATTCAGCTCAACGAGGATTCAGTATGGTCGGGAGGAAAAAGAAACAGAATCAATCCCGACGCTGCAGAAGGACTTCATGAAATAAGAAAGCTGATACTTGAGGAAAAAATAGAAGAAGCCGAAGAACTGGCCTTCAGAAAGCTGCAGGGCGTTACGCCAAACTGCCGTCATTATATGCCGCTCGGCAATCTTGATATAAAAATGAAGCTCGGCGGAGAAAAAGCTAAGAATTACAGAAGAGGCTTAGATCTTGAAACTGCCGTGGCCTTTACAGAGTTTTCCGTCGGGGAAGCAAAATATAAACGCGAGGTATTCGCTTCCGAGCCTGACAGCATAATCGCAGTCCACATCACGTCTGAAAACGGTCTTATAAATCTTTCCGCAGGTCTTGACGGACGCGACGATTATTACGATGATAACCGTCCGGTTAAAAAAAACGTCATACTTTATTCCGGAGGCTCCGGCGGACGCGGCGGCATCCTCTTTGCGTCGGCGCTTTCCGCCGTATCGGAGGACGGAAAAATATATACGGAAGGAAACAGACTTATAATTGAAAATTCCTCAAACGCTACTATTATACTAAGCGCAAGAACAAGCTACTATGTAGGAGAAGCCTTTGAGGAATCCGCCGTTATGGACATCGACTACGCCTCTGAATGCAGCTTTGACGAACTTTACTACAGACACGAATGCGATTACCGAGAATTATATTCAAGAGTAAGATTAACGCTGTCCGATAACAGCGACGGCGGATCGGAGCTTCCGACAGACGAGCGTATATTGAGAATGCGCGGAAACGACTTTGACGATAAAGAATGCGACAGGCATATCCATGATAACGGTCTTATGGTTCTTTATTACAATTTTTCACGGTATCTTATGATATCCGGCAGCCGCCCCGGTTCCCTCCCCCTCAATCTACAAGGTATCTGGAATCAGGATATGTGGCCTGCATGGGGCGGAAGATACACCATAAATATAAATACAGAAATGAATTACTGGACCGCAGAAAGCTCAAATCTTTCAGAATGTCATCTTCCGCTGTTCGAGCTAATAGAAAAGATACGCGTTTCAGGCAGTGAAACTGCCGAGAAAATGTATGGCTGCAAGGGCTTTGTATGCCACCATAATACCGATTTATGGGGCGATTCCGCCCCGCAGGATCTATGGATGCCGGCTACAATTTGGCCTATGGGAGCCGCATGGCTTTGTCTGCATATTTTTGAGCATTACGAATACACACTTGACAAGGAATTCCTTGCTTCTCATTATGACGCTCTCAAAGAAGCCGCCCTTTTCTTTACAGATTATCTTACAGAAAATAAAAACGGTCAGCTCATTACATGCCCTTCAGTATCTCCTGAAAATACCTATCTTACAGAAAAAGGCATTAAGGGATCTCTTTGCGCCGGTCCGTCAATGGACAGCCAGATAATAACAGTTCTTTTCAATGATGTAATAAAGGCGGCAAAAATTCTTGATAAAGATTATTCATTTATAAAAAAGCTTCAGTCCATGCTTGAAAAGATTCCTAAGCCTGAAACCGGAAAATATGGTCAGATAAAAGAGTGGGCCGTTGATTATGACGAGGTGGAAATAGGACACCGGCATATCTCACAGCTTTTTGCACTACATCCGGCAGATCTTATTACACCGTATAAAACTCCGCGTCTTGCCGACGCCGCCAGAGCTACGCTCATAAGACGGCTCGTTCACGGCGGAGGTCATACCGGATGGAGCCGCGCTTGGATTACAAATATGTGGGCAAGACTGCTTGACAGTGACATGGTGTATGAAAATCTTCAAAAGCTACTTGCATACTCTACAAATCCAAACCTGTTCGATTCACATCCCCCTTTCCAGATAGACGGTAATTTCGGCGGAGCTTCCGGCATTAACGAAGCGCTTCTACAAAGCCACAGCGGTGAAATAAATCTCCTGCCCGCACTGCCTTCCGAATGGAAAAACGGAGAGGTTAAAGGTTTAAAAGCAAAGGGCGGCTTTGAGGTTTCAATTAAATGGAGCGAGGGTAAGCTTCAGTCGGCGGAAATTAAATCCCTCTGCGGCATGCAGTGCCGTCTAAGAGCAAATACGGTGGTCAGTATTTCCTGCGACGGTAAAAATGTTAATTCTAAGCTTGCTGATAATATTATTTTATTTGATACCGAAAAAGACAGGATTTATACTATAAGGAGTTAAGAAAACAATCATGAAAAAATTCAAGACGGCGGCTATGCTTATGACTTTTGTACTGCTTACCGCCTGCGAACCTATATCGCAAAATCCATTAGGGACATCTGCTGCGGACGAATCCGAAAGTATTCTTTCCACTGAGGAAATAACAATGGAAACTGAAGAAACTGTTTCATTCACAGAATATGTCGCTGAAGTCCCGGAAATTAAAAATGCAGAGGCGAACATGATTATTGAAGCGGAGGAATGCAGTCTCGGCGGAAGTCTATACACCTCTGACAGCCGCAAAGGATTTTCAGGCGAAGGATATGTTACGGGATTTTACGGAGGATCGGCAGATCAACTGGAAATTTCTTTTGAAACTGAAACAAACCAGCATTATGATATAACAATCTGTGCGGCGGCAGACGCTGAAATCTCTAATCATATTGAAGTAAACGGAAAAAAACTTCAGGATTTTTCAATAAACGGAGATGGAAATTTTACAAGAATAACCTTTTACGGAATTTATATGAACGAGGGAGAAAATATAATAACCGTCAAATCAGGCAATGAAAACTTTGACCTCGATTATCTTGAAATAACAAACAACGAGACAATCTACGATACTGATTTCGAACTTCCTGAGACGCCTGCAAACCCTGATACTTCAAAGGAAGCGTCAGCTCTTCTAGATTATATGAAAAACCAATTCGGGAAAAAAATCATTACAGGACAGTATGCGTCAAACGACCAAAACAAGGAGCTTGAACTGATATATAAAACTACCGGAAAATACCCCGCAATACGTTTCGGCGATATCGGCGGCTATTCCAGCAGCAATACGCCGTCAGTAAGCGAAATAAACGCCGCTGCGGACTGGGCTGACAGAGGCGGAATTGTCGGCTTTATGTGGTATTGGAATTCACCGTCCGAAACAAAATCGTCTGTTTACAGCAAGGAAACAAATTTCAGTCTGAAAGCGGCGATGACCGATCAGGATATAGCTGAAATGGATATTTCCAAGATAAACGAGCTTTATTCCAAGGGTCTCATAACTGTCGAGTGCCTTAATATAATTAAGGATATAGACGCTGTTTCAAATTCTCTTGACACATTGGCGCAAAAGAATATACCTGTCCTATGGCGTCCTCTTCATGAAGCGGGCGGCGAATGGTTCTGGTGGGGCTCGGAAGGACCGGAAGCATACAAATGGCTTTATAACCTTATGTATGAAAGAATGACTGAATACCACAAGCTGGATAATCTTATATGGATATGGAACGGTCAGAGCGAGGATTATCTTGTAGACGACGACCGTTTTGACATTGCCGCAATAGATATCTACCTTGATCCAGGAACTGAATACAGCAGCCGCTCGGAGCAATATCTATGGCTGAAAAAGATAACTGAAAGCGGAAAGCTTTTGGCAATAAGCGAATGCAGCTCTCTGCCAAGCATAGACGATATGGTCAGGGACAATTCCCTTTGGTCGTTTTTCGGACTTTGGTTCGGCGATTATATCACCGGTCCCGCAGGAAATCTTTCAGAAATTTACACGCAAAAGGAAGAATTCATTAAAATGTATAATGCCGAAAACGCCGTTACGCTTGACATATTGCAATGAAAAATTGATGAAAGCGCCTTAAAGCCCGTAGCTACGGGCTTTTTTGATATCCATACGAAGAAAAAAGTTGAAAACCATAGATTATAAAACCGAAAAACACCGTCTGACAGGATTCGAACTCTGAAATCAGGAGATATCAATGAAAATAAGACGGATAAAGGCAAGTTAAGCGAAGGCGCATATATGTACAGCGGTTTTTTTGAGATTTTGAGGAAAGTAATCGTTTTTATGACCTATGAAGAACTGAAAAACGCTCCGAACCCGAAAAGAAAATGATGAGCATAGATTCGGAAATTGCTCGTTTGACCGTTCAAATCGCCAAACGCAAAAATGCCGTTTGATCGGCATAGGCAGGGTACGTTTGACAAGCGGGGCTTATTAGGGTATTTTCGCATAGCTGTAACTATGTTTGCCTTGACTTCCGAAATGATTTTATATACAATATTAGTATGATTGTACATAAAAGACAAGATAATGATAATTGTCGTTCAGAAAGGAAGCTCCATATGACAATCCAGCAGTTAAAATATGCCGTAACAGCGGCAGAAAAAGGTACTATGAGCGAAGCGGCACAGTTCCTGTTTATAGCTCAGCCAAGCCTGACGAATGCTATAAGAGACTTGGAAAAGGAACTTCGCATCACCATTTTTCACCGTACAAACAAAGGAATCATAGCTACTAACGAGGGAGAAGAATTTCTCGGTTACGCCCGTCAGATATTGCAGCAGGTAGGACTGATTGAAGAAAAATACATTGACGGGAAATCACGTAAGCAGATTTTTTCCGTTTCGGCGCAGCATTATTCCTTTGCGGTCAACGCTTTTGTGGACGTTATAAAAACATTCGGCAGTCAAAGCTATGATTTCACGCTTCGTGAAACTCAGACATACGAAATTATACAGGACGTCTCTCGGCTAAAAAGCGAAGTGGGAATATTATACCTTTCACGGGAAAATGAAAATATCATAGGCAAAATAATAACCGAAAGCGGACTGATCTTCGAGGAGCTTTTTACCGCGTCGCCACACGTTTTTATCAGTTACCGCCACCCCCTTGCGGAAAAAGAATGTATTTCTCTGTATGATTTGAAGAATTATCCATATCTCTGCTTTGAACAGGGCGACTATAATTCATTTTATTTTTCTGAGGAAATATTAAGCTCCATATCACGCGAAATGACTATTAAGGTGCGTGACCGGGCAACCCTTTTTAACCTTGCGGTAGGACTTGACGGATATACTATAAGCACCGGAATAATCAGCCACGAGCTGAATGGAGAAAACATTATTGCACGTCCGCTTGACATTGACGAATGTATTAGAATCGGTACAGTTACAAGAAAAAATATGACTCTCAGCCGCCTTGGCACAGCTTATATGAACGCTCTAAAGAACCATATTTAAGCTTGATATAGCTAAAAACTATATCAAGCTTAAATAAATAAGTATTTTACAATTGCACCTTTCCGCAGTAAAATATAAATATACAAAAACTGCTTCGAAAGGACATTTAAATATGAAAACTTCAATCGTCGGCTATCCGAGAGTAGGCTCGCTGAGAGAACTGAAATTCGCAAGTGAAAAGTATTTCCGTAAGGAGATTACAGAAACAGAATTGCAGGAAACTGCAAAAACTCTCCGTTTTGAAAATCTTAAAGCTCAAAAAGAAAGCGGACTGGATTTTATTCCGTCAAACGACTTCTCTTTCTATGACGGAATACTTGATACCGCTTTTATGCTGAATGCAGTTCCCAAAAGATATACAAACCTCGGACTATCAAAACTTGATACATATTTTGCGGCTGCACGAGGCTATCAGGGCGAAAATGGCGATGTTAAAGCGCTTGCAATGAAAAAGTGGTTCAATACAAATTATCATTACATGGTAACAGAAATAGATGACAATACAGAAATCCGTCTTGCAGACGATAAGCCGTTCACGCTTTATCAGGAAGCTCAAACCGCAGGCGTAAAAACCAAGCCTGTTATTATAGGCGCTTATACATTCCTGAAGCTTGCTCGTTATACAGGAAAAAAGACCGCCGCGGACTTCGTTTCGGATACTGTAAAGGCTTATACTGAAATTCTGAAAAAATTCAATAAAATCGGCGCGGAATGGATTCAGGTTGACGAGCCTTGTCTTGTTATGGATATGACTGCTGATGATACTGATATTTTTGAACAGCTTTATACGGAAATTCTCAAATCAAAGGGCAGCGTAAAAATTCTTTTGCAAACCTATTTCGGAGATGTCCGTGACTGCTATCAGAATATCTGCAAGCTTGATTTTGACGGCGTCGGTCTTGATTTTATCGAGGGCAAGCAGTCCGAAAAACTGATTGAAGCGAACGGTTTTCCGAAAGATAAAATTCTCTTTGCAGGGCTTGTAAACGGTAAAAACATCTGGAAAAACAATTACCGCGCAACACTGCCCGCACTGTCGAAACTGCAAAAATACTGCAATGAAGTCGTACTTAATATATCGTGCTCGCTTCTGCACATTCCGTACACAACGAGGAATGAAAGAAAGCTTAGTCAGGATATTCTTTCGCACTTTGCATTTGCAGAGGAAAAGCTTACAGAGCTTGCTGAGCTGAAAGAAATTCTCTCTTCTGAAAATCCAATTGAAAATGAAAAATATATCCGTAACATACAACTGTTTTCTGCGTCAAGAAGGGACGGTGCAAATCCGGCTGTTCAGAAAGAAACCGCTCAGCTTACAAACGCTGATTTCATAAGACTTCCAGAATTTGCAGAACGTGAAAAAATACAGAAAGCAAGATTTAATTTCCCGATCCTTCCGACTACAACTATTGGTTCGTTTCCGCAGACGGCAGAAGTCAGAGTCAACAGAGCCGCTTTCAGAAAAGGTGAAATTTCTGAAGAACAGTACGAAAAGTTCAACAAGGAAAAAATTGCTGAATGCGTCGCATTACAGGAGAAAATCGGTCTTGACGTTCTCGTTCACGGCGAGTTTGAAAGAAACGATATGGTTGAATATTTCGGCGAATGCCTTGACGGATATGTATTCACAGAAAAAGCTTGGGTGCAGTCCTACGGCACTCGCTGTGTGAAACCGCCGATTGTATGGAGCGACGTTTCCAGAGCAAAGCCAATGACTGTTAAATGGTCGGTATATGCGCAGAGCCTTACTGAAAAGCCGATGAAAGGAATGCTTACAGGTCCTGTTACAATTCTGAACTGGTCGTTCCCGAGAGAGGACATTTCTCTTAAAGAAAGCGCATATCAGATCGCTCTCGCAATTCGTAAAGAAGTCCTTGACCTCGAAGCAAACGGCATAAGCATTATTCAAGTTGACGAGGCGGCGCTGCGTGAAAAGCTTCCGCTGAGAAAATCCGACTGGAAAAACGATTATCTTGATTGGGCTATCCCTGCATTTCGTCTGGTGCACAGCGGCGTAAAACCTGAAACGCAAATTCACACGCATATGTGCTACAGCGAATTTGCCGATATTATCCACGATATTGATAATATGGACGCTGACGTTATTACATTCGAAGCAAGCCGCAGCGACCTTACAATTCTTGACGTTCTGAAAGAAAACAATTTCCGTACGGAAGTAGGTCCTGGGGTTTATGATATTCATTCTCCACGTGTTCCGGCCAAAGATGAAATAAAGACCGCAATCGTCAAAATGCTTGATAAAATTCCGGCTGAAAAGCTATGGGTAAATCCTGACTGCGGACTGAAAACGAGGGGAAACAAGGAAACCGTTGCAAGTCTTGAAAATCTTGTAAACGCCGCATTGGAGGTACGCAATGAAAACCTCTGAATTGTTCGGAAAAGGTACTGTTCTTTCATTTGAGATTTTTCCGCCGAAACCAACGGCTGATGAAAAAGTCATCTATGAAACGCTTGACGGTCTGAGCGGTCTGAATCCTGATTTTATCAGCGTTACTTATGGCGCGGGAGGCGGGAATAACTGCCGCAAAACAGTGCGGATTGCTTCTGACATAAAGCATAAATACGGTATTGAAAGCATAGCGCACCTGCCCTGTATTAATCTTTCGGAAAACGACGCGGTTTGTATTCTAAATCAGCTTAAAGAAAATGAAATTGAAAATATTCTTGCACTCAGAGGCGATATTTCTCCCGATATAAAGCCGAACGGCAGATTTCACCATGCCAACGAGCTTATTCGATTTATTTATGAACGTTACGATTTCAATATTATTGCGGCCTGTTATCCGGAGGGACATCCGGAAAGTAAAAATATTGTCGCGGATATAGAAAATCTAAAAAGAAAAGCTGACGCAGGAGCCTCGCAGCTTGTTACGCAGTTATTTCTTGACAATGATTATTTTTACAGCTTTCAGGAACGCGTTGCTCTGGCAGGAATTAATTTGCCGATAGAAGCCGGAATTATGCCTGTAACAAATAAGAAACAAATTGAACGTATGGTAAAGCTGTGCGGTGTACATCTTCCGAAAAAATTCATGCGTGTAATGGATAAGTATGAAAACAATCCCGAAGCGCTGAGAGACGCAGGAATTGCCTATGCTATAGACCAGATCGTCGATCTGACTGCTCATGGTGCGGACGGAATACATCTTTATACAATGAATAACCCTTATGTTGCAAGGAAGATTTATGAGGCGGTTCATAGTATGCTGAAGGTATGAAACTCATTCAAACAAATTTCTATATTATATTGACAAATTGTTTAAGACGTTGTATAATATGTAGTACAGTATAGTATGTATTAAGAATTGAACTAATGGCTACTTACAGATAAAATAAATTTATATATTTGTATAGTCATGGTAAATTTTCAGATAAATACAGCATTGATATAATTTATCTGTTTTGTCAGTGCTTGACGGCATAAATATGCCCTTTGAAGCGATTCAAAGGGTGTTATTTTTATATATTATAAGGTCGATACAATATTCTAAAATCTAAGGAGTTTATAATGAAGCTCAACCGACTGATCGGTATACTCTCCATACTTATTCAAAAAGATAAAGCCACAGCCGCTGAGCTTGCTGAAAAATTTGAGGTGTCCCGCCGTACTATATATCGTGATATCGAGGATATAAGTAAATCGGGAATTCCAATTGCCGCTGAAAAAGGCAAGGGCGGAGGCATTTACATTATGGACGGTTTTAAAATCGACCGAACGCTGCTTTCATCATCTGATATGAAGGCAATTCTTGCTGGGCTTCAAAGCTTGGACAGCGTAAGCGGAACAAAACGTTACCGTCAGCTTATGGATAAGCTTTCAATAAATAACTCCGAAACGCTAAATGCAGGAAATCACATTATAATAGATCTTTCAAGCTGGGATAAAGCTATTATTTCCGATAAAATCGAGCTTATAAAAACTGCCGTTGAAAATCAGGAAAAAATTTCATTTTCATATTTTGCTCCGAACGGAGACAGTATGCGCGTTATCGAACCGTATCATCTTATTTTTCAATGGTCAAGCTGGTATGTTTGGGGTTACTGCACTTCAAAACAGGATTATAGACTGTTCAAGCTTACAAGAATAACTGATTTAAAGCTGACGGGAGAAAAAAGCCAAAAACGTAAAGCGCCTCGGTATACCTGTGACAAACTGCGCCATATTTACGGTGGTATTGAAGCCGTTGTAAAATTTGACAAAACCGTTAAATGGCGTATTATAGACGAATTCGGAGCAGAATTTCCGCAGTTTGACAACGACGGAAATATTCTGATGAAATTTACGTGGAGCGACATTAAGGCTTTTTATCAATATATTCTAACATTTGGAAATAAAGCGGAAATTATTTCACCAGATGAATACAGAAAAGAATTCGCAGAGTTACTTAATGATATAATGTTAAAATATAAAAAATGATTTTATTATCATTTTTTAAACTCAAATTCAAAGCTTGCTCTATCGCTTATAAATTCGCATAAGGCCTTTTCTTTATATGAGAAACGATAATATGCCTTACATGACGCGCTCTCATGAATCGTCCTGCTCATTTTGCCCATTTTCGGAGCATTAAGCGGATATGAATTATTTTTTATTAGCTTTGCAGTAAGCCGATATTTTCCTTGAATTATAGAAACAATATTATTCCCTATATATTTAACAGACGCGCCAAGATAAGTTGCTAAACGGTATTCCTTTCCGTTAATAACAACGACGCCTATTATCCCATTGAAATGAAAGCCCATAGGTATATCCGCTACTGATAGCATAAGCGAACCGTCTTTAAAAAAGCACTGCGTCCATATATATTGTTCCGGAAAGGAACGGCCCCTGTCCCCTTCAATATAACCTAAGCCGTTTTTAAAAGCATACTTATGTCGATTTATTGTAATCTGTCCGTTTACTAAGTGTTTCATACTGTTAATACTATGCCTGCACTGCATAAACGGAACGTACTTAAACGGTCCCATAATATCATAATTTAAATTCCAGGGATTACTGAATCTTAACGCCCCACATATATTTAATTTGTTATCAGATATATTCAGTCTCAAGCCGTTATCAGAAAACATACATTTTCCCAGCATTATCGCATTACCAGCTTCTTTATAATCTGAAAATTCATACGGTATATTAAAAACCGCATGGTCTGTAATAATCTGCAGCGACGCGGTTTTTTCACAATTATTAACATGAAATGCGGGAATAAATGCAATAGTTGAATCCTCGCTGCCGCACTTATAATATCGTCCCTTAAAATAATGCTTGATACAAATCACTCCTTAATTTGCCGAATACATTTATTATTCCATTCTCTTGGAATGATATACCGAATCTTCTGAACATTATTTAATTATTCCATAATAAAGGCAGATATTTTAAAATATCTGCCTTTTGATTATTTTCTTTTTCTTGTGATAAATGCGACTGCGCCTGATAATGACAGCATTGCAGCGGCAAGTCCAACGCCCTTTACTCCTGTCTTAGGAGAGCCTGTTTTTTTAACCGTAGTCTGTTCAACGGCGGAAGCTTCTGCTTTTTCCGGAATCTCGACTATAAAGGCCGGAGCCAATGTTACCTTTTCAAAATCCGCAACTATAAAATAATAACCGTCAGTCAGCGACATAAGCAATTCTTCCTTAACTGTAATCGTTAAGGTATCATTACCGTTCATTGTTAAAACATAATACGAGCTGTCTATCTCATTTAAATCATAGTCATACAAGGCATAGAATGAACCAAATTCAAGTCCAAGCTCTGAAACATCCATAGTCAATGTTAAATCGCCGCTGCCGCTCCATTCTACCACCTCATAATAATCCTCTACAAAAACCCAGTCCTCATAAGGATCAATTGTTTCTTGTTCTGTCGGAGCTTCGGTTGTTGCTTCAGTTGAAGGCTCAGTCGCAGCTTCGGTTGTCGCTTCAGTTTCAGCCTCAGTAGAAGCCTCTGTTGTGCCTGCTCCGGCTTCAGTTGTTTCCTCCGCATTTGCTGTAAAGGTAACAGCAGAAAGCGAAGATACTGCAAGAATTGACGAAACTGCAATTGATAAAAGTCTTTTTCTTTTCATGTTTTAGCTTTCCTTTCAATTTTAATAGCGCATTTTGAATTGACAATATTCATAATAGAATTATATTAATTAATAAAAATCTTAATACCGGTTTAATTCGACTATTATTATATCGTACAATTCAAATCATAAAATATTTTTTATTTTATTTTACATTTTAATATTATACATAATTCTTACATAATTGTCAATATTTCGACAGAAAATTAACAGTTTATTCATATTTAGTAGAAAATGCTAAACGCCGCATATAAATCTCAAAAAAAACATTTAAAATGTTTTTTAAATGCGACATACTGTTGTCATATTTAATATGCTATAGTTGTCTTATTAATATGAAAGAAGGTAAACATTATGCAATATGAAATTGTAAGCATGAAAGAAAAAACGGTTGCCGGCTTCGCCGCAAGAACAAACAATTCATCTGCCGATATGAGAAAAACCATTGGCGGACTGTGGAAAAGATTCTATTCGTCGGAAGGCGCTGCGCTTAATGCACATAAAACAAACAATAAAACTCTCGGAATATATACGGACTATTCTTCAGACGAAAATGGCGACTACACTGCAATGGCTGCCTGCGAAGTAGACGGTATTAATATACCGGAAGGCTTTGAAACAAGAAAAATCCCTTCCGGAAAATATGCCAAATTCATAGTCAAAGGAAATATGACAAGGGCAGTTCAGGAATTCTGGATAAGCCTATGGAATATGCGGCTTCCCCGTTCGTTTCTCTTTGATTTTGAGGAATACCAGAACAGCGACTGTGAAAATGCGGAAATACATATCTATATTAGCCTGAAATATAAATAGGAGAGATACAATGCAAAAATTAGACTATAAAAAAGAATATAAGGACTTATATCAGCCTCCGTCAAAACCGACAATTATTAACATACCTGAAATGCTTTTTATTGCAGTGGAAGGCGAAGGCGATCCGAACACCTGTCAGGAATACAGTGAAGCGCTTGAAATACTCTATGGTTTGTCGTACACTATAAAAATGTCCGGAAAGAACGATATTCAGACTGACGGTTACTTTGAATATGTAATTCCTCCTCTTGAGGGATTATGGTATGCAGACGATATTTATTTTGACGGACTAAATATTACAGATAAAAATAAATTCAGATGGATCGCAATGATAAGACAACCGGAATTTGTAACGGAAAACGTTTTTGAAACCGCCGGATCAATTCTTATTAAGAAAAAGCCCCGGCTTGATCTTAGCAGAACAAAGCTAAAAAAAATAAACGAAGGTTTATGCGTCCAAATTATGCATCACGGATCTTATGACGACGAACCTGACAGTATCGAAAAAATGAAAAGTTATATTGCCCTTAACGGATATAAAGAAGATTTATCAGATAAGCGTTTGCATCATGAAATTTATCTGTCCGATCCAAGAAAATGCGCTCCTGAAAGAATCAGAACAGTTATACGCCATCCGATAAAGTCAATATAATAATAAAGTAAATTATTGGCATAAATAACTTAATCATATTATATCACCGAATAATGTTTATTATAAAACAGATAATAAATCAGAGGTGATAAAAATGTCGTATAAAAACCTTCAGGAATTAATTACCGGAAGTTCAAGCTCAAGGCAATATTTTCTTTCGCTGCCTGCTCAAATTCAAATGGAGCTGCACAACCAGAACCAGCATATTCATAATTTATTTGAGCTTCACAGAAATGCGGATTACATTATAAATCATTTAAATAATAAACAAAGCCCGACATAACCGGGCTTTACATATTCTATTTGATTCCCAATAATCCTGCCTGCATATAAGAAACCCAAAATATTTCCGCATAGGCAAATCCGCATTTTTTCATTACGTTTGTATGCTCAGATAATGTAATCGGAAAATATTCTCTTTTATATCTTCCGATATGCTGTTCGCATTCCCGCCGGCTTCTTCCGTGGTTAAGCTGGTATGACCTCCATCTGTCAAGAAAAAGCTTTTCTCCTATATTGCTATACGGGGCAAAATTTTCAAAGCTTATAAATATTCCGCCGTTTTTCAAAGCATTAAAGCACTTTTTTACGGCGGTAATTCGATCCTCCCATTCAAAATAATGATTGACCTGTATAGCCGTTACAACATCAAATTCATTTGCGTAATTAAGTTCACGAATATCAGCTATAATAAATTCCGATTCAGGAAAATCGAACCGTTTTTTTACCGTTTCTATCATTTCAGAAGAGCTATCGCAAAATGCAAATTTCTCAATATCCGCGGCTTTAAAAGCAATACTTCCCATTTTTCCGGTGCCGCACCCTACATCAAGCCATGATACCGAGCTTTGAACGTATTTATTCACAATATCCGCTGTCTGAGCATAAATATCCTCATAATATGGAATTACTCGTTTTATGTTATCGTCATACTCGTCCGCTTTAAAAGCCGATTTATTATCATTCAAATTAATTTCACCTTTTAACATATTTAAATTACTAAAACAATACGGTACCGTGAATTTTGCACGATACCGTTTTTGTTATAACGTCCTATTTAATCATATTTTCAATTTCATTTTTTGAACGCAGTCCAACTAAAGTTTTTTCAGGCTTGCCGTTTTTGAAAACGATAACGGTCGGAATACTTGCAATACCATATTTTGAAGCAAGATTAGGCTGCTCGTCAACATTTACCTTACCAACCTTAACTTTACCTTCATAATCGTTAGCAATCTCCTCGATAATAGGTCCAAGCATTCTGCACGGACCGCACCACTGCGCCCAGAAGTCGACAAGCACGGGCTTGTCAGAATTTAAAACTTCATTTTCAAAGTTCTCTTCGGTAATAATGATTTCAGCCATAATTTTCTCCATTCTGCCGCTTTAATATTCCGGCATGCAAAGAAATTATCCTTAAAGCGGCTTATTAAAGATAAAAAACTCCTTTGCCTGCTGACTTTTATTTTATAATTATTCCCAATTTATTTGGATTTATAATAAAGCATACAGTGACAATACCCTTCAAAATCCGGATCCTTTATTTGATCTCTGAATTCACTGCATATGCATTTATTGGCCTCAGTTCTCTCCAGCCTGCATGGACAGTAACCCCCCGTTCTTTCAAGACCTTCCTTTATAGTTTTAACAATTTCCTCGTCCTTATTAAACGAAACTTTCATATGTATTGCCCCCTTTTCGTTTATAGCATAGGTTTTATCAAATTTATACTTCTTTGTTTTATTATAGCATAATTTTATTTATATTAAAAGCAAAAACAGTAATTTTTATTTTAATTAATAAAAACGGTTAAATTTTAGTAAAGAAAAATAAAATATATTGATTTTCAACGTACTGTAATATATAATTCTATTATATAAAAATAAAGGAGTAATATAATTATGAGACTGGACTATAACAAGCTTGCCGAAGCAAGAAAGAAAAAAGGACTGACGTTAGGCTTTGCCGCAGAAAAAATAGGCGTTCCTGCGTCCGTTTTAAGAAAACTGGAAAGCGGTCAAAGAAATCAAAGCCTTGAAGCAGGACGTGAAAATTCATTTGTTTCCTCATTACTTGCTCTTTATAAAATTAAAATCGAAGAGCTTTATTTTGATAAGGATATTGAACGAATTAATAACGTATAAATTTAACAAATACAAAAGCTTATATTAATCATTATCAAAAAGCTGACTTCGCTTATATTGCGAAATCAGCTTTTGTAATATACTTAACTCAATTTACTTTAATTTCAATGCCGGTTTAATTAACGGCAGTTTTTTCTAATGGCTCCGGAGAGCATTCCAAATTCGAACATGCTTTGCTAATAATATATGAAACCGCGGCTCCGCCTATTATACATACGGCATAGAGAATTAAATTAACTGCTCCTGTACGGAAATCAGGAAATATCATTACTGTAGTTGCCGCCACTATACCAAGCACACAATGCGATATAGAAGAATAAAACCTTTCGTATGCCGCATTTACTCCCCTTGGCAAAACAGCAAGACAAAGACCTGCGCCTGCTGCAAGAGGTATCAAAACCTTAACAGAAAATGAGGATATTCCGTCAAGCATGGGCTGATATAAACCAAAAAACAGCAATAATGTAGATGAGCTTAATCCCGGAACTACAAAGCTTAAACCCCACATAATACCGCAAAGAAAAAATCCTCTTATATCCGGCTTTAGACTCATTGAAGCTGAGCTTTTAAGAAATACAAGCAGTACCAGCATTATAATAAAACCGGCAATAAGAGCGGTAAACGACGATCTCCTTCGTCCTTCCTGTCCCGCGTCTCTCCAAAGCTCCGGAAAGGTACCGATTACAAAGCCGATAAAGGCGCATGTAACTGCATTACTGTTTTTTCCCATAAGCCAGCCGGCAACTCCGGATAAACCGATAAAGCCTACCGCTATTCCGACTATAAATAAAGAAAGTATCATCCAATACTTTTTCAGACCTTCTCTGGGCTTTGAGAATACCTCTATCAAAGGCTTATACATACCGAAAGCCACACAGAGAGTTCCTCCGCTTATGCCGGGCATAATAGCTCCGAATCCGACAATAATCCCTTTGACAAGCAAAAGCCATTTCTGCTTAGCATTATATCCTTCCATACAAACTCTCTCATCAGCCAATTATATTCCTCCGTTCTGAAATACTGTTTTTTTCATTAAACCTTATTGTAACATATTTATATGCCTTTATACCGTAATTAATGATGTAAGGTTTACGGCTCTATTCATCAGTCATACGGTATCCTACGCCAAGCTCATTTAATATATATTTTTGCTCGCCGGGTCTGACTCCAAGTTTTTTTCTTATATTTGCCATATTTACCTGGAGCTTTTTTGTTCCTCCCGGATCAGAAACGCCCCAGACGGCCTTTACAATCGCGGCATATGTTAGTACTTTACCAGAATGCTCTGACAGCAAGGCGACGATATTATATTCCGTCTGAGTAAGACAGATTTTATTTCCTCCAATAGAAACTATCCGGCGGTCATAATCAATTTCCAAATCGCCGGATATAAATTTACCACCCGGAACAGAGCCCATTACAGAGCTATGACGGCTATTTCTCAACGCTGCTCTGACGCGCGCAAGAAGCTCGCCTGTACCGAACGGCTTTGTAATATAATCGTTTGCTCCGCAGTCAAGAGCCGAAATCTTATCCTTTTCAGTAGTTCTTGCAGACAGAACGATTATAGGATTAACGTCAGACCGTCTGACTGCTTTTATAAACTCCAACCCGTCCCTGTCGGGCAATCCTAAATCCAGAATAATAAGATCCGGATTGTGTGATAAAAACATAAAAATTCCCTGCTCGCAGTTTTCTGCGGTCATCACCTTATAACCGTTGGTGTCTAATATTGTTTCCATAAAGCTTCGTATATTTGCTTCGTCTTCTACAACAAGAAGCTTATATTTATTATTCATTTGCCTTATCCTCCATGCCCAACCAAAAGCTGAATACAGAGCCTCCGCCCTTTCTGCATTTAGCCTGTATAACGCCGCCGTGAGCCTTTATAATAGCGGCGCAAACCGATAATCCGACGCCCATATTTCTCTTATTATCGGAAGGAACATTAACGCTTCTTATATTTCCGGTAAATATTGTTTTTAGTTTTTCTTCAGGTATGCCGCACCCGTCGTCAGATATCTCAAAAACCGCACGACTGTCAGTCGTATAAACTCTGAAAAAAAGCGTTGTCATACCATAGGCATGTAAAACCGCGTTTTCCAATAAATTAATAATCACCTGCTCTATAAGAAGCGCATCCATAGGAATACTGATAAAATCCTCCGGAATTTCAGTTTCAATAGATTGTCCCGGATACATTTTCCTAAACTTGACCAACACATCGTCTACCAGTTCTTCAACAACTATTGGCGTTTTAATAACTGAAACATTCTCACCGTCTATTTTGGTAATAGAAAGAAGATTTTCAACCATTCTTATAAGCCACTCGGAATCGTCCCGTATTTCACCTAAAAGCTTAAGCTTCTTCTGCTTTCCAAGTAAACAGTAATTATCTATTATAGCAGAACAAGAACCGTAAATTGAAGTCAACGGAGTGCGTAAATCATGTGAAACAGCTCTGAGCAAATCGGCTCTCATCTTCTCCTTTTCGCTATCGGCCTTTATTCTTTCCTGAAGTTTCAGCTTTGTAGTAAGCGCGCTCGTAACTACTGCAACGCAAAGCATTACAACCGCTGAAAGCAGATTTACCGGATTTAAAAAATCAAATTTAAAATACGGAAATGCAAAGGCATAATTAACAGCAAGAACGCTTAGCATAGACGCTGCTATACCGTAAATATAACCCTTTGTCGTCAGCGATACTATAAAAACTGCCAGGACAAATAAAAGAGGAGCCAATGACGGAGTATTGCAAAGCTCATGTAATAAAATACTTAATATAAATGATAATGCTAAAATAAACAGCGTCAGCAATGAATCCTTTACATATTTTAGGAAACGTTTCATATCCAATTCCCCCTGCTTATTAATTATAGCATAAAATCGGTAAAGATTCAGCAAAGATAAAATTTTTTATTTCCTTCATCTCGCTTTTTTATGATTACATCTTCTTTTCAAGCTCCGTATGAAGTCTTTTTATAAAATTCTGTCCGGCAATTCCGTTCTGCTTATAACCCCATTGCCCTAACAGATAATTCACTGCGTTCAGAGTTCCGTCTCCAAACCATATGTTTTTATCCATTCCGTACTTATTTATTCCGATCTTTTTCGCAAGGAGCAGCAGCTCTTTAAGGGAAAGCACGCCGATAGTGCTGTCGCCCTTCTTGTAGCCCGTTTTGTCCAGTACAGGCTTAGCAGACGAAACACTGTCAG
>UPZA01000005.1 GCA_900538575.1 uncultured Ruminococcus sp.
CGTCAAGCATTCTTTTCATAGTTTCAAGTCCGATTTCATGAGCTTGTTCCGCAGTCACCTCTCCTTTTTTGAATGACTGAATTGCATGAAAAGCAAGATTTTCAACATTGCTGTTCATTGATTTTCTTGTAAAACCAAACTCGTATTCCGCTGTACGATGTTGACAATTATGAGTAGAAATCCAAAGACCGTTTTCTGTTTTTTCTTTGTTGCAAATATAGTCTATAGCTTTGCCTAAGGTAACTTTGATAGGATGTATTTCTGTATAAGCCATATTTCCTCCAGTTTATTCTGAATGTCTTTAATATCCTCTCGAAACACCGATTTAGTTTCGTTGACGCGCTTAACTATCTGATTAATATTTACCCCTATTTTATTAATTTCCGATACAAATTTTCTTATTTCTGAATAATCAACAATTTCTATTTTTCCCTCTATTGAAATCTTTCTTAAATAGGCGCTTAGATTTTTAATTCCGGCAGCTTTCATCTTCTCAATTATGAACTTTTTTTCTTCTCCGTCTACATAAAATTCAAGCTTGATTTTTCGCTTTCTTTCTATTGACATTGCTTATCCTTTCTTGACTTTTTTCGGGGTTTGGGTACTCCCAAAAGATTAATTTTTTCAAAACTCAACTCCGTTAGTTTTTGTAAAAATTGCCGAGTGTCCGGACACCGGCGTTCCTTGCTATTCAGCCCTCCGAATTTTTCAGAAGATTCATCTCCGGACAAAATTCGGATTTACAGCGCATGAATGCGCTGTATTTTTTCAAAAAATCCAGGGATTTTTTGATTCTGAAAAATCAGAAATCGAAAGTTCAAAAGCGATCGCCTCAATTTGATATGGTTTTAAATATTACTAACTACATCTATTATAATTATAAATTCATAATTTGTCAATGAAAAAATAAAAATCCTATTTAGAAAAACTAAATAGGATTTAAATTGGTATAAGCTTGTTATCTTATTTATTTTGTAATCTACCAAGAAACAAGCCTTGATCAAATGAGTTTAAATTTCTCCATCTTTTTAACAATTCATCTTCTTTTTCGTTAAGTGTATAAATTCTATGATTCCGATTAGCTTCTTCTTGGGTTAGAAATAAATAGTTTAAATCTAAATCAAGGTAAACTGCAATTGTTACAACCTTATCGTAAGAAGGTTTTTGATTTGGTTGTTTTTTCCAAACACTAAAAAAACTTGTGTTAATACCGCATTTTATTAAACACTCCTTTTCTGTGATTCCTTTTTCTTGAATACAAGTGATTAATATTTCAAGAATTTTTTCACTACTATTCATTTTTCCTCCTAAATTTCAAATAACCCCTTGACAAATTATGAATTTATAATTATAATGGGATTGTATTAATTATATTAAATTTCTTGGTAGGACATTTAAATATAATTAATTTTATTATACCACTATTTTTCTTTTTTTTCAACATAATTACGGTATCTTGAAAATTGAATAATTTGATATGCTATTTTAATTGTTATATTCTAAATGATAGCTCTTTTTTCATATAATTTTATGAATTGGAGGAGTTATTATGAAAGATCATGAAATAAATAAGATTTGTATTAACGGTTATGTTTTTCACATTATAAAACCTGAATTGTCTGCATTAAATAGGAAAAAAGAGGATTTAAAAATAATGAAAAATATCAAAAGTTCTCTTGAATCATATAAAAAAATATGATAATATACATTAGTCATCTTTCTCTACTTAAAGAGAAAGGCAAGGTTGGAATATGAATGCTATTTATGTAAGACAATCGGTAGATAAAAAAGATAGTATTAGTATTGAATCACAGATAGAAACATGCATGAGAAAGCTATCATCTGAAGAAGTAAAGAATAATACAGAAATATTTTCTGATAAGGGTTTTTCGGGTAAGTCTATAAATAGACCTGAGTTTCAAAGAATGATGGAAGAACTAAGAGAGAATCGAATAAAAAAGATTATTGTTTACAAGGTTGATAGAATAAGCCGATCTATGCTTGACTTCTTAAATATGCAAAATGAATTTAATAAATATGATGTTGAATTCATATCATGCAAAGAAGATTTTGATACATCTACTGCAACTGGAAAAATGATGTTGAACTTGCTCATGATGTTTGCAGAAATGGAACGTGAAACAATACAAAAAAGAATTACCGATAATTACTATTCAAGAGGACAAAAGGGTTATTATTTAGGTGGCTATGCTCCATTTGGGTATAAAAAGATTGAAACTTATCTCAATGGGAAAAAAACTTATAAATTTGAAATAGTACCTGAAGAAGCTGAAATAATAAATGAAATTTATATTTTATTTAATAACGGTCATTCACTTGGAGAGATTGTAAGATTACTTAATGCCAGGAAAATTAAAACTAGAAGAAATGGTGTTTGGAATAACTCTACATTATCCAGGTTATTAAGCAATCCTGTGTTTGTAATGGCAGATGCAGATGTTTATACATATTTTCAGTCAAAAGGTGCAAAAATAAATAATTCTATAGAAGATTATCAAGGAACAAACGGCTGCTTTGTTTATGGTAAGGCTGAAAATCGTACTTCTTTAAAATTTAAGAAATATGATACAGATTATGTTACTTTAGGAATGCATAAAGGGTTTATTCCATCAGACTTATGGTTATCTGTTCAGATGAAATTTGAACAAAAAAATGGTCACAGTAATTTGGGAACAGGAAGCTTATCGTGGCTTCAAGGTTTGGTTAAATGTTCAAAATGTGGATATTCAGAATATGTAAAGAAGTGTGTCAATAGAAGCGGAAGTGAATATAAATATTTTTATTGTCGAGGGAAACGTCAGGGTACTTGCCTTGCAGATAGTAAAATGATTAAGGTAGAAATGTTGGAAGCTATGTGTGAAGACGTTATTTTTTCACAATTAATGCAGTATAAGATTGAAAAATGTGAATTTGAAACTTCAGATAGTCAAGAGTTATATAATTTGAAAATTGAAAAATATAGATTAGAAAAAAATATAAAAAATCTTATAAAACAATTAGCTGAGGGAACTTCTGTTATTAATCAATACATAACAGAAGAAATAGAACAATTAGATAACAAGGTAAAAGCTGTTTCTGCTAAAATTTTGGAATTACAAATTATCGAAAAGAAAAAATCTGATAATTTTATTGAAGCCAACGATATTTTACAAAGCTGGGGTAGCTACGATATGCAGCAAAAAAAGATTGTTGCAAAAAGCATAATACGGGAAATACAAGTTGATGGGAATGATATTAATATTTTAGTGTTTTAAAATATGTTGTTAACTTGTATTATATAGTGGAAGAGAAAGAGCCCAGACCACCTTTAATCCAAGCCTGCGGGCAGTATCGAAATCTACTCCTCCGGGCTTAGAGGCCAGGTCTATTATAAGCGATTCAGCGCTGGCTTCTTTCAGAATGTCCTCATTGAGTATTACCGCTGGAACGGTATTTATGATCAGACTAAAATTTCTAATACAATCTTTTAGCGAAGACGTATGGATTCCGTGACAGCCGTAGATTTCCGCCCATGCAAGATCGGAATATTTTCTGGCGGTAACTGTCACTTCTGCTCCCATTCCGTTAAGAATTTTCATAAGCACCTTTGAAATACGTCCATGACCAGTAATGAGAACACGCTGACCGAATATAGTTGAAGCCATTTCTTCCATGGCAATCTGTATTGCGCCTTCGGCCGTTGGTACCGCGTTAAGTACGTTAAGTTCTTCTCTGTCAAAATAATCTATCGCTTCTATTCCGCATTTATTGAAAATCTTTATGGTGGCGGCGTCAAGCTTACCGCCTAAAACCAATCCATCGTCCTTTAGAACAGATGTAAGGCTTGTCAGAGGAATGTTGTTTCTGCAAAACGGAGTATTGACAAATATACTATTAAGAGTCGCCGGAAGCGGTAAAATTACATAATCGGCCTTTTCGGGCAAATCAAGGCTGCTTCCGACAGATATTATTCTTTGGGGTAATGACACATTATTGTCAAAACCGGCAGCATATACCTTAAAATTTTCTGACAAGGCAGAAGCTGTGTATATTTGTCTTAAATCTCCGCCGACAACCAGAAAAGTTATATTGTTATTCATAGCAAGCCCTCGTTTCTGATAAGATTTTCTTTTATATATTATGATAGTGATTAACGGACCGTGCATATAACAAAAAAATAATTTAAGAATATAATATAAAATAGGTTGACTTTTATATACTATATATTGTATAATATTAAAAGTAATTTAATAATATAAAAAAGAGGTGTCTGATTCAATGGAATTTCCCGTAGGCGCTAAGCTGCTTGACGCAATGGTTCTTTCAATAGTAAGCAGAAAGGAAACGTATGGCTATGAGATAACTCATGAGCTTCAAAAAATCATTGATGTATCTGAATCAACATTATATCCTGTTTTAAGACGCCTTCAGAAAGATGTTTGCCTTGAGGCCTTTGATTTGGAATATAAAGGACGCAACAGACGTTATTATCGTATTACGGTCGAAGGTAAGAATAAGCTTGAAAAATACTGTAAAGAATGGAATGTGTTCAAAGAAAAAATAGATAAAATAATTTTACAGGAGATGATTTCAGATAATGAATAAATTTGAGTATCTCTCAAAGCTTAAAAATAATTTAATGTCGCTTCCCGCGAAGGAACGTGAAGCGGCTGTCAGATATTACGGAAATTATTTTGATGACGCCGGTTTATCCAATGAGCAGGATGTTATTGCAAGTCTTGGTTCTCCGGAAAATCTTGCGCATAAAATCTTAAATAACAGTAATAAACTATCTTTAACGGTAAAAAAAACTAAAAAGGAAGTAAAAGCAGTGCGGCAAAAACTGAATTCTCGGCAGAAGATTATTGCGGTTTTGCTGGTTATATTTACTTTTCCTGTATGGGGAAGTGTTATTGCAGCGGCGGCAGGCATTATATTTGGATTATTCATTGCTATTGCGGCGGTTTTGCTGGGTTTTATTTCAGGCGGTATCCTGTTGTTTTGCATGGGAGTGGCTAATATCGTAAATGTTATATCTATAGGTCTTGTTCTTATAGGAGTCGGAATGATTTTAGGCAGTATTCCGTTTTTATTGTTTCTGCCTCTAACGAGTCTATGGCTGAAGCTATTAAAGGGCGTCTTGTTGTGCTTTGCAGCTTTAATAAATAAGATTCTTGGAAAGTCTGAGGTTAAGGTATGAGAAAAAAAAGACTATTAAAGTACATAATACCATCGCTTACTATGATTTTAGGAATAATCATTGCTGTAATTGGAATTTCTGTAGGAGCTAAAGAAGACTATATAAAACAGCTTAATCTGACAGATATTCAAGCCGTTGTCGATCCGGACGGCATAGCGGGCCTTGATATTAATATAACATATACTGATGTGGATATAATAGCGTCTAATGATGTTGATAAAATTGAGATAAATGCTAATAATATTTCAAGAAAGTATTTGAATTATTCTGTGTCAGGCCATATTTTCAGGTTGAAATATGATTTCAATAAGTGGCATGAGATGATTTCCATACCTGGTTTGGTAAAACAAGCTGGTAAAATACAGATAATTATTCCCGCTGATATTTCTCTTCAGGATATACAGATAAAGACAGGTTCAGGCTATAATAAAATTAAATATTTGACTGCTGAAAAAATCTTTATAGATTGCGGTTTGGGAAATAATAATATTGAATGTATAACTTCGGATTATATAGAAGTTAATAATGGATTAGGAAAGGTTCTGGCTGAAAACATTTCATCGGATAAAATTTCATTATCCTGTGGCGCCGGCAAAGCGGACGTTAAAAATTTTCATTCTGAAAATGCTGAAATAAAAGTGGGCATGGGTGAATTAAAGCTTAATGGAATTATTGAAGGAAACAGCAGTATAGAGTGTGGAGTCGGTAACGTCAAAGCGACATTATACGGCGACAAAAACGATTACGCGTTTAATATTATAAATGGAAATATAAATGTTAACGGAAAGGATATATCGAATAATACCGAAGGAAAATATAATATTGATGTAGAATGCGGAATAGGCAATATTGATATTTTATTTAAGTGAGGCGAATGCTTATGAAAAAACTATACAGATCTAAAAGCAATCAAATGTTATGCGGTGTCTGCGCTGGCATAGGGGAATATACAAATGTTGACGCAAACGTAATACGTTTGATTTTTGCAGCCGCTGCTTTTGCAGGAGGAATATCTGTAGTCGTTTATATTTTGGCAATATTTATTCTGCCTGATTCTGATAACTGAATGATAGTATTTTATTATATTATAGATTTTTTTGCAGAATTTTGCAAAAAAAGTATTGACAAAATTGAATATTTATGGTTTAATAGAAGTTAGGAAGAGGTGAGAGTAAATATGAAAATTCAGGAAAATTTAAAACGTGGGATGACGGAACTTCTTATATTGCATTTGCTCAAGCAAGAAGATATGTATGGTTATCAGTTAACCCAGGAGTTCGAAAAGAGAAGCGATGGTTTATTCATTTTAAAAGAAGGTACTATGTATCCGAGTCTTTACAGACTTATTGAAAAAGGAATGATATCAGATCATAAGGAACTTATAGGAAAAAGAAGAACCAGAGTTTATTACCACATTGAAGATGCCGGAAAAGATTATTTTGATAAGATTTATGAGGAATATGTTTCTATTACAGAGGGCATCAGAAAAATCCTTAATTATAAAGAGGATTGAAATTAAAGCTCTCCGTTTTGGGGGGATTTAGGGATTTTCAATCCCAGAAAAAATATTGGCATAGTTGATATTAGTATATCGGCTATGCCGATTTTATTATACAAAGAAAACCCCCGACACAGTCGGGGATTCAAAAAAAGCTTTGGCGTTCCATATAATTAAATACATAATGGTATGAAATCGGAAATACTGCTTTGTGTGTTACGTCTTATTTTTTTGATATCTTCGGATTTTAGAGTTTGAATCTTGTCAGTCGGTGTTTTTCGTTTTTTTCATCGTTTATGTTAAATCAGACGCGCCGTTGTTAACAGGTTTGATATTAGCGGGAACGTGCAACTGAGATATGAAAGCAACATTTTTGCTTGTATAATGAAAATACAGTCAGACTGCCAGCCCGACTGTATTAAATTGCTATTTATTTGTGTATGTAACCATTTCCTCATACATTTCTTTGCCGATATAAAATCCGAGCTGCGGATGATTCGTAGGATTAATTACAGCATCATTATTATTTATAATATTCGATAGCGTCATAATTGACCCGCTCCAGCCGTTGTAGCATTCACGCAGCCGTTTCCAGTCCGTATACATGATCACAGCTTCTCTGTCATACTTGCCCTTCATGACTGCAATGCTGAACTTAGCTCCTGATTTCAGCACAATTTTTTCTGTTTTATTCGACTGAGGAAAATTTTCTTCGAGCTTCATAGGAACAAGGAATTTAGCCTTGACCGCTTCCATTGACATAAAACGATAATACAGCTTATATATGAGTTCTTCATCATTGGTTTCCGCTTTCGGCATTTGTGCCATTAAAAGCATCCAGCGCATCAGGTCAGGATTCATGACCGGAATATTTATTTCGTTCATTCCGGTAAAATCCGGCGGAGGAACAAGCATAGCGGCGTCTATCGACACATATTCGCTGTGAATTTCTATGCCCTGCGCACCGTTCAGATAAAAACATTCACCTAGGAAATTTTCAATTCCTTTTCCGTCTGCGCCTCTTACAATTTTCTTCAGTTCAAAAATATCGTCAGGATATTTTTGCAGGGCATAATCTGCATAAGCTTTGGTGAAAATTCGTACATCGGGCGGCGTGCAAAGATAATCGTCGTTTTGTTGTACCGTCCGTGAAAAAAGATGAGGTTGGTCTGTTAATTTATTATACAGACAGTAAATTTCATCTGCATTAAGCACTTTTTCGGCAAGAGCCGCGCCGAGCCTGTTTATTCTCTGGCTGCTCAGTTTGCGCTTTTGAGCTGTATCGTCGGGCATTACCTCTCTATGATACCAGCTATACAGCCGCCACATTTCTGCGCCGTCTGTAATGCTGATTTTTTCGAGATCTTCCTTGGTAAGCTCAAGCTGTTTTTTCGATACATATTCATCGCCGATTGCTTTTGTAAAATTGTTTATGTCATTATCAGAAGCAAACGGTTCGGAATCAGCGTGTACGGGTATATTCAAACTAGCTGCATTAACGTTTGAAAAGCTTTGAAGATTTTCCGCCGCGTTTTTCTTCTTTCTGAAATTAAATAACCTCATATGTTCTCCCATAATCAACAATCAAATTTTTACAAGTGATTTTATTAAAGTATAACATAGTATCAATAAACTGTCAAACCGTAAAACATTGACCTAAATGTCTGTATTCAGCTCGGTATCTGTACTGTTTATATTTCTTTTTTCGGCAGACAAAAATCGTCTGCTGTTCATAAATTCTAAGCATGAACCGCAAGAATTTAAACCACAATTTTGAATAAAGCAATAAAATTTTTGAACGCCAATTTCTTTTTTTATATATACAAAGGGCATACGTGAGATTATTTTTCTCAAATATGCCTAAATCTTCTAAAATATTTAAATGTCGGGAGTTCGAATTCTGTCAGTCAGTGTTTTTCATCTATGGTTTTCAACTTCTTTTTTTCGCCGTTTGGGTATAAAAAAGCCCGCAGTTACGGGATTTTAGGCATAAAACAACGCAACTTGAACTGAAAGTTCAAATTGCGTTAGGATAATCAACATGGGGTGGGAGATGGGAATCGAACCCACGACCTTCGGGACCACAATCCGACGCTCTAACCAACTGAGCTACACCCACCATAATATAAAAATAATAATCGCCCCAATAAGGGACGTAATTGGTGCGCCTTATTGGACTTGAACCAATGGCTTACTGCTTAGAAGGCAGTTACTCTATCCAGCTGAGTTAAAGGCGCATATGGAGCAGGTGATGGGAATCGAACCCACGTAGCCAGCTTGGAAGGCTGGAATTCTACCATTGAACTACACCTGCATTTCATAGCGTTGTTCTCAATCAACGATAATTATTATATCATGCTTTTAGAAATATGTCAATTACTTTTTTCGAAAAAAGTAATATTTGTAGAAATTGCATTAATTATAGAACTTACAGAGAGAAAATATATTAATGTTGTCAAAAAAATAATGGAAAACTAATTGACATTAAATATAATTTAATGTATAATTTAAATTAAGGAGGATTATTATGGGAGTTTCTAAAAAAATAATTACTGTAATTATGGCTGTTGCGTCAGTCGCTTTTTCTTTAAGTCCGGTTAACTCGGCGGAAGTTGAATCATATTGCAATGATATGACGTCGTTTTATAATATTTGGAAAGAAAAGTACGTTGTTAAAGATGAATATGTGACAAATCAGGAACAGTTTTATGTATGGTACAGTGAAGAAAGATATAACGGCGATAATGTTTCTGTTCCCGTGACAGTTTCTGAGGCGCATGGATACGGCATGCTTATTACGGCAAGTATGTCAGAATATGATGAGCAGTCAAAAAAATATTTTGACGGAATGTATCGTTTTTATAAAGCACATACAAGCGATATAGGTCCTAATCTTATGTCTTGGCAGCAGTCGGATAATGGAACGGAGCTTATTGACGGAGCGGAAAACGGAAGTATGACAGGAGGTTATTGTGATTCCGCTGCTGACGGAGATATGGATATTGCATACGCTCTTCTTATCGCCGATAAGGTGTGGGGAAGCGAAGGAGAAATAGACTATTATTCTGAAGCTTTGGCAGTAATTAACGATATTATGACATATGAGATTAATCATGAAAACTGGACGATTTCATTAGGCGACTGGGTATATGAATGCGACAGCAATGATATTTTTTACTCCGCAACCCGCGCTTCTGATTTTATAGTTCAGTATATGCCTGTTTTCGCTGAGGTTACAGGAGACCAAAGATGGATGAATGTTTACAATTCTACTTATAAAATTATAAATGATATGGTTTTGGAATATGAAACAGGTTTGCTGCCGGACTTTATTATTAAAGATAAATCCGGAAAATATGTTCCGGCGCCTGCCGGATTTCTTGAAGGGGAGTATGACGGAGCATATAGTTACAATAGCTGCCGTATACCGTGGCGAATAAGCATGGATTATATAATTAATAAAAATGAAAATGCTCTTTTATTTTCTCAGGCGATCAATTCTTTTATTATTAATGAATCCGGAGGGGATCCTTGGGAGATAAAGGCAGGCTATAGTGTTGACGGAACACAATTAGAGGACTATAACGATTTATGTTTTACAGCGCCTTTTTTAGTAGCGGCAAAATGCGGCGGTAATTTAGAATGGGAGGAATCACTGCGTGATTGTATTGTAAATTACGGCGATGATGTTTATTACGGAGATACGATCAAAATGCTTTGCCTGATTGTTGCCGCGGATAAGTGGATAGTTCCTGAATATAATACGGGACTAAAAGGGGATATAAACGACGACGGGAGCATTGATAATAATGATATTGTATTACTGCGGGATTATTTAACCGGCAAGTCCGATATTTCGGTGGAATATTACGGAGAAATTGATATTTTAAATGACAATAAAATTGATATATTTGATATGATTGCACTCAAAAGAATTATATTAAATGAAATAGAAATCAGCGGCAGTTAATTACTGCCGCTGAATAAGGAATAAAAAATGAATGGAGAAAATGGTATTACTTTCTGCGAGCTTGCCGTATATACACTATGACTGTTAAATAATCGGAGATTTTGACAAATTGAAGTCAGAGAAGAAATATTTTTTAATTTCTTTTGAACGATTTATAATAATTTTATATTTCTCTGATGAATTTTACAATATCCTCAGGCTTTTCAGCTATGAAGTCGGCGCCTGCGGAGGTAAGCTCTTCCATAGATCTGAATCCCCAAAGACATCCGATAGATCTGACGCCCGCGTTTTTGCCGGTGTTTATATCTATGCTTGTATCTCCGATCATAATTGCTTCCGAAGGAGCGATACTCATATCGCTTAAAATGGCGTTTAATATAGCTGGATCCGGTTTGACGGGTCTTGCGTCAAATTTGCCATATACGGCGTCGAAAGTATCGTTTCCGAAATAGTTCTTAATTATGACTTCGGTAAAGCAATGCGTTTTGTTTGAAGCGACTGCAAGCTTAATACCCATAGCTTTTAGCTGTTTCAGGGTTTCGGTAATACCTTTATAAACATAGGTCTTAACTGTGTAATTCTCGTTGTAATAGTCGTTATACAGCTTTAGGGCCTGCTCAAAAAGCTCCTGTCTGTCGTCAGGGAGCGCGCGTTCAATAAGAATCTTTACTCCGTCGCCGACCATATAATTGAATTCATTAAGCGGATGCTCGGGGAATCCGAGTTTTCTCATTGCAAAATTAGTGGCCTCTGCAATATCGGCAAGCGAATCAATTAAAGTTCCGTCGAGATCAAATACGGCTAATTTCATTTTAATGCCTCCATAATTTAATTTATGTGTTTTTATTATAGCACGTATCTTTTATGAAATCAAATTGATAATCAGGAGTTTAATATACATATGTTTATCCATAATTGAGAAATATAATTGATTTTTGTTGACTTTTTATAAAAAAATGGTATAATAATAACAAATATATAAATATTATGCATAGTGCATGAAATAAATCAGAATGGAAGGTAAAAAAATGGATCCTAAAGCTTTTTACAGTATGTCATACGGAGTTTATGTAACAACTTCAACCGATAACGGAAAACCGGTAGGATGTATAACAAACAGCAATACTCAGATTACGGCTTCACCGGCTTCTGTTTCAGTTAGCGTTAATCATGATAATTATACCGCAAAATGTATTGAAAAATCCGGTATGTTCGGTTTTACAGCGCTTTCAGAGGATTCCGATCCTGAAATAATAGGCAAATTCGGTTTTTCTTCAAGCAAGGATACGGATAAATTCAGCAAGTACGATTATGTTTTAAAAGAGGGGATACCTGTTCTGACTGACGGCTGCGCCTACGTTGTATGCAGGGTGGTTGACAAAATGGAAACAGAGACGCATACGGTTTTCCTCGGCGAGGTAATAGACGCGCAGCCGTTAAAATCAGGAGAACCTATGACCTATGCTTATTATCATAAGGTTCTTAAAGGAAAAAGTCCTAAAAAAGCGCCTACCTATATCGCCGACGACGAAGTGTCTTCCGGAAAAAAGAAATTCATATGCGACGTATGCGGTTATATTTATGAAGGGGATTACGTGCCTGATAATTATAAATGTCCTATCTGCGGCGTTGACGCTTCTCACTTTAAAGAACGATAAAATATTTTCCGGGCAATACTGGATAATTCCAGAGTTGCCCTTGATTTTTATTTCAATATATAGTAAAATAAAAATCAATATAACTATAAAGGAAGTAAAAAATGCTCAGAAAAAAAATAGAAGATTTATTGCTTTCCGTAACAAAGCCGGCAAGGTATATAGGCGGAGAATCAGGCAGCGTAATAAAGAATAAGGATAATATAAGCGTTAGATTTGCGTTTTGTTTTCCCGATACATACGACATAGGAATGTCTCATTTGGGAATGAAAATCTTATATTCGCTTATTAATCAGAGAGCAGATTACTGGTGTGAAAGAGTATTTGCTCCCGGAATTGATTTTGAAAAGCTGATGAGAGAGAATAGAATACCTCTTTATGCATTGGAAAGTCTTGATCCGTTAAGCGAATTTGATTTTATAGGCTTTACAATGCAGTATGAGCTTTCTTATACAAATGTTCTAAATATGCTCGATTTAGCGGGTATTCCGATCTTATCAAAAGACAGGGACGATAAGCTGACGAACATTATCGTCGCAGGAGGTCCGTGCGTTTGCAATCCGGAGCCTCTTGCCGATTTTATAGATTTATTCATACTTGGAGAGGGAGAGGAAGTAAATCTAGAGCTTATGGATCTGTATAAGAAAATGAAATCCAAGGACTTTGGAAAAAAGGATTTTCTCCGCAGAGCCGCTGAAATAGACGGTATTTATGTCCCTTCGCTTTATAAGGTTTACTATAATGACGACGGCACGGTCAAAGAAATTATCCCTCAGGACAATGTAAGACCGATAATTAAAAAAAGGATTATAAAGGATTTTGACAAGGTTTTTTATCCTGAAAATTTTGTCGTGCCTTTTACCGATATTGTTCATGACAGAATTTCTGTAGAGGTATTAAGAGGGTGCATCAGAGGCTGCCGGTTCTGCCAGGCCGGATTTCTTTACAGACCTTTCAGAGAAAAATCGCCTGAAACGGTTTGCCGGGAAGCTGAAACGCTTTGCGGTAATACCGGTTATGAGGAAATCTCTCTTGCTTCGCTTAGTACCTCGGATCATTCGGAAATAGGAAAAATTCTTACGGAGCTTATTCCGTATACGGAAAAGCAGCATATCAATCTTTCGCTGCCTTCGTTGAGGGTGGACAACTTTTCCAAGGAGCTTATGGACGAGGTGAAGAAAGTCAGAAAGAGCGGTCTTACCTTTGCGCCTGAAGCGGGAACGCAGCGTCTGAGAAACGTTATAAATAAGAACGTAACTGAGGAAGAAGTGATGCGTACATGCCGTACGGCTTTTGAGGGAGGATATACGTCCGTAAAGCTTTATTTTATGCTGGGACTTCCAACTGAAACTGACGAGGATATCGTCGGTATAACTAAGCTGGCGCAAAAGATCGTGGATCTGTATTACAGTATTCCGGGAAGACAGAAAGGAAAAGGAGTTCAGGTTTCTATAAGTACGGCGACATTTGTGCCTAAACCGTTTACGCCTTTTGAATTTGAACCTCAGGCAACCCGCAGCGAAATTATGCATAAGCAGGAGACTCTCATGAATTCGATCACTTCAAAAAAAATAAAAGCAAGCTGGCACGATCCGTCAACCAGCATTCTTGAAGCTGCATTGGCGAGAGGCGACAGAAGGATGGGAACCGCTGTTTACAGAGCTTGGGAAAAAGGCTGTAAGTTTGATAGCTGGGGAGAGCATTTCAGTTATGAGAAATGGCGTGAAGCGTTTGAAGAAAGCGGTCTTGATATGGAATTTTACGCTTGCCGCCGAAGAGATTATGAGGAAATTATGCCCTGGGATCATCTTGATTATTATATAAATAAGGAATTTCTTGTAAGGGAAAACATTAAGGCAAAACGGGCTGAAACAACTGAAAACTGTCGATCAAAATGCTCTGCCTGCGGAGTAAGCAGAGAGATAGGAGGACCGTGTTTTGGTTAAAGTCAGGGCGGTTTTTGAAAAAAAGGGACGGGCTAAATATATTTCGCATCTTGATCTAAACAGGTGTATTCAGCGGACTATTAAACGTTCCGGTCTGCCGATATGGTATACGGAAGGCTTTAATCCCCATATTTATATTATGTTTGCACTTCCTCTTTCGCTTGGCTATGAAAGCTCCGCTGAAATAATGGATTTTAATCTCACAGAAAACATATCCTACGAGGAAATTAAAGAGCGTTTAAACAGCGTTATGCCGGAGGGAATCAGGGTTTTGAAAGCCTTTGAGCCGGTTAATAAACATACCTCCATAAAATATGCGGAATATAGAATTTGTTTTAAATCAGATTTTCCTGATAGGCTTATAAATAGCTTTAATGAATTTATATCTCGTGACAGTCTTAATACAGTTAAAAGAACAAAAAAGGGCGTAGAAAAGGTCGTCGATCTAAAGCCGCTTATTAAGGTAAGAAAAATCGAGCTTTTAAACGGAATTCTGGAGATTGAAGCTCTGTTTCCGGCAGGTACGGAAAACAATATAAATCCATCGCTTCTTATTGATATGTTTTTATCGGAGGATTTAGGAGATACGACTGTTTCCGAGGTTGAAAGAACCGGGGTTTTAATGGAAAACGAAAAAGAATTTTTTTGAAAACCCTTGCAATTTTAATAAATATATGGTATGATATTAAAGCATTTAAAATCCGTAAAGACATAAATTTTGTTTTTGCGAGAGTTTATGCCAGTAAAATGACATTAAACAGGGCAGTCCGCTGCCGCATAGGGTTTATATAATTAAACTGCGGTAAGAATGCCGGAAACCAGGAGGAAATTGAAATGGACGCATTGGAAATTATCAGCGGATCAAGCAAGAAAGCCGAGGTACCTTCATTCTCAGTAGGCGATACCGTTAAGGTTCACGTTAAAATCAAGGAAGGCGATAAGAGTCGTATTCAGGTTTTCGAGGGTACGGTAATTGCTAAGAAGCACGGTGGAATCAGTGAAACCTTTACTGTAAGACGTGTAGCGCACGGCTGCGGAATTGAGAGAGTATTCCCTCTTCATTCGCCTGTCGTTGACAAGGTTGAGATTGTAAGATACGGTAAGGTTCGCAGAGCAAAGCTTTATTATCTGCGCGACAGAGTAGGTAAGGCCGCAAAGGTTAAGGAGCAGATAAAGTAATAAACAGGCATTACCGCAGGCGGCTGTATGCCGCTTTGCTTACTGCCTTTACAAGGGACGTTTAAGTCCCTTTTTTGCTATTAATTTATGAATCGAGGATTAACTGATGGAAGAGCAGGCTGAAGAAATCAAAGTACAGAAAGAGCATAAAAACGCTTTTGGCGATTTTATGGAAATATGCGAATCGATAGTTACTTCAATTTTTGTCGTATTGTTGATATTTACGTTTATATGCAGACCTGTTACGGTTGACGGTACCTCTATGAACCCTACGCTGCAAAACGGCGACAAACTGATCATGACGACTTTTTTCTATACTCCAAAATCCGGAGATATTGTAATTGTTGAAAATGATGAATCACATATATATAAGGACGGAGATAAATCCGAAATAATAAGCGGACAGTCGAGCCTTGGAAAAAGACTCATAAAGCGAGTTATTGCCACCGGAGGGCAGACTGTCGATATAGATTTCAATAAAGGAACGGTATATGTTGACGGTGAAGCGCTTTCAGAAAATTATATAAAGGAACCAACTTATCTTAATACCGGAGCGTTTGAATATCCTGTAACAGTTCCCGACGGCTATGTATTTGTTATGGGCGATAATAGAAACAATTCTACTGACAGCCGTGATCCTCACGTTGGATTTGTTGAAACCGGCGACGTTCTCGGAAAGGCCGTATTAAGATTTTATCCTTTTGAAACGTTTAAGATTCTTGACTGATATAATTTACGAGGAATTAATATGAGTGAACATAAAACGACGAGAGAAAGCCGTGAAGACGCTCTTGAAAGAATTCTGGCCGAAACGGCTAATAATCCGTATAATCCGGCGAAGAGGAAAGAACCGCCGACGAATAGGTCTGGGGTTTCAAAATCAGCAGAGGAACGCGCGTCTGCTTCGGCTTTGCGGCAGGATAATGCGGAAATCCATATGACTGAGGCTCAGAAAGCTGATGCTGCAAAGGAAAGAGTCAGAAAAATTGCCGAAATAAAACGCGCTAATGCATTAAAGGCTGAAAATACTGATAAAAGAACAAATACGCAGTTGTCGTATGCCCGATCTGCTGAAATTTCAGTCAATGAAAAAAGGGATTTTCCTGACGAAAATAAAAACTTTAGGCTTAACGATTTTTTAGATATTATCGAATCAGTTCTTACAGTGATATTGGTAATTTCATTATTTTTCACATACATTATGAGAGTTGTGGTCGTAGACGGTACTTCTATGCTGCCTACCCTTGAGAACAGCGATAAGCTTATAGTATATTCGTTAGGATATTCTCCGGAAAACGGAGATATTGTTGTGATTAATAACGATAGCGCGCATCTTTTATCCTCAGACGGAAAAGTTCTTGAAACCGAAGGACTTGACAAGGTAATAGTAAAAAGGGTAATTGCTGTCGGCGGCCAAACGGTTGATATAGATTTTGAAAATGGAATTGTAAGCGTTGATGGAGCGCGGCTTGAAGAGCAGTACATAAGCGAACCGACAACAAGGGATGAATATGCTTTTGATTACCCGCTTACTGTTCCCGACGGCTATATATTTGCAATGGGGGATAACAGAAACTTATCTAAGGACAGCCGTCATCCTGAAATCGGCTTGATACCAGAGGATAATGTAGTCGGAAAGGTTATTTTTCGGATTTTTCCATTCGGAAAATTCGGAGGAATTGATTAAGGAGGCAGAAAATGGCTGAGATGGCTTCTATTCAATGGTTTCCGGGTCATATGACCAAGACAAGAAGAATGATACAGTCAAGCTTATCTCTTGTAGACGGTGTTGTTGAAGTACTTGACGCAAGGATACCCTTTTCGAGCCGTAATCCCGAAATGGATAAGCTTGTTAAGGATAAGCCGAGGATGCTGCTTCTTAACAAGTCTGATATGGCTGATGATAGCTCCACGGAAAAATGGATTGATTATTATAAATCAAAAGGCTTTACTGTTTTAAAAACTGACTGCAAAAGCGGAAATGGACTTAAAGGCTTTCTTCCTGCTGTAAAAGGCAATATGCTGAAACAGCTTATAGAAAAACGCCGCGGCAAAGGGATAGAGGGCGCGCCGATAAGACTTATGATAGTCGGTATTCCTAACGTTGGAAAGTCTTCATTTATAAACCGTATGGCTAAGTCTAAAAAAGCAAAGGTTGAGGACAGACCTGGTGTTACGCGTAATAAGCAATGGATAAAATTTGGCGGCAACGTAGAATTGCTTGATATGCCGGGTGTTCTCTGGCCTAAATTTGAGGATCAGGGCGTTGCCAGAAAGCTGGCGTTCACCGGCGCCGTTAAGGACGATATACTTGATATTGAAGCTCTGGCAGCTTTTCTGTTGGAAAATTTATCAGTTAATTATCCGGAGGCAGTTTCAGAAAGATATAAAATTGATAAATCCGGCGATGGCTTTGAGCTTCTTTCAGAGCTTGGCCGTAAAAGAGGAATGCTTGTTTCAGGCGGCGAAGTTAATACTGAAAGAGCCGCTATAACGCTTCTCGACGAATTCAGAAGCGGTAAGCTCGGAAAGATAACTCTTGAGCTTCCGGGAGAAAAAAATGATTAGTCAGCTATGGGAATACGATGAAGCTGTGAGAAACAGCACGGGGAATTTTTTTTGCGGCGTTGACGAGGCCGGAAGAGGTCCGCTTGCCGGAGACGTTTATGCGGCGGCAGTTGTCCTTGATCCTGACAGACCGATTGAAGGTCTTAACGACAGTAAAAAGCTTTCTGCTAAAAAGCGAGAGCTGTTATATGAAGAAATTATTGATAAGTCTTTGGATTATTGTATTGCAAGGGCTACAGTTGAAGAAATTGAAGAAATCAATATTTTAAACGCATCTATGCTTGCCATGAGAAGAGCGGTATTTGGGCTTCGGGATTTACCTGAATTGGTTATAGCCGACGGAAATAAAGCTCCCGATCTTCCGTGTAGGGTAAGCGCACTGGTAAAAGGAGACGCTAACAGCGCGTCGATTGCCGCTGCGTCGATACTTGCTAAGGTAACGAGGGACAGATATATGCTTGAAATGGTTGAAAAATACCCTCAGTTCGGTTTTGAACGTCATAAGGGTTACGGAACAAAGCTTCATATAGAAAGAATACTGGCATACGGACCGTGTCCGCTGCATAGAATGTCCTTTTTAAGAAAGATCTATGAGAAAAAATAATTATGGTTATCATGCTGAATCCTTTGTCTGCGATTATCTTGAAGCTGAAGGTTATCAGATAGTTAAAAGAAATTATATAGCTGACGGAGGAGAAGCCGATATAATTGCGGTTTTAGACGAATATGTTTGCTTTGTGGAAATAAAATACCGAACCAACGGAAGCGGTCTTGAAGCTGCGATTGATACAAAAAAGCAAAAAAGAATCATTAAATCGGCCGAACAATATATGAGAAAAACAGGCTGTAGACTTCAGCCCAGATTCGACGCTGCTTATGTCAGTTCATATAACGGGGAAGATCTCAGTCTGGAATATATTTTAAACGCTTTTGACGCTTCAGGCGTTTGATAGAAAATACAAAGGGTGGTATTATGTATTATAAGAGTACAAGAAACAGTGATGTCAGAGTTGACAGCGCAACGGCCATAACTCAGGGAATCTCCGCAGACGGCGGTTTGTTTGTTCCCGAATCGGTTCCGAAATTAACTCTTGACGAGATCAAATATCTTGCCGGTTTGAATTACTCATGCAGAGCGGCTTATATATTTAAAAAATATTTGACTGATTTTACAGACGCGGAAATTCAGTATTGTACAGACAGCGCATACAGTACAAAAAATTTTGAAACGGAAAGTATTGCGGAAATTTCTCAGCTTTTCGACGGAACATATATGATTGAGCTTTGGCATGGTCCAACCTGTGCATTCAAGGATATGGCGCTCCAGATTCTTCCGTATTTTTTAACTACTTCTGCAAAGAAAATAAATATAGATAAAAAAATAATAATTCTTGTGGCGACTTCAGGAGATACAGGTAAGGCAGCCCTTGAAGGATTTAAGGATGTTGAAGGTACGCAGATACTTGTCTTTTATCCGGAAGACGGAGTAAGTCCTATGCAGAAACGTCAGATGACGACGCAGGAAGGATCGAATGTGGGCGTATGCGCCGTAAAAGGCAATTTTGACGACTGCCAAAACGGTGTTAAGTCCATATTTACAGATGCGGAAATCAAAGAGAAAATGAACGCTGCGGGACTTATGTTTTCAAGCGCCAATTCCATAAACTGGGGGAGATTGGTGCCTCAGATAGTTTATTATATTTCATCATATGCTTCGTTGGCTGAATGCGGTGAAATCTCTCTTGGTGATAAGATCAATATTGTGGTGCCTACAGGTAATTTCGGAAATATTCTCGCCGCTTACTATGCAAAGCTGATGGGCTTGCCGGTAAATAAGCTTATTTGCGCGTCAAATATTAATAAAGTGTTAACGGATTTTATTGAAACAGGTATTTATGACAGAAACAGGAAATTTTATGCTACCTGCTCTCCGTCTATGGATATTCTTATATCAAGCAATCTTGAAAGGCTACTTTACATTCTGACCGGACAGGATGACGCTCAGATTAGGGAATGGTTTGGAAGGCTTGCTTCGACCGGCAGATATGAAGTAAACGATGAAGTAAAGAACGTACTGAGAGAAGAATTCTTTGCCGGCTATTGCGACGATGATCAGACAAAGAAAACCATAAGGGAAATTTATGAAAAATATTCATATACATGCGATACTCATACGGCCGTAGCCGTTAAGGTATATGAGGATTATAAAAATAAAACGGGGGATATGACAAAAACACTGATTGCGTCAACGGCAAGTCCTTATAAATTCAGTTCAAGTGTACTGGAGGCAATTGAAGGCAGTAATTCAGAGCTTGACGAATATGAAATGGTAGATAGGCTGGCTGAGCTTTCAAAGCTTCCGATACCGTCTTCGCTGGCAGAATTGAAGAATAAGGAAAGAATATTCAAGGATTCGATCGGAAAAGCTGAAATGAACGATTATGTATTGAAGGATTTCGGTATTATCTGATGTCATTGTTTGTGATAGGCGATCTTCATCTTGCACTCAGCGATAAATCAAAACCTATGGATATATTTAAAGGCTGGGAAAATTATATGCAGCTTCTGGAGGAAAACTGGAAAAAATATATCTCTCCGGAAGATACGATAGTTTTAGCCGGAGATATTTCTTGGGCAATGAACATAAAAAATGCGTATGATGATTTTTACTGGATAAATAATATGCCCGGAAGAAAGATAATTCTAAAAGGTAATCATGATTACTGGTGGGGATCAAGAAAAAAAATGGAGGATACGTTTTCTCAATGGGGATTTGATTCTTTGTTTATTCTGCATAATAATCACTTTCAATATGAGAAATTTGGCATATGCGGTACAAGAGGTTGGGTCAATATGCCCGGAGAAGCAGCGGATTCAAAGGTTTTAGTAAGAGAATCCGCCAGACTCAAAACTTCGATAGAATCTGCTTTAAAATACGGACTTGAGCCTCTTGTGTTTATGCATTATCCGCCTATATACGGAAACGGCTATAACTATGATATTCTTGACGTTTTATATAAATTTAATATAAAATCATGCTGGTATGGTCATCTGCACGGTTCTGCCATAAGAAATTCAATTAACGGAGAGCGCGATGGAATTGATTTTAAGTTGATTTCAGGTGATTATTTACAATTTTGTCCACTAAAAATAATGTAATTTTATATAAAGTGTAGAAGTAGAAATTTAGTGTAGAAAAATTTAATGGCTTATGTTATAATGATAAAGGTATGCACTTATAAATAAATTGGAGGATATAAAAAATGAGTTTGAAGTCATCAACTAAGGTTGACGTAAATACACAGGAATTGATTTTTACAGTAGACGGGGAAACCTTTGCCGCTGCGATAGATAAGGTTTTTCAGCGTCAGAAGAAAAATATACAGGTTCCGGGATTCAGAAAAGGTAAGGCTACAAAAAAGCTTATTGAAAAATATTACGGTGAAGGAGTATTTTTTGAAGACGCAATCAATTCTCTGATAAATGATGAAATGCCGGACGCAATCAGAGAATCTGAATTGGTTTTAGTTGATACGCCGAAGATTGAAGTTGTTTCTGCCGATACTGAAAACGGTGTTGAATACAAGGCAATTTGTATTCTTAAGCCTGAGGTGACAGTACCGGAATATAAAGGATTAAAAGCTCCGAAAAATGTCAAGGATATAACTGAGGATGATATTAAGGCTCAGATAGAACAGATACGTCAGAGAAACGCAAGGATTGTATCGGTTGACGACAGACCTGCCCAAAAGGATGACGAGGTTATAATAGACTTTGAAGGATTTATGGATGGAGTTGCTTTTGACGGCGGCAAGGCTGATGAATTTCCGCTGAAACTTGGCAGCGGTCAGTTTATTCCGGGATTTGAAGAACAGATAATCGGTCATTCAATTGGTGATGAATTTGAAATAAACGTTACATTCCCTGAAGAGTATCAGATGGATGAATACGCAGGAAAGCCGGCTGTATTTAAGGTCAAGCTGAATGGCATAAATACAACGGAGCTGCCGGAGATTGATGATGATTTAATTAAGGATACGACTGAATTTGACACTATAGAAGACTGGAAAAAGGATATTAAGGAAAAAATGGAGACTCAGTCGGAAGCGACTGCGGCAGCTCAGTTTGAAAACCATTTAATGCAGAAGCTTATAGATACAGCCGAGGGAGTTATTCCGAAATGTATGTTTGATAAAAGAGTCGACCAGCTTATAAGCGAGTTTGAGCGAAATCTTAAACAGCAGAATATGAGTGTTGAAATATATCTTCAGTATACCGGAATGGATATGGACTCCTTTAGAGAAACTTTCCAGGAAAGAGCTGAAAATGAAGTAAAGCTCAGACTTGCTCTTGAAAAAATTGCTGATCTTGAAAATCTTATTCCGACAGAAGATGAAATAAACGACGGACTGAAAGAGATTGCCGAATTTAATAAAATCACAGTTGAAGATATAAAACATAGAATTGATATGGACGCTTACATTACCGATCTTAAGGCTGTCAAGGCTGTTAATTTTGTCAAGGATAACGCTGTTATTGACAATACTATAGTTGAGGAAAAGGAATCTGAAGAAGCTTCTGAGGATTAATTTTATTGTATAAAAAGCGTGCTGTCCTTCGGGGCAGCCGCCTTTGTTAATAGAGAAATTTTAAAAGGCGAGTTGCCGGAAAAGGGAGAATAAATATGAGTTTAGTACCTTATGTTGTAGAACAGACAAGCCGCGGAGAACGTTCATACGATATCTTTTCAAGATTGCTGAACGACAGGATCATTATGCTTTCAGAGGAGGTAAACGATACAACGGCAAGTCTTGTAGTAGCGCAGCTTTTGTATCTTGAGAGCCAGGATCCTGAAAAGGATATAAGCCTTTATATTAACAGTCCCGGCGGTTCGGTAAGCGCTGGATTTGCAATTTATGACACTATGAAATACATTAAATGCGATGTATCGACAATCTGTATCGGTCTTGCCGCTTCCATGGGAGCATTTTTGCTCTCATCAGGCGCAAAAGGAAAAAGACTTGCGCTGCCGAATGCAGAAATAATGATTCATCAGCCACTTATATCAGGCGGATTACAGGGCCAGGCAACTGATATAAAGATAAGAACTGATAATCTCTTGAAAACCAAGGAAAGATTGAACAGGATTTTAAGTGAGAATACCGGAAAAACCTATGATGAAATATGCCTTGATACGGAAAGAGATAATTTTATGACTGCTGATGAAGCGCAGGCTTACGGTCTTGTAGATAAAGTTATAAGTAAAAGATGATTTTTTAGGAGGACTTTATGCCTGATAAACCAATTAAATTTTGTAATTTCTGCGGAAAGAGCGAGGATAAGGTTCAGAGTATTTTTACAGCGGGGACGTCAAATATATGCGATGAATGCGTCGTTTACTGCTATGAGCTTTTGATGGGGCCTCTTGCTAAGGTTAAGCCAAGCAAAAAGTCAAATGACGGCAAGAAAAATCCGTCGGACGGTATGGAGCTTAATCTTCTTACACCGGCTGAAATAAAGGCCGTATTAGACGAATATGTCGTAGGGCAGGACAAGGCCAAAATTACGCTTGCAGTTTCTGTTTATAATCATTATAAGAGAATTTTAAGTCAGGAGGACGGGGAAGAGGTAGAAATTCAAAAGAGCAACGTACTTCTTTTAGGACCTACCGGTGTAGGAAAGACTTTTCTTGCTTCTACTCTTGCTAAAATTCTTGATGTTCCGTTTGCTATTGCAGACGCTACAACAATCACTGAGGCCGGATATGTGGGAGACGACGTTGAAAATGTTCTTCTTCGTCTTATTCAGGCTGCTGATTTTAATATTGAAGCTGCTGAACGCGGTATAATCTATATTGATGAAATAGATAAAATAGCGAGAAAATCTGAAAATACTTCTTTAACCCGTGATGTAAGCGGAGAAGGCGTGCAGCAGGCGCTTTTGAAAATAATTGAGGGTACTGTTTCTAACGTTCCGCCTCAGGGGGGCAGAAAGCATCCTAATCAGGAGTTTATACAGATTAATACTAAAAATATTCTCTTTATTTGCGGCGGAGCCTTTGACGGTCTTGAAAAATCTATTTTGAAGCGTGTAAATTCTTCAGCGATAGGATTCGGAGCCGAGGTGTCTTCTAAAAAGGAAATATCAAAAAACATTTTTCATAAGGTTATACCGCAGGATCTTGTTAAGTTCGGTATTGTGCCGGAACTTGTAGGACGTTTGCCGGTCATAACTGTTTTAGACGAACTGGATGAAGAAGCTCTTGTCAGAATATTGACCGAACCTAAGAACGCACTGTTAAGGCAATATAAAAAGCTGTTTGATTATGATGATATTGAGCTTATCGTTGAACCGGACGCCTTAAAGGAGATAGCAAAGAAGGCTATTTCACAAAAAACAGGTGCAAGAGGCCTTCGAGCTATAATAGAGGGTGTGTTGATGCAGTCTATGTTTGAAGCTCCGTCAGATCCCGATATAACTACTGTTACGGTTACTTCTAAATCAATAACAGACGGCGAGAAGCCAATATTCGGTTCTAAAAAAAATAAGACGGTTTTATAATAAAAAACGACGAGTTTAACTCGTCGTTTTTTGTTATTAATTAGACAGCCAATTATACATACCCGCATATTGATCTGCGGAAAAATTCCAAGAAAAATCAGATTTCATTGCTCGTATAATAATTTCCTGCCATTTTTCATTTTGAGTAAAGTAAATTGTTTTTGCATAGTTTATAACATTGAGCATATCGTATGAATCATAATTTCCGAATGAGAAACCATTTCCGCTGTTTTCATATTCGTTATAAGGCGATACGGTATCCTTTAATCCGCCGGTTTCCCTTACAATAGGAATTGTACCGTAACGTAGAGCAATAAGCTGCGTCAGACCGCAGGGCTCGAATCTGGACGGAACAAGCATAGCGTCTGCGGCAGCATAAAGCTTGTGTGCGCGCTGCTCAGAAAAGAAGATATTTGCAGAAACTCTGTCAGGATACTTCCACTGAAAGTGCTTAAAAAGGTTTTCATATCTTGGCTCGCCTGTTCCGATAACAACCAACTGCGTGTTTTCATCAAGAATCTGTTCGATTACTCGATTTACAAGATCAAGACCTTTTTGATCGGTAAGCCTCGATATAATTCCTATCATAAATTTGTTTGAATCCTGTGGCAGACCTAATTCTTCCTGAAGTTTGAGCTTATTTTCAGTCTTTTTATCCTTGACGTCATCTGAATTATACGAAACGTATATGTCGTTATCATTTTCCGGATTATATATATTATAATCAATTCCGTTTAAAATACCTCTTAGTTGAAGATGTCGTGCACGAAGCAGCCCGTCTAAGCCTTCTCCAAAATATGGAGTCTGAATTTCCCTAGCATATGTGTCGCTTACAGTGGTTATATAATCGGCATATACAAGCCCGCCCTTAAGCATATTAGCGTCCTTTTTATATTCAAGTTTATCGGGCGTAAAGACGCTGTTGGGAAGATTAGTAAACTTTTTAAAGGTTTTAATATCCCATATACCCTGAAACTTTAAATTATGAATTGTCATAATAGTTTTTGTTCCCCAATAAAACGGGTTATCCTTGTAAAGAGTTTTCAAAAAAACTGGTATCATGCCTGTCTGCCAATCGTGACAGTGAATAATATCAGGCTTGAAATCAATTACCGGCATTATGGCTAATACGGCTTTTGAGAAAAAGATAAATCTTTCAATATCATAAAGCGTGGATAAATAAGGCTTGTCAGTTTTGAAATAATCCTCATTATCAACGAAATAGTATGTAATACCTTCGTATTCATACTTCATAATGCCAACGTGAGGAGCAAAATTAAGCTGTCCCATATCCATATAAAAATGGTGAACATATTGGAATTTACTGCGGTATTCCCACGGAATACAGGTATAGCTGGGCAAAATTACTCTGACGTCAAATTCCTCCTTATTAAGCGCTTTGGGGAGAGCGCCTACGACATCGGCGAGCCCGCCTGTTTTCATAAAAGGAACACATTCTGAAGCGGCAAATAAAATTTTTTTCATAGGAATTATCCTCCTTAAATCACAATAGCTATATACTTATTATAATCGCAAATTATTTAACAGTCAATAGATTATCAAAAAATAAAAGGTAAAATTATGGAATTTTGTGCAAAATCAACTAAAATCCCCTTTGAGTTTTTCTCAGAGGGGATTTTTTCTATTCTACTGTAGTATTTCTGAAAATCGCTATATATCCAGGTTTATTTTCAACGGTTTCGTAAATTGGATTATTTAGATAATCATCAACTGAAAAATCATCCGACGATATTCTTAAATCCAAGACGATATATTCAACTTCGTCTCTATGATTTGTTGATTCAAACTCGTAAACCTCGCGGTGGTCATAAAGCGAGGCCACTAAAAATGTTGTCGCCGCTACCGACGAATCATCGGGAACAAGCTCAAGCGCGTCGTCAATTATATCAATTGCACCGTTGTTTTTGTCAGTTTTGTAGCTTTCGTAACCGCTTGTTCTATAATATGTATTGCACATAAACATAAATATCGAAGAGGTTGCTGCAACGGCAAGAACCTTACATCTGAAACCGGGTTTCATATCCTGATAATTCAGTATCATGAGATAGAATAGAAACGCTGCGCTTCCGTAAGTATACTGGAAATTAATATTATGCTGATATGTATAATCCGACATGAGATTAAGGAGAATAAACGGTATAAGTAATATAATCCTCGACGGCTTTTTTATCATAAGCGGCATAAATGCTAATGGAACAAGCATCTGAAGAATGAACTTTATTTTTTCTTCATCAAACGCTTCATGGACAGTGTAAATAGGATTAAGTATAACTGCCTTAATGACGGTGAATAAACTTCCGCTGCCGTCATAAATGAAATTATCGTATCTGTATGACATAGTACCCAACCCGTATTTTGACATAAAATATGAAACTGTTATGAAGTATATAATTGATAAAACAAATACCAAGGCGCCTTTTGATATATTTCGTCTTGATACTATAAAATACAGTCCCAGAACAGCCGCATAAACCGGAGCGTCTTCTTTGACGGCCAGAAGGAGCAACGTGAAGATTACGGAAGGTATCCATTTGTTTTTTTCAAGCGCAAATGCAAGCCAGAGAATGAGAGGAGTTAAAAATTTATTTTCGTGCAGAAAGAAAAAGCAGCCGTTTGCCATTGAAGGAAGAAGTACATAGCATAGTGAAAATAAGATAACGGCGGCGTTAGATAGCTTATGTCTTTTGCAGATCAGGTATAGGGGTATAAGACCGCTTGCTATTATTGCAGCTTGTCCCATAAGCAGAGTGACCGGTGACGGAAAAATAAAGAAAAATGGGAGCAGCAAATAATATATAGGAGAAAAATGAACGGCAAAATGACTTAAAAGTCCGTCGCGTTCGCATGTGGTGAGCGGCTGAAGTGTTTCTTTCATGTAATTAAACATTTGCGAAAATATGCCGAAATCATAGCATGGAGCCCAGTGCTGCAAATATTTGAAAGATGTCAGCAGACCGGTAAATAATGTAAATAAAATTCCGAGAATAGCAATTATAGCAATAGTAGGTAATTTCTTTAATTTAAATCGTAACCAGTCTCCGACGCAGTAAACAGTAACCGCCCCCATTATTATACAGGCGCCAATTGAAAAATAGAATTTGTTGTCTTGTATAATAGCGGCAGATCCGTATATCATGGTTGACGCCATTAAAAGAATTTTATCAAGCTTATGTTTATTAATAAACGTCAATATTATGAAAACGGCAACTATAACCAAAATATAAACTAACATTTTAATATTATTGAAAAATTCAAATGTATTGAATTTATATTCTGAAGTTATTAATTCAAATCCGGCGACAATAATCCATGCGGTGAGTAAGCGTAAAATGGTATTTTCATAACCTAATTTATAGAATTTATCTTTTATAGTAAACCAAAAGCGCTGACGGGGTGAATTAGCTTCCGTTTGATCGCTTATTTCAGATGCAATATTATTATTTTCAGATACGGAGATATCATCTGAAATATTATTAGCATTGTTTTCCATTGGATATTCCTTTCAAGAAGTTATTTTTATTGACTCTATTTTTATTATTGTAGCATAGTTATATAAAAAATGTCAAGAGTTTTGACAACTTATAAATTATGTGTTATAATCATTCCTAAGCTGAAAAAAAGCGTTCAGCTTAAATTTTATGAAACGGAGATTATAATATGGCAGGCAATACATATGTTAATATTACGCCGGAGGGCAAAACGGTCAAAAAAATAGTTATAACTGTGGTAATTGTTTTAGCGGTTATTATTCTTGGCTTTAGCAGTTTTGCTATAGTATCGCCCGGACATACGGGAGTTGTGGTTACCTTAGGTAAGGTATCGGATAAGGTTCTCGAAGAAGGAATACATTTTAAGCTTCCTTTTGTTTCGAGCGTTGAACAGATAGATAACAGAGTCTTGAAAACAGAGGTAGAATCAAATGCTGCGTCCAAGGATCTTCAGACTATTTCATCAAAGGTCTCAATTAACTATCGTGTCAATAAAGCCTCCTCGGCCGAAATATATAAAAACGTCGGTTCAGACTTTACAAATGTAATTGTTAATCCGGCTATTCAGGAATGTGTCAAATCAATAGCGGCGAAATATACTGCTGAGCAGCTAATTACAAACCGTGCGGTTGTGTCAACCGAAATGGAAGAATCTATTTCCCAGAAAATAAATCCTTACGGATTATCAATCGAAGTTTTCAATATTGTGAATTTTGATTTTTCTGAGGAATTCAACAAAGCGATAGAGGCAAAGCAAACCGCTCAGCAGGCTGCACTTAAAGCAGAACAGGATCTTGCAAGAATTAAGGTAGAAGCTGAGCAGACGGTTGAAAAAGCAAAAGCTGAAGCGGAAGCGTATAAGCTTAAAAATGAACAGATAACTGATAAGGTTATCATGATGGAATTTATTGATAAATGGGACGGAGAACTTCCTAAGGTCGCTTCTGATGCCGGAGCGTTATTTGATGTCGGATCATTTTTAGGAACGACAGACGTAACGAATGCGGAAACCGCAGGCCCTGCTGAAGATTCAGAATAATAAAAGGCGCTTCATTTAAGAAGCGCTTTTTTACGGTTCTATTATTATTTTTCCCGCATCCGCGTCTACTACAGCAAGTTTTCCGGAAAAATTGCGTATATCTTCATTAATATCCGTAATTCCGGGAATATTCATTGCCCTGGCAAGTATGGCGGAATGTGAATGCCGATTTCCATGATACGAAACTGCCGCTGAAATAATATCGCTGTCAAGTTCAATAATTTCGCTTGGTGTAAGTATGTACTTATACAATACGATGTTTTTTCTCTTGAAGAAATTTACATCGGGCAGATTTAATAATATTCTTATTACTCTGCCGGATAAATCTATTATATCTGCCGTGCGGGCCTGCATATATTCATCATTTGTTGATCTGAGAAGTGAAATATGCTTAGAGGCGACGATTGACACCGCATACTGTGCTGAAACTGCATGGTTTACAATCAGATTCCTGATGGCCTGAGTGAAGCTCTGATCGTGAATCATCATCTGCTGAATAACAAATATCTTAGCGTTTGCTTCGCTTACTTTATTAAGAGCTCTTTCATAAATGGATTGAAGCTGATTCATTGCGTCAGCTCTTGCCTTCTGAAATCTTTCAAGCTCCTGATCAATGTTATGAACTTTAGTTTTAGGTATATTGTAATGATTGCCGTCAATAAAGACAAGACGTCCGGAGCCTTTACCGTGGCTGACGCTTTTTCCTTCCACTATATGCATAAAAATTACCATGCCTTTGAACAATATTGGATAGGTATGCTTGCGATACCATTATAATACAGTTTAACTGTTTTGTCAACATTTTTTTATGACTGTTGGTCAATTGTTAAATTTGACTATTGACAATATTTCACATGGGGGGTATAATATACTTCGTACAATAACTTCGCTTAAAAAAGGCTGATAATGGAAAAGATAAACAATGATTTTTTGTCAACAATAATTTTATACGATTAAAATAAACAGTTTCAGGAGGAAAAAATTGGAAAGGGAGCAATTTATCCGGGATTTAAAGCATATCCTAATAAAATCTGCATTTCTGGATATTTCCGCATATCTGATTTCTGTTTTTTTTATAGGATTTACTTTCTCAATGGCAGCCGGACTTTTTCTCGGAACAGCCGGAATGACTGTAAATCTTATCCTGCTTAACAGGTCTATCAGAAACATAGTAAAAAGCGGAGGACGCAAAGCACAGTCAAGAATGTTTGAAGGGTATCTGATCCGGCTCTTAGTTGTCGGGGCAGTTATCGCGGCCGCTGTGCATATACCGTTTGTTAATACGGCCGGTGCGGTTATTCCGTTTTTTTACCCTCAGCTTGTTTTTGCGGGGAATGTATTATTGAGGAAAGGGGAAAAGACTGAATGAAGGTGTCTGATTTTTTTCAGGGTTCAAAGGGAATTGAAATAGGCGGGCCTAAAATTGCTTTTTCTTTTGACGTTTTCGGCGTACGCATAAACATAACTGAAACTATTATAATTAGCTGGGCAATTTTAATCGGTTTGACGCTTCTTGTATTGTTTTTAACTCATAATATGAAAAAAAAACCTGAAAAGAAACGGCAGGTCATAGCTGAATTCCTGGTTGAAACAGTAGATAACCTGGTAAAGAATACAATGGGTGAAAAATTCAAGGCTTTTGCGCCTTATATTGCCGCGTTGTTTGCATCGTCTATATTCGGAAGTCTTGTAAGCTTGACCGGACTAAGGTCTGTAACAGCCGATTACAGTACGACGCTTACGTGGGCCTTGATGAGCTTTGTTATGATACAGGCTGCAAAAATAAAGTCTAACGGTATCGGCGGCTATTTGAAATCGTTTATTAACCCGCTTAATATTATAAGCGAAGTTTCAACTCCGGTTTCCATGTCGTTCCGACATTTCGGAAATATTGCCGGCGGTATGATAATTTCAAGTCTTATTTATTTTGCTCTTACCGGACTTTCAACGGCGATCGGACTTGCTGTTCCGATTTTTACAGTCGGTATTCCTGCGGTATTATCGCTGTATTTTGATTTGTTTTCCGGTTTTATGCAGGCGTTTATATTTATAATGCTGACGATGTGCTTTATAGAAAGCGCAAGCTCTGAGCAGTAGAGTTTTTAAATTTGCAAAAATGCCGTTAAACGGCAGTTTTAAACCTCGCTCCGTGAGGCAATTAAAATATTTTATACGGAGAGAAATGGAGTTTGTTATGGAAAATGCAAGAGCATTAGTTTTAGCAGCGTCCGCTATCGGCGCTGGTTTGGCGATGATCGCAGGTGTAGGTCCTGGTATAGGCGAGGGTTATGCAGTAGGTAAAGCATGCGAGGCTATCGGCAGACAGCCGGAATCCTCAGGCGCGGTAACAAGAACTATGCTTCTTGGCTGTGCAATTGCCGAATCAACAGGTATTTATGCGTTTGTAGTAGCTTTGATTTTAATGTTTATTAATCCGTTTATTGGAAAGCTTTAAGCTAAAAAATACATTGAATCCGGAGGAGTACAAATGCTGGAATTTTTATCTATTGATATCGGCACGATAATTTTTACTTTATGTAATCTGCTGATATTATATCTTATTTTCAAGCATTTTCTTTTTGGAAGAGTTCATAAGATCCTTGATGAACGTCAGAATGATGTGGCGGAAACATACAACAAGGCCGATGAATCGCTGGAGCACGCAAAGTCGCTTGAATCGGAGTATTCAAGTCTTATGGAAAGCGCTAAAGAGGAGTCGGCTGAGATTATAAGAAATGCTTCAAAAAAAGCTCAGCGTCGTTCTGAAGAGATAATTACGGACGCTAAAAAGGAAGCCGGAATTATTCTTTCAAGGGCTGACGAAGATATCGAAAGAGAAAAGAAACGCGCCCGCAGCGAGCTTAAAGGTGAAATTTCCGAGCTTGCCGTGATGGTTGCGCAAAAGGTAGTTGAAAAAGAAATAAGCGAAGCGGATCATGACAGATTTATCAATGATTTTATTGAAAATGTGGGTGATCTGAAATGACGGGCGATATAGGAAAGGTCTATTCGCAGGCATTATTTGAAATTGCTCTCGAAAGCGGCTGCTTAGATGAGATAAACAGCGAAATGGGACAATGCAGGACAGTATTCGAGGAAAACCCTGAGCTTATTAAACTGCTTGCGTCGCCTGTAATTACCTTCGGAGAAAAGGCGGAGGTTATAAGTAAAATTTTCGGTAAAGACGGAATAATCAGGGATTTTATCTGCGTTGTTACCCAAAAGGGAAGAATTTCATATTTTTCTGAAATCGCGGAAGAATTTACAGGAAAATACAACGAGCATAACAATATTGTCAAAATGACGGCTATAACCAGTGTTGCGCTAAAATCTGAACAGAGAAAAAAACTTATTGGAAAGCTTGAAGAAAAATCGGGCAAAAAGGTTATTCTGTCAGAAAAAATTGATCCCTCGATTCTCGGAGGTATTATAGTAGAATATGATAATTCACGTATAGACAACAGCGTTAAGGGAAAATTAGAGGCTGTGGCAAAGCAGCTTAAACAATAAGATTAAAGAAGGTGTATGAATGAATTTACGCCCGGATGAAATAACAGGTATAATAAAAGAGCAAATTAAGAATTACAGCTCTAAAATAGAACTTCAGGATGTAGGAACGGTAGTAACTGTTGGCGACGGTATTGCTACTGTTCACGGTCTTGAAAAATGCATGTCCGGCGAATTGCTTGAATTTGAAGGCGGTATTTACGGCATGGCGCTTAATCTGGAACAGGATTTTGTAGGAGCCGTTATGCTGGGATCAGACGCCGAAATAAAAGAAGGCGATTCTGTAAAAAGAACAAACAGGATTGTATCCGTGCCTGTAGGCGAAGAAATGCTTGGGAGAGTTGTAAATGCTCTTGGTCAGCCGATCGACGGCAAGGGACAGATTCTTACGGACAAGACCGAGCCAATTGAAAAAATCGCTCCCGGAATTATTACAAGAAAGTCAGTTCATAAACCGCTTCAGACAGGTATAAAGGCGATTGATTCAATGATTCCTATTGGAAGAGGACAGAGAGAGCTGATTATCGGTGACAGACAGACAGGTAAGACTGCAATAGCTCTTGATACAATTATCAATCAGAAAGATCAGGACGTAATCTGTATTTACGTAGCAATAGGACAGAAACGTTCTACCGTTGCCAACGTTGTGGAAACTCTTGAAAAAGCGGGCGCTATGAGATATACGGTCGTTGTTTCGGCTACTGCTTCGGAGCTTGCTCCTCTGCAATATATCGCGCCTTATTCCGGATGCGCTATTGGTGAATATTTTTTGAATCAGGGCAGAGATGTTCTATGTATTTATGACGATTTATCAAAGCATGCTGTTGCATACAGAACCTTATCGCTGCTGCTTAAACGTCCGCCGGGCCGTGAAGCATACCCGGGAGATGTTTTTTATCTCCATTCAAGACTACTTGAGAGAGCATGCAGTCTTAATGAAAACTACGGCGGCGGAAGTCTTACTGCTTTGCCTATTATTGAAACACAGGCGGGAGATGTTTCCGCATATATTCCGACAAATGTTATTTCAATAACCGACGGACAGATATTCCTTGAAACTGATTTGTTTAATTCAGGGGTAAGACCGGCTGTAAATCCGGGCATTTCAGTTTCTCGAGTTGGAAGCGCGGCGCAGATAAAGGCTATGAAAAAGGTTTCTTCATCTCTGAAGCTGACATATTCACAATACCGTGAACTCCAGTCCTTTTCGCAGTTCGGCTCTGACCTGGACGCTGACACAAAGGAAAGACTCGCAAAGGGCGAAAGAGTTGTAGAAGTATTAAAGCAGGACAGAAACTCTCCGCTGTCAGTAGAACATCAGGTTATAATTATCTATGCGGTTGTAAATAATTATTTGAAGAATATACCTGTAAAGCTGATCGGTGAATTTCAGTCGGATCTATTTGAATATATTGATAATTCTTATCCGGATATCGTTAAATCTATTAAGGAAACACGGGATCTGACTGCTGATAATGAATCTGCGCTTAAAGATGTTCTTTCTGATTTTTCAGCAAAATTTATGGCTGATAAGTCATAAGCGATCGAAAGGTGAGAATATATGGCTTCATCAAATATGAAAGACATCAAGCGCCGTATTAAAAGCGTTGAGAGCACTAGACAGATAACGAAGGCAATGGAGCTTGTCGCGTCTTCGAAGCTGAGGAAGGCTAAGGAAAAGGCTGATAACTCAAAGCCGTTTTTTAAAACGCTTTATGAAACGATGTGCGAGATTGTATCGTCTGATAATACTTTTAATTCGATTTATACGAGAAAACGTAAAAATAACGTTACCTTGCTTGTGGTCATAGGCGGAGACAGAGGCTTGGCCGGAGGCTTTAATGCGAATGTTCTTAAGCTTGCACAGAAGAGATACGACGAGCTTAAAAATAAGGGAGAGGTGGTATTTCTCCCAATCGGAAGAAAAGCTGTCGAGTACTTTGAAAAGCGTAGTGTAAAAATCATGACGCGCTATGAAAATATCTCTGAAAGTCTTTCAATCTATGGCGCAATGAGTATTGCGGATAAAATTATTGATGTGTATAATAAGGATAAGATTGACAGGGTAGAATTATTTTTTACAGATTGTGTATCGCCGCTCTATCAGGAAGCCAAAAGAATGCCCCTAATTCCGCTCGATATAGAAGCGGACGTGGAATATAAGGGATTAACTAATTATGATCCGTCTCCTGAGGCAGTTTTTGATTCGCTGATACCTAAATATTTAGCCGGAGTCCTGTTCGGCGCTGTTGTTGATTCCTTTGCAGCTGAACAGGCTGCAAGGCGGACGGCAATGGAAAATGCTACTGATAATGCGGACGAGATGATTAACGATCTTTCATTAATGTATAATAGAGCGCGTCAGGCCGCCATTACTCAGGAAATAACTGAGATAGTAGGCGGTGCGAGCGTACAGGAATAGGTGCGCAAATAACGTTTATATACGGAGGAAATTATGCAGAATATCGGAAAAATCGTACAAATTATCGGTGCGGTAGTTGATATACGTTTTTCAAAGGATTGCCTTCCGAATCTTCTGAATGCTATTGAGGTTGACAATCAAGGAAAAAATCTTGTTTTAGAGGTCGCTCAGCATATAGGCGACGATATTGTTCGTTGTATTGCAATGAGCAGCACCGACGGACTTGTAAGAGGAATGGAAGCTGTTGACACAGGCTCGCCGATTAAAGTGCCGGTTGGAAAGGAAACGCTCGGAAGAATTTTTAATCTTCTTGGAGAACCGGTTGACGAGGGCGAGCCGGTTCAAACAAAGGAAAGATGGAGTATACACAGGGAGGCTCCGAGCTATGAAGAACAGACGGCTTCAAACGAAGTTTTAGAAACCGGAATTAAGGTTATAGATCTTATTGCACCGTATCTTAAGGGCGGTAAAATAGGTCTGTTCGGCGGCGCAGGAGTCGGTAAAACCGTTCTTATTCAGGAGCTTATAAACAATGTGGCTAATCAGCACGGAGGCATTTCTGTTTTTACAGGCGTCGGAGAGCGAACGAGGGAAGGTAATGATTTATATAATGAAATGAAGGAGAGCGGCGTTATAGATAAGACCGTACTTGTATACGGTCAGATGAACGAGCCTCCGGGAGCCAGAATGAGAGTCGGTCTTTCCGGTCTTACTATGGCGGAATATTTCCGTGATGTTGAGGGACAGGATGTTCTTCTTTTTATTGATAATATATTCAGATTTACACAGGCGGGTTCTGAGGTTTCAGCTCTTCTTGGACGTATGCCTTCGGCAGTCGGATATCAGCCGACTCTTGCAACAGAAATGGGCGCCCTGCAGGAGCGTATAACGTCTACTAGCAGGGGTTCTATTACTTCTGTTCAAGCGGTTTATGTTCCGGCGGACGATCTTACAGACCCGGCTCCTGCAACTACGTTTGCACATCTGGACGCTACAACGGTATTATCCAGACAAATTTCATCGCTTGGAATTTATCCGGCGGTTGATCCTCTTGAGAGTAATTCAAGGATTCTGTCGCCTGACATAGTGGGATATGAGCATTATGAAACGGCAAGGGCAGTTCAGACTATATTGCAGAGATATACAGAGCTTCAGGATATAATAGCTATTATGGGTATGGATGAGCTTTCTGATGACGATAAGCTTATTGTGAACCGGGCAAGAAAAATACAAAGATTTCTGTCTCAGCCGTTTACCGTAGCCGAACAGTTTACGGGCATGAAGGGGAAATATGTTCCTATAAAGGAAACCATAAGGGGATTTAAGGAAATAATCGAAGGAAAACACGACGATTTGCCTGAATCAGCATTTCTTTTTGTGGGAACAATTGACGAAGCGGTTGAAAAGGCTAAAAAAGGTGAAGACTGATGAAATCGTTCACATTAAAAATCATAACTCCGGAAAAGGTTTTTTTCGATGGTGAAACCGACCAGATAATCGTTAGAACTACCGAAGGAGATATAGGAGTACTTGCCGGTCATGAAAGCTATGTGGCTGATCTTCCTGCCGGACCTTTTAAAGTTAAAATAGACGGAAGTTTTAAAATTGCCGCAATTTCCGGCGGCGTGATAAAAATCTCAAAAGAAGCAACAACTATTTTAGCTATGGCTGCGGAATGGGCGGAGGAAATTGATCTTGACTGGGCTAAGCGCTCGCATGAGGACGCTCTTAAGCGTCTGAATGAAAGCAAGAGCGATTTTGAACAAAGACTTGCGGAGATGAAACTAAAACGCGCATTAAACAGAATTAATATTTCTCAAATGAAATAAAATAGGGGACGCTCTTTTCGGAGTGTCCCTTGTTGATTAATTTGCGGAGGAAGTTATGAAAAAGGTCAAAGCTTATGAAAGAAGTCCGTTTTATTATGAAACTGACAGAATGAATGTTATTCATCATTCTAATTATATAAGATGGTTTGAGGAAGCAAGAATATATTTTATGGAACAGGTTGGATATTCCTATGCAAAAATGGAATCGGAAGGAATTATGATGCCAGTATTATCGGCTGCATGTGAATATAAAAATTCAGTTAAATTCGGTGATACCGTTATAATTAAAACTGCTATAAACGAATTTAACGGGTTTAAAATGTCGATACAATATATCATTACTGATAAAAATACAGGAGAACTTCGTGCAAAAGGAAATACCTCCCATTGTTTTACCGATATGTCTATGAAGCCGGTTAGAATTAAAAAGACTTTTCCTGAACTCTTCGATATATACAGCAGCTATGCCGGTGAAAAATTATTCTGAAAATAAAGAGACGTTTTAAAACGTCTCTTTATTTTTTATTCAATATATGATTTTAGATATTTTCCTGTATATGAATTTTCACATTCGGCAATCTGCTCGGGAGTACCTGAAGCTACTATGGTTCCGCCTCCGATCCCCCCCTCGGGACCAAGATCAATAATATGATCTGCGACCTTTATTACGTTTAGGTTATGCTCAATTACAAGTACCGTGTTTCCGGTGTCGGCAAGCTTTTGAAGTACTTCAATGAGCTTGTGTACGTCGGCCGTATGCAGTCCGGTGGTAGGTTCGTCGAGAATGTATATTGTTTTTCCTGTAGCCCTTTTTGAAAGCTCGGTTGAAAGCTTTACCCTTTGGGCTTCTCCTCCTGACAGGGTTGTTGCAGGCTGACCTATTTTGATGTAACCTAACCCGACTTCCTGTAAAGTTTTAAGCTTGCGTAGGATTTTAGGCTGATTTTCAAAAAATTCAACCCCTTCGTCAACTGTCATTTCAAGAATATCATAAATGGATTTGCCTTTATATAATATTTCAAGCGTTTCACGGTTATAGCGCTTTCCTTTGCATACTTCGCAGGGAACATAGATATCGGGCAGAAAGTGCATCTCAATTTTTTTGATTCCGTCGCCCTCGCATGCCTCGCATCGTCCGCCCTTTATATTGAAGGAAAAGCGTCCGGCGCCGTATCCATGAGTTTTAGCGTCGTTTGTATGGGCGAAAAGCTCTCTGATATCTGTAAATACTCCGGTATAAGTAGCGGGGTTTGATCTGGGCGTTCTACCGATAGGCGATTGATCAATGCATATTACCTTGTCAAGACACTCTAATCCTTCAATAGACTTGAATTTTCCTGCCCTGAGCTTAGCGCGGTTTAGCTTCGCAGCTAAATATTTATAAATTATTTCATTTACCAGCGAGGATTTTCCTGATCCGGAAACGCCGGTTATGCATACAAATTCGCCAAGAGGTATTTTTACATTGATATTTTTCAGATTATTTTCCGCCGCTCCCTTAATTATAAGATAATTGCCGTTTCCATGACGCCTTGTTTTAGGAAGCGGTATTTTTTTCTTTCCGCTTAGATATTGTCCCGTTATAGAATTTTCGCATTTCAGCATATCCTCCACAGTACCGGAAAAGATTACATTTCCACCGTTTATACCGGCGCCCGGACCAATATCTACTATATGATCCGCGGCAAGCATTGTATCGTCGTCATGCTCGACGACGATAAGGGTATTGCCGAGATCTCGCAGACGTTTTAACGTGGCTATAAGCTTGTCGTTGTCACGCTGGTGCAGACCTATACTGGGTTCATCCAGAATATACAGCACTCCCATAAGCGATGAACCGATCTGCGTCGCAAGCCTTATTCGCTGACTTTCCCCTCCTGAAAGAGTGCCGGACGAACGTGACAGTGTCAGGTATTCAAGTCCGACGCTTTTTAAGAAACCCAGACGTTCCTTTATTTCTTTAAGTATTCTTTCTGCGATCATTATCTCGCGTTCAGTTAATGACAGCTTATTGATAAAATCAAGAGCCTCTGAAACTGACAGCTCGGTAAACTCCATTATATTCATTCCGCCTACAGTCACGGAAAGACTTTCTTTTTTGAGTCTTTGCCCCTTACACTCAGGGCACTTTATTTCATTCATACAATCGGCAATTTCATTTTTTGAAAATTCGCTGCTGGTTTCTTTAAATCTTCTTTCAAGGTTATTTATGATGCCTTCGAATTTTCCGTAACGGACTCCGCCGCCGAACGAATCTATTATCTTGAGTTCGATTCTTTCATCTGTTCCATATAAAAAGGCGTCGGCTGCTTTTTTGGGAAGATCTTTAAATGGGGTATCAAGACTTATACCGAATTTTTTTGCCAGACCGTTGTAATACATCATAGCAATTGAGCTGTCTGAAAGAGTATTCCAGCCGCTTGCCTTTATAGCCCCCTGCTTTATGCTTAAATCCTTATTTGGTACTATCAGATCAGGATCTATTCGTTGAAACGTACCGAGACCTGTACATTTAGGGCATGCTCCGAAGGGATTATTGAAGGAAAACATTCTCGGATTAAGCTCTTCAATGCTAATATTATGTTCCGGACATGCATAGCTTTGAGAAAACAGCATTTCTTCTCCGTCGATAACATCAACGATTAGCATTCCTCCGGAAAGGGACATTACCGTTTCAATACTATCGGTAAGGCGGGATTCAATGCCCGGTTTTATTACAAGTCTGTCTACAATTATTTCTATATTATGCTTTTTATTTTTGTCAAGCTTAATTTCCTCTGATAATTCGTACATTATTCCGTCGATTCTGACGCGCACATAACCTGATTTTCCGGCGTTCTCAAGCTCCTTAGCATAAGTACCCTTTCTTCCTCTTGCAATAGGTGCGAGAAGCTGTATTTTAGCGCCCTCTTTAAGCTCTTTTATCTTATCAACTATCTGGTCAATCGTCTGCTGCTTTATTTCTCTTCCGCATACGGGGCAATGAGGAATTCCGATTCTGGCATAAAGCAGACGCAGATAATCATAAATTTCCGTTACAGTGCCTACGGTTGAACGGGGATTTTTTGAGGTCGTTTTCTGATCGATTGATATAGCGGGAGAAAGTCCCTCAATGCTGTCAACGTCGGGTTTTTCCATCTGTCCGAGAAACATTCTGGCATACGATGAAAGGCTTTCCATATATCTTCTTTGTCCGTCGGCGTAAATAGTATCAAAAGCAAGAGAGGACTTGCCGGATCCTGATAGCCCTGTCATAACGATAAGTTTATCTCTGGGGATTTCAAGATCAATGTTTTTAAGATTATGCTCCCTTGCCCCTTTTATAATTATTTTGTCGTTCATATTATTAATTAACTTCCTTTCGGCTGCATGATGTATACTAAAGTATTTACATAAGAATCTTAATGTTCTTCAAGTTCTTTTATCTTATCTCTTAAATAGGCCGCATGCTCAAATTCAAGCAGCTTTGCCGCTTCTTTCATTTCTGTTTTGAGTTTTGAAATAAGCTCTGTTTTTTCTTTTTTTGAAAGCTTTCTGTCAGTTTTCTTTTCTATCTTTTCCTTCGAAGTAATCTCCAAGACTTTTCTGATATCTTTTTTTATTGTCTGCGGAACAATACCGTGTTCTTGATTGTAAGCTATCTGAATAGCGCGTCTTCGTTCTGTTTCAGTTATTGCTTTCTCCATCGAATTAGTAACTGAGTCGGCATACATAATTACCTTGCCCTTTGAGTTTCTTGCAGCTCTTCCTATTGTCTGAATCAGAGACGTTTCGCTTCTCAGAAAACCTTCCTTATCAGCGTCGAGAATGGCCACAAGCGATACCTCCGGAATATCCAGGCCCTCTCTCAGAAGATTAATTCCCACAAGCACGTCGAAAATTCCTTCACGAAGATCCTTGATAATTTCCATACGTTCGATAGTGTCGATATCGTGATGAAGATACCTTACTTTTACTCCGGCGGCTTCCAAAAACGATGTAAGATCCTCGGCCATTTTTTTTGTAAGCGTTGTTACAAGAACCCTTTCATTTATTTCAGCTCTCATGTTTATTTCCGACATGAGATCTTCTATTTGCCCTTCAATAGGTTTTACGATGATTTCAGGATCCACCAGTCCGGTTGGTCTAATTACCTGTTCGACGACGCGGCCTGATTTTTCCCGTTCAAACTTTCCGGGAGTAGCGCTGACGTAAACCGCCTGATTTATATGACTGTAAAATTCGTCAAAATTAAGCGGTCTGTTATCAAATGCGCTTGGAAGACGGAATCCGTAATCCACAAGAGTAGTTTTTCTGGCACGGTCTCCTGCATACATACCTCCGACCTGCGGTATTGTCACGTGGCTCTCGTCTACAAACAAAAGAAAATCCTTTGGAAAATGGTCGAGTAAAGTCATGGGCGTACTTCCCGGAGGTCGTCCGGAAAGAATACGGGAATAGTTTTCAATTCCGCTGCAAAAGCCTATTTCCTGAAGCATTTCCATATCATAGTGAGTTCTCTGAGCAATTCTCTGAGCTTCAAGAAGCTTGTTGTTATTCTGAAAATATTCTATCCGCTGTGCAAGCTCCTTGTCTATCTCCTTAATCGCCTCGTTCATTTTTTCGCCGTTTACTATATAATGGCTTGCCGGAAAAATCGCCGCATGCTGTAAGACTGCAAGAATCTCTCCCGTCAAAACATTTATTTCAGTTATTCTGTCTATTTCATCGCCGAAAAATTCAACTCTTATAGCGTTTTCATTTGACGAAGCGGGAAATATTTCTACTACGTCTCCGCGGACTCTGAATTTATTTCTTACGAAATTTATATCGTTTCTTTCATACTGTATAGCGACAAGCTCACTGAGCAGCTGGTCTCGTGATTTTTCCATGCCCGGTCTTAGAGAAACTATCATAGACCGGTAATCCTCAGGGCTTCCGAGGGAATATATACATGAAACGCTTGAAACTATGATCACATCGTTTCTTTCTGAAAGAGCTGTTGTAGCGGAATGGCGCATCTTATCAATTTCATCATTAATTGCGGAATCTTTTTCAATATAAGTATCGGTTCCCGGTATATAGGCTTCAGGCTGATAATAATCGTAGTATGAAACAAAATATTCAACGGCGTTGTTCGGAAAAAATTCCTTGAACTCTGAGCAGAGCTGCGCCGCAAGTATTTTGTTGTGCGCTAACACCAGAGTAGGCTTATTAACGTTTGCAATAACGTTAGCCATTGTAAAGGTTTTGCCGGAACCCGTAACTCCCAGAAGAGTTTGTTCCTTAATTCCCTTATTAATCCCGTCCGTCAATTTTGATATAGCTTCAGGCTGATCTCCGGACGGCTTATATTCGGTTACCAGCTCAAATTTTCTTTTTTTCATACAAATAAAACTCCTTATTTTAAAAGCGAAAAAGCGCCTGATTCTTTAAGAGAAATTGCTTGTCCGTCAGCCACAATAATATGGTCAAGCAGATTAATTCCAACAGGTTTTAATGTGTTGTATATTTCGGCAGTTGCCTTTATATCATCGTCGGAAGGTATAATATCGCCGTGCGGATGATTATGGGCAAGTATTACATTTTCACATTTGTTTTTGTATGTAAATTCAACAATACGTCTGATATTTATACCTACGCCTCCCGGAGCGCCTTCTGCAATTATTTTCCCCGATATAAGACGCAGCTTGTCGTCCAGGCAGGCTATACGTATTTTTTCAACGGTTTCTCCGAGAAACTGCGTTTTGAAATATTCGCAGACTGTATTATAATTGCTCATATGAATGCTGTTGCTGCTTGAATTCATATATTCCTTTGCAAGCAAAGGAATCATTTTTATCAGCACAGCGCTTGCTTCGTCGATTCCTTCTATTTCTTTGAGATCTTCAATATCTGCATTGCATACGCCGCTTATAGTCTTGTATTTATCAATCAGACGGTGAGCTATAGCGTTAGTGTCTATGCGGGGACGGGAGTAGAACAGCAGAAGCTCAAGAATTTCATGATTTGTAAAACCGTCGAAACCTGACTGTATAAATTTTTTACGCATTCTTTCCCTGTGGCCCTTATGAATATTTTCCGACATGTATCCCTCCGAATTGTCTTTCGAATATTAGTTCTTTTACTGATAATATTAGTATAAACTATTTTAAGCAAAATTAAAAGGGGTTTTTAAAAATTTATGAAAATTATATAAGGTTTATTTAAATTTAACTGAAATTATGATATAATGTAAAAAAACCAAATGAAAGCGGAGCGGAAATGAAAGAAATAATAATAAATAAAAACGACTGCGGTCAAAGACTTGATAAATTTATATTTAAAGCGGCGCCTTCTATTCCGAAAGCTCTTCTTTATAAATATATAAGACTTAAAAGAATTAAGGTTAATGGGAAAAGGTGCAGAAATTCAGATATATTAAACGAAAAGGACGTTGTTTCATTATATATAAACGATGAATTTTTCGAATACTCTAAAAACAATTTGGAGTTAGTAAAAAATATAATAAATATCAGCGTTTCGCCGGAGATTGTTTATGAGGATGAAAATATCATAGTCGTTTATAAGCCTGAAGGTATGGATGTTCACAGAGGTTCAGAAAAAGCAAAGTCTACTCTGATTGATATAATTAAAGCATATCTTTACCGTAACGGTGAATATGATCCTGAAAAAGAGAACTCCTTTTCTCCGGCAGTATGCAACCGACTTGACAGAAACACTACCGGACTTGTTATAGCGGCAAAAAACGCCGCATCACTCCGCGAAATAAATGAATTCATAAGAGAACGAAAAATAATAAAGAAATATTTATGCATATGTGCCGGCAATTTTCCGGCGAATCATGGTATTGAAACGGCATATCATAAAAAAGGTCAGCATAATCTTGTTAATATAAGAAAAAGCATGGCGGATGGCTACAAGCAGATAGTAACAGAATATAAGATAATGGAAGTCAAGGGTAATTTTGCATTAGCGGAAATAAACCTTATAACCGGAAGAACACATCAGATAAGGGCGCATCTTGCGTTTATCGGCGCGCCGATACTCGGAGACGGTAAATACGGCAATGTAACGGTAAATAAAAGGTACGGAATTTTCCGTCAGCAGCTATGCGCTTATTCTATTGAATTTGATATTGATTCGGACTGCCGTTTGGGATATCTTGCAGGCAAGAAGCTCTTTGCTCCAAAAGCAGGTTTTACATTCGGCGGATTCAGTATAAAATAATTATACACAAATTACTATTGATTTTGATTGGAAATTATGTTATAATTGTTTATGTTGTATTATTCGCCGTTTAATTCAGGGGGGTAAATTTATGATTTGCGATCTTCACTGCCATACTACCATGTCTGACGGTTCGCTTGGAATCGAGGACGTTATATTGCAGGCAAAACGTATGAATATAGATTTTTTATCTATAACCGACCATGATACATTATCTTCTTTTTCAAGAGCAAAAATTCTTGGAGAACGTTACGGAGTAAAAATGATTCAGGGCGTTGAAATGTCTGCTTGGGATAAAGAGAGAAACAGGAAGGTTCATATAATATGCTACGCTCCTAAAAAACCGGACAGGCTTGAGGGGCTCTGCCTTAAATCCTGTGAGATCAGAAAATCCTGTTCTAAGGAAATGATTGAAAAGGTAATGCAGCTTTATCCGATTACGCCCGAAAGCGTATTAAAGCATTGCACAGGCAGCAAAAGCATATATAAATCTCATATAATGCGCGCTCTTATCGAATACGGTTATGCGCTCGAATTTTATGGTGAACTGGATAAAAAGCTATTTTCGGTGGATAGCGGGATATGTCTTGTTGAACGCGAATATCCGGACGTAAGATTTGTTCTAGAGCTGATTCATTCGGCAAGAGGAGTAGCCGTGATGGCTCATCCTGCTCTTTATGACAGCATGGAACTTCTCGCTGAGCTTGCAGAGGAAAAAAAGCTTGACGGGGTGGAGGTTTACCATTATTCAGCAGATGACAATCAGAAAAAGGAAATGCTTGATATAGCTGAAAAATACGATCTTATAGTAACCGGCGGATCTGATTTTCACGGCTTGTATAATGCTGTGCCGACTCATTTGGGAAGCAATACGACATCAAAAGAAAATCTTGACAGAATAATAAAGCTGTCTAATAAAAAGTAAGGAAGCGAATTTTTTAACATGGATATTATGGAGTCAGCTCTTAAAAAACATAAGGAATGGAAGGGAAAAATTGAAATAGTTTCAAGAACGTCGGTAAATAACCGTGAAGAACTGTCGAATGCGTATACTCCCGGAGTTGCGAAGCCGTGCCTTGAGATAGAAAAAAACCCTGAGCTTTCCTACGAGCTTACCAGAAGGCACAATCTTGTTGCGGTAATAACGGACGGTACTGCTGTTTTGGGATTAGGCGATATCGGTCCGGAAGCGTCTATGCCTGTAATGGAAGGAAAATGCGCGCTGTTTAAGGAATTTGCCGACGTCGATGCATTTCCGGTTTGCATTGATTCTAAGGACACTGACGAGATAGTAAACACTATTAAGCTTATATCTAAAAGCTTCGGAGGAATTAATCTTGAGGATATTTCGGCTCCGAGGTGCTTTGAAATAGAAAAAAGACTGAAGGAGTCTCTCGATATACCGGTCTTTCACGACGATCAGCACGGAACCGCAATTGTTGCAAGCGCGGCTATGATAAATGCGGCGAGGGTTGCAGGCAAAAATATATCTGATATGACGCTTGTTATAAACGGAGCGGGCGCGGCCGGAATAGCGATTGCAAAGCAATTTATTACTCTTGGCATTGGCGATGTTATAATGGTAGACTTAAACGGTATTATTTGCGAGGGAGATACGTTTTTAAATCCGGCTCATTATGAAATGTCAAAGATAACGAATAAGAATAAATTAAAAGGCGGATTGTCTGAAGCAATGAATGGCGCCGACGCATTTATAGGCGTTTCCAAGCCGGGACTTGTGACATCGGAAATGGTTAAATCAATGGCTGATAAGCCGATTATTTTTGCTATGGCGAATCCGACTCCTGAAATAATGCCGGAGGAGGCAAAGGAAGCGGGAGCATTTATTGTAGGTACCGGAAGAAGCGATTATCCGAATCAGATAAATAATGTCGTCGCTTTTCCGGGAGTTTTCAAGGGAGCGCTGGCTGTACGGGCAAGAGACATTAACGAGGAAATGAAGCTTGCCGCCGCTTATGCTATTGCGGAGGGAGTTCCTGAAGATAAGCTTGACGCTGATAATATACTTCCGGATCCGTTTGACAGGAAAATACCCAAGGCAGTTGCAAGGGCGGTTGCGTCGGCCGCAATAAAATCGGGATCGGCCTTAAAAAAGGAGTTTGATATATAATGAAAATCAAATACATACCTAAGGGCGTATGCTCAAGACAGATAAACATTGAAGTTGAAGACGGTATAGTCAAGGATGTTGAATATATCGGCGGATGTAACGGAAATCTTAAGGGGATAAGTCATCTTGTTAAGGGCATGAAGGTTGAGGACGTTATAGAAAAGCTTGAAAATATAAAATGCGGAATGAAAGGAACGTCCTGCCCCGATCAGCTTGCAAGGGCTTTGAAGGAAAATTTATGATTTTAAAGGCATATCGTAAAACGATATGCCTTTTTACTTTGAAATTACTAATTTTATGTTGCTAAAAGTAATTGAATGTGGTATAATACTTAATGGTTTTATATGGGGGTGATGGTATAAAAAAGAAAAGAATAAAAAAACTGTTTAACAGAAATTTTCTTATTATATTTATATTATTGATTCAGGCTCTTTTTATTATTTCTTGCTTGCTTAGCTTATATAATAATGTGACCGTAATCTATGGAGCGCAGATAATTATTTCATTTGTTATGGTATGCTATGTTATAAACCGGCATGATACCAATCCGGCTTATAAGCTCTCATGGACAATATTGATTCTTCTGTTTCCTATTGTCGGAGCTTTTATGTATATATTCCTTCACGCCCAGTTGGGGACTATGTTTTTCAGAAACACTAAAAATCAAATAGTAAGGATTACCAAACCGCTTATTCCGCAGAATGAAGACGTTATAGAAGAATTAAGGCAGGATTCCGTCTATGTTGCTCATTTGGCGAGATATGTAAACGATTACGGCTGTTATCCGATCTATAAAAATACTTATGTTGAATATTATAAGATCGGTGAAGAAAAATACGCCGCTATGCTTTGCGAGCTTGAGAAGGCAGAAAAATTTATTTTTCTGGAATATTTTATAATCGATGAGGGTAGGGTGTGGGACAGTGTTCTTGAGATACTTCAGAGAAAAGCAGATGAAGGAGTAGAAGTAAGGCTTCTGTATGACGGAATGGGAAGTCAGTTTCTGCTTCCGACTCACTATAACAAATATCTTGAAACTAAGGGTATAAAATGTAAAGTATTTAATGAATTTAGGCCGTTTCTATCGACTGCCCAGAATAACCGCGATCATAGAAAAATTCTTGTAGTAGACGGCATAACCGCTTTTAACGGCGGCATTAATCTTGCTGATGAATATATAAATGAAAAGGAAAGATTCGGCCACTGGAAGGATACTGCGGTTATGGTTAGGGGAGATGCTGCGTGGAGCTTTACCGTTATGTTTATTCAGATGTGGGAGTGGAAAAGCAAGCAGCTTAATAACTATGAGAAATATAAGCCGGATTTTCAGAGCTTTCCTGCTGCGGAGGGATATGTTATGCCCTACGGCGACAGCCCTACGGATAATGAAAATGTTGGAGAGCTTGTATATCTTGATATAATAAATAAAGCTAAAAAATACGTTTATATAACTACGCCTTATCTGGTTATTGATAATGAGATGATAACGGCGCTGGGATTTGCAGCTAAAAGCGGAGTAGATGTAAAAATTGTAGTGCCTCATATAGCTGACAAATGGTATGTGAATTATGCGGGATGGAATTATTATAAGGAACTTATAAAGCTTGGGGTGCAAATTTACGAGTATATGCCCGGCTTTATACATGCCAAAAATTTTGTTTCAGACGATGAAATAGCGACGGTCGGTTCGATAAATCTGGATTACCGCAGCTTATACCTTCATTTTGAATGCGGAACATTTTTGTATAAGGTACCCGCAATATCAAGGATAAAATCAGATTTCAACGATATTCTCGGAAAATGCCGGCGGATTACGCTTAAGGATTGTCAGCAGAGACCGTTGATTAAAAAAATAATAGGCGGACTTTTAAGAATGATTGCTCCGCTTTTGTAAGTAAAGGAGATTAATTATTATGAGCGAATGTACGCACGATTGTTCATCATGCAGTCAGGAATGCAGCGAAAGAAGTAAAGAAAGTCTTTTAGAAAAACCGCATGACCAAAGCAATATAAAAAAGGTTATAGGCGTTGTCAGCGGAAAGGGCGGAGTTGGAAAATCGATAGTATCTTCTATGCTTGCCGTTAATATGAAAAGACTTGGTTATAAAACGGCTGTTCTTGACGCGGATATTACCGGACCTTCAATTCCAAAAGCATTTGGGATAAAGGAAAAAGCCAGCGGCAATGAAAATGGCATTTTACCGGCTGAAAGTAAAACGGGAATAGAGATTATGTCCGTAAACCTTATGCTTGACAACGATACTGATCCGGTTATCTGGCGCGGACCGGTTATTGCCGGAGTTGTAAAACAGTTTTGGACCGACGTTATATGGGGAGACGTCGATTATATGTTTGTAGATATGCCTCCGGGAACCGGAGACGTTCCGCTTACAATTTTTCAGTCTTTGCCGGTGGACGGTATAGTAATCGTGACATCTCCTCAGGATCTTGTTTCAATGATTGTTGCAAAAGCTGTTAAGATGGCTGAAATGATGAATATTCCCATAATCGGAATCGTTGAAAACATGAGCTATGCGGAATGTCCGGATTGCGGCAATAAAATCAGTATTTTCGGGGAAAGCAGGCTTGAAGAGGTTGCTAAGGAATATAATCTCAGGATTCTGGGAAGACTACCTGTCGATCCCCGTCTTGCTAAGTCCTGTGATAAAGGTGCAATAGAGCTTTATGATGGAAATTGGCTTGATAATGCAACGGAAATAATTGAAAAACTATAAATATTAACGGCTGGTTTATATTGATCTATTCTGATTAAAATTTAAAAGGATTTTATTGGTATGATCTTTATTGATCAGCCGAAAATTATAAGGAGTAAAAATATGGAAAACTATAAATATACTGAAAATGAAATTGAAGAACGCGCTCAAAGGCTTGTTTCTGAAATGACAATTGAAGAAAAATGTGAACAGTTAAAATATGATTCTCCTGAAATTGAAAGATTGGGAATTGATAAGTTTAACTGGTGGAACGAATGTCTTCACGGAGTTGCCAGAGGCGGTACGGCTACAGTATTTCCTCAGGCTATAGCGCTGGCCGCAATGTTTGACGAGCAGGCGGTGTCACAGGCTGCTGAAATAATTGCCACAGAAGCCAGAGCTAAATATAATCAGTCAAAAAAGCGCGGAGATATTGATCTTTACAAAGGTTTAACTTTCTGGACTCCGAATATAAATATTTTCAGGGATCCAAGATGGGGAAGAGGTCAGGAAACTTACGGAGAGGATCCGTATCTGACTTCGCGGCTGGGCTGCGCATTTGTAAAAGGACTTCAGGGCGACAAGCTTCCATATAAAGCCACGGCTTGTGCAAAGCATTTTGCGGTACACAGCGGTCCGGAGGCGCAAAGACATAGCTTTAATGCAGAGGTATCTGAAAAAGAGCTTTGGGAGACATATTTGCCTGCCTTCAAGGCTCTTATAACTGAAGCTCATGCAGAGGGAGTTATGGGCGCTTATAATCGTTTGAACGGAGAGCCATGCTGCGGAAGCGAATATCTCAACAATCTTTTGAGAAATGAATGGAAGTTTGACGGATATTTTGTTTCTGACTGCTGGGCTATAGCAGATTTTCATGTTAATCATCACGTTACAAAATCAGCTCCCGAATCGGCTGCGCTTGCAATAAAAAACGGTTGCGACTTAAACTGCGGAAACACCTATATTCATCTTATAAATGCCTACAATGAAGGACTGGTATCAGAAGAGGATATAGACAGATGCGTTAAAAGAGTTATAAAAACCAGAATAAAGCTTGGAATGTTTGATGAATGTACGCCGTATGACAGTATTTCTTTCGAAGAAGCGGATTCTCCGGAGCATAATGAATTTTCAAGAAAATGCGCTGAAAAATCAATGGTTATGCTCAAAAACAACGGCATACTTCCGATAAAAAAATCTGAAGTTAAAACAATAGCGGTAATTGGTCCTGCGGCTGATTCAAGAGATGTTCTTAAGGGCAACTATTTCGGAACCTCATCAAGGTATGTAACATTTCTTGAGGGAATTAGAGAAGCCTTTGAGCCGGAGGTAAGAGTGCTGTATTCAGAGGGCTGTCATCTTTTTAAGGAAAGGGTAGAACCGCTCGCACTTCCCGGCGATAGACTTTCAGAAGCGCTTGGAGCTGCGGAATGTGCTGATATTGTTATATTATGTACCGGCTTGGACGCTACCTTAGAAGGAGAGGAAGGCGACACCGGTAACGCATATGCAAGCGGCGATAAGCTTGATCTTAGACTTCCTGAAAGCCAGAGAATACTTCTAAGAGAAATCGAAAAGACAGGAAAGCCTTTAATCATAGTCAATGCTTCCGGAAGCGCAATAAATACGGAGGATAATGCCGACGCGCTTATTCAGGCATGGTATTCAGGCGCTATGGGCGGAAAGGCGCTGGCAGATATTCTTCTTGGAAGGGTTTCCCCGTCTGGAAAGCTTCCGGTAACATTTTACGGAAACGCCGATTTGCTGCCTGAATTTACTGATTATTCTATGAAAAACAGAACCTATCGTTTTGCCGAAAATAATATACTGTATCCATTTGGCTATGGTCTGACTTACGCTCATTTTGAATGCGGAGCTATTGATTTCAAGAGGTCGGGCGAAACCTGCCGGATTGAATGTGAAGTAAAGAATACGGGAAGCTATGACAGTGAAAATGTATTCCAGTTATATATTAAAAGCTTTTCTGAAAACGCCGTCAGAAATTATTCCCTTAAGGGTTTCAGAAGAGTATTTGTAAAGAGCGGAGAATCAAAATCAATTGAGCTTGAGATTCCGATTGAAGCGTTTGCCGATATTGATGAAAACGGCAACAGCGTTATTTACGGCGGAAAGTATGAAATATTCTGCGGTTTTTCACAGCCGGATTCAATTAGTTATATGCTGTCAGGAGAAAAAGCGTCGTCGATGGAAGTTATAATTTGACAATTTTGATATAAGGATATATAATAATAAAAGCTTTTACGGCTGCAATTATGCATTAATAGGGAATGCGGTTAGAATCCGCAGCAGTCCCCGCTACTGTGTGAAGGACGAAAATCTGCCGGACATGTTTATGTCGGTCACTGATAATTTCGGGAAGACTATGCAGATTATTAGGTTGATTTCAAGCCAGGAGACCTGCCGTAAAAGTATTATTAAATTTTTATCGGAGGAATAAAAAATGAAATTAAAAAAATTTATGGGAATTATTGCTGCCGTCAGTATTATAGCGTCTGCCGGCTCTGTCGGAGCGTCCGCGGCGGAAGAACTGCCTATCGGTTATGTAACCGTCAGCGTAGAGAAATTCACGCTTGGTCAGGGATTCATACTTGAGCCTGTCAAAGTGCCTTATTTTGAAGGTGAAACAGGTGCGGATATAACGGACAGAGCTCTTGGCTCAGAAAATATTAATATGGGCAGCGGAACCGGAAGCTATATTTCAAGTATCGCGGACGACGGATTCGGCACAGAGAACATACCGCAGTTTATAATAGACGCGGTTATCTCAAAGGGCCATGAGGTTGACGATCTGCGTGAAGACGGGGCATGGCTCAGCGGCATGGATTATTATGCGATGTCGGGCTGGAATTTCACGGTAGGAAATCAGATCCCGTCATATGGAATAAACGACTATGCTCCAGAGGACGGCGACGTTCTAAGATGGCAGTATACTATAGTCGGCTATGGCGCTGACATCGGATATGATACGTCTTATATGGCTGAGTGGGGCGGTATGGCTTCGCTTATTCCTGAAACGGACCGAACAGAAATTATATCTGTTCTTTCAGAAGCGTATGCGGTCGGATTAAAGGAAAGCGAGGAGTATACAGATGCGCTGAAGATCTGTTCTGATCTTTCTGCTACTCAATCGGAGCTTGATAAAGCTTGTTCTGTACTTAATAAAGCTATAGAATCTGAAACAATCATTGAAGTTTCTGATTTTATTTTTGAAAAAACTGAAAACGGATTAATTTTAAAGGAATTAAAGAATAATTCTTTAGAGGATATAATGATTCCGGAAGAGGTAAACGGAGTCAGCGTTGTCGGTATATCTGATTTTACGTTCGGGCTTTGCAATAATTTGAAAAGCATAAGCATACCGGATACGATTCAGATGGAGCTGACCGGTGAAAATGCGTTTATGACTTCTGAAATGATAAAGAATTTCAAAATGCCTTCGGGAATAAATACATTAAACGACTTTTTTGAATTTATAGGAGCTTCAAAAGATAATATAGACTTGATATATAGTAAAATCGGAAATGTAAATATATCTTCCGAAGCTTCTTTAACCGGTGTTATAATGCAGGTATTGCGGCTACATAACGAGCTTGGTCTTCCCAAATTGGATCAGGATAAGCTTGATTTGATTTCATATAACGGTTTATCGCTCAACGGCTCAGAGAATAGCATTGTAAAAAGCTATTCGGAGAGCAAAAACGGAATGGTTTGCAGTATTTCAACCGGATATGCCCGCGGAGACGTTACGATGGACGGAAAAATTGATCTTTACGACGCGATTGCAGTTTCTGGATATCTTATTGATCCGTCGTCTCTTACAGATGAACAGATCGCTATTGCCGATTTCGATAATAACGGAAATACTGATCTGTATGACGCGATAGCAATAGCTAAAACATTTATGTAAGAAATACCGGTGATTATATGAAAAAAGCGGCTCTATTTATTTCCGTCATGATTATTTTCATGATATTCCCGTCGTATAAGGCGGAATGTATAAGCTATGAAAATATAATTGAAGACGTATTAAAATACAGAGGCAATGTGAGCGAGTATGCCGGTTCGACTGACGGAGACTGGTGCGCTTTTGTATATGGAAGGTATTATGGAGATAATTCTGATTATCTCCATAATCTTTCTGAAAATGTATACCAGAGATATCAGACTGAGCAAAAGCTCAGCCGCAGTAAATCAACTGAATGGCATAGGATTATTCTAACTGTACTTGCATGCGGCGGCGATCCTTTTGACGTTCGTGGCATTAATCTTTTGGAGGACGGTGTATATAACAGGGGAAAAACAGTTTCATTGGGCAGACAGGGACTTAACGGATGGATATGGGGACTTATATCGCTTGACGCTGCAGAAACAGATATACCGGACGGAAGCTTTTATTCGAGAGAAGATATTATATTGGAAATACTTAAACAGCAAAATGGTGACGGCGGGTTTTCTTTATATGGAGAAACAAGCGATACGGATATAACCGCAAATGCGATCACAGCGCTAAGCAAATATTATACGGATAATACTATATATAATTATGTAAACCAGAAAACAAATCAAAGTATAGCTAAAAGCGTAAAAGTAATATTGGATGAAGCCTTGGCATTTTTGTCTGAGTCTCAGCTTTCTGACGGCGGATATGCCAGCGGTGGAACAGAAAATTGTGAAAGCGCGTCTCAGGTATTGTTAGCTTTATGTACTATGGGAATTGATCCTCTGACCGATGAAAGATACATCAAAAACGGAAATACAATAATTGATAATGTCATTTCCTTTAAAAACGATGACGGCGGATTTTCTCATGTCAAAGGAATGCCCTCAAATCCATATGCGTCTGATCAGGCTGCAATCGGTATAGCTGCGGTCGATAGGCTTATTAAAAATGACAGCGGAATTTTTAGCTTTTCTCTTGAAAATCCCGAATATTTACCTACTGAACCCACTGATGTTCCGGTTATAACTAAAGAAGCGACATATATAGAAACGAGTATGAACAGTTTTAATAAAACAGATGTGTATTATGAGTTTACCTCTGTTGCCGAAGCTGAAAATAATTCGTATAATTATGCTTACGGCTTTTATCAGAGTCCGTCGTCTGAAGCTCGGTTAACTTCTTTATACAATTTGACAAATACACGGCCGTCAACCGTTATCAGCGTTGACAGGAACGTTTACAGCAGAAGATCCGTTGAGATTTCTGCAACAGCTTCTTCCGATAAAACGTATGAAACTACAGTAGCCGTGTTCGGGAAAAAAGAAAGCGACGGTAATAATAAATATAAATTCATGTATATAATCGTTCCTTCAGTTATTGCAGCCGGCGCCGGTTTTTATGCGGCCGTAAGACGAAGATTAGTCTTTGGTAAAAATAAATGAATAACGACTTGAAAAATTACGTTTTAGAACTCGTCAAATGCGCTCTTGAAAATAGAAAGCCTCCTGAAAAGCCGGAAAATATAACCTTTGAGGAAATATATAATATATCGTTATTACATAAAATAAATAATTTGATTTTTTATTCTGTTGAAATGATGGATAATAAGCCGGAAACTTTTTTGTATGAAAAGTGGTCCGAAGATCGAGACAGAGCAATCGCACGGGATATAATACAAAAAAATGAGCTTGAAGAAATTAAAAAGGCCGCAGAGCTTGAACAAATTCGTATAATTCCGGTTAAGGGCTTTTTTATTAAGGGGCTTTATCCGCATAGTGACATGAGGTTTATGGCGGATCTGGATATTTTGATAGATTCCGAAAAACGTCAGTCATTAAGAAAGATTATGCAGAATGCAGGATATACAATCAGGAGCTATAATAAGGGAAATCATGACGTGTATTATAAAGAACCGTGTCTTAATATTGAAATACATAATAAGTTATTTACGCCATGTGATAAAAAGCTGCATAGCTATTATAAATCAGTCTGGGAATATGCTTTGGAAACAAGTCCTTATTATTATTCATTCGGGTTAGAGGATAATTTTATTTATTTTACAGCTCATATGGCAAAGCATTATTATGCCGGAGGTACGGGAATCAGGTCGGTTATAGATTTTTATTTGTTTCTGAAAAAATATAAGAATAGTATGGATTTTAATTATATATGGTCTGAATTTAAGAAACTCGGATTATGTAGTTTTTATGAAATGATGGCTGATCTTTCTGAAATATGGTTTGGAAACGCTTCCGGTATAAAACAGACTGATCTTATTGCGGAATATATATTTGAAAGCGGCGTTTATGGGACAAAACATAATAATATTTTGAATCAAATAAATAAAAATGGTAAATATAAATATATTTTAAATAGATTATTTCCAAATATTAATATTATGAAAGAATCTTTTCCGATTTTAAAAAGGCATTGTTATATATTACCGTTATTGTGGATATATCGATTATTTTTTTCTGCTCTGACAAAATATAAAAATATTAGATATGAAATAGTAACGTTAATTAAAAATAAATAATAATTACATTGAGTCAATTATTGCTTTTTCGATTTCTGATATATTAAGATATATGTTTTCAGCAAGAGCAGAGAGCCTATAGAACTTATTTAATTTTTCAGAAGCGTTTATATTTTTAAAATAATTACATCCGGTTATACTATCGTATAAATATCTGGAGGCAAGTTCTGCGGTTATTGATAATAACCCAAGGGAGCAAGCTTTTGCTGATAAGCTGCATCCGGCAGAAAAATATCCTTTTGAAAAAGCTTTGAGCTTTGTTATATTGATTTTATTATCGTCAGTGCAGGATGATCTTGCGGCGTCTCCGAAGTCAAAGGCCGCATACCCCGGCATGATAGTGTCGAAATCTATTATTGCACAGGGCATATTACTTTTAGTGTTTATCAATATATTTGAACATTTTACATCGTTGTGAACAAGCTGCTTAGTACCTAAGATATACCGATTACTTATATAATAATCGTAAATTTTTTTAAAAAAATTATAATCATATGCGTTCTTGTTAAAACTGAATAGTCTGGATATGTTTTCACTGATATTGTGAAAACCGGGTATTGTTATATTAAGCCTTGTTATATCCGCAGATTCGGTGTATTTATGAAAGCTGCCTAAGAGCTTACCGAATTGCTGAATAATATCTGTATTTTGAAATTTGTTAACAGTTATTGTATTTTCCAGGTATTTATAGATTCTCCAGAAACCGTTGTATTTCAGATAATTGTTTATTCCGGATTTAATATAATCAGGAAATCTTCCGTCGGGATTTTCTCCGTTCAGCAGCATTTCTTTTTTTATATGAGAAAGCGTAAAATCAATGTTCTGCATAACTTTTTCAGGTTCCTTAAAAACGTCGGTATTAATTTTTTGAAGTATAAATACTCCTTCTGACGAATATATTTTGTATGTATCGTTTATATGTCCTTCGCCTAATTTTTTATATTTTATATATCCGGATTTAATACCGAATTCAGATATTATAAAATTTATATCTTTCATTCTTTATCTCCTTAATTTTTCTATGTTAAATAATAACAGATATATTATAATATTTCAAGTATTGCAGAAAAATAAAAGGAGTGTTATAATTAAAAAAAGGTTTTTGCCTGATTATCAGGTTTTTATAAATTATTAATAGAATTCCGGTTGGCCGCAGAGGGATTTTATTATTTTTTCAGATTAAGGCGGCAGAATGGAGTTAATTATGTCTTGTTTTGAAAAAATCGGAAATACTATAACCAACAAAAGCAAGGAATTGGCAAGAAAAGCTAAAACTGTTTCTGAAACCAGCTCTCTTAACAATATAATAAGAACAGAGGAAAGAAAAATTGATACTCATTATAAAATGATGGGAAAAATATATTTTGAAAAGTTTGGAAATTCACCGGATGAAGAGTTTTTGTCTTCGGTAGAAGCTATAAATATGTCTATGGCAAAAATAGAGGAAACTAAAAATGAAATAACAAAAATTAAAAACAGAAACTGTTGTCCCGTCTGCGGCGCTCATTTTAAAATTGACGCTATCTTTTGCTCAAAATGCGGAACAAAAGTAAGAGATGAACAGCAGGATAAGAACGAGCAGGCTTATAAATGTAGAAATTGCGGTCATATGCTTGAATCGGGCGCGCTATTCTGCGATATATGCGGAGCAAAGGCTGAAAATAATTTGAATATTGAAAATGAAGATCAGTCTGAAAAGAAACAAGAAACAGCAGTAATATCTGTTCAGCCGGTAGAAACAGATACGGACAATGAAAATAGGAATCCAGATCCTGTAAATTTGCCGGAATATAAAATATGTCCATCCTGCGGAGCTAAGTCAGACGATCCTGAAGCTAAGTTCTGTAATGAATGCGGAAGTTCGATTTGATTTTACATATATTTCCTGAAAATCAATTCAGAACATAAAATTTATAAAAAACTTATTGCAATTTAATTTAATTTATGATATAATCTAAAATATATTAAAATGTGGATGAGTTAAAGCTTGGTTTTAAAAAGCAGGAAAGGAAGTACATATGAAAAATCTCTGTAAAAAAACTTTGGCGGTTTTTTCGTCAGCTTTAATGTCAGGTTTATTGCTGACATCTCCGTTTACTGCGTCTGCCGCAGATTTCAGAAGCGGCGACGCTACGAACGACGGAACGGTGGATCTTTATGATGCGATTGCAATATGCAAGCATATACTTAAAGCTCCGGCGCTGACCGGTTCCAATCTTAAATATGCAGATTATAATAAAGACGGTAATGTTGATCTTTATGATTCAATAGGCATTTCTCGGCTTATACTATGCGACAGCAAATTAAATGAAGTTTTAAATCTAATAAATATGAAAAGATCTATTGAGAATAAGCAGACGCTTGAATTTGACTATAATATTACAGACGCAGCAATGAAGCGTGCTTCTGAATTGCCTAAGAAGTGGTCGGGGTCAACTCGTCCTGACGGTTCGGAGTTTCAGACGATATTTACGGAATTCGGAATAGATTATGAGTATTGCGCTAACTCTATTGCGGCTGTTCCGGCTACTCCCAAGGATTTATTTACCGCTATGATGGATAACAGCGAGGTCAAATCAAACGTTTTGGATAGTAAATATACTAAAGTGGGCATAGGCTATTACAAAACAAACGATATCTATAAACATTATTGGGCGATATTATTGGTTGGCTGATTTATAATGACCGGACGTTTACGTCCGGTCTGTTTTTACATTTATGGAAAAACTGGTTGACCTGTTATAAAAAATATGTTATTATAAATGAGATAAAAATAATTTACGGAGGATTGAAATGAAAATTGAAACGCAATGCATTCATGAAGGCTATTCGCCAAAAAACACAGAACCGAGAGTTGTTCCTATAGTTCAGAGCACTACATATGTATATGATTCGACAGACGATGTGGCGGCGGTATTTGACGATCCTACCAAAAGTCTGATATACTCCAGATTTGAAAATCCTACGGTAATGGCGGTTGAAGCAAAGATAGCGGCATTAGAAGGCGGTATCGGAGCTATGGCAACCTCCAGCGGACAGGCGGCTTCGCTGTGTTCAATACTCAATATATGCAGCGCGGGTGACAGCTTTATATCTACGTCTGCTATCTACGGAGGAACCGTAAATCTTTTTGCAGTTACTCTTAAAAAATTCGGTATTGAATGCATATTCGTAGATGCCGACGCTCCTTTAGAAGAGCTTCAGAAAGCGGTTAAACCTAATACTAAAGCTGTATTCGGAGAAACACTGGCAAATCCTGCGTTAGCTGTTTTAGATATAGAAAAGTTTGCGGAATTAGCTCATAGCAACAATCTTCCGCTTATTATAGACAATACATTCCCTACTCCGATTTTATGCCGTCCTATTGAGCATGGAGCCGATATCGTAGTTCATTCAACTTCTAAATATATGGATGGACATGCTGTTCAGGTAGGAGGAGTTATTGTTGATTCAGGCAAATTTGACTGGTCATGCGGAAAATTTTCTGATTTTGTAGAGCCGGACGAAAGCTATCATGGAATAAGCTATACTAAGACATATGGAAACAATGCATATATCGTTAAAGCAAGGATGCAGCTTATGAGAGATTTCGGCTGTTATCCGGCTGCCAATTCGGCTTTCCTCTTAAATCTGGGTTTGGAAACTCTTGCCATAAGAATGAAGCATTACTGCGAAAACGCTATGATAGTAGCCGCTCACCTCGAGGCTTCGGATAAGGTTGTTTCAGTGAGTTATCCCGGTCTGAAAAACGATAAATATTATGAACTCGGAAGAAAATATTTGCCGGACGGATGCAGCGGCGTTATTTCGTTTACTATAAAGGGAGGAAGAAGCAGCGCCGTCAAATTTATGGATAGCCTGAAGCTGGCGTCTAATGTAGTACATGTGGCAGATATCAGAACCTGCGTACTTCATCCTGCAAGCGCCACACACAGACAGCTTACTGACGAGCAGTTGGTTGCAGCCGGTATTGACGGTGGAATGATTCGTTTTTCATGCGGTCTTGAAAATGTAGAAGATATATTAGCAGATATAGATCAAGCATTGGAAAAGCTTGATTGATTATAAAAAAACCGGTTTTCATTTAGAAAACCGGTTTTTGTTTTATTCTGCTGCTTCTGTGACAGCTTCTGTAATTGCTTCGGTTGTAGCTTCGTCTTCTGACTGAGTTTCAAGATTAGACTGAGTTGTTTCTGCGGTTTCAGCCTGCGTTGACTCCGGTATATCAGAGCTGTCTACATGGAAATCAGTGAAAACAATTTTAAGCTCAAGATTAGGCATAGAAAATTCGGATAAGCCGCCGGAGTTATCAAGCTTTAAAGTATATTTTCCCTGCTGGGTTTCACCCTCTATTATCATTAGACCTTCTTTTTCAGTCGCTTCAATTTCAGGAAGATCTGCCGTGCTGTCTGCGACGTCAATAAATGTAGATATAATAGATTTTATCGGTAGAGCCGTTTTAGGTACTGAAAAGCTGAGTCCTTTATAGGAAGCGTCGACTTTATCGTCCCGATAGGATAAAATAACTCCGGAAAGGGTGTTAGGCGAAGAAAATTCTATGTCCCAGTTAGCCTTGCTGTATTTTCTGAACGATGCGTCCGATTCCTGATCTCCGTATTGTATTTTGGCAGTTACCACAAACGGTTCGTTAAGCTTGGGAGAGAATTTGACATTTTTTCCTCCGGACGAACATGCGCACATTGATATTATCAGAAAAACTGATAAAAAAATAGGAATAATTTTTTTCATATAAAGCTCCTTTAGTTTAATTTTTTAAGCTTTACATTCCGTCTTTATTTTATTCCTTTTCATATTCTTTAAATATTCCCGTCAGCTCGTCAATTATATCTGTAGGAAGCATTCCTTGCATAGAACGCTTTACAGCCGCGTTATCCCCTGCCTTTCCATGAATATAAACTCCGGCGTAAGCAGAAATATTTTGCGCTGTAAAGGACGCAATAATTCCGCTTAAAACATCTCCGCTTCCGCCTTTGCTCATTCCCGGATTACCTGTCGGGCATACATATGCTCTTTCAGGAGATGCAATAATTGTACCGGCTCCCTTTAAAATGACAGTACAGTGATAATTTTTTGCAAAGCATTTTGAATATTCAAGTCGATCCGACTGGATTTCTGCCGCTGTAACGCCGCATAGCCGTGCCATCTCTGCTGGGTGGGGAGTCAATGTAATGCTTGACTTTGTTTGTCTAATAATATCTATGCAGTCTGTTATGCAGTTTATTCCGTCTGCGTCCAAAATAATAGGACAATTTAAATTTAACAGCAATTTTTTTACCAGAATCCTGCTGTCTTCGCTTACTCCTATTCCGCAGCCGATAAGTACGCATGTGGCTTTTTCTGCTGCTTGGCGTATCTTTTCATATGCGTCTGACGTATAAGTTCCGTTGGCAGAGGTATCAAGAGGAAGATATACGGCTTCCGGCAATTTCGCGGCAAATTGCGGTATATATTGCTTAGGCGTGCATACAGTCAGTAGTCCTACGCCGCATCTGGAGGCGGCGCATGCAGACATTATCGCGGCTCCCGGCATGGATTCACTCCCGCAGACATTAATAAGACGTCCATAATCTCCTTTGTTGGAATCAGCTTTTCTTTTGGGAATAGATTGCTTAGCGATGTGATCATCGAGTTCTTTTATAGGATAATCAAGCGTTTGATAAACTTCAAGAGGTATTCCTATATCTACGCTTACAATATCTCCGCAGAATTCCTTAAGCGGATACTGAGTCGTTCCGAATTTTCGGCCGCCGAAGGTAACGGTTATATTAGCTTTCAGCATACCTTCGGAAACGGCGCCGGTTTTACAATTACCGCCGCTTGGGACATCGGCAGCGATTTTAAATCCTTGGCACGCTTTAAAAATACGTTTAATATTATCCGGAAGCTCTCCGTGAAATCCGGTTCCGAAAACGCCGTCTACCTTTATGTCAGCGAAAGAATTTTTAAGGATATTTAGCATCTCGCTTTCTTCTCTGATAATTGGTATACCCTTTAATTTTTTGAAATTCAGATAAGCAAGCTCGGTTTTTGGTTCTCCGTTTAGAAGAAGGATTTTAGAATCTATTCTCATTTCCTTAAGCAATATTGCCGAAACGAAACAGTCGCCGGCATTATTTCCATTTCCGCAGAGGAAAATTACTTCCGGTTTTCTTGAAAGCTTTTTATCGCAGCAGAGAATGTTTATAACTCTTTTAAGTTCAAAGGCAAGAGCCATTCCGGCGTTTTCCATCAGCTTCTCATAGCTTACGCCGGATTTATCGGACTCCTGTTCAAGTATTTTCATTTGATTCGGGGTAACAATTATTTCTTTGTGTATCGTTTTCATATTTTAATTCCTGTAAAACGGTTGTGAATTTTTAAATACTTTTTCAGCAAATTCAGAATCCGCCGATATAAAATCTATCGGTATTCCATCGGCATGAGGCAAAGCTTTTTCTGCAATTTTATTATAAATTTCGGTCGGATTTTCTTTTCCGCCGTAATTTAATGCAACAAGATAGCTTTTATTCCCGTCTTTTACCATCAGCTTAAGATATGCCGAGCTGATTTCCTGAAGTTCTTTAAAATAATCTGACATAGCTCTAACCATTTTTACCGGGTATTCCTTTGGCTCGCCAACCATAATTTCCGATTTGCTTTTTTCAGCTTTCAATGAAATATTTTTTATATCGTTGAGCATGTCGGAGGTCAGAATTATATTTGCCCCGTAGGGGTTTATAACGATGCCGTCCGCTTTGCCTGCAAACCTTTGCAAATCCTTAAAATTAGCCGCAAGAACGCTGTAATTTGAATTCATATCATATTTTCTAAGCTCATTCCAGTCTGTAAAAAACGGATAATAGCTTTTACCTTCGCTGTTTTGAAGTACCGGAAAAGAAACCTCGCTATTTTTTCCAAGCTTGATTTTTCCGGATTTAACTCCGTCGATTTTTAGGTTTCTGGTATCTGCGGGTACAATATATTCAGCTTTGAAAATTTCTGTAAACAAAAGCTTCCACATTTCTTCATTTGCAGGATCTTTAGCATTTTCCTGAAAAAACCAGCAGGCAGTTCTCACCAGCGATGGATTTACGATAAGCCGTGTATCCTTGTTATCAGTTTGCTCCTGCGGTTTTTTTATAATGTCAAAAAGGCTCATTTTTAAATAGGTTTGTCCGCTGTCAATTATAATCGTTTCAAAGCCGCTCCGATAAAGGTCGGCCAATAAAGCCATGCGGTATTCGGCAGGGTTTTCCGCTGATCTTACATCATAACCCTTCTGTTTTTCGTGAACATAGAATATATCAAAGAAATCCTTTTCTGAAAACAGGTATGCCGTCGCGCTTCCGTTTACGTTTCCAAGATAATAGTTGTTTGAAGCGTCGGAAAATGCAGTCCATATTTTTTCAGCAGATTGAATTTCCTTTATAATGCGTGTGTAAAGCTCGGCGTTTTTCTTGCTGTTGAATTTAACTATCAAGTCCTGTAATACTGACATGGTTTTGCTCCTTTTAAATTATTTTTTAAGGTTCCTTGGAAGATAGGGTCTTATGCAGTCCAGAATTTTTTCATTAGGTGAAAAAATCAGTCTCATACTGCCGTTGGATTCATCTGTTAATTCGGCATAATGGGATTTTTCCGTACCGCCGACGGCTGAAACTGTTGTTCCGCTGAAAGGCTCTACGGCTTGGGAATATTCTCCGAACGCTGTAAAATTTTTTATATCCGCCGAAATCATGTTCACCCTTTTTCTTTTGGCAATGATCTTGTCAATGTCAAGAATTCCGTTTGTTACGGTATACTCATATTCGATATTAAGTCCGGTAAAAAGCAGATATATCGCATAAGCCGCGCCTGCGGCAAGAATAAAGGTCAGAGGAAAGATAAAGGTCAGATAAAGCAAAAGCGCAACGATAACGCCTCCTCCTGCTAAAACGATAATCTTTTTTATTGAGTCCGAGGAATTCTGTGTTTTGGTGACAAGCTGTTCTGCAAAAGTATCCATTTATTATTTCTCTCCTTCGCTATAATAGTTTTGAATAATTATAGCATACTTTTAAAAAACTTTCAATAAAGGGCTTGCATTTTTCTTTAATATTGTTTATAATATAATAAACACATTGACTGAGAGAGTAGGCAGCGCTTTTTAAAATTCACAGAGAGGATGGCCGTAGGCTGAAAGCCGTCCGGTTTTTCGCACTGCTGAAGTTCACTCACGAGTGGCGGTTCCGAAGTAATGATTATTGTAAGTTCCGACGTAATGTCTGCGTTAAGGACAGGGGAGTGTCGGCTCTTTGTTAATGGGTGGTTTATAAGCAAGCTATGTCTTGTCCTATTATAGGGCAGGGCTTTTTTTATACCCTTAAATATCCATACATCCGGCAGAAATAAAAATTATATGAGGTGATTCAATGAAACAGCAGCTTGAGAATATCGAATCAGCAGCTTTTAAAGAGGTTTTGGAATGCGGTTCGATAAAAGGTCTTGAAGATCTTAGAGTAAAATTTCTTGGAAAAAAAGGAGAGCTTACTGCTATTTTAAAGCTGATGGGTAAGCTGTCAGCCGAGGAAAGGCCGATTATTGGTCAGCTTGCAAATAAAATCCGTCAGGATATTGAAAACGCTGTTACAGCTAAAATGTCAGAGCTTAAAGCTAAAGAACAGGCGGAAAAAATCGCGGAAGAAACGATAGATATAACGCTTCCCGGAAAACCGCAGGCTTTCGGTAAGCTCCATCCGCTTTCTATTGTTGAAAATGAAATAAAAGATATTTTTATGGGCATGGGTTTCAGCGTTGCCGACGGGCCGGAAGTAGAATATGATTATTATAATTTTGAAGCGCTTAATCTTCCGCCGGATCATCCTGCAAGGGATACTCAGGATACGTTTTACATTACGGATAACATACTCCTTAGAACTCAGACGTCCTCAGTACAGGTTCATGTCATGGAAAATCAGAAGCCTCCGATTAGAATTATTTCACCCGGACGTGTTTACCGTTCCGATGCCGTTGACGCTACTCATTCTCCTATATTTCATCAGATAGAAGGACTTGTTGTAGATAAGGGCATTACTATGGCGGATCTCAAGGGAACGCTGGAAACGCTTATGAAAAAGCTTTACGGAAACGACTGTAAAATAAGACTCAGACCGCATCATTTTCCTTTTACCGAGCCAAGCTGCGAGGTCGATATAAGCTGTTACATGTGCGGAGGAAAAGGATGTTCCGTTTGTAAAGGGGAGGGCTTTATAGAGCTTCTCGGCGCAGGAATGGTTCACCCTAAGGTTCTTGAAGGCTGCGGTATAGATTCGGATATTTATTCCGGCTTTGCTTTCGGAATGGGCCTTGAAAGAATGGTTACGGCAAGATATGATATAAGCGATATGCGGCTTCTTTATGAAAATGACCTGAGATTTTTAGAGCAGTTTTAATATAATATGGAGGAAAACAAATGGATTTATCGATGAAATGGCTTTCAGATTATGTTGATCTGAATGGAATAGATATAAAGAAATTCTGTCATGAAATGACAATGAGCGGTTCAAAGGTAGAAGGTTATACTGAAGAAGGCTGTGAAATATCAAATGTTGTTGTGGGAAAACTGCTTTCAGTAGTACCTCATGAAAATTCAGATCATTTAGTAGTATGTCAGGTTGATGTCGGAAAGGATCAGCCTGTTCAGATTGTAACAGGAGCTTCAAATGTAAAAGAGGGAGATGTTGTTCCGGTTGCCCTTGACGGATCTTTGCTCCCAGGTGGAATTAAAATCAAAAAAGGTAAGCTCAGGGGTGTCGAGAGCTGCGGCATGCTTTGCTCTCTCGGAGAATTAGGTCTTAATCTTCATGATTTTCCATATGCAATTGAGGATGGAATTTTCATAATTAAAGAGGATTGTGAAATCGGTCAGGACATACGCTCTGCATTGGGGCTTAACGATATATCAGTAGAATTTGAAATTACATCAAACCGTCCTGATTGCCTTTCTGTTACCGGACTGGCGAGAGAAGCTTCGGCAACGTTTAATGTTCCTTTTAATGTTCCTGTTCCTTCTTTTAGGGGAATTGACGGAAATATTGAAGAGCTGCTTAACGTCAATATAGTCAATACGGAAAAATGCAGACGCTACTGTGCAGGCGTCGTTAAAAATGTCAAAATCGAACCCTCCCCGAGATGGATGAGAGAAAGACTCAGAGCAAGCGGAGTAAGACCTATAAATAATTTTGTGGATATTACTAATTACGTTATGCTTGAATACGGTCAGCCGATGCATGCATTTGATCTCAGATATGTTGACGGCGGCGAAATCAATGTCAGAAATGCGGAGAACGGCGAGAAAATAACTACATTGGACGGCGTAGAACGGACGCTGACAGATGAGATGCTGGTTATAGCTGATAAGTCAAAGCCTGTTGCAGTTGCGGGAGTAATGGGTGGAGAATACAGCGGTATAATGGAAGATACGTCGACTGTTGTTTTTGAATCCGCTTATTTTGAGCCGGTTCAGGTGCGTCGTACTGCTAAAAAGCTCGGTATGAGATCGGACGCTTCAGCCAGATATGAAAAAGGCGTCGATCCGCTTATTAGCATGGTATGTCTTAACAGGGCGTTTCAGTTAGTTGAAACGCTGGGCGCCGGAGAGGTTGTGAAAACCGTTATAGATAAGGATTATACGGATAAAACGTTGAAAACAGTTGACTTTAATCCGGAATGGATAAACAGTTTTCTTGGAACGGAAATTCCGGAATCCGAAATGATAAAATATCTTAATATGCTTGGCTTTTCAGTTGAAAACGGAAAGGTCGTTTCTCCCAGCTATAGAATTGATATAGAGTTTAAAGCGGATATAGCCGAAGAGGTTGCAAGAATTTACGGTTATAATAATATACCTTCTACAGCCTTCAGAGGAGTTGCGGAAGCTGAATATACGGCCGAGCAGAAATTTATCAAGGCGGTTAAATCCGGTATGGCGGCTCTTGGCTGCTATGAAATAGCAACATTCTCATTTGTTTCACCAAAACATTTTGATAGAATTAAACTTCCGAATGACAGCATTCTCAGAAATGTTGAAAAAATAACCAATCCTCTTGGTGAAGATACAAGCGTTATGAGAACAACAACTATTCCATCTATGCTTGAAATTCTCTCTAGGAATTACAATAACAGAAATGAAAAGGCAAGGCTTTTTGAAATAAGCAAGGAATATATTCCGACAAGTCCTGATAAGCTTCCTCTTGAACCCGACAGGCTGACCGTCGGCATGTACGGCGGCGGTGCAGATTATTATGAATTGAAGGGAATTGTTGATACCTTGCTTGATTCTCTCGGCATAAAGGATTTTGAATATATAAGAGCCTGCGATTCTGACGCATTCGGAGAAGCATGCGCATTCCATCCGGGTAGAAGCGCAGTAATAATGAAAAATGGAAGAGCAATCGGAATACTTGGAGAAATTCATCCGGAAGTTTCCTCTAATTATGAAATAGGCGGAAGAACGTATATAGCCAAGCTGAATATATCTGATATGCTGGAGCTGGCTGAAACTAAGATATCTTATAAGCCTTTGCCTAAATATCCGGCTACTACAAGGGATCTAAGCCTTCTCTGCGATGATTCACTGCCTTCGGGAGATATAGAAAAGTCTATAAAGAACGCTGCCGGAAAGCTACTTGAAAAGGTTACGCTTTTTGACGTATACAAAGGAAAGCAGATTGCCGAAGGAAAGAAAAGTATTTCTTATTCTATAAGCATGCGTTCTCATGAAGGTACTCTTACCGATGAACAAGCCGATTCAGTTATGAAAAAAATATTAAAAGCTTTAAATGATATAGGCGCTGAGCTCAGAATGTAAAAAATGTTCCCCTGCGTATTAAATGCGCAGGGGAACATTTTTTAATCTGAGCTTTCAGTTTCATGGTTAGTAATAATCATTTTTACTGTGCTGTATAAATATGGCTTTAAAGAATTAAGCTCTACAGGTTCGTTATAGAGTATTGAAGAATAAATAGTTGAGCTCACAAGTTCAACTATCATAAACAGCATTATTTCAGGATCGTGCAGCTTTTTGGGAGCGTCTTCAAGCATTTTGTCATAAATATTAATGAAACTGATGTCCTCCGAATTACCGGAAATAAGAGCGTTTTTAAATATGCCCCAGCTAAGGTTTTTGGATATGAATTTTAAAAGAGATTTATCCTCGTTTAGCTGGTTGACTATATTATTAATAATAAAAATTATTCTGTCCTGAAAATCAAGCTCAGGGTATTTTTCAAGTTCTTCAAGAGCCGTTTTAAAAATCTGAGTAGATTTATGCGTTATTAGTTTATTTTTTATATCGTATTTATCTTTGAAGTAAAGATAAAAAGTACCTTTCGCTACTCCGGCTTTTTCAACTATTTCAGATATTGATGTTTTGCTGAATCCTTTAGTGGTAAACATGTTAAAAGCGGTATTTAAAAGAGATTCTCGTTTTCTTTTTTTGTTTATATCGAGCTTACCCATTTTATCAGCTCCTTTCTTAATTTTTATAAGTTACATTTATTATAGTATGTTTTTCAGAACATGTCAATACAAAAAAGTGACTAGTAGTCAATAATCTGGACTTGTTAATTTTATGCATGTATACGAAATTATGACTATCAGTCATTTATGTGCCGTTTTTCTATTGACATTGTACTGTTATGGAAGTATAATATAGCCATTAAATGACTACCGGTCAGAAAGGAGAGGCAATGTGGTTAAATTCGGAAAGTGGATTGCTAAGCACAGAATTATAATACTTGTCATATCGGTACTTTTATTAATACCATCAGGGATTTTCATGGCAACGACCAGAATAAACTATGATATTCTGTCTTACCTTCCGAAAGATATTGAAACAATGAAAGGTCAGGATATTTTAATGGAGGACTTTGGAAAAGGCGGCTTTTCCATGGTCATGGTTGAAGGAATGACCGATAAAGAGGTAGTTGAAACAAAAAAGAAAATAGAAGCTATTGATCATGTCGCAGATGTTGTGTGGTATGATACGATTGCCGATATATCTCTTCCCAAGGAGGTTCTTCCTGAAAATTTATATGATTTTTTTAATTCGGAGAATTCTACTTTAATGGTAGTATTTTTTGACGACGCCACTTCCGGCGACGGAACTATGGCGGCCATCGAGGAAATGAGGGCTGTAACAGGAAAACAATGCTTTATCAGCGGCATGTCGGCAGTTCTTACGGATATGAAAAATCTTTCTGATAAAGAGTCGGTTATGTATATTGTAATAGCGGTCATTTTAGTCAGTCTTGTTTTAGCCGTAACTATGGATTCGTTTCTTATACCGCTTTTCTTTATGCTCAGTATAGGAATGGCGATTATTTATAATCTTGGAACGAATATGTTTTTCGGGGAAATATCGTTTATTACCAAAGCCCTGACAGCAGTTTTGCAGTTAGGAGTTACAATGGATTTTTCCATTTTCCTGTGGCATAGCTATCAGGAGAATCAGCTCAGATTCCCGGGTGATAAGGAAAGGGCTATGGGCCATGCTATTTCCAATACCATTTCGTCTGTTGTAGGAAGCTCTGTAACAACAATAGCGGGATTTCTTGCAATGTGCTTTATGAGCTTTACTCTCGGAATAGACCTTGGAATCGTAATGGCAAAGGGAGTTGTATTGGGTGTTATAAGCTGTGTTACCATTCTTCCGTCTTTCATACTGACCTTTGACAGAGCGATTGAAAAAACGCGTCATAAGGAAATAATTCCGTCAATGAAGAAGCTTTCTTCGTTTATTGTCAGAAAGTCATGGATATTTATTACCGCATTTGTTGTATTGCTTATACCTGCAATTTACGGATATACTCATTATGATGTATACTACAATTTAGATTCTACACTTCCTAAAGATTTAGACAGCATTGTCGCTAATTCAAAGCTTACGGACGAATTTAATATGAGCTCGACGCACATGCTGTTAGCGGATTCGAAGATGAAATCCAAGGACGTAAATATGATGCTGAAAGATATGGAGAACGTTGAGGGCGTAAGCTTTGCGCTTGGTCTTGATACATTAATAGGTCCCGCAATACCGGAAGAAATAATACCCGAATCTGTAAAGTCAATACTAAAAAGCGATAAATGGCAGCTTATAATGATAGGCTCTGAATATATGACGGCTTCCGATGAAGTAAACGCACAGGTGGAGGTTTTGAATGATATAGCAAAAAGCTATGATAAAAATGCAATGCTTATTGGAGAAGCGCCGGCTACCAAGGATCTGATAGAAGTAACAGATAACGATTTTAAAACCGTAAGCGCTGTTTCTATAGTTCTTATATTTTTGATAATCACTGTCGTTTTAAGGTCAGTTTCGCTTCCAGTTATACTTGTTGCAGTTATTGAGTCAGCTATTTTTATAAATATGGGAATACCGGCCTATACAGGGACGAAGCTTCCGTTTATAGCTTCAATTGTTATCGGTACTATTCAGCTTGGAGCGACTGTAGACTATGCAATTCTTATGACGACCAGGTATAAAAAGGAACGTTTTAGGGGCAGAGAAAAAAGAGAAGCGGTTGAAATTGCACTTTCAACATCAATAAAATCTATTATAGTAAGCGCGCTTGGATTTTTTGCGGCGACTTTCGGCGTGGGAATTTATTCAAGTATTGATATGATTTCGTCGCTATGCACTCTTATGTCAAGAGGCGCGATAATAAGTATGTTTACTGTAATCTTCGTTCTGCCTTCAATGTTTATGATTCTAGATAAATTAATTTGCAGAACTACGCTCGGCTTTAAAAAGAAAAAGGTTTAATGGAGGAACATCAATTATGAAAAAGCTTACAAGAATTCTTGCGGTTTTAATGTCTGTTCTCATATCGGCATATAGTACCGGCGCTTTTGTATTGGGAGCAGAAAAAAAGACAGCCGGATCATCGTCCTTATCTGATGAAAAAAAAGATACAAATATAAATTCTGATATTGTAAAGGAAGAAACTGTTTATATAGTAGCAGGCTCTGACGGATCTGAGAAAAATATTATTGTCAGCGATTGGCTTAATAACAACGGAGGTCTGGATATTATAAACGATAAATCGGATTTGTCGGACATAGAGAATGTCAAAGGCGATGAAACCTTTAGTGAAAGCAATGGTAATGTAAAATGGTCTGCAAACGGATCTGATATTTATTATAAGGGTACTACCGAAAAAAAACCTCCGGTAACTGTTAAGGTATCTTATAAGCTTGACGGTAAAGATATTTCACCAGAAGAGCTGGAGGGCAAAAGCGGTAAGGTTACAATCAGATACGATTATACGAACACACAAAAGGTAAGTATAAAAAACGGAAAAAATGAAAGGGAGATATTTGTTCCTTTTATGATGCTTTCTGCCGCCGTACTTGACAGTGAAAAATTTGATAATGTGGAGGTAACTAACGGCAAGCTGATTTCAGACGGTGAAAGGCTAATAGTAACAGGCGCGGCTCTTCCCGGACTGAAGGAAAGTCTGGGACTGGATAAAAAGGAAAACGATATAAATATACCGGAGTATTTTGAATTTACTGCGGACGTAAAAAGCTTTTCAATAGGAACATCAATAACAATTGCTACAAACGAGCTTTTTTCCGAGATTAATATGAATGATGTGGATAATTTAGATAAGCTCGACGATAAGATTGATGAAATTACCAAAGCGGCCGATAAACTTGCAGACGGTACTTCCGAGCTTTACGATGGAATAAAAAAATTATCTGACGGCTCATCATCGCTGACAGATGGTATTGATCAGCTTGCAGACGGTTCGTCAGAATTAAACGGCGGAGCCGCAGAGCTTGCCGATGGAAGCAGCCGTCTTGCCGACGGAGCTTCAGAATTAATCGGCGGAGCCGGAACTCTGACAGAAGGTATACATTCCGCCTCAAGCGGTTCGAAGGATTTAGCAGAAGGAGCTTCTGCGTTGTCAGACGGTTTTTCACCTATAATGGAAGGAGCGTCGGCGCTGACAGACGGCGTATCCTCTGTACTTGACGGATCAAAGCAGGTTGAATCGGGCGCAAAGGCTCTTACAGACGGAGCGTCTGAGCTGGAATCGGGGTCAGAATCTCTATATAAATCGTCTCAGCAGCTATATGATGGAATTTCTGTTGCTAAAGACGGATCGTCACAGTTAAAAGAAGGGGTTGAAAATACGATAGCCGGCGCTGAACAGCTTAACGACGGAGCAGTTTCTCTTGCGGAGGGTGCGGAAGGTCTTTCGGCCGGAATAAGCGAGGCAGGTCAAAGCCTTGATGAAACAATCGAGTATAACAGACAGGTGCTTGCAGGTTTGGAGGCAATATACCAGCAGAATCCTGATGAGAGTATAGCTCAGATGATTGCAACATTGCAGCAGACTATAGTCGGTCAGGAACAGATTTCGGCTTCTATGAAGGCTGGCGGAGCAATAAAGGACGGTGCGTCCGCATTGAGCGGGGGAGCGGAGGAGCTTAGGGACGGAGCGTCGGCGATCTCCGACGGAGCAGCCGCCTTGTATGATGGAGCTGAAAGCCTTGACAGCGGATTAAAGGAACTAAAGGACGGCGGGCAAAGACTTGCGGCCGGATCTAAAACGTTGCATGAATCTATCTCCTCTCTTTCTGATGGAGCGGAGGAGCTGTTTGACGGAACAAGCGCGCTGTCAGCCGCTAATCAGTCGCTTAAGGACGGTGCAAAGCGGCTTAAGGACGGAGTCGGCTCTGCCGCCGGAGGCGCCGATTCATTGGCTTCCGGAGCAAATTCTTTATACGGAGGACTGTCAAAGCTGGAAGACGGCAGCGGTTCTTTATCAGAAGGCGCTTCCACAATTTATACGTCTATTACCGCATTGAGGGATGGGCTGTATTCTTTGTTATCGGGAAGCTCTTCGCTCGAAGACGGAGTTTCAGCTTTGAAAAGCGGAAGTTCGGAGCTTGTCGACGGTATTTCGAAGCTTGAAGACGGTTCAAAGGAATTAGACGAAGGTATGAAAAAGTTTAAAAAGGAAGGTACGGATAAAATAAAGGAATTCTATAAAGACGACTTTAAAGAATTCATAGACAGACTTAAAGATTTATCTGACGTATCGAAATCATATTCAAGTTTTTCCGATATCGGTAATAATATGGAAGGTAATGTTAAATTTATATATACAATAGAGGGAATCGGCGAATAATTTGCATAAGAAAAAGCGTCCGTATCATTAGCTGAGGAGGATAAGAAGGGAAGTGTATGTAAGGTGGCGCTGCAGCCGAAAGGTTGCAGCGCCATTCGCTATTACAACTCATACCTATTCCATTTGCTAATCTGCGCATAGTAGGATGAATAGTTTTTGTCATAAGCCGTTTTATGCCAACTTCCAGTTTTGGCTCTCTGTCTGTAACTTCACCATGCGGGCATAGAGGCCGTTTTGCTCCAGCAATGTTTCCGGCGCGCCTGCTTCTGCCACTGTCCCATCCGAAAGCGCCACGATCTTGTCTGCTCCGGCCACGGTGCGCATCCGATGAGCAATCACCAGCACGGTCTTATCTGCAATCAGGCGGGAAAGAGCCGTTTGAATCAGGGTTTCATTCTCTACATCAAGAGAAGCCGTGGCTTCGTCCAAAAGAATAATAGGGGAATTTTTCAAAAAAGCACGAGCGATGGAAATCCGCTGCCGCTCACCGCCGGAAAGCTCGCAGCCGTTTTCGCCGATATGGGTGTTCCAGCCATCCGGCAGCTTTACGGCAAATTCGTCCACATTGGCAAGCCTTGCCGCAGCCAACACCTGCTCGTCGGTAGCGTCCTTATTTCCGATTCGTATATTTTCCATAATGGTGTTGTCGAACAGAGTGACATCCTGAAACACAATGGAGAACAGGGAAAGCAACGTCTCAGGTTCGATTTTGGAAATGTCCATGCCTCCCACAGAAATCCTGCCTCGGCTCACATCCCAGAACCTCGCCGCCAGTCGTGATACCGTAGTTTTGCCGCCGCCTGACGGTCCCACCAAAGCTGTGACTTCGCCCTGTTTTGCAGTAAAGGAAACATCCTTCAATACGGTTTCCCCTGTGTTGTAGGCAAATCCTACATGGTCAAATGTAATATCATAGCCTTTGTTGGAAAGCCTGTTCTCTCCCTGTTGAATGGGATGATCGAGGATTTCATTCATTCGGGCGATATTGGTGCGGGTACTGATAACCGCCGCCAGATTTTGCAGCGCCCCTTGCAGCGGATCGTAAAGCCGTGAGACAACCAGCAGAAACATAAAGAAAGTCAGCACGTCGAGACTGCCCCCTATCAGTAGGATAGAGCCTGCCAGCGCAACCGTGGCAATCCCCAGCTTCAACACCAGGGATGCGGACACCACAAAGGCAGCCAGCCCAAACTCATTGAGAATGGAGCGGTGTTCCACAGCGCGAATTTTCTTTTCCAATCCCCTTAAGTATTCCTGTTCGGCATTGTTGACCTTCAGGTCGCGTACCGTCTCAATGCATTCCTGAATCCCGTCTGCGCAGGCCATCTTCACATTCATGGACTTTTGATTGAGCCGTTCCTGCACTTTTGAGGAGAAACCTACAATAGCAAAGGCAATCGGCAGTACCCACAGCGCCGCCAGCGCCATACGCCAGTCAAACACCAAAAGGCTGATAGAAATTAACACCGTGGAGATGATGGAGCCGGCCAGTTCGGGAATAAAGTGGGAAAAGCTCTGCTCCAAAAAGGTGCAGTCGGCCATGATGGTACTGGTGAGGTCAGCCAAATCTTTTTTTCCGAAGAAAGACAGCGGGATTTTTCGCAGCCGTTCAGCCAGCGTAATCCGCCGCACGCCGCTTTCTGTATAAGTGGCAAAGTAGGTGGCGTTGTACTGAATGTAAGTAGTAAGCAAGATCAAACTAATGCACACTGCGCAGCCCACGATGTAAAAGATAAGTTTTTCACCTGGAACACCGCCGTTCATCAAATCGCCTACTAAAAAATACAGCAGGCTCACCGGGAACATAAATGAAAGGTTTTGCAGCACGCAGGCCAGACAGCCTTTCACCAAATCTTTGGCTCCTTGCTCGGAAAGAGCGTATCGTTTTTGCAGCTTCTTAATCACTTTATTGTACCTCCTTTGAAACTTTCCACTGAACGGAAGTTTGATAATCCTGCCACATGCGGCTGAAAATACCGTCTTTTTCCAGCAGTTTCCGGCTTTTACCGCTCTCTGCGATCTGTCCGTCCTTGATAACATAGATTTTGTCTGCGCCGGTCACAGTGGAGAGACGATGTGCGATCATAATAACCGTTTTTCCCTCAGACAGTTTAGAGAAGGCGGCTTGTACGCGGGTTTCATTGTCCGGATCGGCAAAAGCTGTAGCTTCGTCCAGAATAATAATGGGTGCGTTTTTCAGCATAACACGGGCGATGGCGATTCGCTGCTGTTCGCCCCCGGAAAGATAAATGCCCTTTGAGCCGATCACGGTGTCCGCGCCCTGGGGCAGCTTTTCTAAGATATCATCGCACTGGGCGTTGTGGAGCGCGGCCATGATTTCTTTCCGGGTGGCTGTCGGCTTACCCATGCGCACATTTTCCAAAATTGAGGCTTTGATCAGTCGGCTGTTTTGGAACACAAAGGAAACGGTATTCATAAGCTCTTCTTTAGAGATGTTCCTCACATCGACGCCGCCTATTTTTACAATACCGCTCTGAGCGTCAAAGAACCGGCAGATCAAATTGGCAAGAGTGGTCTTGCCACCGCCGGACGGCCCCACAAACGCTACGGTCTGTCCCTTAGTAATAGTGAGGGAAATATCCTTTATGACTTCGTTTTCTCCATCATAGCTGAAATGAACATGACTGAGCTGAACCGAAGCGTCTTTAGGGTGTTCCGGCTGTTCCGGATCTATCATCGGCTGCAGACTTAATACACTGTCGATTCTCTGCAAAGCGTCGTCTACAATCATAGCGTTTTCGCTTTGGAACATAATGCGGGTAAGGGTGACAGAGATAATGGGGGTAATGATGATGTAAAAAATCATATCCAGCAGAAATTCTGTGTTTACATCGCTTTGTGTAAACATCAGTCCACCGGCTATCAGCGCGGCAAAGACTCCGTTGATGGCCGCTGTGTAAAACATCATAGGCGTTCGAAGCTGTTTTGTATAGGCAATCACCCATATTTTATACCTGTCAATAGAATCCTTGAATTTTTTGAAAGAGAATATTGTCTGTCCGAATGTCTTAATAACCGGAATCCCCCGGACATACTCCACCGCTTCGTTGGACATATCGTCCAAAGCGTTTTGATATTCTTTCATCTTTTCCTGCATCCGCTGTCCGGTCATCGTCATCATAATCAGAAATCCCAGCGCTACCGGAACGAGGCTCAAAAGCCCGAGCCGCCAATCAAAAATCAGTAGTAGCGCCAAAAGACCGCAGGGTGTTGCAATGGCATTGGCGCGGTCGGGAAGCTGATGAGCCAGATAGGTTTCGGTGGCGGCGCTGGATTCGTTGACAATTTTGCGAAGCCTGCCGCTGCCGAACTTTTCTACAAAACCCAACGGCAGTTTGACGATATGTTCCATAGTTTGCAGGCGCAGATTAGTAGCGATACGAAACGCTCCTTTGTGGGAACACATAAGCCCTCCTATGTAGATCAGCGCCGAAAAAACAGCAAACAGTACCGCCATCCAGCCGTTATGCGTCAGATTTTGCGCCTGGCTAAAGTCCGGCGCAACTTCCAATACTTCCTGAATGACTTTCCAGATATAGTAGAAAGGCGCTAATGCGATGAGGGCGCTGATTGCCGAAAGCGCCCATGAAGTATAGATTAGATATTTGTGGCTGCCTGCAATCTGTAGCAGTCGTGACAGATTGGATTGTTTTTTCAAAGAAGATTCCTCCTTTTATTTTATATATGATAAAGAGAACGTAAGCGCGTTCTTCTTATATCCGTATGAGTTAGCCACAGCTAACTGGCGGGTAAAAATTACAGGGCGCTACTGCCCCATAATTTTCATCCACCCGGCTGTATAAAAGGCTCGCATTTCATTTACATAATTTTCTGCATCTTGGAGCGGCATTTCGTGGATTACCAGTTCAAAAAAGGTGTGGAACATGCCTGTAATCAAAATATGCTCCAGCGTGGGATCAATCTGCGGGGAAGGTCGCCCCAGTTCCTTTAGAACTTTTAGATAAGCGTGGGTACCTTCAACCTCTATCTCCACCATTTCATCAATAAGCCCTGAAAACTTTGTCCCCTCTGAACAGCAAAGGATGAGTTTACATTCATCCAGATGTTCATAGGCATAGTGGAGCATCTCGAACATACAAGCGCCGGAAATATCGCTCATTACTTCAGGCTGCCGCTCATATGGAAGCTGGGCAAATTCTTTTTGCGCTTTGTGAAAGCAATTCAGCAGATAAGCATAATGCTCTCCAATCAATGCTTCAAACAGCTCTTCCTTGCTTTTGTAGTAGCCATAAAAAGCTCCGGTAGTCATGCCTACAGATTTAACGATATTCCGCAGGGAAGCGTCTTTAAAGCCTTTTTCTAAAAACTCTGCTTTTGCGGCCTGATGGATAAGCTCCAAGGTTGTCAGATTTCCATCTATTTTGCACACCCCCACCAACTATAACGCTGTTATATATCACTGTTATTATTATATCCTGCAAAGACGATTTTGTCAAGAGAAAATTTGATACTATTTACCCAACCGTTTTTTTACCGGACTTTTCTTACTGGGCGTCTAAAATACTAAACGGGCGGAGCTCTTGCGCTCCGCCCGTTTAGTATTTTAGATAAATAATTTCGCGATTCACAACTTCTTTTGCTCGATCCTACCTGCGCCATTTGGTTTTCAGTTGTTCAGGTTCCTCTTGTCAACATATTGGCAAAAAACATCCGCTTTTTTCTATAGCTGAGGAAAGATTAAAGTAGCGATCTGGAAATATATAAGCATCGAGCACGTATCGACAATAGTGCTGATTAATGGCGTTGCCATTAAAGCCGGATCAAGCTTTACGCGTTTAGCAAGAAGCGGAAGCACACATCCGATAAATTTAGAAATTATAACTGTTCCAATAATAGAAAACGATACCGTTAGTGAAAGTCTTATATCCTGATTATAGAATATAAATATTCTAAGACCGTTTGCAAAAGCAAGTATTACGCTTACGATTAACGATATTCTAAATTCCTTATAAACAACCTTGAAAAAATCCTTGAATTTGATCTCTTCGGTAGCAAGACCTCTTATGACTGTGGTAGAGCTTTGAGAGCCGCAGTTTCCGCCTGTCGACATTAGCATTGGTATAAATGAAACGAGGAGGGGCAGAGCCTTGAAAGCGTTTTCATAATGCGTCAAAAGCGAGCCAGTTATAGTTGCGGAAAACATTAATATAAGCAGCCAGCCTATTCTGTTTTTTGCATGTGTAAATACCGAAGTTTTAAAATATGCGTCAACCGTCGGCTGTATTGCAGCCATTTTTGAGAAGTCCTCTTCGTTTTCTTCCAGTATAACGTCGAGAACGTCGTCGAAGGTAATGATTCCTACCATTCTGCGGTCATTATCGACAACGGGCATTGCAAGGAAGTCATATTTTGAAAACTTTTTTGCAACGTCCTCTCTGTCCTCATGGGTTTTAACATAAATGACGTGGGTATCCATTATGCTTTCGATAGTAAGGTTCTCATCTGCTGTGACCAGATCGAGAATCGTCACGAAACCGATTAATTTTCTTGATTCTGTAACATAACAGGTATATATAGTTTCCTTTACAACTCCGACTTTTCTTATCCAATCCAGAGCCTCATGGCAGGTCATTTCCTTATGAAGATAAACGTATTCTGTGGTCATAACGCTTCCCGCGCTGTCAGCCGGATAGTTCAATATATCGTTTATTTGCTTCCGGGTTTCACTGTCGGTGTTCTGAAGTATTCTGGAGACGACGTTTGCCGGCATTTCTTCTATAATGTCTACTGTATCGTCAACGAATATTTCGTCCAGCATTTCCCTCAGCTCTTTATCGCTGAATCCGCTGATAAGGTGCATTTGGGTATCGCTGTCCATATAGGTAAATGTTTCCGCGGCAAGCTCTTTAGGAAGCAATCTGAATATCAGCGTGATGTCGCGGGGTTCGAGAGTTTCAAGAAGCGCCGCAAGATCCGCAGGATATAAATCCCTGACTGCCGATTTAATTTTTACATAGTTTTTTTCTTTTAATAGTTCAAGAAGCTTTTCAGTCATGATTATTACCTCCGGGAAACATTTTTTAGGAAATAAAAAATCCGCGCAGAAACCTGACACGGATAAATAATCGTAAAAATTATAAATACCGTTCAAGCTTTAGCTTCGCAGGGCATGAAATTACATTAAAATATGCCTTAATTCTTTCGACATATCCTGTTAACCATCTCATAGTGTCTCCACTATTTTGCGGCAGCAACCCGTATCCCTGTGGTAGCCTTACCTACCGGACTATTTTCTTTGAATATATTTTACTATATTTCGCTCTTTTTGTCAATATTTCATTTATGTTTATAGTCCGAATTAACACAAAAATATTGTAGAATTTACATAAATATTATATATCATTTTGTTATAAATCATAGAAATTTATTTGAATTATTAAAAAGCGGTTACAATTTATGAAGAGATGTGTTATAATGATATTGTTTTGTAAACAATTTATAAGGAGTGGAATTGATGAAGTCTAAAAATCCAAAGATAGCGACAGTCCTGACTGCTTTGGTTATGACGTTTTCAATAGGTTTTAGTGCAAATGCTGAATCCTTGCTTGATTTGACCAATACTTATTCAAAGGAGGGAAGCAGCGCAATCCTTAATTATGATCCCGAGAATAATACATATGAGCTTGTTGACGGGGACGGAAACGTTATTGAAACAGAGACGATACAGAATGATAATTTACAGGAATCAGAAGAAACCGTTACTACCGTAAAGACTGATACGGTGCCTGTTACTGAACCGCCTGCTGAACATTCCGTTACTGTCGCAACTACCACTACAATACCACGAAATTGGTACATAGCGAGATACAGGGAAGAGGTTTTATCTGAGATTGCCGCCAGTACAACCGCTAAGCCTGTTACCACCACTATTAAAACCACCACAACTGTAAAGACTACTACGACAAAAACAACTACAACTACGAAATCCGTTAGGGACGGTATCGACGTTTCAAGACATCAGGGAACGATTGACTGGACAAAGGTTAAAAAAGCGGGCATAGAATTTGTTATGATTAGGGCAGGCTATGGAATGTATTCCGATCAGGTAGACGCCAATTTTAAAACGAATATAGCCGGAGCGCAAAAGGCCGGGATTGAATGCGGAGTATATTGGTACAGCTATGCGGTAAATACGTCCGAGGCTTTAAAAGAAGCTAAGGTTTGCTATGACGCCATAAAGGGATATAAGCTGAGCTACCCTGTTGCATTTGATATTGAGGATGATAGTCAGACTCATTTAACAATGACTCAAATATCCAATATTACCAAGGTATTCTGCGACTATTTGGAAAATAAACAATATTATGTTTCTGTTTACAGTTATGCAAGTCTGCTTAATACGAAGATGAACAGCAGCGTTTTATCAAGCTATGACGTTTGGGTTGCTCATACCGGGGTTTCTAAGCCCAATTTCAGCGGTAATTATGGAATGTGGCAATACAGCCATACAGGAAAGGTAAACGGAATCAGCGGAAATGTGGATCTCAATTACGGATATAAGGATTATCCCGGAATAATGAAAAAGAATAAGCTCAACGGATATACATAGTTTTTAGGGGTACTGTTTTATCAGTACCCTTTATTTAGTAAAGGGGGAAACGTATTGCTTAAATTTATACTTGGAGGCGCCGGATTCGGCAAATCAACGGTAATTATAAATGAAATATATAAATTGGCTGATAGCGGAAAAAAAATAATAGTTATTGTACCGGAACAGTTTTCATTTGATTCCGATAAAAAGCTATATAAAAAATTAGGCTGCCGGCTATTCAATAGAATTCTTTCATTAAGCTTTACAACCATGGCAAGAGAGATTTTTGAAAAATACGGAAGCAGGTCGGGAGAGTATGCCGATGATATGCATAAATATATAATTATGCATAAAACAGTTAAAAAACTGTTATCAGACAAACAGCTTAAATATTTTGCAAGGCAGGCGGGAAGACCTGATTTTATAAACGACGCCTTAAAAATTGTTGTTGAATTCAGACAAAGCGGCATTTCTGCCGATGATTTCATAGCTAAAATGTGCGGTGATAATGCTTCATTATCCGAGAAAATATCGGATTTGTCTATGATATATTATACATATGACAGTATGCTTGCAGAGAATGAGTTAAAGGATAGCCTAACAGATATTTCAGAAGCGGCGGCTATAGCAGAAATAAACGATTATTTTAAAAATACAGTTGTTTTTTTTGATGAATTCGAGAGCTTTACGGGTGATGAATACAAGCTTATTGAAACGATTATAGGACAATCAAACGACGTATATGTTTCTCTAAGGCTTGAACAGCTTGAAAATAACGGAGTTAATTTATTTGATTCGGTTAAAAACACATGGAAGCGATTTTATCAGATTGCGCAGAAATATGGCAAACCTATTGATACTGTTAATTTAATTAAGCCAGTAAAATACAAAAACGAAGACCTTGCACATTTGAATTTAAATATACTTCGTCCTGTAAGAAAACGCTTATCTAAGTCTGAAAATATAAAAATATGCGAATGCCGCGACCTATATGAGGAGGCGGACTGGATTTGCTCGGAAATAAAACGGCTTGTGCGGAACGACGGGTATAAATACAGCGAAATTGCGGTTATGTCAAGGCAGCTTTCGGAATATACATATATTTTTGAGGCCGCGTGTGAAAAATATGAAATACCGTTTAGTTTAGATATTAAAAAAAGCGTAATGCATACCTCTATTATGCAGTATATTTCAAGTATTATTGAAATAATTTCAGAAAAAAATTTTTCTTCTGAAATGATATTTAAATACGCTAAGACCAGTCTGAGCGGAGTTGCGTCCGAAAGAATATCAGAGCTTGAAAATTATTGCTATGAATGGGATATTGACGGCGAAAAATGGATGAAACCATTTTCAGCGGGATTGGATGAATATCCATTTGCAGAAAAGACAAGAAAAGAGCTTGTCGAGTCTCTTCATAAGCTTCGTTTAAAGTGTGTTGATACTGACAGCAGGGGAATTTGCCGCGCTTTGTTTGAATTTATAACAGAAATGAACGTTCAGGAAAAGGTAAACGGAATAATAAGCGGCTTCAAAGAGAAAGGTTTTATTTATCTTGCTAAGGAATTCAAGAGAATTTGGGGACTGCTTATGGATATTCTTGAGGCTGTTTCCGAAACCGGAGGAGATATTTCAATCACAGGCTTTCGCGACATTTTTATTATGATGCTAAGACAGATAAGCTATTCGGTCCCTCCTCAGACTCTTGACGGCGTAAGGATAGTTTGTGCAGAAACAGCAAGACTTGACAGCCCAAGAGCCGTATTTATCGCAGGCGTAAACGACGGATTTTTTCCGGCAAATATTAGTCAGAATGGAATTTTAAATGAAACGGATAGGCTTCTGTTCGAGCAGTCTGGAATCAGTCTTTCAAGATCAAATGAGGAATTAATAGCCGATGAGAAACTGATTGTATATAAAACGATTACCTATGCGTCTGATAAGCTTTACATAACATATCCTTTGTCCGACAGTATGAATCGGAATAGGTACGCGGCTCCGGTTTTAAAGCAAATAAGAGAAATGTACGACAATGAGATTCTGGAATATGCTTCGGATAAAAATATTATTGATTACAGTTTAACTCCTAAGGCTGCTTATATTAATCTTGTACAGCATTTTGGAGAAACCGGTCAGGAAATTGAGAGTATCAGAAAGGCTCTTGAAAATAACGAAATTTATAGAGGAAGAATACGTTATCTTGAAAATGTAAGCAGCGACAGAAATTTTATTATAAATGACAAGTCCCTCATGAAACGGATTTATTCTGACAGACTGACTATTTCCGCAACGGCGGTTGAGGAATATAATACCTGTCACTTTAAATATTTTTGCCATACAGGTCTTAAGCTGAGAATAAAGAAAAAAAAAGCTTTTGATTATATTAGCCAGGGCAATTTAACTCATAGGTGCCTTGAAAAGATACTTGGATCATGCAAAAACAAAGAAGAATTTGATAATTTAAACCATGAACAAATATCTGAAATAATACATAAATGCATAAATGAATTTATTGAAGAGGGTTTGGGCGGAGAGGCTATGCTTACGTCTTCTGCTAAAGCCTCGCTTGAAAATATTTCCGGCAATATAGAGGTATTAATACGACAGCTTCAATGCGAGCTTCGTCAGTCTGAATTTCGTCCTGTGGCGTTTGAGCTTGACGTTAGCGAGGGCGGCAACAGCCCTGTAATAAAGACCGCGGACGGCATAGAAATTTATCTGCGGGGAGTAGTTGACAGAATTGATATTTATGAAAAGGATAATGAAAAATATCTGAGGGTTATAGATTATAAAACGGGAACAAAGACGTTTTCAATTTCGTCGTTGCTTTACGGCATAAATATGCAGATGCTTATTTACATGTTTTCGGTTACAGGAAAAAACGGAAGATTTTCTGATTATACGCCCGCCGGAGTTCTTTATATGCCGTCCGGAGGAGCGGCTTGCGGCCGCGATAGAAATGATGAGCTGTCGGTTGACGATTATCTTTCAAAGCATTTTAAAATGAACGGAATCGTACTGAGCGACAGAACGGTTCTAAACGCCATGGAAAAGGATATCAAGGGAGTTTATATTCCTGCAAAGCTTTTGAAGGCGGATGGAGGAACAGGGACTCTCATGCTTAATAAAAAGGCTTCCTCTTGCCTTAACGCTAAAAACTTTAAACGTCTCAGAAGCTATACGGACAGCGTGCTTTTAAAAATGTGCAGCGAGCTTTACGGAGGTCAGATACAAGCCGATCCCATAATTTTTGGAAAAGCGCCTTGCGATTACTGCGATTATTGGTCCGTGTGCGGCAATGATCCTGTTGAGAATTATCATGAGCCTGAAAAAAATGCAGAAGAAATTATGATGGAAAAACTCGGAGGTGAAAACGATGAGCAGATGGACTAAAGAGCAGCGTCAGGCTATAAACGCTTCAGGACGCTCAGTAATTGTATCGGCAGCGGCAGGCAGCGGCAAAACCTCCGTACTTGTTGAGAGACTTATAAGGATAATTTCCGACCGCGAAAATCCGGTTCCCGTTGAAAGAATGATCGTTGTAACGTTTACAAACGACGCGGCGGCGGAAATGAAACAGCGTTTAGCGTCGGCGCTTTCTTCCATGATAGAAATAAATCCGGACGATAGCTGGCTTTCCAGGCAGAATTCTATGCTTTGCTGCGCTTCTATTTCAACAATACACTCGTTTTGTTTTGATTTGCTAAGAAATAACATAAATCAGCTTTCTTTATCTTCAGGATTTAGAATAATAGATGAAACCGAGGAAAACGTTTTAAGGATTCAGGCGTATAAGAATATTTCAGAAAGATTTTATAACGAAAGATACGAGGATATGATTACGCTCAGAAATAACTTTTGCGTAAACGACGATAAGCCGCTTGAAGAGCTTGTTTATTCCCTATATAACTGCGTATCCTCCGTGCCCTTTTTTGAAAAATGGCTTGACGAAGCTTATGAAAAATATAATGGGGATCAGTATAAAGACTATTATATAAAATATGTTGAATCTAAAATTGATTTATGCAGCAGTTTGTTAAACAACGCTTCATGTCAATCTATTACCCTAAACAATGAAAAAATAATGTCGTTGATAAACGAAGATAAGCTTTATCTTGATAATATTTTTACTTTCTTTAAAAACGGAGTATTTGATGAATTTCATCGTAGCTTGTCTGCTGTAAAATTCAGGAACTTTCCTTCAGGAGTGAAAAATTCTGAAAATCCTGAGCTAAGGCAAAAAATAAAGTCATGTCGTGATAATTATAAAGAAATAATTATCGAATTGAAAAAAAGTTCAGAAATATTAGTAAATGCAGAGTCTGATCTTGAAAGGCACAAAATAATACAAAAAATCCTTTCAGACTTTTTAAAGGAATTTGCATCCGAGCTTTATTCCCTTAAAGAAAAAAAGAATGCAGTGGGATTTGACGATGCTGAAAGACTTGCTTTAGAGCTGCTTGCCGATATTAATAATTCCGGCATTATAGAGAAAACTCCTCTTGCAAGGGAGCTTTCCGAATATTATAAGCTTATTATGATTGATGAATTTCAGGATTCAAATAACCGTCAGGATATGATTTTTAAACTTCTGTCTAAAAATGGCCGCGCCGATAAATACGGAGATAATCTTTTTTTTGTGGGAGATGTAAAGCAATCAATCTATCGTTTCAGACTTGCGAATCCTGATAATTTTATAAATGCCGTCGGCAGCGCGGAGCCATATACTGAAAATGTAAATCAGAATGCCTATATCAGACTAAACCGTAATTTCCGAAGCTCAGGTGAAGTAGTGAATTTTGTCAATTATATATTCAAGCATATTATGTCGGAAAAGTGTGGAGATATAAATTATAACGATGATGAATATCTGATTCAGGGAGCGTCGTTCTGCGAGGCTGAAAGGAATCCTCTGATTATGCTTTTTGACGAGACGGAAGACGCGGAAAATACGGAAGCCGAGTGCATTGCCGATAAAATAGAGGAAATGCTCGGAAATCAAACGCCTGTGAGCATTGATATGGGAAAAGGTTCAAGACCGTGTCAGATGAAGGATTTCTGCATACTTCTCAGAAACAGGAAAAATATAGCCGTTTATACAAGGGAGCTTGAAAAAAGAGGAATATCAGTAGATTCTGAGGACGAGTCCGGATATCTGAAAGCAAGGGAAATATCTATTTTAATGAATATTCTCAGAGTTATAGATAATCCGCTGACTGATACTGCATTGGTTTCTGTAATGCTTTCCCCTATGTTTATGTTTACGGTTCAGGATACTGCTGAAATAAGACTGATAAATAAAAATGCGCATATATACAGTAATTTGTGCGAAGGTCTCGGATTAAACGGAAAAAAAATAATATTCCAGAACGAGCTGTATACAAAGGCTTTATTTCTTTATGAGGTTATCATGGAATTAAGGCTGTATATAAGTGCGTGCACGCTGCAGGAGCTTATCAGAAAAATATATGACAGTACTGATTTTCTTTCAGTTATGCAGATTTACGGAGACGCTAAAAGGAAAAAAGCAAATCTGCGTATGATGCTTGAATATGCGGAAGATTATGAAAAGAATTCTGACGGAGGACTTTCGGGTTTTTTAAGGTATATTGACAGAATAATGGAATCTAAAGGAGACTTTAAAGCTGTAAGCGGATCTTCAGGATCGCAAAACGCCGTTTCTGTTAAAACCATGCATAAATCCAAGGGACTTGAATATCCGTTTATATTTATAGCGGAAACGTCGACAAAATTCAGCCGTTTGGATAAAATGAAACCGTTTCAGTTTTCGTATGAATCAGGGCTTGGATTCAAGCTGCAGAATAAAGAAAAATATGAACGTTTTAACACATTGCCTTATGAAGCGATAAGTTTGGAAAATCGGCGCAATGCAGTTAGCGAGGAAATGCGCCTGCTTTATGTGGCGCTGACAAGAGCTAAAGAACGTTTATTTATTACGTTAAACGCCGGTGAAGCCAATTTAAAAAAGGCTCAGTCAATGGCGACCGACATATTACTAAACGGAGGTATATCCGATCGTATATCCGCTTCGGCAAATTCAATGGAAGATTGGCTGTTGATGACCTTGATTTCTCATGGAGGTTCAGGTACGATCAGAGAGCGGTTTCAGATATTTGAAAGTTTTAGGTATAATGAGGATTTTAAAATAGACTATGAATTTTATAATCCAAATAAAACGGATGAAATAATTCAGCTTCCTAAAGAAAGGAGCTTGCCATGTGAGGAAATGGTAAGGCAAATTGAGGACATGTTCAGCTTTAACTATGACCTTTCGCTGTCTGCTCTTACGTCAAAGCTTTCAGTGTCTGATATTTCAAAAAATGAAGGAAGCTTTGAAGCTCCTCTTAAGCGTCCGGAGTTTGCAAGGGAAGCGGGGGGACTTACTCCTGCTGAAAAGGGTACTGCGTTACATAGATTTTTGCAGTTTACTGATTTTAGCGCTCTGAAAAAGGACTACCAAATGGAGCTTGAAAGGCTTTATAATACCGGTTATTTAACTGAAAAGCAGAAAAGTGCAATTAAAGAGGACGATATTAACGCATTTTTGGATTCTAAGCTTTTTGAAAGAATAAATTGCTGCAAGAATATACTAAGAGAAAAGAAATTTCTAATAGCAATCGACGATCTTGAGCTTGAAGACGAGTTTGGTATGGAATACAAAAATACGTCGGGTATGCTTAACGGAATAATAGATATGGTTTTGGAATTTGAAGATTATCTTGTATTAGTAGATTATAAGACGGACAGAGTTTCCGATATAAATGAGCTTGCGGAAAAATATAAGCGTCAGATTGAGCTGTATAAACTTACTCTTGAAAAAACTGAGATCAAACCTGTTAAAGAAGCCCTCATATATTCTTTTTCTAAAAAATCCGAAATACGAGTTTTATAATTTTTAAAAATATATGGAATTTATCGGATAAATGTGCTATAATAAAAAAGTCGGAAAAAATTAAAAGGAGAAAATAAATATGGCGGTGTATCAAAGAAAAGATATTGCTGAGGGTATCGGCTATACATCAATTATCGATCCTAAATTTAAAACTCAGAGAGTGCAGATAATGTTTATTACCGAGCTTAAAAAGGAAACTGCTTCGGAAAATGCCATTGCTGTCGGCGTTTTAGGCTCATCTAACTGCAAATATAAAAATATCAGTGAAATTACAGCTAAGCTTAATTCGCTTTATGGTGCAAACATTAATATAGATATTCTTAAAATTGCCGATTATCAGAGACTTTGTATAGGCGTAAGCTCTATAAACAGTAAATACGCTCTTGAAGGCGAGGATATAAACGCGGAAGTGCTTTCTATATTACTTGATTGCATTTTCTCTCCTAACGTTATAAAAAATGGCGAAGGAAAGCTTGAATTTGCTCATGAACCGTTTGATTTCAGAAAAAGAGATATTCTGGATTCAATTGAAGCTGAAATAAATAATAAAAGAGCCTATGCAGTTATGCAGGCTCAAAAATCAATATATAACGGCGAAAACAGCGCCAATTCTTCATACGGCGCCAAGGAAACTGCTGAATCAGTTACCGCTGAATCTGCATATAAGGCATATAAAAAACTCCTGAAAACTGCCAAAATTGAGATTTATTATGTCGGTTCGGAGGAAAATACCAATGCTGAGAATGCTATTTTTGAAGCTTTTTCCAGGATTGAAAGAATTCCGTCCGCTGTTAAGTATTACAGCCACAGTCCTCTTAAGCAGAGCATTTGCAGGACGGAAGAAAGGCTTGATGTAAACCAGTGTAAAATGGTTCTTGCATTTAAAGGAAAAAGCGATGATTTTGACGCTGTAAGACTTATGAATACAATTTTCGGAGCTACCCCTTTTTCAAAGCTTTTTATAAATGTCAGAGAAAAGCAGAGTCTTTGCTATTATTGTACGTCGCAGTATAACAGATTTAAAAAAACACTTATGGTAGACTGCGGAATAGAAGAAGAAAATATTGAAAAAACAGAAAAGGAAATCATAAAACAACTTGAGGATATTAAAAACGGGGAATTTTCAGGTGAGGATATAAGCAATTCAGTTTTAAGCATTATCAATTCGCTTAAAGGCGTCGGAGATACTTCCACGTCATATATTAATTGGTATTTCGGATGTCTCGCTAACGGAGAATTACTTGAACCTTCCGAATCTGTTGAGAAAATAAAGGCCGTTACAAGAGAGCGAATTATTGAAGCCGCTAAATCTTTTGAGCTTGATACGGTTTATGTGATGAGAGGTGAATAAAATGGATATCAACAGAATTATATGCGAACAGACAGGCGATAGTTGTAATTATATAAAGCATTCGTCGGGGCTTGAAATATTTGTATGTGAAATGGAGGGCTTCAGTACCACTGAAGCGTTATTCGGAACTAAATATGGTTCTATTAATACATGCTTTAAAACGAATGCTGACAAGGAATTTACGACAGTACCGGAGGGTATCGCCCATTTTTTAGAGCATAAGCTTTTCGAAAACGAGGACTGTGACGCCTTTGAGCTTTATGCTAAGACCGGCGCTAATGCCAATGCGTATACTTCTTTTGACAGAACCTGTTATCTTTTCAGTTGTTCAGATAATTACAAGGAATCTCTTGAGATATTACTCAGCTTTGTTCAAAACCCTTATTTTACACAGGAAACCGTAGATAAGGAACAGGGAATTATTGGTCAGGAAATTAAAATGTGCGACGATAACCCTACCTGGAAGGTATTGTTCAATATGCTTCAGGGAATGTATCATAAGCATCCCGTCAGAATAGATATAGCCGGTACAATTGAAAGCATAGCTGAAATTGACGCCGATCTTCTCTATAAATGCTATAATACCTTTTATAATCTTCATAATATGGTTTTAGTAGTAGCCGGAAATGTTAAAACGGAAGAGGTAATAAATATTGCCGATAAGCTTCTAAAACCATGCGAAAATCAGGCGCTGGAAACTGTGTTTCCGGAAGAACCGTATGAAATAGTCCAAAAGGAGGTTTATGGAAATCTTCCGGTAGGCACGCCGATTTTTAATGTTGGTATAAAATGCAGACCGGAAAGCGGATTTAACAGGCTTAAATCAGAAATGGAGTGCTCCATAGCCGGTAATATAATTTCAGATCCTTCAGCTCCGCTTTACAAAAAGCTTCTTGACGAGGAACTTATAAATTCTACATTTGGGTTTGAAGTCTTTTGCGGAGACGGCTTTTTCTGTCTTATTTTCAGCGGAGAATCCGCCGATCCTAAAAAGGTGATGCAGTATATCGTCGATGAGATAGAACGCGTTAAGGTTGAGGGACTGGATAAATCTCTTTATGACAGTATAAAAAAATCCACCTACGGTATGATTGTAAGAGAAAGCAATAATGCTGAAGCTGTTGCCGGAAATCTTATATCGGCCTATATGTCTGGAGTAGGACCTTATGATTCTATAAGGATATTGTCTGAAATGACTTATAACGATGTGCAGAAGGCTTTATTAAATCGTTTTGACACCGGAAACATGACAATTTCGGTTATTGAATAAGGAGAATGTTACAATGACTGCTATCAGCGAACTTAAACAAAATCAGGTGATATTCCCTAAGCTTGGAATTGATATAACTATTAATGATACCGCGTTTACTCTTTTTGGACTTGAAATCAAATGGTACGGTCTTTTAATTACGCTTGGAATGCTTCTTGCGATGATTTACTGCTTTTCTCAGATGAAAAAGTACGGTATAGATCCGGACAGAGCAATAGACGCTGTTATCGGTGGAATAATAGGCGGACTTATAGGTGCGAGAGCCTATTATGTGATTATGCAATGGGAGGATTATGCAGGAAACTGGAAATCAATATTTAATATAAGAAACGGCGGCTTGGCTATATACGGCGGTATTATAGGCGCGGTTATTGTAGGCGGTCTTGTTGCAAAGCTGCGCAAGGTAAAGCTTTTGCCTCTTCTGGACGTTGCATCAATGGGATTTCTGCTGGGGCAGGGAATAGGAAGATGGGGGAATTTTACTAATCAGGAGGCTTTTGGTTATAATACTGACAATATTTTTGGAATGTCCAGCGGCAAAATAAGAGACTGGATTATATCTGTAAACAGCGATATGAGCTCTCCGGCCGATTTGATCGCTATGAATGCGGATAAGCCGGTACACCCATGTTTCTTATATGAATCCGTATGGTGTCTGCTTGGCTTTGTATTACTTGCAATTTTTGCTAAAAAAATACGAAAATTCGACGGACAAATCTTTTTAATGTATTTAGGCTGGTACGGCTTGGAACGCTTCTTTATCGAAGGCCTGCGGACAGACAGTCTTATGATCGGCACAATGAGAGTTTCACAGGTATTAGCGGCAATATGCTTTATTTCTTCAGTTATACTGCTTGTTGTTATTCTGAATAAGGTAAAACGTATGGGAGACGAATACGTTTTGTATGTAGATACTGATGAATCAAAGGAGCTTATCAGGCAGTCGGAATTACGCGGAATAAAAAAACAAAATGATATTGAAAATAACGCCGACGACGAGGAACCTGACGGAGAAGAACAGGGAATAATAAGCAGCGACGGCAATAATGAAGATAATACAGATAATTCAGATTATGAAAATTATGAATCTGAAAATATAGATGAAATAGACGAGATAAAAATTGAATCGGAGGAAGAATAAATGGCTAAATTAATTAACGGTAAAGAAGTTTCATCAAAAGTTAAGGAAGAAGTACGCATTGAAACTGAAAAGCTCTTAGAAAAGGGGATTAAGCCTGGTCTTGCAGTTGTGATTGTAGGAAATGATCCTGCTTCAAGAGTGTATGTAAATTCAAAAAAAAGAGCGTGTGAAGAGGTTGGATTCAATTCCTTTGAATATGCTCTTCCGGAGGAAACCTCTCAGGAAGAACTTCTGCAGCTTGTGGAAAAATTAAATAATGACGAAAAGGTGGACGGTATTCTTTGTCAGCTTCCACTTCCAAAGCATATCAATGAAAATGCTGTTATAAATTCAATTATACCTGATAAAGATGTGGACGCTTTCCATCCTTATAATGTTGGTAAGATTATGATCGGAGACTTTGCCTTTCTTCCTTGTACCCCGGCAGGCGTTATGGAATTGATAGACAGCACAGGAATAGATATTTCCGGAAAGTCGTGCGTTGTAGTAGGACGAAGTAATATTGTAGGCAAACCGATGTCTATGCTTCTTCTTCACAGAAGTGGTACTGTTACTATATGTCATTCTAAGACGCAAAACCTCAAAGAAATATGCGCAGGTGCAGATATACTGGTTGCCGCAGTAGGTAAGGCTAATTTCATTACTCCGGATATGGTAAAGGATGGCGCCGTTATAATTGACGTAGGCATGAACAGGCTTGAAAACGGCAAGCTTTGCGGTGACGTTGATTTTAATGGCGCAGAAAAAAAAGCTTCCTACATAACTCCTGTACCTGGAGGAGTCGGACCTATGACAATTGCTATGCTTATGAAAAATACGCTGACCGCCGCTAAAATGCATAACGGATTGTTATAAAACTCCATACTGATGCATTTCAGAACTGTCTAAATAGTAAAAATATTCTTAGTCCGACCGAATATTGTGGCTAATAATATATGCCCTCGGAATTTATGTACAAAATCCGAGGGCATTTCTTTCTTATAATTCTAATGTAACGGCAAAAATATGAACATTACTCTTGGCCGAAAGCTTTATTGACGACACGTTTCCCTAAATAAACTCTCTTTATGGCTGTATTCAAAGGTTTGAATTTCAAGCCGAAAAATCATCGTCTTATATATTCATCAAAGAATTCCGGTCTATTTTTCCGTTTAACTTCAACGGGAACTTATCTAACCTTACATATTTTTGTGGAATCATGTACTGCGGAATCATTTTACTCAGGAACAAATTTATATCCTTGATGTCTATCTCTGTATTTGACATATAAAAACATATCAATGTTTTCAAATTTGTTTTTTTATCCGTTTTCATTATAACAACAGCATCTTCAACAAGTCTGTAATTCTTTACCGCGGTTTCTATTTCACCAAGTTCTATTCTGTATCCTCTGAATTTTACCTGCGTATCCTTTCTTCCGATATAGGATATTTCTCCGTTATCATGCTGTATGCCAAGGTCTCCGGTTCTGTACATTTTCGGCGAGTAACCTGAAATATCTTTGCAAAAATGGGATTCTGTCATTTCCTTATCATTTAGATAACCTATCGCCACTGATTTTCCGGATATGCATATTTCACCTATTTCATTCTTTACTATAACATTTTCATCGTTTACAACAAAAACATTATATCCGGGCAAAGCTTTTCCGATATTTATCTCTCCGTCGTCAAGCTTCTTGAACGTTGCCCATACAGTTGCTTCTGTTGGTCCGTACATGTTATAAATTGATAAATCGCTGATTTTTTTTAGATTTTCATACATATTCTCAGGAAATTTTTCACCGCCGACGAGAAGCCGTTTTACTTTATTAAAGATAGCGCAGTTTCCTCTGAAATATATATATATATTTGTAAGCAGGGAAGGTGTCATCTGAACAATATCAATAGAATATTCGTCAATGAACGAGGCTATTTTCTTCGGATTATTCTGTAAGTGCATATCCATGAACACTACTGTCAGACCATAATAAAACGACGCTATGGATTCAAGAAATGATATATCAAAATTAAAAGCCGTATTAAGCATTATTTTTCCGTTATCCTCAGATATCATTATCTCTTTTATTGAAAAAATAAAATTATATGCCGCCTCTTTTCCGATAACAACACCCTTTGGAACTCCGGTTGTTCCCGATGTGTATAAAACATATGAAACATCTTCGTCAAATAAAGGTGATTCTTCTTTGCAGCAATAGATATTAAGAGCGTCGTATCTGCCGCATACGAAATAATTTTCAAGGTCAAATTCTTTTGCTTTTTCAGCAGTCGTAATTATATACTGAGGTCTTGAATTACTGATGATATGACCTATTCTCGTTTTTTTCTCATTAAAATCTATATTGCAGTATGCAATGTTCAAAGAAAAAAATGTAAGCATCAATTCAATCTGTTCAACGCACCGTGGAGTAACAAGCAATACAAGTGATCTTTCCTTTATGCCTGTTTCTTCTTTCATATATAAACAGGCTCTGTCAATTTTGTCTTTAAGTTCTTTATATGATATAATATTTCCGTTGTTTATCATAGCTGTTTTTCCATTTTTCGCACTTTCTGCTATTGAGTTTATCAAATTGTATTCCATATTAAAAACCTCAAAAATCTTTTTAATGCAGTATCTATAAAATCATCAGTTGAGACTTGTATAATACCGCGTCGGTTATATCTCATTAATTTTTATGACTCAAAATATAATTTATTATTTTAGAAACTGTATTTACAGACTCAACCGATAAATCACTGTAACCGAATTCTATATTATATTTATCCTCTAACAAAACTATAAGCTGAATACAATTTAAGGAATTAAGCCCGATTTCAATCAAATCATCGTCAGCCTGTATTGCCTTTCCGTTACTGTCTACAAAAGAATTATCAACGATCAGATCTATTATTTCTTTTTCCATAATTATATATCGCATACCCTCCTGACTATTTAAAAATCATCGGTTTAATACCATATTATTCCAATCATCTTTATTAACTTGCTGAGCGCCCAGATAATTACAGAATCTATTCATTCCTTCTTCTAATTTTTCAATTAATCTGTCATTTATTTTTATTCCGTCTTCCCACCACCAGTTTTCAAGTCTCAGTTCTTCTTCTCCGCGATACTGTTTAGGCTCAAATCTTCCGATAAACTGATTGCCGTATAACACAGGCAGAACATAATATCCGAATTTTCGCTTAGCTACGGGAGTATATACTTCCCAGCTATAATCAAAATCAAAGATATCTCTTATCATTTTTCTGTCCCACAAAAGATTGTCCAATGGCGCTAAAAATTTGACTTCTTTTTTTGTCGACTTCTTATTCAGATATTCTGTATCTTCGCTTCTGATATAAAACGGATTTTTAACGGATTCCACATAGAACTCTTCTATTTCACCTTTTTCTAAAAGTCTCTTTATTTTAGAATTTCTAATATCGGAATCGGATATAAAATGTCCTAGCCATCCGCCTCCGTTGCAAGCCCAAAGCATTCCGACAGAACCTATCCTTCTTTTTACATACCATTCGTAAAATTCATCATCGGATTGAAAAGGATCGCTTTCCTCAAGAATTTCTTTTTTGAGCAGTTTTTCTGTAAATTCGTATGTTCTCTGAACATTATTTTTTGAATATATTCCCAGTTCTCCGATATTGAATAAATAATCCATTGCTGCACTGGCTAATTTTTTACTTCCCCATTTGCCAGGATTACATACTCCGATATCAATTGAACTCGACTGTGAAGGACCGTGTTTCTTGATATGTTCTCTCACTTCATCCAGATGTTCCAACGCCTGAAGAGAATTTCTTCTTGCTAAAACCGCCTCTATTTCTTTTCCTTTAGAAGCCCTTAAACGCTTGAAGTAAGGCCAGTCTTTTTGCAAATACAAAGCCATCATTTTATCCCATGCGTCAATAACAGTTCTTTTTTGGTAAAGCAGTTTATAAAGCATATCGGCATGATAACCTTTTACTCTTGACTGTAATGTAAGATCAGCGTTTCTTCCTACCACATTCAATGGATCATACTGTATGCATCCTACCTTTTCAAAATAGGATATTACGCCTTTTTCTTGGGTGTACCTACAGGCAGTATTCAGTCCCTGATAATTTATCAGAAAATTACGGGCTTCCTTTACAGATAAAACCTGATTCCTTTGAGTACTCATATTTTTTTACCTCTTCTCTTATGAAGTCTGACTTAACTGCTTCAGCACGATATGCGCTGATTATCTCTGATACCATTTTGCCTGTTCAAAGTACATCTTAGCATAAAATCCGTTCTTTTCTATAAGTTCATTGTGTGAACCGTCCTCAATTATCTTTCCTTCATTAAGTACGATAATTCTGTCAGCAGATTTGACTGAACCCAATCTGTGAGTTACTACAAGGACTGTCTTACCTTCTGAGATACGGGCAAATTGCTTATACACGAATGCTTCTTCGATAGGATCGATTGCCGCCGTCGGTTCGTCCAGCACAATAAGGTCATGTTCACGGTAAATACCTCTTGCTATAGCCAGTCTCTGCCATTCGCCTCCCGATATATCGATTCCATGAAATTCTTTGCTCAGAACTGTATCCAGATGATTATCTATTCCGTTCTTTTTATAATCGAATCCGGCATCGTCAAGTTTTCCTCTGAGATAATTTTCATCTTCTTTACGGTCGAAATCACTCAGCATAACATTTTCGTCCAATCGAAGCTTATACTTTCCGAAATTCTGGAAAACAGATGATATTCTTTTTGCAAAACTCTTTGTACTCCAATTGGTCGTATCTCTTCCGTTGATATAAACTTTTCCGTCAGTGGGCTTGAATAATCCCATAATTATTTTTACAAGAGTAGTTTTTCCTGAACCGTTAACGCCTACAATTGCTACATGGCTTCCCTTTGGGATTGCTAGTGAAACATTGTCTATTGCTTTTCGGTCTGTATACGGATAACCGAATGAAACATTCTCAAGTTTCAGATCGCCAATTGATTCGATAGAAGCGTCTTCTCCCTTAAATTCAGGAAGCTCAAGAAAATCATATAGTTTTCCTGCAAGGTTGGCGTGTTCATAAATAGTTCCGAACAGTTCAATCATTTCTTTCATTATGTCCATAAGTTTGTTCAGCGAATAATAAATTGCAGCAAAGAAGCCAAGGGTAATACTCCCTTCTATAAGATAATAAGTCAGGAGGGCAAACGAACCGATATGTCCTATATATGTAAGCAAAGTAAGAAAGCATTCGATTTTTGAGGTCTTTACCTGAACTTTCCACTGTTTGCCGTTAAACTCTTCTACTTTATTTCGATAACATTTAATAAAGTAAGGAATTGCTCCAAGTGTTTTCGTCTCTTTATAATACATTTTATCTATTAGACATTGCTGATAATATCCGCTCTGTCTGCTGCATTCTACGGTACTCTCCTGTAAACGGTACAACTGAGTTCCTTTTATGTATTGTGATATTACTTTAGGAATAAAGATAAGTATACAAAGCACAAACAGCATCGGTTTGACTGAGACAAGATATATTCCGACGCTTATAAAAAAGATCGCATAATAGATAACGCCATTTAAAAGATTTATCGTGGATTCCACTGCATGTCGTACACCGCCTATTGCCAGATTTATCTTATCATAAAGCTTGACAGATTCAAAATCAATCAAACTGAGTCTGCCGGCCTTTGCGTTCATGTCTTTCAGGATTTTGCTCATAAATGTGTAAAAATAAGATTTATTAATGTAATTCTGGAGTCCTTTGAAAACACTGAGCAAAAAGAAAAGCAATCCTGTAATAAGGATAATATTATCTATATCGGACCAGTTTCCGTTCTTGCTTATATCTGAAACAGAATCGAACAATAACTGTAATATATTAATTGATAAAAAATTGAAAACTGCCAATAATATACAGACAATAAGATAAACGATAAAAAATCCCGGCAGCCTCTTAAAACCGTATTTCATCGTTCTGTGTATTACTTTATAAAAAGGTAATGTTTTATTTTTCATCATACCACTCCCTCTGAGTATTAAACATTGTTCTGTATAATAAGCAATCGTTCATTAATTCGTCGTGTTTTCCAAGTCCGACAACTTTTCCGCCGTCCAATACCAATATTTTGTCTGATAATTTGGTTGATCCCAATCTGTGCGAGATAAATAATGTAGTGCTGTTCTTTGATATTTCAGAGTATTTTTTATAAAGTCTGCTCTCCTCGAGCGGATCCAATGCAGACGTAGGTTCATCGAGAATTCTGACAGCCTGTTCTTTCATTAATGAACGTGCAAGCGCAATACGCTGCCACTGTCCGCCTGAAAAATCTATTCCGCCCTCTAATACTTTTCCTAAAGGAGTTTCATAACCTTCTTCGAGATCGTCAATAATTTCTTTTATTCCGGCATATTCAGCAGCGCTTTCAATTTTTTCCATATTATCCGCATTTTCTTTATCGCCTAACCCGATATTGTCTTTTATTGAAATGGAATAACGTGCAAAATCCTGATATACAATAGAAAAAAAAGAATAAAGCTGTTCTTTTGAATATAATTTGATATTCTTTCCGTTTATAAGTATTTCACCGTCGTCTATGTCATATAATCCAAGCATAAGTTTTGTAAGCGTACTTTTACCTGAGCCGTTTTTTCCGACAATAGCATAGTGAAGTCCTTTCTCTATATTAAAACTTACTCCATTCAAAATCATATTGTCAGTACCCGGATATTTAAAATATACATTTCTGAACTCTATTGTCTGAATATCCTCATTTTCTGCCTGAATACCGCCGTTTGTCTCGCTGTCCTCGTCAAGCTCCATGAACGATGTCATATCTTTCAGATATTCGTTATCTTCTGTTAAAGAACATATAAGATCAGGTATCTGAGAGGTAAATGCGTCTTCAAGCTGAAACAGAACTGTTATAAGTGATATGAAAAGACCTATTGTTATCTGTCCTGTTTTAAGATAATTCAATGATACAAATGCAATAACAATACAAACGGCAACAACAATGCTTGTAAGCAGTTTATTTACAACGAACCATTTTTTACGCACACCAAGCTCCATATTCGCTGATTTCATAAATAATCCTTCAAATTGTTCGTTATAATGCTCACTGTAATCAAACAGATTTCTTTCAGCCGCCATGTCACGGCCTCTCAGCATATTAAACTCAATATAATCCGACTTTCTCGAAACTTCACTGTTCCAGCGTACTTTTTCATAAACTTCCTTACTCAGGAAAAAGGAACATATGAAAATAGGCAATGCACTTACAAATGATACAGGAATAAACCACCATGAAATACTCCATATTGTTCCCGTCAGACCTGCTGTGAAAATTATTTTCGAAATAACATCAGTCAGATGATCGAAAGCCGTTTCGATAGTCGATAATCCCGGCCAGTTAATAATTCGATTTATCAGATCACATGTGTCCTCTTTTTCAATATATTCATACTTTAAATGTACGGTTCTCTCTATAATTTCCGGATAGAATTTAGAACGAAGTCCGATATTTATCTTTTCTTTAAACAACCTGACGCCGATAGTATAAAAATGCATGACCAGAAGTACAATCGTCAGGCCTGCTATATTCAAAAGTACTTTATTAAAATCAGTTTTTTCAGAGACATAAGTCATCAAACTGTCTATAAAATTAGCATTGAGAATAACGAGCGCAGAAGGAAGCAATGCTGCAATTGTTACTAAGATCAGTATTCCACAGCAAGCTGTGGGATTACATTGAAAACAAATCTTTAATGTGTCAATTAAAGTATATTTCTTTTTTTTAAGCATGATCCACCTCATTAACATTTTCTTTTGTAAATATTTATTTAGGGCGACGTCGCACAAAGAACGTATGGTGATTTTGTACGGTATAAATCTGCATATTTCTTTAATATATGGCAATTTACTTCTTGTACTTTATCGAGCGATATTTAACTCAAAATTTTTCAGCGCCGAAAATAAAACTGCTTGAAATACGTCTTATAAATGCGGTCGGCATTTATAAATTATTATTTATTGTTATATGATCCATGTCTTCTTTCACACTTAAATTTTTGCAAACCAAAAGATTTTCTTGCTCCGATTCCTCAAAGCCGTTGAACATGAGCATAATTTTCATCATTCGATTCTTTTCATTTGAAATAAACTCTGCAAAAAGCTTCTTGTTATGTTTTTGTACCTCTTTTTTTATCACATTCATAAGGATACTTCCGATTCCTCTTGACATAACTCTGCATGACAATAAAAACAGCTTTATTATTACATTATCTTCTTTCATTTCCAATAATATAATACCGATTTTTCCGTATGAACCAAAACGGTCTTTCAAACTCACAATAAGTAATTTATAATTATCCGAATCTATAAGTTCGCACAGTTCCTCATATGTATATGTATATCCTGTCGAATTCAACTGATGTGTACGTACTGTAAGTTCCTCAACTCGTTTTATATCTTCAACAGTTGCATAAGATACATCAACATACATGTTCAGACTTTTCAAAAATTCAACCGAAGAACCTTTATATGATTCCTCTTCTTCTTTTCGCTTGATGTCGTTCATATACATAATTCTGCGGTTTCTGGAATCAGATGTTATAAAACGAGGTTGAAATTCGTCTCTGTTTAATATTCCCGAAACTTCATTTGCATTTATACAAAGCGCCTCAGGATTACTGAATGAAACTTCTTCAAGTTCAAACTGCTGATCGTCAATAAATGTTATCGAATCCATTCCGATATTTATCTGTTCCCTGATTTTCCGAACAGATTCTGATTTTGCATCCCATGTTATCTGAGGATATAGAAAATACTCATCCAAACCGAATTCACGGAGTTTAGCCATAGCATCGTCATAATTATTTTTACTGGCGACAGATTGCAGGATTCCTCTTTTATCCAATTCCTCTATAATTTCTTTTATATTGTCGTTGAGTTTTACTTCCTTATCTTCCGACAATACTCCATCCCATATCGTATTGTCCAAGTCCCATATAACACATTTTATTTTTTGTACCATATCGTATAACGCCACCTTTTTTCAGACTTCGGGATCAATAGTTTCCGCCTATTATTATTTCATGCATCTGTGATGAGCCTTCAATAATTTCATTGATTCGAGCATCCCTGAAATATCTCTCTATCGGATATTTATCGCAGCATCCATTTGCTCCGAATAACTGAACCGCTAAATTTGTAACTTTGCTGGCAACTTTAGTTGAAAAATACTTTAAAGACATTGTTTCCAATATTGAATTCGGCTCACATTTTTCACGTATCTCAGCAACTTCCTTACAATATGTCTCAGATGCTCTAGTCAGTACTATCATTTTAGTAAGCATCTCCTGTACCAGCTGATATTCTTTAATGCTTTTGCCAAACTGTTTTCTTTCGGAAGCATATTCTCTGCATAATGAAACACAAGCCTCCGAAATTCCAAGACTTGTCCATGCGATTGTATATCTTCCGTAATCAAGACATGACGGGATAATAAATTTAAGACCGGCTTCTGCTGAACCGATCATATTTTCCAGTGGTACTTTAGTATTGTTAAATGTGATATTTCCAACCATTGAGGCTCTTACGCCAAGCAATCCCTCTATAGGCTGTCTTTTTATTGTTTTATCATTTTCAACAAGTACTCCGACAATATTTCCCTCATATTTTGCAAATACCAAGTAAACATCCGCTGTCATACCTAACGTTACCCATGTTTTTCTTCCGTTTAATACAAAGCAGTCATTTTCTTTTTTGATTTCTGCCTCTAAATTTCCGGCATCGCACCCTGCTTGTTCCTCTGCAAGCGCAAATGCGCTTATCAGTCTGCCGCCTGAAAATTCAGGAAGCCATTTTTTCTTCTGTTTTTCACTGCCCCATCTCAATACCGCAAGCTGTACCATTCCCTGAACAGTAAAAATGCTGCGGATTGAAGAACTTGCTTTTGCAAACTCTTCACTAAGTATTCCTATTTGCAGCATTGAAAGCTCTGAGCCTCCGTATTTTTTGGGAACATTAGCGCCCAAAAAGCCTTCTCCTGCAATTTTTTCAAACAGGCTTCGATCAACGAATTTCTGTTTTTCACATTTTTCAGCATAGGGAAGTATATATGAAGCTAAAAATTCTGATATCTGCTCTTTATATTCCTCATATTCCGGCACAAATCCCATATTAATATCTATGGTAATTTAAAAATTCAAATTACCGGTACGCTCCTTTCTTTAAAACTGAAAATTAAGAAAACACTGCGCAAAGAGCATTGTGCTGTACTGACATTGCTTATTAAATGAAACATAGTAAAATTACAAAAAATTCTGCTATTCCGTGTAGCCATCGGACATCATATTCTTAATGCTTTTTGTTTATTTTCAATATATGAAACAATAGATCTGATATTTTTAAAGTTGTCAGCCTTTAAATCTTTGCCGTCTATATGTATGTCGAATTGTTTTTCAAGGAAAATAACAAGTTGCATTGCAAATAATGAATTGACGATTCCTCCCTCGAATATATCATCATCATCGCCTATTGTTTTCCTTCTTGATACTTTCAATATAAATTCTTTTAATTTCTGATAGATCTCATTTTCCGTATTCATTTTATTTACTCCTTTTTACACTTCATAACGGTAAAATCCCTTACCGCTTTTACGACCTAACTCATTGACTCTTACCATATCTTTCAACAGTGGACAGCAACGGAATTTTTTATCTTTATATTTATCATATAATACCTGCAATGAATTTGTAACCGTGTCCAATCCGATCAGATCGGCAGTTTCCAGCGGTCCCATTTTATGTCCGTAACAGCTTCTGAATATATCATCTATCTGTTCAGGCGTCGCTACTCCTTCATATACAAGATATGCAGCTTCATTCATCATAAGATGTGATATTCTGTTTGACACAAAGCCTACCGAATCATTTATAACAATGCTTCGTTTTCCTATTTTCCGTATCAGATCATTGGTCTTTTCAATAGTTTCATCAGTTGTTTTCTTTCCTCTGATTGCTTCAACTGTAGGTATCAGCGGAACAGGATTCATAAAATGTACGCCTATAACCTGTTCCATACGATCAGAAAACGAAGCTATTTCCGTGATAGAAATACATGATGTGTTAACGCAGAATATACATTCCTTTTTGCAGATCAAAGATATTTTTTCATATACCTTTTTCTTTTCTTCCAGTATCTCTGGAATGTTTTCTACAACAAAGTCCACGTCTTTTAATAGGCTGTAGTCTGTTGTAAATGTAATATTGTCCATAAAATTTTCATTATCGAAATTTTCATTTATAAAACTGTATCCGTAGAATTGTTCGTTCATATTCTGCTTTGCTTTATCAAGTATCGATTCGTTCAGGTCGATAAGAATAACGCGAAAACCATACTGTCCAAGCGTAAGCGCCACGCCTTGCCCCATTACGCCCGCACCAATAACGCCAACCGATTCTGTCATATATATGCTCCTTTTAAGTGATTAGATTTACTCTCCGGTTCAAATCATATAAAGAGTAATAAAACCGTTTTTCTTCTGCCATAATCTGTTCCATTATTATGAGTATCTTTTCATAATCATCATTTGTATTTTTTATAGTACATTTTATTATCAATGACAGAATAATTTTCCATGATTTCATGGTTTTTTCAAGCGCATCCTGAGTATTTCTGACTGATATTATCGGATATTCATCCTCTACACGTTCAAGGAACCAATAAAACAATTCCTTTCTTGAATAAATGAAATATAACTTTTCATACATATACTCCAGAAATTTAACTCGTTTCTGACCTTTTAATGACATATTATCTTCAAGGAATACCGAGATTTCATTTATTGCACGATAGCCGTTCAATTCGCCTTTTACAGTGTTTTTATCAGAGTTAACCTGATAAAACTTGTTCAGAGTTTTTTCAAGCTGATTTTTTATCAGTTTAATTTCATCTTCGCTGAAATCACTGCGGCAGATAACTGAACTCTGATAATTAATAGGTATTCCGCTTAAAATGCCGTCATGGTCATTCAGAGAATTTCTTGCCATATCCAGCTCATTTTTAGTTATCTCACCCTTGAAATACCATGAAGGATACCAGTCTATCACATAAATTTTATCGTTTTCTTCTTCATATCCTGCTATTATTATCGAGTGAATAGAATGTTTTTTATAATAATAGGGTGTATATTTCAGATAATAAACATCTACGGCTACCACAACCGGTATATCCTGCTTCAAATATTCTATGTCGGACTTCCATATTTCATCGCACGATTTAATTGTTTTATCGACTTTGAGTATTTTTTTATCAAACGGAGACAGCAAATTATCATTTATGTTTCCGATTTTAAAATCAAATCCCCATTTCAGATCATCATTTTTTAAAAATATCCAGTCCAATGAATAATTTATATAAAATTCAGGATTTTTCACCTTATAATAACGCAATATATTTAAATAACAATTTTTGTAACAAAAATATTGAAATGAATCATGAAAAACCTGTTCCTCTTTATAAATATCAAATATTAAATTTTCACTTTTATCAGACATTTTTATCCCTTCATTACTTTTTCAACATGCTTCAGTATATTGTTGACAGTAGAAAAATCTTCGATCTCGACGTCATCGGTAATAAGCGGTTTTTCAATTATATCCTCAATTCCTGTAATTATCTGGATAAGCACAAGAGAAGTAACGACTCTATTTTCAACCAATTCGACATCGTCATCAATACTGATTCCGGAAACATTCTCTCCCTGTATTTTATTATAAATAAATTTCCTTATAACGTCCATATTTTTATTTTCCATTATACGTTCACCTCAGCTAAATCTCTGGAAACCATAACTGCATATGCATTATGATTATGAATTGATTCGTAATTTTCAACATTTACTGTGAAATCCGAATATCTGTTGTTTTTCTGTAAGTTGATAGTTACATCTCTTACGATATCCTCGACAAATTTTGCGTTTTCATATGCATGCTCTGTCACATATTTTTCGTCTACTCGCTTTAAAAGTGAGTACAACTGGAAAGATGCGGATTCTTCTACACGTCTGATAACGTCAGGTATTGCTTCTACATCGGTATTTTTTAATGCAACGCTTACAAGACCGCGCTGATTGTGCGCGCCGTATTTACTGATGGATTTTGAGCACGGACATACAGATGTGATCGGAACTTTTACATCTATCTCAAACTGTGCGGGTCTTGATTTTGTTAGGCTTGCTTTTATCCTGCACTGATAATTCATTCTTCCCATATTCTTACTGACAGGAGCTTTTTTCATGATAAAATATGTAAAATCCATTTCTGTATATGCGTTGAATCCTTCTAATCTATCCAATATCTCATCCAAAAGGGCATAGATGGATTTATCATCAATAACTCTGTTCCATTCATTCATACTTTCAACAAGACGGCTCATATGAATTGCTCTTTTATCAGCTGACAAGTCAACAGCAAGCATCATATTTGCCACGCTTGAATTGACTTCACCGTTAAAAATATATGTTACCGGAACAACCACGTCTTTAATTCCGACGTGTCGTAAATATATTTTTCTTGTTTCCTGAGTTTTCTGAACGTCCGGCAGTTTATTATTTTCATTTACAAACTGAGCGCTCAATATATCTCCTCCTTTAAACTTTTATCTTGCAATTTCTGCATAGCGCTTGCTTGTTTCGTAAAGTCGTACTCTGCAAATTTTGCAACTCTTGACTTCTAATGCATTCTTTCATTCCCATTTTATTTTTCTTTTCGTCCGACCAGATACAGGTTTTCATCCTTGATAAAGCCGATATCTTTTGTGTAATACCAGCCTTCATTGTCAACTGCCGGAACTTTCTCGCCATTTATGACATAATACTGTGATACGGTCTCTCCTCGTATCAATATCTCATAGTAGCCGCTTCGTTCTGTAGGTTTATATCTGATCTCAATATCAGAAATTTGTTTTCCAACGCTTGTTAATGTTTCCTGATCCGGTTTCTTATTTACGCATATGGTACTGACTTCCATCATTCCATAAAGCTGACACGGGAATATATCAGATACAGCGTAAAAATTTTCTCCCGTTTCCCTGCTTAAAGGTGAACCCGAGCAAAGAAAATACTTATTGTATATGAACGAAAACTTTTTTCCTTTAAGTTCAGAATACATACAGTCATAAATCTCAGGTACTCCAAGAAATACATTGGGTTTTAAGTCGTAATAGTTCTTTATAAATTCACTGAATTCAAACCACCTCTGTATATATATCGTTGCACCGCATCTGATAGGAGCGATCACTCCCATAGTAAGACCATATCCATGACATAACGGTATAGGAGCAAATATTACATCTGACGATTCATAGTTCATTGTCTCAATGATATTAACAGAATCTCTGTCGAGATTTCTGTGAGTACGATATGCCATTTTAGATAAATTAGTAGTTCCGGACGAGCTTTGCATCAATGCGGGAAGTGATTCATCACTGCAAAGCTTTTCTTCCCCATCACTTATTAAAGCGGCATTCTTTTCCTTTACCACACAGTCTGTTTTCAGAAGTATCCTATATTTATCCGATAGTCTCGGATATTCCTTTTCTATATGTTTAAATACATAGCTTTCAACAATAATAGTATCCAGCGCGCCGTCAATAAATTTTCTCTCCAGCTCCAAAACTGTCCACTGAGGATTTAATAAACAGGTAATATTCTGATTTTCAGATAATGCATAGAGACATATTACATATTCTATAGAATTGTGAAGTACAAGACCGACTCTTTCACCGGGTTTCACATCCAGCTGTTTCAGATTATTCTGTGTATTCCTTACGAAATTAAACAGTTCACGGTAGGAAATGGATTCATTTTTACATATAAGAGCAATTTTCTGAGGATTTTTATCTGCACTTTGCTTCAGCATTTCATATAAGTTCATAGCTTAATCCTCTAATTTTACTCTTACTTTTCCCATAAAGTCTTCATTATACGGATTGGATTTTTCCTTTGCTGAGTTAATGAAGGATTTGATATATGTTCTCCATTCCTCATCGCTGATGAATATTTCTGATATATTGCCTGACCAGAAAATACCTTCTTTAGTAAGTTTTAAAACGTCACCTTCCCATTTTGCCAGTCCGAGTTCAATAATATAATCGATTCTTTCACGGTATCTTTCATAATTAAGAATATTCTCTCGCTTTATCTCCATAAGTATCGGGAAGAATACCATTGTTCTGTCCTGATTCTGCTCTTCGCTGCAAACACAGCATAATTCCTTAGGATATTTCTCCTGTCTGATACGCTCTAAATATTCACGTATATCGCAGACATTCTTATATGCATAACCGTCAATATATCCTCTGGCAGATACTCCGACGCCTATAACGTTCCCGTTGCTGAGATATATCTTATCACCGATATGTACCTTTTCCTGGAATCTCGAATATGTATTGGTGATTATCTGCCTGTAACCGTGATCAAGCAGCCACTTGTCTCCGAGTTTGAACATCTTCATATTGTTTTCATTTGAAGGCTTGATTGTATATCTGCCTTCTTTATGAACAAGATTGTCAAGGTATGTATTCGGGAATAAAGCCATATTATAAATGTCGATATGATACGGATCAAGTTCTGTTACAAGCTCTAAATCACGGATAAAGTCCTCTTCTGACTGCTCAGGTAAATTATACATCATATCAATGCAATACTCAGTAAGACCGGCCTTTTTCAGTATCTTTACTCCGTTATAAATATCGTCAAGAGTTGCGCGGATATTCATATCTTTTCTGATAGATTCCTTAAATGTCTGTACACCAAAACTGATTCTGTTAATGCCTAATTCAAGCAGACCCTTAACATATTCTTCTGTCTTTATACAGTTGATAGAACCTTCCATTGTCCAGTTATCATTTACTTCAACTTCAAAACATTCCTTGATAACATTTACAATTTTTCTTAGATCTTCAATAGGAATCAGGAACGGATTGCCGCCGCCGAAATGAACGGATTCTATCTTTATCTTATTTAAATACGGTGCGCTTGCATATTTCTTTATTTCATAGATAATACCATCTACATAATCCTTTAAATAGCTATTGTAGCTGCTTACTCCGTGTAATTTATAATACGGGCAAAAAACGCATCCCGAATCACAGAACGGAATGTGGACGTATAAATTTGTCGGAGTATTGGAATCTCTGTTCTCATTTAAAAAGTCGAAAAATCTGTTGTCAGGATCGCCTGAATGTTTAACTTTTGTAAGTTTAGGAAACACCCAGAAATCGTCAAGTCTCTCTTTAAAATTAATCTTTCTCATATTAGAAAATACCTTTATAAACCTTTCTATGCTTCTTTTGAATTGTCCCAGATCTGCAATTGTAATCTATTGGCATATCTGAATCCGTATTTCACGCATTTTCTTACCATATTGCGCTGTATTCTTTCAAGTTCTTCTTTACAATCAGCCAGCGGCATTATCATTACATTTTCAAGCTGATATGTGCCTATTTTCTCCAGTATATCTTTTACCTCTTCAAAATCACTATCCAAATCACGACACACAAATTTGAGCTGATAATCATAATTTTTTATAAATTTTTTTATTACTTGTATATTAATACGTTTTTTATTATGTTGTTCTATTATATGATAATTACCGGACTTAAACGGTATCGAATTAGATAATTTTGGACTCATACTTACCAAGTCGCATTTAATATCAGAATATTTCGTACCATTTGTTTCCACAGTAATATGATAACCATTACTTTTAATTAATTCTGTAAACTTCACAAGTTCAGGACAAATAAACGGTTCACCGCCCGTGATTATTATATGCGAACAATGATAAGATTTCAATTTTGAAAGAAGCGTAATTTCATCATATACAACTGTTTCATTTTTCTTCAAAACTTCTTCCGTATCACACCACTCACAGTTCAGATTGCATCCGATCAATCGGAGCATAACGGATGGTACGCCTTGCAGTTTTCCTTCTCCTTGTATTGTTTTAAACATTTCGCATACTTTAATTTTCATTTCTTATTTTAAACAACCTTTTTATCATTTCATTTCGTTTATGCCATTCAGCTAGTAAATTCATACACTCCTCATGTAAAACGCCACCTTTCACTTCCAAAGAATAATGCATTTTCGGCAGTACATCATCAATGGAGATATCTATCTCATCAAATCCCAGCCTTGAAGATTCCGCTATTGATGTGCCATAAACCACTCTTGGGACATGCGCCCAGTTTATTGCACCCAGACACATGAGACACGGTTCTGTAGTTGCATAAAGTACTGATTTTTTCAGCGCGGCTTCCCCGTATAAATTTATAAGTTGATTCATTGCATTCATTTCAGCATGATTTAACGGATTTCTGCTTGTGAAGCATGAATTTGATTCCAGTATCACCGTATCCTGATAAACTATACAGCAGCCAAACGGATATTCATTACCGCGTATTTTTCCCTTAGCAATTTCAATTGCTTTCATCATATAGAATTCATCTTGTTCCAATCATTCAACCTCTTCCTTCTTCTTTTCAATATAAGACGCTATTGATTCAATAGTCTGATATTTTAATAGTTCTATAGGAGTAAGTTCGATATTGAACTTTTCAAGTTCAACACATATTTTTACAGCTGAAATGGAATCACCGCCTATTTCAAAGAAATTCGATGAGATATCTACTTCATCATAACCCATTATACTGAAATAAGACTGTGCTAATTTTTTTTCGATATCCGAATATATAGACGTTTTTCTTCCCTTTATCTTAACATTTTCTGTAATGTGATTGTTTTCAACAGCTTTCTGTTTATTGTTTACAAACAGTTCATTTCTGATATCTTCTGAAAAATTAAACGGAAGGTAATCAAGAAGATTATATATCTTACTTTCTGTGTTTATTTCTCCGACGATAACTCTGTTGATATCTGTACTGAGTATCTGCTGAATTGCCTGATAACCGACTTCAAACGGCATTTTTCTGAATATGGAAGTTTCTTCACTGTACATAAGGCTTTCTTCAAGAACAATTCCCATCCATTCAGGCCAACTTATTACTGTTGCGGGACGATTCTGTTTTCGCATGTATTCAGCGTAAGATTCAAGATATGTATTTGATGTTACATAACTGCTTACGCCGTTTCCCGATACTAAAGTCATCACTGAAGAAAACATTACGAAAAAGTCCATATCATCTTTCTGTGTAAGCTGATTCAGGAAATTTGTGCCATATATCTTTGGTCTCATGGATTTCTTAAATTCGTCCTCGCTTAAATCCACAATTTTTTCACTTAAATCATCTACGGCGAATTGAATAATTCCGTTTATCGGTCCGACCTGTGTCCTTATATTTTCCAGTAAAGATACTGTGCTTTCATAATCTGAAACATCGCAGCTATAGTAATGCACCTTGCAGCCAAGCTTTTCAAGCTTCAGGCACGCGTCTACCTTAGCGCTTAATTCGGTCGATTTCTCATTTGCACAAAATTCTTTCCATTTATCATGAGACGGCAGTTCTGTTCTTCCCACAAATACAACATTTGCTCCGGATTCAGAAAAAATGTTACTGAGCCTGCTTCCTATTCTTCCAAGACCGCCGACAAGAACATATACGCCATTCGGTCTGATTGATTTTTCAGGCTTTTCTCTGCTTATAAGGTCTGCCTTTCTGATACGCTCAACAAAACGTTCATGGTTACGATAACAAACCAGATATTCTTTGCTTTTTGTAAACATTTCATTTAATACCGATTCGACAGAAGTATTTTCATCAATATCTACACATTTTGTATTCATTAACGGTACTTCCCATTGAAGAGTCTTTGCCAAGCCGATAATACCTGCATTATCAGGTCTTATCTGACTTTCATTTCCGGAAACAGCATATGCATAATTGGTCAGCAATGTAATTCTTGTGCTTCTGTTTACTATATTAGCCAGTGATTTTATAAGCCTTAAAAATCTGTAAATTCCGCATTGAAGCCTTGTATCGATTTCCTTGTCTGGCTCCAGATTATCATCTGAATAAAGAGAACTGAATATGATATGTACATTTTTCATTTTCTCAAATTCATGGAATAATGAATCAAAACACTCTTCGGTATCTCTGATAACGTAATTGTATCTATCGGTCTGTTTTGTAGTCTCACCAAACGTTATACGAAATACATTTATATTTTTTTCCTTTAAAAGTGCAATAAGGTTTTCGGTAAAAATATCGCCGCATGAGAAACATATAACGTTTTCAACTAAATTTTCCTGTGTTTCATTCTTAGATAGAATATTTTTCACCCATGACGGTTCGTAATATCCGATCGGATTCTTAGCTGAAACAGGTGCGTGATCTGGAATGTCAAACCAGCATCTGTTCTTCTTGAAGGAGTATACGGGAATACTTATTTTATGTCCTTCTCCGCCGTGATAGATATTATCCCAATCTATTTTTTCACCGTTTACATATTTTACTGCAAGTAATTTTAAGCTTTCAGTATCAATTCCGATTTCTTTTTCATTTATCTTTTCTTCTCCATTTTCCAACATATTGACCGACATCCATACGCCTATGTCCGCCAAAGTTTCACTATTTAACACAGTGTTTTCCAACTTCTCAAGTTTTCTGCGAAGTGTTTCTTTACTATCAGCGGTGACTGCCAGACGATAATTGAAATCTGTTCTTCCTGTATTTGCCGTATAACAAATATCATTAATATCCGCATTTCTATTCCGCTTAATAAACCGGATATAATTCTTAATAAGCTGTCTCATCGAGTCTTTAGACTTTGCAGATAAAGTAAATAGCTGTTCGGAACGGCTGTCCGATTTCTTTTTTTCATCAGTTACATATGAATTTTTCGGAGCTTCTTCCAACAAAATATGGCAGTTGGTTCCGCTGATTCCAAACGAACTTACTCCGCAGCATCTGGGATAAGGACTTTCCCATTTCTTTAATTTGCCGTTTACATATACAGCAGAATTAATGAAATTGATTTTTCGGTTCGGCTGTTCAAAATGGATACTCGGAGGAAGTTCTTTGTTTTCGAGTGCAAGAGCAACTTTAATTACACTTGCAACTCCTGCCGCACCGATTGTATGGCCGATATTGGATTTTATCGAACCTACTCCGCAAAAGCCCTTCTTTGTTGTAAAATTCTTGAATGCACGATTTATTCCTGATATTTCAGTCGGATCACCTAACTTTGTTGCAGTTCCGTGCGCTTCAATATAACCGATAGTCTCAGGATCAATTTCTGCTTTTTTCCATACATCGACCAATACTTTTTCCTGTGCGGCCGCGCTTGGAGCCGTTATTCCGATTGATTTTCCGTCCTGATTGCTGGCGCTCGACTTGATAACCGCATATATATGGTCGTTATCTTTTAACGCCTGTTTTAAAGGTTTCAGTAAAACAGCGCCCGCGCCTTCACCCTGACCTACACCGTCACAGGAATCGTCAAACGTCCTTGCTTTACCGTCAGACGCAACGATTCCGATTGCATTGACAATAGTATTTGAAACAGGAAACGTAAAAAGGTTGATACCGCTTGCAAGCGCCATCTCACATTCACCTGACTGTATACTTTTACATGCAAGATGAATTGCGACCAGTGAAGAAGAACAGGCAGTATCAATAAGAATAGCGGGTCCGTGAAGATTTAAAAAATAAGATAAACGCGCGGGCAGCATTGCTGCCAAATTTCCTGCAAATGAATTATCTGCCAGTTCAGGACTTATATCTATAAGCAGATTCTGATATGATTTACTTGTATACTCTGCCGGACATCCCGTATAACATCCGACTTTCTTATTATTAAAATATTCTGTGGAATATCCAGAATCTTCAATTGCATTATAGGAAGTTTCCAATAATATTCTCTGGTTAGGATCCATTATTTTGGCTTCATTCGGAGGAATTCTGAAAAATTCAAAATCAAATTTATCAATTTCCTTTAAGTATGCCGCTTTTCTGTAAACAATATCTTTCTTATCCAGATTAAGATATTTCAGGTAATCTTCTATATCCTTTTTTCTTCCTTCAGGACAGTCTGTTACGCAGTCTTTTCCGACTCGTAAATTATCCCATAGTTCGTCAATATTGTCTGCATGTGAAAATCGTGCAGCCATACCAATGATTGCAATCTCTTCATAATTCATTTTTTCCATTTATTTAACCTTCCAGCCCAGATAATCAGGAAATAATTCATATAATCCGGTATCATATAAAATATCTTCCATAATTTGACTTTTTTCATTCGTACTAATTTTTTTACCGTTCAAAATTTGTATCAGACTGTCTAAAGAAAATTTCATATCTTCATAGGTCGGTTCAGCGTCACCTGATACAATACTGTTCTGTAATTCAATCAGCTGTTCATACGGCTTTTCTACATCTGTTCTGTAAGATTCATCGTTAAAGTTTTTGTTTTCTGAACTTACAGCGTTTACGGCACATCGTCTTATCAGTTTATGCTTTTCTTCAGCAGGTAAACGAAGCGGGTTAGACAGCCTCATGGTGATTTCTTTTATGTATTCCTGATCTTTACGGTCATCATCGGAATAAACTTCTATTCCCATATTATTGGTCATCATTAAATTACGAAGAATCGTCTGAGGTTTCATTTCAATGATATTATTTATTCCATTATCGGCAATATATTGAATTGATTTCAGCCACTGTACAGGTTTTACAAGCTGTTCGGATAACATTATGGGTATATCCTTTGAATCAGAATAACATTCACCAGTCAGATTCGATATAACAGGGTATTTGAATTCATGATACTGATAACTTTCAAGATTTTTTTCAAGGTCATTTCTTACTATATTCATCAAAGAACTATGAAATGGATTGCCTGTATTTACCTTCATAATTCTTCCGCCAAGTGTTTCTGCCTTTTTTGTAAAGTCATCCACTGCTTTACGATGCCCTGATATAACAATCTGTTCTTCAGAATTTATATTTGATATTTCGACAATATGATTTTCATACGAAAGTTCACGGCATATTTCGCTGACACGTTCAAGGTCGAGTCCCATGACCGCAGCCATATAACCATCTTCAATTAATGAGGAACCCGTCAATTTTCCGCGGACATCTACAATTTTTATTCCATCCGAAAAATCAATTGCTCCCGAACATACCAGAGCGGAAATTTCTCCTAAGCTATGACCGAGCAAATAGGAAGGCTGCCGATCCGTATTTTTCATAAAAACATGAAATCCTGATACACTTGTCGCAAGTATCGCAGGTTGAACCAGATCTGTTTTTGAAAGTTCTTCAATATCTCCCTCAAAACATAATTTTGCCAGATCATATCCTAAAATCGTACTTGCTTCATCAAACAGATCTCTGACTATTTTGTTATGCATATACATATTTTTTCCCATAGAAATGTACTGCGAACCTTGTCCCGGGAATGCAACTGCATATTTTTTCATAAGACGCTCCTTTTTTAAAAAAGCTAATTTTCCACTTATCCCTAATCGTATGTAAAATCTGAAAGATATTGAAATTTTTCAGTATCTTTTAATAATGTTCAATTTTTTCCAAAAGACAATTTAAAAATTCCTTGCAATCCTCAATTATAACATAATCAGAATAATCAAAAATCGGAGCGTTTGCGTCATTATTTACTGCGATAATAACTTTTGAGTTCTTGATTCCGATTACATGCTGACTTGCGCCCGATACGCCAAATCCGACATACAATTTAGGCGATACGCAAATTCCCGACTGCCCTATCTGATATTCCTTTTCAATCAATTCATTTTCAACAACTGCTCTTGTTCCTGAAATTTCAGCATTGCACAGTTTAGCCAGTGTTCTGAGTTTATCGGATTCCTCTTTTGAACCGATACCTCTGCCAAAACAGAATAATCTTTCTGCATTGACTAACGATACACTTTTTTTCTCGATTTTCTTACTGCTAATTACTTGTGCCAAAGCTTCCTTTACTTCTTTTTCAGGTTTCAAATATTCAATATTTCCTGTTTCATATGATAATTCCTTTTTTATCTGGAAGGAATTCTGCTTTATTGTACACAATTGATAATCGGTATTGATACATTTTATTTTTGCAACAATAGAGTCGCTGAGTGCAGCTCTGAAAAATTGAAAACCATCTTTCTTATCATATTCAATATTGATACAATCAGCAGTAAGTCCGCCGTCCAGCATCATTGCAAGAACAGATGCCATTTTTCTGCCTTCTTCGGTATCCTGAAAAGCCATCATATGTATATCATTTCTGATTATCCATAAACGGCACATTTCGATAAATGAGTTAAGACCTGTATCGCATACAAAAACTTTGTGCGCTCCGTTTTTTGCGATTTCTCTATATTTGTCATTTCCTTCGCTGCCTCTTATAAATACAAATACTTCACTTTCATTATCGTCAGCAAGAAGCCTTAGTTTTCTTGTTATTATTAGTGAATCGCTTCTTCCATAACCGCTTCCACAGATAAATGCAAGTTTCATTTCTCTATCTCCTCAATTTTCAAAATTCTTAAAAACTGCTCGGCTTTTTCATCAATTGTTCCTTCTAATACAACATTTTCTTTCTTTTCCATCACACTTTTAACATTAAGGACTTTAGTCTTTGAACCTTTTAAACCGCATAACGATACTTCAGAATTCAATGTATCATGATCCCAGACAGTAACCGGTTTTTTTATGGATCTTTTAAGGCATAGCAGACTGATATTTTTCTGTGTCATAAAGGGGCCGAAAATAAGCATTACCGGCGTCGGAGTTTTTATTGTCTCTTCATTTTCTTCGTTTATGTGCGAAAAAGTTATCGTACCGCTGTATTTGTTATCCGGTATTTCATTGCCGAATGTACTTATATCATTTTTACCGTTGACTTCAAGTATTTCATTTACCTGTGTAAAACAATCAACTCCCAGACGATATGCAAGACCATATCCGACTTGTCCGGTTTCACCGTCTACTGCTTTCTTACCGCATACGATAATATCAAAACATCCGATTTTCTTTATAGCCTGTTCCAATATATAGATGGTAGCATATGTATCTGAACCCGCAAACGCCTCGTCGGATAATAAGATAACGTCGTCAGCTCCGATAGCTCTGCATCTTATCAGTACGTCCTTTGCTTTTAATGAACCCATGCTTATACAGGTGATATGTATATCTTTATTTTTGTTTTTTAATTCAACAATATTTGAAAGAGCATATAAGTCATATGGATTTATCACTAAGTTTTCTTCATTGGCAGAATTATTATTTACATATTTTTCAGAGACAGGTTTTATCAATACTATTATATTCATTATTATTTACCTCAAACTGCATTCCAGATTCATCATACGATAAATGGTATTTCGCTGTATTTCATTTGTTCCCGAATAAATAGAGCAAGCGAGCGCGTCTCTCAATTCTCTTTCAATATCATATTCTTTAGTATATCCGTATGCTCCGAATATCTGCAAAGCATCTCTGCATGCCTGTATATAGCTTTCGCTGACAAATACCTTAAATATTGACGCATCTGTAAAAGCATTTTTTCCCTGATCTTTCATCCATGCAATTTTGTAAAGCATATTACGGGATAATTCAAAATGAATCTTCATATTCGCTATCTTGTGTGATACAGCCTGAAATTCACCTATATTCTGTCCGAACTGTTTTCTTTCGTTTACATATTTCATGCATGAATCTATAACTCGGTGCATGGCTCCTATATGCGGCGCAAATTCATATATTCTTTCCCATTCAAGCGCCGATATAAAAATCATTTTTCCGCTGTCAGGTGTTCCGAGAACATTTTCTTCCGGTATAAAACAGTCAGTCAGCGTTACTTCACTTAACGGACATGAATTCAATCCCAAAGTTTCAATCTTTTTACCTATTTTCAATCCGGCAAATTCTTTCTCAACAACAAACGAAATAACTTTCTCGGGATTTGCTTCATCCAAAGCAAATAAAACAAAAATATCAGCTATAGTTCCATTGGATATGAACATCTTGCTTCCGTTCAATACATATCCGCCCTGAACTTTTTTGGCGGTCATTTTCATGCTGCATGCATCAGAACCTGAATCGCACTCAGTCAATGCAAATGCACCGATTTTTTCACCTGTAACCAATTCAGGCAGATATTTCTCTTTCAAAAAATCAGAACCGTATAGATATATCAGATTCTGCGAAACCCATATATGATTATTTATTACAAACACAAAGCCGTTATTATTGCAGGAATAACCTAATTCCTCTATCATAAGCGCGGCCGTCAGATAAGATTCATCCATACCGCCGTACTCTTCGCCTATAGTTATTCCAAGGATACCGAAATCAGACGTAAGTTTCCACATTGATTCTGAAAAAAAATCCTTTTCATCGTTTCCGTTCAAGTTTTCTACGGCAAATTTTCTTACCTCGCTGATATATTCCTTTTGCTCTTTGGTCAAGCTGAAATCCATTAATACTATCTCCTTTTCAATAGTTTGTACATATCTTTAATTTGATATATTTTAATACTAATTCAACTAAAACAATATCGCACAAAAACAAACGCGGCTCCTTATACTTTGTTTTACTGTTAGCGAAACATATTTTCTTTCCATAGAAGTAAATTTTCAACGGAAACCATCGTAATATCTAAATTTTCAATATCAGGTTTATCGGCATTTACACAAACCGATAAATAATGATCGTTGTCGATTTTTTTATTCATAAAAAAGAAATCACTTATTCTGACATTGTCTTTATACAGCAATATCTCATCCTTATGAAGTTCAAAACTAAATGAGTTTAAAGGTATCGTCAGACCTTTTCCGATACATTTGAGGTAACTTTCTTTTAACGTCCATATTTTGCAAAACATTTCATCCTGATTGTTTAATCCTCCGCTTCTGATGTATTCATTTTCATATTCAGAAAAAAATTTTTGGGCAATCGGGATAACATCCGAAGTTTCGCCCTCAACATCAATACCAACAGGCGATTCACTGACCGTACATACGATCCAGTTATCGGAATGAGAAATATTAAAAAAAATGTCTTTACAATCTTTCAGGAACGGTTTTCCAAATTCATTGTATTCAAAAATAATAAAATGCGGAGAAAATCGATATTCTTTGTAAAGCGTATACTTTACCAGTATTTCGCTTAATATACTTATCTTTCGAGCATTTTCGTAAATATATTTATTTATCTTTTTGATTCTCTCTTCTGATAATAAAGGAATAAACGAATTTATATCGTTCAACGAAGTATCTATTTTTATTGCATAAACATTCATAAATATTAGTGATCCTAAAACAATATTACAAAATCGAGTCTATATTAAGGGCGGCGCCTGACAACTTAACTTCAGCGCCTTTTCCGTATTATATTCAGAAATTACGGCTTGCAATGATTGAATCATTTTTATTATACTATGTCAAGCTAAAATTTCCAGCTCAATTTATTAATTACTTCACCTTACGCATTCCGATAATTGCTAACCTCAGGTTTTTTCTTCAACATACTGATTTATCATCTTTAATATTTCTCCTGTTTATTTTATAATCATGATTATTATTAATAATATACTAAAATTATACAAATTTCAATCCTTAACAATAAAAGTTCACAAATTATTTACAATTATTATCTAATATTGATTTTTATGAATTAGGATAAAAAAATAAAGCCGGATAATATTATCCGGATCGTAAAAACCGTCGTCTGTACCGTATTTCAAAGTCGGATCATAATTAGTAATCATTCTTCGTTCTTTTACAGTCCCGTTATCAATTTCCATGCAGCAAGCCCCGTAAAGAGTGCGAATGCCGTTTACTTCATAATAAATGGGATTCTGAATTTCAGTTATGCCGTATGTAATAGGAATCTGAACAGAAGGGTGAGAAACATTAATAGATCTGACTGTTCCCTGCACAGCGAATATATCATATTTTTCCTGATATATATTCATTTTATATTTATAGCTTTTACCGTTTTCAAAAGTACCTGAAGACATTCTTGTTCTGGATTCATAATCATTGTATATAGCCGAAGCAGACAGAGGAACGTACATCTTTTTAATAAGTCCGTTATTGCCTGCGTCATAGAACACAAAATCATAACCCCATAAATGATCCCCGTTGAATATAAATGAGAAGCTGTTATCTTCAGAGGCGTCTATAGCCGTATTATGAGGGTATACATTTTGAGGTTTATATATCATATTATCACTTCCTTTAAAATATTTTTTTGTAATAAAGAAAAAGAGCAAAACAAACTTAATTGTTTGTTTTGCTCTTTTGAATTTTTGCAGCAACTTTGTAATCTCTGCTGATTGAAATTAATCATGGATATAGCATTATACTATACCCATGATTTTTATTCAATAAGATGCAAACTCTTTAATAAGCTCAATAATATTAGGTAAATTACCATTTAATCTGTTGTAGATGAATATAATACCGATAGTAACAAAAAATGCATCCATTAAATATTCAAATTTATTACTCATATATTTAGCATAAGATACAGTATATTTACCACTTCTGAGCATCTCTTTCCTACGCTTTTTTTTAATTTTTTCAAATTTGATTCGACGATTTATTCCATAAGCTATTGACAATAACCCTAAAAGAATATCCCAATAAGATAGAATCTCTTTCAATTATTACTCCTTTTATATATATTTTACCAATATATTGTTTAATCTATCAATATTATTTTGTGCGTGCTCCTGATTATCTTTATCCAGCCATTCTGAATACCAAGGAAACGCTTTGCTATTAGTAAGCTTACAATAAAACAACTTGGGTTTCAAGTGAAACCGAAGTTGTTTCATTTTTTTATCAAAGTTAAACTTTAATGAGTAAAAATATACTTAATAAGAATGATAATATTAGGCATATTACCTTTGATCCTATTGTAAATAAATAATGCACCAAAAACTATTAAAGCCAAGCACATTGTATAAGCATATCTATCATCCATATATCTCGAATAAGACGATTCCCATTTTCCATTATTTTTTCGGATTAGATTATCATCTCGCTTTTTTACATAAATAAAGTATTTAGCCCACCGATAAATCCCAAAGCCTATAGCAATTAAACCTAAAGAAACATCCCAGTAAGAAAGTATTGCTTTCATTCTTATCAACTCACCTTAACCGTATATTTTTCGAGTATCTTATTCAGATTTCTAATATTATTTTGAGCGTGCTCCTGATTATCTTTATCCAGCCATTCTGAATACCAAGGAAACTCTTAGTTATGCTGTTTAGACATAAAATATCTTCGACCCACTTAAAGCCGAAGATATTTCATTTAAATTAAACAATGCTTTTAATAAAAAAAGATGTCCTTTATAAATGTTACAATATTGGGTAAATTCCCTTTTAATCTGTTGTAAATGAATACTACACCAATAAATATTAGGAGTGAACACCAAAAAAATGCGTGGCGATCATCCATATACCTTTTATACGATAATTTCCATATTCCATTTGTTTTTTTAACATATCGTTATCACGCTTTTTTTTGTACTTTTCATACTTAATAAAACGATAACTTCCAAAGCCTATTGCAATTAAGCCTAAAGAAATATCCCAATAAGAAAGTATTTCTTTCAATTATTTCTCCTTAATATGTGTACTTTTTTAATATATCATTGAGTTTATTTATATTACCTTGAGCGTGCTCCTGATTATCTTTATCCAGCCATTCTGAATACCAAGGAAACGCTTTGCTATATGCTATGTATTGTTCTTCGGCGTTTATTCTCAGTACAATTAAATCAACATATTTCCTTGCGGCAGATTTGTAATCTTTGCTGATTGAAATACCATTTTGAAGCTGTTCTCCAGATTTAGCCATTTGCCATATTTCTTTTCGTAAAGATTCAGCTACTGTTGCATTTGCAAAGGTATACTCGGCTTGTGTAGCAGTTTCCCCTATATTTGTTGCCCAATCACTTACAACAACAAATAAGCTTGCATATGAGCCATACTTAGGTATCTTAGATATAGCATAAGAAATCTCAGTACCTAATGCACCTTCTCCAATAGATTCTAAAGCTTGAATCCATTCATAATGTGCCTTTTCATATTCTGTATTAGCATAGTCCAGTAACTGTAATGCTGCTTTTTTTACATATACGTCATCTGACTGTGTAAAAGTTTCTAACAGTATAATACCGTCTTCCATAATACGAACATTACTTTTAAATTTTGTATAGCTTTTATATGTTTCTATTGCAGAAGTACTCCAGTCAACAAATTCTATAACATTATTTAACTTACTTATACTTCCATCAATAAACTTAATACTCATATTCTTTAAATTTATTTTTTTGGAAACAGAATCAACCTGTGATGATAAATATTCAAAGTCTAAATTAGCTCGTTTAACTAAACCAACAACTTCTTCACTTGATTGGTTAAAAGGATTATATGAGTTAATTATTTTTAAATTTTCCTTCATTTTTGCTTGAAATTCCTTTATCAATTCCATATCTCTTTGGGTTATATCAATCGGTTTTCCTGATGTCTCCAATACTTTATAAGCAAGACCGACAGAATCATTATAACCATCACAAATTGATTTTGCCAAATCAATCCATTCTTGTGTTTCATAGATGGACTTTTTGGATTCTAATGTTCTATTTAAATAATCAACAATCGTCGTTTTGTATAGCTCTACCTTACTATAATTAGAGTTAAATACATAGTTTCCTAAGCCCACATACATCTGTGTAAGAACACTATTGTTATACATCGTTCGATATGCGTCTGAATTATAGTAATCATTATTCATCACAAACTCATAATCTTCATTTTCAATATAGAAGTTTGCTACTGACGGATTGGAGCCTAACTCATATTCCTTTTTATCGTCATATGTGTCCCAGTCCGTATCTATTAATGTCGGATCGGAGCCACAGTATACAGTACCGTCATACTCATTTTTGTTCACTTCTGACGTCCAATTACTTCCGTTATAATGTATTTCCACATTGTCATCAAGCCCGTCTCCATCGGTATCTTTTTTGTTCGGATCACTATTTATCGGCTGACCGTTTGGCTTTAGCCCATAAAGCTCTACAATATCAGGAATGGTGTCTCCGTCCGAATCTTCACCAATAAACTGCGGCGGAATATCTATTGTATTTCCGGTTACGTTTGTAAGAGCACTTGATGGATAACCGTAGTAAACGTCTCCGTATGTATCATAAACAATATTTTCTAAATCAGAACCTATACTTCCTCTACCAAGGCTTACTATATTTAAAGATACATTTGTATAATCATATGATGATAATTCATAACCGTATGACACGTCGCCGTTTGTTAATACTATGATTCGGTACATATTGGTATCGCTGTCGCTTACATATGACAACGCAGTCTGAACGGCGCTGTTCAGCCATAACGAATTTCCGTCACTGTTTACACCCTGAACTGCGGAATAAAGCGGTCCCGTTGAGCCTGTCAAACCTGTATTGGATTCTATGTGATCAGAATACATAATGACTGCGGCGCTGTCTCCGCTGCCCATATTTCCGATTATATTTTCACATATATATGCTCTGTTGCATTTCCTCCGTCCGTATTTTTTCATATAATAGTCGATATTTGATTGAGTACCTTGAATATGAGATAGAATTTCGGTATGGTTTTCTTCTGTAACTCCGTTATATCCAACCTCAATAGAATAGCTGATCGGGTCTGCGCTGTCCATTTTCCATGAGCAATCCACCACTAAAATAGTGTTCATTGCCTTATAATATGTAGTATGACTGCTCCACATCTTCCGCAGTTCCATGAAACTTTCTTCCCAATTGTCATACCACTTCTCGCTGTCAACAATCATGTATTGTGAAAAATGAGTAGTTGTGGCGCTTACGGTTGAGTTCTCCCAGTTTCGGGTTGTGGGCATTTCTTCAAAAATCTGTTTTTCTTCATTATACCAGAGAATAATTAAGTTGTCAAACTTAGTATCACCCAGCTTTGATTTATCAATTTTAAAGGTAATTGTAGCAGATTCAAAGCTTGTTTCCGAAGTAAAGTTAAACGGCTCGCCTATCATGGCATATACATCGCTTGACATTGCGTCAATTCCATACATACTTTCAATGGTAAGATTTCTTTCAAGACTGCCGTTTGTGTCCATGTCAACCTTGATTTCCGTAATCGCTTTGTCATAAGTTTCAACAGACTGATTTTTTGATTGAGTGTAAACTTCATCTCCGTCAAGTATTCCGTTGCCATTAGTGTCAGGATTCAGCGGGTCAAAGTAAACGCCGTACTTTTTGTAAATCGTTCCGTCATAGCCTTCCTCACCGTCCAGAAGTCCATCGTTATCCGTATCGGGATTCAGAGGATCGGTTTTATATGTTTTGATTTCGTCTCCGTCAAGCAATCCGTCCTCGTCGGTATCGGGATTGAACGGTCCTGTTTGATTCTGATATTCCCCAAGATTACTCAGATTATCATTATCAAAATCTTCGTCAGCGTCGGAAATTCCGTTTTCATCTGTATCTAATTCTAACGGATCGGTGTTCAGTGTTAAAACTTCATATCCGTCAGGCAATCCATCATCATCTGTATCTATATCATACGGATCAGTATCTATTACTTTTTCATAAATATCAAAAAGCATATCCTCATCAGTATCGCCAAGCCAAGATTCAGGCAGGTATTCTAAATCGCTGAAATCGTATTTTTCCGACTCTGTTCCTATAAAGCCTGCAATATCATCCTTATAGTTGATATTTATACTGCTTCCGTTAATTACGATTTTATCGGCAATAATTACACCGTTCAAGTTAATATTCGGAGAATCAATCGTAAGCGTTCCCAGAGGGCAGTAAATAAGTCCGTTAATGTTGGCTGTGCTGTCGTTTTCAATAGTAATATCGCCGTACTTTGAATATACAACGGAAGTATTCGCATTCTTGACCTCTCCCGTCACATTTATATCCATCAGCGTTCCCATGCTGGAATTGAGAGATACATTGCCGTCAAGTTCAATGTTTCTGTAGCTGTAAATAGGACTGTTAATATGTATATTCATTTCATCACGAACATAACCGTCCTCGTAAAGCTCGCAGTTTTTGGTAAAATAGGTCTCTTTGATTTTTGTGTCGGCGTAAACGTGCTTGATTCTTTTTTCAATATCAGCGCCCGTTGTGATTTTACCGTTGATATTTCCGTTTAAGTAGGATATGTCGGCTTCCTTATTGGTATGTACATTACCGTTCATGCACAGGTTAGAGCTTGCGCTCATTGTAATACCGTTCCGTCCGAATATCATGTACGGGTACTTCTCAGTTCCCTCTGCCGATACCGCTATATTGGCAAAATACGGTATTGATATAACCGCTGCCAGCAGTATGGACATAAGCTTTTTAAACTTCTTCATTGTTTTTCTTCCTTTCCCTAAATATTGGATTGTTTTGACTTACTGTAAAATCCGCCCCTCCTTATCATGATTTATTTCATTAGATAATAATAAGTAAACACCAACTATTATTTAACAATGTAATATAAATTATATAACATTATATGGCATAATGCAACATAATTTTTATAATTTTGGATATTTATATAACAAATTATGCTTGTATTTGTGTAATTTTACTAACATATTGAAATTTGATTGTAACTTCGGTCCCAATGGAGCCGAAGTTAATAATCAAGAACGCCGTACCCGAATATACAGCCACTTCCTACCTCGTAGCTTCCGCTTCGGCAGACGTCGCCGCTGTTTCCCTCTATCGTATAAACAGTTCCGTTTTCAGCGCATTCCACTATATACCAACATGATCTGAAACACCGTCGTTATCCCAATCGAAAAATATTATATCCCCCTGCTTTGGAAATATTTCATGCTTTTTCTGTACTTTTCATACTTAACAAAATGATAAATCCCAAAGACTATAGAAATAACTTCGGCTCCACTGGAGCCGAAGTTATACCCTTACATTATAATTTTTAGAATTTCAATAAATCCTTGTTTATTATTAGTTCCTTATTAACTTCATAAGCAATTCCTATGTCTGTCATCACACCCGCAGAAGTTATATAGTCAGGAACATAATTTATTTTTTGATCGTACTCATCAACTGTAATATTCCAATAAACATCATAAAATCCATATGAAATATTATAATTAACTTCGTCTAAATGCCCAACATTATAGAAAAATCCTTTTGTCCAATAAAGACGTGTAACAATTAATGGCGGTAATAACAGATCGTTATAGTAGGGAATAAAATTTATATCATTCAATGAGTTTGTCTTACTTTTGAACAGCATAATGACATACCAGTTATATTCGCTATCACTTTTTACATCATCTTTTACTACAAGACCGTAAAAGTATATTCCTTCTCTTGGTGAAAAAACGAATATGTCACCTTTCTTAGCTAATTTCCTTGTTCTTTTTATGACCTTTAACTGGTATTTTTCTTTAAATACCTTATAGTCATCAAAAGCTTCTGATAAATCATCTAATTCCCTTTTTATTTCTTCCGGTTGACTTTCATACCGTTTTTTCCATTCCAGCGATATTATATTTTCTTTCTGAAACATACTTCCTCCAATATGAACATAGCAAAAATAACTCTGACAATTAACTATTAATTTCAATTCATAATGATTATCTATAGATATAAAATAATGTATAACTTCGGCTTCACTGGAGCCGAAGTTATACCCTTACATTATAATTATTAGAATTTCAATAAATCCTTGTTTATTATTAGTTCCCTATTAACATCATAGGCAACTCCAATATCAGTTGCTATACCTGCTAATCCTAAATAATGTGGTTTTTCTATTATCTTATTGTGATACTCATCTTCTATAATATTCCAGTATGCGCTGTAGAATCCATATGTAGTAGTTATATTAACATTATCTAAATGTCCAACATTATAGAAAAATCCTTTTGTCCAATATAAACGAGTTACAACTAATGGTGGAATTAAAAGTTCATTATAATCCGGCACAAAATTAATTTTGTCCAATGAATTTGTCTTATTCTTAAAGAGCATAATGACATACCAGTTATATTCCTCATCACTTTTTAAGTCGTCTTTTACTACAAGACCGTAAAAGTATATTCCTTCTCTTGGTGAAAAAACGAATATGTCACCTTTCTTAGCTAATTTCCTTGTTCTTTTTATGACCTTTAACTGGTATTTTTCTTTAAATACCTTATAGTCATCAAAAGCTTCTGATAAATCATCTAATTCCCTTTTTATTTCTTCCGCCTGACTTTCATACCGTTTTTTCCATCCCAGCGATATTATATTTTCTTCCTGAAACATACTTCCTCCAATATGAACATAGCGAATAATTCTGATATGTGTTACCATTTAGAATTTTTTGAAATCAATTTCAATGTTATTTTAAATTCCTTATTTACCGGAATTTTGTCTGCCATTATTAATGTCTTTCCTTTGTATTTAATAGGCTCTCCATTTGATTCCATAAACGCACTTTGAAATTCTATCATATTACCTTTTTATCAATATAATAATTTATATCCGCTTTCATATAAGCTTTTTATTGACTTGCTGCAGTAATATATTCTTTTACATTGCCCCCTGGGCGTTTCTATCATCTTAACTATTTTACATAAGTTATTTCTGATATATCTACACAATTGCTGATATACTTTTTCAATCTCACCTCCTTTTTTTATTAATTCACCATTCTCATCATAATAGCTTGTCTGATACCATATTCGTCCTCCCCGAACTACTTTTTCTTCATCGTCAATGGATGTTCTTCTGAACTCAATTGTATATGACCTATCAGTGATACACAGAAAGCCAGTATCTACATTATGAGAATCAATCAACCCAAAGTCTTCTTTGTAGAGCCAAACTCCATAACACCATGTATCCTTAAATTCTGGCAATTTATCAATTTCCTTTAGCCTTTTGCCATCCTCTTTTAAAAAAATCAATAAACCTTTGGATTTTATATATTCAACGAATTTCAATTCGTCTTGAGTATCCATATGAAAAATTATTTGTTTTCCCAAAATAACTACCTTCTTTTATATGAATGGAATGTGACGTTAATACCAGTAGAATTTTCTATATCACTAATTGCCTTTCTCTCTCTTGAAACCGGTAATCCTCGTTTAGTAGAAACTCCGACCTGATGAATTTCAACTATCTTACCGTCTTTTATACCTACTGCGTCTGCATATCTTGAATTTTTATAACCACCATAAGTATCAAATTTATACTCAGTAGCAGTATCTAATCCTCTTTTTTGCATATCATCAACAGCTTTATCAATTTCAGCTCTATGTTCTGAACATCCTTTTTTTCCGTATTGATTCGGAACTTTCTTACCCTGCTGTAAAACCTCGGTAGAGCGGTCAATATCCTTGTAAGCGTCGCTTGCAGTATCAAGCTTTTTAGCAGCTTTTCCTAAGTCTCCTGCTGCGTCAGCCGCATTTGCAGCTTTCTTTACGTCATGCGCCTTATCAACAGCCTTAGTTACATCATATACAGCTTCTACAGCATCGCCGGCATAAGATCCCGGAACACCCGGTACTAACAGTCCTCCGATGTCCCAAGCTATATCTACAAATCCTCCAACCGATGGTTCCTTTACAAAATCAACTACATCAACAACCAATCCAACAACATCAAGAAGCGTTTCAAAGAAATGTCCGCTTGGATCAACGCCTAATACAGGATTATTATGACAGTATGTATAAAGATTAAGGCTTAAAGGATCAGCGGGATTTCCAAGTGCAGTGTCCCGACTTGTAAATCTTCCGTTTATAGGATTATAATATCTTGCTCTAAGATAAATTGTACCCGTTTCAGCGTCGTAATACTCACCGCAATAACGGAACGCATTAGTATCAGAATCATCAATATTCTTTTCAACGCCAAAAGCGTCATAGGTATACTTCTTGGTTACCGCACCAGCTGAATCCGTAAGATTTACAACGTCCCCATGCGCATTCTGCGTATAGTAGGTATACTCGGACTTATTACCGTTTCTGTAGTTGTACTTGGCAACAAGATTTGTACCTCTGATGTAACAATCTGCCTCGTAAAACTGTCCGTCGATAATGTCTGCAACTATCTGCTTGCTTCCGTCCCAGACATGATTTATCGTCTGACCGTTAACTGTCTTTTCATATCTCAGACCATCGACATTGTAAGCATAGCTTGCAGTTGTTTCGCCGTCTGTAAATCCGATTAGCTGATTCAGACCATCGTATGTGTTGGTTTCAGTTTTGCCATTGGCAGTCTTTTTAATCTGATTGCCGTTGCTGTCGTAGGTATAAACCGTCTGCTTTACGTCTGAAGCCGGATTTAAGGTGATTAAGTTTTCGTCGGCTTCGTTTTCAACAGTCTTTACTTCCTTTTGAAGCAGCGCAGTGTACTTGCCGTTAGAATCAACATAGCTGTATTCAGTTACAAAGTCCTCAGTACCTGCCGCTGTCATCTTTGAGCGGTTGCCGTAATCGTCATACTCGTATGCGTAGGTATCTGTCGTGTTGTTTCCAACCTTGACAGCTTCCTCAGTCAGTCTTGTTAGACCGTCATACTCATATGATGTCGTTTCTATTATACCACTTTCATTGTGTATTTTGCAAGCGTCAGAACCGTCTAAATAATAGGAATATTCGTAGCTTGATATGTCAGTATTGCCTGATTTGTTTTCAAGCTTTGTAATTCTGTTCGCCTTGTTGTAGGTATAGGTCGAAACCACGCCGTTTGCAAGTGTTTCAGACTTCTTGTTGCCGTTTGCGTCATAGGTGTAGGACGCCGTTTCGTTTCCTGATTCCTTGACCTTGACTACACGCATTTCTCCATCATATTCATATGTTTTGTCAGAATAGAACAGAAGATGATACTGCCCGACAATCTCTTCTCTAACATACTGGGAGACGCCCTCATAGAAAAATCCTCTGAATACTGCATAACCATTACCGTCAGACTCTGTTTCAGTATATTTTCTGCCCAGATCATCGTAAACGGTATTTGTTGTGAGTCCGTTGCTAACTGTCTGAGTTATTCTTCCCATGCTGTCATAGGTATACGACTTGCTGACGTTCTTGGAAGAATCATTGGAATTTACCGTATTTGAAGTGAGCAGACGATTGAGAGCGTCATAGGTATTTGTTGTAACATTGCCGTTAGCGTCTGTTGTTTTAATAATGTTGCCGCTTTTATCATATACAGTCAAGCCTGAATCATAACCGGCGCTGTCGGTTGTTCTTATTAGTCTACCCCATTCATCAGTTTCATAATATGTTATAAGGTAGTCAGTATCATTTTCACTTGACAAGCCTGTATACATTTTGGTTTTTAACTGATCCCTGTCATAAAAATATTTTGTTATATTTTTATCACCGTTCACAGTACCGTCGCTTAGTATAACCTCTGATAATAAGCCATATCCATTATACTTATTCTGCGTTATGCTGTATTTAACGTTGCCGGAATCCTGTTTTTGAACAGTCTGCTTTGTAAGAATAACATTACCGTTTTTGTCATACTGATTTTCCGTAATAGAATAATTTATGCTTCCGTCACTATTTGAATTGAACGGAACATACGTTTTAGTTAAACTATTAAGGGATTGATACTCGTATTTAGTAGTATTGCCTAACGAATCCGTTGCTCTTGCAAGCTGTCCGTTTGCATAGTATACGCTTGTACTCTTGGTTTCACCGTTTGTCTTTTCTATTACCGCATTGCCTCTGAAATCGGTAAGAGTTTCATTTACTACCTGTTTGTCAGCAGTGATATAGGTTGTTTTTATTGTCTTTAGTCCGCTGCATGATTTCGATGACGAACTGTCAAGAGCAGTGTAAACGTCAAAGCTGTGATTCTTTGCAAATTCATAAGTTGTTGAAGTCAGAATCTGTTTTTCGGCGTCTGCTTTCCACTTGAAATATGTTGCTTTTTCACGCTGTAAACCGTCATATTCCGTAATATTTACAGTCCCGTCAGAATTTGTCTTCTTAATAACATTACCGTACACATCATACTCATATGACGTAACGTTCCCCTCGGCGTCTGTTTCAGATTTCACAAGATTATTCGGGTAATATGAGAAAGATTTATACTTATCTTTTGATTCGGAATAGTTACCCTCATATTCTTTTATCTTTCTGCCTAATCCATCGTATTCATATATTGTTTTAATAACATTTTCGCCTGATCCAAGACGTGTTACCGTAACATTATCAAATTTATCATACTCATATTCTTTTACATAACCCTCAGGACTTATTTCCTTTGAAACCTGCAATTGTTTATTGTATTCATAGCGTGTACCGTTTGCAGATTTTGATATACCATTACCGTATATCCACTTTTCTTTGATTAATCCTTTGCCTAAACCGTCCTTATAATATTCATATTCGGTTATATTACCCTCAGGGTCTGTTGTCTTTTTAATCAGTCCGATAACTCCGCTTACATAGCTGTCTGCAAAATATTCATAGCTGGTTACTGCATAGCTGCTTTCGTGTTCGTTAATATATACTATCGGATCAAAGTTATTTGCTGTAATATCATTTATTTCATTTTGAGTAAGAGCTTTCAGGCTTTTGGCCTCTTTGAGCAGAGTTACTCCGTCTGTATCATATGCATTTATTTCAGCATTACCCATTTCATCAACATAGGCAATAAGACTATTTTTATTATTGTAATTTGCTAAAGTTACCGTTCCGTCAGGATTTATAGTTTTAATAACATTTCCGTTGCTGTCACGTTCATATTTTGTTACATTGCCCATAATGTCAGCGCTTTCAGCAACTTCATCATATTTATTTTCGCCGTTTATAAGATTAAATTTTGATTTTTCAGCTTCATATGCTTTACCGTCAGCAGTTATCTTATTTGTATTTACTGTATATTTTTCATCATAATTATAACTATAAGTTTTTACTATTTCATTACCGCTGTATTCTTTCGTTTCGGTATGCTTTTGAGACTTGTTATATTTATACTCCTGTTTCAGACCTGATGAATTAATTAAATAGTCTACCTCGCCATGAGAACGGTATTTAATCTGATCCGTTACTTCGTTATTAAAGTTTACTATCTTGTTTAATCTTCCATTTTCATCATATTCGTATTTTTCAACTGCACCTGATACACTAACGGCAGAAACAAGTTGATTTTCAGAATTGTAATTGTATTTTACTGTACGGTCGCCTGTCACATCATCAATTTGAATTACACGGGGATGTTCAGTATCACTGCTGTAAGTTATAATGTATTTTCTACCCGTTGATTCTGTAACAGTCCGCTTATTATTCTGCTTGACTGAAACTTCAAGCTTATTTCCTGCACCATCCTCAACCTTGTACATTTCTCCGTTCGCATTGAAATAGTATTTCGACTGAGCTGCATTGGTTACAATATATTCGCTGCCGTTCTTTGCCATTGTACTGTGAGCGTTCAGGCATTCATAACCGCCGTTTCCATCGTCCTTAATCGTAGTATTAGACCCGTCCGGCAAAACAACCTGATAATACCCATCTGCGGGTATTATTATTCTGCTTACATCAATATTAAAATCCCAGCCTATACCGAAGCTGCCTTATTCATTGCTCATTGAATTATATGTTCTTATAAAATCCGATTGAACACCCGGAGACTTTATACTGAAATCAATAAAAGACTTAGTGTAGTTTCCGGTTGCTATATGAACTCCGTCGCATATTTCCCAGCCTTTACGGTATAACGAATAATCAGGTTCGGATGGGTATTCCTCTTCAGGAAACCAAGGACGTATATTATATATTTCGTCAGAATATCCATAGGGGAAATAAACGCCTCCCATTTCGTATTCTTCATCAAAATAATCAAAATTCAAATGTCTGTTGGTAGTTGGGTTTCCGTTTTCATCTTCTACATATGTATATCTGTTATCCCAAAGGATAGTTTGTTGTCCGTATGGATAATAAAGGCTTATTACATGTTCTCCGCTGGAATAAACAGATTTTTCACCGGAGGCTTCATTAACTTCCCAAACGGGACCTTCAAAGTATATGGTACCATTTGTCCACTTGCCCTCCATATCTGTCAGAGTTATGTAATTCCAGTTTCCATAAATAGTTAACTGGCTTCCTGCCGTTGTCATAAGCAATGTGTCATAGCAATTTGCTTGTCCGAAGTTAAAATCTCCGCCTATTTCAACCGTTCCTCCGTTTAAATCAAATGTTTGTCCGGCATTGCCATCCCAACCATCCGGTGAAGCAGTACGAAAAACCAAATTGTTATATACAATCAGTCACCTGAATTAACATTAAGAAAAGCTCCCGTATTATTATTCCATAGATTAGGGTTATCTGTTGTAAATGACATACAGTCATAAACGGTAAGATAATAACCGTTTAAATCAAGGTTTCCGTCATGAAGATTAAAACTTCCGTCAACATAACAATCGGCTGTCAATTTTATATTTTTCTTATAACTGTTTTCGGAAGTATATCCGGAATATTGAGTGCAATATTCTTTAAACCAATTATAATCTTCAATCGTTATTGTCCTGTCCTCTGAATATATATCCATATATTCAAAGTAATTTAAAGATCTGCTTCTTAAATTCAATTTATCAGATAAATAATCTATGTCGTCTGAATTAACAACATTATCGCCGTTTAAATCCATCATATATAAAAAGGCTTCTGTAGAATTTAAGTATTCTGTATAAGCTGTTATATCTTCACTGTCTATAATGCCGTTCTGATTAACGTCTAAATGCGCTATATCTTCTGTTACTTCATAATTTTCATACAGTTTCAATATTTCAAGATCATTATTATCTATCAGCCAATCATCATTAATATCCCATGCGGCAATCATTGTTACATCTACAGGATCAATCGAATTTAAATAGTCTGTCAGTTCGTCAATTTCCTCCTGAGTTATCGTACCGTCCCCATTTAAATCACAACCCGGATTATAACCGTCATCTCCGGCATATGCACCGATGCAGCTCTGCACATACAATGCGTCGTCTTCTGTTATCTGTTCATCACTCCACTGATTTCCGTTATCCGCATTATATGTAGTATCACCCGGATACAGCATTTCCGGCTCTGCTTCCGTTCCTATTTGATACGCTCCCCAGCCCATGCCTTTATAAAATCTTGGCAAATAACCGTCGCATTCTATTTTTATATTTGTTTCGCTGCCTATGCTGCCGCTATTAATATAAAACCAACCATTTTCATTGGCTGTGGTTTCCGCTGCTAAGTCCCAGCCATCAAAAATCAGAATTTTTACTTTTGTCAAATCAGTGTTTGTTCCGTATTTACCAATAAATCCGGTAACAGCTAAGCTATCCGAAAAGCCTGTCGGAGCATTTGACATTAACGAAACCTCTGGAAAAGAAAAATAATCAATATTTCCGAATTCCTCTGTTTGTTCATAAAATTCCTGCTTCAGTTCATCAGCGTTTCCTGAAAGCTCAAGAGATTCCTTGACGTCCGCAATCGTTTCAGCATGAGCTATTCCCTGTGAGCTGCCGTCGCCGTAGATAAGCGCTTGTCCAATAAACAGCACAGACAAAGCGCCTGAAAGCGCACGTTGAAAAATTTTTTTTCAATTTTTTCGTCCTCCTATAATTATCAATAATTTATCATTAGAATAATAAACGGAAAATAATACCTATTATTTAATGATATAACATTATTATATATTTTGTATAAATATCTAACTGAGCTATCTTTTATTTGTGTAATTTTACCAATAAATTTCTAAAAGGCGGTTATGCCGCTTATGGCTGATAATTAATTTAAAGCGTGTATCTTATTCCAGATACACGCTTTAATTTTCAGACTTCGGTCCCAATGGAGCTGAAGTTAATAATCAGGAACGCCGTACCCGAATATACAGCCGCTTCCTGCCTCGTAGCTTCCGCTTCGGCAGACGTCGCCGCTGTTTCCCTCTATCGTATAAACAGTTCCGTTTTCAGCGCGTTCCACTATACCAACATGATCTGAAATACCGTCGTTATCCCAATCGAAAAATATTATATCCCCCCGCTTCGGAATATAGCTGCCTGCGCGCCAACGGTCATGCTCCTGAAACCACATAATACCCTGCGAGCATGAAGCAAACTTAGGGAATACTCCCGTATTTATATATCCGCACTGATCGGCGCACCACGAAACGAAACAGGCGCACCATTCAGTTCTTGTTTCAAAGCCGTACCACCGCCAGTAGATTTCTCCTCCCGTATTTCCAAGCTGTGATCTTGCAATTGCGGCTATATCTCCGTTTCCCGTTCCGTAATAATCATCTGAAACCCCTGACAGCACAGCTTCCCACATTTCATCGTATTCAGGACTTAAAAGCTCTTCAAGCTGCTGCGTCTGGGAATCGGTAAAGTCATATTCAAACGCCATTTCATCGGCGGTCTTTGACCTGATATTGATATACAGGCAAATACGTTTTACGTTCTTTTTCTTTTCAACTGTTTTACCGTTTTTATCCTTCACCGTTTCAGTTACGGTTTCCGTAATTTCCCCCGTCCTGTAATCTATACTGTTCATTTCCCAAAAGATTGAATTAAGCTTTTTTATTTTTTCATCGTCAAGCTCTATAACGTCCTGAGCGGCCTCCGAATCGGAATCGGCAGCATAAACGGCGAAAAAGGCAAGCGTTTCTTTCCAATCGGCTTTATGACCTGTGATTTTTAAAATATCATGCTTATTGGAGCTTTGTATTCTTTGCAGCTCCGCGTTAAAATCCGCGTCTATCTCAGCGGCAATGACGGATATAGGCTTATCGTCGCTGCCGGAGTAAAAAATACCAAAGCCCGATCCGAATACCGCGGCCGTAAAGCTTATCAATATAACGACGGCTAATATGATCCAGCCTCCGGCAAGCAGTACGGTAACAGAGGTTTTTACAGCTCGTATTGCCTTTGCGGCAGCTTCCGCGGTTTTTCTTACCGCGGCTTTTGTTTTGCCCGTCCCGCCTCTGACCGCCTTTGATATGCGCTGTGAACGTCTTGCGGCTTCAGCGTATTTCCCTGCCGCTTCCGCCGACCGTTCTGCTGTCTTTACTGCGTTTTGATTGGTCCTGACAGCTCTGCCGGCGGTTTTGACCTTATCTCCCGAACGCCTGAAATCCTTATTTTCCGGCGATACCTGCGGCTGTTTCTTAACGTCGGCGGGATCTGAAAGCTTTTTATCCCATCGGCAGGTTTTGCTTTTTTGCAGACTTCGCTTTGCGTCCGCCGTATATTGAACAGCCGATTTTCCGGCTTTAAGCGGCGTCAAAGCCGCTTTTTTCATTTTATCGGTATAAATAACTGATACGTCAGCCTCAGGATGTCCGGCGTCAGCCTTATCCTTTGTTCTGATCATATCATGTACTATTCTTCCGCTGTTTCTGACCGATCTGTCCAGCGTCTTTATATTCCTGCATATCTTTTTGGTTTTGATACGATCCATCCGACACCTCCGGCATATATGATAAAGAACGGAAAGCATAACGCTTTCCGTCCTCTGAAAAGGAACTGTTCAGTATAGCTTTTAATTCTCTGTAAAATTCCCTGCTGCGAATGCTCTGTCCGTTTTCAATACGCCTTTTTTCATAATCAAACCTCATAGCAAGCTGCGGTACTGAATAATCAGCCCTGAATCTTCGCCATGAATTCCTGTCGAGCATAGTAAGCTTATTCCATAAATGCGGAAAATATTCATGCAGCCGCCTGAGCTCGTCCAAGCCCTGCAAAGGACAGCACCAGCACGAAACACGCCTGAATATCTGATACAGACCGCCCCAGTCAAAGCCCTTTGAGTAACAGTAATCAAGACAGTCCTTCTCCGTCATTCCCCACTCCGCAAGCGGATAACAGGCGTCCCGAAGTCTCCGTGGCTCGTCCGCGGCTATTCCTATATACTCAATTACTTCATATTCCTTTTTCAGCCTCGCCAGATAACGGCTTGCTACCCTTGTTTTAAGCATGGCTGTGCACCATCTGTTCCGAGGTCCGGGCCAGCTCATTCCGTAATACTTGTTAAGCTTCGGATTTCTTCGCTTGGGGGTATATTCATAAAAATAGTATTCAAAGCTTTTTTCAGCCCTGAGCCTTATTACAGGCGTTTGTATATATTCCTCCAGCTTATTTAAATGCTCGTAAAGCTGCGGAAATTCAAGTCCCGTATCGCAATAGATTATGAGATCGAGCGGTCTTTTTTCTTCCAGAAGCCTCAGCAGCATAGCGGTTGAATCCTTACCGCCCGAAAGGTGCGCAATATACAGCTTCGGTTTCAACGCTTCACCTCGTTTATTTTAGTAGTCATCAGCCTGTAGAGCTCCGTGTCCTTAGGAAATTGATTTTCAAAGGGTATAAGGGACTTGTTTACCTTTATAAGTCCATGCCCCGCATTAACGTCGGTTATATACGACATTTGCAGCTGTGAAATATTAAGGAGCTTTGCAAGCTCGGCTCTGTCAGTGGACGCCTGATTGAGCATAATTATAAACTCGGAGTTTGCAAGCATTGTCCTTGCCGTATGGCTTTGCAGCAGGTCGTCCACGTTCTGGGTAATGCCTGTGGCGAACGCGCCGTATTTACGGACGCGCTTCCAGAGAGTAAAAAGAAAGTTTGCGGAATATTCATGCTGAAACATCAGATAGATTTCGTCTATAAATATATATGTGGTTCTGCCCTTCGCACGATTGCGGCTTATCCGGTTAAGTATGCTGTCAAGCACCACAAGCATACCGATAGACTGCAATTGCTTACCAAGCTCCAGTATGTCGTAACAGATAAAACGGTTTTCCGTATCGACGTTAGTCTGCTTGGCAAACGTATTAAGCGAGCCTTCCGTAAATAATTCGATAGCAAGGGCGATTTCCTTTGCTTCCGGCTCGTCCTGATCCAGCAGCTCCCTGCGGAAACCCTGCAATGTAGGCGGCGTTCCCTGAAAGTTTCCCTGCTGATAGTAACGGTAGGTATTAGCCGTACAGCGGTCTATAATAGAACGCTGCTTCGCTCCTATCTCGGAGCCTATAAGCTGTTCGCACAGAGATAAAATAAATTCGCATTTTGCCGATACGGGGTTTGAATCGTCTCCGTAGTCCTTGTTTAGATCCATTGCGTTTATGTGATTGCGGCTTGTGGCGGATATATTTATCGCTTCTCCGTTCATTGCGTTTACAAGAGGATAATACTCTCTTTCGGGATCGATGAGAATTACGTCCGCGTTATTATCGGAAAGAATAATACTTATTATTTCCTGTTTCGCCATTAAGGACTTACCGCTTCCCGACACTCCGAAAATAAACGAATTTCCGTTAAGAAGATTACGGCGGTTTGCTACTATCATATTTTTGCTTATTACATTACGGGCGTAATATATGCCGTTGGAATGAGAAACCTCCTGCACTCTAAAGGGCATAAATACCGCAAGACTTTCGGTGGTCAGAGTTCTTAGCGCTTCTATCCGTCTTACTCCGAACGGGAGAGCCGTATTAAGTCCGTCAAGCTGCTGGTATCTTAAAACGCCAAGCTGACACAGGCTTTGCCTTGCCGAAGTAAGCAGCGCTTCCGTATCGCTGTTGAGCTTTTCCAAAGTATCGGCGGTATGCACAATAGTAATTACCGCAAACATCATTCTCTGATTTCTGGTCGTAAGGTCGTCTAAAAATTCCTTGCTTTCCTTTCTCTGCTGTTCCATATCGTAAGGAACTACCGCCGAAAAATTATTGTTCCGATTCTGTTTTCTCTGCCAGTTCGTAATATTTGTTTCTACGCCTAAAAGGCGGTTTTCAACCTCTCTGACCGCTTCGTCCGTAGGGACCGGAATAATATCGATCGAAAGCATAAGACCGCAGTTTATTTCGCAGAGCTTGGCTATCATGTCGTCCCTTATATAGCTTGCGTATTCTTTTAGAAAAATCGTTCTGCCGTACCTGCCGCCTATCCTGAAATATCCGCTGTCAAACTCGGCTCCGTCAGGGGCGATATAGTCCTTAAAGCTGTGCCCTTTTTTTACCGCTTCCGAAAATTCAAACCTGAAATCCGTTTCCTCCCCCGCTCTGTAAAAGTCATAAAATATTCTCATTCTCTCGTTTATATCAAGCTCCGTACATCTTGAGCCCAGACGCGAAAAATGCCCCGACAGCTCCGCGCCGATACGGGCGAAATAGTTCCTTGATTCTTCAATGCTTTTTTTGGAGGCAGAAACCGTTATATATTTATCCTGCACAACGGCGTTAGCTCCGGACGCTTTGTCAAGCAGCATTTGATTGTATTCTTTCCTGTACTTGTCAAGACCGTCGCCGCGGCAGGCTATCAGAATGTTTTTCTCTAAATCCTTTTTATTAAGGCGTCTGTTGTTTAAGGTTATCTTTGTTACCGCTGTGCTGTCAAGAGAATTAAGAAGCTCGCAGTATTCAAGGAACATGGCCTCCTGATCCTCTTTTCCCGCAACGCTGTAATTAATATCCTCAAACTTAAAGGTCTTTGAATATTTTCCGTCGGCGTAAAATATGCCGTCCTGCCATACCGTCTTGACAGGTATAATATCCTGAACGCTTCTCGGAATTGCAAACCTTACCTTTTCATGCCTCTTTATATTTTTCAGTGTTTTCATTTTTTACTGCCTTTCATCAGATTGATATAATAAAAATTATCCGCTTTAAACGGCAGACGTTTAGGCGTTATTATCTCGCTTTTGAGCCACGCGATAAAAAAGCGTTCCGCAGTCATGCCGTTGTACTTTATGAAGCCCAGAGCCGCAAACGGAGCCGCGCAAAGTACGCATACCCACGACACCGTTTCCGTACCGAGCGCGTCTTTTAAAAGAAAATATGCCGCCGCTGCCGCCGCGCAGGCAATAACGGAAAAAACGAGCTGCCTTAAAGACAGCCCGAAAAATACGCTTTCCGTATAATCCCGTATTTCCTTATTTATTTTTACTTCCACCTTTAACTCCTTTCAGGTTCCTTTTTGGCTTTAAGCTGGATTTTTCGTATATCGCTTCCGTCTGACGGCTGCAAAAAGCTTATACGGGGCTTGCGGCGTAAATTGCGTTAGCGTTAAGCTGTCTCTGCCAAGCCTTGTTATATCTCGACCAGCGGAAACCGTTTGATTTAAGAACGCCTCGCTGTTCCTCCGAGGGAATTTCGTCAAAGAACAGCTGCAATCTGTTTTCATCGGTGTTGGGAACAGCTTTTCCGCCCTCAAACTCCCATCCTGCAAAGCCAACTTCCTTCCGGATCTCCAATGCGGCGATTCGCTTTTTCAAACGGTTGATTTCAGCATTGTTATTTGAAAGTTCGTAGGGAGCATAGGGAGCGGTTATCCACGAATAACTGTTTTTTACTCCCTCGTCGATCTCCGCCGCTTTTTCATCAGAAATACCCTCAAAACCTTTCATTGTACCGTTTTTGCGGTAGTAGGCATTTACCGTTTTCATACGGTTTTGAAAATTTTGCAGTTTTTCCAACTTGTCTTTCAGCTTTGTAACCGCTTCGGGATCGTCGCTTGATATGGCGTTGTTGTTTTCAGCGGCTTTTGCTTTCTGCTCATAATATTCAGCCTTTTTCTGAGCCTCGATCGAATTGTCCATTGCCTTAGCCGCCCTGTTACGGTAGTTTTTATCCGACTTATAGCTGTAATGATCCGGCATCATAGGCTGTCCGAGAAACCTCCTTTGCGTTATAATACTGCCCCACGCTTCCGTCGTCTCTTACAAAGGCGTTTGCAGGCTCAACTATCAGTACGGGCTTGTTTTTTTCCCGCCTTTGGATATAGAAGCCTTTTTTTCTCCAATAGGAGCTGTCGCCGAGCTTAACGGCGTCCGGCCTCTGCTGCATTATAAGGATCGCATTTCTGACAGAGTAGCTAAAGAAATGCGTCTGCGTATCAAGATACTGCAAAAACTTTTCGGAATTTTGGGATATTTCCGGCAATGCGTTTTCCACAATACCGTTTGCGGTTTCCCTGTTCTGCTTCTGTATTTCTACCCAAGCTTCCTTTTCTTCCTCGGTAAACTGTTTTTTATAGGTCTGACCTGAGGTCAGAATACTGTCAAAATTCTTTCTTTTCGGCATAGCTTATTACCTCTCCTTTATATTTTTTTCCTTGACCCTTATACTTCCGGCGCCTCCGCTTCTCTGTTCCCTGATGCTTTCAAGCTCCTTTTTAACGGACGGCTTAGAAATATTCTTCATGCTTCTCTGAGATATGCCCGGACCGACGGTTTTCTTCGGCTCGGGCCGGATCGGGGTTTTCTTTCTTTTTTCCTTTTTCAGCGCTGTTCCCTAAAAGCTTATTAAGAATAATGTCGTTGTCCTTACGGCTGTTTTCCTCAGAATTATCAGAGCTTCGGTTTTCAGCCTTTGAATACGGGCTCTGTTTCTCCGCTTTTTCTTCCGCAATTTCCGTATTCGTTTTAACGTCCGGCTTTACTTCCGCGAACCTGAAACGTTCCGCAATTCTGTTTATCCTCGGCGCTTCGTCCCTGAATACCAGAACGTCCGTTACCCCGTCCTTGTCCCCTTTGTTTTTCATAGCGCAGTAAGAAACTCCGTAGCTTTTCGCCTGCTGTGCAAAGGTCCTGAAATGCTCCCTGCTTACCGTAAAAACCTCTAACGGTCTGCCGCTTTTAAGCATGGAATTTAATTTTTCCCTGCCCTTTGAGCTTACCTTTGAAGTATCTCTGTTTTTGTATACGGTATAGAGCATTGCCGCAATATTTTTAACCGCGGCTCCGGTTATTTTGGCTGCGACTTCTATTCCGTCTATCGTTATCCTTACCACCTGTTCAGCGGCGTCCCCTGAATTGTTCATGCCTTATATTCTCCTTTCCCCGTTCCATATGACGCTTTATTTCCTCTTTCATAAGCTCTGAACGACGGGCTATATTTACGCATAGCTTATCCTCCCTTCTCAGCTTTACGATCCGTTCTGTAAGCAACGCGGTTTGTTCTCTTACCTCGGCTGTTTTATCGCCGCTGCTCTTTACGCCAACGTTTCTTAATTGACCGTAAAGCCGTTTTCTTCTGTCTGTCAGTTCCATGATTTCAGACTGTATTGAGAATGGTAAGAAAAAAGCTGTCCGGCGGTATTTATTCCGTTTGCCGCCAGCAGCCTTATTTCCTCCGATATTTCTTTCAGTCTTTTAACGTCCCTTTTAAATTCCGATATTCTTGCTTTTGATTCCTTTCCCCTCGGAAAAACGCCGAACTTATAGCAGTAATAAAAATACAGCGCCTTAAAGCCGGAAGCCTTTCGTATATTCTTTATTTTTCCCTTACAGGAATACGCCGCCTTGATTTTTTTCACCGGCTTTACTCTCTCATGCTCCAATATGCGCCTTTTGATATTATCAAGTGAATATTCCTCTCCGAAGTTTCTTTCCAGCTTATAAAAGCGCTGTGCCTCCGGCGGTCTGACGTAAACATATTTCTGTATCTTATACTCGCAGCCCATATCCCTTAATATTTCAAAAAACTGTTTAATCGTCATGGCTTCCGATATGGCTTTGTCAACGTCCTTTTTAAGCATACCCCTTATGGTTGGAGTATTGTTCCGTTCAGCCTGCCATTGTCCGTAATTCTTACTTCCGCCTGTGGGACTCGGTTTGATTACGGATAAGCTGTTTTCATAACAAAGCCTGTCCGATTCAATCTGCATATCCCTGTAATCCTTTTTTGTTCTGTGATACTTTTTACCGTCGGTAAAGGAAACGTTATTGACGACAAAATGATTATGCAGATGATTTTCCTTATCCAAATGCGTCATCACAAGTACCTGATACCTTTCGCCCCACAGCCTTCCGGCAAGCCTTAATCCTATTTCATGCGCCTTATACGGCGATATATTATCGCACGGCGCAAAGGACTGATAGCCATGATAGGCTATTATTCCGCTTTCCTTGCCGAAGCGTTTTTTTACTGCCAGCATTTCAGCCTCGGCGGTTTCCGGCATACAGTTGATACCCGAAACGAACTGCTTCATCAACGGTATTTTTTCATCATGGATATGGGGAGCGGCGGTTTTTTCGGGGTCGGAAGCGTAACGTATAACATATTCAAGCATACCGTTTCCGCTTAAATCAGGATTTTGGGTCTTTTCAGGATTTTTTGCATACCTCACAACCCTTTCAAGCCGCCCCTTAACTCTCCATATAGAGGTCACAGCCAATCCCGCCTTTTTGGGAAGTATAACGGCGTCGGTTATTCTTCTTACGGCGTTTTCAAGCATTTTGCAGCTTTCATCATACCGCGCCTGATCTATAACTCCGAGAGTGTGAGCCTTAACGGCGATCTGATTCAGATTGTTTCCTATTCTGTAAAGCTCCCTCATCATACTGTAATAATCAGGGGGAGGGGCTTCGGGCGGTACAAGTCCGTTTATTAAATGCCGCAGATATGCTTCCCTGCTGAGACCGCTTTTTTTAACGCTTTTATCAAGCCTGTCGGCCTCCTTTTTGTTCAGCCATAGCTGTATTCGTATATTTCTGTTTCTCATGATCGTCTTTCTCCTTGTCAATTTCGGTCTGAATTTCCATAATGCGTTTGCCTACGGAATATACGACCGGGATTGTTACGCTGTTACCCGCCTGAGCGTACAGCTGACTGTCGGAATTGACGGCGGCAGCCTTATCGAACATATCGTCCGTAAAGCCCTGAAGCCGCCAGCTTTCCCTTGGCGTCAGCCTTCTTATTCTTCCGCAGCGCGCCATAGCTACGCCTGTTCTGCATGAGGTCGTAAGCGTATGCGAACAGTTTTTCATTACCCTTGTATGCTTCGTTTGGCTGTTTGGAAAAGAAAGGTCTACGGAATCGCCGCAGCGGGCGGCTGTAAAGCCGGAATTGATATTGTTTTTTACAAGCATAATCTTATCGCAGCTTTCGCAGTCTCTTACCAAAACTCCCGAATTGCAGCAGCTTCTCCGGGATATTCCGCTGTTATACCGGGCGGTTATGCACCTTGCGTTTTCCGTTACCGCAGGATTGCCCTGACACATATCTATAAAGTACAATCCCGTTTTTCCCGCAAAGCCTCCGCCCTGCGCGGTAAGCGTACTGCTTATGCCTTGAATATCGTAGACTCTTTTTCCCTGACGTCCTCCGAGAAGCTGTACAAGAGCTTTTCCGTCGCAGCCTTCGACAGGAAATATTTTTCGTCCGCATTGGGCTCTAAAATGTCTGTAAGCGACAATGTAGACCCGTTCTCGGTTTTGCGGTACGCCGTGGAACTTTGAATTAAGCAGTCCGTACTCGATATTATAGCCGACTTCGGCCAGCGAACGCAGAACGGTTTCAAAATCCCATCCCTTATTGACATACAGCAGATTTTTAACATTTTCAAGGACAAGCCATTCGGGTCTATCTTCGGCTGACGTGCCTTTGAGCAGTCTAACGATCTCAAAAAAGAGAGAGCTTTGTTCTCCTGCAAGCCCTCTTTGGCGGCCGCTGCAAGAAATGTCCTGACACGGGAATCCTGCCGACCAGAGATTTGTTCTTGGAAGTTCTTCGGGTTTGATTTTTGTAATGTCTTTTTCATACCATTCGTCCTCCGTTACATTAAACTCACAACGATAGCTTCTGTCTGCAAACTTATTTATTTCACAGTGACCTTTACATTTCATACCGCAAAGCTCAAAGCCTTTCCGAAATCCGCCTATGCCGCTGAAAAAGTCCAAAAATGTTAAACTCTCTGTCAATTACGATCGTCCTTTCCGTTCATACGGTTTACCTGAAATATGCACATCAGCGTTATTCCGACGCTGCCGCCAAGTATTAAACCAATAATAAAAAACAGTAATTCAGACATATATTTTTCCTTTCTTTTTATCCGGGGTTTCAGGGGCGGTCCCCTGACAAGCGCCTTTGCGGGAGTACAAAGGCGATGCTTGCCGGTAAATTCTCATACCGCCCTCTGCAAACATATCAGCGTTCCTTTTTATTTTCTCTTTTCGTTACGGGAAGTCCTTTTATATGGCAGAGCATATCGTTATAGTCCTTGCCCCGCTTCGGAAATACCGCCGCAGTCTCATATTTTTTCGGCAGAACAGTTCTGATAGCAAGAGCCGCGTTTCTTCCCGGCGTATCGTTATCCAGCCTAAGAACGATCCTGTCCGTATTCGGATAGTCTGCGAGATACTGTTCAAGCGCCGCAGGTATTTTACTTTCCGCAATAACCTTTTTCGGCTGATATATCCCTGCAAGCGAAAGAAGATTTTCGTTTCTCCAATCCCTGCCGCAAAGCTTTGTCAGCGTGGCAAAGGACAGCAGATCGACAGCGCTTTCAAACACATTAAGCGTACCGCTTCCGTTTTCCGAATTTATATGAAACGAATACCGCTTATCGCTGCCGCCCGCGTCTCCCATGAAGTCTCCCGATATTCCTCTTAAGGACGCATACCTTGGTTTCCCCGTTTTGTCAAGTCCCACAAAAACGGCGTTATTATATTTCTTGCTTTCATAAAGGATATTTTTCTGTATGCAAAAGTTTATTATTCCGCTGTCTATCCCCCTTTCCGTCAGATACCGGAATACGTTATCGTTTGTCCTGTTAGGCAGCGGCAGCACAAGCTCTTTGGCTTTCTCCGTCTTTTCGGCCGACCTGAAAGCAGGCGGCTGTATATCCGAGCAGTTTAATATATGCTCCGCAGCTTCCATAAAAGAAAAGCCCCTGACCTTTATTAAATAGTCAAGAGCAGTTTTTCCGCCTATTCCCCGCGAGCACCAGTTCCACAGTCCGTTTGAAATCCGCAGGCTGTCGTGCGTTCTTGTGGTATACTCCTTTCCGCTTACATGAATCAGCTCGTCAGGCTCATAATTTCTTAAATAGGTCAGCAAATCAAGCTTTTTTATCTCCTTTAACGTTTCCGGCTGTATATACGGCATATTTTTCACCCCCCTTAAAAATATTTAACCGGATAATTTTCAATTGAAAACTGTCCGGTTATGTACGGGAGAGCAAAGCTCTCTAATATTATATTTTTATTTTAAAATTCCTTGCTTAACAAAAAATCAGCTATATGCATAGTTTTTATTCCCTCATAATTTCCTCCTGCAAATACATCTGTTCTAAGAACATATTTGGGGTAATTATCACGAATATCAAGAAGTCTGCCATACTCGCGTTTTTCTGTTTCATCAGAGCCAATTTCCTGCGCAACCTGTATATATAGCTTATTTTCCTGCTTCTCAGCTACAAAATCTATTTCCGCATTATCAAATTTTCCAACATAAACATCATAACCCCTGCGAAGCAATTCAAGATATACAATATTTTCAAGCATAGCCGCCGCGCTGTCGGGAGAATATCCAAGCACGCTGTATCTCAGGGCAGGATCGGCAAGATAAAATTTCTCCTGTGTTTTTAATATTTCTTTTCCCTGTACGTCATAACGTGAACAACGGTGAAGTATATATGCGCTTTCGAGCTTTTTCAGATAATTATATACCGTTTCATTGTCTATCGAACGGTTTTCGCTTTTTAGATACCTTGATATAGACGCTGCTGAAAAAGTCCGTCCCAGATTATCAAATGCAAACTTCACAACACGTTCAAGCTGATCCACTTTTCTTATCTGGTTTCTTTTTACTATATCAGTAAATATCGTCGAGTTGTATATATCCCTGACTATCGTATATACCTCGTCCGGCGCATAGCTCTGTAAATGCACCGCCGGAAATCCTCCCAATCTGAGATAATCGGCAAGCTCTGAATGATTATCCTTTATTTCTGTAAATCTTGACCTGAAATCTATATATTCTGAAAATGACAGAGGAAATATTCGAAATGAAATATACCTTCCCGTAAGATATGTGGATATCTCGGAGGACATCATACGGGAATTAGAGCCGGTCACATATATATCCGTATCATATGCTTCCATAAGTGAATTAACAGCCTTTTCCCAAGACTTAACTTCCTGAATCTCATCAAAAAACAAATATGTTCTGCCGCCGCTATACAGTCTTTCTTTCACATACTCATATAATTGCTTTGCTGTCTTTATTTCCTCATATTCCAGAGAATCAAAGTTTATATGAATAATACGGTTTTCTTCAATTCCTTTGCTTCGGATTTCTTCCATAAGCATTTTCATTATCGTTGACTTACCGCAGCGCCTTATTCCTGTAAGTATCTTAACAAACGGCGTATCTTTATACTTTATAATCCTATCTACATATTCCGGCCTTTTAATCATAACAGCACCTCCCGTATATATTATACCGCATTTTAATAAATATTGCAATAGTTTTTAGGGTTATATCCGCAATATTTATGTAAAAGCGGCGCAGATTACGCCGCTTATAATTATCTTTCCATATTACGGCTGTCGCGGCGTTTTAAGGTTTTAACCTTGACATTCGCCGGATATTCAAATACCCTGTATTCCTCCGGTACTTCCTTTCCGTCGTAAAATTCTTTAAAAGTATCGCCGTTATTATACACATAACCCTTATTTGTATAACAGCCCGATTCATCATAGCGTATATCCCTTCCAAAGCCTTCATAGTCAATATAGTTCGACAGATTACCCATCGCCTTAGTATCATAGCATCCGCTTTCTTCTATCCAGTAATAGCCTAAATCATTATCGTCGGTTACATTCTTTAAATAGCCGTAGCAATCCGTATTGTCCGTAAGATTTATAAGGTCCTTAACGCTCTGTAAATTATATCCGAGCTCTAAAGCCGCCTCATATATTTCAAGCTCATAATTTCCCAAATTTCCGATTTCGGCCGCAAGATAATTAAGCTCGTCTATATCGCAGTATTCCGGCAGATAATCAATAAGTTCCTCTACCTCCGTATTGTAGTCTGACATAAAATATTCCTCATAATTAACTCCGTCAACTCCGATTTCTTTAAGCGTCCGCTGAACGACCTTTTTCTCTGTGGGAAAGTCCACCCATTGCCCTATTAATTCGCCCTCCGCATATTTTCCCGCATTTGTGATAAACGCGCTGATAACACTGTTACCGTTCATGCTCACGCCTCTCCTTATTTTTTACAAAAACGCTTTCCGGTACTTTTTTAGCCTTTATCACACCGTCTATACGGTAAAAGATTTCAGGATCATGAAACATATCATAATATTTATTAATAAGCTCCGAAGTCAGCGATACCGTTTTTCCGTCTTTTAAACCGCAGATCATAAATATACCGGCTATTATTTTGACTATTTTTCCGCTGCCGTCCGCTATGCCTCTGTTAAAGCTCAATCCCCCGTTATATGCGTCTCTGTTGCATATAATAACCGCGTCGTCAAAGCTGTGCGCTGTCTCGGTATACCCGCCTACTGCCGACCGTATTTCAAATTCGCCTCCATATATTTCTCTTACATAAGGCGCTTTATACGGCTCTACCATCAGCACTTTCATTTTCCGTCCTCCCTGCATGAATAAAGTCTGCCGTTTTCGCAGCAAAAGGTTTCATTATCGCCGAATACCGACATATACTTTTTGATCTGTTCCGGTCTAAGCGATACAGGAGCTTTGCCGATTCGTCCGCATAATATAAAGGGACCCGCTATAACATTGATTTTCCTGTTATTAATATCCGTCAGCGACCTGTTAAGCGGCAGCCTGTTTTTACTTGTATACTTTCTTCTGATTATCATGATTTGCTTATCGTAATAGTCCGCGTAAGTAAAATCGCCGCCCAGAAATTCCCGTATTGCTCCGCTGCCGCTTTCGATTTCCGTTACATAAGCCTTTTTCCCCGGCTCAGCCGCTATAATTATCATAAAATCCCCTCCTTACCTTATATGCTCCCGTTTCTTTCTGCCCGGAAAGCTCCACCCGTAAACGCGTCCAATTCTGTCGCCCAGACGATCCGTAACGCGCAATATATCCTTACGGCATACTTTCCCCTCATATATAAGGTCTTTCAGTCTGTTTATCTGCCGTTCAGACGCGCTGTCCTTGAAGCTGCGGTACAGATAATAGTTCGTCCCGTCGTGATGTACTGCGGTACATCTCAGATCTCCGTATTTGTCTACATACCACTTATTATAATCGCAGTCGGAATACAAACAGTCGCTTATATTTCCGCTCTCTATAACCTTATATCCGCTTTTTCTTCCGTTCCAAAAGCCGAGGTCGGCTATAACGATAATAGGACGGTTTAATAAAATATCAAGGTTTATTCTCTGATCCGACAGATTATTCTGATTTATCTCATACATTAATTCATTTAATTCGCTGTCGTTCATATCAGGGTATTCCGCTTTTAAATCGTCCTTCCAGCTATCATAATAAAGATCCGTATCGCTCCAGATTATTTTATGTTCTTTCAAGCTTTGTCACCTCTCCGCTTCCCTGCATTTTTCCTTATCCTTTACAGGCGAATATTTAACTCCGTTATTTTCGCACAATTCCGCAAACTGGCAGATATGATAAAGCTGACTGCCTACCTCGGTATGGTAATCGTCAATATATCTGTAAGTCCTGACGCACTTTTCACCGTCTGAATATTCCATCAGTATTTTACCGCCGTCGGGAATACGGAAAAGCTCATTGTAACGGCTGTTTATAAAGCGGATTCCCTTTTCAGCCTGTTGTATATGCCCGTCAAGCCGATACCTTTCATATGCGTACACATAAAAGTTATAATCTCCTTTTTTCGGTATGCAAAGCAGCATAAAGGTATACTTTTCACTGTCAAGACGAAAACCATAACCGTCTCTGTCCCATCCGGTTATTTTCGCTTTGCTGTGGGCTCTGCAATATTTCCGCATTGAATCCAAGTCCTTTAACACCTCTCCGAATTTATCTGTCCTGAGCGCGTTTACAGCCTCGTTAAGCTCCGATTTAAATTCCTCGGTTTTTAAACCGTAGAATCCGTCAAACCATGTAGTATAAAACTCGTTTGAAAAATTAAAGTCTCCCCGAAGCCGCCCTATGTTTCCTGTCTGTCCCATTAGCTGCATACTCTGACTGAACAGATATACGCTTTCATTTTCTTTAGCCGCTCTGAAATCATATTTCATCTTTTAACTCTCCTTTCAAAATAATTTAATTATGAATGTCCACCCCCTTTCCAATATGTAAAAGGGACGGAAAACCGCCCCTGTTTAAATTACTTTTTCCGCAGTCTGAAATATATCAAAGCTGCTATCACTAAAGCCGCAATTATAATCCCAACAATAGCTTTTGCGTCCATCGCTTTTTATTCCTCCGTATCCTTTCTTTTCTTTTTCATGCTTATTGCAAGCAATAAAGCGCCTATCCCCGATAGTCCCATTAAAACGGCTGCTGTCCGTATATTTCTTGAATCGCCTGTTTTCGGCGCCGTATCGTTTGTTTTAGGAGTGTACTTTTCCGGCGTTTCCTCCTGTTCAGCCTCGTCGATCATAACGATCAGCGGATTGCCGTTTTCAGATACGGCGGTCGTTTCAGCGCCGTCAACCGTGACCGTACCGTCATTAAGGACTTCAAAGCAAATATCCGTCGCCAAAATATATCCCTCCGGAGCGGCGGTTTCTTTCAGAATATATTTTCCGGCGGAAAGCTTTGCGACAATATGATTAGTTCCGTCGGAAGTCCATTCGTCCACAACTGTTCCCTTATCATCCAGCAGCTGCATTTGCGCGCCTTTAAGCTCGTTTCCGTCCGCGTCCCGCTTGGATATTTCCACAGTTACAGGCTTGTTTTATACCCTATTTGATAGGGTATGTCAATAGATAATAAGGAGGTTTCAAATGAAAAAATTATTTATACTGTCGTCAGCAATCCTTATAAGCTG
>UPZA01000006.1 GCA_900538575.1 uncultured Ruminococcus sp.
TAGAGCCTTTCAAACCCGCATAAATCAAGGCTTTTTTCGTGGGTGTCAAAGGGTACGCGATACATTTATCCTTTTCCCCCGGAAACGGCGTTTTAATGCGTGACAATACGCCAAAATCAACCCGAACACAGGGAGGTGATCCTATCGCTGATTATATCAGGGCAGACACGCGGCTGCCCGCCTATCTGCCGTATCCCCGTTTCCTGCTGAAAATGGAGATTTCACAGACCGCCAAGCTGCTGTATTCGCTGCTGTTAGACCGTTCCACCCTCTCCCAGAAAAACAAGTGGCTGGACGACGAGGGCAGGATTTATATTATCTATCCCATCGCGGAGATAGCAGAAATACTGGATAAAGGCAGCACCACCATCAAGGGGGCGCTTAATGAACTGGACACGGCGGGGCTGTTGGAACGGGAACGGGGCGGCTTCTCCGCACCGAACCGGCTTTATGTCAAAGTACCGCCAGTGCCACAGGTACAGTTTTCAGACCAACTGATGGCCGGAAGTCCGCCCCTCATAGAGCCGGAAAACCGTCCTACTGATGGTCAGAAAACCGACCTTATGATGGTCGGAAAACCGTCCCCTAACCAAACTACTATAAACAACCTTACAGAGAGCCAAACAAAGGGAGTGAGTGGGGGGCCGTCCGCGCCCTATGGCCGATATGGAAATATTTTTCTGTCACAGACCGAATACGACGAGTTGCAGGCAGAGTACCCTGACAGGCTGGAACGGTTCATCGAGGAAATGAGCCGCTACCTTGCCGCCAACGGGAAAAGCTACCAGAACTATGCCGCCGCCCTGCGGATATGGGCGGGGAACGACAAAAAGGAAGCCCCTAAAAAGGGCATACCAGACTACTCATGCAAGGAGGGCGAGAGTTTATGAAGAATGAAATCAACGCGGTTTTGGAGAATATGACGACCACCATCCCGGAGCCGGAGGACTACACCGGCGAGGACGGTTTACTGTACTGCGGCAAGTGCCGCAAGCCGAAAGAAGCCTATTTTGCGCCGGATAAGGCCGCTATCTTCGGGCGCGACCGCCACCCGGCAGAGTGCGACTGCCAGAGAACCGCCCGCGAGGAACGGGAAGCCGCCGAAAAGCGGCGCAGACACCTTGACACCGTGGAAGAACTGAAACGCCGGGGCTTTACCGACCCCACCATGCGGGACTGGACTTTCGAGAACGACAACGGCAGGAACCCGCAGACCGGGCTTGCCCGCCGGTATGTGGAGCATTGGGAAGATATGCGGACAGACAATATCGGCTGCCTGTTCTGGGGCGGCGTAGGCACCGGCAAAAGCTACCTTGCAGGCTGTATCGCAAACGCCCTCATGGAGAAAGAAATCCCCGTCCGCATGACGAACTTTGCTCTTATCCTCAATGACCTTGCCGCCAGCTTTGAGGGGCGCAACGAGTACATTTCCCGCCTTTGTCGTTATCCGCTGCTGATCCTTGACGACTTCGGCATGGAACGCGGGACGGAATACGGGCTGGAACAGGTGTTCAATGTGATTGACAGCCGTTACCGCAGCGGCAAGCCGCTGATCGTCACGACCAACCTTACGCTGGACGACCTGCACAACCCGGAGGACACCGCCCATTCCCGGATTTATGACCGCCTGCTTTCCATGTGCGTCCCGGTACGCTTTACCGGCGACAACTTCCGGCAGGAAACCGCCAAGCGGAAAATGGAGAGCATGAAGAAACTGATTACCGACTGAAAGGAGTATTGCCTATGGCAGATAACAAGCAGCACGACACCCGCACCACCCGCCGCCCTGACTGTGTGACGGAAATCCGCATGGGCAATTCCGTCCTTGTCGTGTCCGGCTATTTCAAGAAAGACACCACAACCACAGCCGCCGACAAAATGGCGCGGGTACTGGAAGCGGAAGCCGCTGCTACACAGGAGCCGACTTATCCGGCGTGAACCGGGGCATGGAAAAGCGGCCATGCCAGGGAGCATGACCGCTGGAACGAAAATCGGAAGTGCTTTAGCAATTCTTAATCTCATTCTCTATAAAATAATTTGCAATTTCAAAGGCTTTTATTCTTCTCTTTGCCAATGTGATTTGTGATTTATAACGCTCGGAATTATCCTTTGATTCAAATGTTTTTACTGTTTCTCTTAGCTTGTGCAGAGTTGAATCAATTTGCCTTTTGGCCGCGGTTAATTCATCTATTGTATACTTCATGTTTTCTCCTTTAACTTCTGATTTTTTTGTTAAATCAGAGTATACCACGGAGTTATGAACTTTTCTACTGCAAATATGGGACGACAACCCATACCATAAAAATCGGAAAATTGAAAAGCTGTAAAGAAGCAAATTTAACGCTTTTGCCGCTGTACAGCCCCCGCCGTTCCGTGGTACAATGAAACCACGGAATAGTGGGGCTGGCTGTCGGAAACGGAGGATTTTATGTTAAGACAAGCCACCCAAAACCTCATTACCGCCCTTTATCCGAGATTGTCCCACGAGGATGAATTGCAAGGCGAGAGTAATTCCATATCGAACCAAAAAAGGATACTCGAAACCTACGCAAAACAGAACGGCTTTACCAATCTGCGCTGGTACACCGACGACGGTTTTTCCGGCGCGAACTTCCAGCGGCCCGGATTTCAAGCCATGCTTGCGGACATTGAAGCCGGGAAAGTGGGTACGGTCATCGTCAAGGACATGAGCCGGTTAGGGCGAAACTACTTGCAGGTAGGGTTTTACACGGAAATGCTGTTCCCTCAAAAGGGTGTGCGTTTTATCGCTGTCAACGATAATGTGGACAGTGCCAGCGAGGGCATGGACAACGATTTTACCCCGCTGCGAAATCTGTTCAATGAATGGCTGGTGAGAGATACGAGCAAGAAAATCAAGGCAGTGAAAAAGTCAAAAGGCATGAGCGGCAAGCCTGTTACCAGCAAGCCGGTTTACGGCTATGTGATGGACGAGGACGAGAATTTTATTATAGACGAGGAAGCCGCCCCGGTGGTGCAGCAGATTTACCAGCTTTGCCTTGCCGGGAACGGCCCGACCAAGATTGCCCGTATGCTGACGGAGCAGCAAATCCCCACGCCGGGGACGCTGGAATATCAGCGGACAGGCAGCACCCGCCGTTATCACCCAGGCTATGAGTGCAAATGGGCGACCAACACCGTCGTTCATATCCTCGAAAACCGAGAGTACACCGGATGTCTGGTGAACTTCAAAACGGAAAAGCCTTCTTATAAGGTCAAGCACAGCATAGAGAACCCCGTCGAGAAGCAGGCCATTTTCGAGAACCACCATGAGCCGATCATCGACAAGGAAACATGGGAACGGGTGCAGGAGTTACGCAAACAGCGCAAACGCCCGAACCGCTACGATGAAGTGGGGCTGTTCTCCGGGATTTTGTTCTGCGCCGACTGCGGCCATGTGCTGTATCAGCAGCGGTATCAGAACAAAGACCGCAAACAGGACTGCTACATCTGCGGCAGCTACAAGAAGCGCACCCGCAACTGTACGGCGCACTTTATCCGCACCGATCTGTTGACCGCTGGTGTCCTGGCAAATCTCCGGCAAGTGACCGAATACGCAGCCAAGCATGAGAGCCGGTTTGTGAAACTACTTGTCCAGCAGAACGAGATCGGCGGCAAGCGAAAGACCGCCGCAGCCATCAAGCAGCTTGAACAGGCGCAGGAACGCATTTCTGAAATCAGCCGCATTATCAAGCGGCTGTATGAGGACAATGTAAACGGCAAAATCAGCGATGAGCGTTTCATGGAACTGTCGGCTGACTACGAAGCCGAGCAAGCGGAGCTGAAAAAGAGAGCCGCCGCCCTGCAAGCCGAACTGGACAAGTCACAGGCAGCTACCGTCAACGCCGAGAAATTTATGGGCATTGTCCGCAAGCACCTTGCCTTTGAAGAACTGACCCCCACTCTCTTGCGGGAAATGATCGAGAAAATTGTGGTGCATGAGTGCAGCTATGATGAGAACGGCACCCGCAGGCAGGACATTGAGATTTATTACAGCTTTGTCGGCAAGATTGACTTGCCCGAATAACCGCCCGACCTATCCGACACAATGGCCAAGTGTCGGATAGGAACGGCAAAATTTTTTGCACTTCTATTGCTTCTTTATCACACATAAGCAAAATCGCAGGGTATGAAACAGCTTATGTCTGGTCTTGGACTGATTCTCCTTGCTATCGTCCTTGTTCCCGTACTCCAGAATATGATGACAGGTGCGGTCTAATCGCATAACCTGACATATCAGGCGGATTGCTTTGGGTGGGAGGTTTGTGGGAAGTAATCTGCACTTTAATAGCAAGGGAGTGAGTACAAATGGGAGTAATCAGCGATGCAATTGACGCTTTGGAGAATTGGTGCTGTAACTTATTCAAGGACGGAATCAAGTCCCAGTTTGATGGTATTTCGGACTTACTGACGGATACGTTTGCACAGACAACTGGAAATGATGGACTTGTCGGTACATATCTAACTGCGCATCCTGCAAATTTTACCGGCAACACGGCAGGAACAGGCACGCACATCTGGAACACAATTGAAACGCTGTGCAATAACGTGGTTGTCCCCATAGGCGGCTTTATTCTGACGATAATTCTGCTGAATGACCTGATTCAGACGGTCATTCGGGGCAACAATTTTAAGGACTTTGACGATTCGATTTTCATAAAATGGATAATCAAAGCGGTATGCGGTGTAATTCTTGTGTCGAATGTGTTTTACATCGCAAGCGGACTGTTTTCATTCGGCACAAATGTATGTTCAAACGGCTTATCTACGCTGTTTGGTACAGGCGACTATTTATAAGCGGCGCTTGCCTTAAACAAATCGGCGCTGAGCGGTTTAAGCCTTGGAGAACTAATGACAGTGTGGTTTATTTCACTTATCGTTCATCTCGGAATTATGATTATGATTGTGGCTATTGTAATTACTTTGGCTTCACGAATAATTGAAATATTTATGTATTTGAGCATTGCTCCGATTCCTATGGCAACCATGATGGATGGCGGCGAATGGTCGGGTATCGGCAAGAACTGGATTAAGCAATTACTTGCACTTTCATTTCAGGGATTTTTTATCATTGTCGCGCTGGGAATTTTCAAAACGCTTTTTGCGAATATGATTGCAACTCTGAACTCAGGCGGCGATGGCGTTATCATGCAAATGGCGATGCTTTTAGGTTATACGGCGGCGCTTATTTTCACAGTTCTGAGAACGAGTGCGATAAGCAAATCGGTTTTCTCGGCGCACTAAGGAGGGAGCTATGGCGCATTATGTATCTATCCCGAAAGACTTAAACGACATCAAAGAAAAGTTCATTATGGGATTCACAAAAAGACAGGTAATCTGTTTCGGAATCGGTCTTGCCATCGGTGTGCCTGTATTTTTCGTAACACGCAGTTTTATTGGCATGACAGGAGCAATTTTCGCTATGGGTGCTTGTGCTGCTCCTGCGATACTCTGCGGACTGTACCGTAAAAATGGCGTATTCCTCGAAAAACAGGCAAAATTCATGAAAGAATATTTCACAAGACCGAGAAAACGGTATTACAAAACAACCAATATTTTCGAGTGCATTGAAAGGCACATCGAATTGGGTAAAATCAAGAAAAAGCTGAGAGATGCCGAGAAGTAACAGGCTCTCGGCTCTCCAACATAAAGATTGGAGGTTATTAGAGTGGGCTTTAGAAAGAGAAATGCCAAGTCAAGTGGTAAAAAATCAAATGCGAAAATTATCATGGGCAAGCCTGCAAAACAGCTTACAAAAGATGAAAAGAAAATTTTATCTGCTCGTATGGCAGAGATAAAGAGAGAAAACAGCGGTAAATCTACGGTACAGAATACGATTCCTTATCAGGTGATGTATCGTGACGGAGTTTGTCAGGTGTCCGGGAATTTCTTTTCTCTGACGGTGCAGTTTTTTGATGCGAATTACAGCATTGCGGAGTTTGACGAGCAGAACAATATTTTCTCGAAATACTGCGATGTTATCAATCTTTTCGATAACACAATTAAATTTCAGCTTACCTTTGAAAATCAAAATCGTTCTAAAGATAAGCTGATAAAAACGGTTCAGATTCCGCAGCAGGATGACGATTTCAACGATATTCGCTCGGAATATTCCAAAATGCTGACGGACAAACTGCTGAAAGGCTCTAACGGTCAATCGGCACGAAAATTTCTCACGTTCGGCATTGAAGCAGCGTCTTACAAAGCGGCACGAGCGAAACTAATGTCAATCAAAAACGACGTAATCAAGGGATTTAAGGCTTTCGGCGTTGAAGCGGAAGTCCTTGACGGTACGGCAAGATTGGAGGCTTTATACTATGCTTTGAATCCCTATGGCAATCAGAATTTCGTCTTTGATTGGGACAGTATGCTCCGTGCCGGAATGGATACAAAGGACTTTATCTGTCCGAAGTCATTCAAATTTAATAAACAGAATTTTGAAATCGGCAATGCTTATGGTGCGGTCTATGGATTAAATATCCTTGCAGGTGAGCTGCCCGATGAGATATTAAGAGATTTTCTTGAAATGCAGAATCTGTTCTGTGTGAATATTCACGTCGAACCTTTGGACCAGATTGATGCTTTGAAATTCGTCAAGAAAAAGCTGACAAACGTAAATCAAATGAAAGTCGATGAGCAGAAAAAGGCTTCACAGGCAGGCTATGACCCCGATATTCTTCCTCCGCAAATCAAGATGTATATTGACGATATTGAGAAATTGCTCGGTGACTTGAACAGCAAGAATGAGCGGCTTTTTCACATTTCGATTTCAATCAGAAGCTACGCAAAATCGAAAAAAGACTTGAAACTTCAAGCAGAAGCACTGAAAAGAATTTGCCAGAAAAACAACTGCACCATGTTCCCTTACGACTACCGTCAGGAACAGACTTTAGTATCGACTTTGACGCTGTGTTACAACGAAATTCCCGTATCAAGAGAAATGCACACAAGCGGTATTGCAATTTTCGTGCCGTTCACTACAAAGGAGCTTTTTCAGGACGGACAGGCTGCATATTACGGAGTAAACACGCTTTCGGGCAATATGATTCGTGCGAACAGGTCAAGGCTTAAAAATCCAAATGGCTTGATTTTAGGAACTCCGGGAAGTGGTAAAAGTTTCAGCGTTAAGCGTGAGATTTTGGACTGCTTTCTGACTACAACGGACGATATTATTATCTGTGACCCGGAGGGAGAATATTTTCCGCTTGTGCAGACTCTCAAAGGACAGCTTATCCGTATCGCAAGCAACTCTGAGCAGCACATCAACCCTATGGATATTGCTATTGACGAGTATCTGTTGAAAAATCCTATGGAGGTTATCGCTGATAAATCCGACTTTCTGATTTCCCTTTGTGAAATCGTTGTGGGCGGTCGTTACGGTCTGAGTTCCGAAGAACGTTCTGTAATTGATAAATGCGTACAGCGTATTTACAAGGAATTTATTGAAAATTCCCCGACAGCAGACAAAATGCCTTTGCTTTCGAATTTGCAGAATGAACTGAAAAAAGAGGGCGATGTTGCTCTGAGAGTTTCCAATTCTCTTGAAATGTTTGTAAACGGCTCGCAGAATCTGTTCAATCATCACACAAATATTGACCTGACAAACCGCTTGATTTGCTTCGATATTAAGGAACTCGGCAATCAGCTGAAAAAAGTCGGTATGCTTATCGTTCAGGATACGGTGTGGAATCGTGTGTCCGCTAACCGTGAACAGAAAAAAATCACTCGTTACTACATTGACGAATTTCACCTGCTTCTGAAAGAGGAACAGACTGCAAAATATTCCGCTGAAATCTGGAAACGTTTCAGAAAATGGGGCGGAGTTCCTACAGGTATCACGCAGAATGTCAAGGATTTATTGCAGTCGCAGGAAGTAGAAAATATCTTCGATAATTCGGACTTTATCTATATGCTGAATCAGGCAAGCGGTGACAGAGATATTCTTGCTGAAAAACTGCACATCTCAAAAGAACAAATGGAGTACGTCACAAACAGCGGTCCGGGCGAGGGACTTATCCGTTATGATAAGGTGCTGCTGCCGTTTACCGATATATTCCCCACAAACACGGAGATGTATAAATTGATGACGACGAGGCCTACGGAAAGTGCGTAAAACGGGCGAAAAGGAGGAGTTATGAGCAAATTTATAAAAAGGCAAAACAACCTCCGAAAAGCGCAGGCACGATTTGAAAAAGTGAGCCGTCGCAGTAAGCAGTTTCAGCTGAGTTTTGAAAGACGGCAGAATGAAAACGGCAAGTTCAGAACTCACGTAAGTATCAAGCACGGCGAAAAAGAGTATCACGGCAATAATCGTGGATTATTTCATAAGGCTGTCAATTCACGGTTTCGTATCAAGGGTGATGTTCCATCGGTAACAAAAACGATAAACAGTTTTCAGCCGAAAACTTTCAAAGGCAAGACTTTCAAAAAGTCTGCACAGGCGGTAAATTTTGCAATTCATGATGTTACACAGACTGCCATTGATGTAACTCTTGTAAGTGAAACAATCGGCTTGAAATCGGCAGATGCGGCAAGGCGTGAAGTTGTAAATAATCTCAGACAAAAATATTCCCGTGAAGCTGTTGACGATTATCACAGAGGTACGCTTGAAACACTTCGCATCGGTGCTGATGCGGTTAAAGGTACAAGGAATCATTTCAAGCAGAAAAAGCAGTACAAGCTCGAAAAAGCTAAATTTAAGCTGAAAAAAGCGGAATATGCAGTTTTCAAAGAAGATACCTTTAAGCCGAAAATTCAGAAAAATAACGCTGATTTGAAATCCGCTAAAGCTGACATTAAACATCATAAGCAGAATTACAGGCAAGGCAGTAAATCTAATATTCAAAAGGCTTTCAGGATACTGCGTACTCAGAAATTTAAGCAGACAAAGCGTGAAAATAAATTTGAATGTAAAAAACTGACTGTAGAAAAGAATTTCAAAAGCAAAGAACTGAAAAATCAGCGGAAAATCAAACATGATTCCAAAACCGGATTTCTTGTTCTGAAACCTGTGAAATACACGGAAAACCGCATGAAAGCGTCTGCTTGGCAAAAGGCGGTCAATGAAGATGCGGACAACGATATGATGCACGTTGTGGATTCTGCGAAACGCAGAATTGTCGAGCCTGCGGTGCAGAAAATCTCCAAAAACGAACGTTTACAAAGGCAGCAGAAAAAGCGTGAAAGCCTTTCCGACAGACAGAAAAGGTCTAATCAGAAGCTGAATCGTCAGGAAAATCGGCTGAAAGAAAAAAGCAGCAAACCTCCGAAAAAGCGTAAAAAACCGAAACATCAGAAATCTTTTTCGAAGAAATTCAAAGATTTTGCAAAGACTGTCGGGAAGTTTATCAAGAATGTTTATGAGAAAGAAGTTAAGAAATTTTTCGCCTGTATTGCTGTCCCTATCATAATTATTCCTTGTGTTTGTATTTATTGTCATGATTTTCAGTTCCATATTATCGGGCGGCGGATTCACGCTCGGAACTTACGCTGCACAGGATTATGACCTGAGTGAAGCCGAAAAATACTACACAAAACTCGCTTGGGACTTAAACGAAAAAGTTATCCGATGTGGCGGTGACGATTGGAAAAAGGCTCTGAAAGACTTGGGTGTAAACACATCGGGTTACAAGGACAAGCCCGACGAATACATTTGGGGAAATTCAGTGCATTTCAATTATGATGCGGTTTACGATTTTGATGTGTATAAATTATGGGCGTTTCTTTGTGCTTATTACTACGATTTCAGTGCGGAAAACGGCGATATAAAATACTGGCAATTCAAAAGCGGTACAGAAGATTTGCTTGACGAGATTTTTAATGCAGAGTACCAATTTGAGCATTTCTATGACAATACGTCAAGGTGGGAGGAATTGCCGGACTACGTTTATTTCGGAGGCGGAAGTGCCGAAACAGGTACATATTACCGCTGTGAAACGGCGGCTTACATCTATGACGGGCAGCCTTACAGATACCGATTCAAACCAACGGCATATACTGCTGAATTATCGCAGTATTTCGACAGCGAAGGGTATGTTTGTATTGACTCAGATTACAGGGTTCTGAATCCGAATGATAACTACGAGCTGACGGGATACATGGTCATGGACCATCGCTATTTTTCGGGAACAAAAGAGCCGTTTTACTACATCGACGAATCCTCAAACACCTTCTTTTTCATGCACAGCGGCGAACGTTATGACAGAAGTTTTTGGGGCTGGAACGGCATAGATGCATGGTTTTTGGTTTCTCCAACTGATACGGCAATTTGGAATTACAACATTACCGACGCTTGTATGTACGGATATTATCAGAAATATAAGTGGAAAAACGACTGCCGACTTTATTACAACGTCAAGCAGAAAAAGACATTTGATGAAGTAATAACCGAAAAGCTGAGTTCTATGTCATATTCCGATGAGCGTGTACAATATTACAATCTTCTTGTCGGTACGGACAGTGGAACGATGTACGGCAATCATCAGACTTTGCAGAGCCTGACGGGAACAAGTATTCACGAAAGTATCGTTACAAACGGCTTCGGTTGGGATATGCAGGAGTGGAATATTCGGCATTGCAGCATTGACGATTTGCATGAAGCGGTAGATATTGCGGTTACAAGCGGAGGTAATATTTTTGCTCCTTTCGACTGTAAAATTGATTCTTATGACAGCGATACAAAGACCGTTATTCTGTGGAAAAACGATGTGCAGTATTGGTACGACGGCACAGGCGGAACAAAGCGTGATACCGAAGTCACAATCAAAAATGTCACGCTGAAAGGCTGTGAAAAGGGCGATACCATAAGCGAGGGAGAAGTTTTTGCAGCGGCTTCATCAACATATATTCACATCAAAATTGAAATTGATACTGACGGTATGGGTTGGGACTTCATTGACCCAAGACTTGTGCTTTATTAATGAGGGAAAATTATGGCTGTAAACGATAAGAAAATTGCAAAGCTGCTTGAACGTGCGGAATCACTTGACAAGCGTATCAGGGAAGATACTGCGGAACGCAAGCAAATTTTAGCGGAGATTGACCGTCTGAGTTACGCAAATCTCAAGACGGAACTCGCCAAGAACGATATGACAACGGACGATTATGTGCAGTTTATTAAGATGAAAAAGAAGATGAATGACATGAATCTTACTGCCCAAGACATCGAAAAAATGCTTGACGGCATAATCGAAAATACGGAGGGAACTGACGATGAAAAGAAAATTTTTTAGCGCTGTGCTTTCAGCTGCCGTGTTTGCAATTGCAAGCGTTGGAATTACCGCTTCTGCGGAAGAAGTTATGACAGATAAAAGTGTGCAGGTGCAGGAAGTTGTAACTGAAATTCCTGCTTCGGAAAGCGCTGCTGAACTGGTGAATGATACACTGGAAGAACAGGCTTCATCAGAGTCTACAGAAGAAACTACAATCGACTTCTTTGCCGATGATTACTACGATACGAACGGTAATGCTACTTTGATTCAGGAGGAAAATATTATCTATAATTCGGAGGAAATGCAGTTTATTGCTGTCACCACAAAGGACGGTCATGTCTTTTACGTGCTGATAAATTATTCTGCTGAAAACGGCGAGAATAATGTGTATTTTCTCAACAAAGTTGACGATTACGACTTGTATGCGCTGCTCTATGCAGGTGAAGAAGATGAGGACGGAAACACTGCGATTACTCCTGAACAGGCGGCGCAGGCTGCGGAAAATGCCAACAGCAGAATAAAGCCGCAGAATGATTCTGAAAAGGCAAATGAAGCGGCAGAATTTACTGACAGCGAGGAGCAATCTGCCGAGGAAACTCCTGCAAAAAGCAGTTCCATGAACATGACTTCCATTTATCTTGTAATCGGTGTGATTGCTCTCGCTGCGGTCGGATTTGTAGGATTCAAATTCCTCAAAAAGCCAAAGAAAAATGTTGTGCCGGAGACTGATGAGGAAGAAGAAATCAATTTTTATGACGATGATGAAATCAATGAAGATGAAGAATAACGGAGGTAATTTTTATGAACAGGGTTGCAAAAATCAGTATTATTTCAGGTGCGGTTGCAGGAACTATCGGCTCGGCGGCTTTGGCAGTTAAGCACATCAAACGCAAGGCTCACAGGGACGGTTTCAACACTGCTGTTGAGATTCAGCTCGATGCAGCTGACCGCTTTATCAATGTTGTAAATGCGGAGGTTGACAAAATTATCAGCCGATACAACAATCTTGTGGACGAGTATAACCGACTTGCAGAAGATTACTGTAATCTGCTTGATGATTATAACGAGTAAGATTAACTGAAAGGATAACGGACAATGAGAAAAAGAGAATTTGTCGGTGTCACAATTATCGGGGCTATGATTTGTTTTATTTGCTTTATTTTTGGCAGGAAAAAGGGATTTTTGAAAGGATACATAGATGCTGACAACATGATGTTTAATGAAGGTTTTAAGCCTCTTTGACGGCATTTCCTGCGGAAGATTGGCGCTTGAACGTGCTAATCTTCCGGTAGAAAAATATGATGCCTTTGAAATCGACAGGTACGCTATTGCCGTGTCACAGAACAATTACCCCGATATTGTTCAGCACGGTGATGTATTTAATGGCAATTTTAAACAGTTCAAAGGTTATGATTTATTGCTCGGAGGTTCTCCGTGTACCTACTGGAGCGTGGCGAAAAAAGAACGTGAAACTACTGCTGACGGCGAGGGATTCCGTTTGTTTATGGAATATGTGAGAGCGTTGGAGGCGTCGGAGTGCCGATACTTCCTTTACGAGAATAACTTTTCCATACATCAGAATATCAAGGATGAAATCTCCGAAAAGCTCGGTGTACAGCCGATTATGATTAACTCGGCTTTGCTATCGGCACAGAATCGAAAACGCTGTTACTGGACGAATATTCCGAATGTTTCACAACCGCAAGATAAGGGAATTTTGCTTGCGGATATTCTTGAAAGCGGCGTTGCTTGGCAGGATAAAAGCTACTGTATGACGGCAAGCTATGACGGTGCGATTTTCTCCAATACCCTTAAACGAAAACAGCGTACTATGATAGCCGAGCCTGTTCGTATCGGTCACTATGGCAAAGGCGGTCAGGGACAGCGTATCTACTCGGTTTACGGCAAGTCGGTAACGCTGTCGGCAAATGGCGGCGGTCAGGGTGCGAAAACAGGTCTGTATAAAATTGACTTGCCCAATGGGGATTACATAATCCGCAAGCTGACACCTGTTGAAGCTGAAAGATTGCAGACTTTGCCCGACAATTATACGGCAGGGATTTCAAACACTCAGCGTTATAAATGTATCGGCAATGGTTGGACGGTTGATGTAATTGCTCATATTTTAGGAGGTTTGTCGAATGAATATTGAAGCCTATCATAAGTCCTTTGATACTGAAAATTACACAATTGTTGACAGCTATGCAAAGGCTCTAAGGCACATAAATGGCAGTTCTACAGCGCTTTGCAGTATCAGCGGCGGAAGTGACAGCGATATTGTACTTGACATTATCCACAACGTTGATGATTCGGAAAAAGTCGTTTATTACTGGATTGATACGGGACTTGAATATCAGGCAGCAAAAGAACATCTTTCTTTTTTGGAAGATAAATACGGTATCGAAATTCAGCGTATCAAGCCGATAAAGCCTATCCCGACCTGTGTCCGTGAGTATGGTGTACCGTTTTTGTCAAAGTACGTTTCGGAGCAGATGATGCGTTTACAGTCGCACAATTTTCAGTGGGAAGATGAGCCGTTAGAGGTACTTTTGAAGAAATATCCTAACTGTAAAGTCGCTTTGCAATGGTGGTGTAATGCCTATTATACGGCAGAAAACGGTGTTCAGCAGATGAGCCGATTTTCCATAAACCGCAACAAATGGCTGAAAGAGTTTATCACGCAGAATCCGCCTGACTTCCCCATATCTAACAAATGCTGTGAGTATGCAAAAAAGAAGCCTGCAAGGCAGTTCGTCAAGGAAACGGGCGCGGATTTGGAGATTACAGGTATCAGAAAATCTGAAGGAGGAATCCGTTCAGCAAATTACAAGACCTGTTTTTCTGAAAGCAAGTCCAAAGGCTGTGTTACATACCGCCCGATATTTTGGTATACGGACAGTGACAAGCGTGATTACGAGGATTTTTACGGAGTAACGCATTCTCGCTGCTATGCGGAATATGGCTTAAAACGTACCGGCTGTGTCGGTTGTCCGTTCAACCCTCATATCAACGAAGAACTTTCAATCATCGAAAAATATGAGCCGAAACTGTACACGGCAGCTGTCAATATTTTCGGGAAATCTTATGAATATACCCGAAAATATCGGGAGTTTGTGAAAATGATGAATGCATTGGATAAAGGGGGAAAATATCATGATTGATATACGAAGTTTACTTGAACATTACCCGATTATGCTTATAGTTCTGGGAGTTATCAGTGTGATTTGCATTGTTTCATGTCTAATCGAAAAAAAGAAAATAACATTAAACTAAAACAGAGGTTTATCATGAAAATTTTAAAAATAATTAAGAGTATTATCGGTATTGGCTCTGTTTCGGGAATTGCCATACTTGCTTACAAATTCGGTGAGTATAACGGCAGAGAAAATGAAAAGAAACGCAATCAAGAAAACGACGAGTATGATTTCTACGGCTGTGACTATGATGAGGAAGATGACGAGTGTATTGCTCCTCATCGGAACAACTCCGAGGTGCAGAGAGAATAAAATAAGCACAGCTTTTTACGGCTGTGCTTTAATAGAATTTTAATTGAATAATTCCTTTTCAAAAATATCGGTTAAAGCCTTTATAGCTTGCTCATAAGTCACGTCCTCAAATAAAAGTGGTATTGTTATAGCGTTATAATCATCTTTGTAAACATCTTTTAAAATAATCTCTTTAAGAATTTCTGTTACGTTTATGCCGTCTTGAACAGAAAGGCACATTTTATGAGGTTTCCTCTCCTGTGCAACGGAAAGAGCCAAATCCCTTAAAGTATCATCAATCGGTACGATTCCCGATAATTTATAAATATCATAAATATGCCTTGAATGTTCACTTATACTTCCAAGCATATAGTAATCTGCAAGTGCAAAAATTTTATCTATCATAGTTCTTTCAGCGGTCTGAACATTAAGTTCAAAGGGCTGTAAATCGTTTTGTAAGATAAAATCGTCGTATCCATTATCAGAAAGAAATTGATAAATAAGGCTGTCCGCTTTCATTATTTTTGTTGGATAGGCTCTTTGATAAACAGCTGTTTCAACTATCAGCTGCTCTTTCAGATAATCTGCTGACATTACAGACGGATAATCTATTACATAGCGGTTATAGTCACGTCTGCTGCGAATACTTTCAGGATTTGTAAGCGTAAACTCAAGATTACTTATTACATCTAATATAGAAGATTTCATCTTCTTTCTTTTGCTTTCAGACGGCTTGTTTTCCGATTGGATATTCAAATCTATATCCTCCGAAAAACGTTTTATAACGTGATAGCATTTTGAAAGTGAAGTGCCGCCCTTGAAAATAATATCGGGCATTGCCGTAACAAGTTCTTTCAGAAAAAGAGTTACATAATAATCTTTTTCAACGATTTCGACTTTTACTCCCAGATATTCAGAGGTTTTCAAAATTGTTTCTTCAAAAACTGCTTTGTCATTATGCAACATAATATATCACTCCGCTTTCTACAAGATTACGCATTGACTTGTCGGGAAAAACAGGTGCAAACTGCATAACTTGTTCTCTTGTAATTCCATTTTCGTCAATCCATTTTTTGAGTATTCCTTTTTTTACTGTATCCAAGAAGTTTGCAGAAGCAATGCTCATAATATCCAGAAATCTCAGAACGGCAATATTCTCATTGTTAATCCGTACCCTTGCTTTACGCAAAATAACCTCTTGATTTCCGACTTTGACTCTGCGTAATTTAGAGCTTTCGTTATTTGTTTGAATTTCGGGAATATTCGGCATTTGTGTAGAAAGACCGATTTGCTGAAGTGCAGTTGTACCTGTAAAAAAACCAATGCTGTTGCCATTATCAGATAAATATTTTCGCTTGATAACTTTGTTTGGATTAAGAGAACTTTTCCCGAAAATCGTATCTTGTGGAATATAATAAATTCCTTTTTCGTAACGGACAATTTGATTTGATTCACAAAGACGTGCAAGTTCCTTTGAAATCCAAATTTTTGAATAGTTATTAAAGTCAATATCAGTAATAAAAATCGGCTCATTAAACCCGAAAGTTTCAATTAGATAGTCATAAAGCATAACTTTCACCTCCGTTGTTCTATCATAATTATACTACAAGTGACCGTGAAAGTCAAGCGTAATATATTTTTGCTTTAAAAAATTTTAATATAGAAAGGAAGTTTTCCTATGTCAATCTTAATCATAGCCGAAAAGCCGTCCGTAGCCCGTGGAATATGTTCTGTTGTCAAGGCTGACAGTAAGAAAAAGGGGTATATTGAAGGAAACAATTACCTTGTTTCTTGGTGCTTGGGTCACTTGGTTGGTCTGAAATACCCTAACGACTACGGTAACGGCTGGCAGGACAAGTGGAGTTTTTCACAGCTGCCCATGATTCCTGAAAAATGGCTTTTCAAGATAACTGAAAGCACTAAAGAGCAGTTTGAAGTTCTGAAAGACCTTATGAGCCGTGGCGATGTTACAGAAATCATCTGTGCTACCGATGCTGATAGAGAGGGAGAGTGTATATTCCGCTATGTGTACAATATGGTCGGCTGTCGCAAGCCTGTGAAACGTCTGTGGGTATCTTCCCTTGAAGAATCGGCTATCTGTAAGGCACTGCAAAATATGAAGCCAATGAGTGATTACGATAACCTCTTTTCCGCAGGATTTTCAAGGGCAAAGGCAGACTGGCTTGTAGGAATGAACGGTTCTCGCCTGTTTTCCTGCCGTTATCATGACAGGCTTAACCTTGGCAGAGTGCAAACACCTACACTTGCAATGATTGTTCATCGTGACAATGATGTGCGAAATTTCGTCAAGCAGAAGTATTTTACCGCCGATATTGAATACAACGGCTGTATCTTTTCTTCTGCAAGAATTGATGATGAGAACACCGCTGATTCTCTTGTTTCAGCTTGCAACGGCAGCACGGCTGTCATTTCTGCTGTCAAGCATGAAGTCAAGACGGTAAATCCGCCTAAACTTTATGATTTGACTTCTTTACAGCGTGATGCCAACAAGGTCTACGGCTACACGGCACAGCAGACTCTTGATTGCGTTCAGTCGCTGTATGAAGCCAAAATCGTGACTTATCCCCGTACCGATTCACAATATCTCAGCGATGATATGGAGCAGTCAACACTTGATATTGTACGGATTATCGGCAATGTTTTTCAGTTTGGAAGTGTCGCAAATCCCGATATTTCAAGGTGTATCAACAATAAAAAAGTGACTGGACATCACGCTATTATCCCTACGGCAAATATCGGAACTGCTGACTTAGATAATCTGCCTGCAACTGAGAAGAACATACTTAGTTTAATTGCAAACAAACTGCTTTGTACGTCTGCACTTCCCCACAAATATGAATCAATAAAAATCACTGCAATGTGCAGCGGTACAGAATTTACCGCAAACGGCAGAACAATTCTTGAAAACGGTTGGAAAAATTACACCTTGAAATCCGCTGAAAATGACGAAATAAAGCAGATTCCAACGGTTACAGAGGGACAGCAGTTCACGATTTCAGCAAGCAAAAGCGAGCATTTTACAAGTCCGCCTAAAGCTTTCACAGAAGATACTTTGCTTTCCGCAATGGAACACGCCGGACAGGAGAACTATGACGAAAATTCTGAAAAGAAAGGTCTTGGAACTCCTGCAACCCGTGCAGGAACGATTGAGGGACTTGTGAAAAAAGGCTATGCCGAACGTAAGGGCAAGCAGATTGTTGCTACTGAAAAAGGTGTGAATCTGATAAACGTTGTTCCCGATGAAGTAAAATCGGCACAGCTGACTTCCGATTGGGAAATGAAATTACAGCAGATTGAAAATGGAGAATATTCTGCTGATAGATTTATGGCTGAAATTGAGGATTTTATCCGCACTCTTTGCGAAAAATACGGCTCTGCCGATTCGTCTGTATCGTTCGGCAATAATGCTCCAATCGGAAAATGTCCGAAATGCGAAGGTGAAATTGTTAAGGGAAAATTCGGATATTACTGCAAAAACAAGTGCGGTATGAATGTTTCAAAGGTCTACGGCAAAGAATTGTCTGAAAAGCAGATAATCGGCTTGCTTTCGGGAAAATCCACAAGCTACACGGCTAACGGCAAGAAAAATATCATTCTGCCGGAAGTTTTTGAAAACAATTACAATGGCAAAACCTACTACCAGTGGAAAACGGAAAGGAGCAAATGATGATTACAAAAATTGCTGAAATTCTCGGTGTGTCTGAGGAAAGCATTAAGACAATGCCGAAAGATATTTTCGGTTCTATGCAGGCTGTGCTTGCAAATATTGAGGTTAAGAATGAAGATGATGCAAAAATGCTCTATGCTGAACTTGACGGCTACTGGACTAAGGGAAATGTGCTTCTCGGTCTGAATGAGGTTGCAAGAAATGCGGGAATTTCCCTTGATACCCTCAATAATCTTAATTATGATACTCAGCAGGAACTTGTCTTTGAATATATGGCTGACAGTTCCGATACTGCCCGACTCTATGAGATTACAAACAAGGCTCTTTCGATTGCGGAACTTGACCGTGTTGCAAAGTTAATCAACATTCCTGTTGACACGCTGAAAGAATATCCATTTGAAACTCAGGTACAGCTTTGCGGCATCTACGCCATGGAAAGCGATAACGTTACAGAGTTTGAGCTTGCCAATCGTCTTAGAGGTGCTGTTGGCTTATGAGTGTGATTAAAACAACAGGTGCGGATTTGCAGAAAATCGCCAATAAAGCCTATGCAAAGTATGCCACGGATAAGGGTGAAAAAATCGCTCTTGCCCTTGAAAAAAGCCGTATTCCGTACTTTGCAAGGTTTAACGGTGCGGAAATTTCCCTTACATACGATGCCGACTATAAGGAAAATGTTGAGGAAATCATCAGAAAAATTATGTCGGGTGCTTATGAGGAGATTGTAGCTGAATTGAAGCGTATGACGAACAAGAATAGCTATAAGTCGCTTCTGCCCGAAATTGCAGAAATGCTTGGTGCTTCGGTAAGTTTCTTGAAATCTCGTCCAGATGAGGTGCAGGAAATTGTCTGCAAAAGATATGTTGATTTGTGGTACTGCGATACACCGACTATCAAACGTAAACTTGCGGAAATTCTCAATCTTGACAATTCTGCAGAGCATTATGTATCGGCAGAAGTTCAGCGTAAATATGCCGAAAAGATACGAGATTCACATATACAAAGAGAAATCAGAGAACACTCCGAGCGTGAAAGGAGATTTTGATTATGCCTGTACAGGATAATGAACAGCCGAAAATGGCAGATGATATTTTCGGCAATGATGAGGAAAAGCGTAGACAGGATATGCAGAACTCTCAGGAGAACAGCACTAAGAAGTCACAGAAACTTCTTCCTTTTTTGAACGCAAAGGCAGAGATTCATCAGAGCCGCATTGATACTATCAACGAAAAAATCGCTGTTCGTGAGGACAAAATCGCTCGAAATGAAGCTAAAATTGAAAAGCTGTACGCAAAGGCTGACAGGCTGGAGGACAGAAATACAATTCTGAAAAATATGCTCGGCAGTGTTCCTGTTGTCCGGAAACTGATTGAAAAAAATGAGCAGAGAATTGCGAATATCAGGGAAAATAAAATCCCAAAAAGACAGGATAAAATCAGGAATCACAAGCTGAAAATCAATCGGCTTACTGCAAAACGTGACAGGGTTGAACACAAACTGAATCGTGTTCTCGCCCTCAATGATACTATCCGAAGCTTTTCTATCGGTCACAATAAAGAACGTCGGGAAGTCTTTACCAACGCTATGGACAGGCTGAATTGCGCTAATTCTGACTGCCTGACCGATAAGTTAAACACACTGAAAGAACAGAAAAATCAGCTTTTCGTGGAATACAATGACCCGAATACTTCCGCTGTTGACAAGTATGATTTACAGAATAAAATCGACAGCGTGACAGGCAAAATCGGAACTCTTGAAGATAAGATACATAAGCTGGCACGTCCCGAAAATCATTTTGCAGAGCAGACGAATGATATTGTTGATGCGGCTATGCAGGTCACTTCCGAGAAAATTTCAGAAGCTGCGGACAATGCTGATTTCGGTATGACGGAACTTGCCGAAACCATCTTTCTTTCTGCCGAACAGGTAGAAAAACTTGATAAGGCAGAAATCACTCGTATTGCGGATAAGTTCAATCCTCTTGAAAATGTTGAAGTGCAGCTTGAAGATGATGCGAATATGATTGACGGAATCATCAACAACGGCTCTAAGACTGAACTTGAAGCATTGAAAAAAGACTTGTCGGAAACACTTGATGCTATGAAAGAAATTAAAGGAAACAAGTACATGATGCAAAGCGTTCGTGAGGATGTTGCAGAGGATATTCCTAAAATGGAAGTGCAGCTTGAAGCAGTCAATAAAGCTCTCGAAAAATTTACTTCTGCGGTTGAAAATAGGGGCATCATCAATTCTGATTATTACAATTCCCTGCCGAAAGAACAGCGACATATTGAGAGTATGAGCAGCAGACAGGCTGAAAAAGTTATCGCTTCACTCACGGCTGTTGGAGTGCCGTTTTCCGCTGTAAATCGCACAAACGAAAAAACTGCAATAACCGTCGCAAATAAGGATATTCCTGTTTTGAAAGATATGATGCTGAATGCTCAGAGAGCTATGGAAGAAGAATCCCGACAGGCTTGGCACGAACTCGGTGATGCTTATGTTGAAGCCTATGAGGAAACGCACATTCCTGAAAATGTTGAGGTGAAAAAGCCGGAATACCAGACGGTAAACCCGGATTTTTATAAATCATTGACTAAGGATAACCGTTCTATCAGCGTTGAAAATAAAGAAAATGCTGATAAGGTTATGGAACGGCTTGCAGGCAAAAATATTCAGTTTTCGGCTGTAATTCGCAAAAATGATACGGTTGAGATTACCGTTGCAAAGACTGACGAAAACACATACAAAAGCATTTCGGACAACGTTAAAAATGAACGTGCAGTGCAGTTTGTAAATCCTGATTTCTTCAAGGCTCTGCCAAAAGAAGAACGTGCAACACAAAGAATGTCACAGGAAAATGCTGAGCAGAAAATTGCTGAATTATCTGAGAAAAATATTCCTCATTCTGCCATACTCAATGGAAATAAATCGGCGATTACGGTTGAGAAAAAGAATGTCGGAGCTGCATTTTTCAGCAGAGATAAGCTGAAACGCTCCGCACAGCGTATCAGCCACAAAAGCAAACAGCAGGACAAACCAAAAACACCAAACCAAAATCAAGGATTGGAATAATGAAAATTGCGGAAGAACAGATAGAAAGAGCAAATTCCGTCAATTTGCCATCATTTCTAATGGCGCACGGCTTTGATTTGAAAAAGGTCGGCAGAGAATATCTGTGGAAAGAACAAGATAGTCTGCATATCAAGGACAATACGGTCGGTGAACGTGGCTCTTGGTTTCGATTTTCTGAGGATAAAGGCGGTGACAATATCGCCTTTGTCCGTGAATATATGGGAAAATCGTTTGTTGAAGCCATTGAGCTTCTGAACGGCGAAAATTATTTGAGGGATTTTGTTTCCTCGCACAGCTATGAACGCAGACGTAAAAATGCTGAAAAATCCGATATATCAATCAGTGAAAATGCCGATTGCAAGCGTGTTTTAGCATATCTCTGCAAAACTCGCAGACTTGACTCTGATATGATTTTCGAACTTGTAAAAAGCGGAAAAATCGTGCAGGAACAGAAAACAGGAAATGTCATTTTTAAGTTTTTTGATGAGAATAACAGGCTTGTAGGCGCTGAAAAAGTTGGTACTCCACACATCATATATTTAAGGGTGTTGCTGAAAATTCGGCTAATGATTACGGCTTTGAAATCAAAAAAGGCAATTGCGAAAATGCGTATTTTTTTGAATCCGCAATTGATTTATTCTCGTTTCTGCAAATGAAAAATCCCAATAATTGCAGGCTGATTTCGATGATGGGAGTCAAGCCGAACGTCGTTATCGAAACTATGAAACGCTGTGAAATATCGCCCGAAAATGTCTTTATTTGTTCTGACAATGACAAGGCAGGAAATGAATTTTATCAGCGATTAACAAAGGAATATCCGCAAATAAAATGTGTTTTTCCCGACAGCAGATACAAGGACTGGAATGATATGCTCTGTGGGATTCCGAAAGAAAAAGAGGAGGTCGGAAAAGTGACAACTTACGGCAACAAAACGTGGAACGATGCGACAGATAACAGAGATAAAACACTCGTTTCAATGAACGAAGATACTTTTTTAAAACTAAAAAATCAGCTCGATAATTCGGGTATCAACTACTTTGCTTACGCCAAAGACAGCAGTGTTGTTATGGCGGTGAATGACAAAAATATTGCTTGGCTGAAACAGCTTTCGGGCAATAAAAATCTTCCCACTCGCAAATCCAATGTTGTGTACATACCGCCGCAGAAAAATATTATCGGAAACGCTGAATACCGATATATTCCCGATAAGCAGTATATCTCCGCTGACAGCGATACCGCTTTAAAAATGGCTGATATTATGCTCTCCCGAAACGTGCAGTTTTCGGGCAGAATCTATCCTAACGGCAAGGCTACGCTGACAGTTAGCGGTGCGGATTTGGCAAACGTTCAGTCCATTCATCAAGCAGTGATTGATATGCGTAAACAGTTTTCAAAGGCGGAAAAGGCGGACGAAATTATCGGAAACAAGGCATATCGTGACATCAGGCAAAGACAGTTTTTTTATTCAAAACTTACACCTGAACAGTACAAAACTGCACAGCCGTTTCTTGATACCAATGCGGAATACAGCGGTCTGATTCGTGATAACAAGGTCATTTTTACTGTTGAAAAGGAAGATTCTGCAAATTTCCACAGGGCATTGGAGAACGCACAGCGTGAGGTCGGAATTATCAATTCTCTGAAAAATAACGGTATTGATGATTACCATATGGACAAACTGTTTGAGGTAATTCACAGATTTGCCGCCCCGGATATTCATGAAAGTCTTGACAGCTTTTTTACTCCGCAGCTTGATGAGAAGCAATTTGATAAAATGCTTTCCCTCGTAAATGACTACCTTGCACAATCGGTTTCGGAGCGATATGGCGAATATTCAGGACTTAATGCAATTCTCGACTTTAAGAATGAAATTGACAGAACTGCTGAACTTGCGGAATTTTTCTCGGAGCATAATTTCAGCGATGAGCAGAAAATTGTTATTTCTGAAATGTTCTCAAGAGATTCATCTAAAAATAACATTGAGGTTATTGATGAATCTTTTACTTCCGATGAAATTCGTGAGTATTACGATATTCTGCACAATCAGTTTGATTTAGGTGATGCTACGGATTTTCTTGCAAACAGAATTAAACCTGAACTTACTGAGAAGGAAAAAGCCTTTATGAATGGCGATATTGTGTCGTTTATGGCAAAAGCAGTACTTGCTTGGGACGAAATTGAGGATATTGGCTATTATTTCTATGAGGATGGATATATCAATAAATTTGCTCCTCACGATAATGCAAGTTATGGCAACGGACTGAGCGAAACTGCACTTTATGACCTTGCTCATCGTATGCAGGACGGAGAGGATATTCGCAAGGAAATTGCACAGGCTCTGCTCGGAAATCAGCACAATTTCATCACTTCTCAAAATAACAAATTTACCGTTGAATACGGTGACGATTTTGCTGTTGCAAGATATTGTAATACCGAAAGACAGATAAGTTATGAGGAGTTGGGCGATGCCTTTTTCAAGTTGTTTAAAAACGAATATGACGATATTGTTCATGACAGAACTGTTGAGGATTTGAGAGATATTTTTCCCGACATTTCGGTGGAAACAGCTGATAAGCTTATCAATGCTTTTGACAGTGCAGCAATGCACGGCTGGAAGAATAATCAGGTTGTGACTAATCGCATTAAGAAGGCGCTCTATGATATTCTTGGTGATGAAGAAAATACCGAAAAGGCTTTTGCTTCAATCGCTGATATGAAGTACAATTTCAAGGTTGAGCCGAAAACAGAGAAAAGTTCCATACATTTCGGTTTGCTTGGAAACGGAATTACCGTCTACGATACTTCCCGTACCGATAATGAAACCCGTGACTATGTGACTGTTGCCCATATCTCGCCGGAGGGCGTTGTTAAGGTGTATGACGATTCAATTTCTGCTGACGATTTGGCACTTATTCAAAGTCAAGCTGATTCTGCCAGAGAGAAATTTATGGCAGATTGGAATACACTTGATTCAGCATCACAATTACAGAAACTCTATGATAAAGCCGATACGGAAACTATGCTGAATATTGGAAAAGAAGCTCTTTCTACAGAAGAAAAAATAGTAAAATATATGCCTTTTGTTTTCTTTGGTGAGGGCGAACGTCCGCAGCCCGAAAACAAGGACTTAGGTCCGGTGACTATGCGTAAGGTTGGAGCATTTTATGAGATGTATGGCAAAAATGCTCAGATAGCAGTTGACGTTCTCAAACTTCATCTCACTTCTAAAAATGGTGAAGATATGGTCGGTTTTCCTGATACAGTAAAGAGCGAATATGCCGATAAACTGCGTTATGCAGGATATACCGTTTTAATCGAAGAATCCTTTGAAATCAATCCTCCGAAACAGCAGGAAAAACTTATGAGCGATATTTCAGAGGTTGCTGAAACTACTCCCGAAGAAACCATAAATCCGCTTACTATCACATTCAGCGGTGACAGTGACAGCCTTGATGAAATCAGGGATAAGGCTCTTTCACTCAGTGCAGCTTGTACACTTATCACAAGCGGACTTGTAGTCGATACATACGAAAATCATAGGGATGAATTGCTTTCAGCTGCCCATGAACTCGGTTTACTTGCTGAAATAAGAGGTGCGAAAAACCCTGATATTTCAGAAGATGATGTACCGCTTTTTGCTGATGCAGACGTTATTGAGAAAATCGAAAAGAGCGAAAATGCAAGCGACAACAAACCATTTTACGAAACGCCCGATGTTCAGGGCGAACAGCTTTCACTTTTCGGTGACTCCGTTCCGATTGCTCCCCAACAGCAGAAAAAGGAAAAGGAAACATACGCCACAGGTCTTTTTGTAGGCAATGTAAACCGCTTTTCAGCACTCCACGATGAAATTATACGTGGAACTGGTTTTGAGAACGGCAAATTCCGTGTACAGCAATTCTATCACGAAAAAAAGCCCACAAATAAGGAGTTTGCAGACTTCCTCAAAAATGAGTATGGCACAGGCGGTCACACGGGAGATGACGAAATTAAATTTGTTGACCATGATTCAAAAGGAATATTTTTCACACTTGAAAACAATGAAAAATTCAAATTCACTTGGTCGGAAGTCGCTGATTTTACGGCTGAAATTATTGAAAAAGGCGAGTATATTGAGCCAAAAATTGAAGCCGAAAAATCGGTTATAGAAATGACAGTCTACGACGATATTTCTGACGATAAAACAGCACAGATGCTTTCTGAAATTCGTCAAGGGAAAATTGCTGAAATTAGTGAAAAAACTGACGATAAAGAAATTGTATATGATGCACGAAAGAAGAATTTTTCCAATGTAAGGCTTGCTTACAATGAGGATTCCGGATTTCATCTGACAGTGGATACTGACAAGATTAAAGATGCAGTGATTACAGTGTTCGGTCAAAATGAAGAAGCGGTCAGGGATTATCTTGATAAGTACGCTGATGAAATCAATCTTGTGGATATTATCGAGCAGCCTAAAAATATCACTCTTCACAAGGTACAGGGTGGATTTTATGAGATTCATGGCAAACAGACGGAGCTTGAAAAATTAGCTGAAGTTCTTGATATGCATATCGTTCAGCGTAACAGAGAGTCTCTTATCGGATTTACCGATAATGCTCTTGAAAATGTGAAATCTGCTCTTGAAAATGCCGGATATTCCGTAGATATTGAGGACAGCGGTGATAAAATTGTCTTCGAAATGCTAGGCGGCGGTAGGCTTGAATTCAAGGATAATACATTCACCAAGCTTGCTGAAATTGATACGGCAAGCGGAGAAATCAGCTATTTTGTTGATAATTTGAGCGATAAGGACAAGCAGCATATTTCTGAAAAAGCGAGAGAATTTAAACCGAAAGAAGTTGAAAAATTCGATGAAAAATCAGTTGGAGATACGCAGAAAAAATCCAATAATTTCACAATTACGGACAATTCTCTTGGCAGCGGCGGTGCAAAATCGAAATTCAGGGCAAACATTGAAGCAATAAAAACGCTGAAAAATCTTGAAAAAGAAGACCGTTCTGCAACAGATGAGGAAAAGGAAGTTCTTTCAAAATACGTTGGTTGGGGCGGAATCGCACAGGCTTTTGACGAACACAACAAAAGTTGGGAAAGCGAATACACTCAGCTGAAAGAGCTGCTGACCGATAAGGAATACAGTTCTGCAAGAGCCTCCACTTTGGACGCATTTTATACCTCTCCGACTGTCATTGACGGTATTTATGAAGCACTTGCAAACTTTGGCTTTGAGGGCGGAAATGTCCTTGAACCAGCAATGGGTGTTGGTAATTTTTTCGGAAAAATGCCTGATGAAATGCGTGAAAATTCTAAGCTTTATGGCGTTGAAATCGACGATATATCAGGCAGAATTGCAAAGCAGGTTTATCCCGATGCTGATATTTCAATTCAGGGATTTGAGAAAAATAACTTTCAAAATGGCTGCTTTGATGTGGCGTTCGGCAATGTTCCATTCGGCGATTTATCGTTTACGGATAATGTCCATTCAACAACAAAACTGCATGATTATTTCTTTGCAGAGACTTTGGATAAGGTGAAAAATGGCGGAATACTGGCATTTGTGACATCTTCCGGAACTCTTGACAAGCAGAATGAATCGACAAGAAAAATGCTTGCCGAAAAATCTGATTTTATCGGTGCAATTCGCCTGCCGAACACGGCATTCAAGAAAAATGCCAATACGGAAGTCACTACGGATATAATTTTTCTGCAAAAAAATGAGAATAAAAATTCCGCTGAAATTCCCGATTGGGTGCATATCGGACAAACTGCTGACGGTCTGCCAATCAACAAATATTTTGAGCAGAATCCTGATATGGTTCTTGGAAAAATCGTTGAGGGAAATAAGTTATACAGCGGCAGAAGCGATGGTACTATGTGTATTCCGCTTGAAAATTCCGACTTGAAAGAACAGTTAAAAATCGCTGTTTCAAAGCTGTCGGCAACAATTTCAGATGAAAAAGCGAAAGACGTTTACGCTAAATCCACTGACGGAAAAGGCATCAAAATCCCCTCTAATCTGCGGAATTACAGCTTTTTTGAACACGATAATAAAATCTATTTTAAAACCAATAATGTGGCTTGCCACTGTCGTTTTGATACGAAAAACTCACAGTTTAAGAGGGCAAAGGCATTTATTCAGCTTCGTGACCTTACAAGAGAATTGATTGAAGCACAGGAACTCAACAAATCCGATGATGTTATCAAGAACTTGCAGACAAAGCTGAACACAGCTTATGATGATTTTTACAAAAAATACGGTCTTATTCACAGCCAAAGCAACAAACGGTATTTTTCGGACGATGTATCCTACAACCTTGTTGCCGGACTGGAGAAAAAATATGAGAAAAATAAACTCATTGAAAAGTCCGATATTTTCACGAAAAGGACGATTCAGCCGCCGAAAGCCGTTGACCAAGTTGAAACGGCTATGGAGGCTTTGACACTTTCTGTTGCGGAAAAAGCCAAAGTTGATTTTGACTACATGAGCTGCTTGACAGGCATGACGGAAGATGAATTAAAGCACGATTTACAGGGTGAAATCTACAAGGTGCCGCACACGGAAAATACTTATCAAACGGCAAGTGAATACTTGTCGGGCGATATTCGTGCAAAGCTGAAAATTGCAGAGGAAATTGCGGAATATGACGGTGATTTTGCAGTCAATGTGAACGCTTTGAAACAAGCAGTGCCTACTCCACTAAAAGCAGGAGATATTGACGTAAAACTCGGTGCAACTTGGATTGACCCGAAATATTATGAGCAGTTTATGTACGAAACTTTCCAAACTCCGAGGGATAACAGAGCTGACGTGAAGCACTTCGCATGGCAGCGTCCGAAGCTGATTACTGCGGAATATTCGGAACATTCAGGTAATTGGCACATTGACAACAAAAGTCAAGACCGTTCTGTTATTACTACGCAGCAGTTTGGCTCAAGAGAGATGAACGCTTATGACATCATGGAGCATTTGCTGAATCTCAAAGAGCCGAAAATCTACAAGACAATTGAAGTGCCTGACGGTATGGGCGATGTCAAGGAAAAGCGTGTAGTCGATATTGATGCGACAAGGGTTGTGCAGAAAAAAGCGGATAAAATCAAGGCTGAATTTAAAAAATGGATTTTCAAAGACCCTGCCAGACGTGAGGAAATTGTGGACAAGTACAACGAACTTTTCAACTCTATTCGCCCTCGTGAATTTGACGGCAGTGCATTAAAATTCCCGATGATGAATGCGGATATTACTCTGCATGAACATCAGAAAAATGCTATTGCACACGCTATGTTCGGCGGTAATACGCTTTTTGCTCACTGCGTTGGTGCAGGAAAAACTTTTGAAATGATAGCAACTGCAATGGAAAGCAAACGTTTAGGACTTTGCACGAAGTCGCTGTTTGCCGTACCAAATCACCTTACGGAGCAGATTGGCGATGATTTTCAGAAGCTCTATCCCGGTGCGAATATTCTTGTTGCAACGAAAAAAGATTTTCAGAAAGAAAACCGACAGCAGTTGTTTGCAAAAATCGCTACTGGTAATTTTGATGCTGTAATTATCGGTCATTCACAGCTTGGCATGATTCCGATTTCAAAGGAACGGCAGGAAATGGAACTGCAATCCCAAATTAGCGATATTATCGAGGGCATTGCGGAACTCAAAGCGCAGGAGGGCAGTAAGTTTCAGGTCAAGGCAATGGAGAGAACTAAAAAATCTCTTGAAAAACAGCTTGACAAACTTGAAAAAAATCATGATGATACCATTACTTTTGAACAGCTTGGTGTTGATAAGTTGTTCGTTGACGAGGCGCATGAATTCAAGAATTTGTTCTGTCCAACAAAGTTGACTAATGTTTCAGGTATATCAAACAGTGCTTCACAAAAAGCGCTTGATTTGTACCTAAAGTGTCGATATTTAGATGAAAAAACAGATGGTAAAGGGGTGGTTATGGCTACTGGCACGCCCTTAAGTAACTCCGTGACGGAACTTCACACTATGATGAGATACCTTGAATATGACTTTTTGAAGTCCAAAAACTTGCAGCATTTCGATAATTGGGTAACGGTTTTTGGTGAGCAGAAAACAGATTGGGAGTTAGCGCCTGCTGGCAACAAATTCAAAGAACGCACGAGAATTGCAAATTACACGGGAATGCCCGAACTGATGTCAATGTTCAAACAGATTGCGGATATTCGCACTGCCGATACATTGAAACTTGATGTACCTGAATGCGAATACAAGATAATCAACGTTGAGGCTACGGATTTCCAAAAACAACTTGTTGATGAACTCGCTGACAGAGCCGATGCTATCAATGCAGGAAATGTTGAGCCGACTATCGACAATATGCTGAAAATCACTTCGGACGGGCGTAAACTTGGTCTTGACCCACGTCTGATTGACCCGTCATTTGAGGATAATCCCAATACAAAGCTGAATCAGTGCGTTGAAAATGTTGTCCGTATTCACTTAGAAACTGAGGAGGACAAGCTTACTCAGATTATTTTCTGCGATTTAGGTGTGCCTCATAAAAATTCCAATGATTCCGAAAAGGCTGACGGTGAAACTGTTAATGACGAAAAATTCGCTGCTGAAAAAGATTCTCTTGAAGAAGAATGCGACTTTTGTGTCTATGATGATATTAAATCTAAACTTATCAGCAAAAGTATTCCCGAAAATGAAATTGCATATATTCACGATGCTAAAACCGAAAAACAGAAATCTGAACTTTTTGATAAAGTTCGTAACGGAGAAATTCGTGTTTTGCTTGGAAGTACCGCAAAAATGGGGACAGGTACGAACGTGCAGAAAAAGCTGATTGCCGTTCATGATTTGGATATTCCTTGGCGTCCGGCAGATTTGGAACAGCGTGCAGGAAGAATTATCAGACAGGGCAATGAAAACAAGAATGTGGCTATATATCGTTATGTTACGAAAGGAACGTTTGACGCTTACAGTTATCAGACTTTGGAGAATAAACAGAAGTTTATTTCACAGATTATGACTTCCAAAGAACCTGCAAGACGTTGTGAGGATGTTGACCAACAGGCGTTGACCTACTCCGAAATCAAGGCACTTTGCACAGGTGACGAACGTATCAAGGAAAAACTCATGCTCGATAACGATGTTAAGGAACTCAAAGCACTCGAAGCAGAATATCAGAACACTGTTTACGAAATGGAAGATACCATAAAGGCATTTCCCGAACGTGAAAGTCGTCTGAATACTGCTCTTGAAAATCTTCGTTCAGACAGAGAACATCTGCGTAAACTGTCGATTGATGCAGAAACTAAATTGCCCGAATTTAAGATTACAATCGGTGATGTTGAATATACTGACAAAAAAGAAGCTGCAAAGGCTTTTGAAGATGCCGTTCTTTCCATAAAGCAAGCCGATGTGCCTGTGAAAATCGGTGAATTTCAGTGATTTCCGCTGTCGGTCACTATGAATAGTCCGGCAATGGGCGGTGGTGTGCTGGCTACAATGCAGGGTGCTTATCCTCACACAACAAAACTCATCGAGAGTTTTACCCATAATCTCAAACGTCTTAAAGGCTCGCTTTACAACATTGACCGCAAAATCAACGATGTGAATACAGAACTTTCAAAGCTGAAAGTAGACTATGCTGAAGCACAAAAAATTGTTGCAGAGCCGTTCCCACAGGCACAGGAATTATCCGACAAGGAATCACGTTTGAAAACGCTTACTGCTGAACTCAATAAGGCAGCTATGGAAGCCAAAAAGAATGCCAAACCTAAAGAAAAAACCTGTTACTTTGAACGTGCAAAGCTGAAAAAAGAAGCGATGCGGATTTCTAAGAAAAATTCTGATAAGGGTAAGAATAAGTCCAAAAATCAGAATATCGAATAAATATGTAAACAGCTACCTGATTAAATCGAGTAGCTGTTTTTGTAACTTTACTTATATTTTATTATCGGTACTTGCTTGACTTTCTTTCCAATTTTCTGTTTTTCTAAACAGAAAACCATATCGGAAGTACGTTCAAAATAGCCTATATCCTTTTTCCAACTGATACCGCACTTGCAATGTTTCAAGCCGATAAACTGTTGCACCATTTTTCTGTTACACTCAGGACAACGTATTTCACTCATATCTACTACCTCATCGCTATTACTGAATTTTATCTGTCAATTACATTATACAACAAAACAAACAGATCTTCAATAACCAAAGCTCATTCATTGTCACATTCTGTATTCGTTTCAATAGACAGCCGACAACGGAACAGCAGATAATGGGTTACGCACTCACTACAACAGAAACCATTATCGTCAAAGTTCAAGTAATTCTCACCAACAGGTATTTCCTTATCGCACATCTCACAATTCATAACGATACTTCTTATACATAGACCAATGCAGCATAAACGCTGTCTCTTGCCTGTTCACGATACATATTTGCTATTCTGCATACTTCAAGCAGATTTCCCGATTCATTGGCAATCTGAAAAGACTTGTCCTCATTGCACCATATTTCAGCCTGTTCACTAAGTTTATCCTTGACAGCAACAACCAAATCCTCAAGGTATTGCTGAATAATACCCTCATCAACAGCTTTCTGCAAGAGTTCAGGAGAATGCTCATCACGGTAGTGCAGATGATAGCGTACATATTCCTCGTGAAATGCGGATAATTCACCGCTTTCAAGGTTTGTTACAGTAATTTTTTGTGTGTCAAGTTCCCATTTTTCGCTTTTGAAAATCACAATAAAACCTCACTTTCTTTTCTTGTAGAGAATAATGCCGACTACACCGATTCCGACAACAGCAAGACATCCTACAGCAATCGGTATTGCACTGTTCTCAGAACGTTCAGAAACGCTCTCTACAGCTTTTTCTGTACTGTTGGCAGTAACTTTATCGTTCTCACTGTCAAGGGCAACAGTGGGCGTTTCTGCTTTGCTTTCCACACTGCCGATTACCCTGTTACCGCTTGAACCGCTATCATCCAAAGGCTGATAATCGGGATTTTCCTCCAACGTACTGAATATCGGAAATGAATCAACGGTATCGCCGTTCTTGTCAATCATATTCCACTGACCTCCTACAAGCTGAAAACGATAGGAATTATCCTCGGTGTCGATAGTCCAATTGCCATTTCTGTCATCGTTGAAGTCCCATTCAGCAATAAGGCGGTTGTAATAGTCCTTGTACTCATATTTCAGTTCGCCTAACTCCGTCCAATCGTACTCATCAGAACCGTAGTTTTCATCAATCCACTCATCAAGAAGATGATGCTTATACGATGCTTCGGGATATTCTGTCCCATCATCGCCCTTGCCGAGCCAAATTTCCGTCCAAATCTCAGATTCTATGTAGTCTTTGTCGAGTATTTCGGCAGCATGAGCCGTGATGCCCAAGCTTGATGCGATGCAAAGGGTTGCGAGTGTGGTGATAATTTTTTTCATAGAGAAAACTCCTTTGTTTAGTTTTTCTGTCTTTCGACAATTTTATTATACTATGCTATACCGTTATTGTCGAGAATAATTTTAAGAAGTTTTTTAAGTTTGTAAGAAGCGCAGCAATTTCAACCGTTTGCCCGGTGCAATCTGACTATGAAATTATAGTTGACATAACGGTATTTTTATGATACAATATTCATAATGTCATAACAGGAGGGATAGCCGTGTTTACACACGTTTGCGAGATATGCGGTACGGAGTTTCAATCTCCGTCAAACAGGGCAAAATACTGCGTTTACTGCCGTGACAAAGCACAAGTTCTGCGTAACAAGGCATACAAGGAAAAGAAAGCGGCAGGACTGTCTGTAAAGGTCGGCAGTGAGCAGATTTGCCCGATATGTAACAAGCCTTATACCGTGGTTACGGGCTCTCAGAAGTGCTGTAAGGAGTGCCAGAAGAAACAGGAAAACAAGCGTAAAACAAGCAGTAACAAGCGATACACCAAAGAGAACTACGACAAAATCAGTTTTTACGTTCCAAAGGGTGAACTTGAAACTATCAAGGTTTATGCCACTTCGCTTGATATGAGCGTGAATAAGCTGATTTTAACGGCTTTGGAAGAGTATAAGAGAAATCATAGCTGAAATTTGATTTTTATAGGAGAATATTATGAATATACAGTACAGACAATTAACTAAACAGGATTTAAATACTTTTGTTGATATGCGTATTTCTCAACTAAAAGAGGAAGGAGCTAAAGAGGAAATAAACATAAAACCAAATCTATTGGATTATTATCATCGCCATTTGTCTGATGGGACATTCATTTCGTGGATTGCTATTGATGATGAAAAAATAATAGGAACGAGTAGCATATCATTTGTAGAAAAACCGCCATATTTCAGTTGTCCATCAGGAAAAATCGGCTTGTTATCAAGTATGTTTACTCACCTTGATTATCGGCGTAAAGGGATAGCCAAAATATTATTAGGTAAAGTTGTGAATGAAGCGAGAAATTATGGGTGCAGTGTTATTCAGATCACTGCTTCCGATATGGGTGTATTGTTATATACTGATTTTGGATTTGTAAAAAATGAAAACTTCATGTATTATAATTTATAGACTTTTTGCTACTCCAAATCATTTTTCTTACGTTTTTTCTGCATATTTCTTTGACTTCTGAGGTAGTCTTCAACGGTTTTTCGGGACTTTTCAAGTTCGGAAACTTTAGCTTTCAGCGACAAATATTCTTCGTGCTTCACGGAACGCTCATCGGCAAGAGCGTTCCTTTTTTTCTCCATACTTTCGGGAGTAGGAACATTACCGTTCGGGAACAGTTCCAAAAGCTGTTTTGCCGATTTATGATAATCAGAAATTTCCGCCTGATGTTCGGTTTCAAAACGCTTTTTCTCACGTCCCGACAGCGTTTTAAGTTTGTCCATAACAGGCTTGTACTTCTGTACTTTTCGAGCAATTTTAATCTTCACATTAAGGTCATCAATCTGCGTTTTCAGGCTGTTCAGCTTGTCTACCCAAAAGCCAATTTGCGTGTGAGCTGCAAACAGCTTTTTTTCAATGCTCTCACGGTCTTTTTCAGTGTATTCCGTAAGCTGATTCAGAGCCTTTGCGGTACGCTTCATATTCTCGATTTCTGCCCAATGCTGTAAAGCAGGAGATTCCTCCATTTTCTGCGTGAGCATATCAATATAATTCGACTTTTCAGGAGTGCGAATAATTCCCTTATATAGTTCTATCCGCTTTATGATTTGCTTTGTTTCATAGTACCAACCGAGCGTTCGGGAACGTGTAAATTTCTGCTGTCCTGCAAGTCTGAATTTGAGGTCAATAACGTGTTCGGGATTATAGACTGCTTCGATATTATGATCCTTGCATTTACGCAAAAAATCTTCAAAATCCTCGCTCTCTTTCACCACTTGGTCTATGGCAAATTTCAGCTTCGCTTTCCACGAAAGTCCCTGCCTGCTCATATCCCATTCATAATAGGTCTTGCCCTTATTATTTTCGGGATTTTCTATGACCGAAAGACAATGTTTTCTGCAAATTTCATCGGACATATTTCTGAGGTTTACCCACTTGCGATGCCGTTTGTCTCCTTGGTCTGCGTGAGTTTCAAAAGTCCGTCCGTCAACCATATTCACATTATTAAAGATACAATGCAGATGAATATGGTCTTTGTCGTTATGAACGGCAAGGTAATATTGATACTCATCACCTAAAAATTTTCGGCATAACTCGATACCGACTTGCAGAGCACTTTCGGGAGTAATTTCCCCGTGAGCAAAACTCTGAATAAAGTGGTGCGAAAGTATCTGATTCCTTCCCGTTCCCATTGCTCGAACCTGTTCAAAATCTTTGCTTGCTTCATAGGGATTCTTTCGGCAGCCAAACGTGTGAATCAGCCGTCCGTTGCCGGTCTTATCAGGGTTGGCGATATAGGCTATTGCATTAGCTTCTGTACTTCGGATTGAAATAATCTTAGTTGTTGCCAAAGTTCACTCACATCTCTCTGAATTTCAGACACATCATCGGCATAGATACTTCCCGTAGAATTTATCCTCACGGCTATCTGATTGATGTTTGCTGCAATGCCCGAAATGTTCCTTGTTATGCTCTGCATTTTCTTACTGTCAAACTTGACTACCGCACCCTCTAAAACCATTGTTCTGATGAACTGGCTCTTAGAGGAAAACTCGCTTGACTTGAACTTGTTTTCAAGTATCTTCTTTTCTTCATCATTTAAGCGTATCTGAACATAGTGTTTACGCTTATCTCTGTCCATTTTTACACCTCCGTGTATCAAAAAAATTCGGGTCTTAGGGTGTCCCTAACAAGCGTTGTATTATCGGATTACATTCGGAGAATTGTAATGCGGTAATACCTTGCTTGCTAAGATTGAATCACGTCCTTACGGACGTGGTTTCATTTGAGTCTGTCGGCTCGTGTTTTTCTGCCGATTAGGCGGAAATTGTGAGCTATGCAAAATGCTATTTTTACTCTCTGAAATATCCCTCTATAATACACCCGTAATTTTCGAGAAAAGTCAACCTCAAATTGAAAAAATAAAGTAAGAATGCTTTCTGATTATTGTCTGAAATATTGAAAAAGATTAGCATATGTGTTATAATGTAAGAAAGGCGGTGATACCATGTATAATCCACAGCTTGAAACATTTATTCAGGCAGCAGACAGCGGAAGTTTCTCAAAGGCAGCAGAAAAGCTGTTTATTTCTCAGACCGCTGTTACAAAGCAAATCAATCTTTTAGAGGATAATCTCGGAATAAAACTTTTCAATCGTACACACAGAGGACTTACTTTGACAGATGCAGGAAAATCACTCTATTCAGATGCAAAATATATGATTCAATATGCAAAGGATTCTCTAAAAAGAGCAGAAGATGCTCAAAGGAAAGAAGCGAATATCATTAGAATCGGTACATCTCCTATGACTCCAAGCACAATGCTTGTAGAGATTCAAAAGAAAATAAAACACATATGTCCTGACTTAAAATTTCGTCTTGTACCTTTTGAAAATAACCCTCAGAATGCAAGAGAAATTCTTTCAAATTTAGGGGAAATATTGATGCCGTATTTGGTATCTTTGACGATGAATTTCTGAAAAGCAGAGGATGTGCGGGAATTAAAGTTTCTGATGAACCTGTCTGCTACGGAATGTCCCTGAATCACACTCTTGCTGACAAAGAGTTCCTTGAAGTAGATGACCTATATAGTCAAACTCTCATGCTTATAAAACGTGAGTACTTTTATACAATGGATAATTTAAGAAATCATTTGGAACAAAATCATCCGAATATAATGATAAACGACTTTAATTTCTATGATACGGAGGCATTCAATAAATGCGAACGTTCCGATCATATTATTACCGTAATAAAAGCATGGGACAGCGTACATCCTCTTATGAAAATCATTCCGGTCAATTGGGAATTTACTGCTCCATATGGCATTCTATATTCTCCTCAACCATCACCGCAGGTACAAAAATTTATCAATGCAGTACAGCAGGTATATAATACTTAAACTTAATTTAGTTCCAACCTAAAGGTTTGAACGTTCAAACTTATTTATTCTTCTCAAGCCGACTTTTTTCTGATATAATGAATTCAGAGAAAGGTCGGTGTTTTTTATGGCAAAAATTCTGATTGCCTATTTTTCGCATTCCGGAAAAACCAAAAATATTGCTGAGAAAATTGCTGATGTAAGCGGCGGAATACTATATGAAATCAAAACCGTAAAACCGTATCCTGTCGATTACAATACAGTAGTGCAGACGGCAAAAGAGGAACTGAACGGCAATTTTAGACCGAAACTTATTGGAACACTTACTGAGATGTGTTGTTTTGACACTCTGATAATCGGCTTTCCGAACTGGTGGAATACTTGTCCAATGGCGGTTTTATCTTTTCTTAAAAGTTATCCGCTGAAAGACAAAAAAATTTTGCCGTTCATCACTCATGGCGGCGGCGGTATCGGCAGATCCAATGAAGATATTGCAAAGGCAACTAACGGTGCTGATGTAAGACCATGTATTGATGCAAATCATACTATTGAGAGTGATATTAAAAAATGGCTTTCTGACAACGAGGTGTGTGAGTAATTATGAGAAAAATATTATCATTTTTGCTTTCGTTTTTTCTTATCATTCTTTCCTGTTCCTGCGGAAGTATAGATAAAAGCGATGTGTCTGCAAATATGGATGAAACAAAATATAAAGCCACACCAAATCAGTATGTGGGCGAAAATACAACAGTTGAAGAGGTGATAACTAATCCTGCATTCGGCGATTTTGGCAGACTACTTTTTCCCGTCGACAGAACTGTCAGCGAAGATATGACTCTCTCCGAAGTCAGCACAAGCAGCGTATACGTTTGGTATAACTATATTCAGGTTGACAAGACTGTTGAGATTATAAACTCTCTTATTGATGATGCAAACAGCGGAAATCAGATTTTTTACAACATTTACAGTGAAGAAGAAATGCAGACAGATTCTTCTAAACGTGATACAGGACTGTTCTTTTTCAAAGGCGAAGAAAATGCACCATTTGCGATTATGAATGCAGGCGGCGGATTTATGTATGTTGGTGCTATGCATGACAGTTTTCCTCATGCGTTGGAAGCAAGCAAAATGGGTTACAATGCTTTTGCCTTGATTTATCGTCCCGATGATCCTTATGCAGATTTAGCTAAAGCGATTGAATTTATTTATGACAATGCGGACGAATTACAGATAAATTCAAATGAATATTCTCTCTGGGGCGGATCGGCAGGTGCAAGAATGGCTGCAACTCTCGGAAATTCTGATAATCTTGCACAGTTTACAGGCAGAACGGATATACCACAGGCATCGGCTGTTATTATGCAGTATACAGGGTATACTTCTGCTTCGGCAAGCGATGCACCCACATATTCTTGTGTTGGAACTTCCGACGGTATTGCAAGCTGGCAGACGATGGAAAACCGTTTGAATCAAATTTCAGATTATGGTATTCCCACAGAGTTTCACAAATATGAAAATCTGCCTCATGGTTTTGGAATTGGTACGGGAACGATTGCGGAAGGCTGGATAAATGATGCCGTAACGTTCTGGGAAAATCAGATGGGAAACATTGAACTCCCGGAGTTAAGACAGATTCGCAACTTGCAGGATTATCTTCTCGGCAGGGATGTTTCCACCCACGGTGCGGATTACGATGTCTGCAAAGACGGAGTTTGGGATGTATTTGACCTTTGCATTATGAAAAGAAATTATGTAAATAAATATCAAAATTCAGAAAAATCAGGAGATATGGAAAATGTACAATCCACAACTTGAAACGTTTATCAAAGTTGCTGACTGCGGAAGCTTCAATAAAGCGGCGGAACAGCTGTATATATCGCCGCCTGCTGTAGTAAAACAGATAAATCTGCTTGAATCATCGCTTGATGTGCAGCTTTTTTCCCGGACACATCGTGGGATAGCTTTGACAGACGCAGGAAAATCGTTATATCAAGATGCTAAATACATTATTCAGTATTGTCAGGATTCCGTCAGACGTGCGAAAAATGCAATGCAGAATGAAAAAATCATTATCCGTATCGGCACATCTCCCATGACTCCGGAAAACATGATTATGGATATGTGGTATGAAGTGCGAAAGATTTGTCCTGATATGAAATTTCAGTTGATTCCATTTGAGAACACACCGCAAAATGCCCGTGAAATTCTGTGCAATCTCGGACAGAATATCGACATTGTAGCCGGAATGTATGATTCGGATTCTTTGAAAAAGTGGAAATGCAGTGCATTTCACCTGAAAGATATGCCGATTCGATGTGCAGTTTCCGTTTATAATGAACTTGCAGATAAGTCAGTACTGAATATCAGCGACTTGTATGACAGAAACTTTATGCTGATCCGGCGCAACTGGAATAGCTGCCTTGATAGAATGCGTGATGATCTTTATGAAAATTATCCGCAGATACATATTATCGATTTTGATTTTTTCAGTATGAATGTTTTCAACCAGTGTGAAAACAGCAATGATTTAATGATGTGCATTGACAACTGGACGAATGTACATCCAATGCTGAAAGTAATTCCTGTTGACTGGAATTATACGATTCCATTCGGAATACTGCATTCGCCGAAACCGTCATCGTCCGTCAGAAAATTTCTAAATATAGTAAAGCGGATTGTTGAAAATCAAGAGTATAAACTCTAAGGTTTACAGCTATGAACAAATCGAAACTTCTCAAACGGTTTCGATTTTGTTATAATATGAGTAATGAAGTTTTTAGGAGGTCATTTCTATGAACAAGAATGTTTTAATTTTATCGGGAAGTCCCAGAAATGGAGGCAATTCCGACTTACTATGTGATGAGTTTATGCGTGGAGCATTGGAATCAGGCAATCAGGTTGAAAAAATACGTGTTGCCGAAAAGAAAATCGGTTACTGCAAAGCCTGTTACTATTGCAGACAGTCCGGCGGTGTCTGTGCCATAAAAGACGATATGGCGGAAGTTCTGCAAAAGATGATAGACGCAGACGTAATTGTACTTGCAAGTCCTGTGTACTTCTATTCTATTGACGCACAGCTCAAAGCGCTGATTGACCGTACTGTTGCAAGGTGGCTGGAAGTAAAGAAAAAGGAGTTTTATTACATAGCCACTTGTGCAGATACCGAATCAGAATCATGTGAAACGACTCTTGCTTGCTTCAGAGGGTATGCGGACTGCGTTGAAGGAGCAAAGGAAATTGGTGCGATTTACGGCACAGGCGTTTATGAAAAGGGCAAAATCAAGGGAACAAAAGCTTTTGCAGACGCTTACGAAATGGGCAAAAGCGTTTAAGGAGGCAGCATTATGAAAAAGCGAATGTTAGGCAATACATTAGAGGTTTCCGCTGTCGGATTTGGCTGTATGGGACTTTCTCACGCCTATGGAAAGCCAACAGACAAGAAAACTGGAATTGAAATTATCCGTCAGTCTGTGGAAAGCGGTTACACATTTTTTGATACCGCTGAAATATACGGAACGCAGGACAATCCCAACGACAATGAAATTATTGTGGGAGAGGCTCTGAAACCATACCGTGACGAGGTTGTAATCGCAACAAAATTTGGTATTCGATTTGACAAGGACAGCGGAAAAGTTCCGTATCTAATCGTACCGGATTCACGTCCTGAACAAATCCGAAAGGCTGTGGAGGGCTCGCTAAAAAGATTGCAGACCGACTACATTGACCTTTACTATCAGCACAGAATCGACCCGAACATTCCGCCTGAAGAAGTTGCAGGAGTAATGTCGGATTTAATCAAAGAAGGCAAAATCAGAGCGTGGGGTATTTCGGAAGTTACAGAAGATTATCTCCGCAAAGCACACGTCGTATGTCCCGTAACGGCAATCCAGAACAGATACTCTATGATGGCAAGACATTATGAAACACTGTTTCCTGTTCTTGAGGAATTGGGTATAGGATTTGTTGCATTTTCTCCCCTTGCAAATGGATTTTTAAGTGGAAAATATGGTAAAGGTCAGCACTTTGATAAAAAGTATGACTATCGCAGCAGTATGCCGCAGTTTACCGATGAGGCAGTTGACGAAAACAGAGAACTGTTAGAACTTCTGGTTTCGACAGCCGAAAGCAAGAATGCGACTCCTGCACAAATCTCAATGGCATGGATGATGTGCAAAAAGCCTTATATCGTCCCGATTCCCGGTTCAAGAAAACTTGAACGAATCAAAGAAAATGCTAAAGCTGCGGATGTAATGCTGACAGAGCAGGAAGTCAGCAGACTTGATAAGGCTTTGGATAATGTAAAGATGTCTGATGTCTTTGGCGGAACAAAATAAATGCAGAAACAGCAGTGTGAAAATAGTTTATCCTAGTGTAATCAGAAATCCCTGGTCAAAAATGATATAATAATGATTTTCTAATTTCATTTGAGAAGTTTTAATTAGTTTCTATGTATAAACCCAAAGGTTAATGCCTGATAACTAATTGGAACTTCTCAAAAAAAGCAATATGGGGTATAATAAAATCATCAAAGAAAACAGGAGGTACATTTTATGGAATATGTAACTTTAAACAACGGCATTAAAATGCCGGTACTGGGATATGGCGTGTATCAGGTAACAAAAGATGAATGTAAACGCTGCGTTCTGGATGCTCTTGAAACGGGATACCGTCTTATCGATACGGCTCAAAGCTATTTCAATGAGGAGGATGTCGGCGAAGCAATCGCAGAATCTGGAGTTGCGAGAAATGACATCTTCCTTACCACAAAAGTCTGGGTTGAACATTACGGTTACGAGGAAACAAAGAAATCCGTTTATACTTCTTTGAAAAAGCTGAAAACGGAATATCTTGACCTCATGCTGCTGCATCAGCCTTTTGCTGATTACTATGGTGCATACCGTGCATTGGAGGATTTGTATACAGAGGGAGTAATTCGTGCAATAGGCGTTTCAAATTTCTATCCTGACCGTCTTGTGGATATTGCAAACTTTGCACGTATTGTACCAATGATCAATCAAGTAGAAACTCACCCGCTCAATCAGCAGACAGAAGCTATGAAGTGGATGAAAAAATATGATGTGCAGATTGAGGCATGGGCACCATTCGGAGAGGGCAGAGGCGGTCTGTTTGAAAATCCTGTTCTTGCTGAAATCGGTAAACAGTATAATAAGACACCTGCACAGGTAATGCTTCGCTGGAATATTCAGCGTGGAGTAATCGTTCTGCCAAAATCCACTCATAAGGAACGTATAGAGCAGAATTTTGATGTATTTGACTTTATATTGTCCGAAAGCGATATGCAGAAAATCGCCGAATTGGACACTCAGACAAGTTCCTTCTTCTCACATTATGATCCTGCTATGGTAGAATGGTTTGCTCAAATGGTGGAAGAGCGCAAAACAAAGCATGACAGTTCAAAAGAGAAGAAAAGCTGGTAAAGCCAGATTTCCTAAAATCAGAGGTATGCATCGGAGGTATGCATATGAAAAAGAAATTTATGCTTTTTCTAATGTGTTCCGCTTTGGCTATATCACAAAAAATCATCTGCTGTTGCCTATACAGGACGACAATAATGCCAAAAGGAGCGTGAATGTCATGAAAAAGATTAAGTTTATTCCTTTTGCAGCAGTATTCGCTGTTACTTCCATATCAGCTACCCGATTCAGCCGAAAACATTGCAGCATGGCTTGAGGAATTAGGTTATTGAATATGATAAAGAGAATATGTAAAATTACCGCCGATATCTTTATGGCTGCACTTCTGCCAGTTCTGATGTCCTATATGCTTGCAGGTGTAAAATTACATGAATGGTTTGGAACTGCCATGTTTCTGCTGTTTATTTTGCATCATGTTCTGAATTATAAATGGCTGAAAAATATATTTCATGGAAAATATACAGCGGTACGTCTTGCAGGAACTATAGTAAATATTTCTGTTTTACTTGCTATGTTAGGACTTATGTACAGCGGAATCGTTTTATCACGTTATGTATTTACATTCATACCGATAGACAGTGGTTATGCCAATGCACGTAAACTGCACATGATTTGTTCCTACTGGGGATTTATATTGATGAGTCTGCACCTTGGTTTTCACTGGAATATGTTTATCTCTATGGGACAAAAGCTTCTGAAGGGCAGGAAAAGAATGTTACCGAATATTCTTCCAAAAGCGATTGGTGCAACTATGGCAGGATATGGTTTGTATGCATTTCAAAAGCGTGAAATCTGGTCATATATGTCGCTGAAAATACAGTTTGTATTTTTCAATATGGAAGAATCCCTGTCGGCATCTATAACTGATTATCTTGCAGTGATGGCACTCTTTGTGTGGATTGGACATTATACTGTTAAAATACTGAAAATCCTGAATAAAAGGAAACGGAGTGAACTAAATGAGTAAAAAACGTAAAATCATATTGATTATTGTACTCGTTGTCGTTATTATTGCTGCGGCAGCAGTCGTTTTATATCACAGTACTTATCGTTTTCCTGCTAAATTCCGTATTCTCTCGGATAATTCTCTTGGCGCAGCTGAAACCGAAGAACTCAAAGAGGATATTCTTGCCCAAAGTGAGCTAAAAATACTTGTTGCATATTTTTCATATTCAGGAACAACAAAAGAAATCGCAGAAGAAATTGCCTACAGAACCGATGCTGACCTTTTTGAAATCGTAACTAAAGAAAGTTATAATGATGTGTACAAGGAAGCCAACAGCGAAATCAGATTCAATAAACGTCCTGAACTGAGCAATGTTGTTTCCGATATGGAACAATATGATGTGATATTCATCGGCTATCCCGTATGGTGGCACGCTACTCCTGCTCCGGTCAATACATTTATTGAAAGTTATGATTTGAATGGCAAGCTGATTATTCCGTTTTGTACCAGCGGAGGAAGCGATATTGAAGAAACAATGCCTACTTTCCTTGATTCCTGTGACGGTCTTGCAGTGTATAACGGTAAAACAATAAGTGGTACAAGTGAGCTTGATGATTGGTTTGCTGAATTGAAATTGCCACATAAATTATCCGAAAATCAAATTGGAAAGGAATGATTTTTTAATATGAAAAACATACTTGCATTAGCAGTCACTGCTGTATTGGGTTTCACTTTTACAGGAGCAGGAACGATAAAAGCTGATACTAACAGTGAAAAGGAAACATATCAATATACCATAGAAGATGTGAAGAATTTACAGGATTTTTTGCTCGGCAAAGATACTCCCGATTTATCGGGGAAAAATTACGATTTATACAAAGATGGTAGATGGGACGCTTTTGATTTGTGCCTTATGAAGCGTGAAATTCTGAATACAATGAATGACACAAACGGAAAAACGCTCGTTGTCTACTATTCACTTGTTCTGCCGGACGGTACAGATGCATCTGCAAGTGCAAGCCGTGTAATCGTAGATAATGAAGCTTATGGAACAACGGAATACATGGCAAGAGTAATTCAGGAAAATACAGGTGCTGATTTGTTCCAGATTGAAACGGTACAGAAATATCCAGACGAATACAGAGCTGTTACTGAACAGGCATCCAATGAAAAAGAAAGCGGATTCCGTCCTGAACTTGCAACGCATATTGATAACATTGATGATTATGACACGATTTTTGTAGGTTACCCGAACTGGTGGGGCGATATGCCTATGGCACTTTACTCATTCTTTGATGAATACGATTTATCGGGAAAAACAATAATTCCTTTCAATTCGCACGGCGGAAGCGGATTTTCACAAACAGTAAAATCCATATCGGAACTTGAACCGAATGCCGATGTCAGCACAGAGGGCTTATCAGTCAGCAGAAATTCTGTTGCACAATCTGAAAGTCAGATTATAGAATGGCTTGAAAAGCTGGGAATGGCTAAGCAGGAGTCAAAAGAGCTGATATTGTATTTCACACATCCCGAAACTGACGGAACAGATACTGTTGCAGGCGCAAGCCGTGTTGTTGTGAATGATAAACTATACGGTAATGTGGAGTACATTGCAAATGTGATTCATGAAAATACAAATACGGACATGGTACGGATTCAGACAGCACAGGAATATCCCGGTACACATGCTGAACTTGTAAATTATGCCGCTGACGAACAGGATTCTAATGCACGTCCGAAAATCATAACGGAAATAAATCTCTCAGATTATGATACTATTTATGTCGGATATCCGATATGGTGGTTCGATCTGCCGATGGTGATGTATTCTCTGTTTGAACAGTATGATTTTTCCGATAAAACAATTATTCCGTTTTCAGTACATGGCGGAAGCGGATTTGCAGGTACAATTGATAAAATTGCTGAAATGCAGCCCGACGCCAACGTGATAACGAACGGCTTTACTGTTTCAAGAAATACAGTGGGAAATGCAGAAAACAGCGTTATTGAATGGCTGAACAATCTTGAAAAGTAATGAAAAGGGGCGGTTACAATGAAAAAATTATTATATGGAATGCTAATATGTGTGATAAGTTTTTCTATGACCGCCTGCAATTCCGATGAATCAGAAAGCAAAACAGAGATTTTTGCTATGGATACTTATGTGACAATCGAGGCTTTCGGTGAGAACTCCGAAAAGGCTGTTTCAGACGCAGAACAGGAAATAAAGCGTCTTGAAAACTTGTGGTCTGTCACAGATGAAAACAGTGAGATTTATGCAGTCAATCACAGCGGCGGGCAGCCTGTTTTCATCAGTGATGAAACGGCTGAATTGATAGAATATGCGCTTGAAATCAGCGATTTAACGGACGGAGCATTGGATATTTCACTGTATCCTGTACTTTTGGAATGGGGATTTACAACAGGCGAGTATAAAATTCCCGATGAAGAAACTTTGCAGAATTTATTAATTCGAACCGGATATGAAAAAGTAAAGCTTGACGGCAATTACATTAATTTGGAAGATGAAATGCAAATTGATTTAGGCGCAGTGGGCAAAGGTTTTACAGGCGATTTGCTTGCTGAAAAAATTAAAGAAAACAGTGTGAAATCGGCACTAATCAACTTAGGCGGAAACGTTCAGACTATCGGTACAAAGCCGGACGGTTCTGACTGGAAGGTTGGTATCACCAGTCCATACGGTGAGGGGAATTTTGCTGTACTTGAAATATCTGATAAAGCAATTGTAACATCTGGTGGATACGAACGATATTTTATCGGCGAGGACGGAAGACAATATCATCATATTCTGAATCCCGAAACGGGCAAACCAGCCGAAAGCGGTCTGATAAGCGTTTCGGTAATTGCCAGTGAGGGCAGATTGTGTGACGCACTTTCCACTTCGCTTTTTGTTATGGGACTTGAAAAAGCCGAAAATCTATGGAAATCAAAGAATGATTTTGATATGATTCTCGTAACCGAAAACGGTGAAATCTACATTACCGAGGGTATTGAAGATAATTTTTCATTGAATACGATGTACAGCAATCTGGAAGTGAGCGTGATTCACAGATGAAAAATATAAAACTTTGGATTGCAATATGTATTATTATATTTGTTAGCGGAATTATCGGCAGTATTTTTATGCTGAACAAGCCACATGGTACGGTTGTCAATATTATTCAGGACGGAAAAATTATTCGGACAATTGATCTTGATTCCGCTGAAAATCAAACTTTTACCGTTGAATTTGATGGCAAAGAAAATACAATTGAAATCTCAGAACATCAAATCAGAATGCTTGATGCAGACTGCCCCGACCATGTTTGCGTAAACACAGGCTGGCTGAAATCAAATGCGATGCCCATAGTATGCCTGCCGAATAAACTGACCATTCAGTTTGCGGATAATGACAGCGGACTTGATGCAGTAGTGTAAGGCGGTGCGGTATGAATACAAAGAAATTATGCTTGCTGTCACTGCTCACGGCAATCGCCCTGATTATTTTTATTGTGGAGCTGCGGATTCCGAATTTAGTACCGATACCCGGCGTGAAGCTTGGACTTGCCAATATTATTACAGTTTATGCTGTTTATCACCTGAAAGCAAGCGAAACAGCAATAATTTTATTTGTCAGAATTTTTCTCGGCTCTGTTTTCGGGGGCAATCTTTCGGCAATTGCTTTCAGTCTGTGCGGTGGACTTTTATGCCTTGCAGGGATGCTTCTGATGCGAAAGGTAATTGACGAGAATCATATATGGGTATGCAGTATTATCGGTGCAGTTCTGCATAATATTGGTCAGACCGCAGCGGCTGTTGCTGTTATGAGAACCACTGCGGTTATTGCCTATCTGCCGTTTCTGCTCGTATCAGGCTGTATTGCGGGATTGTTTACAGGTCTGTGCGCTCAGGTACTTGTGAAAAGAATAAAAAATTTTTGATTAGGAGAGATAATATGAAAAAAGTTTATGCCTTTGTTGCTGCTTTAACAACCGCATTTTCATTGACAGCTTGCGGAAATACCAATGAAGAAAGCATATCTTCAAGCGTTGCGAATAGCATTACAGAGATAAGTGAAACAGAAACAGTTGAATATGAATCAAATTCAGATTTAAGCAGGACTGACGTGGAAATATCCAAAGAAAATATATCTGATGCCGAAACTTCTGTATCTTATGAAGAAAGCAGCGAATCGGCAGGAAATGAGGAAAATTCAAAAGTCCTTATTGCATATTTTACTTTGCCGGAGGACGTTGATCCGGATGGGGCGGATGCTATTGCAGGTGCAAGCATTGTAGTGAATAATGGTAAAATAGTTGGAAATACAGAATACATTGCAAATATCATTCAGCAGACAATTGGCGGAGATTTATTTGAAATCACTACCGAAAAGGACTACCCGCTTGATCATGAACCGCTGGTAGATGAAGCAAAGCAAGAACAGCAGAATTCCGACAGACCTGCACTTATTTCTCACATAGGAAATCTTGATGAATATGATACCATTATTATTGGCTATCCGAATTGGTGGGGAGATATGCCGATGCCTGTATTTACTTTCCTTGAAGAATATGATTTTTCAGGTAAAACAATCATTCCTTACTGTCCCCATGGCGGCAGCAGGTTTTCCAATACCGTTGCAGAAATTGCAGAACTCCAGCCAAATGCTGTTGTAAGCGATAACGGTTTCTTGGTTGAAAGAAATGATGTCATTAATTGTGCCGATGATGTGATTGATTGGATAAACAGCATTTTTTAAGTTTTAGATTATTAGCTCTCTGTCTGCACATTATGAGAGTTCAATAAATAATGGGTTTTATTTAAAAAGGGACAAATCAAAAAACCTCCGCAGGGCAGTTTTTCAGCCTATGCGGAGGTTTTTATTCAGTGACCGCACAGTTTCAGATTGAAATATCTTTTGCAGAAAGAAATGATGTAATAAATTGCATATGCAATGTCAGAAAAAGCCTTAGATACGTTTCAAATCTTTCGGGCACGTTCTCCTCCTAACCAACTTGAATTATCGAAAAAATTCAAGTCGGAGGAAAAAGAATGTACAGAAAAAACAATATGACTAAGGTGCATAATGGCGCTGAAAATCTTAAAAATGCTCTGCTTTCAAAGGAAGAGTGGCAGGCATTTGTGGAGGCTGACTATGCTGTTTTCAAGCAGGGTGAAAGCTTTGCCGAAATACTCAGCCGTTACATAAAAGAGATGCAGGAACTTCACGATATTAAGCAGAAAGACATTTCCGATGCAACGGGAATAGAATCATCACTAATAACAAAGTACAAGCACAATAAGCAGAAGCCAACGCTTTATGCTGTTATTCTGTTAAGCCTTGCAATGAAACTGACTCCTGAGAGAAGCAAACACTTGCTGAGAGCTGCCGGATTCGCCTTGAATGACAGCAAGGAACATCGCATATACAAGCTGTTTTTGCAGGGCTGTGCGTTCAGCAAAGCGTACTCCATTGAGAACTGTAACGAAATGCTTATCAGAAACGGCTTTATGAAACTTTCAGTATAAATTTCTCTGTAAACTAAAAAATGGATAGAATCATCTGTGAAAATGCAGTAAAAATCAAAGTCTGTCATAATTAAATCCCCGATTTTACAGGGGTTTATATGGCGGACTTAGCATTTTCTGCGGATAAATTTATCCTTTTACTTTTGTGGATTAAGTCGATATAATTAAAGCATACTGATTCACAAGCCTTTCGGCTCTCTCAGGGTGAAGCGGTAACTACAATTCAATCTTGCTGAGAGAGATTGATTGTCAAACAGAATGGCATATATCTGTGCGATAATCGGTTCTCGCTGTATGCCTTTCTGTAATTCAAAAGAAAGGCTGCACGACAATGAGCAGAAAACATTTTTATATCACGTTCGGAGATGAAATTCCCGAAGAAATCGAAAAAATTTATAACAGGATTGTTCGCAAAGAAGAATACAGTCTTGAAAAAGATGCCCTCGGTAAATCTGTACTGTTCGGAAGTGAGGACGAACTTTATCGCTACAATATCTCTGAATACATCGCACAACAGAATGCGGAGAAGTCCCAAAACAAAGAACATCAAGAAATGCTTGCTTTGCTTAATAAAGCACTGGATAGACTAAAAGAAGAATATCCTATCGAGTACGAAATCATTCAGCTTTACTATTTCTCAGAAAATCAGATTACATTGCAGGAAATTGGAAAATCAAAGGGTATTACGAAACAGGCAGTCCACAAGCGAATCAAAAAAGCTTGTTTGTATTTGAAAGAATACATAACTGCATATAAAAAATAGCGCTTGAACTTGTGAAAGATGACGAATTATCTGATTTCCCTCAAAACATTTTGAAAATCGGTTGACATTCGGCTTATTTTACGTGTGTATTATAGAGGAATTATGGGCAGACAATTCCTCATGTTCTCCTTGTTTTTTCTTTTCTGATGCCGAGATTTCCTCATAAACGCAAACTTATTGCTCTCGGTATCGGACAAAGAAAAATGATGTACTGTCAATGGGTATCATCTCTGTGACGCTCATCGAGAATACATCATCGTATTCTGTCGGTATCTTGAAAATTGAATATCAGAAACGTTAATTTAAATGCTCTTTTGCTCGCCGATAAATCGGCAACCGCAAAAGATGGCAAATATTCAACGACAAAAAATTGTCGTTGAATATAAGCAAAACAGAGGTGTTAAACTATGGCGGTTAAATTTCAAAGCGTAAACGCCTGCAAATCAATGTTTACCGAATATCCTGATGTAGTGGGCATCAAAGAAGTTTGTAAGATGCTCGGAATCGGCAGGGATAAGGCATATCAACTTGTAAACACAGGTGAGCTGATGAAAATTCCTTGTTCCCGTTCGATAAAAGTACCAAAGCTTTCCGTTATTGAGTATATCCTCCGGTGCATATAAACGAACTTCATTATATTTGATAATAAATGTGGTAGAACTACTTGAAAAACTCTACTGTCTGCGCTACAATAGTATTGTTAGCAGCAGACATCTGCCACAGCTACTTTAGGAGGTAGTTACAATGATAGCAGGTCTGCCCTTTAATTACAAGGTGTACGCAAAGAAAAACAAACTTTATGTAGTCGTTGACTACAAGGATGCTGATGGAAATCGCAAGAAAAAGTGGCTTCCTACTGGTCTTGATGTTGATACAAAGAAGAAAGAAATAACCGTGGTGGCGGATAAAATTGTTTCCGAATACTACGACAAGAATTTCGGACTTTTTAATCTAACAGAAAAGAACATAGGTGAGATTGATGTTCCTTCGGTATCAAAAACAATAACAGAAATTTCATCGGAAAAGTTTGAGTTATTTGACTTTATGGACAAGTGGCTCAAATACAAGAAGCCGAGAGTTTCCAAGTTGACATATGATGAGTATCGCAGTGGCATAAAGAGGGCGAAACAGTTCTTCAAGAAGGATACGTTTTACATAGACACCATAAGACCAATTGACATTCAGGACTACTACAATTCAATCCTTAGTAGCGGAGCGAAAACAAGTACTCTGAAAAATCGTCATCTTTGTATGCACAATCTTTTTGAGTATGCTGTGAAACTGGACTTGATTCCGTTCAATCCGACTTCGAGAGTGGAAATGCCGAAACTCGAAAAGCACGATGCAACATTTTACAGCAAAGAGGAACTTGACAGCCTGTTCAGCGTTTTCGTTGATGACCGTATGGAAATTGTGGTGCATATTGCCGCATATTACGGTCTGAGAAGATGTGAGATACTTGGCTTGCAGTGGGATTCGATAGACTTTGAAAACAAGACTATCACCATTCGCAGAAAAGTTATTACGGTTATGGGTGACGGCGGAGAGTACGAAACGATATGCGAAAACAAGCTGAAAACCAATGCCACAAGAAGAACTCTGCCTTTAGTTCCGCACATCGAAAGACTTCTGAGTGCAAAGAAAAAGCAGCAGGAATATTACAGAAAAATGCTCCGTGGAGGGTACAACAATGACTATCTGAACTTTGTATGTACCGACGATTTCGGTAATCTTATAAAGCCTGAATATGTCACTTCACATTTCAGATATGTCGTTGACAAAAACGGATTAAGGCATTTACGCTTTCATGATTTACGTCATACCTGTGCAAGCCTGCTCATTGCGAATCATATTCCGCTTAAGGCGATACAGGACTGGCTCGGACACGCAAATTTCCAGACGACGGCAAATATTTATTCCCATCTCGATTTCAGTTCAAGAGTGGAATCGGCAGAAACAATTTCAAGTATTCTTGGCGATGCGGAAACGGGAATTAACAGCAAACGTACAGAGCCGAAACAGGAAACAAGAGGAAGAAAAAAGAAAAAATCCGACTGTTCAAGCGATAACGTTCAGCCTTAATTCAGCTGGTAGAACTTTGGTAGAACTCTGAAAAAAGAAATCAAGCCTTTCTAAAGTTGTAGAACTTTTGGTAGAACTCAAAAGTTATTCCGCATTATTTGTTCTACCAAAAGTGAAACGAAAATGTTCTCAAACATTGAATTTACTATGATTTCTGAAAGTTTTAAAACCGAATTTTTTGAAAACAGGTTGAAAAATTCGCTATTATGTGATATAATAACGATAACATAAAACAATGGGAGGAACATTTATGGACAACAACTTTAACAGCATCCTGAAACGTATCCGCAAAGAAAAAGGCATAACACAGGAACAGCTTGCAGATAAGGTAGGGGTATCTCCGCAGGCAGTGTCAAAGTAGGAGATTTCAAGCTATCCCGACCCTCAGCTTATGCCTGTGATTGCAGATTTTCTCGGCGTAACTATAGATGAGCTTTTCGGACTTGCTCCCGAAAAGGTAATGAGCGTTCACGAACGTGCGATGATAGAAATTTATGATATGTCGAAAGATAACAAAACTCAAAGAAAACGTTTGGAATATGCGTATGAACTGGTACGAGCCTCTGTTATGGGATGCTGTGGCTGTAATCTATTCGGCAACATTCCTGATAATGTAAGAGCCTCGGAATATGGCAATTACTCATTATATCTTCGTGATTCAGGTTTCATTTTCGGCAGGCTTAACGCAAATCTGCCGTTTATGCTTGTAATGCACGAACCTGAAAAAGGTTATGATGATGTACTGGCTTATGATAAGCGTGCGATGGATTTTTTTCGAATTCCTCAGCATACCTAACGCCTTGCGTGTTATGTATTTTCTTGCAGGAAGAAGTACAACTATTTTCTTTAAGATTGAAACGCTTATGCACGAGCTTTCTATTTCCCGTGATAATACCAAGGAAATTATAAAGGAAATGCTCAAATTCAATTTATACGGAAGGCAACTCTGAAAGGCGGAGAAAAGGAAGATGAAAAAATTTATCAATACCTTGTAGATTATACACTGATACCCTTCCTTACATTTACAATGACTATCTTAACCCGTCCCAACAACTTTAATTATCAGAACTAGTGGCGGGAAAATCCATTCTTTAAAAATGATACCTACAAGGAGAAAAAGACCGATGAAAAAGAAAAATAAAGAGGAGAAAAATTTACTCCACACCGAATATGGCATACTTAAAAATTCGGTTTACATACTGGGTAAAATCCGTCAATACAAGCCTTTTCTGCCTTGGCTTATGCTGCTCGGCGTTTTTACAGGCTCTCTTATGCAGTATCTCTGGACCTTTATAGGTAAGTTCGTTATTGATATTATAGAGTGTCAGGCTTCTTCTGCCGAAAAGGATTTTGCTCCATTGTTATCGTTACTTATTATAACAACAATTATTGAGCTTATTGCTATGGGGCTTAACACTCTGGCGAATAACAGAATATGGTTTAATATGATAAACGTGCGTATGAAAATGATAAGCGAGCGTATACGCAAGGTGCTTTCAATGGAATATCAGACGTTGGAAAACCCTGATATACTGAATATGGCTGAAAAAGCGGCGCAGGCTACAGGCGGCAACAATAACGGCGTTGAGGGTATGATGCATTCCGTTTACGGCATAGGTACAAATATAGTTCTTATGGCGGTAACCCTTACCACTATTGTAACTCTCGACTGGAAGCTTATAATAATTCTTACGGTTGTGTCCTTTTTGCAGTTTCTGTTTTTCAAACATATCGTTAAGCGTGACAAAAAAGAAGTATGGGATAAGCTTGCTCCTACTTGGAGAAAAATCAATTATATGGAGCGTGCAACACAGGATTTTGACTACGCTAAGGATATACGTCTTTTCGGTATGAAGAACTGGCTTTCGGATAAACAGCACGAAATACTTGACGAAAAGCAAAGTAAAATTTTACACAGTCGAAACCTATGGATGAAGAATGCCGCATTTTCCAATCTTATCGGTATTATCTCTAAAGGAGCAGTTTATGCTATACTTATTTATTCCGTTATTGATACGGATATGAGTATCGGTAATTTCACGCTCTTTCTGGGACTTTCCTCGACCTTTTCCTCGACCCTTACCGCATTTCTGAATTCTCTCGGTCAGTTTAAAGAACAGTCAATGAAAACGGACGATTTCCGCAGCTTTTTGGATTATGAAAGCGAGCTTGAAAATGATACAGTTCCGTTACCTCAATCAGGCAGATATACATTTGAATTTAAAAATGTTTCCTATCGTTACAAAGGTGCGGAGGAATACGCCCTGAAAAATCTCAATCTTACCTTTGAGGCAGGCAAAAGGCTTGCAGTTGTCGGTCTGAACGGTGCAGGAAAAACTACCTTTATTAAGCTTCTGCTTCGGCTTTATGACGTAACCGAGGGTGAAATTCTCCTTAACGGCGTTGACATACGGCGCTTCAAGCGAAATGAATATTACACGCTTTTTGCTCCTGTTTTTCAGAATGTAGAAATTTTTGCATTTCCTATGAGTGAAAATATTTCTATGAAACCGCCTTGTGACACAGATGCAAAATTAGCCGAGAAATGTGCTGTAAAGGCAGGTATGGAAGAAAAATTGAACAGCTTATCCGACGGTATTGCAACCGAGCTTTTAAAGGTTATCCACGATGACGGCGTTGACCTTTCGGGCGGCGAAAAGCAAAAACTTGCACTTGCAAGAGCGTTATACAAGAACGCACCTGTTATCGTTCTTGACGAACCTACTGCTGCACTTGACGCATTGGCAGAATACAGCCTGTACAAGAATTTTGATGAAATTATCGGAGATAAATCTGCAATTTACATTTCCCACCGCCTTTCCTCAACACGTTTTTGCGATAGTATAGCTATGTTCAAGGCGGGAGAAATGGTGGAATACGGAACCCACGAGGAATTGCTTGCCAAGGGCGGAGCATACTCGGAAATGTTCAATATTCAGGCTCAATATTACAAGGAGGGAGAGAAAGAATATGAAGAAATCGGCTGAAAAGAAAAACACATTTGATACAGCAATAAAAACAATAAAATATTTCTTTCCTATTGCATGTAAGGCACATAAAGGCTTTTTCTTCTGTGGTATTTCAGGTATAATTATAACCGCCCTTACTCCTTTTATCGCTATTATGATTTCACCGATGATTATCGACGAGCTTATGGGCGAACGTGATATTCAGAAGCTCGTTTTATATGCGGCGGCAATTGTTTTAGCCGAAGCGTTGGGTATGCTTGCCTCGTCTATTATCAGTATCGTAATTGAAAAATATGACGAGAAATATCAGAACCTTTTTAGCGAGCGTATGAGCAAGCGTGTTATGGAGCTGGATTTTCAGCATACGGAGGACAAAAAGGCTCTTGACCAGATAAATCTTGCCCGTGAGGGAATGAGCTGGTATTCGGGCGGTGTAGTAGGGATTTTTCAGCAGGTTTTCACTGCCGTAACCCAAGCTGTAATAATTATAGGCGTTATGGCGATTATACTGACAAAAGCGCCCTTGCTGTTTTTGATTACAGCAGTACTTCTTGCAATAAACGCTTTCATACGAAGCATGCAAAACAAGATAGATATTGAATTTTACAGCAGACTTGCCAAATCAAACCGCATTTTCGGATATCTCGGCTGGTCGCTGACAGATTTCAGATACGGTAAGGATATTCGCATATACGGTGCGGCAGATATGATGGCAAATAAGTGGGACGATTATAACGATAAGCAGATAAAGGAATGGAAATGGAATGCAGACAAGCATATGCCGCTTAATCTGCTGTCGGATATTTCAGGTGCGGCATGGGATTTCGGTTCTTACTTTTATCTTGGTATTTTAGCTATCCTCGGCAAAATCACAATAGGCGCTTTCACACAGCTCCTGTCAGCAAGTGCAACCTTTAACAGCAGTATGAATAACTTGATTAATTGTGTTCAGGAAATAATCAAGCGTACAAATTACGCTTACGAATACGTCAAGTTTATGGATTATCCGTCCGCTATTGAAAAAGGTGAGCGACACGCTGAAAACAAGCCTCATACCATTGAATTCAGAAATGTAGGCTTTACTTATCCAAATACTGATGTTAAGGTGCTTGAAAATGTAAATATCACTATAAAACAGGGCGAGCATTTGTCCGTAGTAGGTCTTAACGGTGCAGGAAAAACCACATTTATAAAGCTTTTGTGCAGACTTTATGACCCTACGGAGGGGGAAATACTGCTTGACGGAATAAACATAAAGGAATATGATTACGCAGAATATATGTCGTTGTTTTCTCCCGTTTTTCAGGACTTCAAGCTGTTCAGTTTTTCCGTAAAGGAAAACATTGTACTGAATGAAAGCTGCTCCGATGATGAGCTTAATAAGCTTATAGTGCAGGTGGGTTTATCAGAAAAAATTGCCTCAATGGAGAACGGCACTGCCACAAATCTATTCAAGGCTTTTGATGAAAACGGAATAGAGCCTTCGGGCGGTGAACAGCAGAAAATCGCTATTGCACGAGCGCTTTACAAGAAAGCTCCCGTAGTAATTTTAGACGAGCCTACGGCAGCGCTTGACCCTGTGGCTGAGTATGATATTTACCGTCAGTTTGACACGCTTGTTGGCGAAAAAACAGCTATTTACATTTCTCATAGACTTTCAAGCTGTAAATTTTGCGACAGGATAGCTGTTTTTTCAGAAGGCAGAATAAAAGAATACGGCACGCACGATGAACTGTCGGTGCAAAACGGCGGCATTTATGCAGAAATGTTTGCGGCACAGGCGCAGTATTATAGAGATTAATAATGAAAGAATCAGCCGCAATCGGGAAATCCGTTTGCGCTGATATATTGTTATATTCAATAAATTACAAGGCATAACCCTCACTTGTTTATATAATTCTTGTAATCATCGTATTAATTATTATATTTAAGTTGCCCATTCATTGAGAAGGCATTTCGATTTGTCCATATCATCCCTAACAATTCAGCCTTTGTAACTTCAGTAGAAACGTTTTCATCGATAAATCTTACGCAACTACATTGAGCATAGCCTAATCCACATTTTTTGCACCGTTCTTTATGAATTATATAAAATGGTGAAGATATTATTTTGTGTTGTATTAATTCATCTCCTTCTTCTTTGGTTATATTAAACTGTGTATATAAGCATACGTCATCTCCTACTGAAATTCAAAGCCACCGCCGAGGCCCATGGGCTGCACATTGAGAAGCACGACAAATACGGATGGACGGTAACGACGTTGGCACCGGAGGCGGAGGTATGGATCAGAGAAACCTTGGGCGAGGATAAAATCAACGCCAGCCGCTTACCGGTGGAAGGCACCACCAAAGGCGGGAGTAAAAAATCCAAGAACCGCAGTATCAAATATGTCTACCCCTGCTGCGGCACCATCATCCGAGCAACGCGGGAGGTCAATGTAATCTGCGGGGATTGCGGAGAGTCTTTCGAGCGGGCATAAAATAAAGAAAGCGGAAGACGCAGAGGTTCCCGCTAAATTGTTTTATATGGGATATGAGGCGCTGATTGGGGACGGACACTTTTTAGCGTTTCCTCATTTTCTTTATTCATAAATGCCGGAGGGGGTGCAAAAGTGAGCTTCCAAGCGCTTACCATGCCGCCATACCAAAGACAGGCCCGCTGGCGAGCTGTATTGCCCAGCTCACGGAAAGCAGGAAAAGCACGGAAAGCCCGATAGTATGGCCTTTTCGGGCATAGATACAATATCCGAAACATTAGATTTAGACCATTCAGACCAAAACTTAATTGTCGCACTATTGGGTTCGATTTTAGGTTTATCAATAAGAATTCTGCTTGGCAATAAACTTGCGTCTCCTACAGCAATTGCTTCACCGACATCAAGAATAGGTAATAAGTCTGCAAAGTTTCCTATACTGTCAGGAAGTAATTTTTTTATTACATTCTGATCATCTGAGTTTGTCAATCTCATAGCAATAAAATTACTGCTTTGACTCAAAACAGTATGATTTACTTCGGAAGGTCGTTGACTGATAACTACCAATCCTACACCGTATTTTCTTCCCTCTTTTGCTATCCTTTCGAAACTATGTAAGCTTGAAACTTCAACGCTCTGCTGTGCATTTGCCGGAATATACAAATGAGCCTCGTCACAGGAAATTGCAATGGGATTAAATTTATCTTTATCCATCCATTGTTGCACAGAAAAAATCAATCTTGCAATAAGAGAAACCATCAACGGTAAAATATCCGATGGGACTTCTGAAAAGTCTATACTTTTAACTCCTCCGGACTGGCTGGCAGGTGACATTAATTGTTTGCAAAGCTTATTCATATAATCATATTCTAACAATGATTTATCATCGTCAAGTGAAAAATTAAGTTTGTTTTACTTTTTTGAATTTTTGCAGCAGTTTTGTAATCTCTATTGATTGAAATTAATCATGGATATAGCATTCTACTATACCAATAATTTTTTTATTCAATAAGATGCAAACTCTTTTATAAGCGCAATAATATTAGGTAAATTACCATTTAACCTGTTGTAGATAAATACTACACCAACAAATATAAGGAATGAACACAAAAAAATGCGTGGCGATCATCCATATACCATTTGTTTTTTTTAACATATCTTTATCACGCTTTTTTTGGTACTTTTTAAACTTAATAAAACGATAAATACCAAAGCCTATAGCAATTAAACCTAAAGAAACATCCCAGTAAGAAAATATTGTTTTCATTCTTATCAACTCACCTTAACCGTATATTTTTCGAGTATGTTACTCAGATTTCTAATATTATTTTGAGCATGCTCTTGATTGTCTTTATCCAGCCATTCCGAATACCAAGGAAACGATAGCATAGAAGATAAAGACAGTAAAACAATATACATCAGGGTATATGCTGCTGTTTGATGAAAAAATTTTATTTAGTCCACTTTTATAATTCATCTATTTTGTCAGCGATTGACAGGGCACTATGATCGTTATATGTATTACTTAATTGAAACTTAATCTACAGTTTCATAATCAATAACTGATGTTTCATCTGTTGCTTCAAGTTTAAATATAACAGGGCGAAGTCCGTCATTGCAGCTGCAAATTGCCACACCTTTTGTTTTTATCCAATCTCCATAGTAGAATAATTCATTTTCCGAACCATGAGCTAATGCAAAAACATACTGATAGATAGCTTTCCATGCTTCATCACAAAGTCCTGCCGGTTTAGCATAATCCGCATAGAATACTTGTCCCTCTTTAAGCATAGGACAAGCGGTTAATCCATCTGCACCGTATTCTTTTGCCAATTCTTCATTGAACATTTTTCGAATGACTGTTATCTTAACTTTTTTCATTTCAATACCTCCATTGAATATCTGAAAATTCATTATATCATAAATCGTAACATATTTCAAACACTATCTCGACAATATCAATCTCGTCAATGGCTCAATACCTCTTGCAATGAGAAATTTATTGTGTTTGGGCGTTTGGAAACCGTAATGAAATTCTCATCGAACGCATATAAAGAAATATCCCCATTATTAATTATTTTTCTTAAGCCATATGCTGGCGCCATATGGCAAACTGCTGTATACAGGAATATTTGTAGGCCAATTTTTCATAAATATATCTGAATATTTATATAATAACATATCCTGAAAGAATTGTATTGAGTAATTTGGGTTATTTTGTAAAAATGCCCTTAGAATATACAGTTCATTCCAAATAAAGCCTTTATTAATTATCCAGTCTTTAGGATATTCAAACGGATAAAAAATATCATGAAAGTGAATATATACGCCTTTATTTAATTGCGGTAATATCTCAAATAAAAGATAATTAACATCAGATCCGACCTTTGAAACATGAGAAGAATCTATAAACAGTATATCTCCTTCAGATAATTGCTTAAAGAAATCTAATGAAATATCCTGAAGTTCTTTTACATGTAATTCTATATTGTCTTCGGATTTCAATAGCATTTTTAGGCGTTCTGGATGAGGCTCTATAAAAGAAATATGTAATTTATTTTCTAAATAATACTCATTAGTATCAAGAGTGACTGCACTGCTATAACCGGAACCGATTTCGATAAGTCTTTTAGGATTTAAAATACGTAACATACAGTGTAAAGCAATTGCATCAGCCGCACCGAACCATTGGTTTTCATAATAATATCTGAGACCTTTTTTAGAATCGGATAATGTTAATTGCCAGTCCGGCAGCGTAGGATACAGCTCTATCATTTTATATAAAATTTCAAGCTGTTTTTTCTCATTAAAATCAATATCTTTAACAGTTATATTTTTATTAAATATACGATCGGATTTCTTTAATATTTTTTCATTATCAGGATATAAAGAAAAATAGTGTCCAATGGGATATAAATTACTTTGTGATTCCGGTAATAATCTAATTATTTTCATTAATTCATTTGGACATATATATTTCATACCGTTTGTTTTTAATTTTTTATATACTTTTTGAAATATTTCCGGATCTCTATCCGAAATTAATACTAATGTATTGTCAGAAATTTTCTTTAAATCTTCTAAAGAAATAAAATTTAGTTCCTGTAAATTTTGATTATTTATATAGTTATAATCGTCAAAAATATAATCAACTTTAATATTTGCATTGCATAAATTTTTATACAATAATATACCAAATTCTTCTATTCCTGCAATAACCTTGTATTTAATATTTACATCTAAGGATTTAATATATAAATCAATAATGCTGTACTTATTAAATGTCTTCATATTTTCCTCCTTATGCTTTCAATCTGATATTCTATATACCTGACTATGACAAACAATAATTATTTTTAATTTATCATAATGAATAAAATAATTCAAGCTATAAAGGAATAATTATTGAAGATTCTGTATAATTATACAAACTATTGTATTAATATTTAGAGAATATAACCAAAAATATACATTCCTTTTTTACTGATTCAATCTATTATTTCTAAAAAAGTTTTTGAAATTGACTCATATTATTTTATGTTGGCAATGAATTCCATTATTTAATAATATAGTTTAATTCATAATTGATTACTATCTTATAAACGGTGATTTCTTGACTTTTTAAATACTGTATGATATAATAACAAAAGATATGTTAATATACGTATAATTATTATATCTATTTTGCTACATTATGAATAACATTTATTAATTATGGAGGTCAATATTTTAATGAAAAGATTGGCAATGATTTTATCAATGGCTGTGGCGCTGTTAATGACGACAGCCTGCACAAGCGACGATAAAAGTGACGAGAAGGAAACTGAACAGTCAATTACAGCAGAGTCTTCGGCAGCCGAAATAGAAGTTACCGAAGAGGCGCCGGAAGAGACAACTTTTTTTGAAGAAGAAACAACTGCGGCTGTGGAAGAAACAACTGTAAAGGCAGAGGCGGATGATTTTGTACCTGTTGAAGGATTGAGCGAAAAATACGGCGATCTTGAAAACAGAAGCTTTTCCTATAAGGGTAAGATTTTCAAGCTTGGAGAAAGCACTTTGCAGGATCTGATTGACGGCGGAATTCCGTTTAAGGAAAGCGAATTGAATAATATCGGCAATAACGTAAATAAAAACTACGAAACCGGTACGTACAATGTGAAAATTAATGATAATGTATCTATGCAGTTCCAGTTTATAAATATTACAGATTCCAATATAACTGAGTCAGAGGCTCTTCTTTCATATGTAAGATGGTATGCTCTTCATGTTCCTCAGTCTGATTATGATGAAAGCAGGAATGCGGAATTCTCTGAAAATATCAGCAGCGCTGCAAAAGACGTGTGTTTCTCTTTTCCTCTTACGCTTACTAAGGAGCAGCTCTTAGAAAACAATAATAACGCTACTGAATTTAATGATAATTTCAATAGTGTCGAATACAAGATTGACTCCGAAGTATACATGGGTGACAGCGGCTACTCTTTTGAATTTAATAAAGATACTGATCAGTTGAAAGAAATAAGTATTTCGTGGCTACCATAATCGCGGATTAATAAAATAACATTGTTCAATGTAAATGTATAATTTTAAAAGGATACTTATTAAAAACAATACCGCATGCCATGTGCGGTATTGTTTTAGCTTGCGGTTATTCTAAATATTATGTGCTATATGCTTTTAAATAATAAATATGATTGCGGAAAAAGATTTCTGCAATCATTTAATTTTTTATAGCTTTATATAGCTTTTTTATTTCTGCCGACATCATAACGGTAATTTTTATTTTCTGCATAACGCCAAGCATCTGCAGAGTTCACAAGGAGAAATTCATTTGAATCAGCAGATATAAATTTTAAATAATCCTCTTTTATACGAAGAATACTAATATATTTGTAGGGGAGGGTAATTACAGTTGAATAGCTGTTTATCATAAATAAATAAGAATTAGTTAAAATTCCTCTTAGCCGGCTTAATTCATCGCATTCCTGCTCTGACATATATTGCTTAAGATTTTTTTGCTTTACTGATTTTTCATGATCGCTGTTATTTCTTTTTTCTGAAAGCTTATAAAACTTTTCTTCAAGCTCTTTGAATCTATACATTGGTATACAAATCAGCTCCCGATTTGTCATACCGGGATAAATAACATACGGACCTGGATTCAAACCAAATTGTTTAGCTGACAGTCTGAAGCTGAAAAATTCTTTTTTATTTTTTAATCCGTCCTTAGAAGCAATAGTGTCAAAATCTATATTAAAATAGTTCATATTAATCCTCCAGTCTGATAGTATGCATCTTACTAATTATATAATAGCAGTTAATTCGATGTTTTTCAAGTAGAAATCACAAAAAATATAAAATTTTTTGATTTTTCCTTCACAGTATGTGCGGACAATATAAAATCTTTTCTTAATATAATATTATAGCATTAAATTACTGTAATGTCAAATTTTCGACAATCGGCAGATAAAATATTTTTATTTTATTGAAATTTCAGAAAAAAAGTGGTAAAATGAATATAATTAATAAATAGGATAGGGAATTAATAATGGAAATCAATAAAATTTTAGCTGAAGAATTTAAACTTAGACAGGAACAGGTGGTTAATACAGTTGCTTTGATTGACGACGGAAAGACAATTCCGTTTATCGCCAGATACCGTAAAGAGCTAACCGGTTCACTTGACGATCAGATTTTAAGAGAGCTGTCGGACAGACTGACATATCTGCGGAATCTTGAAATCAGAAAAAGTGAAGTCAGCTCTTCAATTGCCGAACAGGGAAAATTGACTGAGGAAATCAGTTCGGCTCTTGATAAAGCTGAAACCCTTGTCGAGGTAGAAGATATATACCGTCCGTTTAAGCCGAAAAGAAAAACAAGAGCAAGTATTGCGAGAGAAAAGGGACTGGAAGTTCTTGCAGATTTAATCGGTAGACAAGATGATAAATTAGATTTACATAATGAATCTCAGAAATTTATAAATGTTGAAAACGGTTTGGAAACAGAAGAAGAAGTAATTCAAGGAGCTTCTGATATAATAGCAGAAAACGTATCGGACGACGCAGAGCTGCGAAAGAGTATAAGAAAGCTTTATGAAAAGGCTGCTAAGATCGAGTCAAGGGCTTCGGATGAAAATGCCGAAACTGTATATCAGAATTATTATGAATTCTGTGAGCCGGTTTCAAAAATAGCAGATCATAGAATACTTGCCTTGGACCGCGGTGAAAAGGAAGGAGCTCTCAAGGTTTCTGTATCTATAGATGAGGAGTTTTGCTTTTCGATTGCTGAAAGGAAGTATGTAATAAACAATACTGATAGCGGAAATATCGTTAAGGCAGCGGTACAGGATAGCTGTAAGCGTCTTATAATGCCGTCGGTAGAGCGCGAAATAAGAGCTGAGCTTACAGCAAGAGCCGCTGAAGGAGCTATTAAAGTATTTTCATCAAATCTAAGACAGCTTCTTTTGCAGCCGCCGATAAAAAACAGCGTAACATTAGGACTTGATCCGGCCTACAGAACAGGGTGTAAAATTGCGGTGGTAGATAGTATTGGAAAGGTTCTTGACACGACTGTGATTTATCCTACGCCTCCTCAGAAAAAAATTGAAGAGGCTAAAACTAAGCTAAAGAAACTTATAACAAAGTACGGAGTAACCACAATTGCTATAGGTAACGGAACAGCTTCAAGAGAAAGCGAAGAATTTGTTGCCGAGCTTATAAAGGAAATACCTCAGAATGTAAGCTATATGGTAGTAAGCGAGGCGGGAGCGTCGGTTTATTCCGCTTCAAAGCTTGCGGCCGAGGAATTTCCCGAGTATGACGTTTCACTAAGAAGCGCGGTTTCAATTGCAAGACGTCTGCAGGATCCATTGGCGGAGCTTGTTAAAATTGATCCTAAAGCGATTGGAGTCGGTCAATATCAGCATGATATGCCGAAAGCAAGAATGAACGAAGCGTTGTCCGGGGTTGTTGAGGATTGCGTAAATTCTGTCGGCGTTGATCTTAATACGGCGTCGTATTCTTTGCTAGCATATATTTCCGGAATAAATTCTTCCGTTGCAAAAAATATAGTAAAATACCGTGAAGAAAACGGTGCGTTCACAGACAGAAAGCAGCTGTTAAAGGTACCTAAACTTGGGAAAAAGGCTTTTGAGCAGTGCGCGGGATTTCTTCGTGTAAGGGACGGTAAAAATCCTCTTGATAATACGGCTGTACATCCTGAAAGCTATGAAGCGGCAAAAGAGCTTATGAATGAATGCGGATTCAAGCTGTCGGATATTGGAACGCCTGAAATTCGTATGATTAATGAAAATGTAAAGGCTTTAGATAAAAAATTAATCTGCGAGAAGCTGGGGATAGGTATGCCTACGCTTGCAGATATTGTAGAGGAATTGCAAAAGCCGGGCAGAGATCCCCGCGACGAACTGCCTCCGCCGTTAATGAGAAGCGGAGATATTATGGAAATCAAGGATTTGAAGCCCGGAATGGAACTGTCGGGAACTGTTCGTAATGTTATAGACTTCGGAGTCTTTGTTGATATAGGCGTTCATGAGGACGGACTTGTACATATTTCGCAGATTTGCGATAGATTTATAAAGCATCCTCTTGAAGCGGTAAAAGTCGGCCAGGTTGTTAAGGTAAAGGTAATTGACGTTGACGTTAAGCGAAAAAGAATTTCATTAACTATGAAAATATAGGTAATAATGCCATGATAACAAATAAAAAAATAGATAATGGAAGCTCCTTTGATTTTGGAATGGTTTCTCAAGATTATGCCAGATACCGTGATATTTACCCCAAGTCGTTTTATAATAGAATTTATGAATTGGGTTTTTATCATAAATCTCAGAAGCTATTGGATATTGGAACAGGCTCCGGCGTTTTTCCCAGAAAAATGTATAAATACGGCTACTGATTTTAATAGTAAAAAATATTCCGTATAAATAAGAAATAACCTCTGCTAACAATGCAGAGGTTACTTTATTAATATTTGAATTTCATGTATTTAAAATTAGTTATGTAAACTGCCACCAGTCTAATTCAATAGTGTCGCTGAAAATAAAATAAATATCCTGATTACCGCTTATATTGTTTACAGGAACGGTTATTTCAGTAAATTTACCGTCTGAATTAGGAATTACAGCATAGCCGATAGCTTTTTCGGTTTCGTTTCCGACGCAAATTTTAACGATTGCCTCTTTTTGAGATGAAGCGCAGATAGTCAGACTTTTTGAGCCCTTTGAAAAGTCTGCGCCGAAAACGCTGATCCAGTCGCCGGATTGTATATCCGTTATAATTGTATCTCCTGTTCCTCTGACGTTTACCCCCGCTTGCCTGCTTATGGTTTCAGCCTGAACCTTTTCATAAGGATTAAGCGACTTTAATTGCGGTATTCCTTTCATGTCGCCGATTACGGAATTGAAAGAAATTCCGTTCATGGTTATTTTATTAACCTGAGGGCTTCTGTAATTTCCTGTGATACCCATTGCGGCTTCAACCGCTCTTGCATGATAAAATAAGTAAAGCTCACTGTTGAGTTCAACAATAGAATGATGGTTGTTGCCGTAGAGACCAAAAAAGTTTCCCTGATTTTTAAACAGTTCTCCTCCGTAAGTAAACGGTCCCATAGGGCTGTCGCTTATCATATACTGAATAGCTCCGCTTGACATTCCATAGGAATTTCCAGTTGTATTCCAATTTGAACAGTAAGTATAATAATACTTGTTTCCTATTTTGTTTATTCCTGAATCTTCAAATAAATATGGAACATCGATAGTCTGCGGATCGCCTGCGAGGCTTATCATATCGTTTCCCAGCTTTACTACCCGCGCCGTGCCTGGATTTTCTGTTTTTCCGTCAGGTACTCCTCCTCCGAAATAAAGATATCCGGTTCCGTCGTCATCTACAAGTACGGCCGGATCAAACAACCATGTAACGTTGGAGCAGTTAGGCGTAGAACGCGTAATTAATCCTTTGCCTAAAGGGTCTGTCCAGGGGCCTGTAGGACTGTCCGCTGTCAGTACGCTTACTCCGTTTCCTCCGTTACAGAAATATAGAAAGAATTTTTCTTTACCGTTAATTGTCTTGTGCGCGGCACACGGCGCCCAAGAATTTATCGCCCAGGAAGCCGCGCCGCTTGAGCCTGCAACCTGTATCGCTCCGTGGTCTGTCCAATTTACCATGTCGTCGGAGGAAATGCAGTTTATCTGATTTATCTGACCGTATGTATTTTCTATAACTGAACCTCCGTTGTCATACTCAATAATGTCGTTTGTTGAGTAAACATAAACCCGTCCGTTATACTCCATGACGCCGGGATCTGCACCGAAACGCTGAGTATACAGAGGATTATTTTCACCGCTTTTTTTATAGGAAGATGTCAAATTAATATTTGAAAAAAGCTGTTCCATTGCCGCGGTATCAGTAATCTTTTCTTCAACGGGGAATTCAGTAATTTTGCACAGCAGAAAATCCTCAATCAAAGATATATCGTTTTCATCGAATATGCCGTTCTGATTTACATCTGCACATATCTGCGACGATTTACTTGAAAAACCGTTAGTATATCCCCGCTTTGCAATTATAAGATCAAACGCATTGATAATCCCGTCTGAATTTATATCTCCGAGTATGATTTCCTTAGAACCTGCCCCCATAATAGACGTGCCTTCTACAGCTCCTATCGCTTCATCTATATAGAAATTATTAGCGCTGTCGGCGGTTTCAACATAAATATACATATTTGAAGCGTCTGCCGGAATTTGATAATTCTTATTGGTAAGCTGTACCCATTCGCTCTGTATCGCAATAGCTTCTGAAATAGTGGAATAGCATGTATTGCCGTTGCTGTCAGTATATTGCAGCTTCATATAAAACTTTTCCGTGGAATCTCCGTCAAAATATATTGCGTTTACGCTGAAGCTGTATATGCTGCCGGGAATAAAGGCGGCGGTATTAAGTTTTTTCTGGGCGCCGTTCCAGGCTTCTGTACGATTTTGTATAAGCAGAGCTTCGCTGCCAACGTAGGCTGTGCGGCCGCTTGTCATAATATCGGCGCTGCCTCTGCCGCTCCAATTGAATGTATTACCTTCAAATGTGTCATAAAAATACCAGCCATATTCATTTGGCTCAATTTTTTCATTATAATTGCTGCCATCACCCCATTCGGATTCCGGAATCATATTGGTTAGAGTTGTATATGCGAGCTTCGGCTGGTTATTTACATCGTAAAGAAGAGGAGCATTTTCTGATTTTATCCATGTGTTCGCGTCATTCGGTCCCCAAATGCAGACAGCGGTTACTCTGCCTGATGAAGCGGGATTTTTGTTCCAGTCCATAGCCGCCTGAAAAATGGACTTGTACTTATCTGCTTGTTCCTGCAAGGTATATTTGCCGTTTTCCGTGCTTATATCAAGCTCGGTAATCTGCACATCGCATCCAATGGAGAGATACTTCTTCATAGCTGTGATGTAGGAATCTGTTCCTGCAAAGCCTGTTGCGTTTGCCGGAACATGAGACTGCATTCCCACGCCGTCGAGGAGTCCTTTTTCATAGAGATCCTTGCACATATTGTAAATACAGTCGCGCTTGTGATCCCAATATTCATTGTAATCATTATAATAAAGATCGCAACCCTCCGGAGCATATTTTCTTGCGTAAGTAAACGCTTTTTCCACAAAGCTGTTGTCTCCGTAAACTGAAACCCAGGCAGATGTGCCGCTTGTAACATTATTGTCGCCGGCTTCTCTCGCGCCTCCGTAATTAGCGGTTCTGTTGCTGTCGTCGCTGACGGCTTCGTTTACAACGTCATATGCATAGAGATTCAGAGAAGGATACTGCGTTTCAATGGCATTGAACATATTTTTGATGTAGCTTTCCAGTCTTTGATCCATTACAGAGGATGAAACCCATGCACCGTTTGCATTATAATTTTCCTTAAAGAACCAGGAAGGCGTCTGACTGTGCCATACAAAGGCGTGACCACGCATTGCAATATTATTATTAACGCAGAAATCAATGATGGCGGCAGCGTTATTTAATGATACGCCGACGTTTGTTCCGTTGCATTGACTTTGTACGAGCGTTGCGTCCGGTTTCATTTCATTTTCACACTCAATGCTGTTATAATCCTTTAAAATATTTGCTGTAATTGCAGAATTGGCAACAGTTGATCCGTTTAAAATATTTCCTACTCTGAAATAGTCGGCAAACTCGTCCTTGAGACCTTTTTCTGCCGACGCCGCATAAACTGTATTCAAGTTTTCCTTTGAGGTAACGTATACTTCGTCAAAGGTAAAATCATTTGTTGAATCGGTTGATATTGTAAGCCTGAATTCATAGCTGTTTTCAGGAGCCATATAGTCGGCGGAAAGCTCTGACCATTTTCCGGAATCACATTCCTCAGATGAAAGTAAAACAGTTTCTTCTTTATCAGTTTCCGAATCAATATATGTAAGAGTAAATCTAAATGTTTCGCTGGTCTCGCTGATAACCTGTATACTGTAATGATAATTAACTCCGCCCTCCAGGTAAAACCCCTTTGAAGAGCTTGCGCCGTCAGTCGGGTTAGTTCTGTCCGATACCGTCATGCCTCTTGAGCCGTTATATCCGGCAAAACTGTCTGCCGAAAGCTTTACCGTATCCGTACTGCCGTGCCATCCGTCATAATTTGTTTCAAAATCGTCGCTTACAAGCGTTACCGCGGTTACGTATTCTTGATTTGCAGGAAAATATGATATAATTCCTGAACAGCACAAGGCAGCGGTTATCGCAGAAAATAGCTTTTTAATTTTCATAATTCTCCTCCTCTGTTTTGGATAATTTTCATAAAATTATAGTAAAATTGTAAATTATTTATATGATAATGTCAATACATAAACATGCTGTTTTAATTGTACTTTTGTGCTGATATAAAATGAAATTTACAAAATATATATGAAATGTGATTGACAGGGAATTACATTTTATGCTATATTTAAAATAAATGAATTGAGGGGCGCGTTATTATGAGAATGGACGAAATAGGTTATCATCACAGACACGACAGATCATTTTATATTGATCGGCCTAATGGAGCCGGCGATTGGCTTTTGCTGATCGTAAAATCTCCCGCTTATTTTCGAATAAACGGCGTAGATATCCGTACTCCTGCAAAGTCTTTTATCATATATACTCCTGAATATCCGGAGTATTATTATCCGGATTGCGACGAATACTATGACGACTGGATTCATTTCGGTCCCGACGACGATGAACTGTCTCTGATAGAGAGCCTTGACATTCCGCTGAACAAGCCGGTCGCTGTTTCTGATATAACAGATATTTCAGCAATTGTAAGAAATATGTGCTATGAACAGTATTCAGCTAATATAAACCGCAAATTTTCAGTAGATTTATATTTTAAACTGCTTCTTTACAAGCTGAATGAAAAGATAATTTATAAAACAGACAGCGTAAAAGTTAATGACAGTGTACATTTTGAAAAACTACTGTGGATTCGCGAGTCAATTTATCGCTGGCCGGGCAGGGAATGGACTTTAGATGAAATGGCAAAGGAACTCTCTCTTAGCCGTTCACGTTTTCAGCATCTGTATTCAGATACCTTTGGAAAAAGCGTTAGTCAGGATTTGATCCAAAGCCGTATTGAAAAGGCTTCGGATATGCTCAGAAAATCCGATCTTACATTAAAGGATATATCGTCTATTTGCGGATATAACAGTGTATCTTACTTTATTAGACAATTTAAAAATGAAACTGGTAAAACTCCGTCAGAATATCGTGGGTTGCCGGAAAATTGCGACTGCGAATGAAAAATATAAGATAAATATTGATGTGGGGGAGGGAAATATTGGAATGATTATTGATCGATCTAAACGTTTGAGGTTTATAAATCATACTTCACTTACTGTTAAATATATTTAACTCTTTTGAAAATTTATTTTGAAATTAAAATTTATGATTATATTGATGACCTATTGACTTATTTTAATTTTTGTGGTAAAATTATAATGTTATTTGAGAAGATTAATGCTTGAATAATTTTATTTGCTAGTATGGCTCAGATGGTAGAGCAGCGCATTCGTAATGCGCAGGTCGTCGGTTCGAGTCCGACTACTAGCTCCATGCGTTATGCGTAACGTTTGTGTGTATTTTATACATACGGCGTTACTTTTCTTTAATCGGAGGATTTAAAAATATGATCTCATTATTTAAAAAGTCTTTTGCTTGTATTCTTAGCTGTGTTATGCTGACGGCAGCAGCTTGCGGTAATAAGAAAGCGGAAGAAAAAGGGGATTATTTAACTGGGAATAAATGGGAAACAACAAGCGGTATGCTTTTGGAGCTTAGCGATGACAGTAGCTTTAAATGGTTTAAAAGTAAGTCTGAACGTGATGATAATTATTATTCCGGAGAGTATACATTAAAAAGCGGTCAGGACGCTATTGATTTCCTTGAGGAAAGTCATGGACTTCCAGAGGAAAGTCAGCGTTCAGCGCTTGTCCAGTTTGCTATTGAAGAGGACGGCTATTATGCGCTTGTCATGAATAATAAAGAGTGCATTGAAGGCGGAAGCAATACTTTGGAAGAAGAAAACGAAGTGGTTTATTACGGCTATTATTTGCCGGATTATGAAACCTTAAAGCTTTATAATTTGGAAAACCTTAATACTTATGAATTTACAAAAATGTAAAAAACCGGTCTTGTGACCGGCTTTTTTTATTTTGGAAATGTGAATTCTGTGATTTTATAGCTTCCGTCTATAAGTTTTATAGTAAAAACGGAAATTTTATCGTCCATTTCTTTTCCGGTTTCGGGGTCGCTATAATGTGAAACCGCATTATAGCTAAGCTCTGTTTCGTCACCGGAAATAAACTCTAAATCAGTATCTGAATAATATATATTAGTACCTCTTGAAGCGTCGCTGCAATATACGGAACCATTATCCTCGCTGTAACGCTCGTAAATGTATAAATCAGGTTCAGCAAAAACAGTGCAGTATAAGGAGACTATATCGTCGATACTGTTTATTGATGAATCGCTTATCTTGGCAAATCCGCTTTCGTTTGTTGTGTCATAATCAAGCTTGTAAGGGCAGCTAAGAAGAACCTGACTGTACATGTCCATTCCTTTTTGATAAACGGCGTTAGCAAATTCTACCCTGTCGTTAAAATCTGACGAATCGGTTTTTTCTGTATTATTGCTTTCGGAAGTAAATTCTGTTTGAACATTTTTATCGTTTTCAGACGTTGAAGTATTTTTTTCAGTTTGAATTAACGGCTTTTCTGATTCATTAAATAAATTCGTTTCGTCATTATTTACATTGCTTTCATATGTTTTTGAAGAATCGGTGTTTTCTCTCATTTTATCAGAGCTTTTTTTACATCCGGAAACATTAACGGCGATAATAGCTGATAATAAAACGATTAATGACTTTTTCATATGTTTACTCCTTGTTGTCGGTGATATTAAAGTCAATTTTTCCGCTGTTTACATCTGCTCCTGCACATAATACGCTTACCTTGTTTCCGACGGAGTAAACGGTGTTGCTGAATTCTTCAGTAAGACTGAAAAATCCGTCATAAATATAATTTCCCTCAGGAAGACTGTTTACATGAACCAGACCTTCTACAGTGTTTTCAAGCTCAACGTAAAAGCCGTATTCTGTTACGCTGGAAATAAGTCCTTTAAATATTTCACCTATATGCTGCTGCATATATTCCGCTTTATAGCAGTCCTCGCAATTGCGCTCGATATTCATAGCCCTAATTTCTGTTTCAGTTGAACGCTGAGACGCTTTTTGTACAAAGCCTGAATATCTTTTTATGAGCTTTTCTTTATCATATCCGTTTATTATATCGGTGAGAATGCGGTGTATAGCCAGGTCGGGGTATCGTCTGATAGGGGAGGTAAAATGTGCATAATCATCAAGAGCTAATCCGAAATGCCCCTTGGGTTCCGGTTCATATTTTGCCTTGGCCATTGATCTTAAGGTCATCATATTAATAACTGGGTAAAACGGTTTATCCTTTGAGTTTCGTAGAATTTCCGATAAATGCACCGGTTTTGCTTCAGTAAATACAGGTACCTCAACGTTCAGGCGTCTTAATCCTTCCTTTAAATCGTTTATTTTTTCGGGAGACGGAGCTTCGTGAACACGGTAGACAAAGGGAATATCATTTTCATGGGCAGTACGCGCCGCGGCTTCATTGGCTGTCAGCATGAATTCTTCTATAATCATTTCGCTTTTTCCTCTGGTTCTTGGGACGATTTCTCTGCACATTCCGTTATCAATAATAAGCTTGCTTTCAGAAGTCTCTATTTCCGGAGCGCCTCTTTTTCGACGATTTAAAATAAGAATATCTGCAAGCTCGTCCATTAAAAATATCGTATCCTTTAATTCGAAATATTTTTCTTCAATTGCTTTTTCTGCGCTGCCATCGAGAATGCTGTTTATTTCAGAATAAATTCCTTTAACTTTAGAGCAAATAACAGATTTGACGAATTTATAATTGAGAAGTATTCCATCTTTGGAAAGCTCCATTATTGCAGAAAATGTCAATCTGCTTTCATTTGGGTTAAGCGAGCATATTCCGTTGGAGAGTTCCTTTGGAAGCATAGGTATTACCTTATCAGCATAATATATGCTGGTTCCACGTTCAAGAGCTTCTTTATCAAGCTGGCTGTTACCTTTTACATAATGTGAAACGTCTGCTATGTGAACTCCAAGTCTATAGCCTGCGGGGATTTTTTCCAGTGAAACCGCGTCGTCAAGATCCTTTGATTCCGCACTATCAACAGTAAATATTAACTTATCACGCAAATCAAGCCTGTTTTTGAAATCATCCTCCCAGACTCCTGACGCTGCTATTTTTTTTGCTTCAAAAAGAACATTTTCCGGAAATTCCGGTATTACTCCGCTTTCTGAAATAACGGCTTCCGCACAGCTTGAAGCCTTAAGAGCGCTTCCGAAGCTGAAGATTATTTTGGCTTTATGCTCCGCATGACGTTTTCCACGGAAAATAATCTGTGCCAGTACCTTATCTCCAACTTTATAAACGGCGTCTCCAGGTACAATTCTAACGGGCGTTTTAGACATGGAATCTGCAAGAAAATATTTATTACCGGATTCCTCAATAATTATTCCGGAAAGATTTGACAAAGCCTGCTCCAATACGTCCACAACTTCACCCTCGGGACTTCCCGACCGCGATTGTATATAAGCTGCAAGAACCTTATCTCCAGGCATAGCGCCGCAGAGATATTTACCCGGAATAAATATTTCTTCTTGATTATCGCATCTTTTTATAAAACCGAAAGTACGGTTAAGACGTAAAACTTCTGCCTTAAAATAGCCTAATATGTCTGTTAATACAAAGCCTCTTTTTCTTTCATATATTTCACCCGATACAACAAGAGCGTTTAATGCGTCGTTGAAGTTTCTGCTGTTACCACGATTGCTTCTGCATTTGGCCGCCAGCTCTTTATATGAAATCGGCTTTTTTCCGGATTTAGTAAGAAAAGTAATAATTTTATTCCGGTAATTTTCCGTCGAATATTTATCTCCGTTATTTTTAATTTTTGTTGGTCTGCTCATAATATTTTTTCCTCACATAAAATAAGAAGTCCTGCAAACTCCGGTTATTAAACGGAATCACAGGACGAATTTAAAATTAATCGATAAATTTAGTAATAGCGTTTACTGCAATCGTCAGTATAAAAAACATAATAAGCAGAACCTTTGTAATTTTTCTGAGAATGGCTTCCTTTGTTCTGCCCTCATTCTTTTCATAAAAAGAATCGTTTGCTCCGCCTGTAATAGCCGCCGTCATATTCTGCTGCTGTTTGGAGTCCTGAAGCAGACATAATATAACTGCTAAAAGACATGTTACGATCAGTAAAACTCCGCCGATAATTTCAAAAACGTTCATATTAAGTAATTCCTCCATTATTATAACCTTAATTTATTTCAATTACATTAAGTATAGCATATAATTTTATAAAAATCAATAAATTTTCAAAAAAAAAAACAGAATATCTTATTTAACTTCAGATAAACTTTATCATGATAAGTTTGTGAATTTTTTATCTTGACTTTTTTATACAAAGTGATATAATGTGTTAGGGAAATTTTGAAAAATGTTATTTTATTCATTAAGTTAGTGAAAGAAGTATTTTTTTCGACTTTTCTTAATCACAAAAAGTGCAACCTGCAATTAATTCGGGTGAACGCTTTAAAGGGAGAGATGATCTTTATGGATTATAGTTATTTATTATCGCTTGCATTGATACTGCTTAGTACCAAGGTTTTTGGACTCGTAACAAAGCGGTTTAAGCTGCCGCAGGTTGTAGGCGCTCTGTTAGCAGGACTTATTCTTGGACCGGCATGCTTAAAAATACTTACGGCAACCGATTTTATAGATGCTGTTTCAGAGCTGGGAGTAATAGTACTGATGTTTTGCGCAGGTCTTGAGGCTGATATCAAAGAGCTTGCCAAAGCCGGAAAAACTTCCTTTGTTATTGCATTGCTGGGCGTTTTGGTACCCCTTGGAGGAGGCTTTGTAATAGCTTATTTTTTCAATACTGAAAATGATCTCAGCACAAGTCTGTTTCTGCAGAATATGTTTATAGGAGTAATAATGACGGCAACTTCCGTAAGTATTACCGTTGAAACTTTAAAAGAGCTTGGAAAGCTTTCTACTAAATCGGGCAACGCTATTTTGGGCGCCGCTATAATAGACGATATTCTGGGAATTATTGCTCTTACAATTATTACGTCGTGTGCGGACTCATCAGTAAATATTTGGACAGTTCTTTTAAAAATTGTCGCATTTTTTGTGTTTGCAATTATTATAGGAGTAGGCTTCCATTATGTGTTTAACAAATGGTCCGGAAGTTCGAAAAAGGATCTTCGAAGATTTGTTATTATAGGATTCGTCTTCTGTCTGCTGATGTCTTATTCAGCCGAGAAGTTTTTCGGAGTTGCGGATATAACCGGCGCTTTTGTTGCTGGATTGGCTATGTCAAACGGTCCCAGAGCCACATACCTTACAAACCGTTTTGAAACGCTTTCGTACATGCTGCTTTCGCCTGTATTCTTTGCAAGCATAGGCTTAAAGGTCGTACTTCCCGGCATGGATACTTCAATCATAATTTTCGCAGTTTTACTGTTAATTGTTGCGGTTTTAACAAAAATTATTGGCTGCGGACTGGGAGCTAAGGTATGCGGAATGAAAAACAAGGACGCATTAAGAGTTGGAGTAGGCATGATTTCCCGTGGAGAAGTAGCATTAATCGTTGCCAGCAAAGGAGCAGCCGTAGGACTTATGAACGATAAATATTTTGCGCCTATTGTTATCATGGTTGTGTTTACAACAATAATTACTCCGATTTTATTGAAACTTGTTTATAAAAAGAAAAACTCATCGGATATAGATTCTAAGGGAGATCTTGAAGTAGACAAGTTTACTAAGGGTACTGATTTTGAAAAAGAAGAGCAGCTCAAAGCTCAGATCGCAGAATAAAAATAAAAGTAATGCTATTCATAGTAATACTATCTTATGATTGTAATATTATAATTTATTGACAAATAATAAATATAATGGTATAATATTAATGAAAAATATTATATATAAGGTTGTGTTAAAAATGAATAGGAAAAAAATAATAATAACTACAGCAATTTTAATAAATATGTTAATGTGTTCATGCGGCAGTGAATCAAACAATATTGGAGATTCAGAATTAAAAGCTGAAACGATTGCTGATAATGAGGTTGCTGAAAGCGAAATTATTACTAAGGAAATTGCAGAAGAAAGCATTAAGTCAATTATAAGTGAAGAATCAGATAAAAGTGATTTTGTAATAAGTAAAAATATTTTGATAAGTTATAAGGGCTGCGACAGTCATGTCATTATACCGGACGGTGTAAAGAAAATAGCGGACGGAGCTTTTTGGAGTGTAGATTATATTGAAGCTGTAGAAATACCGGGATCAGTTGAGGAAATTGGAAACGGCGCTTTCTGGAGCTGTGCTGGTCTAAAATACATAAATGTAGCCGAAGGACTTAAAACAATAGGTGATACTGCATTTTGGAGCTGTCCGTCTTTAAAAGATGTCAATCTTCCAAATTCTGTTTCAAAAATTTATGATGCTTCTTTCGCAAACTGCAGTGAGGTTACAATACATGCGCCGGAAGGCTCCTATGCAGAAGAATATGCTTATAACAGACGACTGTCTTCCGATAATATATTTGCAGAGTATAATGACAGCAGTAATGAAAATGTTATTAGAGCTGCACAATATCAATATGAAGAATTTACAAAGTTTGAGATTGCAGATGATATTACTGCAATTGAAGCAAATGCTTTTCAATACTGTAAATCTCTTAAATTTATAGATATACCGTTAAGCGTTAAAAGAATAGGCGGGGATGCTTTTGAATACTGCGAATCTTTAAAATTTGTAAATATTAGTGAAGGTTGCGTTGAAATAGGGGATGGCACATTTGAATACTGTCGTTCTCTTAAAGACGTAAATATTCCGGCAAGCGTTGAGAAAATCAGGGATTCGTCGTTTGATTATTGTGATGAAGATCTGGTTATACATACCCCTAAAGGAAGCTATGCAGAAAAATACGCAAAAGCTAATAATATTAAATTTGATAATAATTTAATTGAAAATTAAATTAAAAAATACCCGTTCAGATTTATCTGAACGGGATTTTGATGAAAAAAAGTAGAGGGGAAATCTTTTAAAAGATTACTTATAAAGTATATACCATAAATTTACAAAAATCAATAGATTTCCGGATTGTTTACAAAATGTTTACATTTAACCGTTTTATTTTATAACTACCTTATGAAATACCTTTTTCCCCTTTTTTATAATAGCGTTATTTTCTTCAAAGCTGATTTGCTCTGAAGGATCCATAATCTTTACATCATTTATTGAAATTCCGCCCTGTTGAACAAGTCTTCGCCCTTCGCCGTTAGATGAAGCAAGTCCGGTTTTTACAAGCAATGTTAGTATTCCGATCTTCCCTTCGGAAAGATCATTACATTCAAGTTTGGTCGTCGGCATATCGTCGCTAATTCCTCGTCCTGAAAAGATAGCTTTAGCAGCCGTATCGGCTTTTATTGCTTCATCTTCTCCATGAACCAGTTTTGTCAGCTCAAAGGCAAGTATCTCTTTAGCCTTATTCAGAGCCGCACCCTGTAATGTTCTTTCCATTTCCTCTATTTCTTCAATTGAAATAAAAGTAAGCATTTTAAGGCATTTTATTACATCAGCGTCAGAAACATTCCGCCAGTATTGATAGAAGTCATACGGAGATGTTTTTTCGGGATCAAGCCATACGGCGCCATTTTCTGTTTTTCCCATTTTCTTTCCTTCAGAGTTAAGAAGCAGGGTTATTGTCATAGCGTAAGCGTCTTTGCCGAGCTTCTTTCTGATAAGCTCTGTACCGCCCAGCATATTTGCCCATTGATCGTCTCCTCCGAACTGCATATTGCAGCCGTAGTCCTTGTATAGCTTATAAAAATCATAGCTCTGCATTATCATGTAATTAAATTCAAGGAAAGTAAGACCTCTTTCCATTCTCTGCTTGTAACATTCAAATGTCAGCATTTTATTAACGCTGAAGTGAGCTCCTACCTCTCGTAGTACGTCTATATAATTTAAATTCATCAGCCAGTCGGCATTATTTACTACAAGAGCTTTATTGTCGGAAAAGTCAATGAATCTGCTCATTTGTTTTTTAAAGCATTCAACGTTATGATTGATGGTTTCAGTTGTCATCATTTTCCTCATATCAGTTTTTCCTGATGGATCTCCTATCATGCCCGTTCCGCCTCCAAGAAGAGCTATAGGTTTATTTCCAGCCATCTGTAGTCTTTTCATAAGGCATAAAGCCATGAAATGACCAACGTGCAGTGAATCGGCAGTAGGATCAAAACCTATATAGAACGTAGCCTTTCCGTTATTTATAAGCTCTTTGATTTCTTCCTCGTCAGTAAGCTGAGCTATTAGACCTCTTCTTTTCAGTTCTTCAAATAAAGTCATTATAAATCTCCATTCTGCTGCTTAGTGTTAATAAAATCGAGCTTGAAAACCATGTAAGCAGCAAATCATGGTTTTATAAATGCGGTTAATAACATCCTTACGCTGATTCTTCTGCTTTAATCGGATTGTTTAATTTGAGCTCCAATTCATAAGCTGTCGGTATAAATCCGAATGAGGAATATAAGTTGACGGCGTCATAATTTTCATAGCAAACTCTTAGATCTATTGAATTGCAATTGCATTTTTCTGCATATTTTTTTATCCATTCAAGCAACTGTGTTCTTATTCTGCATGATTCATATTCTTCATCAGCGGCTAACCGCTCAATTACGCACATTTTATTTCGTTCCATATCGTTTCTGCCGACAAAAATGAAAAATTTACTAAATCCTTTAATTACGTTATTATCCTCATAAACGATTATCTTATATTCCTTGGCTGTATAACCCTTTGAGGTTCTTGTATAAAATCTTTTTTTCGGGAGTTTTGGATAAACGGACCGCATTTTAGCACGCTGTCCGCATAGTCTTATTATTTTGGATACATCCGATTTTTTCGCTTTTCTTATCATTTTATTTACCTCACATTCTTATTTTATCTTGAATGTAAAGCATATATGATGAAATCTGTTCCAGATTTCACGGATAACACCCCCTTTTATAGTTTGATAATCAAAAAGTCCTCTGAAAGCAACGTTGCTTCCAGAGGACGATAATTTACCGTGGTACCACCTCAATTTACCGAAATAAATCGGCCTTTGAACGCTGTAACGGGCGTTCCCGTAACTCCCTACTTTAGTTTCGGAAATTAAGCTCAGGGGCGTATTCACTTTTAATCGGTTACCTTTTTACACCGCGCAAAGGCTCTCTGAAAACCTGATTACAAGTTACTATTCCCATCATTGCTTTTTTTGTATCATATCATAAAATTATGTAAATGTCAAGTATTCAGACACCATAATTTTTTCTGTATTCAAGCATTTTATCCAAATATTCCATACCTGGAATAACGCCGTTTTTTATCGCGTCTATAATATCCTCGATAGTAACTATGGAATATACATCAATACCGAAATCATTTTTTACCTCCTGAACGGCCGAAAGCTCGCCCTTTCCTTTTTCCATACGGTCAACAGAAATAATCAGAGCAGTTATATCTACGTCTGCCTGAGATTTTAATAACGGCAGGACGGCTCTTATAGCGGTGCCGGCAGTAATAACGTCTTCAATAATTGCAATTTTTTCTCTGTCCTGGAATTTTTTTCCTACTATTACTCCGCCTTCGCCGTGATCCTTAGCTTCCTTTCTGTCAAATGCATAATTTACATCGATGCCGTATTTATTTGACAGGGCAATACTGCACGCGGCGGCCAGCGGTATCCCTTTATATGCGGGGCCGAAAAGCGTGTCTGCCTGTACGTTGTTTTCCTTTATGCACTGTGCGTAATATTCTCCCAGTCTGGCAAGCTGAGATCCGGTATTATAATTGCCGGTATTTACGAAATAAGGAGCCTTCCTTCCGCTTTTCAAGGTGAATTCGCCAAATGTAAGCACTCCGCTTTCTACCATAAATTTTATAAAGCTTTCTTTGTAATTCATATTTTACCTCCCTATATTTTCAAGCTCATTGAGCCATATATCAGCATTTGCGTCACTGGGCATTCTGAAATCTCCCCTTGGCGACAGCGTAACGCTTCCTACCTTCGGACCGTCCGGCAGACATGAACGTTTAAACTGCTGAGAGAAAAATCTTTTATAGAATATTTTTTCCCATTTTAATATAACGGCGTCCTCATAAACGTCTTTAAAAGCATGTCTCGCTATTCTGAAAATTTTCTTAGGTGAAAATCCGAATCTTACCATGTAATATAAAAAGAAATCGTGAAGCTCATAGGGTCCGATAAGATCCTCAGTTTTCTGAGATATATTTCCGTTTTCTGGCGGAAGCAGCTCAGGGCTTACCGGAGTGTCCAAAATGTCGAGCAGTACGTTTTTTAAGCTTTTATCCGACGAGCATGCCTCATAATTAATAATATATTTAATAAGAGTCTTGGGGATAGACGCGTTTACCGCATACATTGACATATGATCTCCGTTGTAAGTCGCCCAGCCAAGTGCCAGCTCGGACAAATCTCCTGTTCCGATAACAATTCCGTTGGATTGGTTTGCAATGTCCATCAATACTTGAGTACGTTCACGCGCCTGGGAGTTTTCGTAGGTAACGTCATGATTGCTTTCATCGTGACCTATATCTTTGAAATGCTGTAATACGCTTGTTCTGATGTTTATCTCACGAAGCGTAACATTATAAGCGTCGGCCAGTCGGCATGCGTTTTGATAAGTTCTGTCGGTTGTCCCGAAACACGGCATAGTTACCGCCGTTATATTCTCAGTATCTAAATTAAGCATTTTGAAAGCTTTAACGGTTACTATGAGAGCCAGCGTTGAATCGAGGCCGCCTGAAAGTCCGAGAACAGCGTTTTTAGCTTTAATGTGCTTTAAACGGCTCATTAGACCGACAGACTGTATGTTAAGTATTTCCGTACATCTGTTGTCAAGGGACGATTTTGACGAGGGGACAAAGGGAAATCTTGAAAATTTACGAGTCAGCTTTGTTTCAACAGGCTGCATAGAAAATTTATTAATTGTATATCCGTTGTTAGTATAGCTGCAGGTATTGCTTTTCCAGCGTTCTCCGGCGGTTTTCAATACGTCTGTATCCGCTGTAATCATGCCGTTTTCAAATAAAGAGGACTCAGACAAAATCTTTCCGTTTTCTGCGATTATATTATGACCGCTGAAAACCATGTCGGTAGTTGATTCGCCGATTCCTGCGTCCGTATATGCATATATACAAAGAAGACTTCCGGATTTGGCTTTTACAATAGTACGCCGATAATCAGCTTTGCCGATTATTTCATCGCTTGCTGAAAGGTTGAAAATCATTGTAGCTCCGCTTTCTGTAAGCTTTACAGAAGGTGTTGTTCCTACCCAGAGGTCTTCGCATATCTCAACGCCGAAAGTGAATTCAGGCATTTCCTCACACTGGAATATCTGATTTATACCAAATGGTACGATTTTGCCTTTTAAATTCATATTTTCAATTTTTTCTATTCCCTGTGCAAAATGGCGCGCTTCATAAAATTCGCTGTAATTTGGTATATTAGATTTAGGAACAATACCCAGAATATCGCCCTTGTAAATAACGGCAGCACAGTTATATAGGCTGTTCATGAAAGCGCATGGAAAACCTACTATTGATATAATATCCAGTGATTTAGTGTCCTCTGCTATTTTGATTACGCTGCTTTCAGCTTCGTTTAAAAGAGATGACTGTAAAAACAAATCACCGCAGGTATAGCCTGTGATTGATAATTCCGGAAAAGAGCATATTTTTACACTGCTGTTGTAAGCGTTAGTAATTGCCTCTGTTATTTTATCGCTGTTATAACGGCAGTCCGCAACTTTAAGCTTCGGCGATATGCAGGCAATTTTAATAAAACCGTCTTTCATAAAATTTCAGGCTCATTAGAGCCTCTCCTTTCAGTGAATAACTATATATTATTATACATTAACTTAAGTTTTAGTTCAAGACTTTTTGGAAAATATTTGTTTCCGCAAATATAATATAACGGTTAAAATAATTATAATGCAGGAGGGAAAAATTATAATATCCCCCAAGTGGGTATATATAGAATTTTCGCTTATCATATAAAACGTATCCTCAATAACCGCTTCGTTGTTATAATCAGTTTCTGATTTGATTTCTCCGCAGTTGCTTATAACCGAAGATATACCGGTATTGGTAGAAGTAAGAATATATCTGTTGGTTTCAACAGCTCTTATAATTGAGTGCGTATGATGCTGGTAAAGCGGTAATCGCTCTCCAAGCCATGAATCATTAGTAAGAACAGTTATTACTTCTGCTCCGGCCTTAACGCAGTCGACCGACGCTTCTGGAAACACTGACTCAAAGCAAATAGCGCAGCCTATATTTCCGTTTTCTGTATTTATGATACTGCATTCCTCTCCTGGAGAAAAATTTGTGGAGGTAAATTGAAATTTAAATAATTTAAATGGATTATATTCTCCGAACGGTACAAGTATCCGCTTGAGGTATATAGCGGAATCCTTATTGTCAGGATAAAACGCCATACATGAATTATAATACTTGCCATCGTCGTTGTATTGCGTGCCAAATAGAATAATTACTCCGTAATCATTGCATATATCCGATAATCTTGTTTTCAATTCGGGTTTTACATAAATATCAGAATGCATTGCTGTTTCAGGAAATAAAATATAATCTGTGTCCTTATCAATACTGCCGTATATCATTGAAATATATTTATTCAGTATATCCTCGGAAGAGCTGCTGAATTTGGTTTCTTTTGGATAATTGCCTTGAATTATCATAACGTTTAAAGCTTCAGCGTTATGAAATTTATTTTTATTCAGATAATTTGCCCCGTATATTAAATTTGTTATTGTTATTGCCAATACGGCCGATGTATAAATAAACTTCCTGTTAAGCTTAATTTTAATAAAAATTAAAGCCGCTGCGGAATTGATAAATAAAATGATAAGGGAAATAAATAAGCCTCCGAAAACTGACGCTGACTGTATAAATACGGTAAACGGCGAAGCTATATTTACAATTCTTACCCATGGAAAAGCTATGGGGATAAATTGTCCTTGAAGCCATTCTCCGAAAATGTATAAAAATGGTAATGTTACGCATTTATAAAAAACGGAAAATTTATAACATTTAAAAATGTATAGCGGCAGGTTGAGGAAGAAGGATAATAAAAGAGAAAGAGCTGAAATTATAATAATTGAAATAATCAGCCTTAAAATTATTATATCCGTTATAGCAGAAGTAATATTTGCAATCCAGCATAACGATGTAAAATAAAGTGATATTGAGTAAATAAATGATTTATATAATTTATAATCAATTAAAATTGAATAAATATAAGGCGATATTGATAAAAATATGAGAAATGAAAGCTTTTCTCCGCTGTATGCAAGACCTGTAGCAATACCTGAGATCAAGGGCATTATTATATTGACTGTAATTATTTTATTAGATTTCATAGTTTAAAATATAAATTTTTCAATATTTTTGCTCCTTACAGCAATTTATATATTATATAATAAACAGATTGTGCAGAATTATGCATTTTATACTAAAACGGTAAACTCGGTTTTCCCGCTTTTAATGGCTTTTTAATAAAAACAAATTAATACTTGCTTTTTTGTGGATTTTGTTGTATTATATTATTGTATCGTAGGATGGAGGAGCAGTTGTTATATGAAACTGATTTCTGTTGTAGTTCCTTGTTATAATGAACAGGAAGTATTGCCGCTGTTTTATAATGAGATTAATAAAGTTATAGCTCAGATGCAGTCTGAATATGATGATCTGGAATTTGAACTTTTGTTTATAAATGACGGTTCTAAGGATAATACGTTAAAAATGCTGAGAGAGCTGTCTGCCAGTGATAATCGCGTCAGATATATATCGTTTTCCAGAAATTTCGGCAAAGAGGCGGGAATGTTTGCCGGAATGGAGAATTCAAAGGGCGATTACGTTGTGGTTATGGACGCCGATCTTCAGCATCCGCCTAAATTTATTCCTCAGATGTATAAATATGTAAGCGAGGAAGGATTTGACTGCGCGACGACAAGAAGAGTCAGCAGAAAAGGCGAGTCAAAAATACGTTCATGGTTTGCAATGAAATTTTACAAAATAATGAATAAGATATCGCAGACTGAAATCGTCGACGGCGCTCAGGATTTTCGCTTTATGACTCGTAAAATGGTTGACGCAGTTCTTTCAATGAAGGAATATAACCGTTTTTCAAAGGGTATTTTCAGTTGGGTAGGATTTAATGTAAAATATATTGAATATGAAAATGTGGAACGCGCTGCGGGAACAACCGCATGGTCCTTCTGGAAGTTGTTTTTATATTCCCTTGAGGGAATATTCGCATTTTCAACGGCTCCGCTTGCTCTTGCGTCGCTACTTGGTGTTTTAAGCTGTCTTATCGCTTTTATCTGGATAATTGCAATAATAATAAAAACAATTGTATTCGGAGAAAGCGTGCAAGGATTTCCGACTATAATGTGCGCCATATTTTTTGTCGGAGGGTTACAGCTTTTTTGTACAGGTATTCTTGGACAGTATTTGTCTAAGACATATTTGGAAACAAAACGCAGACCGATTTATATTATAAGTGAAACAGAGGAAAGCTTCAACGGAAGCATTAAAGAAAATGAAGAAGATTAGAAGCGTTTCAATTTCCTCAAAAAAATTTCCGTCAGGAAAATATATAAAGCTTATTATAGTGTTTTTAATGTCGGCGCTTGTTATTATGGCTCTGATTCTTATTAAGGTGTATTTTGACGTTAATAAGAAAAACATGGAGAAGGAATCGTCTAATAATATTACTATGCAGAATTATGGAAGCTATAATGGCTTTGAGGTTTTTGAGGATGAAAACGGTTTGCTTGGCGTGGTTAATAACGACAGGGTTATAATAGACGCGGCATGGGAAAATGTTTTTATATTATCTGAGAATCGGTTTATCGTCGGTAAGAGAATTGCCGATACCAAAAAAATGGGAATTATTGATTTATATGGAAATATAGTTAGTCCGTTTATTTTTTCAGAATTTAGATCTCTCGGCAATGATTTTATCGGCGGCTTTACCGGAAATGGAAATGAATTCTTTTTATTTGATAGGTACGGCAATGTCCAGTATAACAAGCTTTGGGACAGCTATGAATATGACGGCAGTATAATAACTCTCGGCAGCGGCGGCGATTTATTCAGCGGAGAAATTACTGACAAGGGCTTCCGGTTTAATAATATTGATCTGGTTAGAAAAGTTAATAATGTAGGTATTACAATAAATTTTTCAGGATCTGAAAAGATAAATAAGGTAGGGGTTGAAAATATTTTACGAACGGCAGATATTATCTGTGGATATCTTCAAGCTCTTGTTAACGGAAATATGGAGAATATATCCGACCTTACGTCTGAGCAGTATTTTCAGTCCTTATCGTCAAATAATTTTTTTGAGGGCTGCAATTTAAATAGTATTTCAGATTTCAGTTTTGAGATAAAGCAGGAAAAATCTAAAATATCGTATGATGTCAGTATTCTGGCGAATTATAATTATAAAAATAAGAATATCGAAATAAACGGTATATCTTCTGAAATAATTTTTAATATGGTTTTTGATGAAAATAATAGGCTTATTTTAAAAAGTATAAATAAAACTGAATTATAAATAACGGCAGCGGCCGCTAATTATAAAAATTTTATATTATAAGGTGGAATTATGAAAAAGGTTGCTATTATTATGGGAAGCGACAGCGATTTCCCGATTGTAAAAAACGCTGCAATGAAGTTGAAGGAATTTAATATTCCATATGAGATTCATGTAATGTCAGCACACAGAACGCCGATTCAGGCGGCAGAATTTTCTTCCGATGCTCAGAAGAATGGATTTGGAGTTATAATTGCGGCTGCCGGCAAAGCGGCTCATTTGGCGGGAGTGATTGCGGCTCATACTGTTTTGCCCGTAATTGGATTGCCTATAAAATCTTCTACATTAGACGGACTTGACGCGCTTCTTTCAACCGTTCAGATGCCAAGCGGAATTCCCGTCGCTACCGTAGCTATTGACGGCGCGGCTAATGCGGCTATTCTTGCTGCGCAGATTCTGGCATTGTCGGATCAGAATCTTTCAAAAGCTTTGAGCGATATGAAAACAAAGATGTCTGACGAGGTAGTGCAAAAGGATAAAAAGCTTACTGAGGAAATTGAAAATTTGCTTAGTTAAAGCGTCTATTTTGATTGACGTTCGCCGTTTAAAGGCGACAGCTTATAAATCAGCCGTGTATATCGGCGGAATGGAGAAAGAAATGGAAAACATAGTAAAAACTGAACAGCTTTATGAGGGTAAGGCAAAAAAGGTTTATGCAACAAATGATCCTGACTGCGTTATTGTAGATTACAAGGACGACGCAACCGCTTTCAACGGCGAAAAAAAGGGTACTATCGTCGGCAAAGGCGTTATTAATAATAAAATGACTAATTATATGTTTGGTCTTTTGGAAAAGCAGGGCATTCCTACCCACTTGGTTAAAGAAATAAGCGACCGCGAAACAATTGTAAAAAAGGTTGAAATTGTTCCTCTTGAGGTTATTGTCAGGAACGTTGCTGCGGGAAGCTTTTCCAAGAAACTGGGTATACCGGAGGGTACTGCTCTGAAACGGCCTACTCTTGAATTCAGCTATAAAAATGACGATCTGGGAGATCCGTTTATTAATAAATATTATGCGTTAGGTCTTGATTTAGCAACCGAAGAAGAAATAAACGTTATTACTGAATATGCTTTTAAAATAAATGACTTTATGATAAAGTTTTTTAAGGATGTTAATATTGATCTTATAGATTTTAAGATTGAATTCGGAAGATTCCACGGAAAAATAATTCTTGCTGATGAAATATCTCCGGATACATGCCGTTTCTGGGACAGCACAACTCATGAGAAGCTTGATAAGGACAGATTCAGACGAGACATGGGCGGTGTTGAGGAAGCTTATCAGGAATTAATGAAGAGAATTATGGGAGCATAATATATGGGCGGTTTTTTTGGCGTAGCGTCATCAAACGATTGTATACAGGATGTTTTTTTCGGAACCGATTATCACTCGCATCTGGGAACAAGACGCGGTGGTATGACATCATATTCTCCGGAATTGGGTTTTCAGAGAAATATTCATAGTATAGAGAATTCTCCTTTCAGAACAAAATTTGAAAAGGACGTTGAAAAAATGCGGGGTAACATATGTATCGGCTGTATAAGCGATACAGACCCGCAGCCTATTATGGTTCGCTCAAAGCTTGGTCTTTATGCGGTCTGTTCTATAGGAATAATTACGAATGCCGAAGAGCTATCAAAAGAACTACTTGAAAAGGGTTGCGCTAACTTTGAAACCATGAGCAGCGGAAATATTAATTCCGGCGGACTTATCGGCGCTCTTATTGCTCAGAAGGATTCTTTTGTTGAAGGTATAAAATATGCGCAGGAAAAAATAAAGGGTACTATGTCCTTGGTTATAATGACTGAGGATTCGATAATTTGCGCCAGGGATATGATGGGCAGGCTTCCGATAATTATCGGAAAAAGATCTGATGGATATTGTTTTTCTTTTGAATCGTTTGCGTTTCAGAAGCTCGGCTATAGTACATGTCATGAGCTTAAGGCCGGCGAGATCGTGAAGCTGACTAAGGATAGCCTTGAAATACTCAGCGAAGGCTCGGACGAAATGAAAATGTGTACTTTCCTATGGACATATTACGGTTATCCTAACGCCTGCTACGAGGGTGTGAATGTTGAAGTTATGAGGACCAGAAACGGTGAAATCATGGCGGAAACGGATATAAAAAACGGAAAGCTGCCTGACGTCGATTATGTTTGCGGAGTACCTGATTCGGGTGTTCCTCATGCAATCGGATATGCAAATAAAAGCGGTATCTCATTTGCAAGACCTTTTATTAAATATACTCCTACATGGCCGAGGAGCTTTATGCCGGCAAGTCAGTCAATGAGAAATAAGGTGGCAAAGATGAAGCTTATTCCGGTTCATGAGCTGATAGACGGTAAAAGGCTGCTGTTTGTTGACGATAGTATTGTCAGAGGTACGCAGCTTAGAGAAACTGTTGAGTTTCTGTATGAAAACGGAGCTAAAGAGGTTCACATGCGATCTGCGTGTCCTCCTATTATGTATGGGTGTAAATATCTTAATTTTTCACGTAGTACCTCTGAGCTTGAACTCATTGCAAGACAGATTATTGATGAGAACGAAGGAGCTGAGGGAATAAAATATATTGAAGAATACAGCGATTCTACAACCTCCAGAGGCCGTTATCTTAGAGATGAAATCTGCCGCAGGCTAAAGCTTACTTCTTTGGAATACCAGTCGTTAGAGGGAACGGTCAGAGCTGTAGGAAAGCCTGAATGCAGACTTTGCACATATTGCTGGAACGGAAGGGAATGATTCATTTGTATAAAGGGCTGCATGAGGAATGCGGAGTTTTCGGAATATATGCCAACAATACAAGTAATGTAGCTTCTTTGACATATTTTGCTCTGTATGCTCTTCAGCATAGAGGCCAGGAAAGCTGCGGTATTGTAGTTAACGATAAGGGCGTTTTGTCATATCATAAGGATCTTGGACTGGTTCCAGAGGTTTTTAATGAAGAAAATTTAAATAAGCTGGGGTTAGGCAATATTGCTATAGGTCATGTTAGATATTCTACTACTGGAAAACCAAACAGATCAAATGCGCAGCCTCTTGTTGTCCGTCATATAAAGGGACCGATGTCAATCGCTCATAACGGCAACCTTATCAACGCCAGAGAATTAAGAGAAAAATATGAGCTTAAAGGCGCGATTTTTCATAATACAAACGATACCGAAGTAATCTCGTATGCAATAACTGAGCAGCGTCTGATTCAGCCTTCAATTGAAAAGGCTGTTGAACAGGCTATGTTTAAGTTCAAGGGAGCTTATTCTCTTGTTATAATGTCTCCGACAAAGCTGATTGCAGCCAGAGATCCACAAGGCTTCAGACCTCTTTGTATGGGCAGTACTACAGACGGCAAAGTGGTTTTTGCATCGGAAACCTGTGCTCTTGATAGCGTCGGAGCTGAATTTGTTCGTAACGTTGAGCCCGGAGAAATAGTTGTTGCCGACAAGGAAGGCGTTAAATCAATAAAAACGCATTGCGGACAAAAAACCTCGATGTGCGTATTTGAGTATGTATATTTTTCGAGACCGGATTCCGTTATTCAGGGCGTAAGCGTACATAGCGCACGCCTGAAGGCGGGAGAATTTCTCTGGAAAGAGCATCCGGTTGACGCCGACGTGGTTGTCGGAGTTCCTGACAGCGGTCTGGACGCAGCTTTGGGCTTTTCAAGAGCGTCCGGAATACCTTATGGAGTAGGCTTTGTAAAAAACAGATATATAGGACGCACATTTATTCAGCCCGATCAGTCTCAGCGCTCAAATTCCGTAAGAATAAAGCTCAATGTTATAAAGGACGTTGTATGCGGAAAGAGAGTAGTTTTGATAGACGACAGCATTGTAAGGGGAACAACCAGTGCAAGAATTGTCGGTCTTATAAGAGAAGCGGGCGCTAAGGAAGTGCATATGAGAATATCGAGTCCGCCGTTTACTAATCCGTGTTATTTTGGAACTGATATTGACAGCAAAAAAAATCTAATAGCCTGTAAAATGTCCGTTGATAAAATTGCAAAGGAAATAGGAGCCGATTCACTGGGATATTTGAGCGTTGAAGGGGTTAAGAAAATAGCGGAAGGAGCCGACTGCGGCTTTTGTGTTGGATGTTTTACCGGAAATTATCCTGTAAAGGTTCCGAAGGAAATGCCTAAGGACAAGTTTGAAAGTAAAATCGGAGAATAATTGGAGGAGCGGTTTAATGAAGAGTTATTCTGAGAGTTATAAAAAGGCCGGAGTTGATGTAACAGCAGGCTATAAAGCGGTTGAATTAATGAAATCGCACGTTGCAAGAACGGCGACAAGCGGAGTTATGACGGGTATCGGCGGATTCGGAGGATTGTTTGAGCCCGATCTGACCGGAATCAATAAGCCGGTATTTGTTTCCGGTACAGACGGTGTAGGAACAAAGCTTAAAATCGCGTTTTTGATGGATAAGCACAATACGATTGGTATAGATTGCGTTGCTATGTGTGTTAATGATATTATATGCTGCGGCGCTGCTCCGCAATTTTTTCTTGACTATATTGCTGTCGGAAAGAATTATCCTGAAAAAATCGCGGATATAGTTTCAGGTATTGCTGACGGTTGCGTTGAAGCCGGCTGCGCTTTAGTCGGCGGTGAAACTGCTGAAATGCCCGGATTTTATCCTGCCGACGAATATGACGTAGCAGGCTTTTCAGTGGGCGTGGTTGATAAAGATAAGATTTTAAGACCGGAGGATCAGAAAGCCGGCGATGTATTAATAGGCATTAAATCCAGCGGGGTTCATTCCAATGGCTTTTCATTGGTAAGAAAGATTTTTACTGTAAATGAACAAACTTTAGCAAGGCATTTTTCAGATTTAGGAACTACTCTCGGAGAATGTCTGCTGACTCCTACCAAGATATATGTAAAGCCTATTCTTAAGCTTATTGAACAGGTTAAGGTCAACGCCGTATCTCATATAACCGGAGGCGGTTTTTATGAGAATATTCCGCGATCTCTTCCGAATGGTCTTTCCGCTAAGATTGAAAGAAATTCTATTGATATTCTCCCTATATTTGATCTTATTGCGAGAACAGGTCATATTCCGGAAAGAGATATGTTCAATACGTTTAATATGGGCGTCGGTATGACTGTTTCTGTTGATAAGGCGGACGCCGACAAGGCACTGGATGTGTTAAATTCATCTGGCGCTGAAGCTTATATATTAGGTGAGCTTGTGCAAAGTGATGAAGGCGTTATTATCAGCTAATTAAATCGCTGTTATTTTGCGGCAGATTGGAGAAATCTATGGAAAACTATGATAAGCCTCTAAAAAATATTATTGTTTTGGTTTCCGGTGGCGGAACCAATCTTCAGGCGCTTATCGACGCACAGAACAACGGCGGTATAAAAGGTGGAAGAATTACCTGCGTCATATCTTCAAGAGCTGACGCATATGCGTTGGTTCGTGCAATGAATAACGGTATATCAACGAGGGTTATTCCCAGAAAATCGTTTGAAAGCAGCGAAAAATACAGTGAAGCAATAATGGAAGCGTTATATGAGGAGTATGCTGATTTAGTTGTGCTGGCGGGATTTATGACAATTCTTGACGAGAAAATTATCAAGGCTTATCCGTATAAAATAATCAACGTTCATCCGGCGCTTATACCATCGTTTTGCGGAAAGGGCTATTATGGATTAAGGGTGCATGAGGCCGCATTGGATTACGGCGTTAAAATCAGCGGGGCAACCGTTCATTTTGTCAACGAGGAGGCAGATGCCGGTGCAATAATTCTGCAAAAGTCCGTCGAGGTTAAGAATAATGATACTCCTGAAATTCTGCAAAAAAGAATAATGGAACAGGCTGAATGGAAGATACTTCCCGAGGCTGTTTCATTGTTTTGCCAGGATAGGATTGAGATAATTAACGGCAAGGCTTATATAAAAGAATAATGGCCGGTGGATGTGATAATAAATGGACTATTTCAATAAGCTCCAGAAATATTTTATTTGCTTTGTTTTATATGCTGTTTTAGGCTGGAGCTATGAGGTTATTTTGGAAACTTTTATTTATCAATGGGGTTTCACTAACAGGGGAGTGTTATTCGGTATATGGAGTAGGAGCAATGTCCTTTTTGCTTTGTCTTGGGAAATTGATGAGAAAAAAAGATATTAGATGGCTTAATATTATTAAACCAATAATCATTTTTATCGGATGTGCGGCTATTGCAACTTTAATAGAGTTGACGGCGAGTTATATTTTGGAATTTGCATCAGGATCATGGCCTTGGCAGACGTATGAGGATTATAAATATAATTTTCAGGGACGTATTGCATTATCGACTTCTTTAAGATTCGGTCTGGGAGGAACAATTTTTCTTTACATAGTTCAGCCTTTTTTTGACTGGATATTGTTAAAGCCGGGTAAAAATCAATTAAATATTATCTCGGCAGTTATGTTGGCAATTTTATCGGCAGACTGTATTTATACGTTTATTATTAAAAACTGATTTTACGTTCATATTATTGACATTTCGGAAAGGATTCTTATTATGAATAAATTAGACATATCAAAAGAACTCAAAAGCAATTCTTATCCGGGCAGAGGAATTATAATAGGAAAATCATCTGACGGAAAATATGCTGTTACCGCTTATTTTATTATGGGAAGAAGCGAAAACAGCAGAAACAGAATATTTGTTGAAGATGGCTGCGGTATCAGAACTCAGGCTTACGATCCGTCCAAGCTTACTGATCCGAGTCTTATTATTTATTCTCCGGTAAGAGTTCTGGGTAATAAGACTATTGTTACAAACGGTGACCAGACTGACACTATTTATGATTTGATGAATAATCAGATGACGTTCGAGCAGTCGCTGAGAACAAGAGAGTTTGAACCGGACGCTCCTAATTATACTCCCAGAATTTCCGGTATAATAAAGGTTGATCCGCAGAAAACCTTTAATTATGCTATGTCTATTTTGAAAAGCGAAAATGGAAATCCCGATTCCTGTAATCGTTTCACTTTTTCATATAATAATCCTATAAACGGAGAGGGTCGTTTTATCCATACATATATGGGCGACGGAAATCCGCTTCCAAGCTTTGAAGGAGAGCCCAAGCTTATAGCTGTAGAGGGCAGTATTAGTGAATTCGGAAGCAATATTTGGAATAGTTTGAACAGCGAAAATAAGGTATCGTTATTTGTCAGATACATTGATCTGTCAGACGGTACATATAAGACTGAAATTTACAATAAAAATTGCTGAGAGAGGTTTGATTTATGTCATCAGAAATGTTTTTAAAGTACGGCTGCAATCCTAATCAGAAGCCGTCGAGAGTATTTATAGATAACGCTGAGCTGCCGTTCGAGGTACTTAACGGTAATCCCGGATATATTAATCTGCTGGACGCATTCAACGGCTGGCAGCTTGTAAAAGAATTAAAAGCTGCAACAGGACTTTGCGCCGCTACTTCTTTTAAGCATGTTTCTCCTGCGGGAGCTGCGGTTGGTCTTCCATTATCAGATACTTTAAAGAAAATATATTTTGTAGACGACCTCGAGGAACTTTCTCCAATTGCATGTGCTTATGCAAGAGCAAGAGGAGCTGACAGAATGTCATCTTACGGTGACTTTGTCGCACTTTCGGATACCTGCGACAAGGCGACAGCTCTTATGCTCAAAAGGGAAGTTTCAGACGGAATAATAGCTCCGGATTATACTCCTGAGGCGCTGGAGATTTTAAAATCTAAGCGTAAAGGGACATACAATGTAATAAAAATGAATCCGGATTATATACCAGAAGAAATAGAGAAAAAACAGGTGTTCGGTATAACCTTTGAACAGGGCAGAAACAATCTATTGATTAATAATTTACTTCTTGATAATGTTGTAACTGAAAATAAGATTATTCCTGAGGATAAAAAGCGCGATCTTCTTATCTCACTTATAACTTTGAAGTATACTCAGTCTAATTCGGTATGCTATGTAAAGGAAGGACAGGCTATCGGTATCGGCGCAGGTCAGCAGTCCAGAATACACTGTACCAGACTTGCAGGAAATAAAGCCGATATTTGGTGGCTTCGTCAAGCGCCACAGGTTTTAAGCCTTAAATTCGTAGATGATATACGCCGTCCCGACAGGGATAATGCGATTGATATTTATATTTCTGAAGACTATATGGACGTTCTTGCAGAAGGCGCATGGCAGAATATATTTAAGGAGAAGCCTCCTGTTTTTACAAAGGAAGAACAAAGAAAATGGCTTTCTGAAAATACCGGAGTTTGCCTTGGATCCGACGCATTCTTCCCGTTTGGCGATAATATTGAAAGGGCAAGAAAAAGCGGTGTTTCCTTTATTGCTGAGCCGGGCGGTTCCATCAGAGATGATAATGTTATTGATACCTGCAATAAATATAATATTGCAATGGCGTTTACAGGTATTAGATTATTTCATCATTGATTATGTTAATAATTCAATGAAGTTAAAATACGGTTATTAAGGGGAATTTTAATGAACATACTTGTTGTAGGCGGAGGCGGCAGAGAACATGCAATAGTTATGAAGCTTGCCGAGAGTAACAGAGTTGAAAAGCTATACTGTGCTCCGGGTAACGGAGGTATCTCTAAATTTGCTGAGTGCTTTCCTGTAAAGGCTACCGATATTGACGGTATTGTTGATCTCGCTAAGAAGCTTTCCGTAGATATGGTTGTGGTAGCGCCTGACGATCCTCTGGTAATGGGAATGGTCGACGCGCTTACAGCTGAAGGAATTAGAGCGTTCGGTCCGGATAAATCGGCCGCCGTTATCGAGGGTAGTAAGGTATTTTCCAAAAATCTTATGAAAAAATATGAAATACCTACGGCCGGATATGAAGTTTTTGATAATTCTGCCGACGCCATAAGCTATATTGAAAAGAATAATAAATATCCTATAGTTATTAAGGCAGATGGACTGGCTCTTGGAAAGGGCGTTATTATTGCTGAAGATTTTGACGAGGCGAAAGCTGCTGTTAATACTATTATGGAGGATAAGATATTTGGCAGCAGCGGCTTGAATGTCGTGATTGAAGAATATCTTATCGGTCCTGAGGTATCTGTTTTATGCTTCACCGACGGCAAAACCATAAGCCCTATGGTAACTTCTATGGATCATAAAAGAGCCAATGATAATGATGAGGGTCTGAATACGGGAGGTATGGGAACTGTTGCCCCAAATCCGTATTATACTCAGGAAATTTCAGATATATGTATGGAAAAGATATTTATTCCTACTATTGAGGCGATGAATAGTGAAAACCGTAAATTTAAAGGCTGTCTGTATTTTGGACTTATGCTGACTGAGGAAGGACCTAAGGTTATTGAATATAATTGCCGTTTTGGCGATCCTGAAACTCAGGTAGTTCTTCCGCTGCTCGATACGGATCTGCTCACTGTTTTCGAAGCTGTTATTGATGAAAAATTAGAGGATATTGATATTAAATGGAAGGACGAATGCGCTGCCTGCGTTATTTTGGCCAGCGGAGGCTATCCGGTTAAATATGCGTCTGGATATTCGATAAGCGGTCTTGATGAAAACGGACAATTAAACGGTCATTTAGTGTTTCATGCAGGTACTCGGCTAAATAATGATCAATTTATAACGTCGGGCGGGCGTGTGTTAGGAATTACCTCAACTGCAAAAACGCTGGAATTAGCGATAAATAAAGCTTATAATGGCGTTGAATCAATTAATTTTAAGGATATGCATTTCAGAAAGGATATTGGTTTGAAAGCTCTTAATTGCATTAATTGATTGCGCGCTGTAAATATATAATATTATTTATGGTATAATTTCATCATAGTGAAAAATTATAACTGTAATGATATATTTAATTGATTGGAAGTAATATATAATGCTGTTAGACAGATATTTACCAAGGATTGAATTCAATAGTTATGAAGATTTCAAGGAAAATTACAAGGTAAACATTCCTGAAAATTTTAATTTTGGATTTGATATTGTCGATGAATGGGCAAAGAAAGAGCCGGAAAAAAATGCTTTAGTTTGGTGCAACGATCATGGAGAAGAAAAGAAATTTACTTTTAACGATATCTCCAAGCTATCAAACCGGACGGCTAATTATTTTAAAAGTATCGGTATAAAAAAAGGAACGGTAGTAATGCTGATACTAAGAAGAAGATGGGAATATTGGATTTGTGCAACGGCATTGCACAAAATCGGAGCAATTTTAATTCCCGGAACATTGCAGCTTACTAAAAAGGATATAGTTTACAGGGGTAATGCAGCGAAAGTATCCGTTATAGTATGTCTGCCTGATGAATTTGTGATAAATCAGGTTAATGCTGCTCAGTCTGAGATACCGAGCCTGAAAACCAAGGTTATTGTTGAAAGAAAAATTGAAGGCTGGGAGTATTTTGAAGAAAGGATAGCTCAGTTTTCCGATGCTTTTGAACGTCCTGTCGGCAGTGAGGCAAACAAATGGAATGATATAATGCTCGTTTACTTTACCTCCGGTACTACCGGAATGCCTAAAATGGTACAGCATAATTTTGCTCATCCTCTTGGGCATATTGTTACGGCTAAATACTGGCAGCAGGTACAGGAAAATAAGCTTCATATGAGTGTTTCTGATTCCGGCTGGGCTAAGTTCGGGTGGGGAAAGATTTACGGTCAATGGATATGTGGAGCAGTTATTTTCGCATATGATATGGATAAATTTATACCGCTTAATCTTCTAAAAAAAATAACGGAATATAAAGTTACAACTTTTTGCGCTCCTCCTACTATGTTTAGATTTATGCTTCAGGAGGACGTTAAATCGTTTGATTTATCAAGTATAAAAACCTGCTGTATTGCCGGAGAGCCGCTTAATCCGCAGGTATTCAACGATTGGTACGCCCTTACAGGCTTAAAGCTTCGCGAGGGATTCGGTCAGACAGAGGGAACGGTTCTTATCGCTAATTTCAAGTGGCTCGAGCCTTCGGCCGGTTCAACCGGAAAGCCTTCTCCTCTTTATGATATACGGCTTATAAATGAAAATGGTGAGGAATGCAGACCGAACGAGGAAGGAACTATCGTTGTAAACGATGTAAAAAGCAATCCTCCGGTAGGTCTGTTTACAGGATATTACCATAATGAACAAATGACTGATGAAGCTCTGTATGGCGATTACTACGATACCGGAGATGTGGCAGTGCGTGACGAAAACGGTTATTATTGGTTTATGGGCAGAAATGACGACGTTATAAAATGCTCAGGCTACAGAATAGGACCGTTTGAAGTTGAAAGTGCGATTTTAGAGCATCCCGCTGCCGTGGAATGCGCCGTTACATCAGCTCCCGATCCTATCAGGGGACAGGTTGTGAAGGCGACTATAGTACTTGCAAGGGGATTTGAACCAAGCGAGGAACTTACTAAGGAAATACAGAATCATGTTAAAAAAGTAACTGCTCCTTATAAATATCCGAGAATTGTTGAATATGTAAGCGAGCTTCCAAAAACAATAGGCGGAAAAATAAAAAGGAAAGAAATTCGTCAGAAAGACAATAAAATGAACTGAATAATAGACTCCCGGAGGAAATAATGAATAATCGTTTAAAGTATCTTCAGCAAAAAACATTAAGATTGACAGTTTCTCCGGGCGTTTATATTATGAAAGATGAAAACGGCGGTATTATATATATTGGCAAGGCTAAGAATCTGAAAAATCGTGTTTCCAGTTATTTCAGAAGTAATCCCGATCATACTCCAAAAGTTGCCAAGATGGTTGAAAACGTTTTTGATTACGATTTTATTGTGACTGATAGTGAATATGAGGCGCTGTTGCTTGAATGCAGTCTAATAAAGCAGCATAAACCTAAGTATAATATTTTACTTAAAGACGATAAGGGTTATCATTATATAAAAATTTCAGATGAAGCCTACCCTCGTATTACTGCTGAAAAGAAATGCGATAACTGCGGAACATTTTTAGGACCTTATATGAGCTCATATATTGCTACCCAGACTGTAAGAGAGGTTAATAAAGCCTTTAAGCTGCCTACATGTAAATTAAAATTTACCGGAAATCAGAAAAAATTACGTCCATGTCTTAATTATCATATTAATCAATGTGTCGGTGTATGCACTGGTGATATCAGTCGGGAAGAATACATGAATATTGTCGGTCAGGCTTTGGATTATATAAAGAACGGAAGCGAATCGTCTGTTAAGAGCCTGCAGCTTGAGATGGAAAGAGCTGCTGAAAATCTTGATTTTGAACGCGCCGCAAAAATAAGGGACAGAATTAAAGCTATTTCAAAATCAAATCAGACGCAGAAAATTCTTGATTTAAATATGGGAAACTGTGATATTATAGCCTCAGTCAAAAGTCCTTATGGCTCGTGTATTTCAATTTTGATGTACAGAGAAAACAGACTTTATGATAAGTCTTCTTATTATTTTTCTATAAATGAATATGAGGAAAATTTAATGGAAACATTTGTATTACAATACTATATTGATAAAACAATTATGCCGAAAAATATTTATTTTGACAGTGAATTTCAAAATTATCAGCTTATAAATGAAGCGCTTAATAAAAAATTCAATAAGAATATAAAATTTATATTTCCTAAAAAGGGAAGCATGCTTAAATATGTTATGATGGCTAAAAATAATGCTGAAGAGTATTTGTCTATAAAAAATAACAGAACTGGCAAAGAAATAGAGGCTCTTGATCAGCTTGGGGAAATTTTAGGACTTAAAAAGCCGCCTATGTATATAGAGGCTTATGATATATCCAATTATTCTTCGTCTTCAATGGTTGCAGGAATGATAGTATTTGAAAATGGACGTCCTCTGAAAAAAGCATATAAGCGCTTTTCAATCAAGGATAACGTTACTCAAAATGACTACGCATGTATGCAGGAGGTTTTGAAAAGACGTTTTAACGAGTACACAAAAGGTAGCGACGAGGGTTTTTCAAAGCTTCCTGATCTTATTTTTCTTGACGGCGGTCAGGGACATGTCAATGCAGTTAAAAACGCTCTTAGGGATTATAATATAGAAGTTCCCATTTTTGGATTGGTTAAGGATAATAAACATAGAACAAGAGCAATTTCAACTGACGGCGGGGAAATAGAGGTTTCAAGGAATAAACAGGCGTTTATATTAATGACCAAAATTCAAGACGAAGTTCATAGATTTTCGATTTCATACATGAAATCAAAGCACACTAAAAGCAGTATTAATTTTGAGCTTACTAAGGTCAAGGGAATAGGCGTAAAAAAATCTCAGAAGCTGATGCTGAAATATAAAACTATTGCTAATCTGAAAAACGCCGGTCCAGAAGACTTATCGGAAACAGCAGGAGTAAATATCAATATAGCTAACGAGCTATATAATTTTATTCAGAATGAATTATAACGATTTACGGCTGAATTTAAATGTTGATATTGGAGAGTGAATATGAGAGTAATTACCGGTTTTGCAAGAGGAAAGAAATTAGTAACGCTTGACGGGAATGATATTAGACCGACTACCGACAGAGTAAAGGAAGGAATATTTTCATCAATACAATTTGATTTGGAAGGAGCTTCAGTTCTCGATTTATTTGCAGGCAGCGGTCAACTTGGTATTGAGGCATTGAGCAGAGGAGCGGATAAAGCTTATTTTGTTGATAATTCTAAAAAATCTCTTGAAACAGTAAAGAAAAACTTGGCTATTACTGGTTTAGAAAATAAATCAAAATTGTTTAACATGAATGGACATGATTTTCTGAAAATAACGGATCAGAAGTTTGATTTTATTTTCTTAGATCCGCCGTATGATATGGGAATTTTGACAGAAATTTTGCCGGATTTATGCAATAAGCTGAAGTCCGGCGGAAAAATATTTTGTGAGCATGAAAAAAATCTTGTTCTTCCTGACGAAATTAATAATTTAAGGTTGAAAAAGATTTATAAGTATGGTAAAATAAAAGTATCGTTATATTGTCTGTCCGGGGAGGATTCTTAAATTGAGGAAGATTGCTGTATGTCCCGGAAGCTTTGATCCAATAACTTTCGGACATCTTGACATAATAAAAAGGGCCTCGACGCTGTTTGATAAAGTAATCGTTTTAATATCTGTAAATTCTGCAAAGAAACCCAGCTTTTCATTGTATGAACGAATGATGATGATAGAACGAAATACCGGACAGTTTGATAATGTGGTTATAGATATATTGGACGGTCTGCTTGCGGACTATGTTAAGGATGTCGGTGCAATCGCTATTGTCAAGGGATTGAGAGCTGTCAGTGACTTTGAATATGAATTCCAAATGGCGCTGGCAAACAAAAAGCTTTATTCAGGGGCGGAAACTGTTTTTTTAACGACGTCCGCTGAAAATATGTATTTAAGCTCAAGCGTTGTAAAACAGATTGCTGAATACGGCGGTAACATAAGTTCGTTTGTTCCTGAAAATGTACTGGAGTTTATTCAAAGCAGACTTGTAAAGGAGTAAAAAATGAATAAGATTGATGATATTTTGGATGAAATGGATGATGTTATTGATAAGGCAAAACCGTTTCCGTTCGCCGGCAATAAATATATTGCAAATACTGATCGTTTAAGAGAACTTATTGATGATGCGAGGCTGCATTTGCCCTCTGAAATAAAAGAGGCAAGAAACGTTGTTTTTGATAAAAACAGGATTTTGAATGAAGCTAAGGAAAAAGCTGAGGCTATAATAAACCAGGCAGAAAAAAGGGCTGCTTCTATTGTTTCTCAGGACGCTATAGTTAAGGAAGCGACTAAAAAGGCCTATGATATTCTAACAAAAGCAAAAACTGCGGCTAACCAAATGAAAAAGGAAGCCAGCGAATATACAGATAGTCTTATGAACAAAACTGAAAGGTTTATGACAGCGGTTTTACAGGATGTCCGTAAAACTAAAAGTGAATTAAGAGATAAAAGATGATGTTTAAAACGCATAAATTAAAGTTTATGCGTTTTGATTTTTTATTATTCAATAAATAATTTCTGTGAAATGTCTTGACAAATATTCCGTAGGATGTTATAATCTTGTCAATATATGAATTTGAGGTGATAATGCAGTATGGACAGCAGTGACGACGATAATAATAACTGCTATTTTTTAATCAATGTAATAATATACGGGCATGGTCTGCACTTTTTGTGTTAGATTATGCCTTTTTGTGTCTTTATGTAAATATCGATTAAATTTTTGGAGGATATAAATGTTTTGGCAGTTATTATTACAGGTTATATTAATTTTTCTTAATGCAGTATTTGCATGCGCTGAAATTGCGGTAATATCAATAAATGACGCAAAGCTTGATAAACTGGCTTCAAGCGGCGACAAACGAGCTAAGCGTCTTAAAAATCTCACTAACCAGCCGTCAAGATTTCTTGCGACAATACAGGTTGCTATTACGCTTTCCGGATTTATCGGTTCAGCGTTTGCAGCGGATAATTTCGCGGAGCCTCTGGCAAGGGCTGCAGTTAATTTAGGAATTCCGCTGTCTGAAAGCGTATTAAAAAGTATTTCAGTAGTTTTGATTACATTGGTTCTTTCCTATTTTACTTTAATATTCGGAGAGCTTGTACCTAAAAGATTAGCGATGAAAAAATCCGAATCGCTCGCTTTAGGAATGTCCGGATTGATATCGTTTATTTCAAAGCTGTTTGCACCTATTGTATGGCTGCTCAATATTTCAACCAACGCAGTGCTTCATTTGCTTGGTATAGATCCTGAAAGCGATGACGACAATGTTACTGAGGAAGAAATATTGATGATGTCCGACGCGGGGGCTGAAAAGGGAACTATAGATGAAGAGGATAACAGAATTATAAAGAATATTTTTGCTTTCGATGATCTTACCGTGGATCAGGTTTGTACGCATCGTACAGAAGTCAAATATTTATCTATTGATGAAAGCGACGAGGAATGGTGCGAGACGATATATAAAAGCAGGCATAGTAAGTTTCCGGTTTGCGGAAGTAAAATTGACAATGTTCTGGGTATTTTAGATGTAAGAGATTATTTTTGCCTTGATGATAAAAGCAAGGAAAGCGTAATGAAAAATGCGGTGAAGGAACCGTATTTTGTACATGAATACATGAAGGCGGATGTATTATTTGATAATATGAAGAAACATGACGCAGATCATTTTGCCGTTGTTATTGACGAATACGGCGGCGTCAACGGTATTGTAACTGTTACTGATCTGGTAGAGAAGCTTGTCGGAGATTTTTCTGAAATTCTTCCGGATGAAATGTCTGAAAAAATAGAAAAGACCGGTGAAAATGAATGGTGCGCTTCAGGAATTGTTCCTCTTACTGAAGTTGCTCAAGCGCTTAAGATTGATCTTCCAACGGATAAATTTGATACTGTAGGAGGATATCTGATGTCCTTTTCAGGATCGTTTCCAAAGGATAATACGATGACATTTGTTGAGACTGATGTTTTAAAGGCGGAAATAATTCAGGTTAGGAATCATAGAATAGAAAAATGCCTTTTGAAAGTAAAAATAGATGAAAAATTAGATAACATAGATTGACAATAAATTCTTATTATGATATAATAATATCATTAAATGAGATTTGAGGTGAAAAAATGCGCAATATTTTCTGCTGATTGATTTAAGGCGCTTCAAAGTGTTAGTGATGAATGATTTCATTCATTTTATTTGCTGTGCCTATCCGCAGAAAATATGCCTTTTTGCCTGAATTATAGGGTGGATTATGCCTTTTCCTTCTTGATTTATACAGGTGCAGGATTTTCTGCGGCTTGTATTAATTAAGGAGGTATTTTTATGTCATTGATAAATGTCAGCAATCTTACTTTTTCATATTCTGACGATTATGATAATGTTTTTGAAAATGTAAGCTTTCAAATTGATACGAATTGGCGATTGGGATTCATAGGAAGAAATGGAAGAGGTAAAACGACCTTTTTCCGTATATTGTCAGGAGAGCTTGAATACAAGGGAAAAATTACGTCGACTGTATCCTTTGAATACTTTCCGTATAATTTATCCGATGTAAATCAATATACGATTGATATAATACGGAATATAAGTTATGCTGAGGATTGGGAGATATATCGTGAGCTGTCATATTTGGAACTGTCGGACGATATCTTATACAGAGAATTTTTTACGCTTTCAAATGGAGAACAGACAAAAGCGTTACTAGCCGCAATGTTTCTAAAACGTAATTCTTTTCTTCTTATAGACGAACCGACTAATCACCTTGACGCCTACGGAAGAGAACTGCTTTCTCAATATCTTAATAGAAAAAAAGGATTTATACTTATATCTCATGACAGAAGCTTTCTGGACGGATGTATAGATCATGTTTTGTCAATAAACCGTAGAAATATTGAAATACAGAAGGGAAATTATTCTTCATGGCAGTATAATAAGGACCTGAAAGATAATTTCGAGCTGTCTCAAAATGCAAAGCTTAAAAAGGATATAAAAAGGCTCAGTGAGGCGGCGGATAAGGTATCAAAATGGTCCGAAAGCTCCGAAAAATCTAAGTTTGGGACAAGAAATTCCGGCCTTAGACCTGACAGGGGATATATTGGGCATAAATCTGCGAAGATGATGTCAAGATCATTGAATATTAAAGAAAGAGTTGAGAAATCCTTAAATGAAAAATCAGAATTATTAAAGAATTATGAAGAAACAGAGGATTTAAAAATATCTGTATCAGATTTCTACGCTAATAGAATTTTGGCTCTTGATAACATTTATGTTAAGTATAACGGAAAAACAATTTGCAGTGGTATAAGCTTTGATATAAACAGAGGCGAGAAAGTTGTTTTGCAAGGCCGCAATGGCTGCGGAAAATCAAGTATACTCAAGCTTATATGCGGAGATAACATTGATTATGACGGTAATTTATATAAATCAGCTCAGTTGAAAATATCATATATACCTCAGGACGTATCTGATCTTCATGGAACAATTGAGGATTTTGCATTGAAAAGAAATATTGATTTAAGTCAGCTTTTAACAATATTAAAAAAGCTTGGATTTGACCGTAAGCACTTTTTGAAGGATATCGGAAGCTTCAGCGAGGGACAAAAGAAGAAAACAGCTGTTGCCGCAAGCTTCTGCACTCCTGCACATATTTATATATGGGACGAGCCGCTTAACTATATAGATATAATCTCAAGAATTCAAATAGAAAATGCGGTAATGAAATATAGCCCCACGTTGCTTTTGGTTGAGCATGATGAAGCATTTTGCGAAAAAATTGCCGATAAAACAATTATAATTAAATAAATTATAAACCCCGCAATGTATAAAAATACTTCGCGGGGTTATAAATTAAAATATTGTTTCAATTACCTTTGATGAATTCTCCGGCGTATATATCCAGTGTGAAATATGTTTGTCGTTTATAAAATACTGTAATTTATCCGATTTATATTCCGCGTCAAAAACATCAACGGCAATAAGCTTAACCTTCATCTTATCCGGTATAATTGCTTTTATATAAACGCTGGCCTGCTGCCCAACGCTTACATCATGACGAGGCTCGGCAAGTCCGGCAAGATTTGGAGTAAGCTCTATAAAAATACCGTAATCTTCAACCGAACGTACTATTCCGGAAACGGTTTCGCCGGTTTTGAACATTGCGGCATTTTCAATCCAGGTACCCAATAGCTCCTTATGAGACAACCAGATTCTTCCGTTATCAAGAGATTTTATTATTACTTTAATGTCCTGACCAACTTTAAATCTGTCCGAAGGATGTGATATTCTTGAGACTGAGATAGCGTCTATTGGTATAAGTGAAGGTATACCGCAGCCGACGTCTACAAAGCAGCCGAACTGTTCAAGGTGGGTAACCCTGGCAGGTATTATATCTCCGGGAGTTAAATTGTCTATGTATTCTGATTTGCATTGCTCCTGAACAATCCTTCTTGACAAAACAGCAGTTTCATTTCCGTTTTTATCGCAGTTAATAGCAATAATTTTGAAGCAAACTGGTTTGTTAACCTTTGATATAAGAGCTATATCCCGTGTAGTTCCATCGTCTATTCCTATTGCGCCTTCAATTCTGGGAATTATTCCTTTCATACAGGGAAAATCAATAATCATATTATGCTCGCCGTCGCAAACGCTCACCCGTCCTTCCAGTATTTTTCCTCCCGCCATGGCTTCATGTAAACCGGCGGATGAGGCAATCAGACGCTTATTTTCTGCCGTATTTATAAGACAGCCCTCAGGTTGATATGCTTTCATTTATTCCTTGCCTTTCCGATTCTTATGAATCTTTGATTTTTATTTTTTGACCGTAACATTGATACCCTGTCTTTACAGCTATTCCATAAAGACAAGGTTCATTAATTACCAGGTCTTTTCCGTCACTGCATGTACGGCTGATTAATTTATATGCTGAAAATTCAAACGTTATTCTTTGTATTTGTCAGCTGTGAATTTCATAGCCTCCGCAGGAAATCATATATTGTATTACCTTTTCTTTGTTTTTGTGCTCACAGGTAACTTCCATTCTTACGGATTTAGTCAGCAGTGGTTCCTTGACGGCTGCTGAAGTATCTATCGGTCTTGTAATCAGGCTTGTCGCATAATTATTTGAGTCCGCCGAATAGGGAAGCAGCATCATAATTTTTTCATGAGAAGTTATAAATGCTTCTTCACTGTCTGCGCAGCCCTTAAATTTATTTTTATTGGGGTAAATAATTATTTGCTTTTCACCATTTACTCTTTCTCTTATATATCTTGCGGCAGTTTCCGCAAATTCCACTGATTCGAATTCTCCGGTTATTTTAGTATACATTTTATTATTTGAATGTGAGATTTCACATTTCCTCCTTGTCTTTTTTATTATTTTTCTATAAAAAAATAAAAATATTTGTAGAAAATGTTGCCTGAATGAAAAAAATAGGGTATAATATATATTATATCTTTTTTAATCGAATTCGGAGAGAAAGCTTTATGGATGTAAGACCAAGAGATATATTGATTATGAAAAAAAAACATCCCTGCGGAAGCAGCGAAATGTTTGTTATAAGAGCAGGTATGGATTTTAAACTTAGATGCGTTGGCTGCTCGAGGGAATTTATGATCCCACGGAATAAAATTGAAAAGAATATAAAAAGAATCGTTAGAAATGATAATGAATAAAATATATAGGACGGCAAGGGTGAATTTTAAGAAGTGATAGAAAAGATAAAGCTGATGGAGCAGCGATATAATGAATTGAGCAATAAGCTTTCAGAGCCTGATATTGCAAATGATCAGAAGCAGTTTGCAGAGCTTATGAAAGAATTTAAAAATCTTTCTCCGATTATAGAAAAATACAAAGAGTATCAATCTGCTGAAAATAGCTTTACAGAAGCAAAGGAATTATTAGACTCCGGAAATCTGGATAAAGAATTTAAAGATATGGTGCAGATTGAATACAAGGAATCTAAAGAAAAAATGGAGTTTATTTCCGAAGAACTTAAAATACTTCTTCTTCCTAAGGATCCTAATGATGAAAAAAATGTTATAATTGAAATAAGAGGCGGAGCAGGCGGAGAAGAAGCCGCGCTGTTTGCAAATTCTCTTTATAGAATGTATACTATGTATGCGGAATCCAAGGGCTGGAAGCAGGATATATTGAATACTAATCCTACTGAGCTGGGCGGCTTTAAGGAAATAAGCTTTTCAATTGAGGGCGACGGAGCATATTCACGCCTTAAATATGAAAGCGGAGTGCATCGTGTTCAAAGAGTTCCCGAAACGGAATCACAGGGGCGTATTCATACTTCTACCGTAACAGTAGCTGTTTTGGCAGAGGCTGACGAGGTAGAGCTTGAAATAAATCCGTCAGATTTGAAAACAGACGTGTTCAGAGCAAGCGGCGCAGGAGGTCAGCATATTAATAAGACAGAATCTGCCGTCAGAATAACTCATATCCCCACAGGTCTTGTAGTTGAATGTCAGGATGAAAGAAGTCAGTTTAAAAATAAAGATAAGGCCATGAAGATTCTTCGATCTCGCTTATTCGAGGAAATGCAGAAGGAACAGCATGATAAAATAGCTTCTGAAAGAAGATTGCAGGTGGGGACGGGAGATCGTTCTGAAAGAATCAGAACATATAATTTTCCTCAGGGCCGTTTGACTGATCATAGAATCGGACTTACGCTTTACCGCTTGGAGGATATATTAAACGGAAATTTGGAGGAAGTGCTGGACGCTTTGGCGACTGCCGATCAGGCGGCAAAGCTTGCAATGCAGCAGAATCATTAAGAAATGGAAAATACCAGATTATTATCAGATTCAAAAGAGGATCTGATTATTGCGGCGAATTTAATAAAAAGCGGTAAGGTTGTCGGAATTCCTACTGAAACGGTTTACGGTCTTGGCGCCGACGCGATTAATCCTCAGGCTGTTAAAGCTGTCTTTGCAGCTAAAGGACGTCCGGCTGATAACCCTCTTATTGTGCACATATGCAGTATGAGAACTGTAAGGATACTTGCTCATGATGTTCCGAAACTATTTTATAGTCTTGCCGAGCGTTTCTGGCCAGGACCACTTACAATGATTGTAGCAAAGAATAATATGGTTCCGTATGAAACATCGGGAGGACTTGATACCGTCGCTATAAGAATGCCGGCGCATCCGGTCATGAGAAGTCTGATAGCGCTTACAGGACCTATCGCTGCTCCTTCGGCAAATATTTCAGGTTATCCAAGTCCAACAACTGCGGAGCATGTGTTAAAGGATATGAACGGAAAAATTCCAGCTATAATAGACGGAGGAAGCTGTTCTTTTGGGGTTGAATCAACTGTTATTTCTTTTGATGATAATAATACATTAAGAATACTCCGTCCGGGAAGTATAACAAAAAATATGCTCGAAACTGTCGCTCCAAATGTTATAGTAGATAAGGCGATAATAAATGATATCAGCGAAGGTCAAAGGGCTTTATCTCCCGGAATGAAATATAAGCATTATTCCCCAAAAGCTAATATAGTTATAGTTGAAGGAGATATAGAAAATTTCTGCCGTTTTGTATCGGAAAATAATAAAAATGGAAATTATTGTCTTATATCAGATGAAGATGTTAAATACGATATACCTTGTAGGTGTCTGACATATGGAAAAAACAGTCAGCAGCAGGCGCATAATTTATTTGCAAAATTGCGTGAGCTTGATGATCTTGGTGCGGCTACAGTTTTTGTAAGGCCGCCGTCTTCAAAAGAGGACGAAGGCTTAGCGGTTTATAATCGCTTGCTAAGAGCGGCAGGATTTGAGGTGATAAGCCTATGAACTGCTTTGAAAATGTAATGATAGTCGGACTAACCGGTCAGTCGGGTGCCGGTAAAACAACCGTGTGCAGAGTGTTTGAGCAAAATGGGTTTACAATCATAAATGCAGACTTAGTAGCAAGAAAGGTGACTGTTAAAGGATCTCCATGTTTAAAGGAACTTTGCGAATTCTTTGGACAGCATATACTTTTTGAAGACGGCAGTCTAAACAGGCGTTTGCTGGGAGATATTGTATTTGCAGATAAAAAAAAGCTTGAATTGCTAAATTCTGTTACATATCCTTATATAACCTCGGAGATTTTAGAGACTATACGCAGATGTTCTAATAAGGGGCATAAGCTGATACTTCTTGACGCTCCAACTTTATTTGAAAGCCGCACAGATGATTTCTGTGAGCTTATAATATCTGTTGTTTCCCGCGAGGATTTAAGGATTAAAAGAATAATGGAAAGAGATTCAATAAGTCGTGAATCTGCTCAGAATAGGATAGATTCTCAGCTTAAAGAAGAATTTTTCAGGAATAATTCTGACTTTATTATTAAAAATAATGGTAATATGGAAAATTTATTCGATGTTGCCAAAGAAGTTTCGGATAAAATAAGGGACTATTATAATAATAAATATAATTGCTGAATCGGAGGTTATTATGAGTAAGGAAAAATCAGAAGGCAAAGAATTACAGAAGACTCTTCTTTCAAATAAGGAAAATGCTTATTTGAAAATGAAAAGCGACGAGATTAAAAAGTGCGATAAATTCTGCGAAGGCTATAAGGCGTTTCTTGACGCAGCTAAAACTGAAAGGGAAGCTGTGGAATTTGCGGTAAAGCTTATTGAAGATAACGGTTTTGTAGAATTTAAACCGGGGATGAAGCTTAAAGCTGGAGATAAAATTTACAGGAATAATCGAGGCAAGGCTATAATCACAGCGGTAATCGGAAGTGAAGACATAAAAAAGGGAGTAAGACTCTGCGCTGCGCATATAGATTCTCCGAGGCTTGATTTAAAGCAGCGTCCTCTTTATGAAGATACTGAAATGGCTCTTTTTAAGACGCATTATTACGGCGGAATAAAGAAATATCAGTGGACGGTTATTCCGTTGGCTCTTCACGGTGTTATCATAAAGGCGGACGGCAGCAGGGTAAAGGTTACAATCGGAGAAGATGAGGACGATCCGGTATTTTGTGTAAACGATCTTTTACCTCATCTTGCCGCAGACCAGATGAAAAGAAATCTTGCTCAGGGAATAAAGGGCGAGGAGCTTAATATTGTTATAGGATCAAGACCTTTTAAGGAGGACGGCATAAGCGATGCTGTAAAGCTTAATATAATGCAGATTCTTAACGAAAAGTACGGTATTGTTGAAGATGATTTTCTCTCGGCAGAGCTTGAAGCAGTACCCGCTTTCAAGGCAAAGGATATTGGTTTTGACAGAAGCATGATTGGAGCTTACGGTCACGATGACAGAGTTTGCGCTTATACGGCTTTAATGGCTTCTGTAAAATGCAAAAATCCAAAATATACGGCTGTTACTATCCTAACAGATAAAGAGGAAACCGGCAGCGACGGAAATACGGGACTTCAGTCCGCATATCTGAAGTATTTTATTGCGGATCTTGCCTCAGCATTCGGAGCAGAGGGAAGAGACGTACTATCAAATTCTGAATGTATGTCTGCTGATGTAAATGCTGCGTTTGATCCTACTTTTCCTGATGTTATGGATAAAAGAAACTGCGCGTTTATTAATTACGGAGTTGTTGTAACAAAGTTTACCGGTTCGAGAGGAAAATCCGGTACATCAGACGCGTCCGCAGAGTTTGTAGGTAAAATAAGAAAGTTATTGGATGATAACAAGGTTATCTGGCAGACAGGAGAGCTTGGAAAGGTAGATATGGGCGGCGGCGGAACTGTTGCCGCATATATTGCTAATCTGAATGTTGATACTATAGACGTGGGAGTGCCTGTATTGTCTATGCATGCTCCATTTGAAACCGTTGCAAAAATTGATGTATATATGACTTACAGAGCTTTTCAATCATTTATTTCTTAAATAAAAAATGCATGAACAAATTGTTCATGCATTTTTTTAACTCTTTTATGCAAAATCATGTTATTATTAAAATAAACCCGGATTAAGTTTAAAATCCGGGTTTACATATTTATTATGATTTTCTGAATCTATTTCTTATTTTTTGATATTTCGGCGAAAGCAATTCAAGTATAGCGCAGTATTTATCAACAACAACTATAACATAGCTTTCCTTGTATTTTGGCAGTTTTATGGTTGCCGGCCACATATGCTTTTCAATAATGTCACTTTCAAGAGAGTCAATATAAAAATGTTCCCTTGCATTTTCAACCGCAATTTTTGGATGCCTTGAATTATGCGATTTTTCACCGTTTTCTTTTATATATTCTTTACGATTATAATAAAACATATCGTGCATCAGACCTGCTCTGGCCGCAGCAACGGCGTTTAATCTAAAGAATTTACATATCAAATAATTATAATAAGAAACATTCAGACTATGCTGCAATCTTGTTGTATATATATGATGAGTAAACTTACCAAGCTTCTGAATTTCTTCATTTTCAAATATATCGGAAATATAGCTGTAAAAAGGCAGTTCAAGTAAATTTTTTTTTGAACCGACAGCTTTAACCATTTTATCACCTCTATTTAATTTTATGCTTATATTATATGTCTTTTGATTCTAAATGTCAAGTGTAAAAATATGAAAATTTTTAAAAATACCGGAAGAATATTAAAAAATTATTTATCATAAATTTTATTCCATTGATCAAGACAATCATTTAATTTATTATATGTATTTATATAGTGTATGTTTTTAAATCTTCTAAGGTTTTCATCAGAGAAATCATGCTGATCCGCTATAAATCTTCTGCATATTTCAGTATAGTCAGGATTTTCCTGGACTGCTTCTCGGTTAATACATCGTATTAATCTTTCCTTGTCGTCAAGGTATAAGTAAATTATATGTACTGTTTCTGAACCATATTCTTTTATTATGCCGTGGGCTCCTTCTAAGGTTGTAATAAGTATATAATCGTTATTATCAGTTACATCGAATTTTAATGTAAAATAATCCCATACCCCCTGTATAGTATTATATTGACGCTTTTCAATAATTTTATTGTTTTTTGCATAATCATTCATTTGCGCCTTGCTTACAAAAAAATAATTAACACCGTTTTTTTCATCTGCTCTTTTAGGACGCGTAGTAAATGGTATGACCGGAATCAATTTTGTTTTATATTGATTGATAATTTTATTATAAATTGTATCCTTGCCGGAACCGCTTTTTCCTACAATGCAAAATATTCTGTTCAAATTAGTTCTCCTTAGAATATAATTTAGTACTGTTTTTATTATACTATAAATTGTAGAAAATTGCAATAAAACCTTAGTTTGACATTTGGATTTTGTTATAGTATACTTGAATGAATTGAAATAAAGTGTGGTTTTAATATGAAGAATAAGCTGATTTTAAATTAAGCAGTATTGTTTTTGATTGCATTCATGAAAATATTTTTGTAGGTTTTTTTAACACTAAAACGGCTGATAATTTAATTCGCAGTTTTTTTATTTATGAAAAAATCCGGTGAGTTTATCACCGGATTTTTATCAGATACCGCCTTTTTTATAAAAGTATTCATAAATTGAAATAGCGCAGCCGCTGGTAAATTCGAACTTGTTTTCAGCGCGGCTGATTTTAATTTTCTTTGCAATATCTTCGCCGCAGAAATCTGAAATATAATTTTTAAAATAATCAAATAACCATTCGTTCATAAAAAATCCATGCAGAACTACAAATTTGGCGAATAAAACTGTTGAAATATTATTTATCAAAATAGCTATACATTCAATAATACTATTTAAAACTTCAAGTACCTTGGCTTCTCCCTTAGAGGCAGCGGCAGTAATTGTTTTATAATTGATATTATTAATGTCTCCTTCAGTAGCTTCCCATAATATAGGCGTTTCTTCCTTAGATAATATTGCAGCATATTTTGCAATAACAGCGTCTCTTGTAAGCTCAGCTTTAACCGAGCCGTCTGGATATCCATCGAGCTTTTTGCCGTTAGGCTTGCAAATTGCTCGTTCAATTTGGTTAGTATGATTTAAATATTCGTGCATAACTTCGTTTTCCAAAAGAATAGATGCATTTATATTTTTTCCAAATTTAATAAACAAGTAATTACCTGATCTGTCTTCTATATTTGTTTCCTGATTTGCTAAAGCCAAAGCGCTGATTGAATTCATGCATACAACCGGCATATTTAGTTCCTTGGTAAAGGTTTCCGTAAGATTAGTAAAATCAAGTTTTCCGTCTTTAAAGTAAACTTTCATTTTACTGCATAATTCAGGCTGTACGCTTATTCCCAGTCCGAGAATTTTTGAAAGATCGAGACAACTGTTCTGTAGCATTCTTTTTGTTTCGTTTACAATAAAATCAACTATTTCCTCGTAAGTTGTTTCCTCGGAAATATCCAAGAAATTTTTATCCAATACTTCAGGCTTCAGATTAGAAAGTCCGACACTGACACCGTTTTCGCTGATTGACGCGCCGACGGCGAATTTGAAATTTGAATCAATATCAATAAGTATTTTCCTTCTGCCCTTTTGCAGATTTTCAAGAGAAACCGGCGCTTCTCCGACTTCGTACAAAACACCCTCCTCGATCATTTCGTTAGTTATTATAGTAACGGCGGCTCTTGTTATTTCCAACGCGCTGGCAATATCTACTCTGGAAATTGGACCGCATTCTTTAATTACTTTCAGAATCTGCATTCTGTTTCTTCTTTTTAAATCGAGTTTACTGATACCCTGATATTCCATAATTTTTACCATCCTTTTTATAAAATAGAATTGAAGACCTATAGTTTATAAATATAAACTATCATAGGCATGGTCAATGTTGAAAGCAATGTGGTAACAGCAAATATTTCTGAAGCATAGATAGAATTTTTACTATAATTCAGACATTGCATCGTACACATTGCAGCCGCCGGAGCGGACATGGCAATTAATACAGCTAATTCAGACGGCTCGTTCATAGGAATAAGCCGGAAGAAACCCCCGATAATTAGAGGTATTATGACAAGGGTTAAAGCTGTTACATAATAAATTCTTGGATTTTTAAGAGCATTTATTATGTTAGTTCTTGCGATTGTTGCACCTGCAACAATCATAGCCAGCGGTGTATTCATTGCGCTGATGAATTCAAGGGAATCAATTAACAGCGCCGGCAGCCTGAGCCTCGCTATGAAAAGAATAAGTCCTAAAGCGACGGCTATAATGGCTGGAGAGGTAAAGGCTTCAATAATGAATTTGAAGCTTTTAATTCCGGATATCTGTATCACTCCATGAGTCCAAACAAGAATATTGAATACAGTCAGAAAAGCGGTAAGATAAAACACCCCCTCGTAACCCATAATTGACTGTATTAAAGGTATTCCCATAAACGCGCAATTTGAATAAATACATGAAAAGCGCTCTATATCGGTTTCCCTTTCTTTTTTTCTCCTAATAAGGAAATACGAAACCGCTATGGCTATTATATATGCAATTACAGAAAGAATCAAAGCGCTGACAAAACCTTTTATCAGCTCAGCCTTGAAATCTGTCTGATAAGCCAAAAAGATAACTACAGGATTTACTATATTAAGAACAAGCTTTGAAAGTTCTCTTGAACCCTTTTCTGAAATTATACCGATCCTGTGACATAATATACCTACTATAATCAAAAACAGCATTATAACTGCCTGATGCAATATTGTTGATGACAAAAGTTAATCACACTCCAAGCCTTATAATTAAACCTGAACAATAAACTATAACCGGTATTATATAAATCAGCAATATAACGGAAAAGAGACCTATTTTGCATAACATGAATGATACTTTACCCGCTCTTTTGTTTTCAGCAATTTTAGTATGTGAAAATATAAGAAATGCAAGCAATATACCGATAGTCATAAAAATTATTGATATTGTCAATCCTTCAGGACGGAATTTTATCCTTATGCTGTTTTTTCCGTCCTGTAGCTTAATTGCACAGAAGCTGTCATTAACCTTATAAAGTCTGGTTTTACTGCCGTTCAGATAAGCTGTCAAACCGCTGTCCCATGGAACGGCAAGATATAAATATTCATTTTTGGAACCTGAACACATAACTGTAATTTCATTTCCATTTAAGTTTGGCTCCGCTGTTTTTATATCGTTAGATACGTTTTTCAGTTTGTCTATATCTATTCCGAAAACCCCGAATGATTTTGCGGATATATCCTTTAAAAGCGTAACTGTAATATCTACATTTTCATTTTCATATTCGCCAATATCAAGTAAACCGTTATTTTTTTTATCCGGATAACTGGGTGAAATGCATACTCCGTTGACAGTTATTTTAACAGAGTCATAAATCGGTTCATATAAATTATTCCCGAGATTATCAAATAAATCAAAATAAAGTGTCTGATGTCCCCGAACTTTAAAATTATAATTTAATCTACAGCGTCCCGTTTCAGGATTGCTTGCCTTTATATTATATTTTCCGTCGGAATACTTCATCTCACCGTCAGAAATACTTGATATATAATGTTTTATAAGCATTTCATCGTTTCCGAGAAGCGTTTCAGCTATTTGTTTTTGAACACTGAATCTGTCGGTAAAATTAAATTCTGCCGAATAATTAGGATTAGTCTGAGAAATAATGCCGGCAGGAAAGCATATTTCATTTTCTGCTGCTCCGAGAATATCGTTAATATTCAGATTATTCTGATATGATTTAAAATCATATCCTGCGCCTATGGAGTATTTTATCCCCAATAAAGCGTCCGTTAAAACTGTACCGCCGTTAGCGCCTACCTCCATCCAATAGGAAGAATATCCAAGCTTTTTCATAGCGAACATATAATCCTCAGGAGTTAGAGAAGTATAATGAGCATATGAATTAAGTCCTAATGCTCCTATCATGTTTACATGAACGTATTTCTTTTCTGATTTTACACGGTAATATTGTTCGTTTTCAATCTTATTTTCAAGGTTGACTGTACGTTCGAACAATTTATCGTTATTAGAAGCGTTTCCTACATAAACTGATAAATTGACGAAAGATTCTGTCAAAAGCATTCCTGAAATCAGAATAAAAAATATTTTAGCGCTTATCATATTTTTTCTAAGCAGTAAAATGAAAATAAAATAAATAAAGAAAGCTAATAAAAATAATCCGGCAAGAGTCTTGAATAAATCGTCAGATACCCAAAGCGAATCTGCATAGGCAGAAAGGATATCCTTTTTGTTTTTTGCAATATAAATTGCTATCGAAATAAAAGTCAGCAATACAGCAATAGCAAATAAGCTGTAAAAAACAGAATATCTTTTATTTTCAGAAAGATTTTCAAGCGCTTGCGAAGCAAGAACAATCATTGTAAAAACAGTTATATAACCAAACCTCATAGGAAAGCTCTGATATCCGCCTGCATGCCACATTTTGTTAACAGGATCTATAATAACAGGTATTAATAAAAATCCAAGAAGTAAAATATTATATTTGACTTTATTTTTTTTGAGAAGCGGGCTTTTTATCAAATAAATCAGTATGGCAAATAAAAATGCTCTTGCTCCGATAACGCATAATTTATCTTTTATGGATTCAAAAAAGGATTGATACATAAACGACGACAAGTTGCTTAATCCTCTTGCGGATTTTTGTATTTGAAGCAGAGAACACAACCAAACCGGCGATGTTATCAAAGCGCATATCAGCATGGAAACTATAAACAGCAGGGAAACCTTTTTTCTTTCATCGGATCGACACTGAATAATTATATACAAAGGAACAGAAATCATTAGGTAAATAATTATCATAAATGACAAATAATAATTTACGGTAATAGAAGCAGTTAATAGGAAAATAAACAAATAAGGTTTTTTGTTGATGCAGAGCTTATCTACAGATAAAACAAGCAATGGAAATAAATACATTATATCAAGCCAAACCAGTGTTTGATAATACATTAGCCCGTATCCGCAGAAAGCATAAACAAGCCCTAATAAGACAATGTATTTTCTGTTAAGATTTCTGCACGTTAAAGAAAGGTAAAGCGAAGCTGTTAACGATGACGCGGCAAGCTTTAAAATCAATAATATATTTACCAGATATATTATATCATGCTTTTCTATAAATTTAACAACAAGATAGAAAGGACTTGCAAGAAAAAAGAAAAACACGCCCCAGAAGTTCATACCTCCGCCGGAAGCGGCAGAGTATAACATGCTTGTTTTACCGTCCAGAATATCCTTTAGGTTCATAAGAAGCGGTATTGTTTGCTGTTTTAAATCGCACCACGCGACTGTTTTACTGCCGAAAGGAAAGATTCCGTACAGGGCGTAAAAAATACACATAACGATTATCACAAGAATAGGAGAGATAGCTATATAGTATTTTTTATTGTTCATCTGAATGAATTCCCCTGAATTGAAAATTGAGTTGTGTTATTTAACTTATTCACATTATAACCCATATTATATAAAAAATCAAGATATTTATGAAATTTTTTCGTATTTTTTATAAATTTTATAAAATTCCTGTTTTTATAGTAATGATATGCTGATATGATATACAAAAATAAAAATTTTCCGGTGAAATTCATGGATAAAATTATGTGTTATATTTTTTTATTTATTAAAACTATTGAAATAATTTCAGTATTATTGTATAATATGGTTTAATATAATTTTATCTTATTATAAATGATAGCGTTTGAATTATTACCTGCAATGAAAAATATCCGAAGAATGTTAATTTAATAAAACTTTTTTTGGGGTTATGAAATTCAGTATAATATTATAAATAACAACAGAGGGTGCAATCGTTATGGAAAAACGAAAACATATAGCAGTTATCATTTTTGATATTCATGAGCAATATCAGGCTAATATGCTTAAAGGTATACTTGAGCAGTCTTTTTTTCTTGACACGGACGTTTCTGTTTTCAGTATGATACAGAATACTGATAATGATACCGCATTTCAGCGTGGAGAGGAAAATATATTTGAAATTATTAATTATAATCTGATTGACGGCGTTATATACGTTCCGGGAATAATCTGTAATCCGGCGCTGAAGTCAAGACTTGATAAGATTTTAATTGACTGCGGAAAGCCGGTTGTATGTATGGATCATGAAAGCGATATTTTTCCGAGTGTTTTGGCTTCGGACGCAGAAGCGTTCGAAAGACTTGTGGATCATTTTATAGAGGTTCATGATTATAAAAGAATATTTTGTCTTACTGGTCCTGAAGGTCTGATACAATCGGAAGAAAGACTTAATGGATATATTAATTCAATGAAAAAGCATGGTCTTAAGATTGATAAAAAATATATAAGATATGGCGATTTCTGGGAAAATGCGGCTGTTGGGCTTGCACACGAAATAATTGAAGGAAGGATCGAAAAACCTGAAGCGGTTGTATGCGCAAATGACTGGATGGCTATTAATTTGTGCAATACCCTGACAGATAACGGGATAAACGTACCTGAGGACGTCGCCGTATCAGGTTACGATTTTATGCAGGAGGCCCTTGACAACGTTCCGTCAATAGCTAGCTATGCGGCGCCTAATCATAATCTTGGCGCAAGAACTGTTCAGAAACTGTGGAGATTAATGACGGGAACCGACTGCGAGTTATCTACTTCCGATTTGGGGTACGTCATAACAGGTCAAAGCTGCGGCTGCGGAAAAAACAGCAAAGAGCTAATGGTAAAACGCAAAAGAGAAATAAAAACTAAACAGCAGTATGAGGCTATGTACGAGGGCAGCAACATGGCGGAAGCTCTGACCAATACTTCTGATTTAGACGAATGTATAGACAAGCTTGATAATTTTACTTATCTTATCAGCGGTATGGAAAACTATTATCTTTGTTTGTGTTACAACTGGGATGAAATGACTGATTATGATTTCAGGGAAAATAATTATCTACGAACCGGTTATACAAATGCGATGAATATCAAGCTCTGGAAATCCGGAACCGAGCGTAAGGACGCAAATATACAGTTTGATAAAGCTGTTATGCTGCCGGCTTTGTGGCAGGAAAGAGAAACCCCCGCTGCTTTTTATTTTATTCCAATTCATTTTAACGACCGTTGTTTCGGCTATGAAGCGCTTTCATACGGCAGTAAATTGATGTCCTATGATAAACTTTATAGGTCGTGGACAAAAAATGTTAATAATGCGTTGGAATTTATCAGGGTTCAGAATTGCCTGAAAACTATTAATCAGCGATTATTTATGACTTCTGTCCGCGACGCGCTGACAGGTATTTTTAACAGAAAGGGATTTGATCAATATTCGGAAGAAATTATAGACAAAGCCCGAAAGAATAATAAAAAGATGTTTATTCTTGCGGCAGATTTGGACAGGCTTAAAATGATAAATGATACTTACGGTCACAGCGAGGGAGATAATGCTATTGCCGTAACGGCCAACGCACTTAATACAAGCTGTATAAATAATGAAATCTGCGCCAGAACCGGCGGTGACGAGTTTGTTGTTATCGGCTGCGGAAATTATAATGAAAATATAGTAAACGGCTACATTGAAGCGATTAATGGATTTTTCAGGAGATATAATGAATCGTCGAATAAGCCATACAAAGTCGAGGCAAGTATAGGTGTTTATTGCGGCTTTATAGATGAATGTACTACGCTTAAGGAACTTGTCGATATAGCAGATAAGGAAATGTATGACAATAAAAACAAGAAAAGGGCTAACAGATCTGATTGAGAATCAATTTTTATTCAGCAGCATATATTTAAATAACTGAAATTATAATATATGGAGCTGTTTATGAAAAAAAGAATATTATCCGCCGTAATTGCCATTTTTGTTATTGTTTGTTTATCGGTTTCTGCGTTAGCTGAGGAAGAAACGCCGACAGAATATAATAATATGGTTTCTCTGCTAATGGAAGGGGAAACCGGTACTGTTTTACAGCATAACGGAGGATATGAAAAAGTAGCTCAGGGGACCTTGAATAAACTGATGACAGTGCTTCTTACTGCTGAGGAAATTGAATCGGGCGGTTTATCGATAAATGATGTTGTTACAGTAAGCTCTAATGCAAACGCTCAGACGGGAGCGGTAGTCTGGCTGATGCCGGGCGAAGAAATAACTATTGAGGAGCTGCTTAAATCGGTAATTATAGGAAACGCAAACGACGCTTCCGTTGCTCTTGCGGAAATCGTCGGAGGCAATGAAGAGGAATTTACCGGAATGATGAATGCCAGAGCTTTTGAGCTTGGTATGAGAAATACTGTTTTTAAAAATCCGGCGGGATATGACTGCGCAGGACAATATTCTACACCATATGATATGGCCCTGCTTTGCCGGGAACTTTTAAAGCATGAATTTCTTTATAAAATTATGAATACATGGATAGATAGGGTACGGGGAGGTCAGACGGAGATTGTAAACGAAAATCGGCTTGTCAGAACCTATGAAGGCGTGATCGGACTGAAGGCTTCTCATACTGAAGCTTCAGGGTATTGTCTTGCATTGGCGGCGGAGAGGAACGGGAAATTATATATTGCAATTGTTATGGGAGGATCAGATGAGGACGGGCGTTTTGCCGTTGGTAAGGAACTGTTATCTAATGGTTTTTCAATGTATAAAGTAACTATACCGTCATTTTCGGGAGAATTTATTAAGCCTATCAGCGTCAGAGGAGGTCTCGACAGAGCCGTTGGGATAACTGCGGAACGGCTTGAAGGTATTGTGGTTCCGGAAAACGGGGGAGAAATCAGCTCGGTAGTATTCATGCCGGAATATCTTGAAGCGCCTGTAAAAAAAGGACAGAAGATCGGAATAGTAGGATTTTATAACGGCGATACTCTTCTTTATGAAACAGCGCTTATAGCGGAATCGGATGTAAAAAAAATAACATTTGTGTCTGCGATTGACATATTTTTGCACAATTTATACAAATAGTTTTTATAAAAATTGTTCCTAATCAACAAGAATACAGTTTTGTCTTGAAAAGCGTACCGAAATATAGTAAAATGTTAACTGTAAGAATATGAAATGAGAAATATGCCTTGTCGGCTTTTTTCATTATTGTCTGGAGGAAAACTTATAATGCCATTAAAGTTGAACAGTAAGTATGTCGGAAAATTTGTTAATGATGATGAAATGACCGGTATAAAATCACAGGTGGAATCTGCTGCAAAGGTTCTTCATGACAAAACAGGTCTTGGAAATGACTTTTTAGGCTGGCTTGATCTGCCGGTAGATTATGATAAAGAGGAATTTACAAGGATTAAGGCCGCTGCGGAAAGAATCCAATCGAATTCTGATGTGTTGATTGTTATAGGCATCGGAGGCTCATATTTAGGAGCAAGGGCTGCAATAGAGTTTCTTAAATCCCCTTTTTATAATAACATGAAAAAAGATACGCCCGATATCTATTATGTAGGAAATAATATTAATCCTACATATCTTAATGAAGTGCTTTCAATCTGCGAAGGTAAAGATATTACGGTTAATGTGATATCTAAATCCGGTACTACAACCGAGCCGGCTCTCGCTTTTCGGATTTTTAAAAAGCTTATTGAGGATAAATACGGTCGTGACGGAGCAAAAGAGCGTATTTTCTGTACAACTGATAAGTCAAAGGGCACGCTTAAAAATCTTGCGGACGCTGAGGGCTATGAAACTTTTGTGATTCCGGACGATGTGGGCGGACGTTTTTCTGTTTTAACTGCCGTTGGTCTTCTTCCGATTGCGGTAGCCGGCTGTGACATTGACAATCTTATGAAAGGCGCCGCTAAGGCTAGAGAGGATTTCAAGGCGGATTTTGACAATAATGATTGCTATAAATATGCGGCTCTGAGAAATATTCTTTACCGCAAAGGTAAATCAGTTGAACTGATGGTTTCCTATGATCCTGCATTTTGCATGATGTCCGAATGGTACAAGCAGCTTTTTGGTGAAAGCGAAGGTAAGGATAATAAGGGAATATTTCCTTCATCCGTTGTATTTTCTACAGATCTGCATTCGATGGGCCAGTTTATTCAGGACGGTTCAAGGATTATGTTTGAAACTGTAGTAGATATAAAGAATCCAAAACAGGATATTTTTCTTGAAAATGATTCTGAAAACCTTGACGGACTCAATTTCCTGACTAATCAGAATATGTCCGTAGTAAATAGAAAAGCGCTTGAAGGAACGGTATTGGCACATACAGAAGGCGGGGTTCCAAATATTATTCTTGAGCTTGATAAAGTTGATGAGGAAAATCTCGGATATATGATTTATTTCTTTGAAAAAGCGTGTGCAGTTTCCGGCTACATCTTAGGCGTTAATCCGTTTAACCAGCCTGGAGTTGAAAGCTATAAATCAAATATGTTTGCTCTTCTCGGCAAACCGGGATACGAGGATCGTAAGGAAGCTCTTGAAGCTAAATTGAAATAAGCTATAAATAAAGCGTTATTAAATACTAGAAATTTTTAAGTCATTCATTTGACAGAAGGAGTTTATAAATGATTAAATTGATAACAGGTAAAAAAGGTACGGGAAAAACCAAGGTTCTTATTGATATGATCAATGAAGCGGTTAAATCAACAAACGGCGATCTTATATGTATAGAAAAAGGCGCTAAGCTTACATACGATATTAGCTATAAGGTAAGATTAGTTGATGCTGAACGTTTCAGTATATCTGGATATGATACATTTTACGGCTTTGTTGCCGGAATGCTTGCCGGAAATTATGATATAAAGGAAATCTTTGTGGATTCTATTTTGAAAATCGGCGGTTCTGATCTTGATGAATTCGGCATTATGCTTGAAAAGCTGGACAAGCTTACAGGTGATGATACACAGGTAGTATTTACAGTATCTGCCGATAATGCCGATATGCCTGCAAGTGTTACAAAATTTGCCGATTAATAAAAAAACTATTGACAATTTGAATTATATTATATATAATATAATTTGTGATGCTTAAAGGGGTTTATTATGGTAGCAGATCTTAGGCAGGTTTTTAGTACTACGGCTTGCAGCAAAGAATTTAATTATTATATTCCTTGCTCAGCGTTTCCCGACAATAATAGTTATATGCTTGATGGAAACGTACTTGTGTCAGGCAGCTTTTATAACCGTGCCGATGTTGTCCATATGGATTATTCCGTAAAGTTTACATTAAATATCGTCTGCGACAGATGTCTTAAGGAAATGAAGAGAGATTATTCATTTGAATTTAAGCGTATAGTCGTAAAAACTGTCAATTCTGATAATGATGAATATATTATTGCAGAAAATGATAAGGTTGACGTAGATGAAATTGCTCTTTCAGATTTGATTTTATCGGTGCCTACTAAACTACTTTGCCGTGACGACTGTGCGGGGCTATGTCCTGTATGCGGCTGCGACCGTAACGAATCTGAGTGTAATTGCCAAAATAAATGAGCTTAATAGCTTTAAGGAGGTGCCGGAATGGCTGTACCAAAGAGAAAAACTTCCAAAGCGAGACGCGATAAAAGGCGTTCAGCAGTATGGAAGCTTAATGCGCCTGCATTAAGCAGATGCGATAATTGCGGTGAATTAAAAGCTTCACATAAGGTTTGCAAAAATTGTGGATTCTACAAGGGCGTTGAGGTTATCAAGATGGATGCTGAATAACGCTTTGTAAGGAGGAGAGGAGGAGCGATAATTCCTTCTCTTTTTTTTATCTGCAAATTTATCAGAGACGATTGTGATATTATAATTTTGAATTTGTACATAATAATCTATAGATTCAAAATAAATATATTTTATATTAAAAAGAGGGGAGATGAATAAAATGTCTTTGCCGGTTGTCGCTGTTGTTGGTCGTCCAAACGTGGGAAAATCAACGCTTTTTAATAAACTAATAGGTAAGCGTCTTTCAATAGTTGAGGACACTCCCGGGGTTACAAGAGACAGAATTTATTCGAAATGCGAATGGCGTTCAAGAGAATTTATGGTCGTGGATACAGGTGGTATTGAATCTTATACCGACGACGTAATTTTGTCTCAAATGAGAAGGCAGGCGGAAATTGCAATTGAAAGAGCTGATGTAATAGTACTTGTCACTGATATCAGGTGCGGTGTGACAGCAAGCGATCATGACGTTGCTAATATGCTTTTGAAAAGCGGCAAGCCTGTTGTGCTGGCAGTTAATAAATGTGATACAATAGGCGAACCTCCTGCCGAGCTTTATGAATTTTATAACCTTGGTCTCGGAGATCCATTTCCAATTTCATCTCAGCATGGAAATGGAACCGGCGATTTGCTTGATGAGATTTTTAGGTTTTTTCCAGAGGATAAAACGGAAGATTATGACGATGAATATGTGAAAGTAGCAGTTATCGGTAAGCCTAACGTTGGAAAATCTTCACTTGTCAACAAAATCTCCGGTGAGGAAAGAGCAATTGTTTCAAATATTGCCGGCACTACAAGAGACGCAACCGATACTGTTATAGAAAACGAATACGGAAAATTCGTTTTTATAGATACCGCAGGAATAAGAAAAAAATCAAAGGTAAACGAAAAAATTGAGCATTACAGTGTTTTGCGAGCTTATATGGCGGTAGACAGAGCTGATGTATGCGTTATCTTAATAGACGCGGAATCCGGATTTACTGAGCAGGATTCAAAAATTGCCGGTTATGCTCATGAACAGGGCAAGGCGTCCGTAATAGCAGTAAATAAGTGGGATATTGTTGATAAAACAGGCAGTACTATGAAAGAATATCAGACAAAGCTTGAAAATGATTTTAGCTTTATGTCATATGTTCCTTTTTTATTTATATCCGCCAAAACCGGACAGCGTCTGAACAAATTGTTTGAAATGATAAAATATGTTAAGGAACAGAATTCAATGCGTATCTCAACAGGAATGTTAAATGACGTACTTTCATATGCTACAACAAGGGTTCAGCCTCCGTCCGATAAGGGAAGGCGTCTTAAAATATATTATATGACTCAGGCGTCAACGAATCCGCCGACCTTCGTAACGTTTGTTAATCGTTCTGATTTATTTCATTTTTCTTATCAAAGGTATCTTGAAAATCAGATAAGATCGACATTCGGTCTGATCGGAACACCTGTTAGATTTATAGTCAGAGAACGTAATGATAAGGACAAGTAAGAGGTTGATATGATTAAATATATTATCGCAATATTTATATCCGCCGTTATATCATATCTTTTAGGAAGCTGTAATTCATCAATCATAACTGTGAAGCTTCTTAAAGGCGAAGATATCAGAAAATTCGGAAGCGGTAATGCAGGTCTTACTAATACGCTGAGATGCTTTGGTAAGCTGCCTGCGTTGTTTACGCTTATCGGCGATCTCCTGAAAGGCGTTATAGCCGTTTTTATCTGTAAATTTATTTGTACTCTTTTAGACGCGGGAATTGGTCTTGACGGAGATATCAGATATATCGGATATATAGCCGGCTTATTTGCTGTAATTGGACATATTTTCCCAGTTTATTATGGATTTAAGGGCGGAAAGGGAGTATTAGTAGGAGTTTCAGTTTTTCTGGTAATTGATCCTGCCGTATTTGGCATATTGATATTTATTTTTGCAGTTACTTTAATTTTAACTCATTATGTTTCGGTATCTTCCATAACCGCCTCAGTATGCTGTCCGATTGTAACTTTTTTAATGAGATATTTCATAGAAGGCATTTCAATTGAAATATCAATTATTCATACATTGCTTACGCTGCCTATTTGTATTTTGATAATTTGTATGCATAAATCAAATATTTCTAGACTTAAGAACGGTACTGAAAACAGATTTTCAATAAAGAAAAGGGAGGAATGACATCTTGGCAAATTTCACTATTTTAGGCTCCGGAGGATTTGGAATGAGTCTTGCGGTTATGCTAAATCGGCTTGGTCATACAGTAACGGTATGGTCAGCTTTCTCAAAGGAATTAGAAGATATAAAAAAATACGGTGAACACAGGTCAAAGCTTCCCGGTGTGAAAATACCGGACAGCATAAATTTAAATCCGGATATTTTATGCATAAACGGAAGCGATATAGTCTTGCTTGGAATACCTTCGCCGTATGTCAGGGATGTAGCAAAAAAAGCTTCTCCGTATATTACTCCTGAAATGATCGTTGTAAATACAAGCAAGGGACTTGAAAACGGTACGCTAAAGCTCATAAGCGACGTTATAAAAGAGGAAGTTCCTCAGGCTCCGGCTGTGATTTTATCGGGTCCTTCGCATGCAGAGGAGGTTGCAAGAGGCATTCCGACAACTGTGGTTGCCGCTTCGGAAAGCAATGATGCAGCAGTGTATGTTCAGGATATAATGAGCAGCAATGTATTTAGAATATATATAAATAACGACGTTATCGGCTGTGAAATAGGAGGAGCATTAAAGAATATAATTGCATTATGCGCGGGTATATGCGACGGTTTGAATTATGGAGATAATACTAAGGCTGCTCTAATGACACGCGGTATTACAGAAATAGGCAGACTAGGCGTTGCTCTCGGCGCTCTTCCTTCAACATTCGGAGGGCTTACCGGTATAGGTGATCTTATTGTTACATGTACCAGTATGCATAGCAGAAACAGACGGGCAGGAATACTGATCGGTCAGGGTGTAAGTCCTCAGGAGGCTGTAAAAATTGTTGGTACTGTGGAAGGATATAATTGCTGTAAGGTAGCTTTGGAACTTGCTCGTAAAACAGGAGTTTCAATGCCTATAACGGAACAGTTAAACGAAATATTGTTTAATAATGGAAGCGTTAAGGATGCGTTGGATAACCTTATGTCAAGACCAAAGAAATTTGAAACAGAACAATTTATATAAAAGTATCGCAAATCAAAATGTGCGGGATGATTATTCATAATATTTTTTTGTATTAGATACAGAAATTTTTATTATAACTAATATATTTATTTAAATATTTTTAGGATTACTGACGTTTTAGTAAATCCCAAGAAATACTATGATTTTCTTGGGATTTTTTTGTGACCGAAATTAATTCTCTGTTTGATATAATCAAGGAAGGGAAATACTCATGGAATTGCGTGTATTAAGATATTTTTTAATAGTTGCCAGAGAGGAAAATATCACCAAAGCAGCACAAGTTCTGCATATAACTCAGCCGACGCTTTCCAGACAGTTAGCTCAGCTTGAGGAAGAATTAGGAGTCAGGCTGTTTATAAGAAAAAACCATAATATAGTACTGACAGAAGACGGCATGATGCTCAGAAGACGTGCACAAGAACTGATAAGTCTTGCTGAAAAAACTAAACGAGATTTTTTATGCCGTGAAACAGAAATCAGCGGCGAAATAACAATTGGGAGTGGAGAATTTTTATCCACAAAATATTTATCAGAAATTATTGCCTCTTTTCACAAAGCATATCCGCTGGTTACTTTTGAAATTTACAGCGGAAATGAAAGCAACGTAAAGGATTATATAGAGAGAGGCCTATTGGATATAGGACTTATGCTTGACGCAGTAGACATATGTAAATATGAATTTGTATCGATGCCTGTTAAGGAAAGATGGGGAGTGTTGGTATGTAAAGATTCTGAGCTTGCACATAAGGAACAGATATGTCCTGAGGATCTTAAAAATATTCCATTAATTATGTCGGCAGGCGAATTTCCGCAGAGCAAGCTTACAAAGTGGCTGGGAAGTTATGCGCAAAGCGTTGAAATTGCAGCAAGGGGTAATCTCTTATACAATGAAGCAATGCTTGCAGCCAGCAATATCGGAGTTGTAATTTGTATACAGCTTAACTGTACCTATGACGGACTGAGGTTTATTCCCTTATTTCCAGCTATGGAAACTGAAACGGTATTGGCATGGAAAAAGGATCAGACATATTCTGCTGCGACTGCTGCATTTATTGATCATGCAAAGAAATACCTTAAAGGCATATCTAATAATACAATATAAGTATTTTACATTTTTATAAATAAATGGTATACTATAGGTGTTCCTGGCGGAACACCTGTTTTTCATTTGAGGGGGATTTTTATGACTAAAAAAGAAACCGCAGAAAACACACGGTGGTGGAGGTAAGGGACATCGCGACAGTGATATAGAAAAGCTTTGCAGCGTAGCGCAAATAATGCCTATGCATACAGCCTATGAGGGCGGAGGAAAAACCGCTGAAAAAGATATGGCTGCATGGATAGAAAATAATCTTAAATAAGTAAAGGAGCGTAATTATATGAAATTTGATTTTAGTTATTATAATCCCACGAAAATTTATTTTGGAAGGAATTCTCTTGATAACCTTTATGAAGAGCTTGCAAGCTATGGAGATACTGTTCTGCTGATTTATGGAAAAGGTTCGGTAAAGAAATCCGGCTTATATGACAAGGTATTGAAAATCTTACAATCTGCCGGAAAAAGAATTGTGGAACTTCCGGGCATTAAATCAAATCCGACCTATGCTCAGCTAACGGAGGGTTCCAGACTTGTAAAGGAAAACAATGTAAACTTAATTTTGGCAGTTGGAGGCGGCTCTGTTATTGACTGTGCAAAGGGAATTTCAGTTTCAGCATACTGTAAAGGCGATCCATGGCAAAGGTACTGGATAAATTTTGATGAAGTTAATAATGAAATCGTGCCTGTAGGAAGTATTCTTACTATGGCGGGAACAGGTTCTGAAATGAACGGCGGATCGGTTATTACAAACGAAGCCGAAATGCTGAAAAATGGTAGAGTGTTCCCGTCGAATGTAAATCCTAAATTTTCTATTCTAAATCCCGAATTTACTTTTACAGTTCCAAAATATCAAATGGTCAGCGGTATTTTTGACACGATGTCGCATTTGATGGAGCAGTATTTTTCCGGTAATGATGATAATACAACAGATTACGTTCTTGAGGGAATTATGAGATCTCTAATTAACAGTACGGCGATAGCGCTTGAAAATCCTCAGGACTATGAAGCCAGAAGCAATATAATGTGGTGCGCGGCAATAGGACTGAACACTATTACCGGCGTTTCAAAAGAACAGGATTGGGAGGTTCATATGATAGAGCATCAGCTTGGCGCTTATACCGACTGCGCGCATGGAGCTGGTCTTGCTGCAATTTCTGTTCCTTATTATAAATATATTTGTTCATATGGAATAGATAAATTTGTTCGTTTTGCAAAAAACGTTTGGGGAATAAATACTGTCGGCATGACTAAAGAGCAGGCGGCTTTAGCGGGAATTGAAAGTTTATCTGATTTTATTGAAACTCTTGGACTTCCGAGAACTTTGAGGGAACTTGGGGCGACAAAAGAGATGCTGCCGAAAATTGCTGATTCAACTGTTTTGGGTGGAGGCTATAAGATTCTGACCTCTGAAGATGTTTTAAATATTTTAAAAGAAGCTTTTTAAATTGTTAAATAGTATTATAAATTTGCTTTAATGTTATACCTCAGTAAGCAATAAAATAATATTTTCGGTTATTTACTGAAAAGTGAAATCTCTTAGAATGGAGTAATAAAATGAAATATATAAAGCTTGGATCATCTGATTTGAATGTGTCACGTATTTGTATGGGGTGCATGGGATTTGGAGAAGCGGGAAACGGTCAGCATTCATGGACAATTGATGAGGAGCATTCCCGTGAAATTATTAAGCAAGGACTTGACTTAGGCGTAAATTTCTTTGATACAGCTATCGCATATCAGAATGGTACGAGCGAGCAATATTTAGGGCGTGCTTTGCGTGATTTTGCAAAACGCGACGAGGTAGTTGTTGCAACTAAATTTCTTCCGAGAACAAATGAGGAAATTGATTCCGGCGTCAGCGGCATTCGGCATATTAAAAATATGCTTGAAAAAAGTCTTAAAAATTTACGTATGGATTATGTAGATTTGTATATCTGTCATATGTGGGATTATCAGACGCCGCTTTATGATATTATGGAGGGACTTAACAATTTAATCAATTCAGGAAAGGTACGCTATATTGGTATTTCAAATTGCTTCGCTTATCAGCTTGCTAAGGCAAATTCATTAGCTGAAAAAGAAGGCTTTGCAAAATTTATTTCGGTTCAGGGGCACTATAATCTTATTTTCCGTGAAGAAGAGAGAGAAATGGTTAAGCTATGTAAAGAGGATAATATAGCTTTGACGCCGTATAGTGCACTTGCGGGAGGAAGGTTGGCAAAGCGTTCCGGTGAAACATCAAAAAGACTTGCCGAGGACAGCTATGCACGTCTTAAATATGAAGGGACTGCTCAGCAAGATAAGCAAATTATTGACCGTATAGCAGAGCTTGCTGAAAGGAAAAATGTATCTATGACGGAAATTTCTTTGGCATGGCTGCTTACAAAGTCGACAGCTCCGGTGGTTGGGGCAACTAAGCTGCAACATATTGAAAGCGCTGTAAAAGCTATAGATCTTGTTTTAAAGGATAGTGAAATAGAATATTTGGAGCAGCCCTATGTTCCGCATAAATTGGTAGGAGTAATGGCACAGAATACACATGCCGATTCGGTTTATAGATAATCGGTAAAACTGTTCCAAGGGCGCTGATTGCAATTGCATGTATTGATAATTTATATTAGGACATATTTAAATAATCCTTTAACAATTAAAGCTTCTCTTTTAGAAAGGTGATATAAAAGATATTCTAAATAAAAATTAATTTGCTGATGAATTTTTTTATTCGGGAGTTGACACAACGATAATTATAGTATATACTATGCTAAAGAAATCAGTATATATTTGTTTTAATTTAGGGAGATAAACATGAGATTTATAGGAAATATTTTATGGTTTATTTTCGGAGGAATAATCAGCGGGTGCGGTTGGATTATTGCCGGCTGTCTTTGGTGTATTACTATTATAGGAATTCCAATAGGGTTGCAGTGCTTTAAATTTGCATCTCTTGCATTTTTTCCTTTTGGAAAGGAAGTTATCTACGGAGGAGGAGCCGTTTCTTTGATTGTAAATATATTATGGCTGATACTCAGTGGCATTCCAATGGCGGTCGGGTATATATGCTTGGGTCTTATACTGTGTATAACAATTATAGGTATTCCATTCGGAAAGCAAATGTTTAAATTAGCTAAGCTTGCTTTAATGCCGTTCGGAGCGGAAATAAAACATGTATATTAAATCTCAATTAATAAATTATTATAGGTGTCAATATGAATAAGATGCGGAAATCCATAAAAAAGCAATTTATAATATTAATAACGGTTATAATTTCAGCTTTTTTAATGGCGCTTAATACTAAAACGTTTGTTAATACAGGTGGATTGTATCCTGGCGGCGTAACAGGACTTACAATATTGATACAGAGAATATTTAAATTGTTATTGGATATTACATTACCGTTCAGCGTAGTTAATATTTTTCTGAATTCAATTCCGGTTTACATAGGTTTCCGATTTATTGGAAAAAGATTTACGCTCTATTCATGTCTTATGATTATCCTTAACAGCATTTTTACTGATTTGATACCAAGCTATATTCTTACTGAAGATATTCTGCTTATCAGTATTTTTGGGGGAATAATAAACGGTCTTGCTATTGGTATATGTTTAAATGCAGGCGCTACTTCAGGCGGAACCGACTTTATATCTATTTTTTTATCAGAGAAACGCGGAATAGATTCTTTTAATATTATTCTTGGGTTCAATGCCGTAATTATTTGTGTAGCAGGCTTTATATTTGGCTGGGAGAAAGCTTTATATTCAATTATATTCCAATATGCCTCAACTACTGTTCTGCATTTGCTTTATAAGAAATTTCAGCAAAGTACATTTTTTATTGTTACAACTAAGCCGAGAGAAATCTGTATAGCAATTTACGAAGTTAGTAAGCATGGGGCTACAATATTGGAGGGAGAAGGCTCGTATGAGCATTGTGAAAGAAATGTAGTTTATTCGATTGTGTCTTCAGCTCAGGCTAAGAAAGTGATTCATGCTATAAAAGATATTGATCCGGACGCTTTTATTAACGAAATAAAAACCCAAAAGCTTTTAGGCAGGTTTTATCAGCCTAAAGAGCAATAAGACTATCGAAAATATTATTAGTTAATTAAAACATATACGCTTTTTTATTGTCTGAAAAGTGTATATGTTTAATTTTTTGATTGATATCAGTTTGTCGTATTCATGGTAGTTATATAGTAATATTATTTATGTTTATAAAATATATTTTTTTCTATTGAAATTATAAACAGAGATTTTTATTATTAATAGAAAAATAAACAGAATATCCTATTTTTCCCCTTTACATAATTAAGGAAATAGGTTAAAATAGAAACAGGAGGGAATAGGATGAAAAAATACAGAATTAGAAAATCGGTCGCTATAATAGCGGCTTCAGCGCTGACTATTTTTAATTTAATCGGAAATTCAATATTACCGGTGAATTATGTTTCAGCCGGACAGCAATTGGGACAAACGGATTTTGAAGATGGTGTGGGACTTCCTTGGCATGTCTGCGAGTCACAGCCTGGGGAAATGGAATTTGAGATTTCAAACGGCGTATATAATATTACTATAGTTAATCCGGGAGGCGCGTCAAGGGGAGGCGAAGACAGGTGGGACTGTCAGTTCCGTCACAGAGGTCTTAAAATTGTAAGCGGAAATTCCTACAAGGTATCTTTTGATATAACGGCAAGCAATGATTGTACTTATTATACTAAAATCGGAGATATGGGAGAACCGTTTACTGAAGACTGGCATGGCGAGCCTGATCCATCGCAGCATGAGGCATATTGGAATGTTCAGCAGCTTCAGGCTAATCAGACGAAAAAGGTAGAAGGTACATTTACTGCAAACCGCACCGCAGATGTTGAATGGGCATTTCATATCGGCGGCGACACAGTTCCGGAGGGTACAGTTTTTACATTTGATAACATGTCGCTTGAATGTACGACAAGCGATGAAAATGATTACCAGCCGCCTGAAGAATGGATCCGGTCTGATATTTTAACAAATCAGCTTGGTTATTTTACAGGAATGAACAAGAAAGCAACCTTGCTTTCTGACTCTGCGTCATCAGTTAAATTTGATTTGAAGGATAAAAGCGGTAACGTTGTTTTCAGTGATAAATCAGAACCAAAGGGACTTGATATGGATTCAGGAGATAATGTGCATGAATTGGATTTCTCGGACTATGAAAAAGACGGGGTATATTACCTTGAAGCTGAGAATGGCTCTAAAAGCCGTGAATTTGAAATAGGAAACGGAAAAACGTATTCGTGTATGCTTTATGATTCGCTTAATTATTTTTATCAGAACAGAAGCGGTATTGAAATTGAAAGCCAGTATATTATTTCCGGCGACAGTTCTTCTTTGGCCAGAGCCGCAGGTCATCCGTCTGACGTTGCTTCAATAGAGCAGACGTGGGGTTATACCGGAAGCAGCGGAACTCAGGATGTAACGGGAGGATGGTATGACGCAGGAGATCACGGAAAATATGTTGTCAATGGCGGAATATCATTGTGGACGATGCAGAATCAATATGAAATAGCTGTTAAAAATGGATATGAGGACGTATATGCGGACGGTACAATGAGTATTCCGGAAAATACAAACGGCTACCCTGATCTGCTTGACGAAGCCAGATATGAAATGGAATGGATGTTCAAGATGATGGTCACGGACGGGGATTATTCAAATATGGTATATCATAAGGTTCATGATAATAAGTGGACTGCTCTTGCACTTGCTCCTGCCGATGATCCAGAAGAACGTATCATAAAGCCTCCGACAACTGCCGCTACCCTTAATATGGCGGCATGTGCCGCTCAGGCATACAGGCTGTGGAAAGACACTGATCCGGAATTTGCAGACATATGTTTAAATAATGCTAAGCTTGCATATGAGGCAGCTAAAAAACATCCCGATATGTATGCTCCTTTGGATGAATCAATCGGAGGAGGGCCCTATGGCGATGATGATGCAACAGATGAATTTTACTGGGCAGCCTGTGAATTGTTTATATCAACAGATGATCTTTCATATATGAAAGATGCCGAAAAGTCTACACATTATATGAAGACTGAAGTAAAGCTTTCCGGCGGAGAAGATGTTGACAGCTCCGGAAGCTTCAATTGGGGAAATGTTGCCGCGTTGGGCAATCTTTCTTTGGCATTAAATATTGATAAGCTCGATTCTACAGCCCAAAACAAGCTTAAAGACTCTATTTGTTCGGCGGCAGAGCATTATGAGGAATTAACTGAAAATCAAGGTTACGGTCAACCTTACGAATCAGGTACTGTAAACTATGCTATTGACAGAAAGGGGTATATCTGGGGCTCTAATTCATTTATTATGAATAATAATATAATAATGGCATATGCCTATGAATTAAGCGGCGACGAAGATTATCTGGACGGCGTTATAAGCGGCATGGATTATATTCTCGGCAGAAACCCCATGGATTATTCTTACGTTACAGGCTATGGAAGTCATGCAGTTAAATATCCGCATCACAGATGGTGGTCAAATCAGGCGGACGCGAATTTTCCGGAAGCTCCTAACGGAGTACTTGTCGGCGGACCAAATTCCGGAATGCAGGATCCCTGGGTAAAGGGTTCAGGCTGGAAGCCGGGAGAAATTGCTCCGGCAAAATGCTATATGGATAATATAGAAGCCTGGTCGGTAAACGAATGTACTATAAACTGGAATACTCCGCTTGCATGGGTAACCGCTTACCTTGCGGAAAAAAATGGAGGTATAGTAGTAACTAATGGAAGCAGCGGAATCAATTCTAATAATACTGTATCTAATAATAAGAATCCGGCTGCCGGAAATGGAATTCAGAATGATTATAAACAGGATAAGAGTGATGAAAAAAATGTTATGATTGATGTTGATGAGAGTAAAAATGGCGGATGGGGACTTGTTCCATATTTTATAGTAATAGTAGTCGCAGCTATATTTATTGAAATCTTGATTTATATTATTAAAAGAACTGCGAAGAAAAAATAATAATAAGGGTAAAAAAGAAAATTCCATACACTTATTAAGAGTGTATGGAATTATTTTATACTACTTTAAGCAAGACTGCTGCCCAGCCGTCGCTTTCAGCTTCTTTTATCACTTCAAATCCACATGAAGTAACGATTTTTATTACTTCTGTTTTTCGTTCAGTTATAATTCCGGAAATAATAATAAGACCTTCCGGTTTAAGAAACTTTTTAAATAATTCACTCATGGCAATTAAAATATCTGCTACTATATTAGCAGTAATTATATCGTAATTGCTGCCTAGTGTATTTCTGAGTGCGATGTCGGATATAATATTTCCGCAGTAAGCATGATATTTTTCCATGGAAATATTATTTTTAAGAGCGTTCCGAATTGAAGTGGAAACGGCATTTTCTTCTATATCTACCGCAGCAGCCTCATGAGCTCCTAAAAGCATACCGCCTATTGAAAGTATTCCACTGCCGCATCCAAGATCCAATAATCTATCTCCAGGTTTTATTGAATCTTCCAGCAGCTCAAGACACAGCTTAGTAGTATTATGTTGTCCGGTACCAAAGCTTGACGCAGGATCTATTTCAAGAACAATCCTATTATCTGATTCGTCATAATCTTCCCATGATGGTTTTATGAGAAGTTTATTACCAATCTTTAACGGTTTAAAATATTGTTTCCAATTATTAGCCCAATCTTCTTCCTTTACAGATTTAAGTTTTACTTCCAGTCTGCCCCATTTATTTTGAGTATCGCGGCTTTTTAATAGTCTGAGTATATTTTTCAGTGAAATAAGCATTTCGCCGCCTTGTGTATTGTCTGGCAGATAAACTGTTACGCTTGTTTCACAGTTTTTCATACTCATTAAATCGTCATCAATGTAGTCCCATTTACCGTCTTTATTTTTTAAAAACTCATTAAAATCTTCAGAATCCTTGATAGAAAATCCTTTTATTCCTATATCAAGTAAGGATGCGCATATTATATCGGCGCCTTCTGTTGAGGTATAAATTTCAGCTTCTGTCCAATTCATATTGTTTCTCCGTTTCGTTTTATTGTCTAATAATTTTCATTAGATAAACCACGTCTAAATTATTAATTTCATTATCATTATTTACATCAAATATATACTTCTCGATGAATTCTAATTCATATGGCTTGTTAAAATAGATATTAAGAACGAGTACGTCTTCATTGTCTATTTTTCCGTCCCGATTAATATCGCCTTTAATAATCGGCGGCAAGGTAGTTACAGTTGTAATGCAGGAGGTTGTAGTTGTAGTTGTAGTTTTGACTGATGTAGTCGTGATTTTTGTTGTGGTTGTAGCGGTTGTAGTTTTAGGAGCGGCAGTGGTTACGAGAGATACATATTTCATGTATTCCATACATACATAACCTGATTTGCTTCCATATTTAGCTTTTCCCCAGTTAGCTGTAACGGAACTAATAGTGACCGACGCTCCGTTTGGTATAAGGCATACTATAGTTTTATCTGTTCCAATACCGTTTCTCATGTTTACACCGGTAGTAGCATTACATTTATAGTATCCGGTTTTATATGTATAAGAGCTTTCGGTATATTTTGTGTATTCAAGAAATATCCAGCCGGTTTTCCCGTTATATTCTGTTTCACCCCATTGATTATTGTACACTCTGGTTACAACGACAGTTTTACCTGACGGTATGGTTAAAAGCACATCTGATGAAGTGCTGTAGGATTTTCTCAGATTAAGAGCGTCTGTAGTTTGATAGTGACCTGTAAGATATTTAGTTTCATTAATTTCCACCTTTTCAGGAGTATTTTTACCCTTATACAGTCTTACCTGCAGCATACCGTTTACGTCGTAATAATCGAACAGATTGTTGGATTTATTTTGTGCCGGATCCATCATATAAACGACTCCGTTTTTTATTGTATCTATTGCTATCCAATGACCATCATATTTAACTGACATTACTATATAATATCCCTGATTTATGTAAGAGGCAAGTTCCTGCGTTATGCCGGACTTTGTTTGCGACGAGAAATAAGCTCGTTTTTCAAATGTGAAATTACTAACCATTCCGGTTACGGCACCCCAATATAAATTTCCGTAAGAATCAAATCCGCCGTTTTTGCTTAGATAATCAACAAGGGTACCGGGATTGAATTCGCTTTCGCTTTTACATCCTGAATGAACTACCTGCATTGCTATGGAGGTAACTGCACAGCCTATTTCAGCCATTGTATCGCCGCAGCTTCCAAGAGTCTTATTTCCCCAGCGTGAATCGCTTTGAAGCCAGCTTTTATAGTTATCTGCTCCAGAGACTGCAAGAGATGACAGGAAGATAAAAACTGTAACGGTCATCGCAGTAAAAATTCTGCTGATTTTTTTAACCATGGTTTTAACACATCCTCTTTTTGTAATAAAAAAGTAAAAAGATTCATGATTCATTAACTAAAATGTAACTTTTTGAAACTACTTTTTTATTATATCATGTATTTATAACATTTGCAATCAGTATTTTACATATAATATTCTAGATATTTTAGTTATAATTAACAAATGAAAAGTCTAAAGAGCTCTTTTAATTGATAAATGGTTACAATATTCGATAAAAAATCGCCTAAGATCGTTATCTTAGGCGATAAAAATGTTATTCTATATACATTTTTTTAATTACCTGCGGCTCTAACGGCTTATCAGAAAAGTCTGTGCTGACTCCTGCAATTTCGTCCACTACATCCATGCCTTCCACTACTTTTCCGAACGCTGCATATTCTCCGTCCAAATGAGGAGCGTCTTTATGCATTATAAAGAATTGTGAACCGGCAGAATCAGGATTCATTGCTCTCGCCATTGATAATACTCCTCTTGTATGCTTTAAATCGTTTTTAACTCCGTTTGCTGAGAATTCGCCTTTAATAGTCCAGCCCGGACCTCCTGTTCCGTTGCCGGCAGGACATCCGCCCTGTATCATAAATCCAGGAATTACCCTGTGAAAGGTGAGTCCGTTATAGAATCCACTTTTGACAAGCTTTTCAAAGTTTTCACATGAAATAGGCGCTTTGTCAGGATATAATTCAAGTCTTATTTTTTTCCCGTTTTCCATTTCGATTGTTATCATATTGTGACCTCCGTTTTTATTTTATTATATCATAATTTTATGATTTAATCAACATTAATCTATTTCATAAGCAGGTATTACATCTTCAAATACCGCATAAAATTTCATCGGTATATATTTATCCAAATGGCATTTTCCAAAAAACCATTTTTCAAAATGACAAGCTTTTATTATATCTTCAAAAAACGCGTGTATTTCAAGTCTTTGAAATACGTCTACTTCGAGACAATCTTTAAGAGATGCCGGAGGCTCGTGTGTAATGATATAATCAATGCAGTTATCATATTTTCCAAGATTATTTATTGATTCTATGATTTCCTCATGAGTCGGATGCTCCTGCGGCCACCAGTTAATGTTTTTACGGTACTCATAATCTTGACTGTGACCGCCTCCAAAAGCAAAAATTTTTTTGTCTTCTATTGTATAAACCTGTCCCCTCATAAGGTGAACGAGATTACCGCTTATATGGTGAGCCTTACCTCCGTTCCATTCAATAACCTCGAATTGCTGTAATAAATCAAAGTTTTCATGGCAGCCGTCAACAAAAGCCACATTATAATTTAATTCTCCGATTTTTTCGATTATAGATCTTTCATGTCTGGAGTCTTCCCATATAAACCCGAAGTCGCCACATATAATAAGCGTATCGTTTTCCTCCAGTTGCTTTTTAATATTTTTGTTTTTAAAGCGTGAAAATTCACCGTGCATATCACCGGTTACATAAATCAATTTTATTCCTCCTTCGTGAGAATACCTTATAATTCTAACATAAAAACTGCGATTCGTAAATATCTTTTTATTTTTTTTCAAAAAGTATTTGATTTTCACTTAAAATTTGCTATAATAATTAGTAGAACAATTTGAGGAGCTGTTAAATTTGAAAAAAATCGTTTCCGTTTTATCGGCGATGTTAACGTTAGCGTACTTATGCTTTACTGCATCGGTGGGAGCTGTAGAATTCACACCGCCATTCGATGTCAATGCAAAGTCTGTCTATTTCATTAATTTAGATACTAAATCAGTTATATATGAAAAAAATGCCGATCTGGAGCAGATGCCAGCGTCTCTTGTCAATATTATGACGGCGGTAATCGTTCTTGAAAACTGCAAGGATCCAGATAATATTACCATAACCGCCGACAAAAAACTTTATGAGGAATTTGAGGAATACGAATATCAGGATGATCTCAGATACGGAGAAATATGGGACGGTGACGAACTAACCGTTACTGATTATTTATATGCAATGATGTTGACTTCATCATGTGAAGCTTCAAATATACTTGCGTATTATTTTGGTAATCAGAATATTTCGGCTTTTGTTGAAATGATGAACGCCAAGGCTAAGGAAATTGGAGCCGAATATACTGTTTTTGCAAATCCTCATGGACTTTATGATTCAAAACAGGTTACGACGGCTAAGGATATGTCTTTAATAACTCAATATGCTCTCACTGTTCCGGGATTTGAAGAAATTGCGACTGCTGAAGAATACGAGGTTCATCCCAAAAGCTACGTTACCGCTCATGAAGACCCTTGGACTTGGACGCATTCAAATATAATTATGAGCGCCGCGAGCGATTTTTATGTTTACGGAGTAAAAGGTATAAAAACTGGAAATTTACAGCTTAGCGGACGCAATATAGTAACAATGGGAACATATGATGGGATTAAATATCTTCTGGTATTGCTTAACGCACCTTTTTATGATGAAAATGGAAATTCTAAGTATTATCATATTATAGACGCATGTAATTTTATGGAATGGGTATTTGATAACTTTGAGTATAAGGAGCTTTTGTCGGAAGGAGAAGAAATAGCTGAAGTTAAGGTTGAAAATTCTGACGGAAACGGGTACGTGCTTGTTAAGCCCGAAGAAGATGTTTCAACTCTTTGGTATAACGAGGTAGACGTCACATCAATACAAAAAAATATAAAGCTTTATGACTCCGTACAGGCGCCTGTGAAAAAAAATCAGAAGCTTGGAGAAATTGAGCTTAAGCTTTCTGATGAAATAATAGCTAACGTTGATCTTGTCGCGTCTTCTGATATTGATCGGTCGTTTGTAAAATTTAATCTTTCAACTGCAAAGGACTTTTTCGGTTCAAAATGGATGAAACGTGCTGTATGGATATCGCTTTCATTATTGTTATTTTATCTTGCAATATGTATATGGGCATTTGTTTATGCAAAACGAAATCCAAAAGGCGGACTATCCAATAAAAAAGTAGTTAAAAAGCTTTACGGAAATAAAAGAAAATAAAAAAATCGCTGCAAATACAATTGCAGCGATTTTTTTCATATCAAAGATTCTGCACTGGCAATTTTTACGCTTAAGCAGAAAATTTTCATTGCAGATATAAGTTCCTCGACAGACGGATATGTAGGCGCAATTCTTATATTTTTATTGTCAGGATCTTTTCCGTAAGGAAAAGCGGCGCCTGCGCCTGTTAAAGTAACGCCAGCGTCTTTGCAAAGAGAAACTATTCTTTTGGCACAGCCGGGAATGGAATCAAACGAAACAAAGTAACCGCCTTTAGGATTAGTCCAGTTTCCTACTTCAAGAGGCGCCAGCTCCTTTTCCAGAATATCGGCGACAGCTTTGAATTTCGGCGCAACTATAGCCATGTGCTTTTTCATATGTTCAAGTAGTCCTTCATAGCTTTTAAAGAATAATGCGTGTCTTAGCTGATTTATTTTATCGTAGCCTATCGTTCTTATACTTAAATTCTTTTTTAATTCTGATATGTTTTTCTTTCCAGAGGCTACTGCGGCAATTCCTGCTCCGGAAAATGTGATTTTTGAAGTCGATCCAAATATATATACCTGATTTTCATTACCATTTTTTCTGCATTCTTCCATAATATTCAGAAGTATTTTAGGATTTTCTTCAAGATGATGTATGCAATATGCATTATCCCAAAAAATTCTGAAATCTTCAGCTTTAGGCTTAAGAGCCGCAAAGCGTTTTACGGTATCATCACTGAAAACATATCCGGTTGGATTTGAATATTGAGGAACACACCAAATACCTTTAATAGAGGCGTCTTCCGATAAAAGTTTTTCTATCATATCCATATCAGGACCGTTTTCATCTGTGGGGATATTTATCATTTCAATTCCAAATTTTTCACATATGGCAAAATGTCTGTCATATCCCGGTACAGGGCATAAAAACTTTACTTTTTCCAGCTTATTCCATGGAGTACTGCCGTTAACGCCTAATATCATAGAATCGGAGATAATATCGTACATTAAATTAAGACTGGCATTTCCGCCGATTATTATTTCATCTTCTTTTACTCCCAGCATCTTGGAAAAAATTTTCTTGGCTTCCGGAATGCCGTCCATAACGCCGTAGTTTCGGTAATCGTCACCGTTAACTCCGATAATATCTGTTTTACTATTTAAAACGTCTAATATTCCCATGCTTAGGTCAAGCTGTTCCGGAGAAGGCTTACCTCTTGCCATATTAAGTTTGAGATTCTGAGCTTTAAAATTGTCATATTCTTTACACCACTGATTTTTCAAAGAAATAATCTCGCTTTTTTCCATAGCGGCTAATCTCATATTCAGCACTCCTTAAACCGCAATTTAATATTATTTAAATTGCTGTGAAATTTTACGGTATTTTTATAACCGTTTTTTTGATTTACATACTATTATATCATACTTTGAGGAATTTTGCAAGTAAATTCACTTTAATGGTTTAAATCAATATAATAATAACTTAAAAATATATAAAATAAAGGCGAAATTTATTCTTTTTTGTTATTAAGTTATAATTATTTGTGTAATATGCACAAAATATAGGTGAAAAATTTTCTTGTAATTTTTAATAAAATAAGGCTTTGTTCACAATTTGTTCACAATTAGCCAGGAATAATATGTTATAATATGCTTAGCGAGCAAAAAAATATACAATTTGACTGAGCAGATTGTATGCACGTGATTCATGTAATTGATATGAAAGGATGATTGTTATGATAGGTAAGAAATTAAGCAGCAGAATAAAAGCTACTGTTCTCAGCGCTGTTATGACTGCTACGGTATTTATCTCACCGGCTGCTTTTCAGATTACCAATGTATCTGCGGCTGGTTCAGTATCGATCAACAAAACGCTTACTGCAACAACGGATGATTCTTCGAGTTCAACAAGAGCTACTCGTTTTAATATGAGCGGTCTTGGTACCAGTCCTTCTAAGGTTACGCTTAACTTTGAAACTGCGTATACCGGAGATGTTACAGTAGGCATAGGCTATAATCTTAAAGCTGATCCCTATTGGGAACAGGCTGACGGAATTCAGGCTACTCCCAGAAACGGTAAGTTTTCCGTTACATATACGTTTCCGTCTTCAAGCTTGAGCAGCATTAATTTTGCAAGCGGACAAATGGAAGTAGCGATTTGGTATCCTCAGTCAGGCGAAACATTTAAGCTTGTGTCAGCTACAACTGAAGGCGGAACGGATCCCGGTCCTGTGAATCCGGATAAGCCAGTTACACAGAATAAGAAAAGCGGCGAATGGACGTTCACGGATAATAAAGACGGCACCGCTACTATTTCTTCAACACTGACGGCGGAGATTGACGATCAGGAAATGGATTATCTGCTTACAAAAGGATATGACGAAGAGGGTTATCTTGACGAGGACGGAAATAGCACTTGGCAAGAAGGAGATCCGATTAACTCTCATAAATTCCAGTTTTCTGAATTCGGAATTGACGACCTGAACAATCTGAAGTTTGAATCTTTCAATTATACTATTCAGTCTGATAAGGATATGAGTAAGTTTATGTACGGCGGCGGAATCAATGTAGAGCCGATGTCGCCTGCCGATACCGAATATGTCAAAGGTAAAAACGGTTATTGGTATAACGATCAGGGCGAAGAAGATATGGCTGAATACGGAGATCAGTTCCAGATTGAGGTAAACAACGGCTATACCGTTACAG